>JBDRCF010000037.1:0-49295 GCA_043821985.1 Pseudomonadota bacterium
GCGAGGCAACGGCTACGCCTCGGGCTTCATGGCTGCAACCGTCCGGCCCAACAAATTTCCCCGGCACTGCGTGCCTTCCTCGCGAATCAAATTTCTTGTTCCTCCCGGTCCTCCACTGCGTTGCGGCCGCTGCGCGATGCAACCCGCCCGTACCTCTCCATTTGGATCACCGACAAGGCCGCGATGGGCGCGACCTTGCACCACCAAAAGGAGATTCATCATGGCAAACATCGGCACCTTCACCGCACAGAACGACAGCTTCACCGGCACGGTTCGCACCTTGACGCTCAACGTCAAGGTCAAATTCATTCCGAACGCCAAGGAAAGCGAGAACGCCCCGGACTACCGCATCGTCGCCGGCAACTTCGAGATCGGCGCGGCCTGGAAGAAAGTCAGCAAAGCGGAACGGCCCTACCTGTCGGCGACCCTGGATGACCCGTCGTTCCCGGCGACCATCTACGCCCGCCTGGTCGAAGGCGAGGACGGCTCGCACAACCTGATCTGGTCGCGCAGCAAGGGCGATTGATCGTCGCCCTCGACGCCCTGCTTCGGCGGGGCGTTTTTTCCCGAACACGGTGACTCGCGGCCAGCGGTGCAAATCAGAATAAATGCGTGCATGCTCTTGACTTCGAGTGCACTCTAACTTTTAGGATTACCGGCATGGATACCCGCCTGACCATCAATGAGGTCGCTACGCGCACTGGCTTGAGCGCGCATACCTTGCGCTACTACGAGCGTGCCGGGCTGATCGCCCCCGTGGCGCGCGCGCCCGGTGGCCAGCGCCGCTATGCGGCCTCGGACATGGACTGGATCGGGTTCCTGTTGCGCCTGCGCACGACCCATATGCGGATCGGGCAGATGCAGGTCTTCGCCAGGCTTCGCGGTGAAGGGAACGCCACAGCCCCGGAACGTCGGCAGATGCTCGAAGCCCATCTGGCCGACGTACAGGCTTCGATCAAGCTGATGCAACAGTCGGTCAAGGTGCTGCAAGCGAAGATTGAACACTACCGGGTGCTCGAACGTTCCCTTCCGCAAACTTCCAATCCTGATGAAGGGAATACCAATGCTTCCAAGCCGCTACGCACAAGGTCTCGCAAAACTGCGAGAAATCGACGGTGACGCCGGGGTGCGCGTCATCGACAGCCTGCGCGATATCGCGCCGGACTTCGCGCGCTATCTGATCGAGTTCCCGTTCGGGGACATTTACTCGCGCCCAGGTCTTGATCTGAAAAGCCGCGAAATCGCGGTGGTGGCCGCGCTCACCGCGCTGGGCAATGCAGCGCCGCAGCTCAAGGTGCATATTCAGGGCGCGCTGAACGTGGGGGTGACACGCGACGAGGTTGTCGAGGTCATCATGCAGATGGCGGTCTATGCCGGTTTTCCTGCGGCGTTGAATGGCCTGACTGCGGCCAAGGAAGTCTTTGCGGCCGACGAAGGCCATCATTGATTTCCGCAGCGCCGGGCACCCGCATTCGCGCGTGAGTGCAAAGCCGCTTCTGCGGATTTACGGTTCTGTGGTTTTGTGGGGTTTTGCAATGAAGGCATCCGTGCGTCCCCGGTGATACCGGGTCGCGCTGTCGTGCTGCGCATCGAGCCGCCCATGGCGTCTCGCCCCTTTGGCTTCCATCGTTCCCTCCCTTCGGTCGGCAGACGCCTGCGCGCTGCGCTTGCCGAGTCCAGTGTGCATTGGTGTGGATGGGCTGGCTTGCTGTTCCCTTCAACGTACCACGGCGTTCTCGGGCAATCCCGCCCGGAATCCTTCCAAGGAGAAGACCATGACGAAGCTCATCACCGGCGAACAACGCGCACAACTGCTGGCCAACGGCCGGCAGTCCCTCGAAAACGAAAACTTCGACCCACCACCCGTGGTCAAACTGTTCACTCCTGACGCCGGCGCGACCTGGCTGCTCACTGAGATTGACCCGGACGACGAAGACCGTGCTTTCGGGCTTTGTGATCTGGGGCATGGCTTCCCGGAGCTGGGCTATGTAAGCCTGGCGGAGCTGCAATCCGTGCGTGGCCGTCTCGGACTTCCGGTCGAGCGGGATCTGCACTTCATGGCAACGAAACCGATCAGCGCCTATGCGCGTGAAGCGCGGTTGGCGGAGCGAATCGTGACGTAGCCGTCACGCGGGCGCTGCCACTGGGCAGCGCCCTTTTCTAGCCTATTTGTCCCTCTTGGCCTGGATGGCGGCCAGCTCGCGCCGCACGCGCTCGATGACTTCACCCACCCCCTTGCTGTCGCCGCCATAGGCCAGCGTCAGCAGCGTGAGCGGATGCACGTCCATGACCTCGCACAGCTCGGCTACCTTGCTCAAGGTCGGGCTTTTCAGGCCACGTTCGAGCGAACTCATGTACGTGCGGCTCGACACGTCCGAGAAAGCTTCCTGGCTGAGGCCACGGGCTTTTCTGACTGTCTTGAGCGCCGCAGGGAATGAGTTCTTCGATGTCATCAAATCGTTTCATGTAAAACGAAGATGACACCCGATAGCGCCCTATAGGACTACAATCTATAGTGTTCATTTTATGGTCTCCCCTGCTTAAACTTGCACCGGGCGTATCTATGCTGAAAGCCGCTTTTACTGAAATCTTGGTTTCCGTATCTACGCGTTCGTCGATTCGTGAATCCACGGATTTGGTGGAATCCGCTTCGTTGATTTGGCGCAGAAGCGCACTTGCACTGTCACGCTTTGGCGTATCAGCACGTTTGCGCAAAACTAACGCCCAGTTGATCGTGACCACTTGCGCGCAGCGACCATGAAACCACTCATCACCGACGATCAACGTGCACAACTGCTGGACAATGGCGCTGCCGCCGCGCGCGGCGAGAAACGCGACCCGTTGCCAGTCATCAAGCTGCTCACCCTGGACGCGCACGCGACCTGGTTGTTGACCGAACTTGATCCTGACGACGGCGATACCGCGTTCGGGCTGCTCGACCTCGGCATGGGCACGCCAGAACTGGGCCATGTACGGCTGTCAGTTTTGGAAAGCATGCGCGGGCCAAGAAATCTGGCCGTTGCATGCGATCCGCATTTCACGCCAAGGCGGCGGCTGTCTGAGTACGCCCGGCTGGCTCGGGCCGATGGATCGATCAACGACTGATCGAACCCTACTGGCCGTCGCTGATGGGCCACTCCGTGCGATGCCGCAATGGTTCGCATTGCGTCTTCTTGGGTCTGGGTCCTGACCTTGTTTGTATTGATCGTTACTTAGTTCCGCAGCGGCGCAATGCAGTCGCAAATAGTGCGAATGCCCAGCTCGTTATCGGCCACCTTGTCGATTGATTTCTTTCCATCCGAGAGGAGATTTCGCCATGGCAGATTCGAACGACGCTCACTGGCACCCAAGCGCTGCATACCTGTACGTCCTGCATCTGGATGGCCCCGCGCTGGCTTGGGAATACCTGCGGCGCAACCCGGAATACCGGCGCGTCTGGCAACGTCACCGGCGCCGACCGCTGCACGAGGCGCATCGCTGGGGCTTGCGCCTGCTGGAAGACCCCGCGCGCGATGCACGCGACGCGCACCCCGACTGGTTCCCTGACCCCTCATCCGTAATCCAGGTCTATCCCGACGCCGATCCCACAGCCGATGCGCTGCCGTTCCAGCTCTGGCGCTTCCCCGGCCGCAAGCACCTGATGCACGACGGCAAGCGCCTGGTGCTGACCATCCAGTTCGTCGACCGCATGCTGCGCATGGCGATATCTCCCGCACTGGAAGACAGCATGGCTTACGCCTATGCCGTCCGCGCCGGTTGCCAGCTTCGCGAGCGCTGGCGCGCAATCGAAGCCGAACTGGCGATGCTCGACGCCGCCGAGGCGCACTGCACCGCAATCGCCATGGACAGACCAGGCCGCGCGTCAATGCTCCACATGCGCACCCTGCAGGCGCTCGACGGCACGCTGGCCGGTGCTTCGCAGCGCGGCGTGGCCGAAGTGTTGTTCGGCATCGCAGCCGTTACCGAGCGCTGGTACGACGACGGCGATCTGCGCGCCCATGTCCGCCGCATGATCCGGTGCGGGCAAACGCTCATGGATGGTGGATACCACCGCCTACTCTAACTCGGCAAGGCCGAACAGGGACGTTAGCGCGGCGACGCAAAACGTCCCTGCGCAGAACGCCTGACTTTCCCGAGACTGCTTCCATCCGGCGGCGATTGCTTCGTCGCCGATCTTGACCGATGGAGGCACATGCCATGAGACCCGCACCGTTACGGCCGTATCCCGCACCCACTGCCACCCAGCAGCCTGCCCAGACCAAGCAGCCCGCGCGCTACTTGACCAACGACGAAGCCGCTGAGTTTCTGCGGCTGTCGCCGCGCACGCTGGAGAAGCAGCGCGTCATCGGCGGCGGGCCACGCTTTCGCAAATTCGGTCGGCGCGTGATGTACGCCATCACCGACCTCGAAGCGTGGGCAGATTCGCGCAGCTTCGAGATGACCTCCGACCCCGAGTACGCCGCGCGCCGTTCCGGCCCGCGCTGATCTGGCGATGGACACTGCATTCAATGGTCATCGGGCACGACCCGCAGCGCGAGCAGCTCGAACTGTTCCATGCCTTCTCCGGCGAACTGCCAGCACGCGATGCGCAAGACCTGATGGCCTACCCGTTCTTCTCACTGGCCAAGAGCAAGCGCACGGTTCCGATCGACTTTCGCACCAGCGGCGTGACGGTTCGGGTCGAAGGCACGGCCGAGCATGGCCTGGCGACCATCTGGGATGCCGACATCCTGATCTGGGCCGCGAGCCAGATCGTCGAGGCGCGCGATGCGGGCATCCGTTCGTCGCGGCTGATGGCGGCGACGCCCTACGAAATCCTGCGCTTCATCGGCCGCGGCACGTCGCTGCGCGACTACCAGCGCCTCAAGGCCGCGCTGGATCGCTTGCAGTCCACCAGCGTAGCCACATCCATTCGCCAACCCAATGCGCGGCGCCTGCATCGTTTCTCGTGGATCAACGAATGGAAGGAACGTGCGGACGGCCAAGGCCGGCCGCTGGGCATCGAGCTGATCCTGCCGGACTGGTTCTATGCCGGTGTGTTCGACGAGAGTCTGGTGCTGACCATCGACGCCAACTACTTCCGCCTGACCGGCGGGATAGAACGCTGGCTGTACCGTCTGGTGCGCAAACACGGGGGCTGGCAGCGCGAGGGCTGGCGCTTCGACTTTCCGCAGCTGCACCGCAAGTCCGGCAGTCTGGCGCGCTTCACCGACTTCGCCTACGACCTTCGCCGCATCGTGGCGCGCCAGCCCTTGCCGGGCTACACGCTCGCCGTCCTGAGGCAGAGGCACAGGCCGGAAGTGCTGACCTTTCGCGCCGTGCCGTCAACGGCACCGCTGCGGCCGGGCGGCAGCTTCGGTGCCGGCGCTGTGCCTGTGGAAAAACGGTGAATCCGCTCGTGCTATCGGGAGTGAGAATCCTCGTGCTATCAGGAGTGGCGCTGTCGTGCTATCGGGAGTGCGAACGCATCGCAAAGCTTTGCACAGCAGGGGTTTCGGCGTTGCCTAACTTAGGTTCTAACTTTGAATCTATAAAACTAACGATAAGAAGACCCCGCGCGCTGTGGATAAACCGAGGCAGCGCATCATGATCATCGCGCTGTTGAACCAGAAAGGCGGGGTCGGCAAGACAACGCTCGCCACGCATATTGCCGGCGAGCTGGCCATGCAAGGCAGCTCAGTGATCCTGCTCGATGCCGATCCGCAAGGTTCGGCACTCGATTGGACCCAGCGCCGCAGCCAGAATGGTTTACCAAGATTGTTCAGCGCCGTCGGTCTGGCCAGGGAAACCCTGCATCAGGAAGCGCCAGAATTGGCCCGGCGCTGCGATCACATCGTGATCGACGGCCCGCCCCGGATCGCCGCCCTCGCGCGCTCCGCGCTGCTCGCGGCTGACCTCGTGTTGATCCCAGTGCAGCCCAGCCCCTACGACGTGTGGGCCAGCGCCGAGATGGTGTCGCTGATCCGCGAAGCGCAGGTGTTCCGACCAGCGCTGCGCGCGGCCTTCATCATCAACCGGCGCGTCAGCACCACAGTGATCGGACGCGAGGCGCGCAGTGCACTCGCCGATCAACCACTGCCATCGCTGCTCTCGGAAGTTCGGCAGCGCATCGTGTTTGCCGACAGCGTGGCCAGAGGTCAGCTCGCGCGCGAACTCGACGTGGACAGCGTCGCCGCACGCGAAATCGCGGCGCTCACCGATGAAATCTTGAGGATGGCGCGATGAAGAACGGCAAACGCGTTGCGATTGGCGCACGCCCGCCTGCAAACCCGCACGCGGACGCATGGGTGCGCCAAGGCGACGGTGTAGACATCGGCAAGACTGATCTCTACACCGCCCGACTAACCATCGACGTGACGCCGGCGCTGCGCGCCCGCATCAAGGTCGCGGCGTTCACACAAGGCATCACGGTGGCCGAAATGCTGCGCGCGCTGCTGGAACACGAATTCCCGGAGCAGCAGCCATGAACGCGCTACCGCAGGCGACCAGCAACGCGCAACCAACACCACGTCCCGTGCTATCGAGCGTCAGCAGTGGAACATCGCTGACCCGTGTGTCGCTGGCGTTCGTCGCACAACGGATTAACCTCTATCTGCGCTTCGGTCATCCGGTGCACGAGCTGCGACTGGATCGCTGGCGGCGCTGTGCTATCTTCACGCCCGCCGCATTGTTCTGCCGCATACGCTGGGAATCCAACGATTACGGCACGACACGCTGGCAGCTCATGGTGTTGCAGGCGTGTACGCCGCTCGATGCGGTACAGCGCATCGCCGGGATTCAGCCGGGCGCGCGTCTGCTGCTGTGCGCCGAGGGCGAACGGCAGGTGCAGTCAGTTCTGCCGCAGATCGACGCCATCGAAACGCTCGGCATCGATCCGGTGGTGGTGTCGCCCGCGTATTGGCGCACGTTGGGCAATCGACTATCCGCGCGTTTGCCGCTGCCGGCTTACACCGTCGAGCGGCATGCGGCTTACCTCGCTGGCGAGATGTTGCGATGAACACCCGCCGCCTTGTTGTCGTGCTCATCGGCCTTGGCATCGCTGCGCTCGCCTGGCCGTCCGTGCATACACCCATTACGCGCATCGTGTACAACCCCAGCGACAGCGTACCGCTTGGCTGGTATCGCATCGGCCCGCCCGACTCGCTGCACGTCGGCAGCGTCGTACTCGCGCAGCTTCCGACAGATGCCGCCGCATTGGCTGCGCAGCGCGGCTACCTGCCTGAGCACATCCCGCTGCTCAAGCGCATCGGTGCGATGTCACCGCAGCAGGTGTGCATCGAAAATTACATCGTTCGCATCGACGGCGTGGCGGTCACTGGCGTACGTGCAACAGATGGTCGTGGCCGTCTACTGTCGGCCTGGCAGCAATGCCGACCGCTTCGCGACGGCGAGCTGTTCCTGCTCAGTGCAACCAATCCGGCGTCGTTCGACAGCCGCTACTTCGGTCCCATTGCTGACTCCGCCGTGATCGGCAGCGCGCAGCCGTTATGGACGTGGGACACGCGATGAACGCGCAGTTCTTCGTGCAGTCCCGCTGCACATCGTTTGCACCACAGCCTGCGGCTGTGGTGCTTCACCCGTGCAGACCATCGCAGCCTGACCGTCTGAGCCGGTCGCGCCAGCGATCGGAAAAGACGGAGGGCAAGATAAAAGGACGCGGCACCCTGGTGCGCGTAAAGCCTTGTCTGCACGTGGGTTGGCGCGGCACGCGCTTTGGGTGTCCATGTGCCGTGCGCGGCGCAAAAGCCGTACCCGCATTGATCGAATGGCGTGCTTTGTCCGCTGGGCTTGGCAGTGCTGCGCTGGAGTTCATGCCATGAGCAACCAGGACGATGACCGTTTCTGCGTCCGCCCCGGGGCACCCAAGAACCGCCAGCAGAAGTTCGTCTCGCAGGTTTTGAAGGAGGTCAGCAAGGCGGGCGGGAAGTCAGTACGCAAATCGGGAGCACGGCCCGGTGCACGCCTTGGGCGAGGGCATGTGGCCGCCCGGTTTAGCGGCCGAACTGCGCAACCGGGTTCGCGACGCGTCACCATCAAGACCCGGCTGGTGAACCTCAAGCAGGCCGGCTCGCGCTCGACCACCACCCACCTGCGCTACATCGAACGCGATGGCGTGGGGCGCGATGGCGAGCCGGGCCAGGCTTATGGACCGACAACGAATAACGCCGACCTGTCGGCCTTCGAGGAACGTGGACGGGAAGACCGCCACCAGTTCCGCTTCATTGTCTCGCCCGAGGACGCCGAGCAGCTCGACGACCTGCGCAGTTACACCCGCCACCTGATGAGCCGCATGGAAGCCGATCTGGGGACAAACCTGGACTGGGTGGCGGTGGATCACTGGAACACCGACAACCCGCATACCCACGTCGTGTTGCGCGGCAAGGACGGCACCGGCAAGGACTTGATCATTTCCCGCGACTACATCGCGCAAGGGATGCGCGAACGCGCCGCCGAACTGGCCACCGAATGGCTGGGGCCACGCACCGAGCTGGAGATCCAGCAGAGCCTGCGGCGGGAGGTCGATCAGGAGCGCTGGACCAGCCTGGATCGCACGCTGCAACGCGAAGCGCAAGGTGGGTTGGTCCACATCAATCAACCTACCGAAGACCCCAAGCGCAGGCAGCAGCGCGTGCTATTGATCGGGCGACTGCAACGCTTGCAGCACATGGGACTGGCGCACGAGTCATCGCCCGGCGTGTGGGGCGTCCACGCCGATGCCGAACAGGTTCTGCGGGCGATGGGCGAGCGTGGCGACATCGTCCGCACCATGCAACGAGCCATGGGCGGTGCACGGCGAGACATGGCGGTGTTCGAGCCGGGCGAGAATGCTCGCCCAGTAATCGGCCGCGTAACGGCCAAGGGCATAGCCGACGAGTTGTATGACCGGGGCTATCTGGTAGTCGATGGCACCGACGGCAAGGCGCACTACATCGCCTTGAATGCCAAGGTGGAGCTGGAGCAGTATCCGGTGGGGGCGGTGGTCGAAGCACGTGGTTCAGCCGAGTTCCGGGCGGCCGACAAGAATATCACCGCGCTCGCGGCCGATGGCCTGTACCGCACCGACCATCACTTGGCGATGGCCACGGCCCAGGCCACGCCTACGCACGACCCCAAGGAGGCGGTTGATGCCCATGTGCGCCGACTGGAAGCACTGCGCCGGGCGGGCATTGTCGAGCGCGTGGCCGAAGGGGTCTGGCGGGTGCCGACGGACCTGCCCGAGCGAGGTCGGCAATACGACATGCAGCGGCTGGGCGGCGTGTCGATGGAACTGCGTTCACACCTACCCATTGAGCGGCAAGTCCGCGTGATCGGCGCGACTTGGCTGGATCAGCAGTTGATCGGTGGTGCCAGCGGTATCGCCGACAACGGCTTTGGCGGTCAAGTGTGTGATGCATTACGCCAACGATCTGACTTTCTGGTCGAACAGGGGTTGGCTGAACGGCGCGGACAGCGCGTGATCATGGCGCGCAATCTGTTGGGAACGCTACGTGGGCGCGAGATTGACGCGACAGCCAAGACCATCGCTGCGGAAACCGGCCTGGCGCACCGGCCTCTGGCAGACGGTGAACGTACGACGGGGATTTACCGCCGCGATGTGCAACTCGCCAGCGGGCGCTTCGCGATGCTTGATGACGGGATGGGTTTCAGTCTGGTGCCGTGGAAACCGGTGATCGAACAGCGGCTGGGGCAGACCATGACCGCTGTAGTACGTGGCAGTGGCGTGTCCTGGGAACTCGGACGGCAGCGTGGACCATCCGTTGAGTAGGTTTCTGAAAACTCCGAATTGCCATAGTGTTACCTCGTCTGGCTCAGACTTTGGTATTCTTTTATTCATAAACTTACTTCTCTTGGCGGAGAAGGGAGATTCACGGGCGACCACCGTATAGGTCAGACGCGGACGCGGGAGACTCCCCTTAAACTGAGTTATACCGACGGCACTGGAAGGTACGCTTGCGGGGAATGACATCCGATTCATTCAGAAAAATCTGCGGCGTGCTTCCTTCAAAACAAGGCCAGTCGTGTCCCTCGATGATCAGGGAAAATAATGAAAATTCTAATCGTTGAAGACGAGCCTAAGACGGCCGCCTTCGTCAAACGTGGATTGACCGAGGAAGGCTTTGTGGTCGATGTCGCCACGGATGGAGTTGACGGACGTCACCTGGCGCTCACCGGGGAGTATGACGTGATCGTGCTCGACGTCATGCTGCCCAAAGAGGATGGTTGGCGGGTGCTTCAGGAAATCCGAAAATACCGCGAGCACCAGCCAGTCATCCTGCTCACCGCCCTTGACACCGTTTCCCATCGGGTGAAGGGTCTGGATTTGGGCGCCGACGATTACCTGGTCAAGCCTTTTGCTTTTTCCGAGCTGCATGCCCGTGTGCGCAACATCCTGCGACGAGCGCCGACGCGACGCATGGATATGCTGCGCTTCGCCGATCTCGACATGGATTTGTCGCGGCACAAGGCATCCCGGGCAGGCAAGCCACTCGACCTCGCGCCCCAAGAATACCGGCTGTTGGAATACCTGCTTCGACATCCCGGCGAGGTGTTGACCCGGACGCGACTTGCGGAGCAGGTCTGGGACATGAATTTTGACGGCGACAGCAACGTGGTCGATGTCGCCGTGCGCCGACTGCGACGGAAGGTGGACGATCCCTGTGACCGGAAACTGATTCACACCCTGCGGGGAGTGGGCTATGTCCTCGAAGAACGGGACTAAACCCGCCGCCGCAGGAGCGGATTCAATCGCCGCGCGTCTCACTTTTTGGTACGCGCTGCTCAGCGTGGTGCTGATCGCCTCCGCCGGCAGCATGCTCTATTGGGTGCTCACGGACCGCCTGCAGCAGGAGGATGATCGTCTCCTTGCGGGCAAGATTGCCGAGGCTCGCGCCGTTCTGTTACTCCACCCAAGCGATTACGCGGCCTTGCGCGAAGAAGTTCAGCACGAGGCGGAAACGCTACCCGGCATCTATATTCGGGTCCTGAATGGGCAGGGGAACATCGTTGCAGACAGCCCCGACTTCGGTGCCATTTTCGGCGATCATGGCTCTTTCGCAACCTCACCTCTTTCCCCGGATGAACACGGGCAGGACTGGACGTCGAGCGACGGAAAAAAGTATCGCATTCTTTCCGGCAAATTCGACGCGGGCTCACAGTTCATCGTGCATGCAGCGATGAGCCTGTCAAAGGAAGAACAATTTTTGGCTGGCTACCGAAAAACCCTGCTGCTGGCTGTCGCTATCGCGCTGGTCATTGCGGTCGTAGTGGGTTACCTGATCGCCCGGCGAGGCTTGACGCCAGTGTCCCGTCTGGCTTCGATTGTCTCTGAACTAAGCGCCGCGCATCTGCATCTGCGCATCGGGAACGATGCCTGGCCGCGTGAGTTGAAGCCCCTCGCGGCAAATTTCGACCAACTTCTGTCGCGCCTGGAAGAATCATTCGCCCGCATAGCGAGGTTCTCCGCCGATATCGCCCATGAATTGCGCACCCCGCTGCACATCCTGCGGGGCGAAGCGGAAATGGCCCTCACCAAGGCCCGGTCGAGCGAGGAGTACCGGGCGTGCGTCGAATCTGCCGCGGAGGAATACGAGCGTTTGACCCGAATGGTGGATGCGCTGCTGTTTCTCGCCCGTACGGAACATCGCGACGCGCAGTTGGATAAGAAGCCGCTGGCCTTCGACCAAGAGATTGCCGCCGTGTGCGCTTTCCACCAGGCAATGGCGGACGAGCATGAGATCAAACTGATCACTGGTGGCGTGGGAGTTGTGCTGGCGGATTCCGGCCTGTTGCGGCGCGCATTGAGTAACCTTATCGTCAATGCGCTGCGCCATACGCCCAGCGGGGGGCGAATTATTATAGAGGCCAAGGAAACGCCGGATCGTGAGACCGAAATTGTCGTCCGTGACACTGGCGAAGGTATCGCAACCGAAGACTTGCCTCACTTGTTCGACCGTTTCTATCGCGCCGACAGCGCGCGTTTGCGGCAGGGGACGGGTACGGGCCTCGGCCTTGCCATCGTCCAGTCCATCATGCAATTGCATGGCGGAACGGTTTCGCTGGATAGTGAGCTTGGCCGCGGTACTGCGGTGATGCTGAAGTTCCCTCACTAAATAAGGGTAGTCGACGCGTCACGTGTCTGTCTGTCCGCGCTGGTTCACTTCTACCGTGATATGCACCAGTTCTTCATGAACGCGCATCCGCCGTCTGAAGTAATCAGGCTCGACAGTATCTTTGACAGCCAGTGAGAGGATGCAGGCGTATTTCCCCTTGCCGACGCGCCAGACATGCAAATCGGTGATTTCAGCTTTCACTGGGCTCGCCTCGATAACTTCGTAAATCTCAGCCACCACGGGTGCGTCCATCTCGGCATCAAGCAGTACGCGCCCGGTATCACGTAGCAACCCGTACGCCCATACTGCGACCAGTCCGGCACCGACAATACCCATTACCGGGTCAAGCCAGTTTGCCCCCAAGAGCTTGCCACCAAATAGCGCGAAAATGGCGAGTACGGACGTCGCCGCATCTGCCACAACGTGCAGATAGGCCGAACGCAGATTCAGGTCGTGATGGTGGTGATCATGACCACCGTGGTCATGGTGGTTTTCGTGGCCGTGATGACGAGCATGGCCGTCCTTCAGCAGCCACGCGCAGGCAAGATTGACCAGCAGGCCGACCACGGCAATGGTGATAGCCTGGTCGTAGTGAATGGGGCTTGGTGAAATCAGGCGCTCAGCGGACTGATAGAGCATCAGCCCGGCCACGCCTACGAGGAAAACCGCGCTGGTATAGCCTCCCAGCACCTCGATTTTCCAGGTCCCGAAAGCAAACCGTTTGTCGTGGACGAAGCGTCGGGCCGTACCATAGGCCAACACCGAGAGACCAAGCGCCAAGGCGTGCGAACTCATATGCCAGCCGTCGGCCAACAACGCCATTGAGTTATACATCCACCCGCCGATGATCTCGGCCACCATCATCGAGGCGGTTAGCCCGACGGCCCAGCGAGTGTTTCTCTCGGCCAGTGGGTTGCCCTCATTGAAGACGTGTGAGTGACGCCAGCCAGCAGAAGGGGAAGATTGCATGCGCTCATAACCCTTAGTGTAAATCTCATATACTATACTCCAGTATACGTTAAGACAATCAAAAAGAGGATGCCATGCCACATACGATCAAGGGCAAGAAGCAGTTGTTGACTCGCATACGGCGCATCAAGGGGCAGGCAGATGCGCTAGAAAAAGCGCTGGAGCAGGAGACGGATTGCTCGGCAGTTCTTCAGCAGATTGCCGCGATCCGGGGCGCTGTGAATGGTCTGATGGCCGAGGTGTTGGAAGGACACATCCGCGAACATCTTGGCGCGGATGACATCCCCCCGCAGCAACGCAGCGAGGACTTGGAGCAAGTAGTGGCCGTGCTGCGGTCTTACCTCAAGTAAGGCGGGCTTATGGGTATCAAGTCGACAATGACAACAGCAACAAAAAGTACCTTACAGCATATACCAGCGGGTGTATGGGTACTCGGCTTTGTCAGCATGCTGATGGATATTTCCTCGGAGATGATCCACAGCCTGCTGCCTTTGTTCATGGTCACAACGTTGGGCGCAAACGCCTTCGCAGTCGGACTGATCGAAGGGCTGGCCGAGTCCACCGCGTTGATCGTCAAGGTGTTCTCGGGGACCTTGAGTGATTATCTCGGCAAGCGTAAAGGACTCGCCGTGTTTGGGTACGCCTTGGGCGCGTTGTCCAAACCGCTATTCGCGGTGGCATCCACTGTCGGCATCGTGCTTACTGCTCGCCTCCTGGATCGAGTCGGCAAAGGTGTGCGTGGTGCGCCGCGTGACGCCTTGGTTGCAGATGTGACTCCACCGCATTTGCGCGGAGCCGCTTTCGGCCTGCGCCAGTCCCTCGACACCGTGGGCGCATTTCTTGGCCCACTGCTGGCGGTCGGCTTGATGCTGCTCTGGGCCAACGATTTCCGCGCGGTGTTTTGGGTCGCTGTCATTCCCGGCTTGATGGCTGTCGCGCTGCTGTTCTTCGGCCTGCGTGAACCGGAGCATCATCAAGGGAAGAAGCGCACCAACCCGATCCGGCGAGAAAGTCTGAAACGCCTTGGTGGCGCGTACTGGTGGGTGGTGGGTGTCGGCGCAGTGTTCACGCTAGCGCGATTCAGCGAGGCGTTTCTCGTCCTACGTGCACAGCAGGGCGGCATACCGGTTGCCTTGGTGCCGCTAGTAATGGTGGCGATGAATCTGATCTATGCCCTGTCGGCGTATCCGTTCGGCAAGCTCTCCGACCGCATGAGCCACAAAACGCTGCTGGCACTCGGCCTGATCGTCCTGATCGCAGCCGACCTGGTGTTGGCGACTAATGATCACTGGGGCGTTGTGCTGGCCGGCGTCGCTCTCTGGGGTATTCACATGGGCATCACGCAGGGCTTGCTGGCGACGATGGTTGCCGATACCGCACCAGCCGACTTACGTGGCACCGCGTATGGATTTTTCAACCTGGTAAGTGGTCTCTCGATGCTGCCTGCGAGTGTGCTGGCCGGGCTGCTCTGGGATCGCCTTGGCGCGTCGTTCACTTTTTACGCTGGCGCCACTTTTTGTGCAATAGCACTCGCGGGTTTGGGTTGGTCGGTCAATCGTGGCAACAACGGAAGGACAAATGTCTAATTGCTGTGAAGACAAAAGCTGCGAGATAAGCGCCATGCGCGACAGTCACGGGCGTGTGCTGTGGATCGTGCTCGTCATAAACGCGATCATGTTCTTCGTGGAAGGTGCGGCGGGCCTCTTCGCCCATTCGACCTCGCTGCTGGCAGACGCGCTAGACATGTTGGGCGATGCCTTGGTGTATGGGTTCAGCCTCTTCGTGCTGGCACGGTCGGCGCGCTGGCAGGCGGGCGCTGCCTTGGTGAAGGGCATGTTCATGCTCGCCTTTGGCCTCGCTGTGCTGGGGGAAGCAGCCTACAAGGCATTGCACCCTGTCATGCCGAGCATCGAAACAATGGGGATCGTCGGCGGGCTGGCACTGGCTGCCAATCTCGCCTGCTTCTTTCTGCTGTACCGGCACCGCGACAACAACCTGAACATGAACTCCACCTGGCTGTGCTCTCGAAATGACTTGACTGCCAATGTCGGTGTCTTGCTCGCCGCCGGCAGCAGTTACTTGCTCGTCTCGCGTTGGCCGGACATTGTCGTCGGTGCCATCATTGCCGGCCTGTTTCTCGGCTCTGCTCTCAGTGTACTGCGGCAAGCTCTGCATGCGCTGCGAGCACCCGTTTCACCCCGTCAAACCGTGCGGCCGGTGACGATCCATCTTGACCGGACAAACCGCGACCGTAAGAAAGCCGACGCCCGCTTGAAATAGGAATCCTTAGCGTACGGTTTTTTCCGTTTCGTGAGCCTATAACGGTTTCATGAGCTACCCCCTATAACGGCAACGTAATTCCGGCCCTGCCGTCAACGTGACCAAACGGACAGCTTTCGGTCATGTTCCTGATCCCCTCCCTTTCCTATTCTTGTATCTTTAATAAATGATGCCCATCGTCTGCGAGCGGGTACCAATACTTCGACGACCCACGAAGAACGGGAAAGATGAAACGCCTATCGATCATGCTCATGGCGCTGCTAGCCGGCTGTGCCAATTACACGCCCAAACCGCTCGACCCTAGTGGACAGCAGGCTGCACTCGAATCCCGGCGCCTCGATGCGCCGGAGGTTCGGCAATTTTTCGAGCGCAGCCTGGGCCGCGAATTCACCGCCTGGCCGCCGAAAGCCTGGGATATCAACGCACTTACCCTAGCCGCCTATTACTTCCATCCTGACCTGGATCGCGCCCAAGCCCAGCGACTGGTGGCAGAAGCCGCCATCGTCACGGCTGGCGCGCGCCCGAATCCGACGGCCGGCGTCTCATTCCAACGCAACATGGACGCGCCCGCTGGGCAGTCGCCGTGGACCAACGGCCTGGGCCTCGATATCCCGATTGAAACGGCCGGCAAGCGCGATTACCGCATCGAACGGGCAGGACATCTTGCGCAGGCCGCCAAGCTGCGGGAAGCGGAAGCCGTGTGGCATGTGCGCAGCCGCGTGCGGGCCAGCCTCCTGGCTGCCTATCCGACCGAGACCTTGGTGCGCCATCAGCGTGACCTCCAGGAAGGGATCGCCAAGATATTGGAGCGCCGGTTCGCCGTGGGCTTTGCCTCACAGCCCGACCTGACACAGGCACATCTCACCCTCAATCGGGCCTTGCTGGCCCTGCGGGAGAATCAGAAACGGAGTGCGGAAAACCTCGCACGGCTCGCCGCCGCAGTGGGCGTGTCCGCCGCAGCCATCGACGGCGCGGCGATTTCCTTCGATGCCTTCGAGCAATTGCCGCCGGCCGCCGCACTGCCACCGGCGGAAATGCGCCGTCAAGCCCTGCTGAGCCGGCCGGATGTTCTGGCCGTATTAGCCGACTACGAGGCAAGCCAATCCGCGCTGCAACTGGAAATCGCCAAGCAATACCCGGACATCTCGCTCGGCCCCGGATACCTATGGGATGCCGGCCAGGTGAAATGGTCGCTCGGCCTCTCCCTGGTGCTGCCGCTGCTGAACCGCAACGAAGGCCCCATCGCCGAGGCCAAAGCGCGCCGCGAGGAGGCGGCTGCAACCTTCCTGGCCGTTCAGGCCAAGGCGATCGCCGAAGTGGATGAGGCATTGGCGGGCTACGGCCATGCCATCCAGATGTTCGAGACTGCCGACGCCTTGCTGCAGGATCAGCAAAAGAACGAGCGCGCCGTCGCCGCAGCCTTCAAGGCGGGTGAGGCAGACCGGCTGGCGTGGCTGTCCGCCCAATACCAAACGGTAACGGCCGAACTGGCGCGCATCAATGCCTTATCCCAGGCGCAACAGTCCCTGGGGCGCCTGGAGGATGCGCTGCGCCGGCCGATCGGCGCCTACGCACTCGCCGTCACGGCGGAGCAGGTGATCGAGTCGAAATCACATCGAGACGGAGAACGGCCATGAGAAAAAAAACAGTCATCCTGCTCGGGGTTGGAGCGGTCGTGGCCGGTTTGGCCATCTGGGGCTTCGTCGAGGGCCGGAAGGAGCTCGCTCAGGAGCAGGCGCGGGAGAGGCCCGTCTCGGTGCCGTCGCGCGTGGTCTCCCAGGAGGGTGGCAGCGTAGTGGTGTTTGATCCGCAGACGCAGAAACTGGCGGATATCGGCGTCGCCGCCGTGGAACAGACGACCCGCCGCGGGGAAACCGCAGCCCTGGCCACGGTACTGTCGCCCCAAGCCTTTACCGAGCTGCGTAATCGTTACATGACCGCGGTGGCGCTGGCCAACAAGGCCGTGGCGGCGCTGGAAGCCTCGCGCCGCGAGTATGAACGGCTCAAGGCACTGCACGGCGACGACCGGAATATTTCGGACAAGGTATTGCAGGCCGCCGAAGCGGCCTGGCGCGTCGACCAGGCGGCTAGGCAATCTGCGCAGGCGGCCGTTGACGCGATCAAGCAGGACGCCCGGCAGACATGGGGCGCGGTGCTGACAATGGCCATCGTAAACAATACACCGCTGTTCCAACGCCTGGCGACGCAGAAAGAAATGCTGTTGCGAATCGCCGCACCATCAGGCAGCCGGCTGCCGGTGCCGCCGAGCAAGGTGAGCATAGCCGGTGATGACGGCGTCTTGAGAACGGCGGATCTGATCTCGCCTTCGCCGCAGACTGACCCGCGTATCCAGGGTCCTACCTTTTTCTATGTAGCGGCGGCCGAAGGCTTTCTGCCGGGAACCACGCTGACCGCCCGCCTGCCCAGCGGGCCGCAGGAGACTGGGGTCACGCTCCCGGTGTCCGCCATGGTCTCGTGGCAAGGCAAGGCGTGGTATTACGTCGAAAGAACGCCGGGCAGGTTCGTTCGCCATGAGTTGACTGGCGCGGTGCCGGTCGCCGAGGGCTGGTTTGCGCCGCGCCTTGCGGCGATGCGGGTCGTGGTGCGCGGCGCTCAGACGCTCCTCTCGGAAGAGTTGCGCGGCCAAGTGCAAACCGGCGAGAGGGACTAATGGAACCATCTCCCCGCCGCGGCCTGCTAGCCGGCATCATCGGTTTCTCGCTGCGCTATCACGGCGTCGTCATCGCCCTCGCGCTGCTGCTCGCCGGTTACGGTATCTATGCGCTGACCGGCGCCAGTTACGACGTCTTCCCGGAGTTCGCCCCGCCCCAGGTATCGATCCAGACCGAAGCGCCGGGCCTCGCGCCGGAACAGGTCGAGGTGCTGGTGACGCAGCCCATCGAGAATTCCGTTAACGGCGTGCCGGGTGTACAGACCCTGCGCTCTCAGTCAATCCAGGGGCTGTCGGTCATCACCGCAACCTTTGATCCCAAGAGCGATGTCTATCGCGACCGGCAGAACATGGCCGAGCGCCTCACCGAGCTGGCCACGCGGATGCCCAGCGGGGTGCAGGCTCCGGCGATGTCTCCTCTGACATCGTCCACCAGCGTGGCTTTGGTGATCGGGCTCACCTCGCAGCAGCGGTCGCTCATGGAGTTGCGCACGCTCGCCGACTGGACGCTCAAGCCGCGCCTGCTCGCCGTTCCCGGCGTGTCCAAGGTGGCGGTCTTCGGCGGCGAGGTGAGGGAGTACCAGATCCAGGTCGACGCGAACCGGCTCGCCAAGTACGGGCTCGCCCTCGGCGATATCCTCAATGTCGCCCGGCGCGCCACCGGGGTGCGCGGCGCCGGATTCATCGACAACCCTAACCAGCGCATCGTCCTGCAAACCTATGGCCAGTCCCTGAGCGCTGAACGCCTCGCGCGCACCGTGTTGCGCCACCAGGATGGCGCCAACCTGACCCTGGCTGACGTCGCTGAGGTCAGGGCGGCGCCGGAGCCCCCCATCGGCGCCGCCACGGTGGACGGCATGCCGGGCGTGCAGCTGGTGATTTCCGAGCAGTACGGAGCCAACACCCTGGCCGTCACCCAAGCGGTGGAACGCTCGCTGATCGAACTGCGCCCGGCGCTAGCCGCCGAGCGGGTTGTGCTGCATGCCAACGTGTTCCGGCCCGCCAACTTCATCGAAACCGCCACCCGTAACCTGCGCCACTCACTCGCCTTCGGCGGCCTGCTGGTCGTGGCGGTGGTGGTGCTGTTCCTGTTCAACTTGCGCACCTCGGCCATCGCCTTGATCGCCATCCCGCTGTCCCTGCTCGCCGCGGTCACCGTGATGAGCCAGCAGGGTTTCAGTCTCAACACCATGACCCTCGGTGGACTCGCGATCAGCATCGGGCTTCTGGTGGACGACGCGATCATCGTGGTAGAGAACGTCTATCGGCGGCTGCGGGAAAACAGACACGCACCAGAGCCCGCGCCTGTCGCCCAGGTGATACTCGACGCCGCGCTGGAGGTACGCAGCGCCGTGGTCTATGCGACCCTGGCCATTGCCTTGGTTTTCCTGCCGGTGCTCACCCTGTCCGGCCTGGCTGGCCGGCTATTCTCGCCTTTGGCGATCTCCTATCTGCTGGCGACCCTGGCATCGCTCCTGGTGGCCATCACGGTCACGCCCGCCCTTTGCCTTGCCCTCTTGCCGCGGAGTTCGCTTCCTGAAAGGGATGCTCCTGTTGCCCGCTGGCTGAAGGACAGATACCGGGCGTTGATCGCCGGGGTCGAGCGGCGCTATCGCTTGGTGATCGCGGTTGTGGGGTTGCTCACATTGTCGGGCCTTACGGCGTTGCCTTTCTTCGGTGGCGGCTTCCTGCCGGAACTCGCGGAGGGGCATTACATCGTGCACATGTCGGCGATCCCGGGAACCTCGCTCGCCGAATCGCTGCGCCTCGGTCGCCAGGTGTCGGCAGCGTTGATGAGATTGCCTTTCGTGCGCGCGGTCGGTCAGCGTGCGGGCCGTGCGGAAAAGGCGGACGACACCATGGGCACCCACGATAGCGAGTTTGAAGTAGATCTCAAGCCCCTGTCCGGAAACGCAGCCGAATTCGCCCTGGTGGATATCCGCAATGCCATGGCACACATCCCCGGGGCCAACTTCGCGGTCAATACCTTTCTCACCGAGCGGGTCGAGGAAACCCTGTCCGGTTACACCGCTTCGGTAGTAGTCAACGTCTATGGTGATGATCTCGACGCCCTCGATGCCGAGGCCCAGCGCGTCGCCCAGACGCTGCGAAAGGTGCCCGGCGCCACCGACGTTCAGATGCAGGCCCCGCCCGGCACGCCGGAGGTCGGTATCCGACTGCGCCCCGAGGCGCTGGCGCGCTGGGGCTTCGACGCGGTGGACGTGCTGGAGGCCATAGAAACGGCCATCCAGGGATCGACAGTTGGGCAGGTCTACGACGGCAACCGTGTGTTCAACGTGAGCGTCATACTGCCCCCGTCGGAGCGTGGAAGCATCGCCGACATACGGGCGCTGCCGCTACGCAACGCAGCGGGCGCCTTCGTGCGCCTCGATCAGCTTGCCGATGTCTATGCCACCTCGGGGCGGTATGCGGTGCTGCACGACGGTGCCCGGCGTGTTCAGGCGGTTACCTGCAACGTCGCCGGCCAGGATGTGGTCTCCTTCGTCGCGGCAGCGAAACAGCGCATCACTCAGGACGTCCGCCTGGCACCGGGCAACTACGTGGAGTTCGGTGGTACTGCCGAGGCCCAGACGGCGTCGGTCCGCGATCTGATCGTCCATTCGGTGATCGCCGCCGTCGCCATTGGCTTGATGTTGTGGATGGTACTTGGACACGCGCGCAACCTTGCCCTGGTGCTGCTCAATCTGCCCTTCGCCCTGGCCGGCGGCGTGCTCGCCGTGTTCGCCACCGGCGGCGGCGTTTCCCTGGGGTCATTGGTGGGGTTCGTTACGCTCTTTGGCATTACCCTACGCAACTCCGTGATGCTGCTTTCCCACTACGAGCATCTGGTGAGCGTAGAGGGCATGACTTGGGGGCCGGAGGCCGCCGCGCGCGGCGCGGTGGAGCGGTTGACGCCGATCCTGATGACGGCGCTCGCGACGGCGCTGGGTTTGTTGCCGTTGGCGATCGGCAGCGGCGATCCGGGACGCGAGATCGAAGGTCCCATGGCGCTAGTTATCCTGGGAGGGCTGTTCACCTCCACCGCGCTCAACCTACTGGTGATGCCGAGTCTGGCGCTGCGGTACGGACAATTCGCTTCCGGCAGCGAGAGATGAGCCAAAACGATGCCAACAGAATTCCATGGGCTGACTGACGCGGAAGTGCGGGCGCGCATCGCACGTGGCGATGTCAATCGGGTCGCGATGCCGACAAGCCGCACGGCTCTGGAAATCGTGCGCGCCAACGTCCTGACCCGGTTCAATGCGATCCTCGGAACGCTGTTCGTCGTGATTGTGACGACGGGCCCTTGGCAAGACGCTCTGTTCGGCGGGGTGTTCGTCGTCAACACCCTGATCGGCATCGTCCAGGAGCTGCGGGCAAAATGGACACTTGATCGCCTCACGCTGGTGAGCCAGCCCAAGGCCCGCGTGGTTCGCTCCGGACAGATCGTCGACATCCCGACGGTAGGGATCGTTCTGGACGACATCCTGGAGTTGGCGCCGGGTGACCAGGTGGTGGTCGACGGCATCATGCTCGGTGCCTTGGGGCTCGAAGTCGATGAATCCCTCCTAACCGGCGAGTCGGCCGCGGTGCCCAAACGGCCCGGGGAGGACGTGCTGTCGGGAAGCTTCGTCGTCGCCGGCTCGGGCCGCTGCCGGGTGAGCCGTGTCGGCGCCTCCGCCTATGGGCACCGCCTCGCCAGCGAGGCCAAGCGATTCAGCCTGGCGCGTTCCGACTTGCGCGCGGGGATCAACCGGATTCTGCGTTACGTCACGTTGGCCATCGTGCCAACCGCCGCGCTCTTGTTTGCCGGTCAATTCGTCGTCCAGGCACAGGTTGGTGACGCCCTGTTGTTCTCCGCAGCCGGCGTGGTCGCGATGGTGCCGGAGGGGCTGGTGCTGCTGACCAGCCTCGCCCTGGCGGTGGGCGCCATCAGGCTGGCCCGCCAGCGGACGCTAGTTCAGGACCTACCCGCGACCGAGACGCTGGCCAGGGTCGACGTGATCTGCCTCGACAAGACCGGCACTCTGACCGAGCGGGAACCCCGGGTCGAGCGCATCGAGCCGTTGGGCAACCATCCCGATGCGACGCGCGCGCTTGCGGCCTTGGCGGTGGCCGAACCCAAGCCGAATGCCACCTTGCTGGCGATCGGGCGCGCCTATCCCCAGGCGCAACGCCACGCTGTCACCGATTTCGTGCCGTTCTCGTCGGCGCGCAAATGGAGCGGCGCGACGCTGGAGGAGTTGGGCAGCTGGGTCCTGGGCGCCCCCGATGTGCTGCTGGCCCATAGTCTCGGCGGCGACATCGTGCGACAGCGTGCGGAGGGGCACGCCCGTGCGGGGCAGCGCGTGCTTCTACTTGCCAAGACCGACGGCGCGCTCACGTCCGACGGGCTGCCGGACAATCTCGTTCCAGCCGCCTTGGTGCTGCTGACCGAACAAGTTCGCGCCGATGCGGCCGAGACGCTGCGGTACTTCGACGCACAGGGCGTCACCATCAAGGTCATTTCGGGAGACCATCCGGCCACCGTCAGCCAGGTCGCAACGCAGCTCGGGATCGCCCACAGCCGCGATCCAGTCGATGCGCGAGCGCTGCCGCAAAACGCAGAAGCGCTGGCCAGACTGGTAGAAACGCGTTCGGTCTTCGGCCGGGTATCGCCCGAGCAAAAGCAGTCGCTCATCGCCTCGCTTCAGGCAAACGGCCACGTGGTCGCAATGGTGGGCGACGGCGTCAACGACGTCCTCGCGCTCAAGCGGGCCGACATCGGCATCGCGATGGGGGCCGGTGCAGGGGCCGCTCGCGCCGTCTCCCACCTCGTACTCCTCGATAATCGGTTCGCCAGCCTGCCCTCGGTCATCGCGGAGGGCCGTCGCGTGATTGGCAACGTCGAGCGGCTGGCGGCGCTGTTCCTGACCAAGACGGTCTATGCGATGCTCCTGGCGCTGGCGGTCGGTATTGCCGATGTCACGTTTCCCTTCCTGCCGCGGCACCTGACCCTGGTGGGGGCCTTGACCATTGGCATCCCCGCCTTTTTCCTGTCGCTTGAGCAGAATGCCCAGCGGGCGCAGCCCGGCTTCGTCGGTCGCGTGCTGCGCTTCGCCGTGCCCAGCGGTCTGTTCGTCGCCGGTGCAACGTTCGCCGCCTACGCGCTCATCCATACGTATTCCGGCGGCAGCTTGGCGCAAGCGCGCACCGCCGCGACGGTGACTTTGTTCGCCGTGGCGAGTTGGGTTCTAGCCTTGGTGGCGCGACCGCTCAAACCGGCTCGGTGGTTTCTTCTCGGCGGAACGGTGGCAGTATTCATGATCGTGCTCGGCGTGCCATGGCTGCGCACATTCTTTGCCCTGGAACCATTGCCGCCTGGCGCGTGGTTTGCCGTGACTGCGATCGCCGCCGCGGCGGTCGGCATTCTCCACTGGAGCGCGGCGGTCGCCGCCCAGGCCCCAGGGGAGACGATGAAAACCCGGCCACTGATGGCTAAGGAGGTCGTGACGTGGCTACTCAGCGCGGATAGCCCAAAATGGTTTCTCGTGGCTGCGGCGGTACTCGTCATGGGCGGTGCCTGGCTCTTTTTCGGCGTGTTGGAGGATGTGATCAGCCACGATCCGCTGGTGGACGTGGATGTCTTCGTGTATCACCTGCTGCAGTCGCTTCGCACCCCTGCAATGGATAGCGTGACGATCGCCATCACGGAGCTGGGCGACGCACAAGTCCTGCTGCCGGTGATACTCGTCGCGCTGGCGTGGTTCCTTATCCACCGCCTCTGGCTGACAGCGGGCTACTGGCTCGCCGCCATCGGAGTCGCCGAAGTGCTGGCAAAAGTGCTGAAGGTGGCGCTGCATCGGCAGCGCCCCGGGCCGTTCTATGCAGGGGTTGAACAGTTCTCCTTCCCGAGCGGACATGCCACGATGAGCGTGGTGGTCTACAGCTTCATGGCGTTTCTGCTGTGCCGCAAGGCGCCCCCCGGTTTCCGTAAGGCCGTCATCTCCTTGACCGCGACGTTGATTACTTTGATCGCGCTGTCCCGGCTCTATCTCGGAGCACACTGGCTGTCGGATGTGCTGGGCGGTTTGAGCTTCGGTGTCGCCTGGACCGCCGCATTGGCCATCGCCTACGAATACCAGTCCCATGAGCAATTCCGACCGGCCAGGCTTGCAGTGGTGATGTTGGCAACCCTGATCATCGCGGGAGGCGCACATGTCATATCGAGTCACAGTTTCGATTGGTTGCGCTATGCCCCTGCCAACGTCAGCTTCGACAGCGCGCGACAGTACGGCTCTTGCCAACCTCCGATAGCGCACAACCCAGTGCACAACAACTCTGGTGTCCGAAACACTTCAAGGCCACACAGCCAAAATTCGCAATGAATCTCAGTCTGCGCATAGCCATGGAAAGACATAGCAATGGAATTGCGCCACCTGCGCTATTTCATCACTGTCGCCGAGGAGTTGCACTTCGCTCGCGCTGCGGAATGGCTGCACATCGAACAGTCGCCTTTGACAATATCCCATCCGCCAGGATAGGATATAAACCATGAAAGAAACCATAGTTCATCCATCGCACCCGGATATCGTGAAACGGCTCAAGCGAGCCGAAGGACACTTGCGGACCATCGTCGAAATGATGGAAGCGAACCGTTCCTGTCTGGAAATTGCGCAGCAGTTGCATGCCGTCGAAAAAGCAGTGGGCGCGGCAAAGAAGGCGCTCGTGCATGAGCACATCGATCATTGCCTGGAACACGCAATCAGCCCGACCACTCCCAGTGCTTCGACGGCACTCGATGAATTCAAGGAAATCACAAAGTATCTATAATGCGCAGCCCGCATCGAAAAACCATATCGCTGCTAATGCTTGTCATCTTTTTCGTGATGAGCTTTGGCACCTATGGTTTCAACTCGAAGTGGCTTGCCCACGAACTGGATCACGATCGTCACGCGCCCACCGCGTCGATCGATCACGATCACGCACCGCAGCTTGATGCCGAGGGCAACCCTGCTCCCGACCCATTAAGCGACGCCGAACATAAACTGCTGCACGCCTTGAACCACTGCGAGCAATTCACCAGTTCAGCGTTCAACGGACTTGGGGAACCGCCCGCCCGGACGGCCCCCTTACTGCCGAGTTTGCTCACTCTGCCGGAAGCAGAGCTTGAGTCCCCGTTCCGCCCTCCCCGAAGCACATCCCTCATTTAACTCCGCTTAGCTTGCGGGGTTCAGCAGATTTTCTTATTCCGCGGCTCGATGAGTGCGTGGTCACGTTTGCCGCGCCATCAGGCGCTATTCGAGGTCGATTATGAATAAATGGAATTTACGTTCCCAGTTATGTGCTTGCGCCGTAACGGTGACATGTGCATTTACGTCCACTGCCCAGGCGGCCGAGCGGTCGGTCAAGTTCACCGTTCCCAACAGTCAGGTTCAGGCACTCGGCATTCAAACTGCACCATTACAGAGTCAAACCGACTCGGTAAAGGCAAGTTTCCCTGCGCAAGTCATTGTTCCGCCAAAAGCGGAACAGGTCGTCAGCTCGCCCGTTGCCGGCCTGGTGGCGCAATTGCTGGTGCAGCAGAACCAGGTCGTGCGTTCAGGCACGCCGCTGGTGCGCATCGCGAGCCCGGAACTCGGCCAGTTGCAATTGCAGTTGCTGCAAGCCACTGCCCGCGCCACGCTTGCACGACAAGCGGCGCGCCGCGAACAAGCTTTGTTCGATGAAGGCATCATCCCGCAACGCCGGGTGCAGGAAGCCCAGGCCGGATTGAAGGAAGCCGAAGCCGCACTCAATCAGGCCAAGGCGGCGCTGCGTTTAAGCGGTATGTCATCCGCGACGATCGAGCGCATTGCGGATTCCGGCAAGCCGCAAGACAGCATCACGCTGGCCGCGACGCAAGTCGGGATCGTGACCGAAATTGCGGTCAAGCCCGGCCAACGGGTTGAGGCTGCGACTGCATTGTTGCATGTGGCACAAACCGACTCCCTCTGGCTGGATATTCAGCTTCCAGTGTCCGAAGGCGCGAATTGGCCGGCCGGTACGAAGGTCAAGGTACAAGGCCGGGACATTGCAGCGCGCATCTTGAGCACCAGTCCTACCGTCTCTTCCAGTAGTCAGACGGTAGTGCTGCGGGCGGCAGTCGAGGGCAAGACCGACCAGATTCGACCTGGCGAGTTTGTGACAGTCGAGTTGCCCGTCGCAGCCACCCAAGACAGTTGGGACGTGCCGCTGGCCGCCGTGGCCCATGACGGCAAGCAGGCTTACGTGTTTGTCCGCACCCCGGACGGCTTTGAAGCCCGGCCGGTGAAGGTCACGGCCAGCGCCGGGCAGCGCGTACGCGTGCAAGGGCCGGTCAAGGCCGGAGACCAGATCGCCGTTACCGGCGTAGTGGCGCTCAAGGGCGCATGGCTCGATGCGAAGGAGAGCAAATAATGCTTTCCCGTCTCGTTCAATTTTCCCTCTCGCAGCGCCTGTTCATCCTGCTGGCGACGCTGATCGTCGCTGGCGCCGGCTGGGTTGCCTACCTCGGCTTGCCGATTGATGCGTTCCCCGATGTGTCGAGCACCCAGGTCAAGATCATCATGAAGGCCCCCGGCATGACGCCGGAGGAAGTCGAAAGCCGTATCGCGGTGCCGATCGAAGTGGAAATGCTCGGCATCCCGAAAACAAAAATCCTGCGCTCGATCACCAAGTACGGGCTGGTTGATGTGACCATCGACTTCGAGGACGGCACCGATCGCTATTGGGCGCGCCAGCAGGTCAGCGAACGCCTGGGCGGCCTGACGGAGAGTCTGCCAGCCGGCATCACGGGCGGCATGGCGCCGATCACGACCCCGCTCGGGGAAATGTTCATGTTCACCGTCGAAGGCGAGGGACTGTCTCTGGCCGAGCGGCGCAGCCTGCTTGATTGGGTCATCCGGCCGGCGCTGCGCACCGTGCCCGGCGTCGCCGATGTCAACGCGCTGGGTGGCGTCGTGCGCGCCTTCGAGGTTGTACCCGATCAGATCAAACTGGCCGCCAGCGGCGTGACCGTGACACAGCTCAAGGAGGCGATCAACGCCAACAACCGCAACGACGGCGCGGGTAGGTTAGGCGAAGGTGACGAAGTGCTGCTGGTGCGCAGCGAGGGCAGCATCACGAGCCTGGACGACCTGCGTGCGGTCGTGGTAGCAATGAAGGACGGCGCGCCGGTCCGCCTGGGCAATCTGGCCGAGGTCAAGATCGGCACCGTGACACGCTACGGCGTGGTGACGCAAAGCGGCAAGGGCGAAGCCGTCCAGGGGCTGGTGCTGGGACTGGCCGGTGCCAACGCGCAGCAGGTCGTCGAAGGCGTTCGCAAGAAACTGGATGAGCTGCAACCGACGCTTCCAAAAGGTGTGCAGATCAAGACCTTCTACGACCGCGCCTCGCTAGTCTCGAAAGCGGTCGGCGCAGTCTCGTCCGCGCTGCTCGAAGCGACCGTACTGGTCATCGTGTTGCTTGGTCTGTTCCTTGGCAATATCCGGGCGGCATTGACGGTCGCCCTGGTACTGCCCCTGGCAGCGCTGATTACCTTCATCCTGATGCGCAGCTTCGGCATGTCGGCAAACCTGATGAGCCTGGGCGGCCTAGCGATCGCAATCGGCATGCTGGTCGATGCCGCCGTGGTGGTGGTCGAAAACATCGTGCAGCGCCTGGCGACCGACCCCACGGCCGGCAAGCTACCGCGGTTGCATACGATCTATCGCGCCGTGCGCGAGGTTGCGGTCCCTGTCACGTCCGGGATTTTGATCATCATTACGGTGTTCCTGCCGCTGCTCACCTTGCAGGATCTCGAGGGAAAATTTTTCGTGCCGGTGGCGCTCACCATCGTATTCGCCCTGGCCGGCTCGCTGGCATTGTCGCTGACCGTCATTCCGGTACTGGCTTCGTACCTGCTGCGTGAAGTCAAGCACGAAGACCCGTGGCTGCCGCGCAAGCTACTGGCGCTCTACGAGCCGGCGCTTGCCTGGGGCCTGCGCCGGCAGCGCGTCGTCGCCGCGGTGGCGGTGGCGATGCTACTGGCGGCCGGTGTGATCTACACCCAGGTCGGCAAGACCTTTATGCCGACGATGGACGAAGGCGACCTGATAGTCGGCATCGAGAAACTTCCCTCGGTTAGCCTGGAACAGAGCGCCGCGCTCGATCTGAAAATTCACCAAGCCATCATGAAAGCCATTCCGGAGGTAACCGGCATTGTCGCGCGTGCCGGTTCAGACGAAATCGGTCTCGATCCGATGGGCCTCAACCAGACCGACACCTATTTGCTCCTCAAGCCTCAAGGCGAATGGCGCATGAAGAGCAAGGAAGCGCTGATGGACGAAGTGCGCAAGGTGCTCGACCCCATGCCCGGCATCAAATACAGCTTCACCCAGCCGATCGAAATGCGCGTGTCGGAAATGATCATCGGCGTGCGCGGCGACCTCGCGGTGAAGATCTTCGGTCCCGATCTCGACAAGCTCAACGAATACGCGAGCCAGGTCGAGGCGCTGCTCAAGACCGTGCCCGGCAATCAGGACGTGTACACCGTGCAGAACGACGGCGTGCAGTACCTGCGGGTGGCAGTGGACCGCCTGCAGGCAGGACGGCTGGGCTTGAGCGTCGAAGAGATCCAGGATGCGCTGCGCACGCAGATCGAGGGCCAGCGCGCCGGCATTGTGATCGAGGGCAACCGGCGTACGCCGATCGTATTGCGTGGCGCTGAATCGGTGCGCATGTCGCCGGCCGAGTTTGGCGCCATGCGGATCACGACCCGAGATGGCAGCACGGTGCCATTGACCAGCGTCGCCAAGCTGGAACGTGCCGCAGGCCCGGTCAAGATCGACCGCGAAATGGGCAGCCGCTACAGCGTGGTGATTGCCAACGTCGGCGGCCGTGACCTGGTCGGTTTTGTCGAAGAGGCCAAAAAACTCGTCGCGCAGAAACTGCCGCTGCCAACCGGCTACCGCATCACCTGGGGCGGCCAGTTCGAGAACCAGCAGCGCGCGGCGGCGCGTTTGACGGTGGTCGTTCCAGTTGCGCTCGGGCTCATCTTCGTGCTGCTGTTCTCGACCTTCCGCTCGGTGCGCCAGGCTTTGCTGATTCTGAGCAACATCCCATTCGCGCTGGTCGGCGGCATCGTCGCCTTGTGGGTGACAGGAGAATACCTGTCTGTGCCTGCATCGGTGGGCTTCATCGCGCTGCTCGGCATTGCGGTGCTGAACGGCGTGGTGCTGGTCAGCTATTTCAATCAACTGCAAAGCGAGGGCATGCGGCTCGCCGACGTCGTGGTGCAGGGCGCGAAGCGCCGCCTGCGCCCGGTGCTGATGACCGCGTCGATCACGGCTTTCGGCCTGATCCCGCTACTGTTCGCCACCGGGCCGGGCTCGGAAATCCAGCGCCCGCTCGCCATCGTCGTGATCGGCGGCCTGATTACCGCCACGGCACTGACGCTGATGCTGCTCCCAATCCTGTATTTGCGCTTCGCATTCCCGAAAAGAGAGGTTTCCCATGTCTGAACTTTGCTTAACACTGCTATGCCCGCCAGCGATCGAGGAGAAATTGCTCGATCTGCTGCTCATGTTGCCCAACACGACGGTCTTCACCAGCACACCCACGGCCGCACACGGCCTGGCCCACGAGAATCTGGATCAAACGGAACAGGTGCTGGGCCGGGCGCGCGCCACAGAAGTGGAGGTAATTTTTGCAGCGGCCGACAAAGCGGCGCTGCTCGAAGCCATTCACCAGCAATTCGCCGGCGCGGGCCTGCGCTATTGGGTGACGACGGTCGTTGAAGCGGGGGAGATCGTATGATGATTCGATTGCTCCTGATCAGCCTGTTGACCGTCTCCGGTACCACGCTAGCAGTGCAGCCTGTGAATCCGCCAGGGCTCTTGCCAACCGAAATTGCACGGCCACTGCTCGAACAGGACCCCGGCGTTGCCGCCGCGCGTGCCGGCCTGGACGTCGCCCTGCAGGAGGCGGGCATCCTCGATAAATCGCCGTATGAATGGACCACACACGTCTTGAGTCAGCAGCGGAGATTGGAAACCGGCCCCCGCTATAACGAATGGAACGCGGGCATAGAGCGGACGATCCGGTTGCCCGGCAAAGGCGCAGCCGATCGCAGCCTCGGCAAGGCAACCGTCGAAGAGTCCCAGGCGCGCTATGGCGAGGCACTGCACGAAGCGGCGCGTGAACTGATGGCATTGTGGGTGGATAGTCTGGCGGCGGAACGTGCCCGCGAACTAGCCGAGAACAGTCTTCAGTCGGCACAGGCCAGTCTTGCAGCCGTGGAAAAGCGCGCCCGCGCAGGCGACGCCTCGAAGCTGGACGTGAGCATCGCCCGCGCCGAACTAGCCGAGCAAAGGCGTATGGACAATGATGCGAAGACGCAGGCTTCCGCCGCCTGGTCGCGTCTATCCACGCGCTTTCCTGGGGTGAAGCGTCAGGTCGCGGCCTTGCCCATCCCATTGCCGATCGGGGAGGACGCAGCGTCTTGGCGCGACCGCATCCTGGCCCAAAGCGATGAATTGAAGGTCATGCAAACACAAATGCAAAAGGCTCAGGCTCACGCAGAGCGAGCGCGTGCGGACAAGACCCCCGATCCGACGCTCGGGGTCTATACGGCCTCGGAGGTCGGTGGTCGGGAACGCTTTTCCGGAGTCATGATCAGCATTCCGATCCCAGGGGGTATCCGTGACTTGCGCAGTGCCAAGGCGATTGCTGCGGTAGAGGTTTCGCGCCAGGAAGTCGAACTAAAGAAGCGCCAGCTTGAGACGGGGATCGCGAGCGCGGCCATGACTGCGCGAGGCGCCTATGACAGCCTGCAAATCGCCAACGAAGGCGCGGCGGCCATGCAAGAGAACGCCGACCTGATGCAGCGCGCCTACACGCTCGGCGAAGCGGAGCTGCAGGCTTTGCTGCTGGCGCGCCGCCAAGCGACCGCTGCGATGAACAACGCGTTGAACGCACAAGTCACGGCTGTGAAAGCCTACTACGGGCTGCTGGTCGACGCCCACCTGATTTGGGAGTTGGAACATGACTAGAACATTGGCAATGGGTGTGAGCCGTGAAGCGGCGACCGAACACGCAAGCACATCGAGCCTGCAGGTGCTGATGACACGTGCGCGCTGGGTCGAAGTCGGGCGTATTGTGCTGGCCGGCTTGGTGGCGCTGCTGTTTTGGCGGCACTGGGTACCCATACAAATCCTGTGGCTGGCCGTCGCGATTGGTTTATACCCGCTGGTAAAAACTGGCTTGATCGACCTGATACGCGAACGCAAAGTCGGCACCGAGATTTTCGTTACCGTTGCCACACTGGTCGCTGTCTTTGGAGGCGAGACGGTCGCCGGTGCCGTGCTGATGGTGATTATCCTGATTGCGGAGTTCATCGCCGATTTGAATATGGATCGCGCACGGGCTTCCATCAAGACACTGATCGGCTCGGTGCCGCAAGTCGCGCTGATGCGCGGCGCGGACGGTGAACGCGTGGTTCCGATCGAGCAACTGCGTACCGGGGATGTCGTGCTGGTGCGTGCTGGCGAAAAAATCCCGGTGGACGGCAGCATCGTCGGCGGTGCCGCATCGATCAACGAGGCTCCCATCACCGGCGAAAGCCTGCCCAAGGACAAGGGTATCGGTGGCATTGTGTTTGCCGGAACGATCGTTGCATCGGGCGCGGTGGATATCAAGACCGAAAAAGTCGGCGCAGACACTACGTTCGCCCGCATCATCGGCCTGGTGGAAAGCGCCGAAGCGGCGCAAGCACCCGTGCAAAAACTCGCCGACAAAGTGGCGTCGTGGCTGATTCCCGTTGTTTTCGTATTCCTCATCGCGGTTTACCTGATCACCGGCGACGTGCGCACCATCGTCACGCTGCTGATTTTCACCTCGCCTGCCGAACTGGGACTGGCGACGCCCCTGGTGATGATCGCCGCGATTGCGCGGGCTGCCCGCCATGGGATTCTGGTCAAAGGCGGTCTGTATCTGGAGTCGCTGGCTAAAGTGGACGTGATGGTCTTCGACAAAACCGGCACGTTGAGCGCGAACAAGCCTGAAGTGGTTCGCGTGACACGCGACACCCGGTTTTCTGAATTTGAACTGTTGAGTCTGGCCGCCGCCGCCGACCGTCGTTCAGCGCATCCGCTGGCCAAGGCCGTGGTGGATTACGCCACGCTTAAACAGATCGTCGTGCCGGAGCCGGAGCAGTATGAGCAAGTACAAGGTCGAGGGGTGATCGCCACCGTATCTGGGCATGCCGTACTGGTCGGCAATGCCACACTGCTGCGTGAAAACGGCGTGCAACTTATTGCGGCAATAGAAGACGGCGGACAAACGCCGGTTCATGTGGCCGTCGATGGACAGTCTGCCGGGGTCATTTTCATTGCCGACACCTTGCGACCGGGGGCGCGCGAAGCGCTGTCGAAGCTGAAAGCGACTGGCGTCAAGCGCATCGTGATGTTGACCGGCGACAATGAGGCCACCGCGCGCGCGGTGGCCTCGGAACTCGGCGTGGACGAAGTGCGCGCCGACTTGATGCCAGAAGACAAAGTCACCGCGATTGAAGAGTTGAAAAAGCAGGGGCATCACATCGCCATGATTGGCGACGGCATCAACGACGCACCCGCCCTGGCGCGAGCGGATGTAGGTATTGCGATGGGTGGCGGCGGCACCCAGGCCGCGCTGGAAGCAGCCGATATTGCTTTGATGACGGATGATTTATCCAAAATCGTCAGTGCCCGTGCCATTGCCCGCCGCGCTTATCGCACGATTCAAGAAAATTTATTTGTGGGCGTTGGCGTCGTCCATGTATTGGGGATCACGGCGGCGCTGATGGGCTGGATTGGTCCTATCGAAGCCGCCCTTCTGCATCTGGGACCGGATGTTCTGGTGTTTGTGAACTCCGCCAAATTGCTGCGCGTTCGGATTGATGGGGTTTGAATCTCAATAACGCAATTCTGCAAGCCCCCATCGCCTCCGTTGTAATCAATTGGTTCCAAGGAGCAGCAGCATGGCTGAAAAACTGAAACCGGACCTGTCCCTGGTCTTGCCGGATGTCCCCGACGAGCGCGACGCCTGCGTGGGGCGACTTACGGAATTGCTGCGCGGCGACCAAGTGGTCGCCAAGCCCGGCCAGCGCATCCCGGCCGACGGCATGGTGGCATCGGACAATTCGGCGGTGGACCAGTCTCCGGTCACCGGCGAATCCATGCCAGTGAACAAGCAGCCGAGCGACAAGGTGTTCGCCGGCACGGTCAACGGCAAGGGCGCGCTGCTCGTCGAGGTGACGAGACTTGCGCGGGAGAGCACCCTGGCGCGCATGGTGGAGCTGGTGGCCGAGGCGCAGACGCGGAAATCCCCCACCCAGCGCTTCACCGACCACTTCGAGCGCGCCTTCGTGCCCGTCGTGCTGGCGGGCGAGCGATGGCTGTGCTGCATTTTTCGCTTGCCACTTGAACCGGAATGTCGGGGACGCACGTGGAAGAATGAAAGAGGTGGGAGGCGCTAAATTGGAACTGCGCCATTTTCGCTACTTTATCGCCGTGGCCGAGGAACTGCACTTCGCTCGCGCTGCGGAACGGCTGCATATCGAACAGTCGCCGCTATCCCGAGCGATCAAGGACCTGGAGTATGACCTGGACGTACAGTTGTTCGAGCGGACCACGCGCAGCACTCGCCTGACCTGGGCCGGACAAGTATTCCTGGGCGAAGCTCACCGCGTGCTGTCCACGCTGGAACAGGCCATCGCCAGCACTAAAGCGGCCGCTACCGGCTATCGCGGCACACTGCGCATCGCGCTGTCCGACGGTATCGCCCAGCCATGGCTGGCCGCCTTGCTGGCGCAATGTCGCGAAGAGGAACCCGATGTCGAAATTCGCCTTTTCGAGGTTCCCTTGGCGGAGCAGGCGAAAGGCTTGCGCGGCGGCATGTATGACGCTGGATTCGCCCATGCGGGCGAGGTCGGCGAAGGCATCGTCACTCAGACCGTGTGGAACGACCCGCTGGTGATCGCTGTTCCAGCGCGTCATCCGCTGCTGGCGCACAAACGTATTCCATTGGCGGAATTGATCCGCTACCCGCTGGTGCTGTGCCACCCGGAGATTTGCGAAGGCTGCCACCGACAGATCGAACGCATCTTGCGCACTGTCGATGCCGAACCTGTCGTGGCCGAGCATGTGGCGAGCTTCGATCTGATGATGACACTGGTAGCCGCTGGCTACGGACTCAGCTTCGCCAACGAGTCCCGCATGATGGTCTGTCGCCATCCCGAGGTCGTGACTCGCCCGCTGGCGGGGCGGCCCCTCATGCTGACCACCCACTTGCTACGACCCAACACGGAACCCTCCGAACCATTGAGCCGTTTCGTCGCCCGAGTGGTTGCCGCAGAGAACTCGAATTCACGTGCGGGTGCCTGAGGCACATCTTTCCACGCATACTCTAGGAAGGAAACGTCATGAAGAAAACCAGCATGCTGCTGTTGGCCTTGGTTCTGACCGCCTGCGAAAAACCCGCACCGACCGACACCGTCGAATCACTGGTCGCTAATCCCGAACGGCTCAAGGAAGTGGAACGCCTGTGCAGGGAAGATCACGCGAAGATGGGCGACGCCCTCTGCAACGCGGCGAGCGAAGCACGCCGCCGACGTTTCATGGGGGACGGCAAAGGTAAATACACACCACAGCCCGCGCCGCAAAACTGATCGCCATCCACGCATCAGCCGGTTGCGTCCGGCCGCGTGCGCTGGAACGTGCTTGCATGTCGGCATCGGCCAACAATTTTTCGACGGAGCGTCATACACCCCGAAACGCGCTGTCGTTTGCAGCGATGCGCTTCGTATTTCTCCAGCTAGAAATCTTGTTTTCGTCGTCTTCGCTATCTCGATAACGGTCTTTGACCGGCACTAGTTCGACCGTCACTCTCACCCATGCGGCACATCGTTGTCCGCGCCTTGTTCGGGAGCGAGACTCGGGAGGTCGAGATGCAGGGAACCAGTGTGCTGTTCGGTCAGGTCCTGGCGGTATTCGGGATAGTGATCGCGGGAACGTGGGGGGCCACCCAATGGACCGCGGCACAACTTGGCTACCAGCTACGCCTGGGTGCGCCGTGGTTCGACCTGTTGGGAACACCTGTCTACCACCCGTGGCGGCTGTTCGAGTGGTGGTACTTCTTCGACGCCTACGCGCCCGAGATTTTCCTGCGCGGCGGTGCCATCGCGGCATGCAGCGGTTTCGCCGGTGCCATGGTGGCCATCGCCATGTCTGTATGGCGCGCACGGCAATCCAAGCTGGTCACGACCTACGGTTCGGCACGCTGGGCGCTGCCCGCTGAAATCCACCGTTCCGGCCTGACCGGCCCCGCTGGCGTTTTCCTTGGCCGCAAGGACGGCGACTACCTGCGCCACGAAGGCCCCGAGCATGTGATGGCCTTCGCGCCAACGCGCTCGGGCAAGGGCGTCGGCCTGGTGGTTCCCACCCTCCTCTCCTGGCCCGGTTCCGCCGTCATCCACGACATCAAGGGCGAGAACTGGAATCTGACCGCCGGGTGGCGCTCCCGTTTCTCGCACTGCCTGCTGTTCAACCCGACCGATGCGAAATCGGCTGCCTACAACCCTCTTTTGGAGGTACGGCGCGGCATGCACGAGGTACGCGACGTGCAGAACATCGCCGACATCCTGGTCGATCCCGAAGGCGCGCTGGAGCGGCGCAACCACTGGGAAAAAACTTCGCATGCCTTGTTGGTCGGCGCGATCCTGCACGTGCTCTACGCCGGCGAGGACAAGACGCTGCGCGGCGTCGCCAACTTCCTGTCCGACCCGGCCAGCCCTTTCGAGGTGACGCTGCACCGGATGATGACGACGCGCCATCTCGGTGACACGCCTCATCCGGTAGTCGCGTCTGCCGCACGCGAAGTGTTGAACAAAAGCGACAACGAACGCTCGGGCGTGTTGTCCACCGCCATGAGCTTCTTGGGTCTCTACCGCGATCCCACGGTGGCCGAAGTGACCTCGCGCTGCGACTGGCGCATCGCCGACCTGATCGATGCCGCTCATCCGGTGTCGCTGTACCTGGTGGTTCCACCCTCGGACATCAGCCGCACCAAGCCGCTGATCCGCTTGATTCTCAACCAGATCGGGCGGCGTCTGACTGAGTCGCTCGATGGATCGGACGGCATCGCGCGCCGCCACAAGCTGCTGCTGATGCTCGACGAGTTTCCGGCGCTGGGACGGCTCGACTTCTTCGAATCGGCGCTGGCCTTCATGGCCGGCTACGGTCTGCGCGCCTTCCTGATTGCCCAATCTCTGAACCAGATCGACAAGGCCTACGGTCAGAACCATTCCATCCTCGACAACTGCCACGTGCGCATCACGTTCGCCACCAATGACGAACGCACCGCCAAGCGCATTTCAGAGGCGCTGGGCACCGCCACCGAATTGCGCGCACAGCGCAACTACGCGGGCCACCGGTTGGCCCCGTGGCTCGGTCACCTGATGGTGTCGCGCCAAGAAACCGCACGGCCGTTGCTCACGCCCGGCGAAATCATGCAGCTCCCGCCCGACGACGAGGTGGTGATGGTGTCCGGCCATCCGCCGATCCAGGCGAAAAAAATTCGGTACTACCTGGATGCGAATTTCAAGACGCGCATGCAGGCACCGCCGCCATTGCTGCTTGGGCACTACGCCGATGCACCGTCACCACGACCCGACGACTGGACCGGACTGGCCATCCCCGCCGCATCGATTCTCGGCTTGGTACTCCCCGCGCACGTTGAGGCCATCGACGACGGCGGCCATCAGCAGCAGCCGGAACTGGCCGAAGTCGCGTTCATGCCGGAACCCGAACACGCGGTGGACGATCTGGGCCTGCTCGATGACGACGACCTGCCGCTACCCCTGCCCGCCCAGCTCGATCCACGCCTGCAACGCACTGCGCGGCTGGCCGCCCTCGATCCTGACGACGGGATCGCGCTATGAGCCGCACCCGTCTGAATCTCTTCATCGAACCCGAGCACGCCAGGCGGCTGGACGAGCTGGCGACCATGAAGGGTTTGTCCAAGTCCTCCATCATCGCCGCCGCGCTAGTATCGTTCCTTTCGCCCGATTCCGGCGACCAGCGCGAAGCCGCCATCGCCAAACGACTGGATCGCTTGTCTCGCCAGCTCGACAAGCTGGAGCGGGATCAGAACATCCTCATCGAGACGCTGGCGCTCTACGTGCGCTATTTCCTCACTGTCAGCACCCCCGTGCCGGAAGCGCATCAGGAGGCGGCGCGCGCCCAGGGCCGCGCGCGCTTCGAGCAGTTCATCGAACAACTCGGCCGGCATCTGCTGCGCGGACGCAGCCTGGTCAAGGACGTGGTCGAAGAAATCCAGCCCGATCAGAACCAGTTCTTCGGCTTACATGAAAACGCCAACGCCGGGTCCTCAACAGACGAACCGGGAGCACCGTCATGAGCGGCGCGGCGCGCGATCAGGGTTTGTCGGCCTCGCTGGAGCGTCGCGTGCTCATGCTGCGCACGGCGATGGGGCCGGACATCGCCAAGGCTTTGAACGACCCCGACGTGGTGGAAGTCATGCTGAACCCGGACGGTTCGCTGTGGGTGGATCGACTGGGCAGTGGCCGTGAACCGCTCGGCGTCAGCCTCACTCCAGCCGATGGCGAGCGCATCATCCGCCTGGTCGCGGCCCATGTGTGTGCCGAGGTACATGCTGGCAAACCACTGCTTTCCGCCGAGCTGCCAGAGACTGGCGAACGTTTCGAGGGCGCGCTGCCACCGGTGACGCCGGGGCCGGTCTTCGCGCTGCGCAAGCGCGCGGTCGGTCTGATCCGGCTCGACGCCTACGTGGCCGACGGCATCCTGACCGAGTCTCAGGCGGAATTCCTGTGTAACGCGGTGCGCGAACGCCAGAACATTCTGATCGCTGGCGGCACCAGCACCGGCAAGACCACGCTGGCGAATGCCCTGCTCGACGAGATCGCCGCCACCGGCGACCGCGTGATCGTGTTGGAAGACACGGTGGAGCTGCAATGCACCGCGCGCGACCATGTGCCGCTGCGCACTCGTGCCGGCATCGTGACCATGGCCGAACTGGTGCGTTCGACCCTGCGGCTGCGACCAGACCGCATCGTCGTCGGTGAGGTGCGCGGCGCCGAAGCGCTGGATCTGCTCAAGGCCTGGGGCACCGGCCATCCGGGCGGCATCGCCACCGTCCATGCCGGTTCCGCCGCGGGCGCGTTGCTGCGGCTGGAACAACTGATCCTCGAAGTCGCCGTGACCCCACCGCGCGCCCTGATCGCCGAAGCGGTCAACGTCATCGTCTACATCGCCGGTCGCGGCCATGCGCGCCGTGTGCAGGAAATCGCCCGCGTCACCGGTTTCGACAGCCACGGCTACCAACTCAGCGCCGAGCTTATGCCTTGCGTCCCTTTACTTTCATCAACTCCCGGAGAACCGTCATGACGACTTCACACATTTCCGTAAAACCTGCCTTGCAATTCGTGGCTCTCGCCGCGCTACTGCTGGCCATCGCCATTCCCGCGCATGCCGCAGGCTCGAACATGCCGTGGGAAGCGCCGCTGCAATCCGTGCTGGATTCGATCCAGGGGCCAGTGGCCAGGATCATCGCGGTGATCATCATCATAGCCACCGGGCTGACGCTGGCCTTCGGCGACACCAGCGGCGGCTTCCGTAAGCTGGTGCAGATCGTGTTCGGTCTGTCGATCGCGTTTGCCGCCTCATCATTCTTTCTGACCTTCTTCAGTTTCAGCGGCGGAGCGGTGCTGGCATGAACACGTCAAGCGCTGACGCATCCGGCTTCGAGGTGCCCCTGCACCGCTCACTGACCGAACCCATCCTGTTGGGTGGCGCACCGCGCACCGTGGCGATTGCCAACGGCACGCTGGCCGCCGCCGTGGGGCTCGGGCTGCAACTCTGGCTGCCCGGCATGGTGCTGTGGATTGTCGGGCACTCGCTGGCCGTGTGGGGCGCGCGACTGGATGCGCAGTTCATGACGGTCTTCGCGCGGCATATCAAACACCAGCAACTTCTGGACGTGTGAGGACGATCCCATGATGCACCTCGCCGAATACCGCAAGCGCCCCGCAGTGTTGGCCGACTGGCTGCCTTGGGCGGGGCTGGTCGCGCCAGGCGTCGTACTCAACAAGGACGGCTCGTTCCAGCGCACGGCAAGCTTTCGCGGGCCTGATTTGGACAGCGCTACGCAGGGTGAACTGGTTGCGACCTCTGCGCGGTTGAATAACGCACTGCGTCGGCTTGGATCGGGTTGGGCTTTGTTCGTGGAAGCCGAGCGACGCGTAGCCGCTAACTATCCGGAGTCGGCGTTCCCCGAGCCGCTGTCCTGGCTGGTCGATGAAGAACGCCGCGCCGCATTCGAGGAGGCCGAGAGCCACTTCGAGAGCGCGTACCACCTGACGCTGCTGTATCTGCCGCCCGAGGAATCGACGGCCCGCGCCGCGAAGCTGCTGTATGAGGACACCAAGATCGAAGGCGTGGACTGGCGCGAGCGGCTGGATGGCTTCGTGTCGGAGACCGAACGCTTCTTCGGCCTGCTTGAAGGGGTGATGCCGGAGATCGCGTGGCTCGATGACGGCCAGACCTTGACCTACCTGCATGCCTGCGTGTCCACGCGCCAGCATCCGGTGGCCGTGCCCGAGGTGCCGATGCACCTCGATGCGCTGCTGGCTGATGAGCCATTGACGGGTGGCCTTGCGCCGATGCTCGGGAGCCAGCACCTGCGCGTGGTGTCGGTGCGTGGCTTCCCGACTTCGACCTGGCCTGGTTTGCTCGACGACCTCAACCGCCTGGGCTTTGCCTACCGCTGGAGCACACGCTTTCTGTGCCTGGACAAGGCCGAGGCCGAGCGTGAACTCGGACGCTTGCGCCGCCAATGGTTCGCCAAGCGCAAGAACATCGTCGCGCTGCTGCGCGAGACGGTCTTCCAGCAGGAAAGCCCGCTGGTGGATTCCGATGCGTCGAACAAGGCAGCCGATGCCGACGCGGCTCTCCAGGAGTTGGGCAGTGACCAGGTTTCATTCGGCTACGTCACCGCCACCGTGACGGTGCTCGATGTCGATGCAACTGCCGCTGACGAGAAGCTGCGCGCCGTAGAGCGAACCATTCAGGGCCGGGGTTTCGTGACGATCCCCGAAACTTTGAACGCGGTCGATGCCTGGCTGTCGTCGATTCCGGGACACGCCTACGCCAACGTGCGTCAGCCCATCGTCTCGACGCTGAACCTCGCGCACATGATGCCGGTGTCGGCGGTGTGGGCCGGACAAGAGCGCAATACGCATCTCGACGGCCCACCACTGATCGTGACGCGCACCGATGGCGCGACACCGTTCCGGCTGGTCACGCACATCGGCGACGTGGGCAACACGCTGGTGGTCGGCCCCATCGGCATGGGCAAATCGGTGCTGCTCGCGACGCTGGCATTGCAGTTCCGCCGCTATGCCGGATCACGCATCTTCGCGTTTGACATGGGGCGTTCGATTCGCGCCACTGTGCTTGGGCTGGGTGGCGAGCATTACGACCTGGGCGCGGACGGCGCCATCGCCTTCCAGCCGCTGGCCCGTATCGACCAGGAGGGGTATCGCGCCTGGGCGGCGGATTGGGTCCAAGGCCTGTTGATTCACGAAGGCGTGGTTGTCGGGCCGGCCGAGAAGGAGTCCGTATGGTCGGCACTGAACAGTCTCGCCAGCGCGCCGCTCGAACAGCGCACCCTGACCGGCTTGTCGGTACTGCTGCAATCGAACGCGCTGCGGCAAGCGCTGCAACCCTATGTGCTGGGCGGTGCGCACGGCAAGCTGCTCGACGCCGACCATGACCGGCTCGGTTGCGCCGACGTGCAGGCGTTCGAGATGGAAGAACTGATGCACAGCAAGGCGGCCGCACTCGCGGTACTGCGCTACCTGTTCGCGCGCTTCGAGGAACGCCTCGACGGTGCCCCAACATTGTTGATCCTCGATGAAGCCTGGCTGTTCCTCGACGACCCGGTATTCGCCGCGCGCATCCGCCAATGGCTCAAGACGCTGCGCAAGAAGAACGTCTCTGTCATCTTCGCCACACAATCGCTGGCGGACATCAAGGATTCCAGCATCGCCCCGGCGATCGTCGAGAGCTGCGCGAGCCGCATCTTCCTCCCCAACCCGCAGGCGACCGAGCCGCAGATTCGCGTCATCTACGAAGGCTTCGGTCTCAACGCGCGGCAAATCGAGATCGTGGCAACCGCACAGCCCAAGCGCGATTACTACTACCAGTCGCGGCTCGGCAATCGCGTCTTCGACCTTGGCCTCGGGCCGGTGACGCTGGCGTTTGCTGGCGCAGCCAAGCCCGAGGATCAGCGCGCCATCGATGCCGTTTCCGCGTCGGTGCCACCTGCGGACTTCGCAGCCGCTTGGCTGCGCCATCGCGGCCTCGACTGGGCCGCTGACCTCATCCCGTCCTTTTCCTTCACTCCCCAGGAGAATCAGCCATGAAGAAAACCCTTCTTGCCGTCGCCGCCACCGTACTCATGACCGTGATGTCCGCTGCTCAGGCTGCGTGGGTGGTCATCGACCCATCAAACCTGACGCAGAACATCATGACCGCTGCGCGCACGCTGGAGCAGATCAACAACCAGATCAGGCAGCTTCAGAACGAAGCGCAGATGCTGATGAACCAGGCGAAAAACCTGACAGGCCTGAATTTCAGCGCGCTCAATGAACTGCGCTCGGCGCTGTCCGCGACGAACCAGTTGATCCAGCAGGCACAGGGGCTGGCCTTCAATGTGTCGCAGATGGAAACCGAGTTCGCGCGGCTTTATCCCGATGCCTACACCGCCTCCGCCTCGGGTAGCCAGATGGCCATCGATGCGCGCACACGCTGGCGCAACTCGTTGGAGGCGCTGCGCACCGCGACTAAGGTGCAGTCGCAAGCGGTACAGAACTTCGCGTCCGACGAGCAGACCTTGACCGACCTCGTGAACCGCAGCCAGTCGGCGGTCGGCGCGTTGCAAGCCACGCAGGCGACGAACCAGTTGCTGGCCCTGCAGGCCCGGCAGGCGATCCAGGCGCAGCAGCTTCAGATCACCCAAGATCGTGCTACCGCCCTGGAACAGGCACGGCAGATCGCGGTGCAAGAGCGTGCCCGTGAAGTACGCCGCCGCTTCCAGGGCGAGGGCACGCCCTACACGCCATACAGCGTCAACTACTACGGCAATTGAGAAAACTTATGAAAACCCTCCTCATCGCTGCCGCATGCACCGCGCTGCTGGCCGCGTGCGGCAAACCGGAACCCGCCGAATCCGTCGAATCGCTGATGGCGAATCCCGAGCGCCTGAAGGAAGTCCGCGCGCAGTGCAAGGCCGACCACGCCAAGGTGGGTGATGCCCTGTGCAACAGGGCGAGTGAGGCCACGCGGCGGCGCTTCATAGGCGGCGGAACGCCATACACGCCCGCGCCACCGGCTGCACCAGATTCTGCACCGAAAGACTGAGCCATGAATGATCTGTCGGTCATCGACCACTTCCTCGATGTCTTCTCGCACTACATCGACTCGGGTTTCGGCCTGCTGCATGGCGAGGTGGCGTTCCTCACCGCGACGCTGGTGGTGATCGACATGACGCTGGCCGGGCTGTTCTGGGCCATGGGCGGCGAGGACGTGATCGGCAGGCTGATCAAGAAGACGCTGTATGTCGGCGCGTTCGCGTTCATCATCGGCAACTTCAACTACCTGGCCGGCATCCTGTTCAATTCGTTTGCCGGGCTCGGGCTGGTGGCGTCGGGTTCCACGCTGACGCAGGCGCAGTTCCTGCAACCGGGCCATCTGGCCAAGGTCGGCGTCGACGCGGCACAGCCGATCATGGCGCAGATCAGCGACCTGACCGGCTTCCCCGAAGTGTTCGCGAACCTCGATGTCATCAGCGTGCTGTTTCTCGCCTGGCTGGTGGTGATCGTCAGCTTCTTCGTGCTCGCGGTGCAGCTCTTCGTCACGCTGATCGAATTCAAGCTGACCACGCTCGCGGGTTTCGTACTGGTGCCGTTTGCGTTGTGGAACAAGACGGCATTCCTGGCCGAGCGGGTGCTGGGCAACGTGGTGTCATCGGGCATCAAGGTGCTGGTGCTGGCGGTGATCGTCGGCATCGGCACGGGATTATTTGCACAGTTCCAGACCCCGCCCAACACTGAGCCCTCCATCGACCTGGCGTTGACCATCATGCTCGCCTCACTGGCGATGCTGGGACTGGGGATCTTCGGGCCGGGGATTGCCACCGGGCTGGTGTCCGGCGCACCGCAGCTCGGCGCGGGTGCAGCGGCCGGCACGGCGCTCGGTGCGGCTGGTTTGGCGGTGGCTGGAGGCGCAGCTATCGCCACGGGCGGTGCAGCAGTGGCGGCGGGTGCGCGCATGGCGCCAGACGCTGCGCGCGCGGCCATCGGTGGCGCTGCATCGGCCGGGCGTGCGACCAGCTCAATGGCAAGCGGCGCGAAGACCGCCTACCAGGCTGGCGCAGCCGCATCGGGTGGCGGTGGAGTTCGTGCTGCTGGCGCAGGCCTTGCCAATGTAGCCAAGAGCGGTGCCGGGGCCGTCGGCCAGCGCGTCGCCGCCAGTGCGAAAGCGGTCAAGGATCGCGTAGCCAATTTCGTCGCGGACGCTGCTGCGCCTGCGGCGGTAGCCAGCTCCACTGAATCAGCCGATGCAGCCGAAGCCAGGCCCCCTGCGGCAGAGCCCGCCTGGGCCAAACAAATGCGCCGCAAACAGCAGGTGAGCCATGCGGCCACCACGGCGGCTCACACCCTGCGATCGGGAGACCACGGCGGCGGGGGTGCCAGCCCGAGCCTGCGCGACGATTCGAACCACTAAAGATTGAATACCGGAGATCAGTTCATGCGATTCAAACGACCCCAGGTGCGGTACTCGGACACACCGGAACCCGTTACCCCGTACCAAGCTGCCGCGCAGGTCTGGGACCAGCGCATCGGCAGTGCCCGCGTGCAGGCAAAGAACTGGCGGCTGATGGCCTTCGGCTGCCTATCGCTCGCGCTACTGATGGCGGGTGGGCTGGTGTGGCGCTCGGCGCAGTCCATCGTCACGCCTTATGTGGTCGAGGTGGCTACCGGCGGTCAGGTACGCGCGGTGGGCGAGGCCGCCACGCCGTACAAGCCAAACGACGCGCAGATCGCCTACCACCTGGCGCGCTTCCTCACCGATGTGCGCTCGCTGTCGATTGATCCCATTGTGGTGCGGCAGAACTGGCTCGAAGCCTACGACTACACCACGGACAAGGGTGCGGCCACGCTGAACGACTATGCGCGCGTCAACGATCCGTTCGCGCGCATCGGCCAGACCTCGACGGCCGTCGAGATCACCAGCGTCGTGCGCGCCAGCGAATCCTCGTTCCAGGTGCGCTGGATCGAGCGCAGCTATGTGAACGGTTCGCCCTCGGGCACCGAGCGCTGGACGGCTGTGCTATCCATCGTGCTGCAACCGCCGCGCACCGAGGAGCGACTGCGCAAGAACCCCCTAGGAATTTACGTGAACGGCCTGTCCTGGAGCCGTGAACTCGACGCAACTGAAGGAACCCCAAAACCATGAAAACCCAAATCCGTATTTACGCTTTGCCGTTGATCCTGAGCGCCACCTTGGTGACTGTCAGTGGTTGCGCCACACACGGCAAGCCGCCGCCGGACATCACGCTGGACGAACCCGTCGCGGCGCACGCGCTGCCGGAGTTGCCCAAACCCATCGAGGTGGTCGAAGTACCCAAACCACTCCCGCTGCCCGAACAGTTGAAGCCGCTGGCGAGTTCGCCAGAGGACAAGCCAGTCGCCGAATCGCCCGACGAGAAGGTTCGTGTGGCGCGCGCCAATGCCGAAGCCCGCGTGGCCCCCAGCCGCGAAGGCTATATAAACGCGATCCAGGTCTGGCCCTATACGGACGGCGCGCTGTATCAGCTCTACACCAGTCCGGGCCGCGTCACTGTCATCACCTTGCAGGAGGGAGAGGAACTGGTGACGGTCTCAGCCGGCGACACCGTGCGCTGGATAGTGGGTGACACGGCCAGCGGCGCGGGTGCCAGTCTGCGTGTGAACATACTCGTGAAACCCACCCGCGTCGGCTTGAAGACAAACCTGGTCATCACCACCAACCGCCGCACCTACCTGCTCGAAATGTCGTCGACGCCGCAGGCGTGGATGGCATCGGCATCGTGGGATTATCCGAAAGACCGCATGCTGGCCTTGCAGAAGCAGGCGCAACAGGCTCAGGCGGCAGCGCCGGTGGACTCGGGCTTGTCGCTGGAGCAGATCAAGTTCCGCTACGCGATCACCGGCGACAGCCCGCCGTGGAAACCGCTGCGCGCGTTCGATGACGGCGAGCGAGTCTATATCCAGTTCCCCGGTGGCATCGCGCAGGGCGAGCTGCCGCCGCTGTTCGTGATCGGGCAGCAGGGTGATGGCCAGCTCGTGAACTATCGCTTCCGTTCCCCCTATTACGTGGTGGATCGGCTATTCGGTGCCGCTGAGCTGCGGCTGGGTGCGGACAAGGCCGCCGTCGTTCGTATCGAACGCACCGATGGAGCAGGCAGTACGGCACGGAGGCATTGAGCATGAGCACGCCCGCCACGCCGCAAATGCAACCCACCGGGTCGAACAAAGCCGACCCGGACACCTTGTCCCTGCGCGCTTCGCCGCGTCCGGTCACACGGCTTAATCGGCGCATGCTGGCGGTGTTTGCAGGGGCGCTCGGCATCGGCATCCTGGGTGCCACGCTCTGGTCCTTGCAACCACACAAGCGTGAGCGCAACCCGGCCACCGAGCTGTATAACGTGGATCGCGTCTCGCGGGCCGATAGCCTCGACCAGTTGCCCAAGAACTATACCAAAGTGGTGCCAATGGTTAAGCCTGTGGTGCCGATGTTGGGTGAGCCGTTGCCGGGCGACTTGGGGCCGGCCATCGTGCATGCGCAGAACCACGGGAACACGAGCGCATACACTCCAGCGCAACCCGGCCGCATCGCTCAGCCGGGCGATGCCGAGGATGCGGCGCGTTCGTCAGTGTTCTTCCGCAGCAGTAGTGCAACAAAGGCGGCACCGGCAACCGTCGCGAGCACCTCCATGCCTGAGCCGGTGTCCGGCAACCAGGCATTCAATCCGATGGCAACGGCATCGACACAGCCAACCGATCCAACAGCTGTGCAGAACCGGCAGGATCAGAAGGAAGCGTTCCTCACGAATGGCGGCGACACCGCCACCCGCAATCCGGCCAGCCTGCAATTGCCGACATCGCCCTACCAGGTGATGGCAGGCACCATCATTCCGGCGGCGCTGGTGACGGGCATCAACTCCGACCTGCCGGGACAGGTCATTGCCAATGTGACGGAGGCGGTCTACGACACGGCCACGGGTCGCTTCCTGCTGATTCCGCAGGGCTCGCGACTGATCGGCCGCTACGACAGCCAGGTGGCCTTCGGTCAGAGACGGGTACTGCTGGTGTGGACGCGCTTGATCCTGCCCGATACCTCGTCGATTTCGCTCGACCGTCTGCCCGGCATCGACCCGGCTGGTTATGCCGGGCTGGAGGATGGCGTCGATTGGCATTGGGATCGCATCATCGCCGGTGCCGCGTTGTCCACGCTGCTCGGAGTCGGTGCCGAGCTGGCAGCACCCAACAACAGCGGCAGTACCGGTGGCGTGACCGTCGCCGTTCGCCAGAGCGCGCAGGACACCGTGAACCAGGTCGGTCAGGAGATCACCAAACGCAACGTGAGTATCCAGCCGACGCTGACCATCCGGCCCGGTTTCCCGATGCGGGTCATGGTGAACAAGGATCTGATCCTGCGCCCTTATCAGCCACTGTTCTTCCAGAGGGGATCGTCGCAATGAATATGTCTACCAGCAAGCTGCGGCTGGGGCCGCTACCGAAAACCGAGACCGTAAAACTCACTGTCTCACTGACGGTCACGCTCAAGGCCGATTTAGAGCGCTACGCCGCGCTGCATGCGCAGACCTACGGCGAACCGGTCGATGCCGCCACATTGATCCCGCACATGCTGGAATCATTCATGGCACGGGATCGGGGATTCAGAAAATCGGCCGCGAAAGGAGAGCCAGCATCACGGTCGAAACCCGCATCGAATTACTAGCGATCAGACATCTAACTCTGCCTCAAACACCAGCTTGGCCTGAATGTGAATGCGCAATTGCCACCCTCGCCCGGCGCACGCCCATGCACGCCCGAGCGGGTTTTCGGAAACGGAGATCGGCGAGACTATATCAACAGACGTGAAATTGCCGATGTCAGCCTCAATCCGAGCCGAACCGGCGCACCCATGGAGCGAAACATGAGCAACCCAAGTCGATGGGTGCTGATCAACCGATTCGCAGAGATCACTGGATACAGTGAAGACGCGGTACGCCACAAGGTCAAGAACGGCACTTGGTCGCAAGGCCGTATCTGGCGCAAAGCGCCGGATGGCCGCATTCTTGTGAACTTGGAAGAGTTTGATCGCTGGGTGGAGAGCGGCAGGCAACTGGCTGCGCATTGATGCCGGTCAGTCGTTTACGTTAGCCCCTTTGTGCTCTTCTCTGCTTGGAGCAGTCCTGCGGCGGTACCGTTGCTCCATACGCTCAATGAGCGTATAATCGCGCTAACTGCCAACAGTCGGCGCAGGTGCCTTGTCCTGCGAGGCGTGATGGCGCACATGGAATCACGCGATGCCACGCTCGCTCAACCGACGCAACAACATTTCGGCTTCGACAAATGCCACGCCCCCCCGAGCCTGATGACATTCGTGCGGCCAGAGCCGCAGCGGGTTTGACGCAAACGGAAGCCGGTGACGTGGTGCATGCATCGTTGCGTACTTGGCAGCAGTGGGAGGCTGGGGATCGCAAAATGCACCCTGGACTGTTTGAGCTGTTCAAGCTCAAGACTGGACGAGAAAAACGCAAGCAACAAGCCAGCGACAGAAACAACCAGGAGTAATTTCGGGAGAGTGATGATGGCGGCGCAGATGGGTACCGTGATAAGCAGCAATCTTCCAGGCATCGAAGTGCATGGCAAGTCGATTCGCGTGGTGTTCATGCACAAGGGAGTGCGCCATCGCCACACGCTGGGTATCGAGCCAACCAAGGCAAACCTGAAACATGCGTCTCGCCTTCGCAGCGCCGCCATGTATGCGCTCAAGACGGGGGCCTACGACGAGTCTGAGTTTTTCCCTCATTCTCGGCAAGGCGACCAAGCTGGCACGACAAGTAAGCGTCTCGGCGACCTGTCCGAACGGTACATGCCACTCAAGGCAGTGGACATCACTGCCGAAACACAGAACCGCTACCAAGTAGCGCTCAATGCCTGCCTCAACACCATCGGACGGAACCGTCTAGCCGATGCCCTGATCCCGGCAGACATCCAGCAATTGCGCGTTGACTTGATCGAGACGCGGGCCGTCTCAACGGTAAACCACTACCTCGCTACATTCGCGGGCTTTCTCTACTGGTGCGAACAGAACCACTTCTGCGCCGAAGGCTTGGCCAAGCACTGCACGCGCTTCACCAAGAGCAACAAGGATCCGGACCCATTCACCTATCAGGAGTACAACGCGCTAATCACGAAGGGTTGCCTGCACCCAGTGGACGCAGCCTCTGTGACACTCGCGTTCTACACAGGTCTGCGGCCGGGCGAGTTGTGCGGGCTCGCTGTGGAGGACATTGCCACCGACCTAAGCAAGCTGACGGTGAGGCGCTCAGTCACGCAGTCGCTGACCTTCAAGATTCCGAAGACGAACAAGGAGCGTACCATCCTGCTGTTCCCGCCGGCACAAGCTGCACTCAAAGTACTAATCGAAGATGCACTGACGCGCGATGCGATGGACTTGGAAGTCTGGCTGAATCGTCATGAGTCTCGCGTTGATCGCGCCCGGCTGTTGTTGTCGCCGAAGACGCAGGCACGCAAGACCGACGTAAATGCGTGGTACGTGCCAAGCGCATGGAACACCAAATGGAGCAACCTGACCAGGCGCGCCGAGGTACGGCATCGCCCGCCTTATCAGACCCGCCACACCTACGCCTGCTGGAATCTCACCGCGCGGGGCAATCTTGCCTTCATCGCCAACCAGATGGGGCACAGCGACTACTCGATGCTCGTGAAAGTCTATGGTCGCTGGATAGATTCGGAGTCCCCCAGAGAGCTGGGGCGCATCTGGCAGGGCATGAAAAAGCTCGTTCAAATTGCCCCAAATTTGCCCCAATAAAACAATAAAATAACATAACTAACTGATTTTAATGAATAAAAA
>JBDRCF010000038.1:0-97939 GCA_043821985.1 Pseudomonadota bacterium
CAGCCATCAGGGCCTGAAAGGGCCTTTTTGCGCTCCAAACCAGTCGAACAAATTCGGCACTTCTGGATGTCTCGGCGACAGACTGAGTTCCTCCGGTCGCCTCGCAACGATTCATCGCAACGTTTCCACACGGCCTCGCCGGGACACAGACGGGCCACACAGCCTCCCTACCATGCACATACCGCATGCACTCCCCTGCATCCGGATATTTCAATCTCAATAGGAGTGACTCATGAAGCACATCGCACATGCCCTGGTTTTCGGCTCCCTTGCCGCCCTGTTCTCGGTTTCGGCGCTGGCCGACCACAACAGCCCCATGGGCGCAGGCTGGGCCAACATGCCGAACGACATCCACAACACGCAGATCGAGGACGACCTCAGCGGCGCCGAGTTCAGCGACTTCGTGCGCCAGGGCGCCGGTGCCGATACGGTGAACCGCTACCTGGATACGTCTACCCTGCAGTCGGGCGCGGGCAGTAGCGCCACCGCAAGCGGAGGCGGCCGTCGCTGACCGGACCGGCACGCGAATCACCGCAGCCTGCCAACGAGACCGTGCCCCGAAGGGCACGGCTTTTTTATGGGTGTCTGGGGGCGTGCCATCCCGATTACCTCAGGCATTCTCATGCGAAGCCACCCGGCCGAAACGCGCCTTGTATCCCAAGGAGGCCTGTCCTACTTTTAAAGGACATCCTGCAAGCCTTCGAAGGAGAAGACCATGCTGCACGAATCAGCCGACATCAATCATCTGATGCGGGAGTCCAAACCCAATCCCGATTTTCCCGACGCCCCGATGGAATGGACCCGGGACGACGCAACGAGCATCGCTCGCGAGGAAGGCCTGGCACTCACCGAAGACCACTGGAACGTGATTCGCGCCCTCCAGCACTACTACGCGCAACACGCCGACGACACCGTCATCAATCTGCGCGATCTGCATGACGCCCTGGACGAGCGCTTCCACTCTCAAGGTGGCGTGAAATACCTGTATACCTTGTTTCCCGGCGGACCGATCGCGCAAAGTTGCCGCATAGCCGGCCTCAAGGCGCCCTACATCGCCACGGACCCCAGCTTCGGCAGCGTGGCCTGAGGCGCGATCCACCGCACACCGCTTCCATTCGCCGCTGACGGGAAATCATCCGCCACCCCCGTCTGGCCGGTCGCTGCCCCCTCTGCCCACATCCGCGAGGAATGCCGTGGAAGACCGGGCACCATGCAGACCGGCTACGCCCCTACGCCAGGAGGCCCCGGCACCTCGCTCGCAGCGTTTCCCAAGTGCTTGATCAAACGCACAAATAGACACATACTTCGCGCCACATACAGTTGGGGGTTTCCTTTTCTGATCCTTTGCACGATTCTGACGCCAGGTATAGAACCCCCTCTGTGGCTTCCACATCCCATCCATCGCTGATCGACCTGCAGGATTTGCAACTGGACGACGCGCGTGCGTTGCTGGAGCACGCCGGACAAGACAGCGGCCAGGCAAGCGACGAACCGCCGCTTGCCTATCTACAGCGCGTGATCAATGGACTGTGCGAACTCTCGCTCAAGGATCCCCTGACTGGCCTGGGCAACCGAAGGCACTTCATCGCGACGCTCGAACGCGCAATCGAGGTGGTGGCCCGCTCCGGCGAATCCATCCTGCTGCTGCTGCTCGACATCGACCACTTCAAGCACATCAACGACACCCATGGCCATCTGGCCGGCGACCAGGTATTGCAGGCCGTCGCCGCCTGCCTGGGCCACTGTGTGCGGCCGATGGACACGGTCGTGCGCTATGGCGGCGAGGAATTTGCCATGATCCTGCCCAACTGCCGGCCCAACTGCGGGCGCGCCGTTGCCGACCGTGTGCGCCGCACGATCGAATCGCTGTCCATCCCGGCAACACCGCTGGTCAATCTGCATGTCACGATCAGTATTGGCGGCGCCTATGCGCCGGAATGGGTGCGCTCCACCACCGATTTATGGATCGAGCGCGCCGACCAGCAGCTCTATCGCGCCAAGGCCGACGGACGCAATCAGGTGTTTCTCGATTTGCCGCATGAGATTTCGGTCAGCGCCGAGGAAAAAGGCTTGCTGTTCGGCCATTTCGTCATGGACCAGGCAGCGACGACGCCAGACGGCGCACCTGACGGCGCAGGTCACGGGGGCCATTCCACCCGTCGAGTCAACGCATGAACGACCTGCTCACCCCTCCCCTTTCCGACAAGCCGGACACAAACCGTCTCCCGCTCAAGCCGCTCGGCAAGGTCATCGCCGTCACCAGCGGAAAAGGCGGCGTCGGCAAGACCTTCATCTCGGCCAATCTCGCTGCCGCCCTGGCCCAGCGTGGGAACAAGGTCCTGGTGCTCGACGCCGACCTCGGACTCGCCAACCTCGACGTGGTACTCAATCTCTATCCCAAGATCACCCTGCACGACGTGTTCACCGGCAAGGCCAAGCTGGAAGAAGCCGTCCTGCAGGCGCCGGGCGGGTTTTCGGTCCTGCTGGCGGGGTCCGGCCTGGTCGAATATTCGCGGCTCACCCCCGAGGTACGCAACGAGTTCCTGCGCATCATGAGCAGCCTAGTGCCGAATTACGACATCGTATTGCTGGATACCGGCGCCGGGATTTCAGATGTGGTGCTGTTTGCCGTCTCGCTGGCCTCCGAGGTCCTGATGGTCGCCACCCCCGAACCGACCTCGCTCACCGATGCCTACGCCACCATCAAGGTGCTGGTGGGGCAACAGCAGCGACAAACCGTGCGCATCGTCGTCAACCAAGCCTCCCGTCCTGGCGCGGGGCTGCCGATCACCCACCAGCTGCAGCATGTCCTCGACCGTTTCGTCACGACCGTGACCGGTCATCCCATCCACCTGATTCACATGGGGGACATCCCGGTTGATCCCGAGGTCCGCCAGGCCGTGATGCGGCGCCAACTGCTGATGCAAAACGCCCCCGGATGTCCGGCGGGACAGGCCATCGCCCACCTTGCCACCCGGCTGGAAAAAACCGTCATGCCCAAGCTGGCCTAGCCTCGCCGCCCGGCAAACGGCCTGACTCAGGCAATCGCGGGGCCGGCCTTCACCAGCGCCATCACCTTGTTCGGATCCATATGCAGCAGCGCGGCGATTTCACCGAAATCGTCCGGCAAGGCCGCGTCGTGCCAGCCATGGGCGGAATGTCGGGCCAGATTGACCGCCAGCATGACATTGCGCACACGGGTCGATTGCGCCAGCGCCGGATCCATCAGGTTTCTCAGCAATTCGGGCAGGCGCCACGCAATGGTCAGCTGGCGCTGCAACTCCAGGCCGGCAAAACCCAGCACCAGCGTCTGCGCGTCGGCACTGCGCATGGCGTGGTCGGTCGCCTGCAATTTCTGGATTTCGAGCATCCGCTCGGGGCTGAAACACCACATCAGCATTTCGGATACATGGGTGAGCAGCGCGGAGACCTGCACCTCTTCCGCATGCATGTCGTGCAGGCGCAATGCCCAGTCGAAGGCGTAGTACGCCGAACGCTGCGCCCGCCTGACCGTACGCAGCAGATACACCAGCGCGGCACGGTGCTCCTTCAGCATTTCTTCCGCGATCGGCATTGCCGGCACTTCGCGGAAAAACGTGTCCAGCCCCATCATGAGCAGCGCCTGTTTCACGTCGACCAACTCGTGAGTCTGGTTTCGGCGCTTGTGCGTCTGCATGTAGCGCAACAGTTTGACCGTCATCAGCGGGTCGTCGGTGACCACGTCGGCAACCGCGCGTGCGTTGAGTTGAACCTCGTCCTCGCGCAGCCGTTCCAGCTCGCGCGCAGTGCGCTTCAGCACGGGGATATCGGCCCGTCCCAAAAAGGCGAGCCAGTCAGCCAAGCTTGCGGGTTGCTGCGCCATCGTCCTCCCCTTTGGTCCGGCATGAATGCATTGTAGTGAGGCCTACACGAAAAACCGCCCGGCGGCAGGAGAAACGCACCCATTCACCTTATGCAGACAATTCGAGACCTCTCATATTGTCTATCGGCGCCGTTTGCCATCCCTTGAGGAGAACCGCATCCGCAGCCGCCGCTCAGAGCAACGGCCTGAAGTAATCCACGCCAAATGCCACAGCCTGTTCCAGCGTGTACAGGCTATGGTTCTGCCCATCGCCCCCATGCCATTGGGCGCCGGCGTCATCGTCTTTCAGGAAGATCATCTCCGTGCACAGGCTGTGCGCGGCGCTGCCGCCCGCAGGCGCCTGCCAGCGCACGCCCACCTGTACCATGGCCGGGCTGGCGTCCACGATGCGCTCGCCGTGCTGCCTGATCGTGATCGCATCCCCCGTCACCCGGCAATGCGAACGGATGCTTACCGGACAATCAAACAAGGGACTGACCGCAAGCGCATCGAGCGCGCACATGGCATGAATCGAGTGTCCATTGACCTCGAGTGCATGCGGCGTGACTTCCGACGTGACGGGATAGGCCCCGAGGATGTTTCGCCGGTCTGCGGACAGCACGACGAGATCATCGTTTCCCAGCCGGGCAAGTGCAGAATCGACCTGCATGTCGCCCACCTGGGCGGCGATCTCCGCCCGGGAAGGCGGGCGTCCGCGTATGACCAGAGACACGATCACTGCGCGATGCAAAGCCTTGAATGCCGGCACGTGGCGGTCCTGGCGCGCCTTCAGGGGCAGCAATTCGTTCAGGCGCAGCACGGAGGATTCGATGGATTCGTTCATGTCCTTCGGGAAGGCGGGGGCAACGCACACTCTGTCACGCGCACAGTACACAGACCCGCTGGCCGCGGGCGTTGGGTGGACTTATTTCAGATTGCTGGACGAGAACAGCAGCACCTGGCCCGCAAGAAAATTCACATGGACGGAATGTTTCTCGTCACCCCACTGGCAGCTGCGCACGCCCATCACATCGTCGCACCGATCGGGCGCCCCGATCAGCCGGACGACGTCATCGTACGGCATGCCCATGGCGATCTTGTTGTAGTTTTCCAGCGTAAGCTTGCTGCAGCCTGACATCGTCAACATCAGTCCCAGCAGCAAGACAGTCAGGGTTTTCATGGACACTCCAGGGGGTCGTCACAGGGTCTCTTCGCTGCATCGGTTCCCACAGCCGTCAGGCAGGCGGTCGTACGCGTGCCAGATAGTTGCTCGCCAGGGCCTTGTACAGCGGCCGCGGGCACACGACCCGCGACACGGCGGTGGCCAACAGCGTGGACAGCATCAGGGGCACTACCATGTCGTGGTTGCCGGTCATTTCCATCACGATGACGAACGCGGTGATGGGCGCCTGAACCACGCCGGCAAAATAGGCCGCCATGCCGATCACGATCAATGCGCCGGCATCCGCCTGGCCAAGCATGCCCGCCACGACCTGGCCGATTCCCGCACCGGCCGACAGGCTGGGCGCGAACAATCCGCCGGGAATGCCGCTGACGAACGACACGAAGGTCGCCAGCATTTTCCATATCCCGTATCCCGCCGACACGGTTCCCGTGCCTTCGATCAGATGCTTGGCCTCCACGTAGCCGCTGCCGTAGACGGCGCTCCCGGATGCGAAGCCGATCAGCGCCAGCGCCAGGCCACAGAGCGCGGCAAACTTCACGGGGTGGGTGCGAACGAACACTCCCGCCCGGCCCGGCAGGCCATGCGTCGAGAAGGCCAGCAGCAGACGGCTGAATCCCCCGCCCAGCAGACCGCCAGCCAGACCGCACAACAACACGCCGAACCAGCCGGACGCCCCGGCGAGCGTGGAATTGGTCGCACCGAAATACGTGTAGTTACCCTGCACATAGACTGCGGCGAGACCGGCAATGATGACCGCCGTGACCAAGGTGCCGCTGGACCGCTCCTCGAACGACCGGGCCATTTCTTCGATGGCGAACACGATCCCTGCGAGCGGCGTGTTGAAGGCCGCCGCCACGCCGGCGCCGCCGCCAGCAACGATCAGGCCGCGCTCCATCAGATGCCGCGGGAAACGGACCAGCCAGCGCAGGTTGTACAGCAGCGCCGCGCCCACCTGGACAGTAGGACCTTCGCGGCCCACGCTGGCGCCGCCCGCCAGGCTGATACAGGTCAGGAACATCTTGCCGACAGCCACGCGCAGGGACAGCACCGCGTCGCGATTGCTTCCTTCGGACATGCGGATGGCCGCGATCGTCTGCGGAATACCGCTGCCTTCCGCTCCCTTGAAATAACGTTGCGTCAGTGCAGCCACGCCGGCAAGCGTCAGGGGCGTGACCAGGAAAGGCAGCCAGGGGGACGCCGCCACGACCGAGCGGAACAGCGTATGCGCATAATCGCTGCTCAGGGCGAACGCCGTGGCCGCCAAGCCGACGACGACCGCCCCGCTCCAGAAAAGCATGTGGCGCAACCACAACCGCAGCGAAAGCAGGCCGACGCGGTGGCGTTTTTGAACGTAGGGGAATCGGGGGCGGGGCCAAGCCATGACGGATCGATATTAACCTACCCGCCCGGAGCGTGTCTCGGCGGCATGATCAAGTGCGGGAAGGCATCCCGGATGCAGGGACTCTTCCCGTTCAAAATCCGCCGATATAGGCGTACCCGTCGTTCTGCAGCTTGACGATGCGCGTATAGCCGTCGTGAACGATCGTGACGCCCGGCAGGACGTCGTCGGCCGTCCAGCCTTTCGATTTCATGACGCTGTGGCAGATTTCCACGCTCACCCCGAGATCCAGCAAATCCTGGGTGATCTTCGCATTGAGATTGACCGCGAACGGGTCGTCGACGACGTCGCGATAGGTCGTGTCGATGAGCAGATATTGCGCCGCCTCGCCATGCATCACCAGATGGATGTCGAGTTGCTGCGGCGTGACGCCCTGCTTGCGGTAGGCTTCGATCAGGCCGCGCGCATAGAACAGGCCCTTGCTGATGCCTGCTGCCGTCTCGGCGGAATGAATGTCGTACACCACCTTGTAATGCGCGTGCGGGTCGACATTGACCAGCGTCCGCGTCGACAGCGCGGGTTCCAGCGTCTGCGCCGGCGCTGGCGCTGCCAGCCCCAGCATGCAGCCGATCACACAAAGAAATCTCGTACAGTTCATGATGGCGCTTCCCCCATAACCTATGGAACCTTCGGGCTCACGCCCGTTCTAGACGCGATTATCGCCCCCGATGCACGTCTTTGTGCCGGGATCAGAACCAGAACGACGTGTCCCTCATCAGGAATTCCACATGCGACATGTAGTGGGAACCATCGCATGAAAACGTCACGCTCACCAAACCGTTGAAAATATTGATCGAGGCCATGCGCAGATAAAAAGTCGGATCGGTGAGCCGCAAGGCCTGCATCGTCCCGAGTATCCGGTTGATGTCGCCCGGCGGGATGGCCGCGTCGGCGGGATACGGACGCGAAGGATAGAGCAGGCAGATATCCGGGTCGCTCAGGGCGTCGGCATCCAGAATGCGGTAGCGGAACGGATCGTCCACGGTCCAGATCGTCGCCTGACTGCTGGAGAAATGGATCTGGCATTGAAACACGCCGCGTTGCGTCAGCAATTCCTCGAGGATGGACAGGGCCTGTTCCAGGTTGCCATCCATCGGGCTTTCCACCCGGCACTGTTGGAATACGGTGCCACGGATCGCCGGATCGCCTTTCACCTGCCGCCAATACCCGGGCTCTTCATAGAGCGCGGACGTCACCGGCAGATTGCGCAAGTCGAAGTCGGCTCCGAGATAGCCGAGGGTCTGGCTGTCCCGGTTCACGGCCTGCAGCGCGGTAAGCGAAGGACGGTGCCGGTTCAGGCCGATGTAGGCATCCGAGAGCAGAAACCCCCACACCGGCACCGCCTCCTTCATGTAGGGGCGTTGCGAGCGGTCGCGCCCGAGGTAACCTGGCTCGATTCCATGTTGACCGACGTTGTTGCAGATCTGAACCCCATCGGCCCCTACGCAGTAAAGAAAGGAACAATGCGGGATGCCGTCAAAGTGCGCGGCGAGAACGGCATCCAGCGCCTCGCCATCGCCCCATGCCGGTGCGCAATGCCCGGCCAGTTGCGCCAATGGCTCGCGCAGGATGCGGGCCAGTTCTTCACGTTGCCGGTAGATGCTGTCTTTCCATGAATTTTTCATGAAGTTTCCACCCCCTCCAGGGAAACGGCATGCCTGTGCTCGACACAAGCAAAGTCGATGCCCATGACGAGCAAGCAGCCACTTGGATAGGGGGCGGTCGGCAATAGTTCAGCGGGGCGTCCGGCATCGCCGGGCAGAAAACTGCGTCAGCGACGGCAGCCGCCTGTCAGGACCCGGCGATGCGCCGGGCGATATGGGCCAGGGCCTCTTCCACCTGATCGACCAGGATCAGGCACAGGTCGCCGGCCTTCAGATGCGACAGGGCGATATCGATGGCCAGGAATTCGCCGGTGACTTCCGCGATGTCGCGCGTGCGCGGAGCGTCGCGCAACCCCTCCCGCAGCAACGCCAGCACCTCGCCTTCGGCACGGCCGCGCTGGCACTGGTCCTGATAGAGAATGGCCTCGTCGAATGCGGCGCCCAGGGTACGCGTCTGTTCGCGGATGTCGTCGTCCCGCCGGTCGCCCGCGCCGCTGATCACGACGATCCGGCGCCGCGCCGGCAGGGCGTCCACCGCCCTGCCGAGGGCAAGAATGGCATCGGGGTTGTGGCCATAGTCGGCGATGAGCGTGGCGCCACGGTAATCGAACAGGTTGAAGCGGCCCGGGACGTTCTGCGCCGTGCTGTCGAAGCTGTGCAGGCCGTGCCGGATGACGTTCCAGTCCAGCTCCAGCGCCCAGGCGGCGGCCGTGGCCGCCATCACGTTCTCGATCTGGAAACGGATGGTGCCGCCGCGCGTCAGCGGGATCTCCGCCAGCGGCAGGCGTTGCTCGCTGTCGCCCAGCGCCGCCACGAGGCAGTCGCCGTCCAGGTAGACCACCCGATTCCCCTGGGCGCGATGGGCCGCGATGATGGGATGGTGGGACTCGCCGGCGAAGAAGATGACCGATCCCGGGCAATGGATCGACATCTCGACACACTTGGGATCGCAGGCATTGAGAACGGCCATGCCGTCCGGCGCGACGTTCTGCACCACGACCTGCTTGAGCACGGCGAGATCTTCCACCGTGGTGATGAAGTTGAGGCCGAGATGGTCGCCCATGCCGATATTCGTCACCACCGCGACCTTGCAGCGGTCGAACGCCAGACCTTCGCGTAACAGCCCGCCGCGGGCGGTCTCCAGCACCGCCGCGTCGACATCCGGATGCAGGAGGACGTTGCGTGCGCTTTTCGGGCCGCTGCAGTCGCCGGTATCGATGCGCCGGCCCTGCACATACACGCCGTCCGTCGCAGTCATGCCGACGCGCTTGCCGGCAAGTGCCAGAAACTGGGCGATCAGGCGCACGGTCGTGGTCTTGCCGTTGGTGCCGGTCACCGCCACGATAGGAATACGGCCATCCTCGCCGGGCGGAAACAGGGCCGAGACGATGGCCTCGCCCACTGGCTGTCCCTTGCCGTAGGAGGGCATGAGATGCATGCGCAGGCCCGGCGCCGCATTGACCTCGACGATCCCGCCGCCCTGTTCTTCGAGCGGCTTGTGCACGGTCTGGCAGACCGCATCGACGCCGCAGATGTCCAGTCCGATCATCTGCGCGGCTTCCACCGCGCGGGCCGCCACGTCGGGATGGACATCGTCGGTCACATCGGTCGCCGTGCCGCCCGTGCTCAGGTTGGCGTTGTTGCGCAGGACGACGCGTTCGCCCATGGCCGGGATCGAGTCCGCGTCCAGGCCGTGCACGGCCAGACGGGCCATGGCGATGTCGTCGAGACGTATCTTGGTCAGGGACGTGGAATGGCCTTCGCCGCGACGCGGATCGCTGTTCACCTGCGCGACGAGTTCGCGCACGGCGTGCACGCCGTCGCCGATCACATGCGGCGGTTCGCGGCGAGCGGCGGCAACCAGACGATTGCCGACCACGAGCAGGCGGTAGTCGTGGCCCGGAATGAAGCGCTCGACCAGCACTTCCTCGCTGATCGCCGCCGCGGCGCCATAGACCGCCATGAAGTGTTCCCGCGTCAGGATGTTGACCGTTACCCCTTTGCCCTGATTGCCGTCGCGCGGCTTGACCACCACCGGCAGCCCGATCTCGCAGGCGGCTGCCCAGCCTGCCTCGGCATCGGTCACGATCCGCCCGAGCGGTACCGGCACGCCCGCAGCCTCCAGCAGCGTCTTGGTGAGATCCTTGTCCTGGGCGATTGCCTCGGAAATGGCGCAGGTGGCATCCGTTTCGGCGGCTTGGATGCGCCGCTGGCGGCTTCCCCAGCCAAACTGCACCAGGCTGCTCGCCGTCAGCCGCCGGTAGGGAATACCGCGCGCGACGGCGGCCTGGACGATTGCGCCGGTGCTGGGGCCGAGCCGGACGTCTTCGTCGAGTTCCCGCAAGCGTGCCAGCGCCGCCTCCAGATCGAAGGGGGCATCGTCGCGCGCTGCCCGGCACAACGACTCGGCCAGTTCGAGCGCCAGTCGACCGACCGTCTCCTCGGTATATTCGAAGACAAGCTGGTAGGTCCCCGTCTCGACCGTGGGCGACGTGACGCAGAAGCTGACTGGACAGCCGGCCTGCGCCTGCAGGCCGAGGGCGGCGAACGCCAGCGCATGCGCCATGGAAATGTCGTTCTCATCCCCCGTCGGACGCATCGGGCCAATTTCTGGAAAGCGCGCCCGCAAGCGCGCTTCGAGCCCGCTGATCGAGCCGATCATCCGCTCGTCGGGCTCGCACTGCGCCAATGCCTCGATGGCCGTGTGCCGGCTCCAGAGATTGGGCCCACGCAGTGCCCGGATACGTGATATTTCCATGAACGCCGTTCCTGTTGGATACCGTGGCAGATCGTCTGCCGGAAATCTTTCCTAGTGGGTGTTGGCCTGGTTTGCAGGCACAGGAAGCGATACGCAGGTTTCGATCCCGGCGCGGATCAGGTCCGGCGGGATATCGAGCGCCAGCGCCGTCCCGATTGAAGCGAGCACGTGCAAGGGATACAGGGGGTTCCCGTTCATGGACGACGGCAAGACGGTCAGGCTGAACAGCGGCCGCTCGTCGCGACCGCCCGCGATGACCACATGGCCGTCGCGCAGAAATACCGCGCGGCCTCCCCGGGCACAATGCTCGGCGATCACCGGCAGATCGGGTTCAAGCGCATAGAACAGGACAGTCCCGTCGCATAGCGAGGCGAGTCCGGCCACCGCCGGATCGGCCGCATGCAGGACCGCCACCCCATCGGACAGGACCACGTCCACCTGGGTGCGCATGACCGTGTACATCTGCTCGGGTTCGCGGATGTAATACTCGGCCAGCGACGCCTCCTCCATCTGCAGATCGGTCACCACGCCGACCTGGCAGCGGTCATAGGCATAGCCCTCGCCGAGTATGGAACGAGCATCGTGCTCGAAGATGGCAGCATCCACTCCGCGGTTCATCAGCAACTGCCGACCCATTCGCCAGCTTGCGCAGTTACCCGACCGAACCTGGCGCGAACCCAGATACAGCCCCTCGCGGCATGCCAGGCCGGTGCGCTTGCCGGTGCACGCGATCAGTTGGGCAACCAAGTGAGCGATGGTGGTCGTTCCCTGCGAGCCGCTGATGCCGACGATGGGAATGCGCCCGCTCTCCCCATCGGGGAACAGGTGATCAGCGATGGCGCGTCCCACCGGGCGCGGGTTGCCCTCGGCAGGCTTGAGGTGCATGAGCAGCCCCGGCCCGGCGTTTACCTCGACGATGGCGCCGCCCTGTTCCGCCAGGGGCCGCGAGACGTCCTGCGCCACCATGTCGATGCCGGCGACGTCGAGCCCGACCACCCGCGCGGCGAGAACGGCCGTTTCCACCACATCGGGGTGAAGCGTGTCGGTGACATCGAAGGCGACGTTGCCATTGCGCTGGATCAGGACGGTCTGTCCCGCCGCCGGGACGTCGCTGGGTGCAACCCCCTGGCGCGCCAGTTCGAGGCCGACCGCCGGGTCTTCGTCGATCAGGATCCGGTTGAGCGGGTAGTCTTCCGTCGTGCCGCGCCGCGGATCGGTATTGAGCTGGCGGTCGATCAACTCGGCGATGGTCGAGCGGCCGTCGCCCTTCACCCAGGCCGCCTCGCCGCGCGCCGCCGCGACGACACGCGGGCCAACCACCAGCAGCCGGTGTTCGTTGCCCGGCACATAGCGCTCGACGATGACTTCGCTTCCCTCCGCCAGGGCCAGCCGATAGGCCCGTTCGACATCGTCCCGGGTGGCGAGATCGAGGGACACGCCCCGGCCATGGTTGCCGTCCACCGGCTTGATCGCGACCGGCAGGCCGATCTCCTCTGCGGCATCCCAGGCGTCTTCCGGACTTTCTGCAATACGGCCGTCCGGGACCGGCACCCCACAGGACTTCAGCAGGCGTTTGGTCAGGTCCTTGTCGCTTGCGATGCTTTCGGCGATCGCACCCGTCAGGTCCGTTTCTGCTGTCCAGATGCGGCGTTGACGGGCGCCGTAGCCCAGCTGGATCAGATTGCCCTCGGTCAGGCGTATGGACGGGATATGGCGGCTGGCCGCGCCATCGACGATACAGGCCGTGCTCGGCCCCAGGCAGCGCCGGTCGGCCAAATCGCGCAGACGCGCCACCGTGTCCTCGATATCAAACGGGCGATCCTCGATGGCGGCCATCAGCAGGTCGCGCCCCGCCTGCAGGCAGGCACGGCCGACCTGTTCGTTGCGCGTCCGTACCGCCACCTTGTAGATGCCGCGTTCGGCCGTCGCGCGTGCCTTGCCGAAGCCGACCTTCATGCCGGCCAGGTTCTGCAGTTCGATCGTGACGTGTTCGAGAATATGGGCCGGCCAGGTTCCTTCGCGCAGGCGCAGCAGAAAGCCGCCGCGCTCGCCGACGCCGCAGCGGTGCTCGATCAGGCCGGGCAGCCAGCCGGTGAGGCGCTCGTACAGGCCGGGAATCGTGTTGGAGGGCGAATCCTCGAGATCGCCGATGTCGACCCAGGCCTCCAGCACGGGCCGGTAGGTCCAGATATTCGGTCCGTCCAGATGCGTGACACGCAGGAATTCGATGGTTTTTCGGTTCACGACGCGCGACGTCCGGACCGGACGATGAAGTGAAATGCGGCAGGCATGGAAGGACGGATCGAGACGCTGGGGCTTCGCCGGAAAAGATGGTTGTTTGCTACGTTCAGGTTACACGGAAGCACGCCGCGCAGCATACAATAAACCCCGCTTTGCCGGGGGCCGGTCGGATGCCGATAGTACAGGGAACAATGAAAAAAATTTATTGCCGCGCCTGCGGGTACGCCCTCCCCCGGCGCAACGCTATTCATCCATGATCCGTACCCCCCATTCCCTGCCCGGCGCTACCACAAGCGCTTCCGATACCTGGCAAGCCGAGCTGGACTCGCAGCTTGCGCCCGGCGAGCCGGTCGTGGCCGCACTGGAGCCCGATCTCGACGCCCATCTGGCTTTTGCCGCAGGCCGGCTGGTCCTGACCGACCGGCGCCTGCTGGCCCGGTCGGCGGGTGACGCGGGCTGGGCAGACTGGCCGTTGCGGCCGGGCCTGTCCCTGCAGCACCACGACCATGCCGGCGTGGGCACGCTGGAACTGCACGACACGAACTCGCGCCTGGCCAGCTGGCGCTTCACGCTGGCGCATCACGGGGCGGCGTTGCGGCTGGCCGACCGTTTTGCGGCGGACTTGGCTGCCCGCCTTTCCGGCCAGCCGGTGCCTGCCCCGGATGAATCCCTCTGCCCTGCCTGCAAGACGCCGCTGCCACCCGGTGAGGAGGAATGTCCCCTGTGCAGCCGCGAACTGCACGAGGCGCCGTCGACCTGGACCCTGTTCCGGCTGTGGCGCTTCGCCGGCCCCTACCGGGGCCAACTCCTGGCCGGGTTCCTGCTGACCCTGGCCGCCACCGGCGCCACGCTGGTACCGCCCTACCTGACCATGCCCTTGATGGACAAGGTGCTGATTCCCTACCAGAACGGACAGCCGATCGATACCGGGGTCGTCACTCTGCTGCTGGCCGGTCTCTTCGCATCCGCCCTGCTGGCCTGGGGCCTCGGCTGGGCCCGCACCTACATCCTCGCCCGGGTCAGCGAACGCATCGGCGCCGACCTGCGCACCACCACCTACGAGCATCTGCTGCAGCTCTCGCTCGAGTACTTCGGCGGCAAGCGCACCGGTGACCTGATGGCACGCATCGGTTCGGAGACCGACCGCATCTGCGTCTTCCTGTCGCTGCATCTGCTCGATTTCGCCACCGACGTGCTGATGATCGCCATGACCGCGGCGATCCTGTTCTCGATCAACCCGGCGCTCGCGCTCGTCACCCTGCTGCCGCTGCCCTTCATCGCCTGGATGATCCATCTGGTGCGCGACCGCCTGCGCACCGGCTTCGAGAAGATCGACCGCGTCTGGTCGGAAGTCACCAACGTGCTGGCCGACACCATCCCCGGCATCCGCGTGGTAAAGGCCTTCGCCCAGGAAAAGCGCGAGGCGCAGCGCTTCCGCGAGGCCAACCGCCACAACCTGGCCGTCAACGACCGCCTCAACAAGACCTGGTCGCTGTTCTCGCCCACCGTCACCCTGCTTACCGAGATCGGCCTGCTGGTGGTATGGGCCTTCGGCATCTGGCAGATCGCCCACGACCAGATCACGGTCGGCGTGCTCACCGCCTTCCTCGCCTACATCAGCCGTTTCTACAGTCGCCTCGACTCGATGAGCCGTATCGTCTCGGTGACCCAGAAGGCCGCGGCCGGGACCAAGCGGATCTTCGACATCCTCGACCACGTCTCCAGTGTCCCCGAACCGAACCGGCCGGCGCACCTCGACCGGGTACGGGGCCGGATCGAGATCCGCGACGCATCCTTCCGCTACGGCAACCGCGGCGTGATCCGCGGCCTCAACCTGGACATCCAGCCGGGCGAGATGATCGGCCTCGTCGGCCACAGCGGCTCGGGCAAGAGCACCCTGGTCAACCTCATCTGCCGCTTCTACGATCTGTCGGAAGGCACCATGCGGCTCGATGGCGTCGATATCCGCTCCCTGCCGGTCGCGGAATACCGCCGCCACATCGGCCTCGTCCTGCAGGAACCCTTCCTGTTCTTCGGCACCATCGCCGAGAACATCGCCTACGGCAAACCCGACGCCAGCCGGGCCGAGATCGTCGCCGCGGCGCGCGCCGCCCATGCCCACGAATTCATCCTGCGGCTGCCGCAGGGCTACGACTCGCTGGTGGGCGAACGCGGTCAGGGCCTGTCCGGGGGCGAGCGCCAGCGCATCTCCATCGCCCGCGCGCTCCTGATCGACCCGCGCATCCTCATCCTCGACGAGGCCACCTCCTCGGTGGATACCGAGACCGAAAAGGAAATCCAGAAGGCGCTCGACAACCTGGTGCGCGGCCGTACCACGATCGCCATTGCCCACCGCCTCTCCACCCTGCGCCAGGCCGACCGGCTGGTCGTCATGGATCGCGGCCGGATCGTCGAAGTCGGCAACCACGACGACCTGATGGCGCGCGAAGGCCACTATTACCGCCTCTACCAGGCCCAGGCACGCAACGTCGACACCGACCTGGACGAACTGCCCACGGCCAGCGCCGAGGCCAAGCCCCCTATGCCGAAGTGACCCGCCACCATGACGACCGTTTCCTTCCAACTCACCCGCGACCCGCATGGCCGACTCCTGCTGACTGCCACAGATGGCAGCGAGCATGCAGGCGTGCAGCCCGTGCGCGCCTTCCCCCTCGCCGCGCCGGCGGAGGGCATTGCATTGATGGGCACGGACGGCCACGAACTGGCCTGGATCGACCATCTGGACGACTTGCCCGACGCGACGCGAAACCTGATCGAAGCCGAACTGGCCAGCCGCGAATTCATGCCAGAGATCCACCGGCTGAGGCAGGTCTCCACTTTCGCCACGCCCAGCACCTGGACGGTCGAGACCGACCGCGGCGAGACCCGCTTCATTCTCAAGGGCGAGGAAGATATCCGCCGCCTCGGCGCAGCTGCCCTGCTCATCAGCGACAGTCACGGCGTGCAGTACCTGATCCGCGACCTGTCCAGGCTGGACAAGACCAGTCGCCGGCTGCTCGATCGCTTCATGTAATCCCCGAACAAGGCCAGCATTTCCTATAACCCCCTACTCACGTTTCCTGCGGCTTCATCCTGATCCGGGTACAGGATGAAGCCAACCTGGCCGCCGAATATCGCACAAGCATGGGCGCCCGACTTCGGCACCAGCCGGTTGTCCGAGCAGTTCCATCTCGATCCTGTGTCGTACATCGCCGAACTGGGGCAGGAAATCCTGGCATCCACCCCAGGTAATTCCGGGCACGCTTGGTCCGCCCGTTGAATGTGCCGGCCCTGGCCGGGCATTCCCAGACGTCTACTGGTAGACCTGCCCGCCGTGTTTGACCCACCCCGAAGCATGGCGGCCCTGCGGGTCGTGGTGCGTCCAATGGATCACACCGCCCTTCGGGTTCCATTCATACTCGCCGTAAAAGGCCACCGTATCCCCCGCTTGCAATGTCTCGATGCGCGCGGCCAGGTCGATGTTGTGCGCCACCAGCAGCGTACGCCCGGATGCCAGCCGCAGGATGAAGCGCTGGTGCCGGCTGCCGCTGGCGTCATCCGGCAGCAACTTCACCACCGTTCCCCGCCCGGCCACCTGCAGGTTGCCGATGCGATGCGTGAATGCGTGTTCGAGGACGGCATCGCTGTCGCCTTGCCGCGCCTGCGACACGTCGTGCGAAGCCGTGGCCTCGCGGCCACCCGACGGATGGAGGTCCGGGGCAAACGTGAAGTAGGCGGCGACTGCGAGCGCGGCGATCAACAGGAGTCTGTTCATTCCTACTCGACGCGATTGCGGCCATTGCGCTTCGCGCGATACAGCGCATCGTCGGCACGGCCGAGCAGCGCCGACGCGGATTCGCCGGTCTGGTACATGGCGACGCCGAAACTGGCCGTCACGCACCCCACCCGCTCAAACACGTTCTGCGCCAGCGACCGGCAGATCCTGCCCGCAACCAGACGGGCTGCCTCGAGATCGGTCTGCGGCAGCAACACCGCGAACTCCTCCCCGCCCCATCTCGCCAGCGTGTCGATATGACGCAGCTGTCCCTGGATGTGTTGCGCCACCCCACGCAGCACGATATCGCCCTGGTTGTGTCCCCAGGTGTCGTTGATCTGCTTGAAGCGGTCGATATCGGCGATGAGCACCGAAAACGGCACCGCGGGCAGGCGGCAATGCCGCTCCTGCTCGGTGAGCAGCAATTCCTCGAAACGTGCCCGGTTGGCTATACCGGTCAAGGGATCGGTCGCGGCAATCTTCTCCAGCCGCGCCGTCTTGTTTTCCAGGACGTGGATGATTTCGCGCAGCTCCAGCGCATGGTGGTGCATCAGCTCGGCCCACCGGTTGTAAGCCACGCCGATGAGATCCTGCTGGGTAATGATGCCGATCAATTCCCGGCTTTGCGGGTCTTCCACCACCAGGCGCTTGAAATTCAGGTCGCGCATGGCCGCCACCGCCTCGCCCACTGTCAGGTCGCTGGTCACGGTGCGGAGCGGGATGGACATGTGTACGTGCACCGGGTCCATCAGCGCCACCTCGTCGTGCAGCAGGCGGATGGCATCGCGCGTCGTCACGATGCCGACTCCCACACCCTGCTCGGTCACGACCACCGCATCGTCCTGATCGACCAGGCATGCCAGCACGTCGCCGATCGGCGTATCGTGCGGCATTTTCTTGACCTCGTGGCGACGCAGCAGATCGCGCAATTGCTGACGCTGCAGCATGGTCTGCGGGTCTAGGCTGGCGAGAATATCGGTATTCGAGACGATGCCGAACAGCTTGTTCGACTCGTCGATCACCGCCGCATAGCCATGTGCGTCGTCGAACAGCTCGATCACATCCAGCAGATTGCTTCCCTTGGCAATATAGGGAAGGGCGTGGTAGCCCGCATCGCCGATCGTGGTATCGAGCCCCAGTTGCGAGAAGCGGAGCCGTACCACGTCGGACGCGGTCAACAATCCATAGCCACCTGATGCCTCCTCCACCACCACGTTGCGCACCTTGTGCTGCGACATCTTCTGCAGGGCATGGCGGACTGCAACGCGGGGCGGCACACTCACGATGTCGGTCGTGGCCAATTCGTCGATCAACGGAAAAAGCATCTGTCTCGCTCCAAATCTGCCCTCACCCGTGAAGCCCGCCAGACTGGGCTGTCATTCTCGGCGTGGCTTTCATGATCGGGACCCATCAATCCCGACGTAGCTCGTGTTTTTCGTTCCGGCAAAAACCGGAGCGTCCGGCCCTACCTCAGCCCCGCGAAGGAGGCAGACTGACGATGACAGCGCCCCCCTCCTTCTTGTCCACCACCAGCACGCCTTTTTTGTGCGCATCGTCCAGGATTTTTCCAAATGCGCTGTAGCCGTATTCCGACTCGCTGAATCCCGGGCGGATCCGCTTGATGGTGCTCTTGATCAGCGACGCCGAGATGGAACCTTCGCCGCCGCGCTCCGCCACCAGTTGCTCGACCGTACCCACCACGAGTTCGATCGCCTGGTTCTTCTTGTCGTCGGCACTCGGCTCGGCCGTTGCTGCGACTCGCCCTTCGCCGGTTGCAACCGGCTTCTCCACCGTCGGCCGGGTACGTCGGCGAGTCGGACTCTTGGATGGGCTGACGGCCGTTTCTTTGGCCGGTGCAGCCGGTGCCGCCGGCGCCGGTTTTCTGGCAGGCGCTTTCGGCGGCGCCTTGATCTGCACCAGATCCTCGTAAAAGATGAACTCGTCGCAGTTGCCGATCAGCAGCGACGAGGCTGAGCCGCGTACGCCGATGCCGATCACGCTCTTGCCGTTCTCCTTCAGCTTGGAAATCAGCGGCGAGAAATCCGAGTCCCCGCTGATGATCACGAAGGCATCGATGTGCGACTTGGTGTAGCAAAGGTCGAGCGCATCCACCACCATGCGGATGTCCGCCGAGTTCTTGCCCGACTGCCGCACATGCGGGATCTCGATCAGTTCGAAGGCCGCCTCGTGCATGTCGCGCTTGTATTCCTTGTAGCGGTCCCAGTCGCAGTAGGCCTTCTTCACCACGATACTGCCCTTGAGCAGCAGGCGCTCGAGCACCGGGCGAATCTTGAACTCGGGATAGCTGGCTTCCTTGATGCCGATCGCCACGTTCTCGAAATCACAAAATACGGCAATGTTGCGGATATCCGGTGTCGCCATCGTTCTTCCTTTCCAGGCAATTAATCTTGTGCCGAACCCACTTCCTCACTTCGGATTGGCCGTCTGGTAATCCGGGTCGTCCAATTGCTTTCCAACCAGCGTGTGATACAGCGCCCCGTATTGGTTGACCCCGGACGGAATGGCTTCCATGCCGACGAACGAAGACGGCCAGCTCGCACTGACTTTCAGTTCCTTGTCATACACGGCTTTACCCAACCTGACCACGACAAAACGGGCGCCCAAGCTCGCATGGCCCGTATCGAGCGGCACGTCCAGCGTCGAATCCGTCAGGAAGCCGCTTATTTCGCTCGGCGATGCGGGATCATACAGTCCTGCCGCCTGCAGGTCGGCGATCAGCGTCTGCCTAAGGTACTGCGCAAACGAACCCTGAATGGGCGACACGACCACATTCGAGCGGACACTCAGCCCCGTGTCGATTCCTCGAGCGGCGCCCGGATCAGGCCGGAACGGCCCGACGGCAACCGGCGCCGTACCCGACCGGCCGGCCTTCTCGATATTGCCGAAACTGGCGGCCGGTTCGCCCAGCGGCAACTGGGCGCAGCCTGTCAGCCCGGCGAACGCCAGCCCTGCCAGTGCCGACAAACAGCGCCGTCCAGGATCGGCCCCTGCGCCTGCGACGATCATTTGAATTCGGGATCGCGGGACAACGCATCAAGCGCCGTACTCACGATCTGCCGCGTCATGGTTTTGACAGCCATCTCCAGGCTGTCCATCCTGGTTCCATTGGCAGGCGCATCTTTCGCCCCCATCACGGTATGGATGGCATGGCGCGCGGTACTGCTGATGGCCGGGGCTTGCGGCTGTGCGAGGTACTTCATGGTGCAGACATAGCCGTCGGAAACCTGCGAGCCCGCCAATCCGAACGTCAGCCCCGTCACAAATCCCTTGCCGAACGCATCGTCGGTCAGGGGAACATTGTTCAGCACGATGCTGAGCAGCGCTCCGCCTTCGACCGGTGTTGTCTTCAAGTCCGAAAACAGGCCGCTACTCTTGACTTGCTCAAGGACCTGCGGCGCCAGATATTGGGTAGCCCGGGCATTCGTCACCCCTTTGGTCTGGAATTCGAAAACGACCTGGACGGGATGGGGCGAAGCGGGCTTTTGGTAGGCGGGAACCTCTTTCGTGGCGGTGTCCACATAGAAACTGGCGCACCCAGTCAACGCCAGCAACCCCAGCAGGGGAATCGCGCGCGTCAAATTCAGAAGGGTTTGAAACGAGGGAAGGAACCTGCTCATGAAGACTCCTGATCGCGATAAGGGGTGGGGGAGACGAATCGGTTAGGGTTATTGTCTTGGAAGAGTGCGGGACAATGCGTTCCGGTTCTGCTGGTTTCGTGCGATCCGGTAGGCATCGACGATCCCAATCACCCAGCAGCCGGCCAGCACCAGCGAAGCCACCGTAACGACGAGACTGCCCGGACCATTCGACGTCTGTGCGATCAGGTCCGACAGCCGGCCGACATCGACCGCCCCGCCTTCGGTTGCCACCTGATCGAGAACGATCGACGCCTGCAGCATCGCCCGGTCCACGAAGACCCAGAGGCACGCAAGGCTGATCGCGATCAAGGCGATGCCGCGCGGATAGTGTTTCAGATAGAGATGGCCGGCGCCGGGTAATACGAGTGCGGACAGCAGGACAGCATTCGTCGACCGGCTCATCGACATACCACCCGGACCGGCAGACCGAATACGTCATTGATGCCGCGCATGCGAATCTGCCAGACGAGATCGGCCCGATGACGGCCGCGACCCGGCCTTCGAGAACGTTCTTGCGAACATGAATTCCCGCTCCTCCATGATTCTTGTTGCGGGAATATTATTGGAAGCGTGGCCCTTTAGCTATTTTTTGTTGCCGGGCCAGTCAGCTTTCCGCCCCCACAAAAAAACGTGGGCGGTCGCCCGCCCACGCATACACAACGACAGATTGCGCTACTCAGGATTGGAAGCGATGGTGGCCAGATCCCCGCTGCGCATGGAACGCAGCGTCGAACGCGCTTTGCTGCGCAGGGCTGAGCTGGGCGTAGAAGGCCTTGATCGCCCGGGTACGCTCAAGCATCCTGGTCCGACGCACCTCCGACATGGCCAACATCCTGTCCAGACGTTGCGGCGTGTTCAACTTTTCGAACTCGCCGCGCATGGCCTGCCTGTCCGCACCTGCCTGACGCATTCCAGGCTGGGTGGCGCTGGCAAAGGCATTCCATGCAGCATCCTGATCGGGGCGCAGCTTGAGTTTTTCCTTCAACTCGGACAGATGGTCGGCACGACGTGCTTCCCACTTGGCATGGGCTTCCTGCCCGTGGCGGGCTTCGCAGCCATCCTTGCCCGCGGGGCCGCCAGCCGTCATCGCGAACGACGATGCCGCCAGGATGCCGCTGCCGGCGATCAAACCCACCATCATGACGCGTTTGGTAAAAGAACCCGGGATCAATTTCATTGCAATCTCCTTCAGAGACGTTGTCAGGACAGCCGGCCCAAGGCAGGCGCGGCATGAAACGTATTCTGGGGAGGGGATGTATCCCGGGGATGTCGGTCAGCCGCCGGGATGTAACGGGTTGTAACCGAATGTAACCAAGGCCCTCTGGATAGCGCCGGGCGCAAGAACAGGGAGGCCTCCAAGTCACCCACGGGGCACCTCCACAGAAAGCAAGCGACCCCGCGCGCGCAGGTAAGCGCGGGGCTTGCCCAGTGCCATGCGCAATTGCATTCTGCACGGGCTCCGGCTTTATTGCCGGCGCTATTCAGCCCGCGGCGCTTGCACGGCGACCGAGCCGCAGGCGGAGGAGCAGAAGGCCCGCTGTCATCGACGCCCAGACGCCAGGCTCCGGAATGGCTTGTATCGCGGCAAAGGTGAAATTATCGCCATACACAATCGGGGCGTAGAAGCCCGGCTCCGAGCTCTCACCGGGAAAGCCGCCCGTTTCCGTCACCACGAGCTGATCGGAGAAAAAATTGAATGAATTGAAGCCCGCCGTATCGATGATGCCGAAAAAGCGTGGTGGCTGATCATAAGCAATGGCGTTGATCAGCTTGGTGGGGTCGGTGTCGCCGCCAGCCCCGAAATCGTTGGCGACGAGACTGCCGTTCAGGCTGACGAACATATGGCCTGCCGGGATATAGCTTGCGCTGTCCTCGTCGTATTTGTACCCCGACAAGGTGTCGAACCAGCCACCGACACCGTAAAGCATGGTGGCCGACGTGCCCTTGAATGCGTCAACTTCCGCGCGCCGCGTGACTGCAACGAGACCCCATTGGTTCGCGGCCCAGCCCGCGGCGTCCTCTCCCGGCAAATAATGAAACCGCGGCGAAGTGGAAAGCGGCGACATATAGCTCGGACCCTGCCAGGTGATGCCCTGGCTCGTTACCGCCGCCGCGACTTGATAGTCGCGGTGGCCGGCAACGTCGACGGTGGTGCGCACCCCGTCCCATGCCGCGCCTTCGAAGTTCTCGGACCAGTGTTCGAGGCTCAGTGAAGCTAGCTTGGCCCGATATTCCGATTCGTCTGTGTAGGTGAAAACGATGGCATTGCCAGCCGTCGGCCAGAACAATGCTGCCAAGGAAAATAATGCAATGGATCGAACAATCATGGCCATCCCCTTAACGCTGACAATGTTGATCTCCGCAATGCTGTAGACCTTGTCACCTGTTATTCCTTGGCGTATGCGATTTATTATCTGCTACAGCCTGAAAAACAGTACCGATATGGCACGAAAATGGAATAGGACAAGCATACCAGCCGCCATTCGCTACTTCCCGCGCCTGCGCCGGTTCCTGAGCATCGCCCACAATGTCTGCTCACCCAATGGCCGGTCGCCGTGATCGATTTTCAGGCTGGCGCGCAGATCGCTGCCGAAGGCCGGATCGTAGCGCCAGTGGACCAGGGCTACGATCAGCAGGCTGACCGCCGCACCGACAGCCGCCACCGCCATGTCCTTCTGCGCATCCCAGATATCCCCTTGCGCGCCCAGGAAGGCAAGGCCTGCCGACGGATCGACCCGGACGGCCACCAGCCACTCGATGATCTCGTAGGCGCCCGAAAAAGCCAGCACCAGTTCGAACGGAAACCAGTACGACCAAAGCCCGCGCACCTTTGCCACGCGCATGAAGATCTCGCGTAACGGATAGGCCAGCAGCAGGCCGAAACTGAAGTGCACCAGCCGGTCGTACATGTTGCGGCTCGCCCCGACCCACTGCTGAAGCGTATAACCGAACGGCACCTCGGCATAGGTGTAGTGCGACCCCACCACATGCATCAGCATGAAGACGGTGATCAGCGTGTAGGAGAGGTCGGATAGCCTGAAATAGCGTGCGGTCAGCAGGATGAGCGGCACGAAGACGAATACCAGGTAATTCTCCAGCAGCCAGTCGTGCGGATACGTCGGCCCGATTGCAGCCCATCCCCATACAAGCGCGAACAGACCCAGCAACAGGGCGTGGTAGCGCGTCACGTCGCGAGCCGCCAGACGAGGTTGCTTGCGACGATCTGCACCATACGCGACACAGGTTTTAGCATCATGAGCAGGGAACATCCGCTGCACGGCATCGATGGCGCCCCACGGCTTCAGCAGGAAAGTCTTGAATCCTCCATGAAACCTGCCCGATGTTCAACTGCCACCAGAGGTCATGCAGGACAGGGAATCATCGAAACTCAGGCTGTCCGTGAAAGACGCAGCTGCCCTGTTGTCATGACAGCCATCCTGACAACCGTGTCATAAATGTATCTCCATGAAATCCAATCATATTAAGAATCATATAGATACAAACCGGCACGAAACATGCATGACGGATACGCAAAACCCTGCCCGTTTCCGGCGGATAAACAATCGATCCCACCCATGGAGGACAACCCTATGACACGCATGACCGGCCTATTACGCATCGTAGCGGCCTTACTCTGCCTGACGCTAGGCAACGCCAATGCAGCCGGTGACGCTCAGCCTCATCCCTCGCCTGAAGCAGTCAGCGACCAACCCAGCCAACCCAGCACAAAGGAGGATGCCCACAACGCCCCATCTACATCCAAGAAGAGCAGTGCAACCCACGAAGAACCGGAATGCGACTAGATCGACCCCTTGCATATTCCGCATCACTTTAGGAGACAACATGAAGCTTCGCTCGTTAATCGCCACCTCTACCCTTTTCGCCGCGCTCGCGGTACCCATGGCCGCCAGCGCCCTGGACGTGAACATTGCCGCCGACCTGGCCTCCGTCGAGGTCATGCACGGCGACCAGAAGGTCACGATCATGCGCAATCAGGATCAGAAGAACACCGTCAATCCCGATTTCGCCAAGACCTCGCGCAAGTGCCCACCCTTCTGTATTCAACCAGGCGAACTCGCACCGGGAGTCGAGACCATCGGCGAGCTTGAGATCATTCACTACCTGAAAAAAATGAGCGATGGCGACAAGTCCATCGTCGTGGTCGATTCACGTACGCCGGACTGGGTGGAGAAGGGCACGATCCCGGGCTCGATCAACATTCCCTGGGACAAGCTCAACATCGGCAAGTCCGACCCCATTACGGTGCAGGAAATCCTGGAAAAGCAACTCGGCGTGAAGAACCAGGATGGTTTCTACCTGTTCGACAACGCCAAGACGGTCGTCATGTTCTGTAATGGCCCCTGGTGCGGACAATCTCCCACGAACATCAAGGGCCTGCTGAAAATCGGCTATCCCGCGCACAAGATCAAGTGGTACCGCGGCGGCATGCAGGACTGGGAAGTGCTGGGCCTGGCCACGGTCAAACCGGTGAAATAAGGAACGGGCAGATCGACAAAACGGGGCTTGACGCCCCGTTTTCATTTGAAATCCTGCCGGCCGGGCAAGCGGGCCAGCATGTCACCGTTCGAACACCAGGCTTTCCGAACGCGCGCCCAGATCCGTCAGTGCGGCGTTGATCGCATCCATGAAGGGGGGTGGGCCGCAGAGATAAAAACGCTGCGTGAAATCGCTGACCATTTCTTCCAGGAACGCACGATCGACGCGCCGGTTTTCATACCCCGGCGCCGCAGCACCGGTACAGGTCAGGATGCAGCGCTCACCCAGCACATGGCGCAGTTCCTTTTCGCAGATCACGTCACGCGGGGTCTTGTTGGAAAAGATCAGGGTCTGCCCATCCAACTCCCCCTTGCCTGCCAGATCGCGCAGGATGGCGAGAAAAGGCGTGATGCCTGCACCGCCGGCGATGAACACGCCGGGGCTCTCGTAGCGGATCGTGCCGAACGGCTCGGACATCAGCAGTTCGGCGCCCGGCTCCAGCTGGTGGAGCGCCTGGGTCACGCCCGCGTGGTCGGGATAGGCCTTGATGGTGAATTCGAGCACCCGGTCGCCGGCCAGCCCGGTGGGGGTGAACGGCCGGCCCTGCTCCCGCAGGCCGGGCTGGTTGACCGCCAGTTCCACTCCCTGGCCTGGCACGATGGAAAATCCTTCCGGCTTGCTGACGATGAAATGCTTCACGTCGTGGGTGACGAACTGACTCATCAGCAGCGTGACGGTATGGTTCATTGCCCTGTTTCTCCTGTGACATGCATGCCTGGCGTCCAGGTACGCGTCAAAACTGATCGGCCATCCAGCCATCCAGCAGGGTGCAGGCCTCCCGCTTGGGTACCGGGGAATCCATCCCCTGCAGGGGCGTAAAGCAGAGGTACGGGTTGCCGTCGCGATCCGTCAGGTTGCGCAGCGGCATGTCGCCCACGGTCTCGAAGCCGCGTGTATCCATCATGATGAACTGGTAGTCATCCCCGACGCTGACCTCCAGTCTGCCCCCGTTGCCTTCCCCGTATTTTTCCCACCAGGTTTCCGGATCGGCGCCGTCGTAGTAAGGCAGCGTTTCGCCCATCCGGCCGCTCCGATGCCACGACATGATGGTCGGATCCTTCATCTGGTTGTCTTTCGCCGCCTCTTTCGCGAGCAGGCTGGCGGCCTGGAAGCCCTGGTCCGGGCCTTGATAGTCGATATGTACGTTTCTCATGGTGAACGTCTCCTGAGTTGAGGGAACATCGGTGGGGGCAGTGCGGGATCAGCGTGCGGCCTGTACTCATTTGTAGGCCAATACTTGACAAAAACAATCAGGAATTTCGCGTGTGGAGCGGACAGCCGCCGGCTGCCCCATCCGGATCCTTCTGTCTGGCGGCGTCGTTGACGGCCCGGAACGATTGGTCGATGATGGATCGGTCGACCTGCTTGTCCGAAATGCCGACACGATCCCATAAAAAAGGAGAATGCCATGCCGCAAACCAAGTTCCTGCTCGATGAATCCGAGATTCCCACCCACTGGTACAACATCGTCGCCGACATGCCCAACCGGCCGGCGCCGCCGCTGGGTCCGGACGGCAAGCCGATCGGACCTGAAGCGCTGACGGCGATCTTCCCGATGAGCCTGATCGAGCAGGAAATGTCCGCGGAACGCTGGATTCCGATCCCGGAAAAAGTGCGCGAAATCTACCAGCTGTGGCGTCCTTCGCCGCTGTTCCGCGCCCATCGCCTGGAAGCGGCACTCGGCACCCCGGCGAAGATCTACTACAAATACGAAGGCGTTTCGCCGGCCGGCTCGCACAAGGTCAACACCTCGGTGGCCCAGGCCTATTACAACGCCGAAGCCGGCATCAAACGCATCGCCACCGAAACCGGCGCCGGGCAATGGGGCTGCTCGATGGCGCTGGCTGGCCAGATGTTCGGGCTGGAGGTACGCGTCTACATGGTCAAGGTGAGCTACGGGCAGAAGCCCTACCGCCGCTCCATGATGCAAACCTGGGGCGCGGAAGTATTCGCCAGCCCCAGCATGGAAACCCATTCCGGCCGCGCCGCGCTGGCGGAAGACCCCGACAACCCGGGCTCGCTCGGCCTGGCGATTTCCGAGGCGGTGGAAGACGCCGCCTCGCGTGCCGACACCAACTACGCCCTCGGCTCGGTACTGAATCATGTCCTGCTGCACCAGACCGTGATCGGACTGGAAGCGAAGAAACAGTTCGAGAAGGCCGGCGACTATCCCGACATGATCTTCGCCCCCTGCGGCGGCGGTTCCAACTTCGGCGGCGCGGCCTTCCCCTTCTTCGCCGACAAGGCCGCCGGCAAGAACGTGCGTCTGGTCGCGGTCGAACCCGCCTCCTGCCCCACCTTGACGCGCGGCCACTACGCCTACGACTTCGGCGATACCGCCAAGCTCACGCCGATGATGCTGATGTACACCCTCGGCCACGACTTCATGCCGCCCGGCATCCACGCCGGCGGCCTGCGCTATCATGGCGACTCCGCGCTGGTATCGCAGCTCTATCACGAGAAGCTGCTCGAGGCGGTGGCCGTGCACCAGCTCGCCACCGTCAAGGCCGGCGTCACCTTCGCCCGTGCCGAGGGCATCGTTCCGGCACCCGAGTCCAACCATGCCATTGCCGCCTGCATCGACGAGGCCCTGCGCTGCAAGGCAAGCGGCGAACCGAAGACCTTGTTCTTCAACCTGTCCGGCCACGGCCATTTCGACATGGCGGCCTACGACAGCTACTTCAGCGGCAAGCTCGAAGATTTTGCCTATCCGGAAGAAGCGATCCGGGCTGCCCTCGAACGCCTGCCGAAAGTGGGTTGATCATCTGGCCGTTTCAGCCGCCGCTGCAGACGCTACCCTGCTTTCGCTATTGTTGTTTGGTCCGGCTCCCATTATTGTTCAGGTATGAAACCCAACTATCAGTACGAAAAACGGCAACGCGAGCTGGAAAAGAAGAAGAAGAAAGCCGAGAAAGAGCTCAAGAAAACCACGGTGCCCGAGACGCCTCCGGTGCCGGAGACCGTCGTTCCACAGGACAAGACATAAGGATCGACACCTCGGTGCCAGCAGGCGTGAATCCGTGCATGCCCTTTCAGCATCCGCATGCCGGCATCTGCGGGGACCTGATCCGTTACGTGTCGTGCTCGCGCTGGCTCGCCTGCCACTGGGCAAAGCGGGCGCGGATTTCCGGCATTGTCTTGGCTTCATCGAGCAGTTGATGAATTGCCGACAACCCGCAGCGGGCATCGATCAGCGTCTGCAGCATAGCCAATAGTTCCGATTCCACGATATCGCTTCGTTCGGCGTGCGGTGGCGCATTCCTGGCCGTCATCATGACGCACCTCCTGAGTGATCCGACAATCAGGGAGGTGCGATTACCATGCCAGGAAACTGGTAAGTTTCAACCACAGCGTACGCGCGCACCGGACAGCGCGAACAGCCTGTCCCGGGTTCAGGGCGCCGGATTGGGGAACTGGAGGTGGATGCGTTCGATATCCGCCAGGATGTCAGGGCTCAGCCTGGTCTGGCGCGCCGCCAGATTCTCCTGCAACTGCGCCATCGTGGTGGCGCCGACGATCGTACTGCCGACGCACCAGCGATTATAGACGAAACCCAGCGCCAGCTGGGTGGGCGTCAGGCCATGCCGCCGGGCGAGGGCCGCATACGCGGCCACGGCCGGCGCCGTATTGGGCTTGCCGTAGCGTCCGGCGAATCCGGAAAACAGATTCACCCGCCCGGGCGTTTTCGGGTCATCCAGGTATTTGCCGGACAGCACGCCGAAGCCGAGCGGCGAGTAAGCCAGCAAGCTGATGCGTTCGCGGAAACCGATCTCGGACAGGCCGTTTTCCCAGGTCCGGTTCAGCAGGCTGTAGGCGTTCTGGACCGAAACCGGGCGGGGCAGTCCCAGCGCATCGGCCAGCCGCAGCACCGTCATCAGTCCCCACGGCGTTTCGTTGGACAGCCCCCAGTGGCGAATCCTGCCTGCCAGGATGAAGTCGGCCACCGCGGCCAGGGTTTCCTGCAGCGGCACGGTCTCGCGCTCCTGGGCCGGGTCGAAATGATAGTGGCCGAACATGGGCACATTGCGGTCGGGCCAATGCAGTTGATAGAGATCGACGTAGTCCGTCTGCAGCCGCTGCAGCGATCCGTCGAGCGCCTGCTGCAGGTTCGCCCGGTTGAAATCGAGCCGGCCTTCCCGGATCCAGCCCAATGCCCGGCCCGGGCCGGTTGCCTTGGTCGCCAGGACGATGCGGTCGCGCGCCTGGCGCTTCAGCCAGGTGCCCACATGGCGTTCGGTCAGCCCCGTCGTCTCCGCCCGTGCCGGCACCGGGTACATCTCGGCGGTATCGATGAAGTTGACGCCCTGACCCAGGGCATAGTCCAGTTGGGCATGCGCGTCGGCCTCGCTGTTCTGCTGTCCGAAAGTCATGGTGCCCAGACAGACAGAGGGGACGGACAGGTCGCTGTTGCCGAGAAGGATTGTATTCATCTGGAAGGATGGGCCTCAAGTTCTGTGGGGATGCGCCGCTACCTCGTCTTGCGAAGCGCACGAAGATGCAGCGATGCGTCTCTGACCCCCGTCACGGGCACCGGTTCAGACGACACCCGCATTCGGCACCCCGGCCCCCGTGGCAATGCCGATAGGCAGAATGCTCTGCTGAGAACGATATAAACACAAGTCTTGCGAGGAGACTGGATGGGCATGGAAACCTTTCTGGCGCGGCAACCTATTGTGGATGCCGAACATCGCCTGTTCGCCTACGAACTTCTGTTCAGGCAGTCGATGGCCTCCGTCTCGGCCCAGATCAGCAGCCAACTACAGGCCGGCGTCGGCGTCATCAGCAACACCCTCTGTCTCGGCCCCGACTGGCTGCTGCAAGGCAAGCTCGCCTTCATCAATCTGGACGAAGCCACCCTGATGAGCGATTTCGTCTGCCTGCTGCCGCCCCAGCATGTGGTCTACGAAATTCTCGAGACCGTCCCCGTCTCGTCGGTGCTGATCGCCCGCATCCGGGAGCTCCGGCAACTCGGCTATCGCTTCGCCCTGGATGATTTCGTCTGTCTGGAGGAGTACCGCCCGCTGCTGCCGATGGTCGACTTCGTGAAGCTCGACGTGCTCGAACAGCATCCCGAAAAAACCGTGGAAATCCTCGCGCACATCCAACGCGACTTCACAGGCCAGTTCATCGCCGAGAAGGTCGAGACCCGCGAGATGTTCGAACTCTGCCGCAACAGCGGCATCCAGTATTTCCAGGGCTATTATTTCGCCCGCCCGGAGAATCTGGCCAACAAATCCATCCAGCCGGGCCAGCTGGCCGTGCTCGACCTGATGAACAAGGTCAGCAACTGCGAAGACCTGAGCGACATCGAGGAACCCTTGCGCCGCAATGCCGCGCTGACCCTGCGTCTGCTGCGCTATGCCAATTCCGCAGCCGCAGGGCTCCAGCAGCAGATTCACACGGTGCGCCAGGCCCTGACCCTGATCGGGCTGAAGACGCTGTATCGCTGGCTGGCCTTGCTGCTGGTCACCGCCAAAGCGACGCCCACCAACGCCCTGGCGGCGCGGACGGCCGTGACGCGCGGCCGCATCTGCGAACTGCTCGGCCAGTCCCGGCTCGACCGCCAGGCCCAGGACGAGTTGTTCATCACCGGGCTGTTCTCCCTGGCCGAACCGCTGATGGAAGTCCCGCTTGCCCGGCTGCTCGAACGGCTCCCGATGCCCGATTCCGTCGTTAAGGCCCTGGTCCACCAGACGGGGCCTTATGCACCCTTCCTGAAACTCGCCGAAGCGTCGGAGCGCGGCGATTTCGAGCGCATCGCCCGCTACGCCAGCGACATCGATTCCAGTCCGGAAGAAGTCAATCTTGCCCAACTGCAGTCGCTCGCCTGGACCGAAGAACTGACCAGCGAAGCCAGCCCTGCGACGGACGAGTCTGCTTCCGACTGACCGCCTGCGATCCCGCCCGCCATGAAAAATGCGCGCCCCGGATCCGGAACGCGATCAGGCCAGCTGGCGACCCGTCACCGGCAAGTGGCCTGTCTTGACGAAGATCGTGCACCCCGTGCGGCTGAAGGGTTGGTGGCGGCTCATGTGCGGACTGCGGATCCAGGTGCCTGTCGGGCAGCGGCCGTATTCGTCCTCGAACACGCCGGACAGGACCAGGATCTCCTCGCCCCCAAAATGCGCATGCTGCTGGAAATACGTCTCGGGTTGCCAGCGGACCAGCGCGGCGTGCTCATGCTGGTACTGATGCAGGGGCATGACGCTCAGGCCGGACACCAGGCCGGGGAACCAGGGCGTCTTCGCCGTATCGATCCGCACGACGGCGACATCCTCCGGTTCGAACGGATAGCGCTTGATGAACAGGACGCAGCCCTGATCGGTACGCAACGTGCGCGACGCGCCTGGTGGATAGCGCAGGTAGGCGCCCGCCGAATACCCGGCCTGCCCCTCCGCCAACGTTCCTTCCAGGACCAGGATTTCCTCGCCCAGCCCCTGCCCGGGCGGCTCGAGCGCACATCCCGGTGCGCACCGCACCACGCTGGTTGCCTGGACATCCTCCGCGTCGACGCGATCGAGCAGCTTGCAGCCGCCTCGCGCGCCATCCGTCGCCAGCCACGCCATCGCTTCCGTATCCAGCACGACGCGTGCGTTCAAATCGGCATTCATCACCTATACCCTTTTCCAGACTTGCCACCTTTGTGAAAACGTATTGTCCAACCGCCATAGCAGACAATAAAGCCCTTTCTGGATGACGGGCATCAGGAAAAACCCGATGGACTTCGGGCGCCGAATGATATTCGGGTCGAGCGCGTCACCTTGACTCCGCGAGAAGTCGTATCGACCTGGTATTCTGCATTTCATTTTTTGGGCGGGATACCGATACCAATCGGATATCGTCAATTTCTACCGCCCCCTGGTAGCTGCCGCATGACAGAGATCCCGCCACACGGCTTTTTGCGGCGCTGGCCCTTGATGGGCGTGGCGCCCGACGACTCCGAAGACCTCCGCCTGAAGAAAGCGGTGATGACGATCACGTCCACCAGCATCGCCTTCCTGGCCATCTTCTGGGGCGGTTTCTACCTATACAACGGCTATCCCTTCTCCGGCGCCCTTGCGCTCGCGTATTCCGTCATTTCCTTCAGCAGCACCCTGCATTTTTTCAAGACCCGGCACTTCGCCTCCTTCTGCTTCAGCCAGCAGCTGTTCGCCCTGCTGCTTCCGTATCTCCTGATGTGGAGCCTGGGCGGCTTTGCCAACGGCAGCGTGGTGATGATCTGGGCCGTCTTCGCGCCGCTGTCGGCCTTGTTCTTTATCGACCTGAAGGCGGCAACGCGCTGGATGCTGGCCTTTCTCGCCCTGCTCGTCCTCTCCGCGCTCCTCGACCAGACCTTTGCCGCCCATGCACGCCCGATGCCGGCCGGACTCAATACCTTCTACTTCCTCCTGAATCTCGGCTGCGGCTTCATCCTGATTGCGATCATGCTGCATTACTTCGTCAAGGATCGCGAATCCGCCTACACGAAGCTGCAGCAAAGCGAGACGCACATCCGCGAACTGATGCTCACCGACCCCCTCACCGATGTGGCAAACCGCCGGCACCTGGACGGCAGGATGGTCATGGAACTGAATCGCCAGATGCGCTATGGCCCACCCTTGTCCGTCATCCTGACCGACATCGACTGGTTCAAGCGCGTAAACGACACCTACGGACATGCAGTGGGCGACACCGTACTCAAGGCATTTTCCGACCATCTCAAGGACAGTCTCCGCGTCAGCGATTTCGTCGCACGTTATGGCGGGGAAGAATTCGTGCTGCTGCTGCCGAACACCATGATCGAGGACGCCACCGCCCTGGCGGAGCGGATACGCGAAACAACCAAGCAGCTCCGGTTTGCGCAGCCTGAACTGTGCCTGACGGCCAGCTTCGGCGTCACGGCTGCGCGGCCCGGAGAGACCATGACAGAAGTCTTGTCGCGTGCCGACGAAGCGATGTACCAATCCAAATCCCATGGCAGGGACCGGGTCAGCGTGCTGATGGAATGACCCGGCTGCCGGGTCTCGTCAAGTCGCCGAACGTCCGGCTCAACGTATCGCGAGATCCTGCACCCAGACCAGCTCGCAGGCGCCGTTGCCCGAATCGCTGCGCGTCATCGAACTGTTCCAGTGCCAGCCGTCCGGCGCCTGAACGCGCACGAGATAACCGCTCAGCGCGACGATCTGGCCCGCACGCACCGTGCCCAGGCGCCGCTTGATGTCGTCGTTGGCGGGGATCATGTGCATGTTCGCGCTATGCGCGACGATATCCACCGGCGGAATCGGCGGCGCGCCCGACCAGCGGTAGAAATAGAAACGGTTGCCCTGGCTGATCTGCAGGCGATCCAGCACGGCGCTATCCGACATCGGTCCCCAGCCCAGTGCGAGATCGACGGGAGACAGATCGGCTTCGCGGCCCGCATGATAGGTCTCCGTCGCGAGCACGCGGGCCTGCAGCGAAAACACCGCAGCCGGCATGATCCGGTAGCCCGCCACTGAGAATGCCGGCAGACCCGATCGGTCGGTCTGCACCGGGCTGTCCGGTGCAAGGATGCCCGCAGCATGGTCGACGGGCCGCGCGGAAAAATGATTCCACGCACCGGCAGCGATGGCAACGATGAGCAGGACTGGAACGAGTCGCATGGGCGGGCAGAAGAGATGAACGCTCCCCTGTATCGGACAGATCCGTCGCGCGATTGAGTTGTCCACTGACTACCCTGTGCTGCACTACACTGTTTATATGAAACCTGTACGAAGGAGAATGTCCATGAATTCCATGATTGCGACACGGCGGAAGCTCGTTCCCGCCCTGATGCTGACGACCCTGGCTGCCTTGTTCCTCGCCGCCCCCACGGCGCATGCAGCCAGCGCGTCCGAAATCGATCACGAAGTCGACGCTACGCTGAAGGCCTTCCAGAAAATCGAGGGGGCCAAGGCCTATCTCGGCATTGCCAAAGGCGCGCTGGTATTTCCCAAGGTCTACAAGGCAGGCATCGGAGTCGGCGGTGAATACGGCGAAGGCGCGCTGCGGGTAGGCGGAAAATCCGTCGCCTACTACAGCACCGCCGCTGCCTCCATCGGCTTTCAGCTGGGCGCACAAGCCAAGAGCATCGTCATCCTCTTCACCAACGAATCCGCCCTCGACAAATTCCGCGCAAGCGAAGGCTGGAAAGTCGGCGTGGACGGCTCCGTCGCCCTGGTGGATCTCGGCGTCGGCAAAGCGGTCGACACCAACAATATCAAGGACCCAATCGTCGGCTTCATCTTCGGCCAGAAAGGGCTGATGTACAACCTGACGCTGGAAGGCTCGAAGTTCACCAAGCTGGACAAGAAGTAATCACGGCCCGTCACGGACGGGACGGGGATCGTCAAGGGAGTTCTGGCGCTACTGCGGAACCAATGCGTGAAGCCTGTGCTAGCGTAAACTCGCCCGTCAAACCCTGAAAAGATCCTCAGTCACTCTGGCCGAAGAGTCCAGGCGGACTGACGAAGTCGATTCCGCCTGCGCCAATATCCACAAGGCTTTCCGAAACCCGGGGCAATTCAGTCCGCCCCTTTGATTTCCATGAATCGTCGCACCATGCTGCGTGCCCGCTGCCTGGGAACCGTACCTCAAACAGGAAATGCCATGAGTTGGCCGAACAATGACTAACGCACAATGGTTCATCTTCGTTGGGGCCCTATTGCTTTTCATGGGCGTCACTTTTACCGTCCTCAAACGCCTGCCGGTCACATCGGCCATTATCTATCTGGCGGTGGGACTGCTGGTAGGGCCAACGTTCCTCGATCTGTTTCACTTCAATCCGCTCAAGGAATCGGCGCTACTGGAAGTACTGACCGAAGTCGCGGTGCTGATTTCCCTGTTTTCCGCTGGCGTCAAAATGCCGGTGCCGTTCGGTTTTGCGCGTTGGCGCGCGCCCGTGCTGCTGGCAACGGTATCGATGGTGTTCAGTGTCGGGATGGTCGCCGCCTTCGCCTATTACCTGCTCGGTCTGCCGTTGGGTGCGGGTGTCTTGCTGGGCGCGATCCTGGCGCCAACCGATCCCGTGCTGGCGACCGACATCCAGAGCCGTCATCCTGGCGACCGCGACCAATTGCGCTTCACCTTGACCTCTGAAGCCGGCATGAACGACGGCACTGCCTTTCCGTTTGTCATGCTGGGGATGGGGTTGTTGGGCCTGCACGAGATTGGCGATTTCGGCCTGCGATGGGCCGTGGTCGACGTGCTATGGGCGACGGTGGGCGGAATTGCGATTGGCGTGGCTGCGGGGGCCGCATTGGCACATCTGGGATGGAAGCTGCGCGGCGAACCGCACAAGCACGAACTGTTGGATGACTTTCTCGGGCTTGGCTTGATCGGGTTGGTGTACGGTTTGACCGTGCAGGTTCATGCCTGGGGATTCCTGGCGGTATTTTTCGCCGCGGTGGCACTGCGCCAGACCGAATTGAGACTCGCCAACCGCCACTCCCCGGGCTTACGCTCTGCCCAGGCAGTCGAGCGTGCCGATTCGACCAATCCCGACCCCGCGGTTTCGCCGACCGTCAGCCAAGGGGCTTTGATATTCAAGGAACATCTGGAGCGGTTGTCTGAACTCATGCTGGTCCTGCTACTGGGCGGAACGCTTTACCCCGATTCGTGGAGCTGGCAGGCGGTTGGCTTGGCGCTGTTCCTGTTCATGGTGGCGCGGCCGCTCAGCGTCTTCATCGGCCTGCTCGGTACCCGTGCATCATGGCGCATGCACGGCATGGCGGGCTGGTTCGGAGTACGCGGCATCAGTTCGCTTTACTACCTGATGTACGCCATCCAGCACGGTTTACCTGAACCCCTGGCGCTGGAACTGATGCAACTGACGCTGATCGTGGTTACGCTGTCCATATTGATCCACGGCACGAGCGTCAAACCGCTGATGGGCCGCTTCTGGCGGCGCGACAAGCATCGACCGCTACCGCCCTGAACGGGGCTGGCCGGTAGCGGCGGGAAACTCTCGCCCAGCCTCGACATCCGCAAAGAAAACGAGATCCAGCTTCAATGTTCGGCTAAACGCCAGGAGCGGGTGTGGCGTTTGCGTGGCAAGCCTTCCCAGGAAGGGACATGCCCCCTGGTACCGGTTCGGTTCCGGAAAATGCATCCAATGGCCATATTTATCCTGGCCTTCGCCCTCGCATCTCTCAGGTCACAATGATCTGATGATATTCGGCATAATGCGCAACCTGTACGTTTCACCCATCGGCCTCGCGACATAGAGGCTGGCTCATTCAGTCAATCGAACCATGCTCCCTTCCACCGAACATCGACTCGCCGCCGAGATCGCGGCCAAACCTGCACAAGTGGCCGCAGCCATCGCCCTGCTGGACGAGGGGGCGACGGTGCCCTTCATCGCGCGCTACCGCAAGGAGGCGACGGGCGGGCTGGACGATACGCAACTGCGACTGCTGGAAGATCGACTGCGCTATCTGCGCGAACTGGAAGCGCGCCGCGCGGCCATCGTCGAATCGATCGCCGAGCAGGGCAAAATGACGCCGGAATTGTTGAAGGCCATCTCGCTGGCGCCGGACAAGACGCAGCTGGAAGACCTCTATCTGCCCTACAAGCCGAAGCGGCGCACCAAGGTGCAGATCGCGCAGGAAGCCGGACTGGAACCGCTGGCCGATGCCCTGCTGGCGAACCCGATGCTGAATCCCGAAGAGGAAGCGGCGCAATACCTGCGTGAGCCCTTCGCCACCGAGCAGGGCGACAACCCTGGCGTTGTGGATGCCAAGGCCGCGCTCGACGGCGCACGGCAGATCCTGATGGAGCGTTTCGCCGAGGACGCGGGCCTGCTGCAGGCCCTGCGCGAATACGTGCTGGACCACGGCATCGTCGAATCCAGGGTGCGCGAAGGCAAGGACGCGGCGGCGGAGAAATACGCCGACTACTTCGACTATTCCGAATCGCTCGGCACCATCCCCTCGCATCGCGCGCTGGCGCTGTTCCGCGGGCGGCGCGAGGAGATGCTCGACGTGCGGCTGCGCCTCGACAGCGAGGAGGAGCGGCCCGCCTGGAGCGCGCCGCACAACCCCTGCGAAGCGCGCATCGCCAGCCGCTTCGGCATCCAGGATCGGAACCGACCTGCTGACCGTTGGCTGATGGACACGGTGCGCTTCACCTGGCGCGTCAAGAGCTTCATGCACCTGGAACTGGAGCTGATGGGCACACTGCGCACCCGCGCCGAAACCGAAGCCATCAACGTATTCGCGCGCAACCTCAAGGATCTGCTGCTCGCCGCCCCCGCCGGGCCGCGCGCCACCATGGGCCTCGACCCCGGCGTGCGCACCGGCGTGAAAGTGGCGGTGGTCGACGAGACCGGCAAGGTGGTCGACACCGCCGTGATCTATCCGCATCAACCGAGGAACGACTGGGATGGCTCGCTGCATACGCTGGCCAGGCTCGCCGAGAAACACCGCGTCGCGCTGATCGCCATCGGCAACGGCACCGCCTCGCGCGAAACCGACAAGCTGGCACGCGACCTGATCAAGCTGCGCCCCGAACTTAAATTGACCAGCATCGTCGTCTCCGAGGCCGGCGCGTCGGTGTATTCGGCGTCCGAATTCGCCTCGCGCGAACTGCCCGACATGGACGTCTCGCTGCGCGGCGCGGTGTCCATCGCACGGCGGTTGCAAGACCCGCTGGCCGAACTGGTGAAGATCGATCCGAAGTCGATCGGCGTCGGCCAGTACCAGCACGACGTCAGCCAGTTCGAACTGGCGCGCTCGCTCGACACCGTGGTGGAGGACTGCGTCAATGCCGTGGGCGTGGACGTCAATACCGCCTCCGCGCCCTTGCTCGCGCGCGTCTCCGGCCTCGGCAACAGCGTCGCACAGGCCATCGTCGCCCACCGCGACGCCACCGGAAAATTCGCCCGCCGCGCGCAGTTGCGCGACGTGCCGCGCCTGGGCGAAAAGACCTTCGAACAGGCAGCCGGCTTTTTGCGCATCGTGGGCGGCGACGACCCGCTCGACGCCTCCGCCGTCCATCCCGAATCGTACCCGCTGGTGCAGCGCATCCTCGCCGACATCCAGCAGGACCTCAAGGCCGTGATCGGCAATGGCACCCTCCTGAAGTCGCTCAATCCGTCGAAATACACGGATGCGCAATTCGGTCTCCCCACCATCAGCGACATCCTCAAGGAACTCGAGAAACCCGGCCGCGACCCGCGCCCCGAATTCACCACCGCAAGCTTCAGGGACGGCGTCGAAACCCTGGCCGACCTCAAGCCCGACATGATCCTCGAAGGCGTCGTCACCAACGTCGCCGCGTTCGGCGCCTTCGTCGACATCGGCGTGCATCAGGACGGCCTGGTCCACATCTCCGCCCTGTCCAACACTTTCACCAAGGACCCGCACAGCGTGGTCAAGGCCGGGCAGATCGTGAAGGTCAAGGTGCTGGAAGTCGACGAGAAGCGCAAGCGCATCGCGCTGACGATGCGGCTGAGCGATGCAGCGGAGAAGCCGGCCCCCAGAATGGACACCTCACGCAAGCCGCACGATGCACGCAGCCCGAACAAGGCACCGGGAAGCAAACCGAAGCGCGCGCCGTCACCCGCATTGGGGGGCGCCATGGCAGCAGCGTTTCAGAAGCTGAAGGCGTGATGTGACGCACTGACGACCCCATCGCCGACCCGCGGGATGGGTCAGTGCCCGATGGACGGCCTGAAGGCGTTGCCCTGCGAGCGGCGACGCCCCACTCTTGCACGGCGCTCATGCACAAGCCCCGGAGGAAGGTTCGCCCACTGTCCATACGGATTGCGGCGATCGTCATCCCTGCGATCATCGTGATGGATATAGCTGCAGGCGCATCGTTGCTCGCTGCAGCCAGACACGGGCAGACGAGGCGCCTCGCCGGACAGGAAACGGACACGCCCCAGACGCTTGGCGGACTCGCATGAGGGGACACCGAGGCGCACTTCGACGCAGTGATACTGGCTAGGCGCATCCCGTTTTGCCGAGGGCGTGGCTTGATATTTTTTCTGCCGGGTTGCGTAGCGCCACCAGACCGAGACGGCGGCCGCAAACAATACAAGAGCGAGCACTTGTAGCATTCCCGATCCCCTTTTCAGACACGCCCCGAAAGATCACTATAGGCGATCGTGGCTACCTGGAAAGGCGAGGCGCCCCGCTTCCGACAAAACCGATCCTTGGCCTTGCGCCTTGCGTGCGCGTGAAATCGATCCGGTTCACGCCGGGTTGTCAGAATGACGCTGGCCTCTTCCACTCACAAGATTTCCCGGGTCCCCCACTCAGGCTGACCGTCCCGGAATCCCGGCCGTCCCTGGTGTCCGCCGCGCGGCATCCACCGGGGATCGAGCCGGATGCGTGCAACGCATCGTGACGCGCAAACGATCAAAGCGAGATCACCTGGACATCCGTCGCGCCCGACAAGGCCGCGTATAGCTGGGGAAAACATCCCACATGCGCGCCTTCGACCAGGCCTTTCGGTTTGACTTCGCCACTCCCGCATTGCTCGAACGCCCCTTCGGCCAATCCACGGCGCACCGCACACTGATCGCAGGCCATCAGCAGAATCCCCTGCGCCTTGGCCACTTTCGCCAGCCTTTCGCCAAAGGGATCGCCGCTGCGCAACGTATAGATATTGTCGTCAAAAAACATCATCCCGACCACCTGCGCGCCATGATTGCCCGCTTCGAGCTGGGGCAGGATCATCGTGTTCAGTTTGAACGTGGATGCCATATTGGTCGTAAAAACGTAAGCAACTTTCATGTCGTCTCCTGAAATACAAGAAAAACCGGGCTGATAGGATTCACCGGGACCAGCCTTGTCCGGCACGGTGCGAAGCAGGATGACAGGGTATTCCCCCTGTTTTTTTCATGGTGCTTATTTCACGCAACTCGACGAGGGACAGACCGGCCCGGCCTGATTTGTCCTGTACTTCGCCTGTGCAGCGCATCGAGCAGACAGTGCCGCTTCCCTTGAGCAGGCCGCGAACCGGCTCGCGGCTACCGGAGTCGGAGATGCGAGGGTCCCATGCCTGTCGCGGCGTCAGGCGGCCCTCGTCACTCGATGTCGACCAGATGCCTAATTTCGAAAGTCTTCCCCCAGTGCGCCTGGAGATATTCGGCGGCAAGCCGTCTGTGGCAGTGATGCGGCAAATGCTCGCTGCACAACAGGCATCCCTGGTCGACGATAGCTTGGTCGACCAGCCTTTCTGCATTTTTTCTGACGAGGCCGTTCGTGTATTCGGCCGCGTATGCCTCCCACGTGAGTTCCTTTTGCTGGTAGCGCTTCAGAATATTCTTTTCTGGCGCCAGGTCTTTCGACTCGACGTAATCGATGTTGCAGATCGCCTCCAGGAAATACCTGAGGTCTTCCCGTTTCGAGAATCCCGCGAGCTGCGAGATATTATTCACGCGGGTGTCGATGACCGTCCTTACGCCGGCCCGCTTCAACAAGCCAAAAAACGTTGCCGCCGGCTTCCTTGTAAATCCAATCGTGTAGACAGTACTCATTTAAGCGTACGCCCTGGTTAAATTGTTGTCACCCGGGAACGTATACATCCCATTCTCTTGCATCCGGTATCCTACTCGTCCATCCTCGCTTGTGTGTTCGCGGCGACATTTCCCGCCGCGCCGGAGATGAATCGTGTCCGACGCCATGTGTCTTGCTGATCCCATGTGTTGCTTTCCAACATGAAGTCTTATCTGCCTCCTGTTGATGCCCTGCTTATCCGCACGGTCTGCGTTTGCTGAATGCCATGCACGTGCCCACCGTCAACGCCTTGCCCCTGCTCTACAGTTATCGCCGCTGCCCCTATGCCATGCGGGCTCGAATGGCCCTGCTTCAGGCCAGGCGGGATTTCCAGGCCCTAGAAGTCGATCTGCGCGACAAGCCCGCCGCGCTGCTGGCCCTGTCACCCAAAGGCACGGTGCCGGTGCTGCACTTGCCGGAAGGACGAGTGCTGGAGGAGAGCTGGGACATCATGGCATGGGCGCTGGCGCCGGACGATCCCGATGGCTGGTGGCGCCTGGCCCAATCACCCGAGAACCTCGACCTACTGCACCGCAACGACGGCGATTTCAAGCATTACCTGGATCGCTACAAGTATCCCGATCGCTATCCGGAGGACGAACGGTCCCGCGACGCGCTGCGGGCGCATGCCGTGGCGGCCTTGCTCGTTCCGCTGGAGGCCCGGCTCCACAGTCAGCCCTATCTGGGCGGCGCCACGCCATGCGCTACCGACCTGGCGATATTTCCATTCGTGCGCCAGTTCGCGGGCGTGGATCCGCGCTGGTTTGCCGAACAGGACCTGCCTTCCCTTCAAGCGTGGCTGGCAGCATGGCTGGGCAGCCGCCTGTTCGAGACCTGCATGGCCAGGCTGTCGTCCCCGTCTGCCGTACGCTTTCCCGCGCTGCAGGCTTGAACGCTGCGCTGCGATGGATCGAACACCCGTGCCGGGAACCTCGCCGAAGCAGCGTACGACTCGACACGCGGAAAACCGGGCGATAGTGGCCGGTCCCATGTATTCGAGCACACGCGATATTCAAAACCGGTCCCCTCAATGTGAGGTGGACAGGAATCTTTTCGGTACGCAGGATGTCCCTGATACGAGCGCGCGAGGCCGCGACGCCCGATTCGACTCCATGCCTTCAAACCTGAAAAATGTTCACCGCCGGTCGGTAGCGCTTGCGGGATACGCGCATCTACAGGTCTGGATCCGGGCATGATGCATGTTCACACGCCCCCATACTGCCCGAGTCGGGCATCACACTGTTTGCGAAAGGATTCCACGATGTTTGTAGCAATGAACCGATTCAAGATTGCACCGGGAAAAGAGGCGGAATTCATCGAGATATGGCGCAACCGCGAGACACATCTCGATCAGGTGCCGGGGTTCAAGACCTTCAATCTGCTGCAGGGGGCCGGCAATGACGAATTCTCGCTCTTCGCATCGCATTCGATCTGGGAGTCAAGGGCCGCTTTCGAAGACTGGACCAAATCCGAGGCCTTCCGCCAGGCCCATGCCAACGCGGGCGCGTCCAAGGGCATTTACCTGGGGCCGCCGCAATTCGAGGGGTTCGACGCCGTGTTGTAAAGCGGCAGGCGATCCTAGCTCTCTAACGGCGCTGATTCCTGCAGCGCCCGCGCCCGCAACTGGCCGCATCCGCCCTCGACATCCTGCCCCGCGGAGTGGCGCAGCTTGGCGAGCACGCCACGCTGATGCAGGCTGCGCGCCATCGCGGCCGCGCGCTCCCAGCTGGGACGGCGGAAGTCAAAGCCCGCGACGCCCTCGACGCTGTTGTAGGGAATCAGGTTCATCACCGCGTACTTGCCGGTCAGCAGTCGTGCGATCCCGTCCAGCTCGGCCGCGCTGTCGTTGATGCCTTCGAGCAGCGTCCACTGGTACTGGATCGGGTAGCCCGTGCGGCGGGCATAGGCCTCGCCCAGTTCGACCAGTTCGTCTGGCGTGATGTCCGGCGCCTTGGGCAACAGGCGACGGCGCAGGTCGGCATCGGTGGTGTGCAGCGAGAGTGCCAGCGCAGGCTTCACCGTGGACTGCGGTAGGCGCTCGAACACGCGGCGGTCGCCGACGGTCGAGAAGACCAGATTCTTGTGGCCGATGCCGCCCTCGACGCCCAAGAGTTCGATGGCCTCCAGCACATTGTCCAGATTGTGGGCCGGCTCGCCCATGCCCATGAACACGACCTTCTTCACCGGACGGCGGCTGCGCGCCAGCACCACCTGCGCAACGATCTCCGCGCTGGAGAGCTGGCGCAGCAAACCGGCGCGGCCGGTCATGCAGAACACGCAGCCCACCGCGCAGCCGACCTGGGTCGACACGCACACGCCGTCGCGCGGCAGCAGCACGCTTTCCACCGTCTGGCCATCCGCCAGTTCCACCAGCAAGCGCGCCGAGCCGTCCTCGCCGGGATGCTCGGAATGCACCCGTGCGAGCGCATTCAGCTCATCGAACAAACCGGGAAGCGCGTTACGCACCGACAGCGGCAGAAAGTCCTCTGCGCGCCGGCGCTTGTTATCGAGCGAGCGCCGCTGCACCCACGCCCGCAGCACGCGGCCTTCGTGGCAGGGTGCAGCGCCGAGAGCGCGCAGACGTTGTCTGAGTTGGGGGAGTCGCATGGCGGGGCGGATGGTAGCACGGGGGCTGCGACCGGCAGCGGGGCGCCCGAGCCACCGCCAACCCTCTGCAAGCGCAATATCCCGATGCTTTTTCCGATGCCTTTGCGACTTCGAGGTCCCGCCTGGGGCGGGTAGATCAAGCGCCGAGAAAACGGTTAGTATCTGCCCAGCCCGTTGAGATAAAAACCATAGGGAACGGCATGGGGGAGTTAATTTAAGTCAATCCGAATCTGCTATTCCAGCGCGCCTGGAAAGCCGATGCTCGGCCGTCCGGGCAGACGGGGCATTGTCCGGCACGACGCGTTCCACCCAATCCCGCATCACCTAATCCTAGCTTGCACGGGTCGTTTCCTGTCCGAAGAACCGCCATTTTTTTGGAGCTTTAAAATGATTCTAACCAACGTCAATACCGTTCCTGGAAAAGTCATCGTGGAACATTTCGGCATCGTGCAAGGCAGTACCGTGCGGGCAAAACATGTTGGACGCGACCTGATGGCCGGCCTGAAAAACCTGGTGGGCGGCGAGTTGAGGGGCTACACCGAACTGCTACAGGAATCGCGGGAAGAGGCCATGAACCGCATGACCGAACAGGCCCGTCAGATGGGCGCGAATGCGGTCGTCAACATCCGCTTCGCCACCTCGTCGGTGGCCCAGGGCGCCGCGGAACTCTTTGCCTACGGCACGGCAGTCCGGGTCGAGTAGGCGCATCATGGAAATGCTCCTGCAAAATCTGAACTTCGTGATCTTCCTGGTCTTGCTGACGCTGGGCTACCTGGCAGGAAGCAGAGCGGAGCGGTTGCACTATCAATCCATCCAGCGTCGTGAACAGGAACTTCTGGACATGCCCGTCGTTACCTGGGAAGAAGGGGTTCCCGAGGGACAAACCAGCGAGGCAACGTTGGTGACAGGCAGCGTGGTTATCTCCATCGACTACTTCAAACGGCTCATGGCGATCCTGCGCAACTTCTTCGGCGGCCGTGTCGCTGCTTACGAGACTCTTGTCGACCGGGCGCGCAGGGAGGCCATCCTGAGAATGAAGGAAAGCGCACGCGAACTGGGCGCCGACATGGTCCTCAACATGCGCCTGGAAACCGCCGCCATCGGACAAAGTGCCGATTCGAAAAGACAGGTTGGCAGCGTGGAGGCCATTGCCTACGGCACCGCCATCATCCGGCGAACCCCGTGAAATTCACCCCGAAAGCCCTTGAGGGGAACGTCAATGTCGCAAGGACGCACCCCCTGAAGGAACTGCTCTGGATGCTCGGGGGCATGGTCTTGCTGCTCGGCATGCTGGTCCTGATTCTTGGTTTCAGCGCCGATCTGGCCGTCTCCAAAGTGCCCGTCAGCGTGGAGACCTGGCTCGGCCGGCAAATGCTGAAGAAGGTGCCGGGCGAAGAAAACGCGGCCCTGGAGGCACGCCTGCAGTCCCTCCTCGCCAGCCTGCCGGTCGATTCCCCATTGCACCAGTATTCCTTCCGCGTCTTCACGGCCAAGACCGACGCGGTCAACGCCGTCGCCCTGCCAGGCGGGAATATCGTGGTCTATTCCGGCCTGCTGAACAAAGTGCAATCGGAAAACGAACTGGCCATGGTACTGGCGCACGAACTCGGCCATTTCGCGCATCGTGATCATCTGCGCGGATTGGGCCGAGGTTTGGGAATCGCCGTTGCTACCGGAATGTTGCTGGGCGAGGACAGCGGCGTCAGCGATCTGGTCTCGCAGACACTGCTGACGTTTCAGGCGCAGTACTCCCAGAGCCAGGAGGCCGCTGCCGATCAGTATGGAGTGGATCTGCTGGTCAGACGCTACGGGCACGCGGGCGGCGCGACGACATTCTTCTCTCGCCTCGCCAGGACGGCAGGCGGCCATCTCCCCTACCTGCTCGCCTCCCATCCGCATCCGCAATCGAGAATCGACGGCCTGAACGAGCGCATACGGGACCGGCATTACGCAGTGAACGACGTGCTGCCGCTGGCGGAAGATATACGGCCCTGAGAAGCCGTACCACGCAACACGAACTTCAGGTTGCGCGACGCTGGCCGCCAGGATGGGCCATGACCGCGTTGCGCCCCGCCGCTTTTGCCTCGTAGAGCGCGGCGTCGGCACGGCGGACGATGTCGTCGATGCCGGCGTCATCCGGATGGCATCGGCACAGCCCGGCGCTCATGGACAAGTTGACGCTGCCGTGCCGCGCGTGCAGGCTCACCTGGTTCACCTCGCCACGAATTTTCTCGGCCAGCACGATCGCCCCGGCCTGGGACGTGCCGGGCAGCAGCAGCCTGAACTCATCGCCTCCCGTTCGGGCAAAAATATCCTGCTCGCGCAGATTGCGCCTGACGATCTGGACGAATTTCCGCAGCGCGTCATCGCCCGCTTCGTGACCGAGCGTGTCGTTGATCTTCTTGAAACGGTCGAGGTCCAGCACCAGCAGGGAAAACGCCTCGCCCGTGCGCTTGAAGCGCGCGAACTCCTGGTTGGCCAGTTCGTAGAAGGTGCGCAGATTCACCGCGCCGGTCAGGAAATCCTCGCGGGCCGCCTGCGCAAGTTCGTCTTCCAGGCGCTTGCGCTCGGTGATGTCGAGGATCACCCCCGAGATGCCGTCGGGCTGACCGTCCGCATCGTAAAACACCGACTTGTAGAAGATGACATCGTGGACGCTGCCGTCGGCGTAGCACACGTTGGTTTCGTAAGTTTGCGTCCCGCCGTCGGCCAGCAGGTCGCGATCCGCCTTCTCGTAGATGGCGGCCAGTTCGGCGGGGGCGACATCATGAACCGTCGCGCCGATGATCCTGGCACGCGACAGGCCGATGTATTTCTCGAAGGCGCGGTTGCAGGCAATGTAGCGGCAGTCCGCGTCCTTGATGAAGATCGGACTGGGCAGCATGTCGATCGCATTCTGGATCCGCCGGACGATATGCGGATCGGTTTGTTCGTCTCTCAATTCCAAAAGTCTCCATTTTTTGTTCTTCCTTGCGCAGTCTAACGCAGCGCCAGTCCGCGACCGCGAGACCGGTCTCACAGCGCCCCCTCTGTGCCCCGGGCCTGCACGCAACGGAATAGAGCGACTCAAGACCTCGCACTGAAGGGATATCCAAAGATCTGATGGATATTAAGCGGCTCCTCGCACGATGCAAAAATGAAACGTTTTACCGTACGATCTGTCGCATCTGCGGGATCCATGCTGGACATGGCATGGATTGACACCGTCCTGACAGGCATCACCGTTTGCGAAAGGATTCCAAGATGTTTGTAGCAATGAACCGATTCAAGATTGCACCGGGTAAAGAAGCGGAATTCATCGAGATATGGCGCAACCGCGAGACCCATCTCGCTCAGGTACCGGGATTCAAGACCTTCAATCTGCTGCAGGGGGCCGGCAATGACGAATTCTCGCTCTTCGCATCGCATTCGATCTGGGAGTCAAGGGCCGCTTTCGAAGACTGGACCAAATCCGAGGCCTTCCGTCAGGCCCATGCCAATGCAGGCGCCTCCAAGGGTATTTATCTGGGCCCGCCGCAATTCGAGGGGTTCGACGCCGTGCTGTGAAGCGGCGGGCGATCCTGCTTCTTTGAATTGCCTGGTTCGAATTGCCTGATTCCTAGCGCTCGCACCATACTGAGCGGATCCTTTTGGTTCGTTGAGACCGCGTCGTAACCGGCACCGCTTATCCCGGTATCACATCGCAAATCGTGTGTCTTCCATTTATGCTGGCCCGATGGCAGCGCCTCAAGTGACCGCGACTGGCCGTGCTGGGCGGCATTAGCTACGGGTTACAGGTGTACCCGGGCTGTCCATTCGCGCCGACCGCCCATGCGGGCATTAGGGAGTGCGACTCCGCAGGGTGGGGTCGCCTTGCCGTGATTCGAAATCTGCGGACGGCCATACGGTCGACCACCCATTAACGAAACAGGGCGAAACATGGCAAACCGTTACTTCACACAGGACACATTCGACTTTCTCACCGCACTAGCCGCCAACAATCGACGCGAGTGGTTCGACGAACACAAACCGGACTATGAAGCGATGGTACGCACGCCAGCCTTGAACTTCATCAGTGACATCGCGACCGATCTCGCAATGATTTCGCCGCATTTTCTCGCCCTGCCGCGCAAGGCGGGAGGTGCATTGATGCGGGTCAATCGCGACATACGTTTCGGCCGCGACAAACGCCCCTTCAAAACCAATATCGGAATTCAGTTCCGGCATGAGACAGGTAAAGACGTACATGCCCCGGGTTTCTACCTGCACATCGAACCCGGCGATTGTTTTGTCGGCGCGGGCCTGTGGCGACCGGACATGCATGCCCTGGGCAAGATCCGCGATGCGATCGCCGACAAGGGGGATGCCTGGCTCGCCGTTCGCGACGGCACGGTTTTCAGCCGGACCTTCGCGCTCGCAGGCGATTCCCTGACACATGCGCCGCGTGGCTATGCCAAGGACCATCCCATGCTGACTGACCTGAAGCGCAAGGATTTTCTTGCCCTGTCCCCTCTGACCGACGCGGCGGTTCGCGCCAGGGGATTCTACTCGAACGTCGCCGAACGGTTTGCGCAGTCCGCGTCTTTCATGGGCTATCTGTGCAAGGCGTTGGAATTGCCATTTTAAGGATACGGCACTGCAGTGCGGCGGCGTCATCACCGCACCCGGGAGTCCCGGAATTCGCCCGGCAGAACGGAAAATACCCGCGCTACGGCAGATAGTGCGCCGCCGCCCGCTCGACGAGGCCGCCGGCATCGAAGAACAGCACTTCGATCACGGGACCCCGCACGCCGTTGTAGTGGATCGCCACGCTGTCCGCTCCGGCAAACGTCGCCAGCAGTTCGAAGTGCAGGTCGGGGACGCGCGACAGGGCCTGTCTCCAGTAGTCCCCCACCGCGCGTTTTCCCTTGAGCACGCCGCTCGGCTCGCCCGCGATCACGGCAATATGCGGGGAAGACATCACGAAGTCCTCGCTGTAGTGCGACAGGATCCGGTCCAGGTCATGGCTGTTCCAGGCTTCGATCCACTCCTTGCCGACTCTGTCGGCTTGCGCTTTCGTGATCACGTGTCCTCCGATTCCAGATGTACGTTCCCAATTGTCGTGCCGAAACCAGCAGCCGACGCAGTGCGCGCGCCCGGCGTTCCCTTCGGCCATAGCGGACCGCGTACATGATGCCACCCCGGTCAACGCCCAGATCATGCAGTGCCCGGTCGCTCAACGCGCCAAGTTCGGACTCGGCCCGCCGGCAGGCCATGGCAACAGTCAGGCGCCGCAGGATTCTGCGTACAAGCCTCCGGATATAGCGCCTGCGCAAGGCTTCCGCCCGGCGCACAAGCTGCCGGACATCCGCGTTGCCTTGCTGTCGTGTGTTGCCATCCATGCCCGGAATACTAGGCAGGCGCGGCACCTCGATACAGATGCAGAAAAACCGATTTTGTTAGGTTACAGTTGCACACGGAGCCCAACTGTATCCATCGGGATCGGCATCGCGTGTACTGCATCCGGGCATGGTACTGGCCCTACACTGGCCACACAGGAGGCTGCAATGAACTTGTACGAAAACCTCGCGACGCACGTGAAGAACGCCATCCGCCAGGGCGTATACCAGCCCGGCGACCGCCTGCCCTCCGTCAGAAGGCTGTCCGAACAGCACCGGGTCAGCCAGAACACGGCGGTGTCGGCCTACCGGCTGCTGGAAAGCCACGGCTGGCTGGAAGCCCGGCCGCAATCCGGATTCTTCGCCCGCCACCCCGAATCCTCGCTGCCTCCCGCAAAAGGCAACGACAGTGCCGAGGGCCCCTGCACGGTCAACGTCACCGAAGTCGCCCTGCGCCTGTGCCGCAACGCGCTGCGGCCCGACCTCGTGTCGCTGGGGGCGGCCACCCCCCACCCCGGCTATCTTCCGCTGGCCGACCTGCGCGCCGCCTTCAACCGCTGCCTGCGCGACAGCAACGACGTTGCCAGCCGCTACAGCTTTCCCCCCGGAGAAGAGCCCCTGCGGATACGGATCGCGCAACGCGCCGCCGAACGCGGCTGCGCCTTCGGCCCGGACGACGTGGTCATCACCGACGGTTGCCAGGAAGCCCTGAACCTCGCCCTGCGCGCCGTGGCCAAGGCCGGCGACATCATCGCCATCGAGAGCCCCGCCTTCTTCGGCACCCTGCAGGCGATCGAGTCCCTGGGCATGCAGGCACTGGAAATCCCCAGCGACCCGGTCGAAGGCATCAGCCTCGACGCCCTGGCCCTGGCCCTGGAACGCTGGCCGGTCAAGGCCGTGACCGTCGTGAGCAATTTCAGCAACCCCACCGGCAGCCTCATGCCCGACGCCCACAAGACCCGGCTGGTGAAGATGCTGGCCGCGCGCGGCATTCCGCTCATCGAGGACGACATCTACGGCGACCTCGCGCATGGACGCCAGCGGCCGCGTCCGGCCAAGGCCTACGACCACGCGGACAACGTCCTGCTCTGCGCCTCGTTCTCCAAGACCATCGCCCCCGGCTACCGCGTCGGCTGGATCGTGCCGGGACGCTGGCGCAAGGCCGTCGAGCACCTGAAGTACGTCAGCACCCTGTCCAGCGCCACCCTGCCGCAGCTGGCCGTGGCCCACTATCTGGCGGACGGACGCTACGAACGCCACCTGAACAAGGTGCGCCGCACCTACGCCGACAACCTGGCACGCATGCAGGCGCACATCGCACGGCATTTTCCGGCCGGCACCCGGACCTCGCGCCCCGACGGCGGCTTCGTGCTCTGGGTCGAACTGCCGGAGCACATCGACACGCTCGCGCTTCACGACAAGGCCCTGCAGCAAGGCATCAGTTTCACCCCGGGCAACCTCTTCTCGCCGCAGGGCCGCTATCGCAACTGCATGCGGCTGGTGGCCGCCCTGCCCTGGGATACGCGGGTCGAACAGGCGCTGGAAGCACTCGGCAAACTCACACGGCGCGCCTGACCCGCATCACACACACGCCATCAACGGGAGAAAACCGCATGACGCCCTCCACCCTCGTCGCCCTCGACATTCCGCCGCGCGGCCGTCCCTCGACCTACCCCCAGTCGATCCAGGCTTTTCTGGGCGAACGGCTGGCGGGACGCGAGAAGCGCGCCCTGGGCGATGCCTTCGGCCTGACGAACTTCGGCGTCAACCTCACGCGCCTGGCGCCCGGTGCAGTCTCGGCCTTGCGCCATGCGCATTCCCGGCAGGACGAACTGATCTACGTCCTCGCCGGATCGCCCACCCTGCGCACCGACGCAGGCAGCGTGCGCCTGGCGCCCGGCATGTGCGCCGGTTTCAAGGCAGCCACCGGCAATGCCAGCCAGCTGCTGAACGAAACCGGCGAAGACGTGCTGTATCTGGAAATCGGCGACCGCACGCCGGGCGACGAAGTGACCTACCCCGACGACGACCTGTTCGCCACCTTCGTCGATGACGAGTGGCGCTTCTTCCACCAGGACGGCACGCCGTATTGAACGGGTGCGCCGCTAGCAACAGTCACGCCAGTCCGGAGCATCAAGCGCACAAACGATCGCGGAACCTTCTTTTTTTCGTGCGGCTGCCGCCTGGGTTCGCGACGCGATCGATTGAGTGGTCAGTGGTAATGTGAGCGCTCCCGTCCATCCCGGAAACCCATCGCATGACAGATGCAGATCTCACTATTCCGGTCCACCGTCTCCACCTGCTCAAAGGCTTTGCGGCTGCAGTTGTGGTCGTCATGATCTGGTCCGGGTTCAACATCGTCTCCCGGCTGGGCGGACGCAGCCCGCTTACGCCCTATGACATGGTGGCCATCCGTTTTGTCGTCTCGGGAATGGTGTTTCTTCCATTTGTGCTGACCCGATGGAACCGCCTCAAGTGGCCGCGGCTTGCCGTGCTTGCCGCGATTGGCGGCACGGGTTACACGTTATTCATCTACTCGGGCTTTGCCCTTGCGCCGGCCGCGCATGCGGGCATCCTGGTCAATGGCGGCATTCCCTTTGCGAGTGCATTGATCGCCTGGCTCATACTCGGGCACCGCCCTGGCATCCGGACCGAATTCGCCCTGCTGGTCGCAGGTTTGGGGATCGTGCTGATCGGCATCCACAGCCTGGGGCAGCTTTCCGGCGCCCCCGCCCATCAATGGGTGGGGGATGTGTTCTTTCTCCTTGCCGCAATCAGCTTCGCAAGCTTCGTCTTGTTGCTCAAGCATTGGCATGTCCCACCCATCGAAGCAACGGTCGGGGTCTCCGTGATTTCCATGGTTGTCTACACGCCGGTTTATCTCCTGTTCCTGCCCAAGGCCATCACCACTGTTTCCCTGTCCTTCATTCTGTTGCAAGGCGTTTATCAGGGCATCCTGGCCGCCTCGATTGCCGGCCTGCTCTTCACCTACGCCATCCACAACATCGGGCCGCAAAAGGCAACGCTCATGCTGGCCATGGTTCCCGGCATCTCGGCGGTCGCAGCCGTGCCATTGTTGAAGGAATCCCTCGATGCCGTGACCATTTCCGGCGTCGTGCTGGTGACGATCGGCGCGGTTCTGGGCGCGACACATCGATTGGCAAAACAGGGATGAAGGGGTCAGGGCAGTCTGCCCCCATTTATTCGATGCCAAGGCAGTGGGTAACATGAATCCAAAGGACCTGGAATTGCTTGTCACCCGGGAGATGCCATTTGGCATGCACAAGGGCCGGATCATTGCGGACCTGCCGGGCAATTACCTCAACTGGTTCGCGCGCAACGGATTCCCTGCCGGTGAAATTGGCCGTCTGCTGGCCCTGATGCAGGAAATCGATCACAACGGCCTGGCGGACATCCTCACGCCACTCCGGCAGCGATCGGGCACCCCTCCCGGGCCGACTGGTTAAGTGTTTTTTTCAGACGCATGGAACGACGCCCCATTTGACGGGTCTTCAGCCTGCTCGCCCCCTACGAGGTCGCGCGCAAGGTTCGAAGGCGCGCTTCGAGCGCTCAGTCCGATTAAACCCCGTCGTATTCAAGCTTGTATCGCACGCTTTGATGGAGAACACATGATCCTTGCCGCAATCGTTCTGTTTTGCCTGGCGGTGGTGCTGGGCCTGTGGCTCGTGGTGCTGGGCGTGCGCTATCGACGCGGTTCCCGGGCCCTGGCGGCGGCGCACGCCGGCGTCGCCCTGCTGGGCCTGATCCTGTTGGGAAGGCATATCTTCAGCAGTCCCGTTCACATGTTGTACAACGATGCGGCACTGCTGTTCGTTCTGGCGCTGGCCGGCGGGCTGGTTCTGCTGGCCCTGCGCATGGGCAATCGCGAACATCGCTCGCCGCCGCCGATGATGGGCGTCAGCCTCCACGCGGGCATGGCCATCACGGCGCTGCTGCTGTTGGTGTTGGGGTACACGCATCCCTGACCCTGGGATTCCCGGGTTTCCCGGTCAGCGAAATCAAGTCGGGAGAGTCGCATGGGGTGTGGATGGCAGGCGGAGGGTGTCTGCCCGCTATGGTCCCAGCCCAGGCAGAGCGGCGTAAGCAAACTGATCCTGGACATGGTTCTCCAACGCTGAAACCGTCATGAAATAGATCAGGTTGTGTGGTTAGACTGTTTTCTCCAGTGCTCTCATCCAGAGAAACGGAATCTCGCCATGCGCCGAAAATATATCCTGTTTTACCTGCCATTGCTTCTGGCTTGGCATGGCGAAGCGCATGCTTCGCCAACCTGTGCAGCAACGGTCGGCGAATTGGGCGTCATGCTCGGCAACCCTGTCTTCCCCCTGAAATGGGAAGAGACCACGATGGATGACGGCAAACCTCTGGTGATGTCCATTGTTGAAAACCATGGTGCTCTTTTTATGGAATTCACCAAAACCGGAGAAGGCCTTTGGGCAGAGAGCCGTGGCGTCATTTGCAAAACAGGTACGGATTTCGAAGCCCGGTTCAGCGGGGAGCAGATTCGCCTGGGGCCGGCGGCCAGCTGGCTTTTGCGCCTTGCATTAAAAAACGGTGGAAAATTCAAGCTGACGAAGTTCGGGTCAGACCAGTTGCGTATCGCGACCAGCAGTTGGAGCGGGATTTTTTCTCCCACATCCAAGTAGATTGTCCCAGTGCCCCGCCGGCGTCGGCGGCATCGAGAACACGTCAGTCCGTAAGCGGACAGGTCGCGCACAGAAAGGCGCCCGCAGTACGTCAGTTGGCACGCATATCCACGGGCTCAGGCATATCCATGCGGGTCAGTCTTGCCTCTTGCGGCAGAAGGCAAGACCTGGCCCCATGATTCGATCCTGACTCCGAAGGTCCGCTCCCATAAATCGGTTCATTGCGCCTCGTGCGGGTCCGGCCGGATCCCGCTTATCACGATAACGACGTGAACATTGGCAGCAAAAGAGATCCGCTACTGTGATTGAGCAAGAAGCGCCTTGAAGTCCGGGTTTCTGATCGCTTTGCCAATCACGTTCTGAACCGCCGGAAAATAGGCTTCGGCCGTCTGCTTGCATGCCGTGTCGGCGATGAATCCGCTCTCGAACTCATAATGTTCCGAGACGAAAAGCGATTTGCCGTTCGACGACTTGAGACGCAAGCCGATATCCCACTGGCCACCGGTGAGTCCGCGTGACGAGGAAAAACTGAGGGTTTCCAGGCTGCCGGTGAGCGTGATCTTCGGCGTCTTGTCATCGAACACGCCTGCGACCTTCAACTCGTCCGCAAGCGCTTTCTGGATGTAGGCCTCGAAGCTCATGTTGTCGGGCGGCGCGATCGGACCGGCGCCCCGACAGGCCCTGTCAAAAGTCGATGGCCCCGTGAACGCGCCCACGTTGATATTGCCTATGCCAATCGACTTCAGGGCCACGTTAGTGTCAGCGGAAATGCTGTAGCGCGGCGGCGTGAAGGTCGAGCATGCGCTCAGCGACATCATGGCAAGGACGACTGCAATTTTTTTCATGTATGGCTCCCCTGTTATGAACAACGCCAGGCTTTGAAATACCTGACCGCCTCCTGCAGGCCTGGCGATTGACGGATCGACCGGAGACGGCTTGGCCGCGAGGATAACCCAGAGCGCGCTTGCCGACCACATGTAGCGGCGATCCGCCCGGTGCGGTCTCGCATGGCGAACTTCAGGGGCATTCTGGTCGCCATGGTTTTGCGTTGCCGAATCCAATACCCGGATGGATAACCCGAAGTCGATCCCTTATTGCCGAATAAGGAGCCTGGCCCCTTTTATTCCTTTTATTCTCAAAAAAATTATCGGTTGTCGATTCGGCCCCCTCTCAAACGTCGTCCTGGTTATCGACAACCCGAAAGGAGATGACCATGCAATTCATGATGCTGATGATTCCCGCTCTTTACCAAGGCGGCAAACCGGCGCTGGACTTCACGCCGGACCTCAAGAAAATGGAAGCGATGGGACGGTTCAACGAGGAAATGGGCAAGGCGCTCAAAATCGAATCGCTCAACGGCCTGCATCCGCTGGCCAAGGGGGCGCGCGTGTCGTTCGCCCAAGGCAAGCCCACCGTCACCGACGGACCGTTCATCGAAGCGAAAGAAGTGCTGGGCGGTTACTGGCTGGTGGAGGCGCCGTCCAAGGAAGAGGTGGTGAAGTGGGCGCAGCGCTGCCCGGCGGACGAAGGCGACACCATCGAGATCCGGCAGATCTTTGGGCCCGACGATTTCGCGAAATAAGGCACGCGGCGTGAAACGCGTCCCCCGGGTTTATCGAAGGCCAATCGCTCGAGCCCGGTCCGTTTGATTCATTTCGTCCGCTTCTCGTCGGCGGCCTCGAAATGATCCATCTGGTCGGCCCGGGCCTTTTTGAAAGCGGGGCGATCCGTGACACGCGCCACATAGGCCTCGGTCGCCGGCCGGTCGCCGAAAGCACGGACGTCCGGAACGCGCAACACGTCCGCCATCAGCAGGTCGGCGATCGTGAAGCGGCCCGCCGCGAGCCATGCTCGCCCGCCCAGTACTTTTTCGAGCTGGTCGAGACGCGTGCCCATCCATGCGCCAAGCCCATTATTCTCGTCGCCGGAGATCTTCAGAAACCACCACGGTACGGAGACCATCTCGATCGAGTTGAGCGCGGCGATCGTCCATTGCAGCGTTTCCGCTTCGCCACCCGGATCGCGCGGCATCAGCGTGTCGCTTTTCCGGGCCAGATGCAGCAGCCCGGCACCGCTTTCGAACATCTCCAGTTCCCCGTCGCTCAGGAACGGGACCTGGCCAAAAGGCTGGCGCGCGAGATGATAGGGATCAGGGCCGTCGAATGGAACCGTGCGGACAGCGTAGCTGAGACCGGCTTCTTCGCACGCCCACCTCAGCCTCAGATCACGCACAAAACCACGCGGACCTTCAGGCACCCAGTCGTAGGTCCAGATAGTCAATTCGCTCATCGCAGCAAGCCCTTTCTACCTCCGGATTGAGAATGAACCGCCGGGACGGACGGAGGTTCCGGCCGCATCAGCATGCCTACCTTATGCCACATAGCCTGGAACGTCTCCTGCCCCTACCTGGCAGGCGGCTTCCCGCAAGCGGGGCGCGACAGCACCTGCCCCCTTTGACCTAGCCACTTCAACTCGCGCGGGAAGCCCTGCTCCCATTTTCAGACAGGGCTTACACGGAATTCGGACGCCCTCTCGCTGCCAATCGTCGTCCTTATCGGCATCATTTGGCCATCGTTTCCGATTAGCCATCGTGCCGCGTAACCGGCATTGATTGACGGGGTGGCGCTGACAACAGCAACCCTGCACACAGGACAAGCGCATGAACCCGGCCGCCGCGAAAGATCCGAGTGTCCTTTTTGACAAGGATGGTTTCTTTACCCGCCCCGAACAATGGGATATCGCGCTGGCGCAGCGTATCGCGAATTCCGAGGGCCTGGGAGAAATGGACGACTTGCAGCGGCAGTTGCTACTGACCTTGCGCGAGGAATTTCACAAATTCGGGGCGGTCACGGCCTTGAGCCATATTTGCCACCTCAACGGTCTCGACGCGGATTGTCTGCATCAGCTGTTCCGTTCCCCGCGCCAAGCCTGGCGTATCGCGGGTCTGCCCAATCCGGGCGAAGAAGCCAAAGCTTACCTGGCCTGACATACAGATAGAGAGGCACATGATGAAACACGCAAACCTGACCATTCCGGAAATCGGATTGATCGCCGGCACGCGGGCAGCAGCAGGCGCGGGCCTCGCCCTGCTGCTTTGCAACCGATTGAATCCGGACCAGCGACGTGCTGTCGGCTGGACGCTTCTTGCGGTGGGCATCGCCACCACGATCCCCCTGGTCGCACAGGTATTTGGAAAATCCGGTGCGCCCGCGGACCCTGACGAGGCGTAAATCGCCGGCTACCGGCAGTGCAGGCCGTCAAACCCGCGAACCGGTCGTGCCGCCATTCCCGGGCTGAACGCCGGTTGTGTGAATCGCGAAGGAGAGCGTGATGATCGAGCTTTTGCCGGGTCTTCCAGACCCCACTGATTTGACGGGTCAATTCACGGGGAAACCGTGGCCTGACCCAAGCCTGCTGTTTCGCTGCGCGCCTCCATGAACCTGGCCAGAATCGGGCCGCAAATCATGCCGAGGGCCAGGCGCAGGTCATTGTTGGGAACCACCATGGTGGTCGGGCGCGACATGTAGGCGCCGGGAATGCGCCTGAGCAACTCGGGAAAATCATGGCGCTCGCGGTCGCGGAAGTGGATGACGCAGAGCGATTCGTCGGCCAGCGGCACGTCGCGTGCAATGAACGGGTCGGAGGTGTCCACCAGCGGCATGCGCTGGATATTGATGTCGGTCAGGCCGAACTGGGGCACGATGTAATGGATGTAGTCGTCCATGCGGCGCAGGATGGTTTCCACCGATTCTTCGGGCGAGCACGTGCCCTTTTTGCAGTCGCGGTGGATCTTCTGTATCCACTCCAGGTTGATGGCAGGCGCCACGCCGATCAGCAGGTCCACATGCTGGGCCACATCGACGCCCTGGCGTCCCACGCGACGGTCTATTTCCGGCGGAAAGTGACGCGATTCGATCTTGCGGCGGGTCCAGGTGTTGGCCATCAGGCCGCCATGCTGCCCCTCGTAGAACAGGAGATCGCTGCCCGGCGGCAGGGGGGCCCAGGGCGTAAACTCGCCTGCCTGCACCCCCAGTTCCTCGCCGTGCTCGGCCGTGTGCGCATACTGGCGAACCACCCCGCTGCCGCATTCGCCATAGGTCCGGAAGAACGACTCCAGCTCCGGGAAATGATTGCACTCGGGCCCGAACCAGGAAATGTTGCGGCCGCTGCGCCGCGCTTCGTCGAGCAAGGCGGCGAACTGCCGATCGGTATAACGCCGGAAACCGTCGCCATGAACGATCGCGGGCTTGATGTTCAGGCGCTCGAAAATGAACTTGAACGCGTGGCGTATCGTGGACAGGCCGGCACCGGACGAGCCGGTCACAGCAATGATGGGATGCTGCTGGGACATGATCGGTTATTCCCCCGGATTGGCCAGAAGGTCGTAGAGCCGAAAGTTTAACCCGCGCATCCCGCGAAGAACAGAATCCGCACCTCGCGAGACCCGGGGCCCGTCAAGCGCGTGGCGCCCATTCAAGCCTGGCCCCTTTGACCCAGGATCAGTCAACGGTTTGCCGGGCGGCCTTCAATCGTGCCCGCTCATCCTTCGAGCGCGCCTGCGCTTCGGCGTTGATTCTGACGAATTCCAGACTCACCACCTTGCCTTCTGCCACGCTGATCTCATTGTTGCGGCCGGCAAGGATGGTTTTAACCATCACATCGCGCTGCGCCTCGGGGGTCGAGGCTGCGCGCAGTTGATGGAGCAGATCGGTCACCTGGGGATTTTCAGAGGCGAGGACAGCTTCTTTTTGGGCCATGGTCGTATTTTCCTGTAGCTCGATTGCGGTGGGGGGTGATCGATGTTGATGCGCTTGCCGTCCTGCTTCATTGGGACAACCCATCCTACGCCTATCCCTACGAATGCGTGCAATCAAGGGCAATCAAAGGGACTGGCCCCCTTGATTACCCGGTGGCCTGTCTCCTGGTTTTGCGGGCTGGAATCCATTCGGGCCTGGTCCCGTTCACGTCGCCCCGACGTCGCAGTTCATGCGTATGCCCGAACCATGATCCGCGCAACTTGGCCTATATTGGATAGACGCGCGTGCGCAGGCGAGATGCGTCCGGAAACCTCGTCAAGGGAGCTCGCCCTTGGACAACCCTGTTCGACCCGCTTCAGACCCCCAGGATCCGGGCATCCTGGTGCCGCAGATTGTGCAGAGCTTTCGTCAGCTCCCCATATCGCTGATCGCCAACCTGGCAAACGGATTCATTCTTGCCGCGGTTCTGTGGGGCGCCGTGCCCACACCCGTCCTACTAAGCTGGTCAGGCCTGCTGGTCGCCGTCACCGGGGCGCGATTCCTCAGCTTGCGGGCGTTTGGAAACGCCTCTCCCAGAAGCGATCCGGATCTGGCTGTCTGGACGAAGTATTTCGTGGCAGGCGCATGCGCGGCCGGCGTGGTGTGGGGGCTATCCGGCATTCTCCTGTTTCATCCCGGTTCCTTCCCGCACCAGGTCGTGCTCGCATTTGTACTGGGGGGAATGGTGGCCGGCGCCGTTCCGCTGCTGTCGTCCGTGAACCACGCCTATGGGTGCTTCGCCATTCCGGTCGTGGTCCCCATCGCCATCCAAATGATGTGGGTGGGCGATCGCATCCATCTCGTCATGGGCCTGATGATGGTCATCTTCGGTCTCACCATGCTCGCCACATCCGCCCAGGTCCACCGCCTGTTCCGCGATGCGGAAAAGCTGCGCCGCGAGCTGTTTTCATCAAGCGAGGTGGCGCAGGCGCTGGAATACCTGGTCCGTCTGGACAGTCTCACCGGCATCCCGAACAGGCGGCTGTTCGAGGAAGAACTCGGCAAGGAGTGGGCAAGAGCAAAACGCGACAATGCGCCGTTGGCACTCATCACGGCCGATATCGATCATTTCAAGGAATACAACGACCACTACGGGCATCCGGCCGGCGACCTGTGTCTGGTGGACGTTGCACAGGCCATGTACCACGCGCTGTCCCGCCCCGGCGATGTGGCGGCCCGAATCGGCGGCGAAGAGTTTGCGATCCTGTTGCCGCAAACGGATTTGAACGGCGCGATCGCCGTGGGCGAACAGATACGCGAGCATATCCTGGCCTTGAATCTTCCCCACGAAGCCTCGCCCGTGACCAGCCAGGTCACCCTGAGTTTCGGCGTGTCTTCGTCCGAGCTTGCTTCCGTCGCCTCGCCTGCCGAGCTGATCCGCACATCGGACATCGCGCTCTATGAAGCCAAACGCTGCGGACGTAACCAGATTGTGGCGGCCGGGAAAACGGAATCGGTTCTGGTCGCAGGAGCAAAGGGGCCGGGATCGAAAATGGGTAGCGGCGCTTCCGAGAGCAAAACAATTCGACCTTGGCCCTTTTGATTTCGCTTGAATGCGACGAGCCTCACCCCAAACGCGCGCTATCCTGAGTTCACTGGGGTTTGTGTGTCAAACAAAATTAAACGTCGGGGTTGGGGTCTTGCAAGGCAATACGTCAATGCAAGACCTGACCCCGTTCTCCCTGCATCCATATCTGATAGCCCGCTGCCGCCGCGCCCGACAGCACCGTCAACCCGCCGGCGCTGCGTCCGGCAGGATTTCGATGCGTGAAGAAGGCGACCAGCGCCGCCATGTTCGAGCGTTTTCTCAAGAGAGGACTATGATGAGGATGATCGTGCCAGCTGCGATGGCGCTTGCCGCTGCCGCATCCTCGTGCCGATCACGAAGGGCTGGCGCGTATGCCTTGGAAGAATGGACGTTCCTTACTGGAAGAAGGTGGAATCATGCAACTTATGACGCGAAAGAATGGTGGTGAAACTCCACTTCAGGAGGTGGCTGATGCCTGGAAGAAAGAGGACCACAATTTTGCCTGGAGCGAGTACGAGGCGGACGCATGGGCCGTTGTATATGCCAAGAAGACACAGCGAGAAGAAAAAGAGGGGCTGTTGAAAGAAGCGCCAGGCGAGCCCATCCGATAAATATTCCGGCAATTCGCTTTTCGCCTGCGTATCAGGGGGGCAGACAACGATTTTGACAGCACCCTCACGCAAAACCGTGGTTGCCCCCCCTTGTTCGGCTATGAATATCGTATCTGACCCCATTTATTCGCGGGTTTGATGTTCAAGCGCTCGAAAATGAACTTAAACGCGTGGCGGATCGTGGACAGGCCAGCACCGGACGAGCCGGTGACCGCAATGATGGGATGCTGCTGCCGCAGATTGATTTGAGCGGCGGGATAGCCGTGGCCGAGCAGATACGCGAGCGTATTCTGGCCTTGGACCTTCCCCACGAAGCCTCGCCCGTGGCCAGCCAGGTCACCCTGAGTTTCGGCGTGTCTTCGTCCGAGCTTGCTTCCGTCGCCTCGCCTACCGAGCTGATCCGCACATCGGACATCGCGCTCTATGAAGCCAAACGTTGCGGACGCAACCAGATTGTGGCGGCCGGGAAAACGGCATCGGCTCTGGTCGCAGGAGCAAAGGGGGCAAGATCGAAAAAAATTGGTAGCGGTGCTCCCGAGGTTTCCGCGAGCCTGCCTGGTCGACCCTGCATGCAATCCGCACCCGCGACCCGACGCGCGAATGTTCTTCGGACCCCAATTCGCCTATGATCGAGACTGCGGACTGCGCCAAGACCCCGACGCTGCGGCGATCCATTCGGACAGGGCGTCGATTGGGTCGATTCGAGACCGTCGTTGATCGGCAAGCTGGAGAACACATGATTTCACATTCGATGCACTGGCCGCGTTTCCTGAAGGGGTTCGCATGCATCCTGCTCCTGTTTTCCTGCCTTGCCGGCGCAGCGGAAAAGCAAGAGGGCGCTTTCCATGGCGCGGTCCAGACCGAATACCCGAGCTGGTTCAAGGCAAGCTTCCTCAGCCTCCGGGACGATATTGCAGAAGCCCAATCCAGAAACCGGCGTGTGATGATCCTGTTCACGCAGGACGGCTGCCCCTACTGCCATGCCCTGGTCGAACGCAATCTTTCGCAAAAGAACATCGAAACCTATCTGCGGAAGCACTTTGACGTGATTGCCATCAACATGTGGGGCGACCGCGAGGTCGTGGGGCTCGACAACCGATCCATGACCGAGAAGCAGTTTGCCGCCAGCCTCAAGGTGCAATTCACCCCCACCATCCTGTTTTTCGACGAAGCCGGGCAAACCGTATTGCGGCTCAATGGCTACATCCCGCCCGCCCGATTCATGACTGCGCTGGAGTTTGCGACGCAGGGCACGAAGGATTCCAACTACCTCGATTACGTCGCGGCGCACCAGCCGCCTGCGACAGGCAGCGAATTGATCGCGGAATCCTTCTTCAAGAAGCCGCCCTTCAATCTCGCGCGCAAGGGCAAGGCCAGGCCGGTTGCGGTGTTCTTCGAGCAACGCGATTGCCCCGCCTGCGCCGAATTGCACGACAGGATCCTGTCGGACAAGCAGACGCGCGCCATCATTGCCGGGTTCGATGCGATTCAGCTCAACATGTGGTCGGACACGCCGCTGATCACCCCGCAGGGAAAAGCCACCACGGCGCGCGCATGGGCCAGGGCGCTGGACATCAAATATGCGCCCGCCATCGTGCTGTTCGATGCAAAGGGCAAGGAGATCATCCGCTCCGAAGCCTATTTCAAGCTGTTCCATACCCAGGGCATTCTTACCTATGTGCTGAGCGGCGCCTATGAAAAAGAGCCGAGCTTTCAGCGCTACCTGTCCGCCAAGGCGGACCGCCTGCGCGAGCAGGGCCAGGATGTGGATATCTGGCGCATGGGCGATGAACCTGCGGGGAAGAAATAGGCGCGTGCGAATTCACGTGACGGCTCGTTGCCATCGGTGCCTCCGCCCGGTGAGTGACTGTGTTAACGCAAGACCTGACCCCGGTGTTTTGGCATCAATGATGAGCGAAGAGTCGGTGGAATTCTTGCCGGTGGTATAGCTGAACTGCTGCATTGGCTGGATTGCCATTTTGTGCAGGACGTCTTTCCAGCCTTTGAGGTTCGTCGTGGTCCAATCTCCGTAGGCCCGCTTTACGCTTGCTGTCCCATAGCGTGACACCTCGGCAAGCAGTTCATGAATGACCGATGCCTGGGCGTTGTCGGCATCAATAAGAACTGCAAGCTTGTCGTTGTTTTGTGATGCCATATGGACTCCGGATAAGGATGGTTTTGATTGTCGCTATTGCCAAAACATATTCGAAGCTGACCCCTTTAGTTGGAAACCGTGGTCTGTCCCCTAATGTTCACAAGTTCTGGAATCGTAATATCAATCTCCCGTAAGGCCTGGTCGAGTCGTGATGCGGTTTCGGATTCATTGTTTCCGAGACAGATTGCTAGGATTCGACTCTGAAAAAGTAGTCGCCTTAGAGGAGATGCCACCTCTAAGGACGTCAGAAGCACAAGGACAGGTTCTGGCTTAATTGTCGAAAGTGCGCCCTTGAGTGCGAAGAGTGATGGAACATCGCCATAGGAGAGCATCGAATCAGGGGGTAAGTATTTCTCTTCAAACACGAGCGATACGCCGTTCGTTGACTTTGCGGCTAGATCAACCTTCATCGTAGGGGCAGAAAGTGAACTCAACACTAATTCGCTCTCCACTTGAGGAAAGAGGGTTGCGAGTTGACCGAAGGCCTTCTCATGGAAGATCCTCTCCTCAGAAGCGAAGGTTGGTCCCTTGCCAAAGGATTTAGTCAACTTCATTGATCCTCCAGTGCAAACCTCTTTTCCGCGCGCTTGTATAAATCGGGGGTGCTTTAGAAACAGTGCTAAGAAGCACACCGATTGCTACAGCGATCGACTCCTGAAAATACTGGTCTAACCAGAGCTTCGCAATGACCACCAGAACGATCGCAATAAGAAGTAGCCGTATGTCACCCTGGAGCTCCTCCCACAGGCGTGACCAAGGGGAGTTAGGTTGTCCGCGGAGATAGGTCTGAGCGTCCAACGGGGCACGTAGTTCGAGATGGATCTGAAAGTCTTCTTTTGCTGACCTCAAGTACCGCTGAAGAGCGAGCACCACGATTTCCGAACTCTTGAGCAAATTCCCATTGTGAAAGGTTTCCAGAACTACCTCGAAAGTGTGCTGGTTATTCCATATAAACATCGCCCGTGCCCCCGGGTTTGGAACGCCAGTGTGAACACTTAGTTCAGCCATCTCCTTCGTATACGATTTGATACCGGGGGTAGGCTTACCCGTATTCGGAGCTCGCTGAGGCACTACGGCGGGGCCGAGTCTGATGAGACCACCGAGATCAATGCCTTTTCCGCGGAGCTTTACGTGGATCACCGCAATCATCCAACAGAACCTTTCTCTTGATATCTTTCGCTTGGCAGGGAATCTGGGTTTCCGTATCTAAATATACATACGCCAACATCTGATTAATCTCGGACAACGGGGTCAGGTCCGTAAAGAACTAAAGGGGGCAACATCGCTTTAATTTCGCAAGCGATACGCTGCAGCCTCGATGCAGAAAACAATCCGAAGCTGACCCCTTTAATTTCCTCCCTCTATTGCCCGTTCTGTTATTACGATAAAGAAAGGCCTCGCCAGTATTCTTGGAAAAGCCCCTTGCAGACGAGGTCATTTCTTATGTTCAATTTATGCTGATGGAAACCAAATATTTCCCTAAGCTCATTTTCTAGGCTTTTGCAGTCTGAGCTCGAAATGCCTTTGGCTGTAGCGAAACATGCGGCTGATTTATGTTCAACTGCACCATCAAGCTTGGGCGCAATAAGTTCCAAGTTCAGTCGATGGAAAGCAAAACCAAGGAATACAACTATGTTTGAGTCGAGCAGACTCCTTCGAATACTTGTCACCTCACTCGACGTCGGATCAGTGCCCTCTGTAAAAGTCTTAATTTGTGCGGCTAGGCTAAGCAACTGCGACGAGCTTGGCTCCATCCCAAATTCAATAGCCTCGCCCGCCCGCTGCCATGGCATAAATCCAACTTTTCCGTAAGGATGGTAAATCTCCAGCCGGTTGACCAGCTCTGCTGCCTCTTTTTCGCTAATCTTGTAATAATTTTGCAGGGCATGGAACAAAAACTGCTCTATGCAGCGGTCGTAATTAAATACGATCAGTGCAACGCGTTCCATCCTGTTAAATAGATCATCGACACGGCAGTTCTCAGTTAATAGCTGGAAGAATTTGTTGTACCAAGTATCCTCGAGTCTTTTGTAATCAGGATGCGGACGGTCGGATCGAACGCGATCGAAATACAAAAGGCTGTGTCTTTCTGCTTGCAAAATGGAACGAACAATTGCAAGTTTCCCGCACAGCTCGATTTTTTTGTCACCACCGTGCGCGTCAATAAAATTATCAATTGATATTGCTTGCGGCATAGCATCTCGGACGTGCCATGCAGCGCGCGCGTATCTTGCCAACTCATCTCTATCCGAATTTTTTAGGTGTATCCGGAGCGCTTCATTGATAGAGCTGTCACCCTTTTTGATCTGTCCAAAGTCAAATTGAAAATCCAACAGGCTAGTTATTTTCGATTTGAGCTCATGCCCTGTCGGCAAACCAGCTTCATTGCTCGCCCCCGCGCCGATGACCATTACAGTCTTTTTGTTAAACATCGACTCTCCTAAGATTGCAGACAGGCAAATAAAAAAGGCGCAGTCCCCTGCGCCTTTTTTCCATTCAGCCGGTCAATCCCAGCTCAACGCCCCGCCCGTCTGATACTCCGTGACGCGCGTTTCGAAGAAGTTCTTCTCCTTCTTCAGGTCGATCATCTCGGCCATCCAGGGGAAGGGGTTGGTGACGCCGGGGAACATCTCGTCCAGCCCGATCTGCTGGCAGCGGCGGTTGGCGATGAAGCGCAGGTATTCCTTGAACTGGGCCGAGTTCAGGCCCAGCACGCCGCGCGGCATGGTGTCTTCGGCGTAGCGGAATTCCAGCTCGACGCCCTTCTGGATCAGGTCGCGGATTTCGGCCTTGAACTCGCTGGTCCACAGGTGGGGGTTTTCCAGCTTGATGGTGTTGATGAGGTCGATACCGAAGTTGCAGTGCATGGACTCGTCGCGCAGGATGTACTGGTACTGCTCGGCGGCGCCGGTCATCTTGTTCTGGCGGCCCAGCGCGAGGATCTGCACGAAGCCGACATAGAAGAAGATACCTTCCATGATGCAGGCGAAGACGATCAGCGACTTCAGCAGGGCCTGGTCGGCCTCGGGGGTGCCGGTCTTGAATTCGGGGTTGGTCAGCGTGTCGATGAAGGGGATGAGGAAGTCATCCTTGTCGCGGATGCTGGCGACTTCGTGATACGCGTTGAAGATCTCGCCTTCGTCGAGGCCCAGGCTTTCCACGATGTACTGGTAGGCGTGGGTGTGGATGGCCTCTTCGAACGCCTGGCGCAGCAGGTACTGGCGGCACTCGGGCGCGGTGATGTGGCGGTAGGTGCCGAGCACGATGTTGTTGGCGGCGAGCGAATCGGCGGTGACGAAGAAACCGAGGTTGCGCTTGACCAGGCGGCGCTCGTCTTCGGTGAGCGCGGCGGGGTCCTTCCACTGCGCGATGTCGCGCGACATGTTCACTTCCTGCGGCATCCAGTGGTTGGCGCAGCCGGCGAGGTATTTTTCCCACGCCCATTTGTATTTGAAGGGGACGAGCTGGTTCACGTCCGTCGCGCCGTTGATCACGCGCTTGTCGGCGGCCTGCACGCGGCGGGCCTGCGGGGCGGCCTCGGCAGCCGGGGCGACCGGCGCGGCGGATTCCTTGCGCAGGAAGGACGGCACCTCGACGGTACGGGCGGCGGGGGTGAAGTCTTCTTCAAAATTCAGCATCGTTTTTACTCTCCTTTGGTTCTTGTAACCACGGTGGGTGACCACCGACTTTCAATCTTTGTTGCACGGTCTTGCGGTTGGCTGGCAGTGCTTCGACAGGCTCAGCACGAACGGTGGTGAGTTTGTCGTTCTGCCATCGAAACCCCAACGGATAGCGAATAACAAGCATCACTACCTCTGCACACCGCCGTTCTCCCCTTCTGCGCCACCTCGACTGAACCGAGCCAACGGGGATGAAGGCGAGCACTGTTCGAGCTCCGCAGTGAGGCGCGTTTTGTGCGCCTCACCAGGGCGAGTTGCGCAGCCGCCCCGATGACTCGGTTCAGTCGAGGCCCGCCCCGAAAGGGGTGGCGCAGCGGGGTCGCCTTTCTTTGGTTACTTTCTTTGGCGAGACAAAGAAAGTGACTAGCCGCTGGGCTACCCCCGGCCAACGAACCCACGCACATCGCGTCAATATCCATTGGCCAGGTCTGCCTCTTCTGCACTCCTCCTCCGGTTACCTCTTTACTGGCACGCCTCGCATTCCTCGAACCCGGGATCGCCCGGGCGCATGGTGCAGGCCTTGCCTTCGATTTCCGGCTCCGGCAGGTTGGCCGCAGCCCGGTTCATCGCGCTACCGCCGCTGCTCATCGCCCCCGCGCCGCCGCTCGCCGACACGGCATTGAGCTCGCCGCCCTTGCCGGTGGATTTCTCCGCCGAGGTGGCGCCCATGGTGCGCAGGTAATAGGTGGTCTTGAGACCACGAATCCACGCCAGCTTGTAGGTCTCGTCGAGCTTCTTGCCGCTGGCGCCGGCCATGTAGATGTTGAGGCTCTGCGCCTGGTCGATCCACTTCTGACGGCGCGAGGCGCACTCGACCAGCCAGTGGGTTTCCATCTCGAACGCGGTGGCGTAGAGGGTACGGATGTCGGCCGGGATGCGGTCGATCTTGGCCAGCGAGCCGTCGAAGTACTTGATGTCGGCGACCATGACTTCATCCCACAGGCCGAGCTTCTTCAGGTCGTTGACCAGGTACTTGTTGGCGACGGTGAATTCGCCCGACAGGTTGGATTTGACGTAGATGTTCTGATACGTCGGCTCGATCGAGGCGGAGACGCCGACGATGTTGGCGATGGTTGCGGTCGGCGCGATCGCCAGGCAGTTGGAGTTGCGCATGCCGTACTGGCCGATGCGCTCGCGCAGGCTGTTCCAGTCGAGCGTGCTGCTGGTGTCGACTTCGAGGTAGCCGCCGCGTTCTTCGGCCAGCAGCTTCAGCGAATCCTGCGGCAGGATGCCGCGGCTCCACAGGCTGCCTTCGTAGCTGGAATAGCGGCCGCGCTCTTCAGCCAGTTCCGTGGACGCCCAGTAGGCCCAGTAGGCGACGGCTTCCATCGAGCGGTCGGCGAATTCGACGGCTTCGTTCGAGGCGTAGGGCACGCGCAGTTCCTGCAGCGCATCCTGGAAGCCCATGATGCCGAGGCCGACCGGACGGTGCTTGAGGTTGGAATTGCGCGCCTTGCCGACGGCGTAGTAGTTGACGTCGACCACGTTGTCGAGCATGCGCATCGCGGTGTGGATGGTGGCCTTGAGCTTGTCGAGGTCGAGCGCGCCGTCCTTCAAATGATTGACGAGGTTGACCGAGCCGAGGTTGCACACGGCGACTTCATGGTCGTTGGTGTTGAGCGTGATCTCGGTGCACAGGTTGGACGAGTGGACGACGCCGACGTGCTGCTGCGGGCTGCGGATGTTGCACGGGTCCTTGAACGTGATCCAGGGGTGGCCGGTCTCGAACAGCATCGACAGCATCTTGCGCCACATCTGCACGGCGGGGATGCGCTTGAACAGCTTGATCTCGCCGCGGTCGGCCTTGCGCTCGTATTCGCAATACGCTTCGGCGAACTTGCGGCCGTAGAGGTCGTGCAGGTCGGGCACGTCGTTGGGCGAGAACAGGGTCCAGTCGCCGCCTTCCATCACGCGCTGCATGAAGAGATCCGGAATCCAGTTCGCGGTGTTCATGTCGTGGGTGCGGCGGCGGTCGTCGCCGGTGTTCTTGCGCAGGTCGAGGAATTCCTCGATGTCCATGTGCCAGGTCTCGAGGTAGGCGCACACCGCGCCCTTGCGCTTGCCGCCCTGGTTGACCGCGACGGCGGTGTCGTTGACCACTTTCAGGAAGGGCACGACGCCCTGCGACTTGCCGTTGGTGCCCTTGATGCGCGAGCCCATGGCGCGGATCGGGGTCCAGTCGTTGCCCAGGCCGCCTGCGTACTTCTGCAGCATGGCGTTTTCCTTGATGGCCTGGTAGATGCCGTCGAGGTCGTCGGTGACGGTGGTCAGGTAGCAGGACGACAATTGCGAATGACGCGTGCCGGCGTTGAACAGGGTCGGCGTCGACGACATGAAGTCGAACGAGGACAGCACCTGGTAGAACTCGATGGCGCGCGCTTCGCGGTCGATCTCGTTGATCGCGAGGCCCATCGCCACGCGCATGAAGAAGGCCTGCGGCAGTTCGATGCGCGACTCTTCGATGTGCAGGAAATAGCGGTCGTACAGCGTCTGCAGGCCCAGATACCCGAACTGGTAGTCGCGGCCGGCGTCGAGCACCTTGGCCAGGCGCGCAAGGTCGAACTGGCCGAGCTTCTCGTCGAGCAGTTCGGCGGCGATGCCCTTCTTGATGAAGGCCGGGAAATACTCGGCGTAGCGGGTGCCCATCTGCGCCTGCGTCACGGCCTCGCCCAGCACTTCGTGGCGGATGGAATTGAGCAGCAGGCGCGCGGTGACCAGCGAATACGCCGGGTCCTGCTCGATCATCGAGCGTGCGGCCAGCACCAGCGCCTTCTCGACTTCGGCCATCGGCACGCCGTCGTAGAGGTCGCGCAGCACGGTGTGCATGATCGGCTCGGCCTTGACGTTGTCGCCCAGCCCGGTGCAGGCGTCGGCCAGCAGGCCAGTGAGGCGCGCGGTGTCGAGCGACTTCTTCTGGCCGTCTTCCAGCACGTGCAGGGTGGCTTCGGGGACGCCGGCGGCCTTCTGCGCGGCGCGTTCCTGCGTGCGCTTTTCGCGGTAGAGCACGTAGGAGCGCGCGACTTCGTGCTCGCCCGAACGCATCAGCGCGAGCTCGACCTGGTCCTGGATGTCCTCGATGTGGAAGGTGCCGCCGTTGGGCGCGCGCCGCAGCAGGGCCGCGGTCACCTGGCCGGTGATCGATTCGACCAGCTCGCGGATGCGCGCCGACGCCGCCGCCTGCCCGCCCTGCACCGCAATGAAGGCCTTGGTCACGGCGATGGCGATCTTGTTCGGCGCAAAGCCGACCACCGCGCCGTTGCGGCGGATGATCTTGTAGTCGGCATAGCGGGTGTCGATCACTGCCACGTCGGCAGGCTCAAGGGGGGGAATGGGCGCGGATGCGGCGGATTCGGTGGCGACGTTCAGCATCGAGGGGGGCTCCTTGGTGGTGGGTGTAACGATAATCCGGGCTGGCCATGCCGGGGTGCGAAACATCCACACCTTATACACAGCTTGCCCGACCCTCGCCAACAGTTTTATTCACAACATATTGTGGTGTTGGCGGAGGCTGGATACAAATTCTAGGTGTCCTGCCCGGCATGTCAACCCGGAACCGGCGTGTCCGGAGAAGATTTTTCATGGCCCTGAAAATCCCAAGACAAATCAAAGTTTTTGCCGAACGGGATGCCTAAAGTTTGAGCAGCACTGCGGCAGGACAGGGGCTGGCGCCACGAAACGCCCGGCCGGGCCGTGGAACGCGGGGAAGTCCGGTTTGTCCAGCCCGCCTGCAGGCCGCGCGCGCCGCGCAAAGACTGCTGAATCTTTGCGCGGCGCGGCAAAAAAACCGGCGCGGGCCGGCCCCGGGAGAGGCCCGACGGCCGCTTCCCTTAAGAGAATCAGGGTAATTTTGGTTATGATGGCGAAAAAACCACACCTGCCCGGTCCGCCCATGCGTCATACCGCCGTCCTGCTGATTTCCTGCCCCGACCAGAAGGGGCTGGTCGCCGCCATTGCCGATTTCCTGCTGTCGCACAACGCCAACATCCTGCATGCCGACCAGCACCAGGACGCCGAGCTGAAGCTGTTCCTGATGCGGGTGGAATGGGAACTGGCGGACTTCAACCTCGACCTGGCCGAGTTCGCCACCGCCTTCGGTCCCATCGCCGAGCGCTTCGGGATGACCTGGCGGCTCGCCGAGTCGAGCCGCAAGCCGCGCCTGGCGGTGTTCGTGTCGAAGTTCGACCACTGTCTGGCCGACCTGCTCTACCGCTACCAGAGCGGCGAGCTGCATTGCGAGCTGCCGATCATCCTCAGCAACCACGAGGATACGCGCTGGCTGGCCGAGGCCTACCGCGTGCCCTACCAGCACCTGCTCGTGCACAAGGACGCCAAGCACGAGGCCGAGCAGACGCAGATGGCGATCCTGCGCGACCAGAAGATCGACTTCATCGTGCTGGCGCGCTACATGCAGGTGCTGTCGGCCGATTTCATCCGCCATTTCCCCAACCGCATCATCAACATCCACCATTCCTTCCTGCCGGCCTTCCACGGCGCCAAGCCCTACCACCGGGCGTTCGAGCGCGGCGTCAAGCTGATCGGCGCGACCGCGCACTACGTCACCGAGACGCTCGACGACGGCCCCATCATCGAGCAGGACGTGGCGCGCATCTCGCACCGCGACAGCCTCGACGACCTGATCAACAAGGGCGCCGACCTGGAAAAGGTGGTGCTGTCGCGCGCGGTGAAATGGCATCTCGACAACCGCGTGCTGGTGTACGCCAACAAGACCGTCGTGTTCGACTGAACGGCATGCTCGCGTTCAGTCTTCCCCAGGTCGAGCCGCTCAGCCAGTCCACCGTCGAAACCCGCCCGAAGACCGTGGCCGCGTGGCTGGGCCGCCTGCCCTACGCCAGTCCGGCGGATGCGGCCCAGCAGCTGCTCGCCGCGCTGTATGCCCTCAACCGCCATCCGCTGGGCGCCGACGACCGCCATGCCCTGCTGTCGCTGTACCGGCCCGTGATCGTGCGCGTGGCCGCCAGCCTGGAAACGCTGCTCGCCGAATCGGGGGTGCCGCCCTATGCGCAGCAGCGGCAGGTCGGCGCCCTGCTGCGCGACCTGCAGCGCGAGCGCAGCCTCGGCTACAAGCATCTGCTGATGGCCCTGACCGACCAGCGCTTCGGCCGCGCCAATCCCCGGCGCCTGGCCGAATTCGCCGCCCAGGTGGCGGCCGCGCTGCGCGACCTGCAGACCGCCTGTTTCATGACCTACACGCCGCCACCCGCCGGCCTGTGGCAGGACCTGCACCAGCTCCATGCGTACGCGCAGGTCTCGAATGTGGCGGAGCTGCCGACCGACGGGGTGCCGACGACCAGCCTGAGCTACCGCCAGGCCTTGCTGATCGCGCTGGCCGATCCGCCGCACCTGAGTCCGGTCGAGCTCGCCCATACCCGGCTCTACCTGGACCGTTTCGCCGCGCTCGCCGAACTGACCTACGGGCCGGTCGCCGACCATCTCGGGTTTCCGGTGTCCACCGACGGCGACATTGCGCCGACCCAGGTCGCGGCCGGCGGCAAGCCGGGCGGCCTGTGGCTGGACACCGATACGCTGTGCCGCCACGTGCACGAAACCGCGGTACGGCTGCGCAAGGGCGAGACGCCGGAACAGGTCGACCTGCCGTCGGGGATGGACCGCGCGCTCGGCCTGACGCTGTGCAAGCGGCTGCTCAAGGAATGGGGCACCACCGCCCAGCGCACGTACAAGCGCTATCCGACGGCGCCCGACAGCACGATGCAGGTCGTGGCCGGCGTGAGCGCCATCCACCGGCTGCTGGAACAGACCCCGTGTACGGAGCAGAGCGAGCCAGACGAGAGCCTGCCGATTCATGACGTCCAGGGGATGTTCGCCTCGCCGGTCGCCGTCAACGCCACCGTGTGGTCCGTCACCAACGACAGCGCGGCCGGCGTCGCCCTCGCCGGCGCGCCGGATGCGCCGCTGAACCTGAAGGTGGGCGATCCGCTGGCGCTGCATGCCGGCACGGCGTCGGGGTGGTCGCTGGGCGCGATCCGCTGGATCCGCATGCGCGATGCGCGCCAGGTCGAACTGGGCGTCGAGCGGCTGTCGCCGCAGATCCAGCCGGTGTGGGTACGCCCGCTGCGCGGCCACCGCAAGGCGAATCCGGAGCCGGCCTTGTTCCTGCCCGGCCTGGCCGCGCTGAAGCAGTCCGACCGCCTGCTGCTGCCGCGCCATCTGTACGAGACCGGCATGGATGCGGAGGTGCTGCATGCGCCGCACCAGTACACGCTCAGCTTCGGCCGGCTGCTGGAACACACGCCGGGCTTCGACCTGGTCGATTTCACCTTGATTGCAGACGAAGCGCTATGACCGAGATTCTTGTCCTCTATTACAGTGCCGGCGGCAGCGTGCGCGACATGGCGCATCTGGTCGCACGCGGCATCAACCAGGTGGCGGGGGCATCCGCCCGGCTGCGCACGGTGCCGCCGGTGGCGCCGCGCACCCAGGTGGCCGAGCCGCCGGTACCCGACGAAGGCGCGCCCTATGTCGAGCTGGCCGACCTGGAGCAGTGCGCCGGCCTCGCGCTCGGCTCGCCCACCCGCTTCGGCAACATGGCCGCGCCGCTGAAGTATTTCCTCGACACCACCGGGGCGCTGTGGGCGAAGGGCACGCTGGTCGGCAAACCCGCCGCCGTGTTCACCTCCACCGCCAGCCTGCACGGCGGCCAGGAAACCACGCTGACCAGCATGATGCTGCCGCTGCTGCATCACGGCATGCTGATCGTCGGCCTGCCCTACACCCTGGCGGAAGTGAACCACACCGAGAGCGGCGGCACCCCCTACGGCGCCAGCCACTGGGCCGGCACCGCCGACGACAAGCCGCTGACCGACGCGGAACGCACGCTGTGCATCGCACTGGGCAAGCGCCTCGCTGAAACAGCCATTAAGCTCGCCGCATCCGCATGAAGACCCTCCAAGCCATCGCGAGCGCGAGCCTGATCGCGCTGATTTTTCTCTGCCTGGCGTGGGAGTTGTGGCTCGCGCCGCTGCGCCCCGGCGGCTCCGGACTGGTGATGAAAGTCTTGCCGCTGCTGCTGCCGCTGATGGGCATCCTGAAAGGCCGCCGCTACACCTACCAATGGGCGCCGATGCTGATGCTGGCCTATTTCACCGAAGGCGTGGTGCGCGCGTGGTCGGACACCGGCCTGTCGGCGTGGCTAGCCGGGGGCGAGATCGTGCTGACGGTGGTGTTTTTCTTCGCCGCGATCTACTACGCGAAGTTCAGCGGGCCGTCGCACCAGATACCCTAAACCAGCGGCACGCACCGGCCGAAAGACACGGCCGGACGAGTGGTCAGAAGTTGTAGGCGACGCCCAGCGAAACCATGTTGGCGGTCATCTTGCCGGTCTTGTCGGATTTGCCGAGCCCGCTCACATGGTCGTAGTCGGCGCGCAGGTCGACGTGGTCGCTGAGCTTGTAGAGGGCGCCCACGCCCAGCAGGGGACGGACGACATGGGTCGATGTGTCGCCGCTGGCTGCAACGGCCGCCCCGCTGGCGCTAAGGCGGGAATCGACTTTCGCTGCGACCACGCCCGCCTTGCCGAACACGGACAGGCTGTCGCCCAGCGGCAGCGAAAGCAGCGCCGCCACGTCCACGCCGCCGGCCTTCAGCGAGCCCTGGGCGCTGCCGCCGCTGGTGCTGGCCGTGTACTTGGCCTTGCCGAAATCGATGTAGCCGGCTTCCACCGCCAGGTTCGGATTGAAGCGATAGCCGCCCTGCAGGCGCCACTTGGTGCGGCTGCCGGAATCGCTGCTGGACAGTCCGGTGGCACCATTGGCGAGCAGCGCACCGTCGAAATGATTGCGGTCGAGCGACAGATTCGAACGGGTGATCTCGCCCACACCGTAGAAACCGCCGGCGAATGCCGTAGTGGACAGGGCAAGCAGGGCGAACGAGGCCAGATGCTGAAGTTTCATGGAGTCTTCCTGAAGTGAATGGAGGGGCCGCCGGATCTGCCGGCGACACCTCCAATCTGCAAGCGCAATGCCAGCTGCACGGCCTCGCTTCAAGGTCTTGATTTCATGGAATACGTGGCGCACCCGCCGCCGCGCCCACCGCAGGACGGCATGGGGCGCATGCAAGAATCGTCGACAAAACTTGCAGGGCAGCGCGGCGTTCAGGACTGCTCGGGACGGTATTTCTTCAGCTTGTACCAGAGGGTGCGCTCGCTGATGTCGAGCAGCGCGGCAGCACGGGCCTTGTTGCCCTCGGCCTGCGCCAGGGCTTCGTCGATCAGCCGCGCCTCGAGGTCCTCGACCGCCTGGTTCAGCGGCGGCGGCGCTTTCTGGCTTTCGGCCGACGCGGTGGCCGGCCTGGGTTTGTTGTCGGCGGCGCGCGGGTTGAGCAGGAAATGCTGTTCGTCCAGCGTGCCGCCGCCGCTCAGGATCAAGGCCCGCTCGACCATGTTTTCCAGTTCGCGCACGTTGCCCGGCCAGTCGTAGTCGCGCAGGCGCTCGAGCGCCTGCGGGGCGAGACGCGTCTGCGCCGTCGAATGGCCGTGCTTGACGATGAAGTGCTCGACCAGGCCGGCGATGTCTTCGGTCCGCGCGCGCAGGGGTGGCAGTTCGATCGAGAACACGTTGACCCGGTAGTAGAGGTCTTCGCGCAGCGTGCCTTCCCGCACGCTTTCCAGCGGATCGCGGTTGGTGGCGGCGATGACGCGCAGGTCGAGCTCGATGACGCGGTTGCCGCCGAGGCGCTCGATGGTGTTTTCCTGCAGCACGCGCAGCAGCTTGGCCTGCAGCGGCAGCGGCATTTCGGTCAGTTCGTCGAGGAAGATCGTGCCGCCGTCGGCCAGTTCGAACTTGCCGACGCGTTCCTTGACCGCGCCGGTGAAGGCGCCCTTCTCGTAGCCGAACAGCTCGCTCTCGAGGATGTCGGCCGGGATCGCCGCGCAATTGATCGGCACGAACAGCTTGCCGCGGCGCGGCGAGGCATGATGCAGCGCGCGCGCGGCGAGTTCCTTGCCGGTGCCGGTTTCGCCCGTGATCAGCACCGAGGCCTTGCTCGGCCCGACGCGCTGGATCAGTTCGTACACCGCCCGCATCGGCTCGCTGGTGCCGACGAAGGCATCCCAGCCGCGCTCGATCTCCTGCCGCAGGAAGGCGTTCTGCTGCGCCACCGCGGCACCGTTCAGCACACGCTCGACGGCGAGTTCCACCACGTCGATGTCGAACGGCCGCAGGATGTAGTCGCAGGCGCCGTGCTTCATCGCGGCCACCGCGGTCTCGATGGTGCCGTGCGCGGTGATCACCATCACCGGCACGTCAGACGCCTGCGCCCGCAGCGCGGCCAGCAGTTCGATGCCGTCCATCTCGGGCATGCGCAGGTCGGTGATGACGAGGTCGACGCTGTTCGCCTGGAACAGCGCGAGCGCTTCGACGCCGTTGCCGGCCGCGAGCACCCGGTGGCCCATCTTCTGCAACATGATTTCGAGGACGCGGCGCATCTTGGGTTCGTCGTCCACGACGAGGATCTGTCTGCCTTTCATGTCTCTCCCGATTGCCTGCGCGGCAGGCGGATGCGGAACAGCGCCCCGCCCAGCTTGCTTTCCGCCGCTTCGATTTCGCCCCCGTGGGCACCCACGATCTGCTGCACGATGGCCAATCCCAGCCCGATGCCGCCTTCGCGCTTGAAGAAGAAGGCCTCGAACACGCGGGTCCGTTCGGCCGGATCGATGCCCGGCCCGTCGTCGGCCATTTCGATGGTCAGGAACGCGTCGTCGTCATGGGTCGCCAGTTCGATCTGCCCGCCATGATCGAGGATCTGCAGGCCGTTCATCAACAGATTGAGCAGGACCTGGGTGATCTGTTCCGCGTCGCACTCGACCACCGGTTTCGCTGCCCGCAGGCGGGCGGTCACGCTGACCTGCTTCCTGTCGGCCTGCGCGCCCAGCATGGCGATGCTCTTCTCGATCAGCGCGTGCATGTCCACTGCGGCATACGACGGCGCGCGCGGCCGGGCGGTATCGAGCATGGCCGACACCAGGCGGTTGAGCCGCTCGGTCTCGCTTTCGATGAACCCGACCAGTTCGCGGCCCTCGTCGCTGATGCCGGATTCGCGTTGCAGCATCTGCGCCGAGGAACGCAGGATGCCGAGCGGCGTGCGTACCTCGTGCGCGATCACCGAGGACATCTCGCCGACCACCGCCAGTTTCGAGGCACGCACCAGGTTCTGCTGCGACTGGTCGATGTCGCGCATCATCTGGACGAAAGCCTCGGTCAGTTCGCCGACTTCGCCGCCGCGCGCAACCGGCGGCGCCTGCAGGACCTTGTTGCGCATGTAGCCGCGGGCAAAGCCGGTCAGCGCGGCGACGGGCCGGGCGATCTCGCGGCTGACCCAGCTGGCCATGGAAAAGGTCAGCAGCATGATGAGGCCGAGCAGGCCGAGGAAGATGAGCGCCATGCGATGGACCGGCGCGAGCGCCTGGTCGACCGGCTGGATGATCAGCGTGGTCCAGCCGAAACCGGCGAAATTGGCATAGCCATGCGCGCGCGCGGCGCCGACGATGACATCGGAATCCGCCACCGGCGCGCCCGGCCGCACCGACACGGTCGGGCCTGTCGCGCGGGTGCGCCACGCGGCGAGCGCCTTGCCCAGCAACATGCCGCGCGCACGGAGTTCCTTCGATGCTGCGATCAGCCGGCCCTCGCGATCGAGCACGGCCAGCATGCGGCCGCCGCCGCTGGTGGCCTGGTCCAGCACGTCGTCGATCTCGGTCCAGTCGAGTTTCAGCCGCAGCTGGCCGAGCGTGCCGCCGGCGAACGCCGAGGCCACCGGCACCCGCATCACCAGCGCGCCGTCTTCCTGTCCGGTCGGCGACTCGAGCGCCACGTCCGCGCCCGACAGCGCGGCACCGAGCCAGACCGGCCGGTCCGTCACCCGGCGGCCGACCTCGGCCGCGTCGCTGCTGCTGATGATCCGCCCGTCGCGGTCGATGCACGCAAGCGCGAGATACACATCCTTGTAGCCGGCATGCAGATCGGACAGGAAATGCGAGAGCCGCTTGTCGACGTCGCGGACCTGCAGGTCCTGCATGATGTCGAGATGGCTCCAGGTGGCGGCGTTCTGCAGACGCTCGAACATCATCTTGTCGATGTCCGCGGCGACCCCGGTCGCCTGGATGGCGAGGTTGCGTTCGATCTCCGCCTGCACGGCCTCGCGCGCCTTGACAAAAGCCAGGCTGGCCAGAAGTATGGCGGGCAAAAGGCCGACGCTGAGGAAGGCGACGAGTAGCGTCTTGCGTATGGTCACACCGAGGATGGTAGCCGAATGAAAGTCTGGAATGAGGCCGGAACGCGACAAGAACACGAAAAATCCGGTCCGCCCCCGCCGACTTCGTGCCTGTCCCTGCGCGCTGTCGTACGGCGGCTCGCCGCGTTCGCCCTGGCGTTCACGTGCGCCCAGGCCGCGGCCGGGGACGGCGCATTGTCCGACATCAACTACCGCCTGGGCGAAGGCCTCCAGCTGGCGGACACCGGCTTCTCGCTGGGCGGCTATGCCACGGCCAGCTACGAACACCTGCGCCACGCGCCCGCCCGCACCGCGCTCGACAATCTGAGCCTGTTCGTCTGGTGGCAAGGCGAGAGCCGCTGGAAATTCTTCTCCGAGCTCGATTACGAGAACGTGCTGGCGACGCCCGTGTCCGACCGCGAAGGGGAGACCCGCTACCTGGCGCTGGAGCGGCTCTACCTCGACTATGCGATCACCGACACCACCACGATCCGCGCCGGCAAGTTCCTCACCCCCATCGGCCGCTGGAACCTCATCCATGCGACGCCGCTGGTGTGGACGACGTCGCGTCCGCTCGTCACCACCGCGACGTTTCCCACCAACGCGACGGGGCTGATGCTCAACGGAACGCTGCCCAACGTGGCGCACGGCACCGAGTATTCCCTCTACGCATCGAAAGGCGGGGAGCTGCGCCCCAATCCGGTTCTGGATCCGTTCTACGAGGCCATCGGCGCGCACGTGGCCTTTCCCCTGCTCACGGACGGACAGATCGGTTTTTCCTACGCCGCCTTCGAGCAACGCAAAACCCGCGACGAGAAAAAACGCCTGATTGGCGTCGATTTCATGTGGACGCGCAATCGCTACGAGATCAGCGGCGAAGGCATCTACCGGTTCTCGGACAACGGCAGCGACTGGGACGAGAAAGGCGCCTTCGGCCAGCTGGTGGTCCCGCTGACCGCCAAGCTCTATGCGGTCGGCCGCTACGAGCTCTACCGCAAGGCGCAGGAAGCGCAGGCCACCCGGCTGTGGGTCGCCGGCCTGAATTACCGGGTCACGCCGGCGATCGTATTGAAGGCGGAATGGAACGGCGCCACGCACAACACCATCGACGCGCCCGAAGGCTTCATGTCCTCGCTCAGCCTCCTGTTCTGACGCGCCGCATGCCGACGATCCTGTCCCTGCTGGCGCTCTGGCTGGCCCTTGCCCTGCCCGCCGCGGCGGCCGACCTGCCGTTCGCGGTCATCGCCGCGCCGGGCGTCACCGACCCGCACCTGACGCGCGAATCCGTCGCGCTGATATTCAGGCGCAAGCAGAACTACTGGGAAAACGGCACCCGCATCCAGCCGGTCAACCTGCCGCCGGCCCACCCGCTGCGCCGCGCGTTCTCGCGAACCATCCTGGGCCACGCGCCGGAAGCGCTGGAAGACTACTGGCGCGAGATGTATTTCCACGGTGTGCTGCCGCCGCACGTGCTGGCCTCGGAGGAGGCGGTCATCCTGTTCGTGCGGGCCACGCCGGGCGCGATCGGCTATGTCTCGACCTGCGTCCCGGAACACGGGGTCTCGGTTGTCTTCACCGTCGGCGAGGTGCCCGCCTGTCCCAGATAGCCGGTGACTGCAAGATTGGTCGACAAGTCTTGCAGGATACGCGACGGGAAGGTGGACCAGATGGACCTTGAACGCCGCCGGCGTGATCCCTCAACACCTGTCATATCAATCGCTTGAGCGATTTTTCCAGCCGGGTCCGCCAGCTGGCACCGGTATTGCAATTCCCTGCCTGTCGTGTGGCATCTGCCGCACATCATGCCAAGGAAGCCGATGCCGTCCCACCCTGCCGCGCGCCTGCCGACGATCGACACCCCGCCGGCCATTCCGACCCTGCCGCCTCCGCTGCGCAGCGTGGAACGCGCCGCCCCTGCTAAGGACGCGGCGGCCGGCCAGCCGCGCTTTGAACTGTTCGAGCATATCGGTAGCAACCGGGCCACGGTCGAAGCCTTCATCAGCCAGTGTTTTGCGGAAAGCTTCGGCTCCCGCATCGAGGCCTTCATGCCGCGCCTGTTCAGTGTGCGCAACGAGGCTGGCGATCTCTGCGGTGCGTTCGGCCTGCGCTCGGCCAGCCGCAACCTGTTTCTCGAACAATACCTCGACGCGCCGATAGAAAAAGTCATTGCGGCACGCGCCGGCAAACGCATCGAGCGCCACGTCATCGTCGAGGTCGGCCATTTCTCCGGGACGTTTCCGGGTGCGGTCCGCGCCATGATCGGCCTGCTGACGGCACGCCTCCACCAGGAGGGCTACGAGTGGGTGGTGTTCACCGGCACGACGGGACTGCGCAACGCCTTTTGCCGGCTGGGCCTGTTCCCCCTCGACATCCAGGCGGCCACGTCCGACCGTATCCCGGCGGACGAACGCGCCGCCTGGGGACGCTACTACGACCACGCGCCGCGCGTGCTGGTCGGCAACGTCCAGGCCGGCTACCGGGCCATGCGGCTGCCCGCGCCGCCGCGCTGCTGTCTGGCCGGAGAACCGGCATGAGCCTGATTCTCGCCGCCCTGCATCGCCATGCGGCAAGCCATCCCGGCAAGGTGGCCCTGCAGGACGAACACGGTGCGCTCACCTATGGCGAACTGCCGGCTGAAATTGCAAGGCTGGCCGGCCTGCTGCGTGCAGCGGCCCCGCGTGCGGTCGCGATCCTCGCCGACAACGGCAAGGCCTGGGCGCTGGCCGACCTGGCCGCGCACGCAGCGGGCATCCCGAGCATTCCCTTGCCATTGTTTTTCTCGCCGGCCCAGCTGGCCCACGTACTCCGGACCGCCGCGATCGATCGGGTGCTGACCGACCAGCCCCAGCGGCTGCTGGCGGCCTTGCACCCGCCCAGTCTGTCCATCGAAGCCTTCCACGGCACATTGATGCAGGTGCGGCTGCAGCCCGCCGGACCCGCTGCGGTCCTGCCCGCCGGCACGCACAAGGTCACGTTCACGTCGGGGACGACGGGCGAGCCGAAAGGCGTCTGCCTGGGACGCGACACGATGGAGACCGTCGCCGAGTCGCTGCGCATCGCCAGCGCGGCCCGCCGCGACGACCGCCATCTTGGCCTGCTTCCATTGAGCACCCTGCTGGAAAACATCGGCGGGCTCTATACGCCGCTGCTGGCGGGCGCGACCATCTGCCTGCCGGGGCTCGCCTCGGTGGGGCTCTCCGGCAGTTCCGGGCTGGATGCCGGGCGCCTGCTAGCCGCGCTGGGCGACTGGCACGCGAGCACTGCGATCATGGTCCCGCAGATGCTGCGGGAGATCGTCGCGGCGATCCAGACGGGAGCCGCCCGGCCGCAAGGCCTGCGCTATCTGGCAGTCGGCGGCGCGCCGGTCGCGGTTCGGCTGATGGAGGCAGCCCATGCGTTGGGCCTGCCCGTACACGAAGGCTATGGCTTGTCGGAATGCGCCTCCGTCGTTGCCGTCAACCGCCCCGACGACAGCCGGCTCGGCAGTGTCGGCAAGCCCCTGCCGCATCTCGAACTCGCCTTCGCCGACGACGGCGAGATCCTGGTTCGCGGCCTCCGCTGGCGCGGCTATCTGGGCGAGGACGACGCAGGGGCCAAGCCGGACGTCATCGCCACGGGCGACCTCGGCTACCGGGATGCAGACGGTTTCCTGTTCCTCACCGGACGCAAGAAGAACATGTTCGTCACCGCCTTCGGACGCAACGTCGCGCCCGAGTGGGTGGAAGGCGAGCTGGCGGCCGACCCGGCGATCGCCCAGGCCGCCTGCTTCGGCGAGGCCCGGCCATTCAACTGTGCGGTCATCGTGCACCGTCCGGGCATCCCGCAGGCGGCCATCGAGGCGGCGCTGGAGCAGGCCAATCGCCGGCTGCCCGACTATGCCCGGGTGCGCGCCTGGATTCCCGCCACGGAACCCTTCACCGCAGGCAACGGGCTATCGACGCCGAACGGCCGCTTGCGCCGCAGCGCCATCTTCGGGCGCTATGCCGCGCAGATCGACGCCTTGTATCCATCCTGAACCCGAACCGGACCCTTATGGATTTCTACCCGCACCTCCAGCACGCCACCGCCGCCGAACGCGCGGCCCTGCTGTCGACGCCCCTGATCACGGCCGCCCTGGCGGGCCAGGTGAAGCGGCCGCATTACCTCGCCTTCCTCATCCGCGCCTTCCACCACGTCAAGCACACCGTTCCGCTGCTCATGACCTGCGGCGCGCGCCTGAGCGACCGCCAGGAATGGCTGCGCAGCGCGGTGGCCCATTACATCGAGGAAGAACTCGGCCATCACGAGTGGATCCTCGACGACATCGCCGCGGCCGGCGGCGATGCGGACGCCGTCCGCGACAGCCAGCCCGATTTCGATACCGGCGTGATGGTCGCCTATGCCTACGACACGGTGATGCGGCGCAATCCGGTCGGCCTGTTCGGCATGGTGTACGTGCTCGAAGGCACCAGCGTCAGCCTCGCCTCGAATGCGGCGCGTGCGCTGCAGACGGCACTCGATCTGCCCCCGTCTGCCTTCACCTACCTGAGCAGCCACGGCGCACTCGACGTCGAGCACATCGGCGATTTCGAGCGGCTGGTCAACCGGCTCGACACAGAGGACGACCGCGACAGCGTCGTACAAAACGCCCGCGCCTTCTTCCGTCTCTACGGCAACGTTTTTCGCAGCATCGATCTTCAGGAGAACACATGAACATATCCGGCAGCACGGTTCTGATCACAGGCGCCAGCGGCGGCATCGGCGGCGCCATCGCGCGCGAACTCGCCTGGCGCGGCGCGTCGCTGATCCTCGTCAATCGCGACGGCGACAGGCTGGAGCGACTCGCCACGGAACTCCGCGGTTCGGGCGGCAAGGTCCTGGCGCTGACCGGCGACATCGCGCAGCCCGGCATGGCGGCCCGCCTGATCGAGCAGGCACTCGAGCAGGCGGGAAGCATCGACATCCTGATCAATTGCGCAGGCGTGCAGAACTTCGGATTCTTTGCCCAGGAACGCGCCGCCGACACGGCCATGCTGTTCCAGGTCAACACCATCGCGCCGATCGCCCTGGTCAATGCCGTTCTGCCCCACATGCTGGCGCGTGGCACGGGAAAGATCGTCAACGTCGGCTCGATCTTCGGGTCCATCGGCTTTCCCTGCTTCGCCTCCTATTCGGCCAGCAAGTTCGCGCTGCGCGGTTTTTCCGAAGCGTTGCGGCGCGAGTTGGCGGGCACCGGCGTCGGCATCACCTACGTCGCCCCGCGTTTCACCAAGACCGCCTTCAACCGCAACGTGGTCGCGCGCATGGCGAACGCCCTGAAGATGAACCAGGACGAGCCGGAAAGCGTGGCCGCCAGCGTCATCGCCACCATCGAACGCGACGATCGCGAGCGCTACCTCGGCTGGCCCGAGAAGCTGTTCGTGCGCATCAACTCGATCCTCCCGCGCCTGGTCGACCCGAGCCTGATCAAACAGGCTGCCCTGATGCGTCCCTTCGCCGCCGAATCCACCCGTTAATGCCCGCCACCCGGAGAACGACCATGTTCCGCACGTCCCTCGCCACGCTCGTCCTGTTCGCCAGTCTGAATGCAGCCAGCCTCGCCGCCACGCTCACGCTGGACGACGCCATCGCCGACCTCGGCCATCGCTGGGCGAAAGTGTCCTACCAGACGCCCAAAGCCGGCAAGGAAGCCGCCTTCGATACCCTGATCGTGCATGCCCAACAGGTGGCCCAGGCTTACCCCGGCCGAGCCGAGCCGATGATCTGGGAAGCCATCGTCCTCGCCAGCGCGGCCAAGGCCGACGGCGGCCTGGGTGCGCTGAGCAAGGTCAAGCAGGCGCGAACCCTGCTGCTGGCAGCCGAGAAGATCAATCCGACTGCGCTGAACGGCTCCGTCTACAACTCGCTGGGCAGTCTCTACGCCAAGGTCCCGGGATGGCCGATCGGATTCGGCGACAAGCAGAAAGCGAAGGCCTATCTTGAAAAGGCGCTCGCCATCAATCCCGACGGCATCGACCCCAATTACTTCTATGCGGACCTGCTCGCCGACCAGGGTGACTATGTACAGGCGGCCGATCACCTGAAGCGCGCCCTGGCCGCACCCGCCCGACCCGGTCGCGAGGACGCCGATGCCGGCCGCCGCCAGGAAGCCCAGCAACTGCTGGACAGTCTGCGGCAGAAGCATGGCGACCAGCTCGCCGGCAGATGACACGGCGCGGCGCGATGAACAAAACGGCCGACTGGCTCGACACGTTCTGGTGCCTGGTCTTCGTCCTCGCCAGCCTGGGAGGGTGGCTGTGGCTGTACTGGGACATGACCTATCCTGCGCAGCAACTGCTGTAGTCCCGCCTGCTACGTGCTGGCACGCCGGCTGTCGAGGCTGACGATGAGCACGCCCGCCAGCACCAGCGCGGAACCGGCAACCTGCAAGGGCGACAGGCTCTCCTGCAGGAACACATAGGCCATGAGGAGGGTGCTGACCGGCCCGATGGAGCCGATCAGCGAGGTGTTGCCGGAACCGATGCGGCGGATGGCGTGCGACAGCAGGAACACCGGCAGCAGCGTGGAAAAGATCGCCATGGCCAGGGCGAGTTCGTAGACCCGCACCGGCACTTCGAGCGCATGGAGCGGATGCGTGAATGCGAACTGCAGCAGGCTGGCCATGGTCGCCACGATCATCGCATAGGCCGTGAAGCGTGCCGCGCCGATCCGCGCGATGGCATGGCCCGCGCCCACCAGGTAGACGGAATAGGACAGGGTGCTGGCGAACACCAGCGACGCGCCCAGCACGATCCCGCCCTGCATCGTTCCCACGTCGTGGACAAACACCAATGCAATGCCCGCATAGCACACGGCCATCGCTGCCATGACCGACTTGCCGATGGCACGCCGGTACAGCAGGGCCGACAGGATCACCGTCATCGTCGGATACAGGAACAGGATCAGCCGCTCCAGGCCGGCGGAGATCGTTTGCAGTCCGAGAAAATCCAGCAAGCTGGACAGGTAATAGCCGACCAGGCCCAGCACCAGCACGAGGAACCGGTCATGCCGGCTGAGCGGCTCGGCATGCTGGCGTCGCACCCACAGCGCCACGCCGATGAAGAACGGCACCGAGAACGCCATGCGCAAGGCCAGCAGCGTCACCGCATCGACGCGGTCGAGGTAGGCCAGCTTGACGAGGATGGCCTTGGCCGAAAAACCCACCGCTGCGAGCAGCGCAAAGACCATGCCGACCAGCGCATCCTGATTGATCAATCCAGCTTGTGAAGTATTTGCCATGTTCAGGACCCTGAGGGAGTCGGCGGGTCGACGGCAAACGGGGTGCAAGGCGGTCGGACCCGCAGTGCCCCGTGAATGAAATTAAGTTAAGCGTGGAGCGGACTGCGACACAGGGAGAACCCTAGCCACAGTCGCTTGGCGAAGTATGGTGCGGAAATGACGTGTTGCGCGTTCATGGACGTGGAGCCTACCTGGACGGATCGGCCGGGTCAATGGAAACGCCCCGGCGGGGCATTTCCATCGGACCGGTCTCACACCTGGGGATGCGCGCGTTCACGCTTGCTGTGCAGCTTGTTGAGCGCATGCAGATAGGCCTTGGCCGAGGCCACCACGATGTCGGTGTCGGCGCCCTGCCCGTTCACCACGCGCCCGTCCTGCGCCAGCCGCACTGTCACCTCGCCCTGCGCATCGGTGCCGCTGGTGATGTTGTTGACCGAATAGAGCAGCAGGTCCGCCCCGCTGTGGACCACCGATTCCAGCGCCTTGAAGGTCGCGTCGACCGGGCCCGAGCCCTCTCCGCTGGCCCGCCATTCCGCCCCGTCGTCGGTGAACACCAGTTGCGCAAGCGGCGTCTCGCCGGTCTCGGAACAGACTTTCATCGACACCAGCTTGAAGCGTTCGTGCTCGGTGGCATAGCCCTCGTCGGACACCAGCGCCTGCAGATCCTCGTCGAAGATCTCGCGCTTCTTGTCGGCCAGATTCTTGAAGCGGGCGAACGCGGTATTGAGCGACTCTTCGGTTTCCAGAACAATGCCCAACTCGGCAAGCTTGCTCTTGAACGCGGCACGGCCGGAGAGCTTGCCGAGCGTCAGCCGGTTGGCGTTCCAGCCCACGTCCTCGGCCCGCATGATTTCGTAGGTCTCGCGGTGCTTGAGGACGCCGTCCTGGTGGATGCCGGATTCGTGGGCGAAGGCGTTGGCGCCGACGATGGCCTTGTTGGGCTGCACCGGATAGCCGGTGATGGTGGAGACGAGCTTGGACGCCGGCACGATCTGCGTGGCGTCGATGCGCGTGTCGCACTGGAACACGTCCTTGCGGGTGCGCACCGCCATCACGATTTCCTCCAGCGAGGCGTTGCCTGCGCGCTCGCCGAGGCCGTTGATGGTGCACTCGACCTGGCGCGCGCCGTTCATCACCGCAGCGAGCGAGTTGGCGACCGCCATGCCGAGGTCGTTGTGGCAGTGGGTCGACCAGACGACCTTGTCGGCGCCGGGCACGCGCTCGATCAGCTGCTTCATGCGCTCGCCCCACAAGGCCGGGATGCTGTAGCCGACGGTGTCGGGCACGTTGATGGTCTTGGCGCCGGCCTTGATCACCTCGTCGAAGATGCGCACGAGGAAATCCATGTCGGAGCGCACCGCGTCCTCGGCCGAGAATTCGACGTCGTCGGTGTATTCGAGTGCGAGCTTCACGGCCTTGACCGCCGCCTCGACCACCTGGTCCGGCTGCATGCGCAGCTTCTTCTCCATGTGGATGGGACTGGTGGCGATGAAGGTGTGGATGCGGCCCGATTTGGCCGGCTTGATCGCGCCGCCCGCGGCATGGATGTCGCGTTCGTTGGCACGCGCCAGCGAACACACGGTCGAGTTGTGGATCGTTTCGGCGATCGTGCGGATCGCCTCGGCATCGCCCGGGCTGGCGGCGGCAAATCCCGCCTCGATCACGTCGACGCCGAGCTTTTCCAGCTGGCGCGCGATGCGGACTTTCTCGTCCCGGGTCATCGACGCGCCGGGGCTTTGCTCGCCGTCGCGCAAGGTGGTGTCGAAAATAAACAAACGGTCGTTCATGGCAGGCTCCATGGAGGGTCGGCGTCAGGCCGACGCATTATATCGGGTTGCCGCGTAAGGCTGGCGGCGCGGGGTACTGCAGGGGGAGGGGGTTCAGTATGTGCGCGCGACGCGCAGCAGCAGGCTGCCGAACAGGACGTTCGACAGGCAGAGAAGATAGGACGGGTGCGACTGGTTAGACATGGCCCAGATTCTATCTATTTTTCGCCGCCCTGCAAGGGGGCAGCCGTCTCGACCGATTTTTTGTGGCGAATCCGCTGCAACAGGGCGTCGGCATAGCCCGACAGCCCGTACAGCAGGAACACGACGAACAGCACTTCGGGCGGGCTGGTCGACACCAGGATGAAGGCCAGCACGATCAAGAGGATGACGAAGAACGGCACGCTCTTCCTGAGGTTGATTTCCTTGCCGCTGTAATAGCGGAAGTTGCTGACCATGGTGAGGCCGCCGAACAACGCGATCACGGCAGCCAGCCACCGTATGTCGGGGCCCGCGATGCCATACTCGACCATCACCCAGACGAAGCCGGCGACCAGGGCCGCAGCCGCGGGGCTGGGCAGCCCCTGGAAGAAGCGCTTGTCGGTGACGGTGTCGATCTGCGTGTTGAAGCGCGCCAGCCGCAACGCCGCGCCCGAGCAATAGACGAAGGCGGCGATCCAGCCGAACTTGCCCAGGCCCTGCAGGGCGAATTCGTAGATCACCAGCGCCGGCGCCACGCCGAACGACACCATGTCGGACAGGCTGTCGTACTCGGCGCCGAAGGCGCTCTGGGTATGCGTCATGCGGGCGACGCGGCCGTCAAGGCCGTCGAGCACCATGGCGATGAAAATCGCCACCGCCGCGAGTTCGAAACGGCCGTTCATCGCCTGCACGATCGCGAAGAAGCCGGCGAATAGTGCACCGGTGGTGAACAGGTTGGGCAGCAGATAGATGCCGCGGTCACGCATCCGGGAGCGCTTCGATTCAGTCTTGCGGTGGTGGAAGTCGAGCATGGCCAACCAAGGTTACCAGCGAGCCAATATGGTACGCCCGCCCGTGACTTTTTGCCCGATCGAGACTTCGGCACGCGCCGTCGTCGGCAGATAGACGTCGACCCGCGAACCGAAGCGGATGAAGCCGTAGCGCTGGCCGCGCACCAGTTTGTCGCCGGTGCGCACGTAGCACAGGATGCGCCGCGCGATCAGGCCGGCAATCTGCACGCTCGTCACATCGCCGCGCGCGGTCTGGATCCAGATCGCGTTGCGCTCGTTTTCGGTGGACGCCTTGTCGAGGTCGGCGTTGACGAAGCTGCCGGGCATGTACCAGAGCCCCTTGATCTCGCCGTCGACCGGGCTTTTGTTGGAGTGCACGTTGAACACGTTCATGAACACGCTGATCTTCAACGCATCGCGTTCCAGGTAGGAATCGCGCACCTTCTCCACCGAGACGATGCGGCCATCCGCAGGCGAGATCACCGCATCAGCATCGGCCGGCGGTACGCGCGCCGGATCGCGGAAGAACTGCAACGCGAACACCGCCCAGATCCAGAACGGAATCGACCACCAGCCGATGAGCCAGGTGGCGATGAGGGCGGCCGCAAACGCGGCCAGGAGGACCAGCCAGCCCTCGCGGGCGATAAGGGGATGGGTCATGTGAGTGAGGGGTGAGGCGTGAAGGGTAAGGAGAAAGGGGTGAGGCGCGCGGGCTCATCACCTTCACGCCTCACCCCTCACCCCTCACGCATTTAGTTCTTGGATTGATCGACCAGCTTGTTCTTGCTGATCCACGGCATCATCGCACGCAGCTTGGCGCCGACGACTTCAATTTGATGCTCGGCGTTGAGGCGGCGACGGGCGGTCATCTCAGGGTAGTTGGTACGGCCTTCGAGGATGAACTGCTTGGCGTAGTTGCCGTTCTGGATGTTGTCCAGGCATTCCTTCATCGCGGCTTTCGACTGCGCATTGATGACCTTGGGACCGGTCACGTATTCGCCGTATTCCGCGTTGTTGGAGATCGAGTAGTTCATGTTGGCGATGCCGCCTTCGTACATCAGGTCGACGATCAGCTTGAGCTCGTGCAGGCACTCGAAGTAGGCCATTTCCGGCGCGTAGCCCGCTTCGGTCAGGGTTTCGAAGCCGGCCTTCACCAGGTCGACGCAGCCGCCACACAGCACGGCCTGTTCGCCGAACAGGTCGGTCTCGGTCTCTTCGCGGAAGGACGTTTCGATCACACCGCCCTTGGTGCCGCCATTGGCAGCCGCGTACGACAGCGCGAGGTCACGCGCCTTGCCGGACTTGTCCTGGTAGACCGCGATCAGCGAGGGCACGCCGCCGCCCTGGGTGTAGGTGGAGCGCACCAGGTGGCCGGGGCCCTTGGGGGCGACCATCACGACGTCGAGGTCGGCGCGCGGGGTGATCTGGTTGTAGTGCACGTTGAAGCCGTGGGCGAAGGCGAGCGTGGCGCCCTGCTTCAGGTTGGGTTCGATGTCGTTGTAATACGTGCCCGCCATCAGCTCGTCGGGGATCAGGATCATGACGAAATCGGCGGCCTTCACCGCATCGGCGATTTCCTTGACGTCGAGCTTGGCCTTCTTGGCCTTGTCCCACGAGGCGCCGCCCTTGCGCAGGCCGACCGTGACCTTGACGCCGGAGTCCTTCAGGTTGTTGGCGTGGGCGTGGCCCTGCGAGCCGTAGCCGATGATGGCGACCTTGCGCTTCTTGATGAGGGAAAGGTCGGCGTCCTTGTCGTAGAAAACTTTCATGGTGAATTCCTGAAGAAATGAAAAATCAGACTTTGAGACTGCGCTCGCCGCGTCCGATGCCAGACGCGCCGGTGCGCACGGTTTCGAGGATGGAGGCGGAATCGATCGCCTCCAGGAAGGCGTCGAGCTTGGAGCCTGCACCGGTCAGTTCGATGGTGTAGGTCGACTCGGTCACGTCGATGATGTTGCCGCGGAAGATATCGGCGGTGCGCTTGATCTCTTCGCGATCCGCCCCCACCGCCCGGAGCTTGACCAGCATCAGCTCGCGCTCGATGTGACTGCCCTCGGTCAGGCCCATCACCTTGATCACGTCGACCAGCTTGTTCAGCTGCTTGGTGATCTGTTCGATGATGTCTTCGGACCCCACGGTGACGATGGTCATGCGCGACAGCGTGGCATCCTCGGTTGGCGCCACGGTGAGCGACTCGATGTTGTAGGCCCGCGCGGAAAACAGCCCGGCCACCCGCGACAGCGCACCCGCTTCGTTTTCCATCAGCAGCGAAATGATATGGCGGCGGCTCATCACAGTTCCTCCGCCAGGATCATTTCCGACAGCCCCTTGCCGCCTTCCACCATGGGGAAGACGTTCTCGGTCTGGTCGGTCTGGAAGTCCATGAACACCATGCGTTCCTTGAGCGCGGGCGAGAAGGCTTCCTTCAGCGCGGCCTCGACGTCCTCGGGCCGGTCGATGCGCATGCCGACGTGACCATAGGCTTCGGCCAGCTTGACGAAATCGGGCAGCGACTCCATGTAGGACTCGGCGTAGCGGCTGCCGTAGAAGAACTCCTGCCACTGCCGCACCATGCCCATGTAGCGGTTGTTGAGCGTGACGACCTTGACCGGGATGCGGTACTGCTTGCAGGTCGAGAGTTCCTGGATGTTCATCTGGATGCTCGATTCGCCGGTGATGCAGGCGACCTGCGCGTCGGGGAACGCGAGCTGCACGCCCATGGCATACGGCAGGCCGACGCCCATGGTGCCCAGGCCACCGGAATTGATCCAGCGACGCGGCTTGTCGAATTTGTAGTACTGCGCCGCCCACATCTGGTGCTGGCCCACGTCGGACGTCACGTAGGCGTCGCCCTTGGTCACTTCCCACAACTTTTCAACCACATACTGAGGCTTGATGATCGGGCTGTTGCGGTTGTACTTGAGGCAGTTCTTCGAACGCCACAATTCGATCTGCGTCCACCATGCGTTCAGCGCGGCCACATCCGGTTTTTCCTTGGCCTGTTTCAACAGGGCCAGCATGTCGGTCAGCACGTTCTTGACGTCGCCGACGATCGGTACGTCGACCTTGACGCGCTTGGAGATCGACGAAGGATCGACGTCGATATGGATGATGCGGCGCTGCTCGCGCGCGAAATGCGCGGGGTTGCCGATCACGCGGTCATCGAAGCGCGCACCGACTGCCAGCAGCACGTCACTATGCTGCATCGCCATGTTGGCTTCGTAGGTGCCGTGCATGCCCAGCATGCCGAGGTTCTGCCGGTCGGTCGCGGGGTAGCCGCCCAACCCCATCAGGGTATTGGTGATGGGAAAGCCCAGCAGGCGCGTCAGTTCGGCTAACTGTTCCGAGGCATCGCCCAGCACCACGCCGCCGCCGGCGTAGATCATCGGGCGCTTGGCTTCCAGCAGCATCTGCACGGCACGCTTCATCTGGCCGCTATGACCCTTCACCACCGGGCTGTACGAACGCATCTCGACTGTCGCCGGGTCTTCGAAATCCGTGGTGTGGTAGGTCACATCCTTGGGCACGTCGACCACGACCGGGCCGGGCCGGCCGGTGGCCGCGATGATGAAGGCTTTCTTCATCGTCGCGGCGAGGTCTTTCACGTCCTTGACGAGGAAGTTGTGCTTGACGCAGGGACGCGTGATGCCGACGGTGTCGACTTCCTGGAAGGCATCGAGGCCGATCGCCGGCGTCGGTACCTGGCCGGTGACCACGACGATGGGAATGGAATCCATGTAGGCAGTGGCAATACCGGTCACCGCATTGGTGACGCCCGGGCCGGAGGTGACCAACGCCACGCCGACACGGCCGGTGGAACGCGCATAGGCATCGGCGGCATGCACCGCGGCCTGCTCGTGGCGCACCAGCACATGCTTGAATTTGTTCTGCTTGAAGATTTCGTCGTAGATGTTGAGCACGGCCCCGCCGGGATAGCCGAACACGAACTCGACCCCCTCTTCGGCCAGACAACGTACGACGATCTCGGCGCCCGTGGCTTCCATAAACTGGTAAAAAATCAATTCGTTGGTGAACCCGTGAGGGTAATCGTTTTGCCCTGTAACGGTCAAGAAATCATGCCATGGCAACCATCCGGCAGACTTCCTCGCCTTGATTTTGATTTTCACGCCGGGGCCAGCAAACATTCCCCGGCCAATGAAAAACCCCTCCGGCACGGAGGGGCTGAGCGACGAACCGCTCAATATTCACAACGCTGCAGGCGTGACCTGGGCGTATTACTCGTGTGCGGCTTCGCGGAGCGCCAGCATGACTTCGTTCAATGCCCCTTCCGCGTTCTCGAACAGGCAGACCATGTTGCCGACGCTGCACACTGTCGTGGCGACCCCCTGAACGATCCAGCCCTGCGACGGAGACCAGCCGCGCATTTGCGAAAACAGGGACAGCAGATCGGTATTGCCCGACACCATGCGGCGATACCAGTGGGCGAATTTCGCCAAACGCTCCATCAACTCCGGCGACAGCATGCCTTCGGCTTCCATGATCACGCCGTCGTCACGAAAGCGGCACACGGCCGTCACGCCGTCGAGCACCAGGATTTTTCTCAGCGACATACGCGCTCCTCAGGCCTGCAGGGCATTGAACGTGGCTTCGTAATCGGCGTCGCGATTCCTGACCACCACGCCGCAGTTGCCGTTCACCACCACCGACCATTCCAGCCCCACCACCGAGAAACCCTTGATCGGCTGAAATCCGCTTTGACCCGTGAGCGCTTCCCAGCCACGCGCTTCCATACCGGCAATCGCCAGATTGGCCACGCACGAACGCGCCAGCAAATCCAGCACCTGCGGCGTCAACTCGGTGCCTTCGCGCAACACATGCGATTGCAGATCCCCCTTGTCGGCGTAGGTAAACGCCGCGAGTGCGCCCGGCAAATCCATCATTTTCTGCAGATCCATCTTGTCTCCCCCCTTCATATCGATATCAGACTTCAGTACAGCGCTTCTTTGGTATCGCCCCCCAGCCTGGCATACAGATTGACCAACAGGTCATCCTGCACGTCGCCGACTTTGGCGCGCATGATGGTCATGACGTCGTTGAGCAAGTCGTCACGGTTTTCGATGAAGGAAAAATAGTTGCCGACCGCGCACACCGTCACCTGTGCGCCGCGCACGATCCAGCCTTGCACCGGACGGCACCCGCAGCTCTCGGAGAAGGAATCGAGGATTTCGGCCTGCATGTTGACCGACAGGGTATTGGCGCGGCACAGGATCGACGCCATGCGCGCGAATTCGTCGGTGAGAGCGCCTACGTACGAGAAGCGGTCGCCACGATAGGCATATTCGCCGGCAGCGATAACACCGGGAATTGCCATGAGTTGCTTTACGATGTGCATCGAGCCCCCTCCTTGGTTTTGATTTGTATGCGGTGCGCTGTGGCAAAGTGTCGCACCTAAGTCGCAATATAGAGCCTCCATGCAAGACAACGCAATAGCCCCCGTTTCTGCCACTTTTCTGGCGCGCGTCGCCGCAATGATCTACGAACTGCTGCTGGTGACCGCAGTCCTGTTCGTCGCCTCGCTTCCCTTTCTCTATCTGGTCGGCAATGCCGAGACCGGCTGGCGGCATTATGTTTTTCAGTTGTATCTGGTCGGCGTGCTGTTCGCCTACTTCAGTGCGTTCTGGATGCGCAGCGGGCAAACCCTGGCCATGAAAACCTGGCGTATCCGGCTGGTCGATCTGAACGGCGGCCGCCCCACCCTCCGGCAGTCCGCACTGCGCTTCGTCTTTGCACTGCTCGGCCTCGCGCTGGCAGGCGCCGGTTTCTGGTGGGCCCTCTTCGACCACGACCGCCAGTTCCTGCACGACCGCCTGGCACACACCCGCCTGGTTCGCGTGCCGCGCAAGGCATGAACTGGCGCGACCATCTGCAGACCCGCCTGCTGGAGATCCAGCCGGACAGCGTGTGCGCACTCGATGAGGCCGCCCAGCAACTGGTTCGCGACGTGTTGCATGACATCCCGTTGCACACCGCCAACAACAACCCGCCCACCCAGCCCTGCGCGCTGGCCCTGGGAGTCGACGCACTGAACGGATTGGACGCGCAGCAGGCCCAGCACCTGATCAGCCGCACGCGCCTCTATGTCGCGCCGCGCCTCCTGCTTGCCGCGCTGCCCGGCTGCGCACTGGACGACGCAGCCTTTCGCGCCCTCGGCTTTACGCTGTCGTCGACGGAGCCGGCGGAAGGTCCGCGCATCTACTACTACGACCTCGAGACCTACAAGACGGTGCCGGACTGGCTCAATTCCCGCTTCTGGGCACATCCCGAACGCTGGGAACCCTGAAAAGGACGCCGGCCCACTTCGTAGCCATGCTCCGGCCAGCCTGCATGGCGTGGCTGCGCTGCGCGCTTCCGCGCGCAAGCGGCCCCGCATACGTTACACTGGACTCTGCCTCGCTCCGCCCTGCCCGACTGCCATGAACTTCACCCCCCACAACACGCTTGAAGAACAGCTTGCCGCCGTCCATGCCGGCACGCTCGATCCCGAGACCTTCGTGCTGCGCCTGCTCGACCAGCAGCTGTTCATGCCGGTGCGCGACGAGAAGGACGCCATTCAGGGTTTCCAGCGCTCGACCCAGGCCGAGCCGCTGATCATCGAAGACGAGGACGGCGAGCGCGTGCTGGTAATGTTCACCAGCCCCGAACGCGCCAAGCCGTTTGTCGAACATTTCCCCGACTTCTCGGGCGGCCTGCTGACCGAGTTTTCCTGGCTGTTGCGCCGCATCGGCGGCGGCATACCGATTGCGTTGAACCCGGGCTGGGACATCGGCATGGATTTCGATGCCGACATGATTGCGCAACTGGTGGCGCAACTCCCGCCCGAACAACCGGTCTGACGCACACCCCCTGCCTCATCGCTTCGCCATGTTGTCCGACCGCGCACTTGCCGCCTTCCGTTCCGCCCTCGGGGCCGATCGCGTCTTTGATGACGCCGCCACCTGTGCGCTCTATGCCTGCGATGAAACGCCGCGCCGGGTCGAACCCGACGCCGTGCTGTTCCCGTCTTCGCACGACGAAGTGCTTGCACTCGTGCGCGCCGCCTTCGAACACCGGATTGCACTGACCCCGCGCGGCGCCGGTTCCGGCAACGTCGGCGGCGCGCTGCCCGCGCCCGGCAGCGTCGTCGTCAGCTTCGAATGCATGCGCCGCGTGCTCGAATTCGACCCGGCCAACCGACTCATCGTCGTCGAGCCTGGCGTGGTCACCGAGGAAATCGACCGCACTGCGCGCGGCGCCGGACTGTTCTATCCGCCCGACCCCGGCAGCAGCGCCTATTGCCGCATCGGCGGCAACCTCGCGATGAACGCCGCCGGTCCGCGTGCCGTGAAATACGGCGTCACCCGCGACTACGTACTGGGGCTGCGCGCCGTCACCGGTGACGGCCGCGAAATCCGTACCGGCTGCCGCACCACCAAGGGCGTCACCGGCTACGATCTCACCCGTCTTCTGATCGGTTCCGGCGGCACCCTTGCCCTCATCACCGAGGCCACCCTGAAACTGCTGCCCGCGCCGGAAGCGGTCGCCACGCTGCGCCTGTGTTTTGCCAGCAACCGGGCCGCGCTCGATGCGGTCGGCCGTGTCATGCGCCAGGCTGTGGTACCCAGTGCACTCGAGTTCATGGACCGGCACGCCATCGACGCCATCCGACCGACCGGCGCGGCGGACGATCTGCCGCCTGGCACGCAGGCCCTGCTGATGGTCGAGGCCGACGGTGCCGCGCAGGATCTTCCGCGTCAGATCGCCGCGCTGGAACAGGCGCTCGCCGGCAACGGTCTGCTCGAAATGAAGAGCGGATTCGCGCGCGCCGACATCACCCGGCTGTGGACGGCGCGCAAATCGCTGTCGCACGCAGTCAAGCAGATCGCGCCGCTCAAGATCAACGAAGACGTCGTAGTGCCCGTGTCGAAGCTCGCCGACCTCGTCGACTTCCTCGACCACACCGCGCAGACCCAACAGCTGCCGATCGTCTCGTTCGGCCATGCCGGCAACGGCAACCTGCACGTCAACCTGATGGTGCACCCCGACGATGTCGACGAAATGGCGCGTGCCCGCCTGGCGCTCGATGCCATCATGCTGCGCGTACTGGCACTGGGCGGCACCCTCTCGGGCGAGCACGGCATCGGTACCGAAAAACGCCGCTTCGTGCCGCAGGAAATCGATCCTCCCACGCTCGAGCTGATGCGCGCGATCAAACGGCAATTCGATCCGCACGGCCTGCTCAATCCCGGCAAACTTTTTCCTGACTGAGATCGCCGCGAAGGCTTTACAAGCACGAAATGCATCTATAGAATGCGCGGCTTCGTTGGGGGTATAGCTCAGCTGGGAGAGCGCTTGCATGGCATGCAAGAGGTCAGCGGTTCGATCCCGCTTACCTCCACCAACTGACAGGATGTACGATGCACAAGCTTGGCGTCATCACCACACTGCTGGGGTTGATCCTAAGTGTAACGGGCTTGGCTGTCGGGTTTTGGGAAATGCTTCATGGCAACGGAGACGCACAGTTCTGGCTCTCCCTGATACCATTGGGCTTCGTCGGATTGTTTGTCGGCGTCACCTTGACCCAGCTGTACAACAAGCAGGAAGGGCGCAAGCCTGAGTAGTAAAAGTTGGCGGTTCACTCCGTCGTCCGGGTCCCCATCGTCTAGAGGCCTAGGACATCGCCCTTTCACGGCGGTAACCGGGGTTCGAATCCCCGTGGGGACGCCACACCTTTATAACCGGGTGTGCACAGCAGCGCACCGATCTTGGTTTGCCATCTCAGCTCGTAGCCCTTGACTCCGTCGATGACGACCGGGTCAAACTCGATCCGCCCGTTTAGCAGCTTCCGGAGCGCCTGGCGGGCCAGCGGCACGTCGCCGGAGATCAGCTCGTCGAACCGCCCGAGCCGCTCGCGCAGGTCACGCTTGACCCGGCGCAGCTCCAGCTCGCTCGGCTGGGCCAGCGTCAGCAGTCCCAGCTCCCGCTCCCTCCCCTCGATCTCGGTCTCCAGCTCGGCGATCCGCCTCAGCACGGTCTCCGGTGCCTTGCCCTCGGCGATCAGGCGGAGGAAGTTATCGAGCGCCTGCCGCGCCTGGCGGATCGCGGCCTGGAGCCGCTCCGGGGCGGTGGCCTCCTCGCGCTGGCGGTCGGCGAGGTGGCTTAGCGCCTCGTCGAGCACGAACTCGATCGCCGCCGGGGTAAGTACCCGCTCGCGGATCGTGTCGATGACCGCGGCGTCGGCTTCCGCCAGCCTCACCTTGTGGTCGTTGGCGCAGACGGTGTTCCCCCGCGTGGTGTGGTACGAGCACCCGTAGTAGAAGATCGGCGACCGCCTGCCGGGAACGCCTGACCGCCCGCCGAGCATGGCGATGTTGTGGCCGCAGCAGCCGCAGCTCCCCAGCCCGGACAGGAGGTACTTCGACTCCACGCCCTTGCCGGGTTGCCCCCACAGCTCGCCGTTGGTGTCGCGCAGGTAGGTCTTGGCGACGGCCTGGAGCCTTTCCTGCGCCTTCGCCCACAGCGCCGCGTCGATGATGCGCAGCTCCTCGCGGGGGACGGTCAGGAAGTCGGCCTGCTTCTCGCGCACCTTGGTACCGCCGCGCCGGGACTTCTTGAACTCGCCGAACGGGATGACCCCGGTGTAGCGGTCGTTGAGGAGCATGGCGCGGATCGACGACGGTGCCCACGACCCGGTGCCGCGCCTGCCGGTGACCGGCTTCGGCGGGGCGATCCCGTCGAAGTAGCGCTGGAGCCTGGCCGCGTAGCGCGGGTCGCCGTTCAGGGTCTTGGCGACCGTGACGTGGCCGTAGCCGTCGGCGTACATCGTGAAGATGCGCCGGATGACGTCGGCCTGCTCGGGGTTGATCCGGTACTCGGTGTGCGACCTGACCTGCTCGCCCTGAGCGTTGGCCTGGAACACCTGCACGTTGTCGTACCCGTACACCCGGCCCCCGGTGTTGTAGCCCAGCTTCGCCTTGCGTTCGAGCGCGTCGCGGGAGCGCTCCGCCGCCTTCTCCCGCTCCAGCTCGGCCCCGAAGTTGATGGCGGAGACCATGAAGCGGTCGATGGCGGAGTCGAACCGCAGTTCCTCCTTGGTCAGGTACAGGTGGACCTTCACCCCGGCCCCCTCGATGTCGCTGAGGGTCTTGGAGGTCATCACCTGATCGCGGCCGAGGCGGGACAGCTCGGACATCACGATGACGTTGAACTCCTTCGACCGAGCCAGCATCCGCAGCAGGCCGGGGCGCTTGAGGAACTCCGCCCCGCTGATGCCGTCGTCGATGAACACGTGCTCGTCAGCCACCGACCACCCCTTGGCGGTGGCGTAAGCGCGGGCGTGCTCGACCTGCCGGGTCACGGACTTGTTGTCCGGGTTGCGGTCGGAGTCGTCGGTGGACTTCCGGGCGTAGATCGCGGCTCTCACGCCGTCACCTCGACCTTGCCGGTCTCCACCGCTGTGCGCAGGTGCCACGGGTCGCGGCTGATCTCCCTCGCCTCTGCCACGGTCTTCGCTCTCAGGATGCCGAGGAAGGCGGTGTCTCGGATCGAACCCTCGCGGAAGTCGGAGGACTTGCTCTTCACCGTGAGCTTGGCGGTGAGCGGGAACCCGGCGAACAGCTTAAGGCAACGCTGAACAAGTATCGCCATTAGCCTGACGCACGTATTGCCCAAAGCGATGGTGAGGATTGATCGAAACACGCCTGTCTTGCTGCCATTTCATCGCGTTTTCCACCCTGTTTTCCCGCTTCACGGGCGCACCTGT
>JBDRCF010000039.1:0-10480 GCA_043821985.1 Pseudomonadota bacterium
GGGCATGCCAGGTGAAGGCTCATAGCAGGAGCCGAGGCCGGCGGAGACAAGCACTTGCTGAATCAAGGTCATCAACCGGTCAGGCCCTCCACTCTCAGTTGAGATTGGGGGGAGACTGACTGTGGAATGGGGAGCCGGTGAACTCGCTTTTTGGCTGCGTTCACCGGGTTCTGTAGCGGCCGGAATGGAGGGTGTGGCCGTCCCAGGCAATCGTGAATCGGGGGGAATGGGCTCTGACGATTTCCCCTGTTCCTGGCCGCCAGACTCTGCTGTGGATTGAGTCTGGGTGCCGCCGACAGAAGGTTCGACCGGACACTGGGGCTTGCATATCCGCTGCAAACCTTCCAGCGTCATGTCAGGGAAGCGCTCCATGGCGGTGAGAAACTTGCCCATGTCCCGTTCAGTCAATTCCAGCCGGGCAGACAAGCTGGCCTCGCATCGACCAAGAAACAAGTCAGCGGTAAACGCATGGCTATCTTCCAGAACCATGCCGGCTATGGTCTTTGCGGTTGGCGTGACCACCTCGGCGTAGAAAGCGCTTTCCTCGATGTCGTGATGATTAGCCAGCTTCAACAACAGGTTCAGGCGAGGCTGGATGGCTCGCACGGCTAAACCGGAAAGCCACGGGCCGACATCGGCAATTTTTTCGACTGCGAATCGGTACATGCTGAGTGTTCGCAGATCAGTCTGGAGGCCGAATTTCTTGATTTCGGCTTCAAACTCCCGGTGTGAGAGTGTTTTACCGCCCTCCTCTTCCATCTGCCGCTTTATTTCCAGCGTCCCGTTGGCACGATCCCAGAAGGTCATGTCGTTGCGCTGGGTGTTTTCGGCCATGTGGGCCAGCAGAACGGAAGCCTCGCCGCGCCAGGCTTTGATGATGACGCGGGTTTCGCGAAACTTCGGTTCTGCGGTTTCTTCCCACAACTCCCGGATGGCTTGCAGGCGGGTATTGCCACCCGCGTACAAGATGTAATGGGTTTCTCCCGGCCGCTTGGTGACGGTCAAGGGTTGGAGGATTCCGTTGACCCGGATGCTCTCCTTCAGCTCAGCGTAGGCTTCGTTGTTCGCCTTGCGGGGATTACGCTCATAGAAGTGGACGGTGGTTACGGGAAGACTCGCCCACGAATCATCCACTTCAGTGTCATGCTTGAGGCCGCTCCCGCTGTTTGGCGCCGGCACGTTCAGGCTGTTGGACACCTCCAGTTTCAGGCGCTCCCGTACGGTCCGCTTTTCCGAATCGGACTTTGGGGTAAACCCATGCTTCGCAGCCAAGTCCACCATCTTGATCGAACTCGGGATGTTCATGAGTGGGGGCTTTTTCTTTCCGCCCGCCATCATGCTTCAGCTCCGTCACGGCCTATGTCTTGTGCTGCCTCCGATCCGGCGTAATGACCTGCGAGGCTCGGCACCAACTCCCAGAGGAGAGCGTGCATGGTTTCATAGGCAGATGGCATCGTGCCCTTGCGCGAAGGTTCATGCCGGTGCGCAGGGATGCACAGGGTGGCCGATTCCTTGTAGGACTTAGCATCAGGAACTACCGTATCGAGGACCGTGACCCGTCCGCCAAGCTTGATAAAGTCCTGTCTGATCGACTCCGCGATAATTCTCGCGTCGGCAGTCCGGTCCTGCATCGAAATGACTGCTTTGACCGGCCCTACCCTGTATTTCGAGTTTGGTGAGGGCTCAAGCCGCGCCAGCAGTTCCATCGTGCCCGTTTTGAACTCACGAGCTGACAGAATTTCCGGCTTGATTGGAGAAATGATCTGCGTGGCAGCGAGTGCGGCGGTGTCCTGCAGTGGGCCTACGGTTCCCTGTGTGTCGATTAAGACGCAGTCGTAATAGTCTTCGGATACTGCGGGGGAATTCAGGGCATTGCCAAGGCGCTCGCCTCGATCAATACGATGCAGGAGCCAGGTTTGGAGACTGCCATCTGGATCATCCGACCGGATTACATCGAGCCCATCGATTACCGTCTGAGAGATGCAATCCTCTGTGACATACCCGGTGGTAATGACTTTTGTGAGCCCAAACGGAGCTTCGCGTTTTATACGGTAATATTTCGAGAGCGCTGGCTGCACATCGGCGTCGACAAGCAGAACTCTCAGCCCCATGTCCGCCATGAGTGCGCCAAGATTTGCTGCCAAAGTCGTCTTGCCGACCCCGCCCTTCGTACTCAGTACAGTGAACTTGATCATATCCCTCCCCAGGTTTAACGAGGGACATGGAGACAACCAGTCTGAATGCTGCGGAACCCGCAGCAGGCTTGAGTTTCGCGTTACTCAATAGAGTGCTATATCAGGACTTGCTAATATACATTATGCGTAGTAAAGGATTCAGACCGGCAAGTTCTGCCGGTGCGGAATTGAAGACGCCAACCGCAACCTGCTAATTTGCAACTTAAGGCTGCTAAATCGCACAACTTCGACCCGCTAACCCAAGACCAATCGATTCAATGACTTACGCCACAGGCAATTACAAGTTCAACCTGCTAACTCTGCGCGAAGTGAAATAAGGACTTATGATTGCCTCTAAAACAACCTCAGGCTGCTAACTCGGGGCAAATGAATTCAATGGCTTAGCGCGCGGCCTACCAACAACTTCAACCTGCTAACCACGACCCATTGGGATCAATGAGTTACGAGGTGCACTTGGCAGGAGGTTCTGGTATCGGAGCGCGGTGCCGCCTATCGGGCGCTCGACATCGCCCCGGCGGCGACCGGCCTCTGGGCGCTGGTGTCCCGGTTGGACTTAGCTGCTGAGCTTTGGGGTTGCCTGCTGCCCCGACAGCATCGCTTTAACCTCGGATGGTGTGAACGGCGAGTTCCTGAGGTGGATTACCGCATGGCAGTTCGCGCAGACTGGCAACAGGTCATTGCCGGGTCTATCTGATAATCGCGCCAGAAGACAGCAAAACGGCGTGACGATGTATTGAACGTGCTTGATATGGCCTTGGCTTGGCAGGTGTCGGCCTGCCAGCCCTCCCCTTACCTGTCCTTCCAATCGTAGCCGCTCATGGAAATGGCCAGAAAGTCCGAGGGCTTGCGCAAGCTCATACGCAGGCCGTTGTCTGCTTGGATACCCCTCGCATCTTCACAATGGCATCGGAGACGGCAAGCATGGCCCCCGCGTCCAGTGCCCGGGTACGGGCATGACTGCGACACAAGGCACCACGAAACCCCAGATAGTCCGCACAAAGCGGCGCGAGGGTGGGAATATCCGTTGCCCGCAAGGATCCGGCAAGGCCGCTGATCAGCCCCAGGTGTCTGGCATGGTCAACAAAGCGGATGAGACGTGCGACTGGCTGATGCCGAAGCAGGCCGCCCGCAGATTTGTCCAGCGTGTCCAGCATGATGCCCGCAAACCCGCATTCGGCGAGCCGATCGGCCAGCCCGATATCCGGGTTGCGGTCGGCGAACAAGACTGCAACCAGGCGGTGCTGGCTGCACAAGGGCGCCAGTGCCGCGAGGCAATCATGCAATGCCGGGGCCGGGAACAGCCCGATCTTCACGAAATCGACGCCGGTAGCGGCCATCATGTCGACGGCCTGGGCGACGGCGTGCGGCTCCATGGTGGGGAAATCACCCACTGTCGCGCTGACTGGCGCATACCCACCCACGGCATGGACGATGGCACGTACGGTATCCAGGGGCAAGGCGCCCAGTGCGCCGGTATGGGGGTTCTTGGCATCGACGATGTCGGCACCTGCGGCGAGCACTTGCCGCGCCTCGCCGGCGTCCGTCACGCTGGCGAGCCAGCCCGTCATGCCGCCTGCTCCTGCTGGCGATGCGCGTCGATTTTTTCCTTCAGCCAATTCCAGGCCTCCAGTTCGCGTGGTCCCGCCGTCTTGCCGATCGCGATGGCGAGATAGTCCATTTCCTGTTTCACCTTGTCGGCAGGCAGCATGCCGAGCCGGCTGATCAGGATGCAGGCCTCGATGACGGCAGCCTGGGCACGGTTGTGGCCGGGGAAGGCTTCATGGTTGGCATGGATCAGTTCACGACAGATGAAACGGGGCCGGACCGCGTCTTCCTCGATCCGTTCCACGATCAACTCGCTGTGACTGAGCGCGTCCGCGAGCCGGCCGCAAGCGACCTGGGTACATGGAACAAGCGGCCAATCGCGCCGCCCCGTGAGGCAGCCGGCGAATACGCGCACGTCGGTGGGGTGACTGATCGCAGCCACGCCGGTGGCGCGCAGGTTGTCGAGCGTGCGTGAGGGATGAAAAGGCGACAGGACGATATATCCGTTCTCGCGCCGGAAGCCCAATGGGGCGATGTGCGTCCCGCCGTCCGGCGTGGCAGTGGTCAGGATGGCTTCCAGAATCATGCTCATGATGGCTCCGTATGGGGGGGTGTGCGCGTGCTGCCGGGTCCGCATTGAACCGTGAGATTTTCTTCCTCGCGACGCAATCCCATGCAACCCCAGGTCAGCTCCTCGTCCTGACTGTAGCGCTTGCCCAGTTGCCAGGCGATCTGCGCCCGGGCCAGTTCTACGCCCAGGTAGAACGCATGGCCGCCATCCTGTTCCAGCTTGAGATGCGGCCACAGCGCAAACGGATCGGTCGCGCTGTGCATGCCGTCGCGGTTGTAGATATGCAGGCCTTCCTCGCTGATCTGGATGCGGAAGCTGGGATCCTTCACGGCGTTCGCCATCGCGGCGATTTCTTCTCGGTCGTACGGAAACGGCCTGCGGTGATGCAGACCGAGCAGCGCATCGGACAAATCGCGCGGCAGGCTCTGCCCTTCGCGCGCGGCGAACATCATCCGGCGTGCGGCGTCGATCTCGCGCACTGCGCTGCGGCAATGTGGACTGACCTCGGTGGTGAGCAGCGCCCGGATGTTCAGTTCCGCCATGACCCCCAGCAACAGGGCATGGATGCCGGCGGTGTCGGCGTCCGTGAGTTCGGAGAGGTTACCGGTGCCCATCAGGATGTCGGCCTCGGGCATTCGCCGGCGCAGTTCATGGTAGCGCGCCAGCGACGCCGCAAATCCGAACGGCAGCGGATCCAGAATGGGGTCGGCAAAATAAGGGCGGTTATTCGCCTCCATCCGTTGCATGGCTTCGATCAGATTGTCCAGATCTCCATGGTGCGCGGGAATCAGGATGGGCGTGGCCGCCACTTCGTCGGCCAGATACAGGGTGTCAGTGGTGAGCGACAGCAGGTAATCCGCGCCCGCCCGGCCGCCGCGTAGCAATTCGTCCGGGTCGAGGGAGTCGACGCTGACCCGGTAACCGGCCGCTTTCAGCGCCTGCACCGTTTCTTCCAGGTGCGGAAACGGCGTCTGCGGCAAGCCGCCGATATCGATCACGTCGGCGCCATCGGCAACATAGCGGGCAGCCTGGTCCAGTATGGCCTTGATGCGCATTCGCGGCGCATCTACCAGTTCGGCGAACAGAAGGACGTCATGGCGCGACAGATCGGGCGCACGGCGCTGCCGGCCGAAAAACGCCGGCAAATCCATGAGTTCGTCGGGCCCCCGTTCGACCGGAATGCCGAAATGCTCGGACAAGGCTGCAAGGTCGCCACGGCAACGGCCGGGCAACAGGATGCGGTCGGCCCCTCGGGTGTCAGTCAAGCGGCGACGGATCATGTCGCCCGTCAACAAGGCCGCAACCTGCACACCTGGCACCTGCACGTCCCAGGTAAAGCCCGCGTCGCCCATATCCGTGAGCACACGCCTCAACTGCAGTTCGGCCAGGCGGCCCGTCAGGAAGAGGATGTGCTCAGACATGTCATTCTTTGGTCAATGGCAGATTTCAGTGCCTCGATGTTTTCCGCCACCTGGGTATAGGGGAAACGCTTCAGCCTTTCGGTGTTTTCCAGATCGATGGGCCGGGGATACAGCGTAACGGTCTGGCCTGGCGCTTCGGTGATCACCGTCGGCTCGCAATCGCAGGCAAACACGATGCTGGGAATGCGGCATTTGCCTGCCTGGGCGTAAAGGTTGGTGACCAGCGTGTCAGAGATGCCGGCCACGCATTTGGCCACGGTGTTGGAGGTGGCCGGGCCGATGATCAGGGTGTGGTAGTGGCCGCTATACAGAAAGCCTACCGGTACGCTGCTGGCCGTGTGGTCCTGAAAGACGCGCATTTTCTCGCGCAGGCTCTTGAGCGGAATGCCATACATTCCGAGCACCTCGGCTGCAGCTCGCGTGACGAAAAGATCGACATCCGGAAGCGTCTCGATAATTTCCAGGCTTTCGCGAAGGTAGTGCCCCGAACCTGTCAGTCCCCAGGCGATGCGGGGCGTTTCTTGCACTAGCACGGCCTTGCCTCGGGGTTCATTGCGGGAAGACGTGTCGGGAGAACCCCCATTGGCGATCGGCCTCCTCCACCCCGACTTCCAGCAAATGGACGCCTCCCGCCAGGTTTTCCCGATGAAGCGCCTCGGTCAGGCGTTCGCCGATATGCCGGGCGATCAACTCCGCCGTGGCATTGGGTATCTGCAGAATGGCGCAGCTTTCCTTTTCGATCCAGAAACGCTTGCCGAAGCTTTCCACCTTGACCAGGCCGTCTTCCTCCGTCAGGCGGACAACTGGGCTGGTGGCGGGCAGGATCACGCGATCGGACAATTCCTGGCAGATTTCCCGCGCCAGGCGGGTCAATGCGACAAAATCCAGGACGTAGCCTTCGCCCGTATCCTCGCCATGCGCCGTCACGCGCGTGTGAAAGTTATGGCCATGCAAATTCTCACAGACATTGCCATAGGTGATGAAGTGAGCGGAATTGAAACCCAGATCGGCAGGCTCAACCCAGGTGACAAACGGAGACGGCATCAAATCATTCCTCCTTGTTGATGCGGATGTTCAGGTTGTTCATCTTGCGATACAGCGTATTGCGGCTGATTTTCAGATTCCGGGCCGCGAGCGTGACGTTCCAGCGGCTCTTCTCCAGGTTCAGCAAAATAGTTTCCCGTTCCGCCATCTCCAGCGCGGACAACGGGGTCTCCTTGCTGCTGCCAGAACTGTCATCGGCCTCCGATGGGGGCGCTTGCGCGCAGATTTCTTCAGGCAGATCGTAAATCGTGATTTCAGGGCCATCGCAAAGCGCCAGCGCCGTCCTCAGGACATTGCGCAACTGCCGGATGTTGCCAGGCCAGGCATAGGATTCGAGTTGCCGCAAGGCACCCTTGCTCAACCCTACCCGTTCCTTTTCTCCGCATTCCAGGCTCAGGATATGGTTGATGAGTTCGCGCTTGTCCCCGCGTTCGCGCAAAGGCGGGAGGTTCAGCGTGATGCCCTGCAGGCGGTAGTACAGATCTTCCCGAAAGCGCCCTTCCGCCACCAGTTCCTTGAGGTCGCGGTGGGTGGCACTGATCAGCTTGATGTCGACCTTGACGGGCGTTTCGCCACCCAGCGGAATCACTTCGCGTTCTTCCAGTACCCGCAGCAAACGGGCCTGCAGCATCACGGGCATGTCGCCGATTTCATCCAGGAACAGGGTGCCGCCGTTCGCCTGGAGAATTTTCCCGCGACGACCTTCACGGTTGGCGCCGGTAAACGCCCCCGACTTGTAGCCGAAAAGTTCGCTCTCGATCAGGGTTTCCGGGATGGATGCGCAGTTCACCGCCACGAAGGGGCGCTTGCCGCCGGCCTGTTCCTGGTGGACCCCCTGGGCAAACACTTCCTTGCCCGTCCCGGTCTCGCCCAGCAGCAGAATGGGAATATCCCGGCCCAGCACGCGCTTGGCACAGTGGACATTATGTTCCATGGTCTGGTCGCCGAACTGGAGTTCGCTCAGGCGGATGATCTTGTCTTCGCCTGCGGGCGGGCTGTCGGGCACGCTCTGCCGCGACGCCCGTCCGGACAGGACGGAACTGCGGGCCTCGGGCGGCTGGACGAGACCGAAGAAACGATTGCCACGCTTGGCTTCATAGAGGGCGACAGGGTTGAGCCATCCCTGGTTGTTCCGTCCGAGCAGGGCGTCCATACCCGTATTGAAGAGGTCGCGCAGTTGAAGTCCCGCCAGATCGGCATGCTTCTTGTAACCCAGCTGGAACAGGGCACTCCGGTTGGCAGCCAGGATATAGCCTGCCTCATTCAAGGCCAGCGCGCCTTCCCAGAGTGTCCCGATGAATTCGGGCCGGCTGTGGAAGCGCAACGCGTAATGATCGCGGAAATTGCACAGGAAGGCGCGGTTCTCGATCATCTGCGCCGACATGTTCACCAGAACCAGAGTGTGCTGCTGTGCCAGATGGGAAAAGCTGGAGGCATCCAAAACTGCCATCAGCCTGCCTTCATGATCGAAGATCGGGGCGGCCGAACAGGTCAGTCCGACATTGCGCGACAGGAAATGCTCGTGATGGTGGACCAGCAGGGGACGTTTCTCGATGGCACAGGTGCCCATGCCGTTGGTGCCCTGGTACTGCTCGCTCCACAGCGCACCCTCGATCATCCCGCACTGCCTGGCAGCCTCGGAAAACGAGGGATCGCCCAGATAATCCAGTACCACGCCTTCCCGGTCGGTCAGCAACACCGAAAAACCGGATCCCGACAGTTGCTGGTATAGCGTGGCCATCTCGCCTTGCGCGATCGCACGCAAGGACTCCAAAGGCTCCTGTCTATCCTTGAGTTCCCGGCTGTCCAGCACGACCACCGGCTCATCGCGAACCGGATCCAGGCCGAAGTCCCGCACGCATCGACTCCATGACTGGGCAATCGCCGGCCCGACTTCCGTCGCGTCCATGTCGCCGCGCGACTCGACCACAGCATTCACAATACGGGCGTGTTCCAAGATTTCATGCCTTTCCATCGCTAAATCCTTACCGAGACTATGGAAGCAATATCTGCACCAATACTACAAAGGTGCTTATCGTGTGTTGTATTCCGTTGTTTGTCCCCAAAAAACAGGGACACAATGAAATGACTGTCTGTCGAAATACAGATCGCGTGAGATATACGATACAGGTTGTACCGAAACTGGAACGTTCACAAGCCCTTCTCTCCAATACGGCTCCGAATGGACGGATCATCCGTCCCCTGATCCATAAGACATCAGATCACATGGCACGGTTCATGCAGCAGCACTTGGCACTAGATACTTAAATTAGGGAATGAGAAATATGAAATCCGTGCGCTATGGCATCGTGTCCCTGCTCCTGTTCTGCACGTCCATGGCATGGGCTGGAGCCCATACGCTGGGCGGGGATTTCACGCTGCGCACGCCACAAAACAAGGAAGTCTCGCTTTCCTCGTTCAAGGGCAAGGCTGTGTTGCTGTATTTCGGCTTCACTTATTGCCCGGATATGTGCCCGACGGAACTACTGCAATTCAAGCAATTGCTGGCCATGCTGCCTGCCGACAAGCGCCCCCTGGTTCAACCCCTCTTTATCAGTGTCGACCCGAAACGGGACACCGCCGATGTCCTGGAGCCCTATGTGGGGTTTTTTGACAAGGGCATTCTGGCGCTGACCGGCAGCGAGCAGGAATTGCACAAGGTGGCCAGCCAGTATGGGGCGCACTTCCGCTATGTGCCGACGGGCTCCAGCTATACCGTCGACCATACGGTGAACATCTTCCTCATCGATACCCAGGGCAAGCTCGTGAGAATCATTCCTTACGGCACGCCCACCCTGGACGTACTGAAACTCGTCACGGCCTTGCTGCCTTGATGAACAGACCAAGGACGCTCATGACCGCCTGCGACACCGTTTGCGAAACCGACCTGCCCTGCCCTTCAACCCTGCCTGGCCGCAAGTCTGCCCGGCCTGCCGATGCAGCCATCCCTGATGTCCAGAACACACCGGATGCCCGCAGGATCGCCATCGACAAGGTCGGCATCAAGGCCATCCGCCATCCGGTCAGGGTGCGGGATAAGAGCAGCGGCACCCAGCACACCATCGCCACCTTCGGCATGTACGTGCATTTGCCCCACCACTTCAAGGGCACGCACATGTCCCGCTTCATCGAGATCCTGAACAGCCAGGATCTCGAAATCACGGTGGAATCCTTCGAAAGCATGCTTCGCCAGATGGTCGAGCGTCTGGAAGCCCGCTCCGGGTACATCGAGATGAGCTTTCCCTACTTCGTCAACAAGCGCGCACCGGTCTCGGGCGTCAAAAGTCTGCTCGATTACGAAGTCACGTTCATCGGAGAAATCCGGGACGGTGCGTATCACCAGACTGTCAGGATCCTGGTGCCATGCACCAGCCTGTGTCCCTGTTCCAAGGGCATCTCGAAATACGGCGCCCACAACCAGCGCTCGCATATCACGATCACCGTCAAGACGAACGATTTCATCTGGATCGAAGACCTGATCCACATCGCCGAAGCGAATGCCTCCAGCCAGCTCTACGGTCTACTGAAGCGGCCGGACGAGAAATACGTCACCGAGAAGGCTTAGGCAACGCTGAACAAGTATCGCCATTAGCCTGACGCACGTATTGCCCAAAGCGATGGTGAGGATTGATCGAAACACGCCTGTCTTGCTGCCATTTCATCGCGTTTTCCACCCTGTTTTCCCGCTTCACGGGCGCACCTGT
>JBDRCF010000040.1:0-40008 GCA_043821985.1 Pseudomonadota bacterium
GGGCGAACAACCCCCTGTTGCGAGTCGCCACCGGCCGCGGCGGGGCCGGCTCGGCGACACCCGCGAGCCGTTGAAACCGCTCGTGCCGGAAGGTCATGCGGAGGCACGCGAGATAAGTGACCAGGATGAGCCCGGCAACGATCGATTCAACGCTCTGGGCCACCAGCTCATCGGCCGAAAACTTCTCCACCAGAACGATGCCGAAGACCGCCAGGGCGATCAGCACGATGCCGAGCGAGCTCGTCAGGATGTGGCCCGGGCCCGCGACCCGCAGCACCGAGCCTCTGCCGAGCATCGCGTCCAGCAGCACGATGATGGTGACGTTGAACGAGCAGCTTCCGAAGATGGCGGCAAAGGCCATATCCGTGTTGCCGATCCACACGGACGTGCCGGCCGCGATGACCTCGGGGAGTGAGGTGACCGTGGCCAGCAGGATCAGGCCCACCCAGCCGCGGCTGAGCCCGCTCTTCTCGGCGATGATGTCGCCATAGCGCGAAAGCCTGACGCCCGCCACGCCGATCACGGCGAGGCAGGCGAACAACGAAGCCCAGATGAATGCGATTTCCTGCATAGCGCTTTTGATGCAGCCTCGAATCTGGCGACACCCCGAAACGAATACCCCGATTGTCTGGCGGTAACGGGCCAGGGCAATACCGGATATCCCGTGCCGCAACATACCTGCTACCGAATCCGCAGGACATAGGACGCTTACAGCCGAAGGGTAGCATGATGGTTGCCTGCAATCGTCGACACATCGGGCATCGTCCGGAACGCTGCGCAATATGAACTATTATTGCCGGAAAGCGAGGGCAGGATTCACGCTGCCGCAACGAAGCGATGGAGGCTTTCATCGGTACGCTGCGGGTGCCGGCCCGGCAGCTGACACGTCAATTCATGCATGGCACCGCCACGCTACGCATTCTGGAGCACGAGCAGACGATGGATGCCGACCTGATCGTGATGGGCAAGCATGGTCAATCGGTGATGGAAGAACTGCTGCTCGGCAGCGTCGCCAAACACGTGCTGACGCATTCCAGCAGCGACGTGCTGATTGCGAGCCATACTGGCCAAGCAAAATGTCGATCCGTTGCGCCTCAGGACGTTGCCTCCGACGCTTCCTGCAGCAGACGCAGCGGCGGCGCACTGCCGTCCTTGTTCTGTCCGGCATACACGGTGAGATGCGGGAAGGGAATCTCGACACCCGCGGCGTCGAACGCCTTTTTCAGGCGGTACAGGAATTCGCGCCGCACGCCCCACTGCTCCAGCGGCATCACCTTGAAGCGGCAGCGGATCACGACGGCCGAATCCCCCCATTGGTCGACTCCGGCAATTTCAAGGTCGTCGACAATCTTGCCGCCCAGTTCCGGGTCGGCGCGCAAGCCGGCCGCCACCTCGCGCATCAGGTCATAGATCTCATCGACATTCTCGCGGTAGGCGACACCGATGTCGATCACGGCATAGGCAAACCCGCGGCTGCGGTTGGTCACGGTATCGACGTGGCCATTCGGGATGTAGTGCACGCTGCCCTCGTAATCGCGCAGGCGGATGTAGCGCAGGGTCATCTCCTCGACCAGCCCGCCCTTGCCGGCCACTTCCACCACGTCGCCCTGGCGGATCTGGTTTTCCAACAGCAGGAACAGGCCGGTGAAATAATCCTTGACCAGGCTTTGTGCACCGAAGCCGATGGCGATGCCCAGTACGCCGGCAGCGGCCAGGATGGGCGCGATCGAGATGCCGACCTCGCTCAGGACCAGCATGGCGGTGACCAGCGTGACAACCACGAGGATGATGTAGCGAAACACCTGCTCCAGCGTATTGAGCCGCTTGATCCGCTCGGGATCGTCGACATCGTGCTGCATGTGCCGCCGCAACCGCGCCACGGCCTTGCGCGCGACGCATAAGACCAGCCATGACAGCCCCAGGATAAGGAGAACATGCAGGGCGGTCACGACCAGTTCGCGCCATTCCCCAAGATAGCCTATTGCCGTGTTCAGATAATCCGTGGGCATGAAATTCAGTCCTTTCCTACTGCGCGCGCCAGCGGGCGAAACTGCAAATGGTGGAACAGTTGAAGATAGCGGCTGACTTCCCCGCGTTCCAGATTGCTGACGAATTTCCAGAAACCGTAGATGCGCGACAGCGTCATCATGCGTTCGGCATACAACTGCCAGGTGTAGCGGGCGGCCACGCGCGCCAGGGAACCGGTTGAAATACGCTGCCAACGCGTCGGATCAGCCGCGCACTGCTGCAGGAAATCGGCGATCGCCTCGGCGGCGGCCGCGCCCTCGTTGGGGTCGATATGGAAACCCGACACGCCGTGCTGGATGATCTCGAGCGGCCCGCCGTAGCGCGTGGCGAACACCGGCAGGCCGGAGGCCATCGCCTCGATCAGGGTGAGACCGAAGGCTTCGAACAATGCGGGTTGGACGAATACGCCGCGCCGGTCGGCGACATGGCGATAGAGTTCGCCGGCCAGATTCTTGTCGAGGCGGGTGCCCAGCCAGCGCATCCGGCCATCCAGCTGGTACTGATCCATCAGTGCATGCATGCGCGCGATCTCGGCCTTCTCCTCCTCGTCGGTCGAGGCCGCCGCATCGATGTAGCCGCCGACCACCACCAGATTGGCGGCTTCGGCCAGGCGCTCGCAGGCGCCGAACCACTCGGTCAGCCCGGTCAGGTTCTTGATGCGATCGAGTCGCGCCATGGTGAAGATCAGGGGCTTGTCGGGGTCGGCGAACTGGCCGCGATACGGCACCCCGGGGTCAGGCGCATAGAGCAGGCGATCGATCTCGGGCATCAGCGAATGCAGACGCCGCGACGTGTCGGTGTAAGGGAAATAGATGTCGGCATCGGCACCCGGCGACACGATGTTGAACTTGGGATCGAACAGGTCAATGCCGTTGACCACGCGGTACAGCCCCGGCAGGGTATACGCACGGTAGCTTTCGTACTGCCCGATGCTGTGCGCCGTGCCGGCGATTTCCTGGTAGGTGCTGGTGATGATGAAGTCGGCGTGGTTCATGCCGATCAGGTCCGCCGTGTACTGGCAGGCGAAATGGTAAGCCGCATCATTGTCTTCCCAGTACAGCGCCGAGTGCAGGTACTTGGTCTGTTCCAGCGCATGGGCGATGTTGCACTGGGTCACGCCGAGACGTTCCGACAGCAGGCTGGCGACCAGGTTGCCGTCGGAGTAGTTGCCGATGATGAGGTCCGGGCGTCCGCCGAGTTGCGCGAGCGCTTCGCGTTCGACATGGACCGAAAAGGCTTCCAGATACGGCCAGATTTCGAAGCGCGACACCCATTGCCGCACGATCTCGCCGTTGGGATGATGGAACGGTACCCGCACGATCCAGGCATGGTCCGTGCCCTGAATCTTTTCCAGCGGCATGTTGCAGGTGGTGCCGTCCGATTCGGGAATCAGACGGGTCACGACGACGATCTTCGGATCGACCTGCACGCCCTGGATCGCCATGCGGTCGCGCATCTCGTGCTCGAGCGCGCGCACCTGGTCGAGAATGTAGACCACCTGGCCGCCGGTGTCGGGGCGTCCCAGCACATTGTCCTGGCCGAAATAGCCATGCGGCGACAAAATCAGCAGACGCGAGATCATCGGGACGCGCGCCAGAAACGCTTCCAGCGCGGTGGGCGATGGGGCCTCCAGGATGTCGACCAACAGGCCCATGGTTTCGCTCGCCCGCGCCGCCGTGGCGCCCCAGCCAGGCTCGAAGCCCAACCGGCCGAGCGCGGCCGCCAGATCGGCCCACGGCGTGTCGGGATCGCGCGCCTCGAGCTGCTGCAAGGCTTCGCGCAAGGCAGCACGCAAGGCAGCCACATCGCCGAGATGGGGCGCCAGCATCAGCTGCTGACCGTCGATCGAGTGCATGCGCAGGAAATTCAGCATCCGGGCGTGCCCCACCTCGGGCCGAGTGAACATCGCGCTCGCCAGATGCCGGTTGAGATGCAGCACGCCCTGTCCGATCGAACGCGTTTCCTGCAGCCGCGGCACATGGCGGCCAAAGGGTTCAAAGTCGATTTCCAGCACGCTGTCGCCGTCGTTCGGCGGTTTCACGAACAGTTCCTTGGATGCGAGGAATTCGCTCACCGACACGCTTTCCGGCACCAGCTGTTCCTGATGCATGCGCAGGTAACGCCAGCGCCCGGCTCCTTCGCGCAAGGCGAAATAGGCCCAGGGATGCTGGAACACCCCTTCCTGGAAATGGCGCACGGCCTGTTGCAGCGGCGTGCCGTCGAGCGAACTGGTGGATTCCGTTGCCAGGGTGTCGAGCACGTGGCACAGGTCGCTTTGCAGCAGCAGCACGCGGTTCTCGGCAAAGCAGCGGCGCAGGAAGGCATCCACCGGATCGCGGTGATCCGTCGTCCAGGTTTTCAATGCGTCGATCATGCCGCCTCCTGCTGTAAAGTCGGCGCCGGGTTGCAGGCAAACCCGTAATGCGCCATGCCTTCGAGAATGCCGGATGCGCTGGGCATTTCGGCGAAATAGATCTGTTCCAGCCCGCGTAGCTTTTCCAGTTCGGGACTGTGGTTGGACACCACTACGGCCTGCGTGTCCCCGACCAGCATTTCCAGATCGTTGCCGGAGTCGCCCGCCACCAGGAAGGCGCGCAGCGGCAATCCCCATTTATAGGCCAGATAGCGGATGGCCTGCCCCTTGGATGCGCGGACCGGCAACACGTCGAGGAAGACATCGTGCGAATGGATCAGGTTGACATGCAGCCCTGCCTGGCGTAGCAGCGCCTTGAGTTCGCGCAATGTCGGCGCCGTGTCCAGATCGGCGTTGAAGCTCAGCTTGAATTCGCTTTGCTGATCGTCGGATTGCAGGGTCAACCCGGGCAGGCCCATGAACAGCGAGGCCACGGCATCGCGCCGCCACAGGTGCTGGATATGGCGACGCCAGCCGCTATCGGGACGGATCTCGGGGCCGTAATGGATTTCACTGCCGACCGCGGTGATCAGCACATCGGGCAGCGGGACACGCGACTGCCGCAACACTTCGACCGCGCTCGGCAGGTGGCGCCCGGTCGCCACGCCGAAGCCAAAGCCGCGCGGCTGCGTGCGGAGTACGCGAATCAGGGCATCGAGACCGGCACGGTCGCCCAGCAAGGTGTTATCGATGTCGCTCACCAGCATGCGCCGCACGTAGGGCATGAGACGGGCCGCCGGGCGGTGCACTTCGCGTTCGCGCCGCACCTGTTTGCGGCTGCGGCGGATCACCCGGTCGACCGCCTTGAGGTATTTCTCGACATGGGCATCCCAGGTGTAGTGACGTGCCACGCCGCTGATGCCATGCCGCGCATAGCGCTGCCAGGTACGGGTATCCGACACCACTTCGAGCAGGCCGCGCGCGATGTCCGTACTGTCGAGGGGATCGACCAGCACGCCGTTTTCGCAATGCGAAATAATGTCGGACGGGCCGCCGTCGCGGGTGGCGACCACCGGCAGGCCGCTCGCTGCCGCTTCGATCAGGGTCAGGCCGAAGGGCTCGGTCAACGCCGGGTTGACGAACACGCCCCGGCGTTGCGCCGCCAACCGGTAAAGCGCGGGGATATCGTCCGGCTGATGTCGCTTGGGCAACGCCACGCAGCCCCAAAGATCGTAGCGGTCGACGTCGAGCAACAAATCCTGCAACACGTCCGCCTGGGCCTCGTCCAGGCTACGGATGTCGTCACGGTTGCCGGCCACGATGGCGAGATTGGCGCGTGCGCGCAACTCGGGGGATTCGCCATAAGCCGCTACCAGCCGCTGCAGGTTCTTGCGCATTTCGGGCCGGCAGATGGCGAGGATGAGCGGTTTCTTCGGCTGCGTGAAAAAACGGTCGACCAGCGCCGGCACATGCGCGGGAATCGGCTCGCGGCCGGGCGGTGCGAAACGCGACGTATCGGTGCCGGGCGGAATCACCGCCATCCGTGCCGGCTGGTGGTTTTCATACAACCCGTACTGCTCGCTGCTTTCCTGCGCAGTACTGGTGACCACCAGGGCGGCGTGTTCGAGCACCTCCTCTTCCGCAGCGATGCGGCGGCTGAAGTTGAACTGGCGGTCGATCGCTTGCGCCTTGCGGCCATGGTCGAGCAGGCGCTGGCGCTTGCAGCGTCCGAGCGAATGGCCGGTATGCACCAGCGGGATGCCCAGCAGTTGCGACAAATGCACGCCGACGTAGCCGGCGTCGGCGTAATGGCTGTGGATGACATCGGGCAGGCGTGGCTGCTGGCGCAGGTAGCTGAGTGTGCGGTCGACGAGCTGATCGAGGTGGTTCCACAGGCTTTCCTTGCGCAGATAGCGTCTCGGCCCGCAAGGTAGCCGCACCAGACGCGCACGCTCGCCCAGCGCTTCGCCCGACGCGGCATAGTCCGGCGACACCGTGGCATCGTCGACCAGACGCGTGACCACGTCGACCTGTTCGATCCGGGGATGGCGCCCCAGCGCCCGCGCCAGCTCGATCACGTACAGGGTCTGGCCGCCGGTATCGGCGTCGCGCCCCAGTTCCAGGTCATGCCCGCGCATCAGCCCATGCACGCTCAGCATCAGGACATACAGATCACGCACGCATCACCTCCGTTTGAATTTTCCAGTCGCGTATGAACGGACGGTAGAAATCCTGCGAGGCCGGCACCGCGCCACGTATGCCGCACAAGGCGCGGGCGAAGGCATCGGCACGCGCCAACTGGTCGGCCAGTGACCAACCCCGCAGCATGCCCAGCATGAACACGGCGGAGAAGCCATCGCCCGCCCCGACGGTGTCGACCACCTGTTCCAGCGGCATGCCGTCCACCGATTCGATGCGCCCGGCCGCGTCGAGCGTCCAGGCGCCCGCCGGACCGCGCGTCACCACCACCCGCTGCAGATCGAAGCCCGACAGCAGCACGGCGGCCCGGGCCTGCGGCGTGGCGCCGTCGAGCGCGAAGAGATCGCCGATGCGATCCAGCTCGTCCTCATTGAGCTTGGCCACACGAGCCTGCTGCAGCGACCAGCGCAAGGTATCGGCGTCTACCCAGGGATCGCGCAGATTGACGTCCAGAAACGCGCACGCGTCCACCGTGCCGAGCAATTCGCGCAACGCGCGGCGCGAATCGCCCCGCTGCGACAGTGTGCCGAAGTAGACCATCTGCGGATGTAAGGACAGGCCTACCATCCGTGCCAGACGGGCGTGGATGTGGTCGTAGGCCTGATCGGACAGAATGTCGAACGCATGGCCGCGAGCAGTCTCGGTCACCTTGACCCGGCCGGTCGGACGCGCCGGATCGCGCTGCACGCCGCGCAGGTCGAGACCGCGTTCGCTCATCGCCTGCACCAGTTGGTCGCCCAGCGCGTCTTTGCCGGCCCGCGTCACCAGGACCGGATGCGCGCCCAGCGCGCCGAGATGACACGCCACGTTGAATGGCGCGCCGCCCAACACGTTGCGGTCGCGAAACTGGTCGACCAGGGTTTCGCCAAAGGCAATCACAGTCTGGTTGTCCGGCTGGACCGCGACGTGGGGCGCAGTCGCATCATTCGGCGTCGTCATGATGAACACTCATATAAAACATATTGCACAATAGTTTTTGTTGGCGCTCACGCCAACCGAAGACTCTTCAGGCTAGATCGTGTAATCAAGTTTGAACAGCAGGGCCGTGTCGGTACTGCCCTTCCCCGCAGCGGGTACGGCGTCGTAATCGAAATTCACCTGGGCCCCGAGGCTGAAACCGTTGCCCATCGGCACCCGGAACCCGGTGCGGCTCTGGTAGAGATAATCATCCAGCGACTCCAGGCTCAACAGCAGCTCGCTGTTGTGAAACAGCTTCAGACGCCCCTGCCAGATCGCCTGCTCGTAGCGGGCGCCGAATCGTGCACTGGGAAACTGTGTGTCGGCCGCGTGGGCGTAGTCCTCGTTCACCAGGCTCAGGCCGCCTTCCAGCGACAGCTTGAGATCGTCGCGCTCGAATAACTGACGGCCGGCCCCTACGCCCAGCGTGCTACGCAGATTGAGTCCGGCCTGCCCGTCATGGTCGAAGCGGGTATTGGCATAGAAAAAGATGCGCTCGCTGGCGAAATGGTCGTATTTCATCCCCAGCCGCCAGTTCGACGCAGTATCCACGCCATCCTGCGCGGCCTCGTTGAGCTCGCCGTCGAGCGTCACGCGCTGGCTGGCGTTGCGTGCGACCAGTTCGCCGTCCAGATGCAGGGTCTGCGCATCGGTGTTGCCGCGCGTGAGGTTGCCCCCCAAGGATGCGCGTCCGCTCAACACGGCCCGGTCGCCCTGCCGCCGCGGGTTGATGGCGTCGATGCGGTCGAGTGCCAATGGAGCGGTCTCGGCCAGGCTGCCGATCCGGATGCGCACTTGGCGTGCGCGGTCGGCCTGCAATTGGCCGTCCAGTTCGGTGCCGTCTGCCAGGCGCACTCTGACCGGTGCGTCGGTGGCGACCTGACCCACCTGGGCCCAGGGCAATTTGAGCGTGCCGGCATAGGTGGTTTCCAGCCAAAGGGTATGGGCCTCCAGGCGAACGAGGGTGCCGCTCAAGCGGTCGCCATTGAGAAGCGTGACCGTGTCGGCCAGGGCGGTGGACGTGAACAGGCAGCCTGCCGCCACAATTTTCCAGTCGTGTTTCAACGTATTCCTTTCCCGGGCCAAATCGATGAGGTCAGCCATATCGGCAAGAGAACACTCGAACCGGATAGCTACAAGGAAGATCGGGTGCGCGGTTGTCGGCAAGCCGGGCCGCAGGATGATGCGCGTGTCGCCTGACACCCTTGGCCAGAAACCGGATGGCAGACAACTGCCTTTTTATGTTTGCACAAAATTATTTACATGCGCAAGCCCAATTCACCCTTCACCTGCCATGCACGTTAAGATAATCCGGCTGCGCGTTGCCCTGCGTTCCCACAACAACAAACCTGGCGCCAGTTGTAACCCTTACCCGACAGGACATCCCCATGGAACTCCACCAATTCTTCCTATACCTCGCCGTCATCCTGATCGCCGCACGGTTGTTTTCCGAGATCGCGGGACGCCACGGCATCCCGTCGGTGATCGGCGAGCTGATGGCCGGTCTGCTGATCGGTCCGTCGCTGCTGGGCTGGATCTCGCCCGACGACACCATGAAGCTGCTGGCGGAGATCGGCATCATCCTGCTGCTGTTCGAGGTCGGCATGGATACCGACCTGTTCCGCCTGGCCAAGTCCGGCATCAAGCCCATCGTGGTGGCGGTCATCGGCTTCGTCCTGCCCTTCGCGCTCGGCTATGCCGTCTGCCGCTGGGGCTTCGGTCTCGACAATCTGGTGGCGCTGTTCATCGGCGGCACCCTTACCGCGACCAGCATCGGCATCACGGTGCGGGTGCTCGACGACCTCGGCAAACGCCATTCGGACGAGGCGCAGATCGTGATCGGTGCGGCGGTGCTGGACGATATTCTCGGCGTGCTGGCGCTGGCCTTCCTGTATCAATTCGCGGAACAGCGCGAAATCTCGCTGACAGCCACCGGCACCGTCGCGCTTTTCATCGTGCTGTTCATGCTGCTTTCTCCGCTGGTTGCCAAGCTGGCCGGCGGCATCATCGACCATTACGACCAGCGCGCGGCCACGCCCGGGCTCCTCATCACCATGGCGCTCGCATTGATCCTGCTGTTTTCCTGGCTGGCGCATGCGGTCGGCGCACCGCTCATCATGGGCGGCTTCGCCGCAGGCATCGCGCTGTCGCAACACTTCCGTTTCGACGTGATGAGCCGGCTCGGCATGCCGGCGCTCGATCGCTGGTTCACACCCAGCCCGCAACTGGCGCACCGGCTGGAGGAACAGATGCGGCCGCTGATCCACACCTTCGCCCCGCTGTTCTTCGTCATGGTCGGCGTATCACTCAACCTCAACACGGTGGACTGGGGCTCGCCCCGGGTCTGGCAACTGGGCGGCGCCCTGATCGTGGTGGCCCTCATCGGCAAGCTTGCCGCCGGGTTTTTCATCCGCGAATCGCGCTTCCGCCAGATCGCCATCGGCCTGGCGATGATTCCACGCGGCGAGGTCGGCCTGATCTTCGCGCAACTGGGGCTGAACCAGGGCATCCTCGATGCCGAAACCTACGCTGCGCTCCTGATCGTCATCGCGCTCACCACCGTCGCGCCGCCATTCATGCTGAAGGCCTTCTACGGGCGACAGGCCGCCGCGTCGTGAGCCGGCTATCGCCGTCCCGCCACATCTGCAAAAATGCAGCTTTTGCCGCTGAAAGCCCTTTGACATGACCCTGCGCGCCGTCCTCCTCCTGCCGGAACCCGCCTGCCTGCGCCCGGACACGTCCCTGCTGGAGGCCTTGCGCCTGATGCTGGACAAAGGCGTCAACCACCTGCCCGTCTGCAATGGCGACGAGTGGGCCGGGCTGGTGGACATCAACGACATCCTGGGTGAATTGCTGCCGAGCAGCGCGCGCGGCGAGCACGGCCTGAAGGATCTGCGCTTCGTCGGCGACGGAATCGCGCTGATCGCGACCCACATCAAGGAACTGGCTGCCAAGCGGGTACTCGATGTGGAACTGCTTGACCTGCCGACCCTGGATGAAGACACGCCGCTGCTGGAAGCCGCCCTGCTGCTGCATCGGTATGCCGCGCCGCTGCCGGTGCTGGGTGCGGATGGCAGGCTCAAGGGCATGCTGTCGCGACGCACCCTGCTGGCGCACCTGATCGCCCAGGCCGGGAGCTGACATGACGCATCCCGCTGCCGCCGAAGCCCTCTTCGGCCTGTCGCCCCTTGTGGTGTCGCTCGCCATCTTCGTACTGACCTATGCGGTCATCGTCACCGAGAAGATCAACCGCTCGGTAGTCGCCCTGCTCGGCGCCGGCCTGATGATTTTTGCCGGGGTGCTGAACCAGGCCGAGGCCTTCCATGGCATCGACCTCAACACCATCAGCCTGCTCACCGGCATGATGGTCATCGTCGCCATCACCCAGAAAAGCGGCGTATTCCAGTACGTCGCGGTGAAGGCGGCCAAGGTGGTGAAGGCCGACCCGTGGGGTCTGCTGGTGATGCTCTCGGTGGTCACCGCGGTGTTCTCCGCGCTGCTGGACAACGTCACCACCGTGCTGCTGATCGCCCCGGTCACGCTGCTGATCACCGATGCGCTGCGCATCAGCCCCTATCCCTACCTGTTCTCGGTGATCTTCGCCTCCAACATCGGCGGCACCGCCACCCTGATCGGCGACCCGCCCAACATCATGATCGGCTCGGCGGCCAAGCTCACCTTCAACGATTTTCTGATCAACGTGGGACCCGTCGCCGCCGTCGTCATGGCGCTGACGCTGATCCCCATCTATTTCATCTGGGGGCGCAAGCTGCACGCCGCGCCGGAGGACCGCGCGCTGGTGATGGCGTTCAACGAACGCGAGTCCATCACCGACGCGCGCCTGCTGAAGCAGGCGCTGTTCGTCATCGCGCTGGTGATCGCGGGGTTTGTTCTGGCGCATTCGATCGGCCAGGAACCGGGCACCATCGCCATGTTCGGCGCCGCCCTGCTGCTGTTGCTGCGCGTCTATGACAAGAAGGCCGAAGATCAGTCGCATGCCATCCATCACACGTTCGGCGAGGTGGAATGGATCACGATTTTCTTCTTCATCGGCCTGTTCGTGGTGGTGGCCGGCATCGAGAAGGCGGGCGCGCTGGAGTTGCTGGCGCACGAGATCATCACCTGGACCGGCGGCGATTTCACCGTCACCGCCTACGTCATCCTGTGGGTGTCCGCCGTGCTCTCCGCCGTGGTCGACAACATCCCCTTCGTCGCCACCATGATTCCGGTGATCCAGAGCATGGGCAGCGTGTTCACCCCGCAGCAGATCGACACCCTGTGGTGGGCACTGTCGCTGGGCGCCTGCCTGGGCGGCAACGGCACCCTGGTGGGCGCATCCGCCAACCTGGTGGTCGCCGGCATGGCCGAGCGCGCCGGCCATCCGATCCGCTTCCTGCCCTTCATGCTGATGGCGTTTCCGCTCATGCTGGCGAGCATTGCAGTGAGCAGCGTCTACCTGTGGCTGCGCTATCTATAGGGCGAAAACGACGGCGTTCCGGATTGCGTCTACAGTGAGGGGATGACGCCACTTCATCCTCTGTCGCGCCTCGCACTGCTGCTCTGGCTTGTTCTGCTGCCCTTGTACGCCAGCGCGGCCCTGGTGCGGGTGCTGACGGTACAGGGCGCGATCGGCCCCGCCAGCGCGGACTACCTGGTGCGCGGCCTGAACAAGGCGGCCGAAGACAGGGCCCAGTTGGTGGTGATCGAACTGGACACGCCGGGTGGGCTCGACACCTCGATGCGCGCCATCATCAAGGCCATCCTCGCCTCGCCGGTGCCGGTGGCCACCTATGTCGCGCCCCAGGGGGCGCGTGCTGCCAGCGCAGGCACCTACATCCTCTATGCCAGCCACATCGCGGCGATGGCGCCCGCCACCAACCTGGGTGCTGCGACCCCGGTCGAACTGGCGCCGGCCGGCAACGAACCCGCCACATCCGACAAACCCGACGCGCCACCGGGCGATGCCAGGATGCGCAAGGTAGTGCACGACGCCGCGGCCTACATCCGCGGCCTGGCCGAGTTGCGCGGGCGCAATGCCGAGTGGGCTGAGCGCGCCGTGCGCGAAGCGGTCAGCCTGCCTGCGTCGGAGGCGCTGAAGCTGAAGGTGGTCGACGTGGTGGCGACGAACCTGGACGACCTGCTGCGACAACTGAACGGACGCAGCATCAAGCTGAACGACCGTACTGCCACCCTGGACACCGCGCACGCCACGATCGAGCGCGTCATGCCCGACTGGCGCCGCCGCCTGCTGGCCGTGATCGGCGACCCCGGCATTGCCTACATCCTGATGCTGCTCGGCATCTACGGGCTGATCTACGAATTCGCCAACCCCGGCATGTTATTCCCCGGCGTGGTCGGCGGTATCTGTCTGCTGCTCGGGCTGTTTGCAATGCAGGTCATGCCGATCAGCTATGCCGGGCTGGCCCTGATGCTGCTGGGCATCGTGCTGATGATTTCGGAGGCGTTCGTGCCCAGCTTCGGCGCGCTCGGACTGGGCGGCATCGCTGCCTTCGTCATCGGCTCGGTCATGCTGATCGACACCGACCTGCCCGGCTATGGTCTGCCGTGGATGCTGATCGTTCCGGTGGCGGTGGCCAGCGCACTGTTCAGCTTCTTCGTCGCGAGCATGGCCCTGCGCGCGCGCCAGCGGCCGGTGGTGACCGGCGCCGAGGAACTGGTCGGCGCCACGGGTGTCACCCTGGAGGATATCGAACACGAAGGCTGGGCGCGCGTGCACAGCGAACACTGGCGCGTGCGCAGCAAGACCCCACTCCCGCGCGGCAGCGCGATCCGCGTGCGCGCACGACACGACCTGATACTCGATGTCGAACCCTGGCAAGGAGAATGAGCATGTTTGAATTCAGCGGCCTCACCCTCGTATTTGTCGTCATCGTGCTGTTGATCGCCAGCCTGCGCATCCTGCGCGAGTATGAGCGCGGCGTGGTGTTCATGCTTGGACGCTTCTGGAAGGTGAAGGGGCCGGGACTGGTGGTCGTTCTCCCCGGCATCCAGCAGATGGTGCGGGTCGACCTGCGTACCGTGGTGTTCGACGTGCCGAGCCAGGACGTGATCTCGCGCGACAACGTCTCGGTCAAGGTCAATGCGGTGGTGTATTTCCGCGTCATCGACCCGGCCAAGGCGATCCTGCAGGTGGAGGATTTCATGAATGCGACCAGCCAGCTGGCGCAAACCACGTTGCGGGCGGTGCTGGGCAAGCACGAACTCGACGAGATGCTGTCCGAGCGCGAACGCCTGAACCGGGACATCCAGCAATTGCTGGACACGCAGACCGACGCCTGGGGCATCAAGGTCTCCAATGTCGAGATCAAGCATATCGACATCGACGAATCGATGGTGCGTGCGATCGCCAAGCAGGCCGAGCCCGAACGCGAGCGGCGCGCCAAGGTGATCCATGCGGAAGGCGAACTGCAGGCATCGGAAAAACTGCTTGCGGCCGCGGAAATTCTCGCCGCCAAGCCGCAGGCCATGCAGCTGCGCTACCTGCAGACACTTTCCAACATCGCCGGCGACAGGACCAATACCATCGTCTTCCCGATGCCGGTCGAGTTGATGAACCTGCTTCAACGCGGCACGAAGCCGGACGAATGACGCCTTTTGAGGCCCTGTCCGTTCGCGTATGGGTGGTCACCGGCCCCGCATCGCGGTATGCTCACCTGCAAGTCCCGGCCGTACACGGGAACTCGTACCGACCCGATCGACTCAGAGTAGGTACATTGTTTCGAAATATGTAGAGGAGCTTAGATGAACCCGCAAGTCACTACCCTGGGGCGCAGCCAGTCTGCTGCAGTATCGGCCACCAACAAGGTCGTCAAGAACACCTACATGCTGCTGGCGATGACGCTGGCGTTTTCCGCGGCAACCGCAGGCGCGGCGATGGCGCTGAACCTGCCGCATCCCGGCATCATCCTCACACTGGTCGGCTACTACGGCCTGCTGTTCCTCACCACCAAGTTCCGCGACAGCGGGCTCGGCATCGCCTTCGTGTTCGGCCTCACCGGCTTCATGGGTTACACGCTCGGCCCCATCCTCAGCGCCTATCTGGCCATGCCGAACGGCGCACAGGTCGTGATGATGGCGATGGGCGGCACCGCGGCGATCTTCCTTGCCCTGTCGGCCTACGTGATGACCACCCGCAAGGACTTCAGCTTCATGGGCGGCTTCCTCATGGTCGGCATCCTGGTTGCCTTCCTCGCCGGCCTGGGGGCGATCTTCTTCCACCTGCCCGGTCTGTCGCTGGCGGTATCCGCAATGTTCGTGCTGCTGATGTCCGGTCTCATCCTGTACGAGACCAGCAACATCATCCACGGCGGCGAAACCAACTACATCATGGCAACCGTCACGCTGTTCGTCGCCATCTTCAACCTCTTCACCAGCCTGCTGAGCCTGCTGGGCTTCGCCAACAACGACTGAACATGAACGGCTTCGCAAAAACGGCACCTGTTACGGTGCCGTTTTTCATTGACACCCACTGCCATCTCGATGCGGCCGAATTCGACGCCGATCGCGACGCCGAGTATGCGCGCGCCGTTGCTGCCGGTGTCGGCATCCAGGTCGTCCCGGCCGTCAGCCGCGACAACTTCGCCGCGGTGGGCGCCGTCAGCGCGCGCTATCCTGGCTGCCTGCCGGCATGGGGGCTGCATCCCATGTACATCGGCGTCCACCGCCCGGAGCACCTGGCCGATCTGCGTGCGCAAATCGAGACACGGCGCCCGGTGGCAGTCGGCGAAATCGGCCTCGATTTATTTGTCCGGGGCCTCGACTATGCGACGCAGGAATTCTTCTATGTCGAACAGCTGAAAATCGCACGCGACTACGACCTGCCCGTGCTGCTGCACTGCCGCAAGGCCAACGACGAGCTGCTGAAGCACTTGCGCAGGATCAAAGTACGCGGCGGCATCGCCCACGCCTTCAACGGCAGCCCGCAGCAGGCGGACGAATTCATCAAGCTGGGGTTCAAGCTCGGCTTCGGCGGCGCCTTCACCTGGCCCCGCGCCAACAACCTGCGGCGACTGGCGGTCAACCTGCCGCTCGACGCCATCGTGCTGGAAACCGACAGTCCCGACATCCCGCCGGCATGGATCGGACGCGGACGCAACGCACCGGGCGAGCTGCCGCGTATCGCGCAAACCCTGGCCGAACTGCGCGGACTGGATATCGAGACGGTGGCCCGAGCCACCACCCGCAACGCGCGGACGCTCTTCGGCCTGGCGGAAGACCTGTTTTAGGCCCGCCGGGCAGCCAGCCTGATTTCGCTTGAGAGCGTAGTCAGCACGATCTGGTTCTTGCCGTCCTTCTTGGCCGCATACATATTGAGATCGGCCTCGTGGAGGATCCGTTCGGCGCCCAGGCGATCCGCATCCAGGCCGCTCGCCACCACCATCCCGACGGAGGCGGTCACATGGACCGGATTGCCGTCGACCGTCTCGATGGAGGCGATGGATTGCCGGATTCTCTCCGCGACCCTGCGGGCCCGTTTGCCGGAATCATGCACCCGCAGCAGGACGACGAATTCATCCCCGCCCAGGCGGGCCAGAACGTCCTCGCCCCGCAGCACGGCGTTCGCGCAGTTGGCCGCTTCCTTGAGCAGCATGTCGCCCTGCGCATGCCCGAGCCTGTCGTTGACCTGCTTGAACCCGTCCAGATCGAAATAGAGCACGGCGATGGCCGAGCCCGTCCGACGGGCGTGGGCGCTTGCCTTCTCGAATTCATCGAACAATGCCGCACGGTTGGGCAAGCCGGTCAGGCCATCCTTCAGGGCCATCCTCTCCATGTGATCGGCGTATTGGGCAAGCCTGGCCTGGCCGTCGTGAAAACCGCGGATCAGACTCGCCACATAGGCCGGGATCGCCGCATTGAGCAATACCAGGCTGATGATCCAGATGGGGCGCTGGCCCCAGTAATCCGAGACCATGCTCAAGACGATCAGCCCGGTGGTCGCGAGGGTGGCGGACAGGGCCATCCATTTCACGCCGAAACGGATTCCGTTGCCCAGCGATATCCAGAGATTCAAGAAGACGATGACCGTTCCCAGCTCCCGGGTAAGCAGCATTCCGATGAAACAGCCCAGCTGGTCCATCACGATCGCCGCAACCCGGCGCTGGGGATAGATGCCCGGATAGCGTTTCACATGGGCCCAATGCGCCAGCGCGAAGGCGTAGAACACGCACAGGCCCGCCAAGCCGGTGTTAGCCTCGGTACTGCGTGCCTGCATATACCAGAACAGATACCAGCCGATCAGGATGGGCAGCGCGACGAATACCCGGATATGGCATTGTGCCAATTCGAGGTGGGCGGATAGTGAAGCGTCCTCAACCTTATCCATACCGGCGGGCCTGGGTGTGCCATGGGCTCGTTGTAGCCCAAACAATCGGTTGTGCGTCTGGCCGGAGCATCATCTGGAAAGCGTCACGCGCATAGGCAGTTCTTATTGAGACAACGGTATCGGTCCGGGACACGCAAACTTTAAGTAGCGGGCCCGGCGCTGGCCAAGGTGTTTCCTGCCGGTCTCCGCAACCTGGCGCCACAGGCTCGCGAAAACTCGTTAGCTGGCGTAACCGAATTCGCCGACCCACTGGCCCCGCCGGTAGTCGATCGCCAGCCAGTTGGGCACGTAGGGCCGCGGATTTTCGAGCGGGAACCGCTCGGATGGGGGCGCCGCGCCGCCCTCGGCCACGCTGCAACGCCGGGTCATGATGGGCTTGAATCGCACCGAGAGGCGATCGTTGACGGGGGTGGACTGCTCCGGCGATTCGCCAAAATACACGCGCTTGCGCAGCAGACAGGAAAACAGCAACTCCATCTCGGCCACCAGCGGCCGGTCGCGCCGCGCGAGTGCCTTTTGTGCCGCAGCGGTAAGGCGGATCTCCAGCGATTTGTCATGCAAGGTAATGTTCATGGCAAGACTCCTGTGGGCATGGTCCGTACCGATCGTTAACGGCCATGCCCGGGTCTTGCTGTAGTCCGGACGGCAGGCCCGGCTCGGCAGATCAGAAGTCGCGTTCGACCTTGAAGCCGTTGATGAGGATGTCGCCCGCCACCATGCGTGCGCCATGATTCGCCGCATCCAGGATGTCGCTGTCGGACCAGCCGGCGTCGCGCGCGGCCTGCAGGTCGGCAGACGTCACGCTGCTGGAGTCGCGCGTCATTTTCAGCACCAGGCCCAGCAGCGTCTTCTCTGCGGCACTCAGCGGGCTGTCGTTGAAGTCGGCGCGCGTGGCCGCGACCTGGTCCGGCGTCCAACCGGCCACATTGATCAGCATGCCGGCATTCATGTCGATGCAATAGGTGCAATGGCCGGCCTGCGACACCAGCATCCGGATGCAGGCTGTCAGCGGCATCGACAACGTGGGATGCTGCATGACGCTGCCGTAATACTCCCACTGGTGCTTCAGCAGGAAGGGATTGGCGCTGAACACCTGGATGGCGGTGGGAACATGCCCCCACGCGTTCTGGATCTGGGCATAGATTTCGGCGACCTCGCCGGTTGCGGATTCGGGTGTGACGGTGTTCAGAATGCTCATGACAGACTCCTGGTACGGTTAGATCCAACGCCTGACGCGGGTTGTGTAGTCGCGGTAGGCATCGCCGAATTTCGCTTCGAGGTGGGCTTCTTCGTGCCGGATCACGCCGAAGCGAATCGTGATCCAGATCAGGGGCGCGAACACGAGCGGCCAGACCGTGCCCAGCAACAGCGACACGCCGGCCAGGATGAACCAGTCGCCCAGATAGATCGGATTGCGGCTGTAACGGAACGGCCCGCCCATGCACAGGGCCGATGCCCCGCCATAGGGGTTGACCGTGGTGCGGTGCCGCGCAAAGGTCCAAAGCGTCCACACGAACAATGCCAGCCCCAGGCCGACCGCAAGCCAGCCCAGCGGGCGCGTTGCGGCGCCCAGGTCCAGTGGCAGCGAAAACTGCTTGCGATCCAGCCACCAGCCGCCCAGCACGGCGACCGCATAGGGTGCGGGCGGCAGGATCAGGGTACGCGGACGCAGCGCCGGGTTCCGATTGGCCATCAGGTGGGTGTGGTCGTCAGGGTGGTCGTCCATTTCGGGTCGAATTTCATCGTCAAGTCCTCACCAGGATTTTTGTACCCGGACATCAGCATTTCAGCGTATCCAGATAGCGGCCGAGTTGCGCGAGGCAACCGCGAAACGCCGTGACGGATTGCGTGTTCTTGCTCATGCCGATGCATCCCTCCAACGCCGAGACGATGAAGAAGGCCGTGGCTTCGGGGTCCACATCGTGCCGCACCTCGCCTGCCGCCTTGCCGCGCTCCAGCGCCGCCACCACCACGCCGATCCAGTCCCGGAACACGGCATTCAGTTGCAGGCGAAAACCCTCGTCCACCGGGCTCATCTCCTGCATCAGGTTGTTGAGCGGGCATCCCAGCGTCACCACCATCGGATCGTCCTCGGCCGCCTTGGTTGCCAGCAGCGCCTGCAGAGCGGCCAGCGGCTGCCGTGTGTCTGCCAGCGGGGCGAACATCACCGCAGCCAGTCCGGGCCGGACGACTTCTTCGATGACCGCCAGCCCGAGCGCCTTCTTGTCCGGGAAATGGTGATACAGGGCACCCTTGGTGAACCCGGTATCGGCCAGGATCTGTGTGAGGGACGCAGCCTGGAAACCGTTGCGATGAATCTCGGCAAATGCGGCCTCCAGCAGTTTTTGCCGGGTGAGGTCGGGGGCTTTGGTACGCACGTTCATGGCTGCATCATACATACCGGTTGGTATGTGTCAAGCCTGGATCAAGAATCAGCACGGCGATGCATCCAGCTTCTGGCATTCGCCGATCCTGCCCTCGCCATGCGTCAGCGCATCCAGCACCCGCCCGAGGGCAGCGGGCGACGTCCAACCCACGCGTTGGATACGATCGAACGGCACCAGGCCGGCCAGCAGATTCTGCACGGCAGAGGCGCAAAACAGCGGCGGCGTGGGTCCGGCATCGCGGATCCGCTGCACGATGGCGGAAAACGCTTTCGGTTGCAGGCGAAAGCGATAGAAGCGGATCTTCAGGCCATCGGTCGTCTGATAGCGCGCATAGTCCGCCAGACTGGGACCCGGCCAGGTCCTGTCGTGGCTGCGCGTCCAGACATAGCTCTCCGCCGGATCGACGAGCTTCGCGCCGGCAAACAGGCCGGCATGGTTGCCGCCGAGCGCATTGTCGTTGACCACGACGACGACTTCATCCGGTGCGGGCTCGGCCAGGTTGGCCACGGCTTCGAGCGGCGCCTCGCTGTTCCGGCCGGGCGTTTCGTCGGCATGCAGCGGACCGGCTGTCAGCAGGGCCATCCACAGCAAACGGCAGGCCGTGCGCCGGACCGACCCCGCCATCGCTCAACGCAATTCCCGCTGTGCGACGGCACGCAGGAACTCGTTGCGCTGCTGGTCGCTGTTGCGGAAGCTGCCGCTGAAGGCCTGCGTGACGACGCGCTCGTCGCCGCGCCGATCCTCGCCCAGCAACAGGCACAACTGCTCGGCCTCGACGATGCATGCCGCGCCCTGGGCCCGGCCATGCGTTACCAGCGCCTCGGCGATGTCGCGCGTCATCCATTCCTGGTAGGTGAAGCGATGGCCGATGGCGTCGACCATGCGCGCAATGCGGCCGAAGCCGTGCAGCCGTCCGCCCGGGATATAGGCCACGTGCGCCACCCCGCGAAACGGCACCAGATGATGCGGGCATACGCCGTGCACCGCGATGCCGCGCACCACCACCATGTCGTCGCGTTCGTCGGCGAAGCCCTCGCCCAGCGCCTCGGCGGGCGAAATCGCGTAGCCGCCCAGCAGGCGCTTCTGCCACAGTTCGCGTACCCGTTCAGCCGTGCGCCCGGTGTGTACCGAATCCGGCGCCACGCCGCAGGCGACGAGCATGGCGTTCACCGCACGCTCGAACGCCGCAGGGTCGAATGCCCCGACCTGCGGAATGCCGAGGCTGCCGCTGCCTGGGGGCGCGTGGCAGTCCTCGTGGTCGCAGGCGTCAGTCATTGTGGAGAGTGGCCCGCAGGAATTCCAGCGTACGCGTCCACGAATCCGTGTCGGCGGCTCGGTCGTATTTCACCGGCAGGCCATACTCGGCGGCATAGCTATCAGCCTCGCGGTTGGTGAAGGCGTGCTTCGCACCCGGATAGGTCACCAGCATGTAATCGACCTTGGCATTGGCCATTTCGGTCTTGAACGCTTCGAGCTGTGCGGCCGGCACGATGGGGTCGGCCTCGCCGTGGAAGATGGCCAGCTTGGCCTTGATGTCGCCGGGCTTGGCCGGCGTATCGGTGGCCAGCACGCCATGGTAGGTAATCACTGCTTTCAGCGGCTCGCCGGCACGTGCCATATTGAGCACCACACCGCCACCGAAACAGTAACCCAGCGCGGCCAGTTCGCCTTGCTTCACATTGGGCTGCTGGGCGAGGAATTTTTCGCCCGCCTGGAACCGTGCCAGCCTCAGCGCCGGATTCTTGTTCACGTTGCCCGACAGCTCACCGGCTTCTTTCGGATTGTCGGTCGTCTGGCCGTTGCCGTACATGTCGACCACCAGCGCCACATAACCCTCGCGCGCCAGCATGCGCGCCCGCTTGCGCGCGTAATCGTTTGCACCCCACCATTCCGGTACCACCAGCACGCCGGCACGCTTGGACTTGACGGCATCGTCATACGCCAGGAAGCCTTTCATGACGGTGTCGCCCGCCTTGTAGCTGACATCCTTGCCGATCACGGCAGCAAGGGCGGATGAAGTGAACAACAACAATGACAGGGCAAGTGCGGTTTTCATCGGGCGTCTCCAGTTTGGTCGATCGCGCGAGGCGACCGGGTTGTGCGGTCCAAAAGCATACCCTGCACAGCGCGGCAATAACAACCGCGCCGGGGTAGATGCCTTGTGCCGGCTGTCGAAGGCGCAGACATGGCGGTAAACTCGCGTCCTCTCCCCGACCCTACCGCCATGACCGACTCCATCCGCCTCGCCAAACGTGTCGCCGCACTGCGCGGCTGCTCGCGCCGCGAAGCCGAGCTATACATCGCGGGCGGCTGGGTGCGGGTGGACGGCGTGGTGGTCGAGGAACCGCAGTTCCGCGTCGCCGAGCAACGTATCGAGATCGATCCCGGTGCCGATCTCACGCAGACCGAACCCGTCACGCTGCTGCTGCACCAACCGCCCGGCCATCACGCGGCGGCAGGCGACCCACCCGCGGCGCACCTGCTCACGCCCGCCACCTTGTGGGCCGAGGACACCTCCGGTATCCGGCCGCTGAAGAAACATTTCGCCCAACTGACCCTGTGCGCGCCACTGGAGACGGACGCCAGCGGCCTCGTCGTCTTCACGCAGGACTGGCGCATCGTACGCAAACTGACCGCTGACGCCGCCAGCGTGGAGCACGAAGTCATCGTCGAAGTCGCCGGCGAGCTGGCCCCCGACGGGCTCAAGCGGTTGAACCGGGGCATCCCCTTCAACGGCCGCGCGCCTTCCGCGATCAAGGTCAGCTGGCAAAGCGAAACCCGCTTGCGGGTCGCGCTGAAAGGCGCCCTGCCGGGGCAGATTGTCCATATGTGCGAAACCGCCGGTCTCGAGGTACTGTCGATGAAACGCATCCGCCTCGGCCGCATCCCGTTGGGAAAGCTGCCGCCCGGGCAATGGCGTTATTTGCGGGACGATGAGCGGTTCTGAACAGCGACGGCATGGCCGCTCCGAGACGGGCATGGCAGCGGTACTCCGGCCGTTGCCCGGACGTTACCGGCGGCCCGGAAGGCGGCCCGGACGCCCTGGAGGAACGCAAGTCGGCCCGGGTAGACTACTCTCATTGATAGTGCAGTCACAAACGTGCCACAAGACAGTTCTCAGAAGGTTCGACACATGGCACTGAGCAAAGACGGAAACATCCCTGATACCCCCCATGCCGGCCTCCGCCTCTCCAATCAGGACGACGCGGAGGCCTTGATCCGCTTCCAGGGTTCCATTCTCGAGGAAGTGGCGCTCGGGGTCGACGACGGGGAGATTTGCAACCGGGTTTGTCGCCTGGGCGAAGGCATGGTGCCGGGTTCCATCGCCACCATCATGCTGCTTGACGAGAAAGGGGTGCTCAATGTCCATGCCGCACCCAGTGCGACCCCGCAAATTGCTGCCCGTCTCGACGGCCTGCGCCCCGGCCCTGAATCCGGTTCCTGCGGCAATGCCATCTATCGGCAGGAACCCGTCTACGTGGAAGATACGCTACGCGATCCGAGATGGAAAGGGCTGAAACCGCTGGCAGAGGAATTCAATCTGCAATCCTGCTGGTCGATCCCGATTTTTTCCAAGGGGAGACAAGCCGTGGGCACCTTCGCCCTGAGCGGCTTCGAAACCCGGATGCCCACCCCATTCCAGCAGCGGCTGATGGAAATTGCCGCGTCCATCGTCGGCATCGTGCTCGAACGCAGGCAGCAGACCGATGCCTTGAAGCGAAGCGAGGAGCAATTCAGGCTTCTGTTCGAGGCGGGAACAGACTCCAAGATGCTGCTATCCAAAGGCGGCCGGATCCTCGACCTCAACCACATCGCGCACCGGCGCCTGGGGTATGCCAAGGAGGACATGCTGGGGCGACGGGCGGACGAATTCGTCACCCCGGAACACGCAGACCAGATCGCGCACCGGCTGGCGCGCGTGAAGCGCGAAGGGCATGCCACATACGAATCGGCCCAGGTGCACAAGAACGGTTCGATCATCCACGTGGAGATCAGCACGATCATCATCGAACTGGATGGCAAGGAGAGTTATTACAGCATCCTGCGTGACATCACCGAGCGCAAACGGACGGCGCAGGCACTGCATGAAAGCGAAGAACGATTCCGCGACCTGGTGGAAACCACCGTGGACTGGATTTGGGAAACCGACGCCAATTTCCACTACACCTATGTCAGCCCCAGGGTCCGCGAGCTTTTTGGCTACAGCCCGGAGGAACTGATCGGAAAAACGCCGTTCGACCTGATGCCCCTGGAAGAGGCGCGGAGCCAGAGCGAGCGCATCTTGTCATTTGCCGGACTGCACGCGCCGCTCGATCAGGTCGAGACCCAGCGGGTCCATCGCGACGGGCATATCGTGATTGTCGAGACCAGTGCGCTGCCCCTCACGGATGCGTCCGGAAACCTGGTCGGCTATCGCGGCGTGTCGCGCGACATCACCCGGCGAAAGGAGATGGAGCGCGCGCTGAGGGAAAACGAGGCGCACATCCGGGACATCCTGGAACACGCCCCCATAGGCCTGGCGACCGTCTCCCTGGAAGGGCATTTCCTGGAGGTCAATCAATCGCTTTGCAAGATTGTCGGCTATGAAAAGGATGAGCTCGAAAAGCTGACGTCCCAGGAAATCACCCATCCGAAGGACATCGAACCTGACTTCGACAATGCGAGGCGACTGCTTGCAGGCGACATTCCGTTCTACAAGATGGAAAAACGCTACATCCGGAAGAACGGCGACAGCGTGTGGGTCCAGCTCACGGGCTCGCTGCTGCATGACGCCGAAGGCGAGCCCCTGCACTTCATCGCACAAGTCGAGGACATCTCGGAACGCAAGCAATCCGAACAACGCCTGAGACAGGCGCTGGAACTGACCGACGGCGTCATTCATGCCATTCCGGACCTGCTATTTGAGGTCGACCAGGATGGCCGCTACCTCAACATATGGGCGCAAACGCCGGAACTGCTCATTGCTCCCAAGGAGGTGCTGCTTGGCAAGACGCTCACCGAGCTGCTCCCGCCCAATTCAGCCAGGGTGGCAATGGACTCGATTCGGGAAGCGGATGACAGGGGCCGTTCTTTCGGCAAGGTCATGCCGCTCGAGCTGCCGCAAGGCATGAAATGGTTCGAGCTTTCCGTCGCGAAAAAACAGGGCGGCAGCCCTGCGGACCGGCGCTTCATCGCCTTGTCCCGGGACATCTCCGAGCGCATGAGGATCCAGGAGCAGCTGCAACAGCTGGCCTATTACGACACGCTGACGGATCTTCCCAACCGCCGGTTTCTGCTGGAGAAACTCGACTGGGCGCTCATCCAGGCGAAACGCTACGGCAGATCGCTTGCGGTGATGTTCCTGGATCTCGACCGGTTCAAGCAGGTCAACGACAACCTGGGGCACGACATCGGGGACCAGTTGCTCAAGGTGGTGGCCGCAAGGCTGAGCAACTGCGTGCGGCAGGGAGATATCGTATCGCGCCAGGGCGGAGATGAATTCATCATCGTCCTGACCGAAATCCACCACCCCGAAGACGCCACCCGGGTGGCCGAGAAGATCATCGAATCCTTCCGCATCCCGGCCGAAATCGGCGCCCACCGGATCGCCATCGAGACGAGCATCGGCATCGCCATCCATCCCGTCAACGGCGAAGCCAACGCCCGCGACCTGATGAAGCGCGCCGATACGGCGATGTACGCGGTCAAGGAATCCGGCCGCAACGGCTATCAACTCGCCGGCGACTGATTCACCGGGGAAAGCTCGTCGCTACGCCGCCAGAAACAACGCCAGCAAATCGTTCAGGAACCGTTGCCCCTGCAAGGTCGGCTTGAGGCAGCTTGCATCGGTTTCCAGCAATCCGCGGCCCCGCGCCTGTTCGAGGGCTGCCGCGCAGACGATCAGTGGCAGCCCGGTACGCGCCTCGAACAGCACCGCCGGCACGCCCTCGTTGAGGCGCAGTGCGTTCATCATGAACTCGAACGGCAGGTCGTCGCGCGTAAGCGTGCGCGCGTCGGCGATATGGGTACCCGCCTTGATGGCGTTCAGGTATTGCTGCGGATGCTTGGTGCGCATCTGGCGAATGATGCGGTCGTGGAACGACAGCTTGCTGTGCGCACCGGCACCGATACCCAGGTAATCACCGAACTGCCAGTAGTTCAGGTTGTGGCGACTGGCGTGATGCGGCCGCGCATAGGCCGAGGTTTCGTAATGTTGCATGCCGGTCTCAATCAAGCGCGTCTCGATCGCCAGCTGCATGTCGGCGGCGAGGTCGTCGTCCGGCAGGTTGGGCGGCGCAGTGTGACCGAACGGCGTGTTGGGTTCGAGTGTGAGATGGTAGGCCGACAGGTGCGGCGGTTCGAAGCTGAGCGCGGTGGAGAGGTCGGCCAGCGCCTCGGCCAGCGTCTGCCCCGGCAGGGCGAACATCAGGTCGAGATTGAAGGTGTCGAAATGCGTGGCAGCGAGCTCGGCCGCGCGGTGCGCTTCGCTGTCGTCGTGAATGCGTCCGAGCGCCTGCAGATGGCGCGGGTTGAAGCTCTGGATGCCGAGCGAGACGCGCGTCACGCCCGCTTCGCGGAAACCGGCGAACTTGTCGGTCTCCACCGTGCCGGGGTTGGCTTCCAGGGTGATTTCCGCGCCGGGCATCAATTGCGTCAGGGTGCACACGCCGGTGAGAATGCGATCGATCCCATCCGCCGAAAACAGGCTGGGCGTGCCGCCGCCGAAGAACACCGTGTGGATTTTTCGCCCCCAGATGTCGGGCAGCGCGCGTTCGAGGTCGAGCAGCAACGCGTCGATGTAGGCGGCTTCCGGAAGGGTCTGCGCGGCGTGCGAGTTGAAGTCGCAATACGGGCACTTCTTCACGCACCACGGCAGGTGGATGTAGAGCGACAGCGGCGGCTGGGTTGTCAGGCCGCCGTTGAATAAACGGATGACGGTTTCAGCCAAGCCGCTTCAGCTTGTCGGCCAGTTCGCGCAAGGCCTGGCCGCGATGCGAGATGGCATTCTTCTCGTCTTCGCCGAGTTCGGCCCCGGTTTGCCCAAACTGGGGCAGCAGGAAATACGGGTCGTAGCCGAAGCCATTCTCGCCGCGCGGCGTGTCGATGATCTCGCCGTGCCAGCGCCCCTCGGCAATGAGCGGCTCGGGGTCATCGGCATAGCGCACCAGCACCATCACGCAATAGTAGTGGGCGCGGCGGTTGGGTTGCCCCTGCAGGGCGGCGATGAGCTTTTCGTTGTTGCGCGCATCGGATTTCGGCTCGCCGGCATAGCGTGCGGAATACACGCCGGGCGCACCGTTCAGCGCCTCGACGCAGATGCCCGAATCGTCCGCCAGTGCCGGCAGGCCGGTATGTGCGCTGGCATGGCGCGCCTTGGCCAGGCAGTTTTCAATAAACGTGACATGCGGCTCGGGGCATTCGGGGACGCCAAAATCGGACTGCGGCGCCGCTTCGATTGCGAGCGGTTCGAGGATGCGCGCAATTTCGCGCAGCTTGCCCGGATTGCCCGAGGCGATGATCAGTTTCTTCATGATGCCAGCGCCTTCTGCTGGGCTGTGGTGATCTGGCCGATGCCCGCGGTGGCGAGATCGAGCAATGCCTCCAGCGTGGCGCGGGAGAACGGCGCGCCCTCGGCCGTGCCCTGCACTTCGACGATGCCGCCGCTGCCCGTCATCACCACGTTCATGTCGGTGTCGCAGTCGGAGTCTTCGAGGTAATCGAGGTCGAGCACCGGCTGGCCCTGGTAGACGCCGACCGAGACGGCAGCGATGCTGTCGGCAAGCGGCGTTTCGGCCAGCTTGCCGTCGGCGAGCAGGCCGGCGATGGCGTCGGCCACCGCGACATAGGCACCGCAGATGCTGGCGCAGCGGGTGCCGCCGTCGGCCTGCAGCACGTCGCAGTCGATGTGCAGGGTGCGCTCGCCGAGCTTTTTCAGGTCGACCACGGCACGCAGGCTGCGCCCGATGAGGCGCTGGATTTCCTGGGTGCGCCCGGACTGCTTGCCGCGCGCGGCCTCGCGGTCGCTGCGGGTGTGGGTGGAACGCGGCAGCATGCCGTATTCGGCCGTGACCCAGCCTTCGCCGCTGCCCTTCTTGTGCGGCGGGATCTTGTCGAGCACGCTGGCGGTGCACAGCACGCGCGTGTCGCCCATGGCGACGAGGACCGAGCCTTCGGCGTGCTTGGTGAACTTGCGGGTGAACGAAAGTGTGCGCAGCGCATCGGGCGCGCGGCCGCTGGGGCGGGTCGGATCGGACATGGTGGTCGGGTCAAAACGGAAAGCGCGATTTTACCGCGCCTGGCTTATCGGGCGCGTTTTACCGCGCAGGCCCTGCCCCGGATAGTGCCTATTTGGCCGAGATTTTCTGGATGGCCTGCTGGATTTCGGCGATGGCCCGCTCGATCTCATCGTCCGACACGGCGGGCGCCCCATGCACGGGGCGCAGCGCGTTGATCTGCGTGGTGACGCCACCGTCCGGCAGCGCCAGGGTGGAGATGGAATCCTTGCTCGGCATGCACGCCTCGCCCCAGGTCATGGCGATCAGGCTGAGGTTGTCGCCGTGCTCGCCGCCGCGGAATTCGGCGTGATCCATCAGGTGGCGCACCGCGTCTTCCAGCGTGTAGGCATGCAGCAGGGCCGACACTTCCGGGATGTTGATCATGCCCCAGATGCCGTCGGTGCACAGCAGCATGGTGTCGGCGTCGTGCAAGGGAATCGGTGCGCTGCATTCCACCTGCGGCGTCATGTAGCCGCCCAGGCAATTGGACACCTTGTTCCGCTCCGGATGGTGGCCCGCCTCTTCCTCGCTGATGATGCCGTCGCGCACCAGCTGGGCGACGGCCGTATGGTCTTCGGTGCGAGCAAGCAGGCTGCCGTCGCTGAACAGGTACAAGCGCGAATCGCCTACATGTGCCCAGTAGGCGGTGTTGTCCTGCACAACGGCGGCGACGACCGTGGTGTGGGGAATTTCCAGCAGATCCTGCTCGACCGCGTAATCGTTGATGGCGAAGTGCGCGCGCGTGGTGGTGTCGGCCAGAAAGGCCATCGGGTCGTCCAGGCGCGGCTTGGCCATTTTCTGGAACTGGTCGGTCAGCGTCTGCACCGCGATCTGCGCGGCGATCTCGCCGTGCATGTGGCCGCCCATGCCGTCGGCCACCACCATCAGCAGCGCTTCGCGGCTATAGGAATACGCCACCCGATCCTGGTTGTTCTTGCGCCCGCCCTGACGCGACGCCTGGTAAATGGTGAATTTCATGGCGATAGATTAAAACAATTCGCGGTTCAGCGAGCGCTTGATGCTGGAAAGCAACGAAGATCGCGGCGGCCCCATGGCGCTGCGGTCCATCAGCACTTTCTGCAGGCTGAACACGCTTTGCGGGCGCTCCATATAGTTGAGCTTGAGGCACTGGTCGACGGTTTCCAGCAACTGGTCGGAATAGGCACCGCGCCAGTTCACCGTCGCCGGCACCAGCTTGTCGTTGAGCAGCCGCGCCTCGGCCGCCTGCGGCGGATAGCCGGCCAGGCAGGCATACAGGCTGGCGCCGACGCTGTAGATATCGGTCCACGGCCCCAGCCGCTCGCGGTTGTGGTACTGCTCGGGGGCGGCGAAGCCCGGCGTGTACATCGGCTGCAGCTTGCTCTCCTCCTGGGTCAGCGTCTGCCGCGCCGCGCCGAAGTCGATCAACACCGGCGAGCCGTCCAGACGGACGTAGAGATTGGAGGGCTTGATATCGAGATGCAGCAATTTATGCGTATGCACCTCGCGCAGGCCGTTCAGCAACTGCGCGAACACGCGGCGGATGAAGCTTTCGCGGATGGAACCGCGATTGGCCTGGATGTGCTGCTGCAAGGTCTTGCCTCGCTCGAAGCGCATTACCATGTATACGGTGTCGTTGGCACGGAAGAAGTTGATCACGCGCACGACATTGGGGTGGTCGATCAGCGCCAGCGCCCGGCCTTCCTCGAAGAAGCACTTCATGCCGTGGCGGAAGATATTGTTGTTTTCGGTCGAATTGGCCTGGACGATGACCGACCCTTCGGTACGCAGCACCAGCGCACCCGGCAGGTATTCCTTGATCGCCACCGACTGGTTGGCGTCATCGCGCGCCAGATAGACCATACTGAAGCCACCCCCGCCGATCTTGCGCACGATGGTGTATTCGTTGAGCCGGTATCCGTTGGGAAGCGCCTGATTGGGTTGAGTCGCCATAATCGAACGTCTATTATCTTTTCTATTTCTAGCTGGCCAAGCCGGCAAAATCCACTACCGGCTGCATGCCGGCACCATTCTCAATCGCCCAATAACCTGTTTGACCATCCTTCATGACCACTAGCATGACCGGGTTCGCCGCCCACAGCCTCAATCTCGACCACGCCAGCGTCAATATCGACCTGCGCAGCGTCAACCAACGCTACCTCGAACTGCATTTTCGCCTGGCCGACGAATTCCGTGCCCTGGAACCGCAACTGCGCGAACTGATCCAGCAGCGTATGGCGCGTGGCAAGGTGGAGTGCCGCATCGGCCTCGCCATGCTTCCCGCCGCCTCGCTGGATAACGGCCTAAACCCGGACATTCTTGAGCGACTGGCGCACTGGCAGACGGACGTCCTGCAGCGTCTGCCCGGCAGCGCGCCGCTTTCCGTCAACGAGATCCTGCGCTGGCCTGGCGCCATGCAATCCGGCGCCCTGTCCCAGGAAGCGCTGAACGAAGCGGCGCTGGCCGGGATGCGCGCCACATTGGACGAACTGGTGGAGAGCCGCCAGCGCGAAGGCGCCAAACTGAAACAGCACATTCTCGACCGCCTGGCTGCCGCCGAAGCGCAGGTGGCCGGCTTGCAGCCTCTGCTGCCCGCGCTGGCGGCCGCCCAGCGCGACAAGCTAGCGGAACGCCTGCGCGAGGCGCTGGGCGAGGCCGGCCACGAACGGCTGGCGCAGGAAGTCGCGCTGGCGGCGCAGAAAGCCGATATTGACGAGGAATGCTCGCGCCTCACCACCCACTTTGCCGAGGTTCGCCGCGTGCTGAATCAGGCCGGTGCGGTCGGCAAGCGGCTCGATTTCCTGATGCAGGAACTGCATCGTGAAGCCAATACCCTGGGATCGAAATCGGTGGCGGTGGAAACCTCGCGCGTCTCGCTCGAACTCAAGGTGCTGATCGAGCAGATGCGCGAACAGATTCAGAATATCGAATGACAACCGGAATGGAACAACCATGACCCCTCTTTCCAGCGAAGGCGTGCTTTACATCGTCAGTGCCCCCTCTGGCGCCGGCAAGACCAGCCTGGTCAAGGCCCTGCTGAAAACCGACCCCGCCATCCGCCTGTCGGTGTCCTACACGACCCGCCCCCCGCGCCCGAGCGAAACCGAGGGTCGCGACTACCATTTCGTGAACCGCGAACGATTCGAAATCATGCTGGCCGAAGGCGAGTTTCTCGAACACGCCGAGGTATACGGCAACTTCTACGGTACGTCGAAAGGCAGCATCAGCCGCGACCTCAATGCCGGCCGCGACGTTCTGCTGGAGATCGACTGGCAGGGCGCCGAGCAGGTGCGGCAGCATTTTCCGCAATCCGCGTCGATTTTCATCCTGCCGCCGTCGTTCAACGCGCTGCGCACCCGTCTGGCCGGGCGCGGCCAGGACAGCGACGAGGTAATCGAACGCCGATTGGCCGCCGCCGCCCACGACGTCGCTCATGCCGATGCGTTCGCCTATATAATCGTGAACGATGACTTCGATCATGCCCTGCAGGACCTGGTCGCGATCACCCGCAGCATTCGCCTCGAAGCGGCACGCCAGCTCAAGCGGCATACCGCGCTGTTCGAGGAATTCCGACGTATCTGAGCACCACCCCCTGAAGCTGGAGTATCCAATATGGCCCGCATTACCGTTGATGACTGCATCGAGATGTTCCCCAACCGCTTCGAGTTGACGCTCGCCGTGACCTACCGCGCACGCCAGTTGGCGCAGGGCTCGCAACCGATGGTCGAATCGAAGGACAAACCCATCGTCACCGCATTGCGCGAAATCGCTGCGAGCAAGGTCGGTCGTGAGATCCTCAACCGGGGCCGCGCCTGATCCCTCACCAGAACGATCGACGGCGCACGCACGCCGCGCGCCGTCGATGACGCACGAGTTCGAATCGCTGCGTCCGGCCCTGGCCTACCTGCCGGCGGACGAAGTCGGGACCATCGAAGACGCCTACGAATTCAGCCGCCGCGCCCACGAAGGCCAGTTCCGCAAGAGCGGCGAACCCTACATCTCCCATCCGCTTGCTGTCGCCGGCATCCTCGCCGGCTGGCACCTTGACGCGCAGACCCTGTGCGCCGCGCTGCTGCACGACGTGGTGGAAGACACGCCGGCCACGGCAAGCGAAATCGAGGCGCGCTTCGGCAAGCCGGTCGCGCTGCTGGTTGAGGGGGTATCCAAGCTCGACAAGCTCGCATTCGCCTCGGAGCAGCACGCGCAGGCGGAAAACTTCCGCAAGATGCTGCTGGCGATGGCGCAGGACGTGCGGGTCATCCTGGTCAAGCTGGCCGACCGCCTGCACAACATGCACACCATGGGCGCGATGCCGGCCGAGAAGTGCCGCCGCATCGCCACCGAAACGCTGGAGATCTATGCCCCGATCGCCAACCGGCTAGGCTTGCACTCGGTCTACCAGGAACTGGAGGATCTCGGCTTCCGCTACAGCCACCCTAACCGCTATCAGGTGTTGGCGAAGGCAGTCAAGGCGGCACGCGGCAACCGCCGCGAACTGGTCGACAAGGTCAAGATCGCGCTGCAGGACAAGCTCGAACAGTGCAAGATCGAGGCCACCATCACCGGCCGCGAAAAGCACCTCTACAGCATCTACCGCAAGATGCAGGAGAAGAACCTGGCCTTCTCAGAGGTGTTCGACATCTACGGCTTTCGCGTGGTGGTGCGCGACCAGCCGGGCTGCTACCTGGCGCTGGGGGCACTGCATGCGCTGTACAAGCCGATCCCCGGCAAATTCAAGGATTACATCGCGATCCCCAAGGCCAACGGCTACCAGTCGCTGCATTCCATCCTGTTCGGCCCCAACGGCACCCCGATCGAGATCCAGATCCGCACCACCGACATGAACCGGCTGGCCGAATCGGGCGTCGCCTCGCACTGGATGTACAAGTCCGCCGACACCGCACTCAACGAGGTGCAGACGCGTACCCATCGCTGGCTGCAATCGCTGCTCGACATCCAGGCCGACCACGGCGATTCGCCCGAATTCCTCGAACACATCAAGGTCGACCTGTTCCCGGACGAAGTCTATGTGTTCACCCCCAAGGGCAAGATCATGGCGCTGCCGCGCGGCGCCACGGCGGTGGACTTCGCCTTTGCCGTGCATACCGACGTCGGCCGCCACTGCATCGCGGTGAAGATCAATTACGAGCTGATGCCCCTGCGCACCCAGCTCAGGAACGGCGACCACGTCGAGATCCTCACCGCGGCCAATGCCAGTCCCAATGCGGCCTGGCTCAACTTCGTCGTCACCGGCAAGGCGCGCTCGCACATCCGCAACTACCTGCGCAACACGCGGGTGGAAGAGGCGGCGGCACTGGGCGAGCGTTTGCTCAACCACGCCATCGCCGCGCTCAACCCGGAGGCGACCGCGCCCGACCCGGCGGTGTGGGAGCGCGTAGTCAAGGACTACGGCCTGCAAAACCGGCAGGAACTGTTCGCCGGGATCGGACTGGGCAGAAAGCTGCCGCTGGTGGTGGCACACCAGTTGCTGCACGTACAGGGTGAAAAAACCGGCGAGCCGGCACATCCTCACGCCATCAGCATCCGCGGCACCGAGGGCATCGCGGTCGAGCTGGCGCAATGCTGCCACCCGATTCCCGGCGACCCCATTCTCGGCTTCATCCACAAGGAACGCGGCCTCATCATCCATACCCACGACTGCCCGTCGATCCGCGCCTTCCGCACCGACCCCGACAAATGGCTGGACGTCGAATGGGAAGCCGAACCCGGCCACATGTTCGACGTCTCGATCAAGGTCGTCGTCGGCAACCAGCGCGGCGTGTTGGCCAAGGTCGCGGCGGCGATCGCCGAACACGGCTCCAACATTGGCAACGTCGCGATGGAGGAAGAGGACGGCAGCCCCTATACCGTGCTGTTCTTCACCGTGCAGGTGGAAAACCGCATGCACCTCGCACGCGTCATGCGCGGCCTGCGCGTGCTGCCCGACGTCGTGCGGATTTTCCGCATCAAGGGCAAGAAGGACGGCCGCGCAGCGCAATCTCAATAATCAGGCTCCAGGAATCCAGTATGAACAAACGCATCATCCAGACCGCCGACGCGCCGGCCGCGATCGGAACCTACTCGCAGGCCGTACGGGTCGACCACACCGTGTACATGTCCGGCCAGATCGGCCTCGACCCCAACTCGATGCAGCTGGTCGACGGCATCGAGGCGCAGATCCATCAGGTATTCAAGAACCTGGCCGCCGTAGCGGCTGCGGCGGGCGGTTCCCTGGCCGACGTGGTGAAGCTGAACGTGTTCCTCACCGACCTCGGCCACTTCCCCAAAGTCAACGAGATCATGGCCGGCTACTTCAGCCAGCCCTACCCGGCGCGTGCCGCGGTCGGTGTGGCCGCCCTGCCGCGCGGTGCGCTGGTCGAGGCTGATGCCGTGATGGTGACCGGTTAAATTGCCACCTTGAAAACGGCCTCGCCGTTTTCCTTCCCGGTCAGTCCGGCCCTCGCCGCCAAACTCGCCAAACTGGGCCTCACCCGCGACGCCGACCTGGTGCTGCATCTGCCGTTGCGCTGGGAGGACGAAACCCGCATCACGCCGATCCGCGACCTGCTGCCGGGCGCGACCGCACAGGTGCAGGCGGTGGTGCGCGAGGCCAGCGTCGCCTACCGGCCGCGTCGCATGCTGACGGTGACCGTGGAGGATGCCGGCGGCGTGCTCGGCATCCGCTTCCTGAATTTCTACCCCAGCCACCTCAAGCTGTTTCAGCCAGGTGCGGGTTTCCGGTTCAACGGCGAGGTACGCGGCGGATTTCTGGGGCTGGAGATGGTGCACCCGCGCTTCGCCAAGGCCGACGACGACACCCCCCTGCCGACGCAACTGACGCCTGTCTATCCCACCACTGCCGGCCTCGGGCAGGCCACGCTGCGCAAACTGATCGAACGGGCGCTGGCGGCACCGATCGCGGACACCCTGCCCGCCGACTGGCTGGCAAAGCTTGATCTGCCGGAACTGGAAACCAGCATCCGCCTGCTGCACCAGCCGCCGCTCGAATGTGCGGTAAGCGATCTGGAGTCGCGCCGTCATCCCGCGTGGCAGCGGCTCGCCTTCGACGAACTGCTGGCGCAGCAGCTGTCGCTGGCCACCGCGCGGCAGCAACGCACCTCGCGCCCGACCCAACCGCTGCCTGCGCGTCAGCACCTGACGAACGTGTTCAGCCGCGCATTACCGTTTGCACTGACCGCCGCACAGGCGCGTACCTGGCAGGAGATCAGCACCGACCTGGCGCAGCCGCATCCGATGCGCCGCCTGCTGCAGGGCGACGTCGGCAGCGGCAAGACGGTCGTGGCGGCGCTCGCCTGCCTGCAGGCGATCGAAAACGGCTTCCAGGCCGCCTTCATGGCACCGACCGAAATCCTCGCCGAACAGCATTACCGAAAATTGGCGCCGCTTCTGGCAGCACTGGGCGTGCGCTGCGCGTGGATCTCTGGCAGCCAGCGCAAGGCCGAACGCAGCGCCGCCTGGCAGGCGATCGCCGCCGGCGAAGCCGACCTTGCATTCGGCACCCACGCGCTGTTCCAGGAAGCCGGCAGTTTCCAGAGATTGGGCGTGGCGGTGGTCGACGAACAGCACCGCTTCGGCGTCGGCCAGCGGCTCGCGCTGATGCAGAAAGGCGCGGAGCCGCACCAGCTGATGATGAGCGCGACGCCGATTCCGCGCACGCTGGCGATGAGCTTTTTCGCCGACCTCGACGTCTCGGTGATCGACGAACTGCCGCCGGGCCGCACCCCCATCATCACCAAGCTGGTGAGCGCCGCGCGCCGCGACGACGTGCTGGCGCGCGTGACGGACGCCTGCCTCGCCGGCGGACAGGCCTACTGGGTGTGCCCGCTGATCGAGGAATCGGAGAAGCTGCAATTGCAGACCGCGCAAGACACTTATGCGGCCCTGACCGAACAGCTGCCCGACCTGAAGATCGGCCTGGTGCACGGACGGCTGAAGCCGGACGAGAAACAGGCGGTGATGGCCGCATTCCAGGCACATGAGGTCGACCTGCTGGTCGCCACCACCGTCATCGAGGTCGGCGTCGACGTCCCCAATGCCGCGCTGATGGTGATCGAGCACGCCGAGCGCATGGGCCTCGCCCAACTCCACCAGCTGCGCGGGCGGGTCGGGCGCGGCAGCCGCGAATCGGTGTGCGTGTTGCTGTATGAAACGCCGCTGTCAGAGCTGGCGCGGGCACGGCTCAAGGTCATTTTCGAACTCACCGACGGCTTCGAGATCGCGCGCCAGGACCTGCTGCTGCGCGGGCCGGGCGAGTTGCTCGGGCATCGCCAGAGCGGCCTGCCGATGCTGCGCTTCGCCGATCTGGAACGCGACGTCACGCTGCTGGAAGCGGCGCGCGACCTGGCGCAACGCTGCCTGGCCCACCACCCCGACATCGCCGCGCGCCACATGGAACGCTGGATCGGCCAGCGGCAGGCCCTGACGTCGATCTAGGGCGCGTTCTTGCTCCGCTGCGGCATAATGCCCACTTTCCGCATTCAGAATCGCGCCGTGCTCGACTCCCGGCAGGGCTGGCTTGCCCACCCATTCTTGCTTCCGCGGTCGCTGCGTACCTGGCTCAGCGACCGCGGTTCGCTCACCCAGCGCCTGAAATCGCACTGCGCATCGTTTCGCGTGGTGCCGCTTGCGACCGGACTGGCGCGCGCCAACGCCGACGAATACGCACTGCTTGGCTTGGCGCCAGGCACGCGTGTCTATGTGCGCGAAGTCCTGCTGCTGTGCAACGAAGTGCCGGTGGTGTTTGCCCACAGCGTGCTGCCGCCTGCCGGCCTGCGCGGCGGCTGGAGCGGCATCACCCGGCTCGGCAGCCGCTCGCTCGGTGAAGCCCTGTTCAGCGACCATCGCATCGCGCGCCAGCCCCTGGCCTACCGCCAGGTTCAGCGCGATCATCCGCTATACCACGCCGCGGCCAGACAACAGGCGGTGGCTGCTAGTTGCCTGTGGGCGCGCCGTTCCGTTTTCTCCCTCAACCGCCATCCGCTCCTGGTGACCGAAGTCTTTCTGCCAGCCATCCACGCGCCATGACCCTGACCGAACGCCTGACCCATTACGAAAAACTGATGCGGCTCGACAAGCCGATCGGCATCCTATTGCTGATGTGGCCCACCCTGTGGGCACAGTGGCTCGCCAGCAACGGCAGTCCGAACTGGCTGATCCTGTGGATTTTCGTCATCGGCGTGGTGCTGATGCGTTCGGCCGGCTGCGTCATGAACGACTATGCCGATCGCGATTTCGACCCGCACGTGGCGCGTACCCGCGAGCGTCCACTGGCGGCCGGCAAGGTGTCGCCCAAAGAAGCCCTGCTGTTGGCGGCTGGCTTGTCGCTGCTGGCTTTCCTGCTGATCCTGCCGCTCAATACGCTGGTATTGAAACTGTCCGTGGTCGCGCTCTTTCTGGCGGCCAGCTACCCTTTCACCAAGCGCTTCTTCGCGATTCCCCAGGCCTATCTCGGCATCGCGTTCGGCTTCGGCATCCCGATGAGCTACGCCGCGCTGTGGGGCGAGGTTCCGCTCGAAGCCTGGATCCTGCTGGGTGCCAACATTTTTTGGGCGATTGCCTACGATACTGAATATGCGCTGGTCGACCGCGAAGACGATCTCAAGATCGGCATCAAAACGTCGGCCATCACCTTCGGCCGCTACGATCTTGCCGCCATCGCGCTGTGCTATGTTGCGACGCTGGGTCTGCTCGGCTGGGTCGGCTGGCAGCGGGGGATGGGCATGGCGTTCTACGGCGGGCTGGCCGTGGCTGCAGCGATCGCGCTTTACCACATGAAACTGATCCGGCTGCGCGAGCCGAAGCAATGCTTCCGCGCCTTCCTGCACAACACCTGGTTCGGTGCCGCGGTGTTCGGCGGCATCGCGCTCCACTTCCTGCTGCGGGGCTTATGACGGGCAGGCCACGCGGGACTGCCGGCTGTTCGGGTAGGCCTGCTTGATTCCGCTCAGGCTTTTCAGCGTATCCGGGTCTTCGCTACGGATCACGAAGTAGAAATCGGTACCCTGGCGCGGCAACACCTCGACACGGGTTCCAAGTACGCCTTTGCCTTCCACTTCAAGGATGCGCCGCTGCGCCGCATCGGCGTCGGCATACAGGCCGAGCGAAATGGCATTGCGCCAATCGCCATCCTTGACCACAAATGCGTCCGTCAATCCTGCAGCTGTCAGCTCGCTCAATTTGGCCGCGGCCGATTCCGCACTGGGCAAGGGCGGAAAGATCACCCACTGCCGTGTATTCAGCGGCACTTCGGTGAACGACATCACGCGTTCGCCCGCCAACGATTTGAGCTGCTGACGTACCTGGACGAACTCCTCGCGATTCAACCCCCGCCATTCCACGCATAACGCGGTGGGCGTAGCGGCGGCTGGCGATGCATCGTCCCTGGGTACAGGCGCTGACTGACTGCGCAGACTGAGACGATTCACGTTCAGTGACGCTGTCTGACCGGCATCCGCCTGCGTCCAGTTTTCACGTCCGATAAAGAACCCGGCCACCACGAGATTGACGACCAATAACGTCCAGACGATCCATTTCATGAAGCGGCAGTTCCTCGGGCAACGCAGTCGATCCCCTCCAGCACCAGTGCAGGTACATGTTCGGCCGGTATTCTCAGGTGAGACAACACCTTCTCGGCATCGCCTCCGGTAAGCAGACAGCGTGGCGCCATGCCGGCAACCTCGGCCAGACGCGCATGCTGTTGCGCAATGGCGCCGCACAACGCTGCCACGATCCCGCTTTGCACAGCGGCAGCGGTGGTATTGGGAAAGGCCTGCCAGGCCCCCGCCACCTCATCGATCCGCGCGGTGCCTTGCCGCAATACCTGCTGCATCAAATGGACGCCGGGCACGATCACCCCGCCCAGGAATGTTCCGTCGGCCGACAACGCATCCACGGTCATTGCCGTGCCGACCGACACCACCAGTACCGCCTCATCTGTGCGCTGGCGAGCCGCGATCAATCCCATCCAGCGGTCCGCACCCAACTGGTGCGGATTCGAATAGGTATTTTTCACATCGCCGAAACGGGCCTCGGCTCTCAACCAGACCGGAGTGAGCCCGGCCGCTTCCAGAAGCGCGGCGAGTTGCCGTTCGTGTTCCAGGCTGGCCACGCTGGCGACAAAACAACGGGTGTCCGCTTTCAGTTGGGCCATCAAGGCCGACCAGTCGGAATAACCGCCGCGGCCGGTCGCATGCCAATGCCCATCCTCCATCACCGCCCATTTGAGGCGTGTGTTTCCGGCATCAAGCAATAGGCAGCGCCCGCTCATCGCGCACCATCCAGACGCAGGCTGATTTCGCCGCCACTGTAAGGACTCAAGTTCGATTGCGCATCACGCAACAGAAAGGCGCCGGTTTCATCGACCCCGCATGCCACCCCCTGAACATTGCGAGAATTCGGCAACGTCAGTGCGACCGCCCTACCGGCATAGGCATCCAAAGCCTGCCAATCCTCGCGCAAGGCCGCGAAGCCATGTTGGCGAAATACGCTCGACGCCGCGTGCAGTTCAAGCAGGCAGTCAGCCAACAGTTGATTGCGTCCCACCGTCACCTCCATTTCAGCCAGATCGACCACGGCCTGGTCGACCGCGTCGCGTTGTGTCTCGTTGAGCCTGACGTTCAGGCCGACACCCACCACGGCAAACGCGGCGCCGTGCATATCGCCCTGTACTTCGACCAGAATCCCCGCCAGTTTGCGATAGTCCACCAGGATATCGTTGGGCCATTTCAATCGGGCCATGTGGCGACTATGGCGGTTCACTGCGCGTGCAATGGCGAGTCCCACGATCAGGCTCAGGCCTGCCAGCGACTGCAAGCCCGACTCGAAACGCCACAACACCGAAAACGTGAGGCTGCCCCCTACGACAGAATGCCACTGGCGGCCACGCCGTCCCCTGCCGGTATATTGATGCTCCGCGCAGAACAACGTTCCATCTGCAGCGCCATTCAGGGCGGCGGCCATCAAGGCCGTGTTGGTCGAGTCGACGCTATCCAGCACGTGTATCGAATAGTGACTGGCCGCTGTGCCCATGTGGCTCGCGACAACCGTGTCATCCAGCCATTCCACGGGTTCGGGCATGCGATATCCGCGTCCGCGGACCGCATGCACGGTCAGCCCCATGGACTCGGCTTGCGCGAGGATGTTGAAGATACTGGAGCGGGACAGTCCGAATTCATCCGCCAACGCCTGACCCGAATGAAAACGGCCATCGGACAGGCGGCGCAGGAGCCGGAACAGTGCTTTGTGAGGTCGGGTATGCACCTTTGCAATTTTACATGGCTTGCCTGCGCAATTTCCGCCCAATAAAAAACCCCCTCAAGAGTTGAGGGGGTTTTGAGGTATCCCCCGGGGGGATACGGATAAGGAGTCTGACGATGACCTACTTTCACAGGCGAGGTGCCTACTATCATTGGCGCGGGAGCGTTTCACCGTCCTGTTCGGGATGGGAAGGGGTGGTTCCACTCTGCTATGGTCGTCAGACAAAGGGGT
>JBDRCF010000041.1:0-175938 GCA_043821985.1 Pseudomonadota bacterium
CAGCCATCAGGGCCTGAAAGGGCCTTTTTGCGCTCCAAACCAGTCGAACAAATTCGGCACTTCTGGATGTCTCGGCGACAGACTGAGTTCCTCCGGTCGCCTCGCAACGATTCATCGCAACGTTTCCACACGGCCTCGCCGACGACCAGCCGCTCGAGAATAATCGGCCCACCGTCGCTTCCTCGGCCGAAGCTGCCGGTCCGGCTGACCGTACCATATGTCAGATCATCGGCCTTAAGCACCTCGTTTCCCATTCGTGTTCTTCATGGACGGCGCGCCGGCGCTAGTCGCCGTTCTTGACACGGTAGAAGTGATTCGCCGAGGCTGAATTTTTCGCAGCCGATGAAGTGTATGTGTGCCTTTGAGGCTGGGTGCAGAGGGGTAAGCACAAAGCTCTCACCCATCCGTGCTCGGGGGGGCGTTTATTCTTAATGGCGAAGCTGCCCCCTTGCCGCCGGAATACGTGATCTAACTATTAGTACCATTGCAAGCCCTACCATAATCATCAGTGCTTCCGATGGTTCCGGAACCGTTGCAACAATGTGATACTCATAAGGCCGGTTAGTCAGCGATATTTCAGGATCTGGAGGGGGTTCCATACCCCCATTGATTATGCTGACAAGTCCGAAAGTTAGTCCGGAGGACGCCCCATTAAGGGCGAGAATGCCATTTAGCAAATTCCCAGTAGCGCTCTGGGGTGTGGTGACTTGGCACCAAGTAGGGAATTCACTACTGCCATAACAGGAATTGTCCCAGCTGATTGAGCCATTCTCCATATTTAAAGAAACGAATCCGGGAACACCAAACCCAAGTTCAGATGGCGCTGTCGATGCTAAATCTGTTGTACCCAGTTGCAGGCCAGTAAGGCCATTGTAGGTTGGCCCTAACTCGGTCACGTCGACGCTTCCGGAAAGTTGAAAGCGCTTGCTTCGGCTGACAAGATTCCAGTCATAGCCTTGTACTGTCGTCACCTCCACCCCATCCGTGTTGATGGCAACAAATCCCCATGGCTCACCACGCTCCCACGTCGGTATATCAATCGATACATAGCTCTGTGTCGGATCGACCTGAAAACTTGCCGCATGACTGTTTGAGAAAAGCAATACACATGCGAACACCCATGTTTTGCTGCGAACCATGATGCCCCTTTATTCTTAATCATTAATTGTTGAGTGCGGTCTTTAGCCCTTTGGGTAATGCTGGTTTCATATGATTACGAGCCGATTGGTGGCAAACCCAAAAGTTATAGGCCGAACAGGCCATTCCCTGAGAAATGTTCGATAAAGTGCGAAAGAAACACATTTGCGTCCCATCACGCCGCCTGTTCCATCGGCGCAATGTCCTGATGATCCACGCACCAGATTCGGCACGGCAGGGCTAAAGAACGGCTAAAGGGTCAGTTCAACTTCGGGTTGTTTCTCACCTCGTTTCCCATTCGTGTTCTTCTAAATTTTGGACGGTGCTTTGGCTGCTTAAAGCCGATGACCCGACAAATGGTACGGTTAACCGGACCGGCAGCTTCGGCCGAACATAAGACAGACATGCATTCAATCTGAACTTCAGCTCGTGACTGATTCGAGACTGTAGAAACACACTGAGGCCCCCGGAAGTGGCAATCAAGACCGTTCCCAGTATCTGCTCCAGCATGCCGGTACCCAGTTCGTCCCCCGAACCGGGCCCCTTGCTCAAAGTCGAGCGGCCCGATCAGGAACAAAATCCACCTTCCACGAGTCACCTGAACGCTTTCGGATTTCTGCGACGCTCTAGAACGCGTGGCGGATAATCGCAAAAGTACAGCGTGGCCTCTTGAACAAAAGGCCACGGTAATTACAAAACGCATCTCCGATTTCAGTGCGCGTACCGGATTTGATCGGTGCTGGACAGCGCGTCCAGGCAGCGCGAGACGCTGAATGGGGGGCGCTAAGGCTTGATTAAACGGTGCACTCGCTGCTGCAATCCATCACCCTCTTTCTGGTCCCTTGGGAGTTCTCCCCGACGGTGTTGCTGCTGTGTGCCGGCAGCGCGCTGGTGTATGCGCGCGGGTTGTGCCATGCGGGCGGCGAGGCGGCGTCGCCCGGATTCTGGCGTAACGCCGCGTTCCTCGTTGGTCTGGCTTCCATCTATGCGTTTCTGCAGACGCGTCTGGATTACCTGTCCCAGCACATGTTCTGGATCCATCGGCTGCAGCATCTGGTGCTGCACCACGCAGGGCCGTTTCTCATTGCGCTGGCGGCGCCGCTGGAGACCATGGCCCTGGGGACGCCGCGCTGGCTGCGTCGGCGGGTCTTCGTGCCCGTATTCAATAATCCGCTGACGCTGCGGCTGTATCGGCTCCTCCAGCATCCGGTCGTCGCTCCGTTGCTGTTCACGGGACTGATCGGTTTCTGGCTCATCCCGTCCGTTCATTTCAAGGCCATGCTCAGTCTTGCGCGTTACGACCTCATGAACTGGAGCATGCTGATCGACGGCTTGCTGTTCTGGTGGCTGATCGTGGGGCCGGAGAAGCACACCGGTCTCAAGCCATTGGGCTATGGCACCCGCATCATCATGCTGTGGGCGATCATGCTGCCGCAGATCGCCATCGGCGCCTACATCGCCTTGAGCAGCACCATTCTTTACACCAGCTACAGCGTGTGCGGCCGTGCCTGGCCGATTGCCCCGATGACCGATCAGGACATCGGCGGCTTGATCACCTGGATCCCGGCCGCCATGATGAGCGCGGTGGGCGCGCTGGTCGTATTGCGGCGGTGGCGCAACGATAGCCATTCCGAGCGGGCGAGGCAGCCACAGCTTGGCGTCGAGGTGCAGTGAAACCGTGTTCGGGCGAACGCCGCCGCCTGTCGGATTGTCTGCCCGATGGGCTGGGTCATCAGGCCGGATCAGCACGCACACGATCAATGGAGGCAACATGTTGCTGAAGGATGTTTCGCGAAAATCGCTGCTGTTGGCTGCCGCAGCACTGTGCATGGCGTTTGCCGGTCTGGTGCAGGCCGCGGGGAGCCCCGCGTCTGTCGAGCATGCGCGCATCCGCTGGCTGCCGGGCGATCTGCCGCTGGCCGGATACTTCGACCTGACCAACACGGGATCGCGGCCGCTCACGCTCACGGGCGCATCGAGCACGGTGTTCAGCGGCGTGATGATGCACCGCACGGTTCATCGCGGCGGTGAAACGGGGATGATGCCGGTACGCGACTTGAAGGTGCGCCCCGGGCAGACGCTGCATTTCACGCCGGACGGCTACCACCTGATGTTGATGGGCCGTACCCGGACGCTGGCCAAGGGCGACGCGGTGCCGATCCGGTTGACGTTTTCCGGAGGGCGCTCGATGGACGTGATGTTCGCGGTCAGAGGCGCCGACATGCAATGAGCCTCCGGAATCGTGTTGCCCGTACCCGAATTGTCCTGGCTGCGGCGTTCTGTTCGTTTGCGGTCCTGCTGAGCGGATGCAGCCAGGATAAAACCTGGGACCTGGTCAACATTACCGGCATCGTGTCGCCGTTGGCGTTCTCGCTCACGGACGACACGGGACGGCACGTTACGGCAGAGACCTACCGCGGCAGGATCGTCATGCTGTACTTTGGCTATACGCATTGTCCCGACGTGTGTCCCACGACGCTGGCCACCCTTTCCCAGGCGCTGTCGAAACTCGGGGCCGCTGCCGACAAGGTGCGGATATTGTTCGTGACGGTCGATCCGCAACGCGATACGCCGCAACTGCTCAAACGCTACGCCGAGGCATTCGGGCCTGAATTCATCGGGCTTCGCACCGACGACCCGGCACTGCGCCAGCTGGCCAAACGCTACCGCGTCACCTACAGCCTCGGCAAACCGGATGCCCACGGCAACTACGAAGCCACCCACAGCAGCGCGGTCTTCATCTTCGACGACAAGGGCAAGGCGCGGCTGATGGCGGAATCCTCCAGCAGTGCGGTGGCCATTGCCCACGACGTGCAGCAACTCATCGACGGAGCGTGAGCGCGCGGGGGTCTCCCCTTGTGGATCGGCCGTAAGACTGAGGGAAACGCTGAACACGTCCTTCGACAAGCTCAGGACGAACGGCAACCAGTCGATTTCGTTCGCGGTGAGCCCTTCGGCGCAGCTCAGGACAGGCTTGTCGACTCACCCGGCAAACCCACTTTTTCAGCGTTTCCTTAGCGGTTGAAGTCCGCGATGCAGTTCTTCAGCGCGTTGACGTTATTCGTGCCGAGCGTGCAGTTGCCCGTCTTGAGCGGACGGCTTCTCGGCTCGTCGCGGGTGCGGCTGGCGAGCAGGTCCCGCCGGGCGCCGGGCGAGGCTTCGGCGACGTTGAGCGCCGCCAGCCGCTTTTCCGCCGCGTCGAGCTGCTTTTGCTTTTCGGCCATGGCCTTCGAGGACTCGGCGAGCTTTTCCTCTGCTGCGGTGCGCTTGGCCTGTTCTTCCGTCAGCGCTTTGTGCGTTTCAGTGCTGGACTGGGTCGAGTCGGCCAGGGCTGCCTGCAGGCGCCGGTTCTCCGCGACCTGCTCGCCGATCAGGCTTTCGAGCTGGCGATGGGCGTCGGAGGTGGCGGACGAGTAGGCGGCGAGGGACGCCGCCAGTTTTTTCTCGGCGTCGGCGCGCAGGGTCTGCTCGTTGTCGAACGCCTTCTGGATTTCGGCGCTGGGCCGGGTTTTCTTCGAGCGCGCGGCTTCCTGGCGCAGGCTGTCGTTGAGCACCTGGTCGAGTTGTTGCTGGAACAGGGTATAGGCGAGGGCGCCGCCGCCGGCGCCACCGACCAGGAGCACGCTGACATAAATCAGGAGTGTGCGCAGACGGCGTTTCGGCTTGGGGGCTTCGACGGGCGTCTCGGCCGGGGCCGCCGATGCGCCGCGCCGCGTCTCCGAGCGGTCCGGCCGGGCGCCGCGCCTGTCGTCGGCGTCGTCGGCCTTCTCCGGCTCCCCGCCGGCTTTCGTGCGCAGGCGTTGCAGGAAGCCGATGCCGGCGTCGAGTACGGCCGTGATCCGGGTCCGCACCCGGGTGCGCAATGCACGCCTGGCGTGCGCAGCCAGGGTTTCTTCTGCAGCCGGCGCGTCAGTCGGTTCGCGGGAGCGTGGGCTCGCGGCAGGGGCGGGGGAAGCGTTCAAGCAGGTCTCGCATCGGTGTCGTTCTTAGTAGGGGTATCGGCCCGTTCTGGAATAACTGAATGCACCGGCCAGGATACGGCCGGTCACTGGTTGAGCTGCAGCGCGGCCAGCCGGGCGTAAAGCCCGCCCTGCTTGCGCAGATCCTCCGGGGTGCCGGTTTCCACGATGCGGCCGCCGTCCATCACCACGATGCGGTCGACTTTCTGCACCGTGGCCAGCCGGTGCGCGATGACCAGGGTGGTGCGCCCCTGCATGGCGGCGCCGAGGCCTTGCTGCACCAGGGCTTCCGATTCCGCGTCGAGGGCGCTGGTGGCTTCGTCCAGCAGCAACAGCGGTGCGCCCTTCAGGATGGCGCGGGCGATCGCGATGCGCTGGCGCTGGCCGCCGGACAGGCGGGTGCCGCGCTCACCGAGGAAGGTCTGGTAGCCCTCGGGCAGGCGTTCGATGAATTCGTCCACCAGGGCTGCCTTGGCCGCCTGGAGGACCTCTTCGTCGCTGGCCGTGGCGCGGCCGTAACGGATGTTCTCCAGCGCATTGGCCGAAAAGATCACCGGGTCCTGCGGCACGATGGCGATGCCCTGGCGCAGGTCGTGCAGGCTCAGTTGGCGGATGTCCTGCCCGTTGAGCCGGATCGCCCCTTCGGACACTTCGTAGTAGCGCAGCAGCAACTGGAACAGCGTAGTCTTGCCGGCGCCGGAGGGGCCGACGAGCGCGACGCTTTCGCCCGGCGGGATGTCCAAGCGGATGTCGTGGAGCGCGTCGGTGTCCGGGCGGGCGGGATAGCGGAACGTGACGTGATCGAAGCGGATCGCCGCCCGGGCGGGCTGCGCCGGCGTTTGCGGGCTGGGCACCTCGCGGATGGCCGATTCGGCGTGCAGCAGGTCGAGCAGCCGTTCCGTCGCCCCGGCTGCGCGCATCACGTCGCCCCACACTTCCGACAGGGTGCCGACGCCGCCGGCCACCAGCGCCGCGTAGAGGACGAAGGAGGCCAGCTGGCCGCCGGTCAGGATGCCGTCGTGCACCTGGCGGGCGCCGATCCAGAGCACGAAGATGATCGTCCCCATCACGGCGGTGATGATCAGCGCCGTGAGCGCGGCGCGCACGCGCGTGCGCCGGACCGCGGTGACGAAGCTGGCTTCGGTGCGCGCGGTGAAGCGCCGGGCTTCCTGCTGCTCCTGGGTGTAGGCCTGCACCGTCGGCATGGCGTTGAGGATTTCGCCCGCCAGCGCCGAGGCGTCGGCGATCTTGTCCTGCGATTCCCGCGAGAGTTTCTTGACCTTGCGGCCGATGGCGAGGATGGGCAGCGTCAGCAGCGCCATCAGGCCGAGGTTGAGGGAGAACAGATAGAGGCTGGTGACGGCCAGCATGATCATGCCGCCGATGAACTGGAACAGGCTGCGCAGGCCCATCGAAATCGAACTGCCGACCACGGTCTGCACCAGCGTCGTGTCGCCGGTCAGCCGCGACAGCACTTCGCCGGTCTGCAGGGTCTCGAAGAATTGCGGCGATTGCGCCAGCACGCGCGCGTAGACGGCGCTGCGCAGGTCCGCTGTTGCCCGCTCGCCGATCCAGGCCACGGTGTAGTAGCGCGCCGCCACGGCGAGCGCCCAGATGCACGCCAGGCCGAACAGGACGATGAAATGCCCGTTCAGGCTCAAGGCGCCAAGCAGGCCGCCGCTCGGTTGCGCCGGCTTGCCGAAGCCGAAGTCGATGAGGTCGCGAAACGCCAGCGGCACCAGCAGGATGGTGCCGGAACCCAGGCACAGCAGCACGAAGGCCAGCGCAAGCCGGGCCCGGTAGGGCCGCAGGAAGGGCCACAGGCCGGCCAGCGCCGACAGGGGGCGAGGGCTGGCCGCGGAGAGGGGGGGAACCTGAGTCATCCCCAATTATTGTCCAACTCGTTCCCCGGCGTGCGGGGAACCCGTCTTCAGCGCTGCTGGGCCCGGGCGAGCTTGGCCTTGAGTTCGGGCATGACGGCGGCGGCGGCTTTCTCGCCTTCCAGGATGGCGAGATTGCGATCCGCGAAATCGGTGCTGCTCATGGTGGCCGTCTTCGGCCGGATGACGACGTCCGCATCCTCCAGTTCGTGGCGGCTGATCGTATGGCCCATGATGGCGAAGGTCTGCAGCAGCACGTCCAGCGTGCCGGGTAGCTTGTCGCGGCGGTTGACGTTGGAAATGTCCACGGCGATGACGAAGTCCGCCCCCATGGCGCGCGCGGCCTGGGCCGGCACCGGCGAGGTGAGGCCGCCGTCCACGTAATCCCGGCCGTTGATCTCGACGGGCTGGAACAGGCCCGGCACGGCACTGGAAGCGCGCACCGCCATGCCCGTGTTCCCCTGGCGGAAGAGCACCATCTCGCCGCTTTGCAGATCGGTGGCCACCACGCCCAGGGGTTTCGGCAGCCTCTGGATGGGCAGGTTCTTCACCTGCTGGTTGATGAAGTCCTGCAGCGCCTCGCCCTTCAACACGCCCCGGTTGGGCATGACCCAGTCCGTCACCATGGTCTCCTGGATGTCCAGGGCCTGCTTCTGCAGTTCGAATCCGTTCATGCCCGAGGCATAGAGTGCGCCCACCACCGATCCTGCGCTGGTGCCCACCACCATGCTGGGCACGATGCCCTGGGCTTCCAGCGCCTTGATCACGCCGATGTGGGCAAAGCCGCGCGCCGCGCCGCCGCCCAGGACCAGCGCAATCTTGAGCGGCGGTTTCGGCGTCGGGGCGGGTACTGTCGGCGCCGGTGGCGGCGCGGCACAGGCGGTGAGCAGGGCAGTGAAGAGGAGCAGGGCGAGGCGGCGCATGGATGAAACCGGACTTTCAGGATGCCGGATTATGGAGGATGGCGGTCGAACCGGGTAGCCAGTCGCTCGGCATTTCGGGGATGCCGGAATCGGCTGTCGAAATGAATACGCCTTAAATCTAATCAGATCCTGCGGCAAGAGCCGGGGTATGGCGCGGGGCTTGCGTGGAGGATTTTGGCGGTGACGATCGGCGCCAGCATTCATTCGGCATATTGCCGCTACTTGGCCAATCGGCCAGAACAAACAACCGACTTCCCGCCGATCTACGAACCCTTGCCACCCTTTTTGTAATACCCCACCAATTCGCTCTGCGCCAGGATGTGCCCCTGCATCGCCTTTTCCAGCGTGGCCTTGGTCGCCGACCAGAAAACCGGCAGTCGGGTGTCGAGTGCGTATAGCTTGAAGACATAGCGATGACGGCCGATGGGCGGGCAGGGGCCGCCGTAGCCTGTGCGCTGCCAGTCGTTGAGGCCTTCGCGCGTGCTGGCCGGCAGCCGCGTCGTGGTCATGCCGGCGGCGAGTCCGGGGGTGCTGGGCGGGAGGTTGTAGAGCACCCAGTGCACCCAGGTCGTTTTCGGCGCAGCCGGGTCGGGGGCATCGGGGTCGTCGACGATCAGCGCCAGGCTTCGGGTCTCGGCCGGTACGCCGGTCCACGCCAGCGGGGGCGACAGGTCACTGCCCTCGCAGGTATGCAGGCTGGGAATATCGGTGTTCGGGGCGAATGCGCTTGAAGTCAGTTCCATCGTCGTGTGCCTTTCCGTGGCATATGCGATCCCGCCTGCCAGAGCGAGGGCGATGACCGCCCCCATCGAGTTGCGTACCAAATTCGGCATGCGTCATCCATTCATTCAGTTTGAATGAAATATAGACAGTCAGGCCGGCCGTGTGCGTGGGGGCGCGCAACGCGCCACCCCTTTCAGGGCTGCATGCCGAGTTCCTCGCATAGTCTACCCACCAATCCCTTCAGGGCGTCGATCTCGGCTTCCAGTCGCGCCACATGTGCCTTGAGCGCGGCGATTTCGCCCATGCCGACGGTATCGCCGGGTTCGAATGCAGAGGCAGGCGCTGCCGGGGTTGCCTCGATATCCGGGGTGCCGCTGAGCAGATGTGCCCAGCGGTTTTCGCGTGAGCCGGGCTGGCGCGGCAGTTCGGTCACCAGGGCACCCTCGGGCCGTTCGGCCAGTTCCTGCAGAAAGGCTTCCACCGCCGAGATGTCGGCGAAGCGATGCAGGCGTTCGCTGTTGATGCGCAACTCGCCCGCGGTTTGCGGGCCGCGCAGCATCAGTACGGTGAGCAGGGCGACGGACTGGGTGGGGAGGCGCAAGACTTTTTCCGTGTTGTGGGCGTAGCGCGTCACGCGGCCGCCGCTGGATTCGATGACCAGGGCCGGCCCCTTGAGCGTGTCGATGGCGGCCTGTACCTCGGCCTCGCCGGCTTCGATGATGGGATGACGGCTGGTCTTCTGGTTGCAGCCGGCCACCAGAGCGTTGAGCGACAGCGGATAGGTGTCGGGCACGGTGTGCTGCTTTTCGCAGAGCACGCCGAGGACGCGGGTTTCGAGCAGGGACAGGACGGGCAGGCGCGGGAGGGTCATGACGGAGCCGGTAATATCGAGAGCGATCATTATGCCCCGAGGTGGCCGACAGCTTGCCGCATAAGAACGCTGGAGGATGATCGGCGGGAACCGTGCTCAGGCCGCCCATTCTGTCGCGTGTCTATACTTGACGAAAGATGCCCAATCAGAACCGGAAGGAGTGGCGATGAACATACTTGGCGCAGTCATCCTGGTGGCCCTGTTTCTGTTGGCGGGCTTTACCCTGGCCAACTGGTCGGTGCTGACTGCCCCCACCCTGCTGTCGTTCGTGGCCTTCCATGTCGAGGGGCCGCTCGGGGTGATCCTGCTTGGCGTGACGCTGGTGCTGGTGGCGCTGTTTGTCCTCTATGCCCTGATGTTGCGCACGAACATGTTGATGGAGTCGCGTCGCCACAATCAGGAATTGCAGGCACAGCGCAAACTTGCGGAAAGCGCCGAAGCTTCGCGCCTGAACGAATTGCGTGCTCAGGTCACGCATGAATTCGCGCAGTTGCGCGATGCGGTCGGGCAGGCCGATGTCCATATGGACAAGATGGAGCAGTCGATGCGGCAATCCATGAACGAAGCCGCCAATGGCCTGGCCGCGCTGGTCGGCGAGATGGACGACAAGATCGACCGCGCGCTTGTGCGGAATGCAACCGAAACGAAAGGACACTGACATGAGTACCCGTGACGAATATGTGCGCAAGATGCATTCCCTGCTGGACAAGGGCAATGCCGAGATCGATGCGCTGGCAGCCAGGATGGAGCATGCCGAGGCGGGCGCGCGCGATGCGTATCAGAAGCAGATCGCCACGCTGCGCGCCCGGCAGGACGAGGCACGCGCTAGGCTGGAGTCGTTGCGCAATGCGAGCGAGGGCGCCTGGCAGGATATGAAGGCCGGCGTCGAACTGGCATGGGACGCCATCGGCGAGGCGATCGAATCCGCCCGGTCCCGCCTCGGGAAATAATTCGCATGGATAAGATGGAAAGTCGATAAAGCTCTCCCTCGAGGAAGCTGCCGACGGCTTGGCGACCCTGATCGGGGGGCTGGACGCGGGTCGGGCTCGTCCGGAATCTTCTGGCGGCTGGGGTGATTTTCTTTGCGATCGATTCGCGTGTGCGATGCGGTCATTTCATCGGGCATCGGTTTGCCATGGCGGGAGCCGTCCGCCAGTGCCTTGCCGTGTCCTGGTGGCGGCCTGAGAAGACGGTCGGGGTCGGGCGATGAGGTTCGCCTTTACCGCGCGTCATTGCCACGAATGAGCAAGGAGGCAAAATCCTCGGCGGATACGGGACGGCTGAAATGGAAGCCTTGCCCCTCGTCGCATTGCCGATCCTGCAGGAACACAAGCTGTTCGTGCGTTTCCACGCCCTCGGCTATGACCCGCTGATGGAGGTTTCTCCCCATCCCGATCACAGCGCCCACGATGGTTGCATCGTCTGCATCGGTGACGATGTCGCGCACGAACGACTGGTCGATCTTCAGGGTGTCGATCGGGAAGCGCTTCAGATAACTCAGACTCGAATAGCCGGTGCCGAAGTCATCGATGGCTAGCTGTACCCCCATGGCCTTGAGCGCCTCAAGCACCGACGCCGACGATTCGGCATCGTGCATGAGGATGCTTTCGGTCAATTCCAGCTCGAGATAGTGCGGTGCCAGACCGGTTTCCTTCAGGATAAGCGCAACGCCCTCCACAAAACCTTCGTGCCTGAACTCCATCGCGGAAATATTGACCGAGACAGGCACGGCGGGCAGGCCTGCATCCAGCCAGGCCTGAACTTGCCGGCAGGCCTCGCGCAGCACCCAGCGGCCGACCGGAACGATGAGGCCATTGTCTTCCGCGATCGGTACGAATTGTGCCGGGTGGATGAGTCCGAGGTCCGGGTCCTGCCAGCGGATGAGCGCCTCGGCGCCGGTTATCCCGCCGGAAGCGAGATCGATCTTTGGCTGGTAATGCAGCAGGAACTCGCCTTGTTTCAGGGCGCGGCGCAGACTGTTTTCGATAAGCAGCCGGTGCACTGCGCGGGTATTCATGTCGGCCCTGAAGAACTGGTAGGTGTTGCGGCCGCTTGCCTTGGCGTGATACATCGCGGTGTCAGCGTTCTGCATCAAGGTCGCCACGTCGGCGCCGTCATCCGGAAAAACGCTGATGCCGATACTCAGGCTGATGTGGAGTTCGTGTCCGCCGATCATGTGGGGAATGGAAAGCGCAGTACGCAAAGTGTCCGCGACGTGTGCCGCATCCTGCGGCTGTCCGATTTCGGCGAGCAGGATCACGAACTCGTCGCCGCCCTGGCGGCATACCGTGTCGGTGGCGCGCACGCACTCAACCAGGCGGTTCGCAATCGACTGCAGCAGCTGGTCGCCGACCGCATGCCCCCAGCGAATCGTTGATGTGTTTGAAATGATCCAGGTCGAGGAACAGCAGCCCGACCTGTTTATTGTGCCGCTGGGCCAGCCCGATCGCATGGGCCATGCGTTCCGAGAGCAGGAGCCGGTTGGGCAGGCTGGTGAGAAAGTCGTGCTGGGCCAGATGGGCCATCTCCAGCGCCATGGCCCGTGATTCGCTGACGTCGTGGAAGACGATCACCGCACCGATGACCTGGCCGTCCCGGCTGTGGATGGGGGCGGCGGAATCCTCGATCGCGGACTCGGACCCGTCACGGCGGATCAGCACGCAATTCGTATCCATTTCCACTGTCCGGTTTTCTGCGATGGCGCGCAGCATCGGGTTCGCTGCCGCCAGTCGCGTCGTGCTTTCGAGGATGATGAATACCTCGGAAATCGGCCGGCCCAGCGCTTCCTTTCGAGGCCAGCCGGTCATCGTCTCCGCCACCAGGTTCAGATAGGTCACGTTGCCCAGGAGATCGGTGGTCAGCACGGCGTCGCCAATGGAATTGAGCGTCACCTGGGCGCGCTCCTTCTCTTCGAACAGGGCTTCTTCCGCCGCCTGCAAGACGAACTCCGCCGACTTGCGTTCGGTGATGTCCTCGACCGTTTGCACCAGGCCGAACCATTTCTTTCCGTTGAGCATGGCGGCACTGTTGACGCGCGTCCAGACGATGTGACTGTCCTGCTGGAGGAAGCGGAACTCCGTCTGGAAAGGCGCATGGCCTTGCGCAGCGTCGCGCCACTCGGCCAGGACGCGCTCGCGATCGTCCGGGTGGATTGCCGTGCTCCAGTTGGTGCCCAGTGTCTGTTCCTGTGTCAGCCCCGATATTTTCTGATATGCCGTGTTGGTATAGATGCAACTCCCCTCGGCATCGGAGACGAAAATCCCCAGCGGGGAGGCATCGCTCATCGCGTGGAAACGTTCCTCGCTGCTCTGCAGCGCACTCCGGACAGTCTTGCGGTCAATGACGTAGCGCAGGGCACGCGGCAGCCAGTGGGCGTCGACGTGGCCTTTGGAAAAATAGTCGTGGGCCCCCCGCTCCATGGCCTGGCGCGCAGTGTCTTCATCGGTCAATCCGCTGAGGACCAGAATCAGCGAATCGGGCGCCACCTGGAACACCTGGTCGAAGGCTTCGAGGCCTGCGCTATCCGGCAACGACAGATCAAGCAGGACCACCTCGAATTCCCGACTGGCCAGCCGTTTGAGCGCATCGGAGAGACGAGGTACCCATTCGACACGAAACGGCTTGCTCCCCGTACCCGCAAGCGCATCCTGGATCAGCCTGGCATCGTCCGGGTCGTCTTCGATGAGCAGGACGTTGGTCGCGGCATCGTTCATGGCATGGCCTTCCCGGAGGATGCGACCGTGCCCTCGCCTTCATGGCTGGGTGAAGGAGAATACCTTCGCGTCATTGCGGAGGGCTGGGCCGAACGCATGGCTATGCCGATACCTTATGGAAACGCTGAACAAGTTGGTTGGCTGAGTGGTTCGACAAGCTCACCACGAACGGAATCAACCACATGCCGTTCGTCCTGAGCTTGTCGAAGGACTTGTTCAGCATTTCCTTAATGACCATGACCCTTGCCATGATCGTTGCCGTGACCCTTGTCGCGGCGGTCATGCTTTTCGTTGCGACGGTCGTCGCGTCGATCGCCATGGTGTTTCTGGTAACGCGGAACATACTCGCGGTCATACCAGCTGTCCCGCACAAAGTAGACCCGCTCGCCGCAGGCGTTGTATTCGTTGCAGTGTTTGCGCCAGTTCCTGGCATGGCCCGGGGGCACATGCAGATAGACTGGCGGGCGGTTCACCGCGATGCGCTCGATGACTCTCGGCTCCCGGTAGATCAGCCGGGGCGGCGGATAGCCACCGATATCGATCTGACCATAGAAGCCGGGCTGCCCGACGCTGATCGACACGCCGACGTCGGCCGCGAATGCCGGAATGGCGGCGGTGGCCAGTATGGCTGCGAAGAGTAAATATTTCATGTTGGCTTTCCTGTTGTGAGCGGTTCTTGCTTGATGCGTGTGGGGGAGCCACGGCCGATCGTGGCGACAATCAGGTTCGGAGAAATCATCGCGCCGTTTTCGTCCGCGTGACGCCAGAAAGCCAAGCGATCAATATGTCGCATGATCAGGGTGCGAGTCTGTTCGGGAACGTACATAACGAGGCGATTCATCCTTGCCAGGACAGGTTCCAATGTTCGATAGCGCACTGAAGTGCGCGTGACATTCGCCTAGGCTGTCGACCTTCCGCCTTCGGCATCCAGCCGAGCGGTTGGCTTGCGGACGGCTGAAGTCCTCTGCGCCATATTGCCCACTTCTAAAGGATTGATCATGAATCGCTCATTACTGATTTCTGCACTGCTTGCAACGCTGAGTCTCGCTGCCTGTGACAAGCCGACCGTGGTCAACGTTCCGGCCCCGGCTCCCGCCCCGGCTGCCCCGGTTCCGGGCCCGGCAGGTCCCCAGGGCGCCACCGGCACGCAGGGCGAGACCGGTAGCCAGGGCGCAACGGGCAGCCAGGGCGAGACTGGATATCAGGGTACCGAGGGGGCCCAGGGCGAGACCGGCAAGTCTGGCAATGGCACCACGGTGATCGTGGCGCCCGCCGAGAGCACTGCGCCAACCAACTGAATCCACTCCTTCTTTGGGGTTGCGTTTCGAGCGAAGCGCCACACGGGTTTTGTCCTAATCGGCGCCTTCGACGCACCCCTGGATCGCGGAGGGCTACGGCGACGTCTGCTGGCGCAGATATTCATTCCGTTTCATTCCGATATAGGCGGTTCGGCTGACTTCGTGCAATTGGCGGGGATATTGCTCAGTGGCGGCGAACCAGCCTTGCAGGCGTTTCTGAAGCTGCAAAGGCGGCGGCGTGGCCAATGCGCCGAGATAAGCCTCGATGGCGAGGTAATAGCGCATGGTGTTGCGTTCGACCACGCCACGCATGCCGCCAATATATTGGGGCGGTCCTTTGGAGGGCTTGCCGGTCAGGGTGAATCCCACCTTGCCGCGTCCGATTGTGGCGAGATACGTCTTCATGGCGAGTCGCCCAGCCAATCCGAAATCGTATGAATAGGTGAGATGCAGAAAAGTCTGACCGTTTCCAACCGGTACCGCCTGCAGCTGGATGCGATAGTTGCGGGTACTCAGCGGCCCCGCCTCGGCATTGAGCCGGATCTCCAGGTATTGCGGCGTCGCCGCGCCGAGGCGATAAGCAAATTCGAGGGGATAGGCATCTTTGACGGGCTGGGGAGTTTTCTTGCCAATGTAGACCGTCAGGACCGTGGGCGCCTGGCTGCTTGCGGCACGACAGTATTTGGTGTTGACATGGAGGATCATTACGTCACACCAGTGCCCCGGGTCGTTGAGTGCCTTACTGACCGCGTCAAACGGGTAATCGACCACGGTGTAGATATCGCCTTTTACGTCGTCGGACGACTCGGACGAGTCGAGGACGAGCGCTCGCCGAAACGGGTTCTGATGCAATCGCTCGCCCAGTGACGCGTATTGGGCCAGGAGCGAGGCAGCACTGGATTGCGAGTCCGGTACGGAGGCCAAGGCCAGTCCCGCGCTGAAAAACGCCATCCCACACAACAGTCGCATCAACCCAGTCAACTGAATTTTCCGGAATGCGTACTCATCGGTATAGGCCTTCTGGTTTTCCAGTTGTAAGCGGTCTTGCATGATGCGTTGAGAAATTGCCCCGATGCGTGCCGTGACAATCGGCTTCGAATCGTTGCAGCGGCGAGGAAACGTCCGCATGCACCCTTTCCTCTGCCCTGCAACTCACCCTTGTCCCCGTATCAAAACGATCCCCACCGGCTGCAGGGAGTGTATGCATGGTTTTTTGACTAACCTCAGGGTGGTGTTGGCGTATCGACTGCGCTGCGTGCGGGCCATCGTGCTGGCCAATCCGGAAGCGCCCGTCGGCTGCTGCCACGCCCGGAACAACCGGTGTGGCGCAATAGAGCGTCTGCAACTAGACGTGAAGGGGCGTTCAAGAGAAAGGCGCCGGCTCTGAGCCTGGCGCCACACATGCCAGCGCCCTGCCCGGGCAGAATACTAGGGGCGATCGCTCTTGTTGCGTGCTTCAAAACCCTTGATCTGTTTTTCGGCTTCGTCCTTCGTGACGCCGTAGGATTCCTGAATCTTTCCCGCCAGATGATCGCGCTTGCCGGCAATCACGTCGAGGTGATCGTCGGTAAGCTTGCCCCACTGTGCTTTCACCTCGCCCCTGAACTGCTTCCAGTTGCCTTCAACGATATTCCAGTTCATCGCAATCTCCTTCGGTTCGGACGCCGACTGACGGTGTTGTCAATCGGATTTTCTTTGTTTTTCATCGGCCTTTCGCCTCGCGCAGCCTCAGGTTGCGGGGGAAACGTTGAAACGACTGCCCGGTCGATTTTTATAGAATTTGCCGATCAAAGCGCAAGGCTAATCGCATCCTCAAGCGTGGTCTGTACGGTGGCGTACAGAGTGCAGCATTCGGTGACAATCGACTTTTCCTGCTATAGCGACTCGATCATTCCGATCGGCAGCGAAAGGAAGACCATGAATACGCCAAAGATTCGGACGTCAGCGGAGGACCTGACCGTCAGAGGCCCGCAGATACGGGGCTTCTTGGGGGCTCGATGCGCAACATGGCTTCCGGCGCTGATGTTCGGGAGTCTTCCCTACCGAGTATCTGCGCTCGGCAACCAACGATAAAAATTCGGGACAAACAGGTGCGCTGCGATTTTGAAGACATCCCGCCGGGAACGTATGCGCGTGCCGTCGTTCACGATGAAAACATGAAGTCAAACTTGACACCTATTGGATGAAGCATCCAAAGGGCGGCTACGGTTTTCCAATGACGCGAAAGCCTTGCTCGGTGCGTCGTCATTCTGCGTCGCCAGCTTCCCGTACGACGGGCAAAACCTGGAGTTGAGGATCAGCCTGAATTACTGAGCGCGGGTGGCATGAAATATGGGAGACGTGTGTTTGATCTCACAGCGGCATGCAGAGTTCTGGGGTTTTCTGATGTCGTCTTGCTATCCAAGGTTTGCTCCGCCAGACGGAGTAGCCGGGAGCCTGTGTGCGCTACCGAACGGAATGAAAACCGCGTCCGGTGCATTGTGCATGCTGGCCTGCTACGCTTTAGACATCGCCTGTTGTGCCCGCCAGGATCCGTCCGATTGAGCCGGGCGACCAGGCAATGTTGATGGCCTCTTGTGGCAATCGGTTAAGGCGCTTCCCCAAGCAGCTGTCGCCGGTGCGCCTTCCCTGTGTTTTTCTAGGAGTGAACATGATCCATTCATCCAAATCCATCACGAGCCTGCTCGGCCGGGCGGCTCCGCTTGCCTTTCTGCTCATGATCTCTGCCAACCTGTACGCCCAGCAGCCCATGTCGATCACGCTGAAAGGCAGCGCCGAGGTGCCGCCGGTGAATACTGCAGCGACAGGATCCGGACAGATCACGGTGTTGCCTGACCACACGGTGAGCGGCAGCATCAAGGTGTCCGGTCTTGTCCCGACGATGGCGCACATTCATGAGGCCGCCGTCGGGAAAAATGGCCCGCCTATCATCACCCTGGTCAAAGCCGCCGACGACAGCTTTGCCGTCCCCGCCAAGGCCAGGCTGACGGATGCGCAGTACGCGAGCTTCACGGCCGGCAAGCTGTACATCAATGTGCACAGCGCCCAGTATCCGAATGGTGAAATCCGGGCGCAACTGCTGCGCACCGAAGCGGCCGGCGCACCGACGCGCGCAGCTGACTGAACCGCACCCCTGGAAGGAGAATCTCATGTTGGGAACCATACTGTTGATCGTACTGATTCTGATGCTGATCGGCGCCATTCCGACCTGGCCGCACAGCCGGAGCTGGGGCTACGGGCCCAGTGGCGGGTTGGGCCTGGTGGTGATCATCGTCATCGTGCTGCTGTTGCTGGGACGGCTATGACGTATCGGTCGCGCTCCACAGTCCGGCTGTTGCGGCCATGCTCGAGCGCGATCCTGGTCGGTGCGGCAGTTCTGACGCTCGCCGCCTGCAACGAGATGGCCACGTTGCCGGTCTCGGCCGGCACCGGACCCCACCCCACGCTGCCGCCGCCAGGGCAGACGCTGATCCCGACTGTTCACATCGCGCCCGCCAAGGGCTGGCCGTCCGGTGTGGCGCCGGCGGCGGCAGCGGGCATGCGCGTGACCGCATTCGGTCGCGGTCTGGACCACCCGCGTTGGCTGCTCGTGCTGCCCAACGGCGATGTGCTGGTGGCGGAGACCAATGCGCCGTCCAAACCCGATGACGCCAAGGGCATCAAGGGTTGGGTGATGGGCCTGGTGATGAAGCGGGCGGGTGCCGCTGTGCCGAGTGCCAACCGCATCACGCTGCTGCGCGACACCGACGGCGACGGCGTGGCAGACCTGCGATCGGTGCTGCTGCAAGGATTGAACTCTCCGTTCGGGATGGCGCTGGTGGGCGATACGCTCTACGTGGCCGACTCCGACGCGGTGCTGCGTTTTCCCTATGTCTCTGGCGATACCCGCATTACCGCGCCCGGCGTCAGGCTGGTCGATCTGCCGGCGGGCCCGATCAACCACCACTGGACCAAGAACCTCATTGCGAGCAAGGACGGCAGCAAGCTCTATGTGACGGTGGGCTCGAACAGCAACGTGGCCGAACGGGGGATGGCGGCGGAGGTTGGGCGTGCCGCCATTTGGGAGGTGGATATCCGGAGCGGTTCGCACCGCATCTTTGCGTCCGGCCTGCGCAACCCCAATGGTCTGGCCTGGGAACCCCACAGCGGCGCGTTATGGACCGTGGTGAACGAACGCGACGAGCTCGGCAGCGATCTGGTTCCCGACTACCTGACCTCGGTGCGCGACGGCGGCTTCTACGGCTGGCCCTACAGCTACTATGGCCAGCATGTCGATGCGCGTGTCATGCCGCAGCGGCCCGATCTGGTGGCGCAGGCGCTCACCCCCGACTATGCCCTGGGGCCGCACACCGCCTCGCTGGGCCTGGCGTCCTCGGCCGGCACCACGCTGCTGGCCGTTTTCGCCAACGGCATGTTCATCGGCCAGCATGGCTCGTGGAATCGCCGGCCGCACAGCGGCTACAAGGTGATTTTCGTGCCCTTCGCAAACGGCAAGCCTTCCGGTGCCCCCATCGACGTGCTGACAGGTTTCCTGAGCGGAGAGGGTACTGCCTATGGCCGGCCGGTCGGTGTGGCGCTCGACAGGCAGGGCGCGCTGCTGGTGGCCGACGATGTGGGCAATGTGGTCTGGCGCGTGAGCGCCCGGTAGTGCCGACAAGCCAGGGGCCGGTATGTCGTCTGCGCGTCGTTCTGCATACGCGCTGGCGGGCCTACCGATTGGAATCGAGAAGGAATTCGTGGTCAGGGGAAACGCCTGCAGTATCGCAAAAGTCGGCTCATCGTCGGCTTTCGGCTTGACGCTGATGCTGTTGACAAAGGAAAACGAAACCGCAATGAGCATCATCCCGATCAGATCCAAAACCGGGTCTTCGAGAAGCCCGTTATGGATGGCGTACATCAGATAGTAAATCGAATCGATACCGCGCACCCCGAACCGGCCCACCAGGGCGCGCATCGGTCACCAAGTGCGTGTCCCCTAAACAGGAACAGAACCAGCCGCGCCTCCGATGACGATCGGTGCCGGAATGTCTTGGGGGCGAGCGTTGACGGCTTCCGATTCGATCCGGTTGACTAGTGGTCGAACCGGGCTGCCCGGGTCAGCGCCAGCAAGCTTGATTCGGTCTGGCACAACCATTTGATCGCCGCCCTGTCGGCGGACGAATACGCGCGCCTGTTTCCGGCATCGGTTTTGTCGTGCCGGTTCAGAAGGGCCAAAGCTTGCAGATTGCACACAGGCTTTTGAGCGGTCCCCGGTTGTCGGCCAGCATGGCCAAGCCGGCCCCGACACAGTAGATGACGGCGAATGCCCCTGGCAAGATGGGCAGGCCCATGAGAACGATGAGCCGTTCCTTGGGGACGGTCAGGCCCGGAACGTTTTCAAGCTGCGCAATACGGTAAAGATGTTTGAGGTACTGGGCTACGGCAGCACACACGCTCGCAACGAATGCGGTAATCGATATCCAGGCCAGTACGCCGCCCAGCATGTGGTACGTCAGGGTATAGGTGCAGACAGGGGGATCGGGGAGCGCATTGAAGAGGCCGACGATCACTGAAAGGCAGAAGGCGATTAAGGCGATGAGGAAATGGATGGTGGTGCGGTAGGGGTCGTAGCTCTTCTGGTTTGCGTCCAGGATGGCTTTTTGCACCATTTCCGCGAGGACGCCCCTGACCTGCGGGTCTTGTATGGCTTCTACGACAGCATCGTGGATCCTGTTTGTCATGGTGCTCTCCCTGTGCGCTCCCTTGGTATAGCCAAGAATCTCAGGATGGGGCGAATCCTGTGGCGTCGTCGCATAATGAGGCAGCCGACAGGGCGGGAGAAAATTTTCGACTGGATGGAATAAACCGGGGCGTCACGGTGTTTACGTCCATGCAGGCTGACTGCATCCCTCCATTTTCGAGAAAAGGACGTCCCATGAAAACCGCATTCACTTCCTCCCTGGCAGGCCTGGTCCTGCTCGTTGCCTGTGCGACGCCGAACGCCGCGCCCGTGGCCATGCAATCGGGCGTGCTGACCAACGCCGACGGCATGACGCTGTATGTGTTCGACAAGGATGCCGCCGGCTCCGGCAAGAGCGCGTGCAACGGCGATTGCGCGACGAACTGGCCGCCGCTGATGGCCACGGCCGGCGACAAGGCGAGCGGCGACTACAGCATCGTCTCCCGCGACGACGGCAGCCGCCAGTGGGCCTACAAGGGCAAGCCGCTGTATCGCTGGATCAAGGACCAGAAGCCGGGCGATACCACGGGCGACGGCGTGAAGAACGTGTGGCATGCGGCTAAACCCTAAGCCGGATCTGATCGAGCACCTGCCCCGTCTGCGCCGCTACGCCCGGGCGCTGACGGGCGATGTCACGCGTGCCGACGACCTGGTGCAGGACACGCTCGAACGCGCGCTGGCCAGGCTCGATTTGTGGCAGCCGGGCAGCGACCTGCGCGCCTGGCTGTTCACGCTGATGCACAATCTGTTCGTGAACCAGTTGCGGACCCGCCGCCCGCAGGACACCGCGCTCGACGAGGCCCTGGACATCCCGGTGAGCGGCGGACAGATGGAAGCGCTGGCGGCGCGCGACATGCACGCGGCGCTGGTACGGTTGCCCGATGAGCAGCGGGAAGTGATCCTGCTGGTCGGGCTGGAACAGTTTTCCTATGCCGAGGCCGCCCAGGTGCTGGGCGTGCCGGTCGGCACGATCATGTCGCGTCTCGCCCGTGCGCGCGAGCGGATGCGGCACATGCTGGCGGGGGCGCCCGCCGTACAGTTGAAGGTGGTGAAATGACGGACCCTGTGCGCGAGGACGATTTGCATGCCTACGTGGATGGCGCGCTGCCCGAGGCGCGGCGCCTGGACGTCGAGGCCTGGCTGGCTGCGCATCCGGAGGACGCCGCGCGGGTGCAGACATGGGCCGGACAGAATCAGGCGCTGCATGCCGCGTTCGATGGCGTGCTCAACGAACCCCTGCCGATCGACCTGGTGCGTGCGGCGCGTCGCCGGCCGGTTCGCGCGCCATGGCGGGCGATGGCGGCGGCGCTTGCATTGGCGGCCAGCGGCCTGATCGGCTACGGCATCGGTCTCAGCGAGGATCAGCCGGTCCCGGTGCCGTTGCATTTCGCCCGCGATGCGGCGATCGCGCATGCGGTGTTCAGTCCCGAGGCGCGGCACCCGGTCGAGGTGGATGCGGCCCACGCCGCGCATCTGGTGAGCTGGCTTTCCAAGCGTGTCGGCACGCGGCTCAAGGCGCCGGAATTCGGCGCGCTCGGTTTCGAACTGCTGGGCGGGCGCCTGCTGGCGGGCGAATCCGGTCCGGTGGCCCAGTTCATGTACCAGGATGCGGGCGGGCGCCGCGTCACACTCTATGTGCGGCGCGCCGTGACGGGCAATCGCGAGACGGCGTTCCGCCACGTCACCGAAAACGGCGTCGAGGTGTTCTACTGGATCGACCGCGATTTCGGCTATGCCCTGTCCGGCCAGATCGCGCATCCGGACATGCAGAAACTGGCCGACGCGGCCTATCGTCAGATGATGGGCGGCTAATCGAGGCCTCGACGGAGGCTTGCGCGCAAATGCCGCTCGAATTGCCAAAATGGGAAATACACGAAGCACGCCAGAATAAATAAATCACTCGTGCGATTGCGGAGGCCATAGTTTCGCTTGATCCGACGCGGACAAAGGCATTCCGGCGTATTACGCTGGTCTGCTCCTTGCTTGGTTACCGACATCTCAACTCGACGCCTGGTGCACCTACCCGATGGCTTACACCCAGAAAAACGACGCCTTCCTGCCTTACATGCGCGATGTGGTCCGCAGCGAGCAGTCCTTGCGCGAGCTGAACCTGATGTGGCGCATGATCGAGTCTTCGGCCAAGATGAATTACCTGGCCGAGACCAAGTCGATCCTGCAGACCATGGCGGCCACGCGGGCCGGGTTCGACCAGCTCGAACAGGAACTGGTGGCGAGCCTGGTGCACGAAAAGTGTGCAAACGTGCTGATGGAGATCGGTACCAAGGCGCATTACGTGATCGATATCGTGGTGCGCAATCTGTATGAGCGCACCGCCGATGTCGGTTTTCTTGCGACCGACCGCGACCTCTGCGCATTCGTCGCGGGCGTGCAGGGTGATGCCGAGGCCATTCACCATCGCCTGCTGGCCTATCGCAGCAAGTACACCGTATACGACGAAATCATGCTGCTGGACCGGGACGGCAACGTGCTGATGCAGATCGACGAGCATTCTGAAGTCGAGGGCAGTATCGATCCGCTGATCGGGCAAACCCTGGCTTCAGGCCGTTATGTCGAAACCTTCCGCGCGACCGATCTGCGTCCCTGCAAGGACAAGGCCTTGATCTATTCGCAGCGCATGCTGCATCCGGAAACCGGCGAGGTGGTCGGCATCCTGTGCCTCTGCTTCGATTTCGAGCAGGAAATGCAGGGGATTTTCGAATCGCATCGCGACCCGGACGAGCGTTCGAACATGTTGCTGCTCGATGGCGAAAACCGCGTCATCGCCAGCGCCGATGCGCTATGGGTGCCTGTCGGGGCGATTGTCCCGGTGAACCGGGGCGGCAGCGCCAACCTGATGATGTTCGGCGGCCGCAAATACCTGGTGCAGACTTTTGGTGCAGATGGTTATCAGGGCTACCTGGGACCGTCGGGCTGGCAGGGGCAGGTCATGATTCCGGTCGAGGTCGCGTTCCTGGATGGCGGCGATCCCACCCTGACGGCGCTCGACCCCGCGATCGTCGACGGCCTGCTGTCGCATGCCCAGACCTTCTCGCCGCCGCTCTACAAGATCATGCAGGCGGCCGAAACCATCCAGCGTGTCGTATGGAACGGCCAGGTCATGGCTGCGGGCAAGGGCGACAATCTGGTCCAGTTGAAGTCGGTGCTGGAGCAGATCAGCGAAACCGGCAATCGCAGCAATGAGTTGTTTTCGCAGTCCATCGGCAATCTGTACGAAACGGTGCTGAGTTCAAGTTTGCGCGGGGCCGAGTTCATGTCGCACCTGCTGGTCGATCTGCTCGACCGCAACCTGTACGAGCGTGCCAACGATTGCCGCTGGTGGGCGTTGACGCCGGCATTGCGCAACGCGCTGGCAGCGCCCGCGCGAACCGGAGACATGGTCAGGAGCATCACAGGCATCCTGACTTACATCAACAGCCTGTATACCGTCTATACCCGGATCTTCGTATACGACAGAAGCGGACGGATCATTGCGGGAACCAGCCTGGTGCAGGGCGGGGAGGATCGGTTCATCGTCGGCACCACGATCGGGCATGACACGCTCGATGCGGTGCTGTCGCTGGCCACCGAGCAGGACTATCACGTCAGCCCGTTTGCCGCTTCGCCGCTGTATGGCGGATTGCCGACCTATGTTTATCATGCCGCGATCCGCCATCCCGACACCCCGCATACGATCGTCGGCGGGATCGGGATCGTGTTCGACGCGGCCCCGGAGTTTTCCGCCATGCTGCACGGCGGCCTGAACGGCAAAGCCGGCACCACGGCGTTTTTCATCGATCGATGCGGCCGCATTATTGCCAGCACCGACCCGGGTCGCCCTGTCGGCGGCCTCCTCGATGGTGTCGATCCGGACATCCTGCGTCAGGAAAATGGCTGCAGCACCTCGACCATCACGATTCATGATGGCCGCTACGCCAGCATGGGATGCACCGTCTCGAACGGATACCGCGAGTTCAAGAACAGCGACGGCTACCAGGAGGACGTCATTGCCGTGGTATTCGAATCCTTTGGCGAAGTACGCGAATCCCGGGCATCCGGAAACCGGGCTGCCACGGTGATCGAGCAGAATTCGCCGGATCGCGGTGGCCGGCAATTCGCGACCTGCTTCATTGACGGCGATCTGTATGCCCTGCCTGCCGAACAGGTGCTCGAAGCCCTGCCGGGGGCGGGCCTGATCCCGAACTCGATGGGCGGTTTCACTGGGCGCGTCGGCATGGTGGCGCTCGAACGCGAAGACGAAGGCAAGAAATTCATCTGGGTGTTCGATCTGGGCTATATGGCACGGGGCCGCCTGTCCGAAATCACGCACGCCAGTCAGGTCATCGTCGTCCGGCACGGGCAGAAAAGCTTCGGATTGCTGGTCGATGAACTGCATGGCGTTCCGGAATTCCCGGATGAGCTGATCAGCCCGACCCCCTTCGCACTGGATGCAGACGATGCGCTGGTGCCGCAGGTCATCAAGGGCAATCAGGACGGCCTGCTGATACAGGTGCTGAATCTCGATTACATCTATCGTTCGCTGGAAACAGGTGAAATCCCTGACATGCCGGAAGCCGTGATGGAGGCGGCAGCGTAGGGCGTCCATGGGGTGGGTCGGGTTCCGGGGCGTCGCCGAGCCCAGGATCTCGCGTCGCACACGGCCGGGCCGCGTGCCTCCTCGCCCTCTGTTTTACTGAGCCTTTCGCCGCCTGGCGGACGCACTCAGAGCGCAGCGCCCAGGCTCCAGTCCAGTATTCGCCAGCGCCGTTCGCGGCTGCCTTCGACGGCGATCTGGTAGCCCAGGCGGCGGATGGCGCCGGAGCGGGTAAGGAAGGTCTCTTCGCGAAACGGCAGGGTGGAATGCTCGATACGCCAGGGATTCGGTCCCATGCGATAGCCGAAGCTGATCTCGACATTCAGCCAGTCGAGCAATTGCGCATGCGATGGCTGCATCCGTGCGATGAGGTGCGGCAGGTCGGGGGCATCGGACAGTGGATAGGGGCGGCCCTGTACATACATGAAACAGGCCCCGGCGACGAGCAGCCAGGTCGGGCGGATGGGGGGTTCGCCCGCTTCCATCACGAGCTCGAGCGCGGCGGTGCCGCCCCGGCTGGGCGGCAGGCGTTCCCATGTCTCCAGGTAGTCGGCCTCGATGCCGGTTTCGGTCAGGCGTTCGCCGTCGAAGACCATGCGGCCGATGTCGCGGCTGCCGTTGGCAGGCTGAAAGTCCATCTGGCGATGCCAGGTGCAGCGTGTGCCATCGATCTGGGTGACGCCGCAAAACCCCTGCTGGCGCGCCAGCCAGGCCAGCTGGACCTCGCTGCATTCGGCGAGGCTGCGGACGCCGGAAAAGTCCGGCCGCCCGGAGGGGAGGCGCAGGTCGGCGTGCCAGCGCGGCGTCTGCAGCCAGAAGACGTGGCTGTGCGTGTCGCGCAGATCGGCGGTTTCCAGCAGGCTGCGGCGCCACACGCCGAGATAGGTGTTGGGAACCGGCGCGGGGGCGGCCGCCATGTCGGCCTGGGGAGCGAAGTAGCGTCGTGACAGATCGCGCAAGGCGCCGGCAAGGCACAGGTCGTTACGGTTCATGGTCATCCGGTGGGTTCATGTCAGTTTGGCTGGCGTCGCCGGCGCACAGCAGGGCTTCCATTTCGAGTGCGGGGATCGGGCGGCTGAAGTAGTAGCCCTGCAGCTCGTCGCAACCGTGCTGGCGCAGGAATTCGAGGTGTGCAAGGGTTTCCACGCCTTCGGCCACCACCTTGAGACCGAGCGCATGGCCGAGCGTGATGATGGCACGCACGATGGCGGCATCGTCGGGATCGCTGTCGATGTCGCGCACGAAACTCTTGTCGACCTTGAGACGGTCGACGGGAAAACGTTTGAGATAGCTGAGGCTGGAATAGCCGGTGCCGAAATCGTCCACCGCAATGTCGACGCCCAGCGTCTTCAGCGACTTCATGGCGACATTGATGCGCTCGGCATCGTGCATGACGAAGGACTCGGTCAGTTCCAGTTCCAGGAAGGCCGGGTCGAGCCCGGCCTGTGCCAGGGCGGAGGCCACCGACTGCACCAGCCCGGTATGGCGGAACTGGATGGGCGACAGGTTCACCGACACGTTGATGGGCGGCAGCCCGGCGCGCTGCCAGGCACTGTTCTGGCGGCAGGCCTCCTCCAGGATCCATTGTCCGATCGGAATGATCAGTCCGGTTTCCTCGGCGATCGAGATGAAGCTGTCGGGCGGGATGATGCCCTTGCCGGGGCAGTCCCAGCGGATCAGGGCTTCTGCGCCGATGATGCGGCCGCTGGCGACGTCGATGCGTGGCTGGTAGTAGACGCGGAATTCCTCGCGTTCCAGCGCGTGACGCAGGCTGTTTTCCAGTTCGAGGCGTTCGCTGATCGCCAGGTTCAGTTCGGGCGTATAGAAGTGATAGGTGCTGCGGCCGGATTCCTTGGCCTTGTACATGGCGGCATCGGCGCAGCGCAGGAGGGCGTCCGGATCGCCGCCATCCTGCGGATAGCAGCTGATGCCGACGCTGCAGCTGAGCCCGTATTCCTGCCCCTCGTCCATCCAGGGCTGCGAAATGATTTCCAGCAGGCGGCTGACGATGGCGAGGATTTCATTTTCCTCGTGCAGCTCGGTAAGGACCAGGACGAATTCGTCGCCGCCCTGGCGCGCCACGCTGTCGTGGCTGCGGACGCAGGCGATGAGGCGGTCGGCGACTTCCAGCAGCAGGCGGTCGCCGACATGATGGCCGAGGCTGTCGTTGATCAGCTTGAAATGATCGAGATCGACGAACACCACCGCCACCAGATGATTGTCGCGTTGCGCCTTGACGATGGCCTGTTCGATGCGGTCGCGCAGCAGCGAGCGGTTGGGCAGGCCGGTCAGGCTGTCATGGCTGGCCTGGTGTTCGAGCACGGCTTCGTGCTGCTTGCGCTCGGTGATGTCGACCACGGTGCCTTCGAAGAACTGCACGCCGCCGTCGGCATCGCGCACCGCGCGCGCATTCTCGGAAATCCAGATGATGTGGCCGTCGCGCCGGTAGACCTGCGATTCGAAATTGCGTACCACGCCATGCGCCTGCATCAGCCGCACGAATTCGGCGCGCCGTTGCGGCAGCACATAGAGCTGGCGCTGGATGTCGTGCAGGTGCGCGACCAGTTCGTCCGGCGAGGCGTGGCCGTAGATGTACGCAAGCGCCGGATTGGCATTGAGGTAGCGGCCTTCCGGCGTGGTCTGGAAGATCCCCTCGGTGGCGTGCTCGAAAATGCTGCGATAGCGCCGCACCGCTTCGTGCAGCGCCTCGTTGGCGGCCATGCGCTCGGAGATGTCCTGGATGAACCCTTCGATCCAGGCCAGGTGGCCGTGTTGGTCGTACAGCCCGACGCCGCGTTCCAGCACCCAGCGGATCTGGCCGTCGGCACGGCGGATGCGATATTCCACGTCGAAGGCCTCGTTGACCGCGAGGGCGGCGCGGATTGTGCGGCTGACGTGTTCGCGATCCTCGGGCAGGGTCATCTGGTCATAGGACACGCGGTTGTTGAACACCAGTTCGTCGGGGCGATAGCCGGTGAGCTTGTGGCAGCCTTCGCTGACGTATTCCATGGTCCAGATGGCATCGATGCGGCAGCGGTAGATCATCCCGACCAGATTGTCGGTGATGGTGGTGAGCAGGCGCGTGACGTCGAGCGGCGCCGCAGGGTCCGTCACGTCCGGTTCGACAGGCTGCAGGTTTTCGAGCCTATTCATGGAATGCGGGGATGCATCGTCGCATGCGCCAGAAGGCGTGACCCTCCGCCGGCAAGGTGCCGGTGGCGAGTAATCGCTTCAGCAGGCGGTTCGGGCGCATGGTGTACTCCGTGGAGATGTCAGGTGTGCAGGTCCCGGGAGCGCAGGGGCGCGTACTCCTGGGCTTTTGTCCCGCCGGGGCCTCCGCTTGTCGGCGGAATCGGAGCACCCTGGCCTCCTGCGGTCAATGCAGACGACAAAGCGCCGCTATACCCGTTGAACATCAGAAAGCAATAGCTGTGCCATCGAAATCAGGCATGCGGAATGGGCACCGCGACCTTGTATTGGCGTGGCAGGCGCGTGGCGCATGCACCGCGATGAAGGAGGACGACGGCGGCCCATGGCCTGAATTGGTGCGGCCGATGGCGTGCATGCACCATGGTGGACTGCCTGAGGGCGGCTGTCCCGGGAAGGGGCGATACACGCAGATGCGACGCACCTTCCAGCGGATACGGAGTATCACGGGGGCGATTAGGGTGTTTGCTTAGTACGCTTCAGCCGGTTCGTGCGCCACCGATAACGCTGTCAAGTGCAGGCAAGCGTCCACAGCCTGCCCGCCGCTCAACTTGATAGAAAAACAGGGGTACTGCTGTGGAATGGATTCGTGAGGTCAGTTTGGTGCGCCGGGTCATGATCGGATTCTGGGTCATGGCTGCGGTCGTCGGCGTGTTGGGAGCAAGCGCGATCGGGTCGCTGCAAAACAGGGCTGCTGCGCTGCAGCATTCAGCCATGGGCGGCGCGACCGGAACCGCTCCCGGATCGGAGGCGGAATGGGTGATCGGCTTGATTGCTTTTGCGGGCGTCGGGTTTGCGCTGCTGGCAGGCTGGACGATTCGCAGGAGCATCAAGGATTCGGTGGAATCCACGGTGCAATGCGTGGCTCAGGTTGCGGCGGGCGACCTCGAGACCGCGATCAGTTCCTCCGGCAAGGATGAAATATCCTGGCTGCGGAGCGAGCTCAATTCGATGCGGAAGAAGTTGCGCGCCATGGTGCTCGAGGTGCGCCAGACCGTGGCAGGCGTCAACAGTGCGTCCGAGGAGATCGCCAGCGGGAATGCCGATCTGTCTTCCCGCACCGAGAGCCAGGCCAGCGCACTGCAGCAGACATCGAGCTCGATGCAGCTGCTTGCCGGGACGGTGCGCAGCAATTCGCAAAGCACGCAGGAAGCCCGCGATGTGGTCGCGCAGTCTAGCAAGGTGGCCTTGCTCGGTTCGCAGACGATGCAGGACGTGGTGGTGAAAATGTCCGAAATTCACGAGGGGGCCGCCCGCATCGGCGAGATCGTCGGGGTGATCGACAGCATCGCCTTCCAGACCAATATTCTTGCGTTGAATGCGGCGGTCGAGGCGGCCCGCGCGGGCGACAGCGGGCGCGGCTTTGCCGTGGTCGCGTCCGAGGTGCGCGCGCTGGCCCAAAGCAGTTCAAGCGCGGCGCGCGAGATCAAGGCGCTGATCGACGCCTCGACCGAGCGGGTCGAGACCGGGTCGAAGCTGGTACACGACGCCAGGCGCACGATGCAGGAGATTTTCGAGAGCGTGGCGCGCATGTCGGAACTGATCGTCAGCATCGCCGATGCCGGGCAATCGCAGAACAATGACATCGGCCAGATGAACCAGGCCATTTCGCAACTCGATACGATGACGCAGCAAAACGCCTCGCTGGTCGTTCAGCTCAGCGCGGCGGCCCAGTCGTTGAAGGCGCAATCGGGGCAGCTCAGCAGTTCGATGGCGGCGTTCCGCGTCGCGGCCTGACGGTCGTCGCGGCAGGGAAAGGGCGCCGGAATGCCGTCCGGCATTCCGGCGCCCTTTTTTATTGGGTGGCTTTTCGGTAGGCTTCGCGCTAGCCTCAAGAAAACCGACCCCATGCACTTTACACCTGAAGCCTTCCGCGCCTGGCCGACCAAGCGCATTACCCTGCTCGGCATGTCCGGCGTCGGCAAGACGCATATATCGAGCATGCTGCGCGGCCACGACTGGTTCCATTTTTCCGGCGACTACCGCATCGGCACGCGCTACCTCGACGAACCCATCCTCGACCTGATCAAGCAGCAGGCGATGAGCGTGCCATTTTTGCGCGAACTGCTGCGCAACGACTGGATCGACATCAAGAACAACATCAAGATCCACGATCTCGGCCCGGTGCTGACGTTCGTCGGCAAGCTCGGGGGGCCGGAATGGGGCGGGCTCTCGCTCGACGAGTTCTCGCGACGCCAGGCGGCCTACCGCGATGGCGAAATCGCCGCCATGCGCGACGTGCCGGCGTTTATCCGCAAGGGCCAGGAAATCTACGGCTATCATCACTTCGTCAACGACGTCGGCGGCAGCCTGTGCGAGTTGGACGAGCCCGGCGTGGTCGAACTGCTTGCCGAGCATACGCTGATCCTCTATATCCAGACCACGACCCGCGAAGAGGAGGACACGTTGATCAAGCGCGCGCAGTCCGATCCCAAGCCGTTGTATTTCCGCCCAACCTTCCTCGCCGAACAGTTGCCGGTCTATCTGAAGGAAAAGGGCATCGAGTTCGTGGCGCAGATCGAGCCCGACGACTTTGCCCGCTGGGTGTTCCCGCGCCTGTTCCATTCGCGCATTCCCCGCTACGAGGCGATCGCCAGGCCGCACGGCTATACGGTGACCTCGCAGGAGGTGGCCCAGGTGCGCGACGAACGCGATTTCCTCGCGCTGGTCGAGTCCGCCGTTGCGCGCAAGAAGGACTGACGATGCCGCTGGTCGCGCATAACACCCTGCCCACTTTCGAGCGCCTGCGCCGCGACGGCATCACGGTGCTGTCGACCGAGCGCGCGGCCAACCAGGAAATCCGCGAACTGCACGTCGGCCTGCTGAACATGATGCCGGACGCGGCGCTGGAGGCAACCGAGCGGCAGTTCTACCGGCTGGTCGGCGAATCCAATCCGATCGCGCAGTTCTACATGCATCCCTTCACGCTGCCGAATCTGCCGCGCGGCGAGGCGGCGCAGTCGCATATCGCGCAGTATTACGAAAGCTTCGACGCGATTCGTGAGAAAGGGCTGGATGCGCTCATCATCACCGGTGCCAACGTCACCCATTCCGACCTTGCCGACGAGCCGTTCTGGCAGCCGCTGATCGAAGTGATCGACTGGGCCTGGGACAACGTCACCTCGACGCTGTGTTCGTGTCTCGCCACGCACGCGGTGATGCAGTTCCGCCATGGCCAGGCGCGCATCATGCAGCCGCGGAAAATCTGGGGCGTGTTCGAGCATCGCGTGACCGACGGCCGCCACCCGCTGGTGGCCGACGTGAATACGCGTTTCGACGTGCCGCATTCGCGCTGGAACGACATCTCGCGTGCGCAGTTCGAGGTGGCCGGGGTCAAGGTGCTGGTCGAAAGCGCGGAGGCCGGCGTCCACATGGCGGTGAGCAGGGACGGCCTGCGTACCGTGTTCTTCCAGGGACACCCCGAATACGACACCGTCTCGCTGCTGAAGGAATACAAACGCGACCTGATGCTTGCTGCGGCGGGCAAGCTGCCTGCGTTTCCCCCGTTTCCCGAGCGCTACTTCAGCCGCCAGGCGCAGGCGCTGCTGGCCGAGTTCGGCCACCGCATCCAGGCGGGCGAGACGCTGACCTTCCCCGAGGCGCAGGTGCTGCCGCTGCTCGACAATACCTGGCACGACACGGCCGAAGGCGTGGTCGGCAACTGGATAGGCTGCGTCTACCAGGTCACCCACCGCGAGCGCGGCCTGCCTTTCATGCCGGGCATCGACCCTGACAATCCTTTAGGGCTGGCGTGACGGAAGCACGTGCGGACTTCGACGAGGCCCGGGGTACGCTGGTCGTCAGTGGTGCCTGGCACGCCGGCGCCGCATCGGTCTTGCCGGCACTCGGCGGCAAGACCGTGCGTGCCATAGACGGCGCCGGCGTCACCCAGCTCGACACCAACGGCGCGTGGCTGCTGCTGGCCGCCGCCCGTCCGCAGGCGAACGACCCGATGCCCGAGTTGCAGGCTTTCCAGCCGCAGCACCTGGCGATACTGGAATTGGTCAACCGCCACAGCGCGGCCTCGGCCGCGCAGCCCGAGCACCGCCGCGAAAGCGTGCTGGCGATGACCGGGCGCGGCGCACAGGTGATGGCGGAGCACGCGCTCGGCCTGCTGGATTTCGTCGGCCGGCTGTCCGTCGAACTGTGGGCATTGCTGGGCAGGCCCGGCAACTGGCGGTGGCGCGAATTCGCGGCCCAGGTGCGCTCGGTGTTCGTCGGTGCGATTCCCATCGTGTTCGCCATGCTGTTCCTGCTGGGCGTGGTATTTGCCTACCTGCTGGGGGATCAGGCGCAGCAGTACGGTGCCAACATCTTTGTGGTCGACGGTCTGTTGCTGGCGATCATGCGCGAGATTTCGCCGGTCATCGTCGCCGTTCTCGTGGCCGGGCGCACGGGCGCCGCCATCACCGCGCAGCTCGGCACCATGAAAGTCACCGAGGAGATCGATGCCATCACCACGCTCGGCCCGTCGCCGCTGGCTGTCCTGGTGATCCCGCGCATGCTGGCACTGCTGATCGCCATGCCGCTGCTGGTGTTCATCGGCGATATCGCCGGGATCGCCGGCGGCATGCTGGTAGCGCAGCAGCAGCTGGATATCTCGTATTCCATGTTCATGGACCGGATGGCCGACGTGATCCTCCTGAAAACCCTGGTGGTGGGACTCGGCAAGGCGCCGGTATTCGCCATGTTCATCGCGCTGATCGCTTGCCGCATGGGCCTGTCGGTTACCCGCGACGCGCGCAGCGTCGGCGCCAATACGACCTCCACCGTGGTGCAGAGCCTGATCGCCATCATCATTCTCAATGCCATTTTTGCCGTGACGTTCGTGCGGCTGGATATCTGATGGCCGAGTCCGTGATCGAGGTCCGCGACGTGTCGACCACGCTGGGCGGGCACAGTATTCATCGCGGCCTCAGCCTGTCCGTTGCGCGTGGCGAGGTCGTCGCCCTGATCGGCGGCAGCGGAACCGGAAAATCGGTGCTGCTGCGCGAAATCATCGGCTTGTTGAGGCCACAGGCCGGACATATCGACGTGTTTGGGCAATCGGTCCTGGACAGCACGACCCAACAAATGAATGCGTTGCGGCGGCGCTTTGGCGTCCTGTTCCAGGATGGCGCCTTGTTTTCCTCGCTCACGGTGGAGGACAACGTCGCTACGCCGCTGTTCGAACATACCGATCTGCCGCACGCCACATGCCGCCGGCTGGCCCGGCTGAAACTCGCGCTGGCCGGCCTGCCGCCGGATGCTGCGGACAAGCGGCCGAGCGAGCTCTCGGGGGGCATGCGCAAGCGGGTGGCGCTGGCGCGCGCGCTGGCGCTCGACCCGGAACTGTTGTTCCTCGACGAGCCGACTTCCGGCCTCGACCCGATTTCCGCCCGCGCGTTCGACGCACTGATCCGGTTACTGGCCGACAGCCTGGGCCTCACCATATTCCTCGTCACCCACGACTTGGATACACTGTTTTCGATTATCGACCGCGTCATCGTGCTGTCGAACGGCCGCGTACTCGGCAGCGGCACGGTGGCCGAACTGAAGCATATCGACGACCCGTGGCTCAACGACTATTTCGCAGCGCGGGCCCCGGAGGGAGAAATCCAACATGGAAACTGAAGGTCGCTACACACTGGTCGGTGCGGTGGTGCTGGCCGTGGTTGCGCTGCTGACCCTGGCCATCGTGTGGCTGACGGGCGCGGCAGACACCATCGCCTATCAGACGTACACGATTTATTTCAAGGAGCAGTCGCTCGACGGCCTGGCTGTCGGCAGTCCGGTGAAAATGCGCGGCATCAAGGTGGGCGTGGTCGACGGCTACCGTTTCTCCAACAAGCAGGAAGAAGCGGTCGCGGTCACCGCGCGCATCGACGAGGGGGTGCCGGTTCACAGCGGCGCCACGGCCTTCATCAAGCGCAACCTGGTGACCGGCATTGCAGCCGTTGAAATCACCAACGGCCCGACCGAAGGCCCGCTGCTCAGCAAGGCGCCCGATGGCGAGCGCTATCCGGTCATCGCCGAGGGCAGTTCCGATATCGACAAGGTCGCGACCGCCCTTTCGCGGCTGGCGGTGAACGGCGCGCAGGTGCTGGAAAAAATGAATACGCTGTTGTCGGACGAGAACCAGCATGCCATCAGCCAGACGCTGGCTAACCTCGATGAACTGTCGCGCCACCTGGCGGCCAACAAGCAAGATCTCACCGCGGCCGTGCGGAGTATCCGTGACGCTTCCGATGAATTCCGCCTGGCCGGCGCCAGCATCGGCCAGGCCGCCACCCGCGCCGAAGTCAGCATCGCCAGCGTGGGCCAGAACGCCGACGCTGCGCTGAAGGAAGCTACGGTCGCGATGGTGAAACTGCAACGCGACGCCAGCCTGATCTCCCAGCAGGTTCAGCAGCTCAGCGAATCCGGCACCCTGGAACTGAACAGCGTCAGCCGCGACGTGCGTACCAGTGCCGATGTGCTCACCACGGCCGGGCAGCGCCTGTCGAATCCGCGTACCATCCTGTTCGGTCCTGACAAGAAGCAGCTCGGCCCCGGAGAGAAACTTCCATGAAAACCGGTCTTTCCCTGATTGCCCTCGTTCTCGCACTGGGCGGCTGCGTCAATTTCGGCCAGAGTGCCAACGCGCCCGGCGTGGTGTATTACGTGCTGAACGACGCCGAGCCCGCCGCCGCACCGACTCCTGCGCCTGCCGACGCCCCTACGCTGCGGGTACTCGATACCACCACCGGCGGTTTTTACGATAGCGACCAGCTCGTCTTCAGCCGCAGTGCCGGCACCCGCGGCCAGTACCAGTTTGCCCGCTGGACCGAACGGCCCGGCAGGCGCTTCGCCGAACTGCTGCGAACCCGGCTCGACCGGCTTGGCCGCTACCGGGTCGCGCCCGCCGGCGGGGTCGTGCGCAGCGACTTGATGCTGGATACCCGGCTGGTCGAGTTCTATCACGACGCCACCAGCGAGCCGGGGCAGGTGCGGCTGGAACTGCGCGCCGAACTGGTGGACCTGAAGCAGCGCAGATTGCTGGGCCGCCATACGTTTGAACAGAAGGTGCCGTTGACGACCTACGATGCCGCAGGCGCCGCCCAGGCGTCCAACCTGGCGGTCAGCCGCGTGCTGGACGACGTGAGCGCCTGGCTCGCCACCTTCAAATAAGCGCCTAGAATGCTAAGAGCAGACCCCACAACAAAAGGAGAGACTCCATGAAGCGCCTGCTTGCCGCCCTGTGCCTGTGTTCCGTCGCTGCCGTTGCCCACGCCGAGATCATGCAGAAGTTCGGCCAATTCGAAATCCATTACAACGCCTTGACCACCGACGAGCTGCAGCCTGAAGTCGCACGCTCCTATAAGATTGAGCGCAGCAAGACGCGCGGCCTGCTGACGATGTCGGTGCTGAAGAAGAACAAGGTCGGCGTGCTCAGCCCGGTGCCGGCCAAGTTGACCGTCTATGTGACCAATCTCACGCGGCAGCTGGCCGACGTGAGCATGCGCGAAATCAAGGAGGGCACCGCGGTCTATTACCTGGGCGAATTCCGCGTCGGGCCGCCGGATACGCTGACCTTCACGGCGACCGTGGAAGTGCCGGGGGAGCTCAAGCAGGAAATGACCTTCGACCAGAAGTTCTTCAAGTAAACCCACGCGGAAGCGTGGTTCAGGCGTGGGACAGCGCGGTATACCCCAGTGTCATCAGTCCCCACACGCCGAATCCCGCCACCGTCAGGCCGGCTGCACGCCGCACCCACAGTTGCTGCATGAAAGGCTGGATCTGCCTGGCGAACAGACCCATGCCCAGCAGGTTGGGCAGCGTCCCGAGACCGAATGCCAGCATCAGCGCCGCGCCCGAGGTGGCGCTGCCGGCCGCCAGCGCCGACACCAGCACCGAATACACCAGTCCGCACGGCAGCCAGCCCCAGGCCATGCCGGCCAGCACCGCCTGCGGCATTGACTTGACCGGCAGCAGTTTCTGGAACAGCGGCTTGACCCGTCGCCACACCGACCCGCCGGCCCGTTCGAATACCAGCACCCATTGATTGAAGCCGGCCAGATACAGGCCGAGCAGGATCATCACGACCTGCGCCAGTCCATACAGCAAGGTCTGCACCGGCATGAATTCAGCCAGCTTGAGCGAGGCGCCCAGTGCGCCGGCCAGTGCACCGAACAGCGCATACGACGTTACCCGCCCCAGGTTGTAGGCCAGGTGCAGCCGGAACGGCGGCGTGCTGCCATCGGCGCGGAAGGAGAACGCCGCGACGATGCCGCCGCACATGCCGACGCAGTGCACCCCGCCGAGCAGGCCGGCGAGCAGGGCGGTGAGGAGCGAGAACTCAATCATGGTTTTTCCTGCTTCCTGCTTGCTGCTTTCTGCTCACGGGCGACCAGCCACACCAGCAGCAGCACCGGCACCCCGATCAGCGCCGTGCCGGTGAAGAAGTTCGCCCAGCCGTAGGCGTCGACGAACTCGCCGGAAAAGCCGGCGATGAACTTGGGCAGCAGCAGCATCACCGAGGTGAACAACGCGTACTGCGTGGCCGAATACGCTTGGTTCACCAGCCCGGACAGATAGGCGACGAAGGCGCTGGAGGCGATGCCGGCTGAGAGGTTGTCGGCCGACACGGTGAACACCAGTGCGCCCATGTCGTGCCCGCGCCTGGCCAACCAGACGAACAGCAGGTTGGTCGCCGCCGACAGCAGGGCGCCGAGGAACAGGGTGCGCATCACGCCGAGGCGCATCGTCAGCAGGCCGCCGAGCCCGGCGCCGGCGATGGTCATGATCACGCCGAACACCTTGGACACGGTGGCGACTTCGTCCTTGGTGAAGCCCATCTCCTGGTAGAAAGGATTGCTCATCACCCCCATCACCACGTCGGAGATGCGGTACAGCGCGATCAGCGCCAGCATCAGCAGCGCCTGCCATTTGTAACGCTGGATGAAATCGATGAAGGGCGACAGCACCGCGTCGTAGAACCATGCGGCAGCGTTCAGCAGACCGTCCGACAGCCCGAGCGAGGCGAACTTCGCGCGCGCATGCAACTCGCGCTCGCTCGTGGTGTGGGGAATTTTCTTCTCGGGTTCGCGGATCGTCAGCGTGGTGAGGATGCCGACCGCCATCAGCGCCGCCATGACCGTGTACGCCACCTGCCAGGGGTGGACGTCATAGGCGGCCGTGGTCGTGTCGACGCTCGCCGCGATCCACAGCGCGCCGGCGCCGGCCGTGATCATCGCGATGCGGTAACCCGCCTGGTAGGTCGCTGCCATCGCGCCCTGCTTCTCGGTTTCGACCGCCTCGATGCGGTAGGCGTCGAGCGCGATGTCCTGCGTTGCCGAGGCGAAGGCCACCGCCAGCGCGAAGAACACCATATGCGTCAGGTTCAGCACCGGATCGGTGTTCGCCATGCCGAGCAGCGCGGCGGCGATGCAGACCTGCGACAGCAGCAGCCAGGCCCGCCGCTTGCCCAGCCGGGCGGTCAGGAAGGGCAGCGGTAGCCGGTCCACCAGCGGCGACCACAAAAACTTGAAGCCATACGCCAGCCCCACCCAGCTCAAATGCCCGATGGTCGCGCGCGCGATCCCCGCCTCGGACAGCCAGAACGACAGCGTGCCCAGCACCAGCAGCAGCGGCAGCCCGGCGGAAAAGCCGAGGAACAGCATGCCGACGACGCGCGGGTGAGCGTAGACCTTGAGGGCGGCAAGCCAGGGGTGGTCGCGTAAGGTCATGGAGCGTAATCGTAATCGACGATCAGCGGTGCATGGTCGGAGAAGCGCTGGTCCTTGTAGACGCTGGCGGATTTGGCTTTTGCCGCGATGCCGGGGGTGGCGATCTGGTAATCGATGCGCCAGCCGACGTTCTTGGCCCAGGCCTGGCCGCGGTTGCTCCACCAGGTGTAGGCTTCGCCGGTGTGCTCGGGATAGAGACTGCGGTAGACGTCGACCCAGCCGAGTTCGTCGAACAGGCGCGTCATCCAGGCGCGTTCTTCGGGCAGGAAGCCGGAATTCTTCTGGTTGGATTTCCAGTTCTTGAGGTCGATTTCCTTGTGCGCGATGTTCCAGTCGCCGCAGATGACGATTTCGCGGCCGGACTGGATCAGTGCCTGCAGGCGCGGGAAGAAGACGTCGAGAAAACGGAACTTGGCCTGCTGGCGTTCGTCGCTGCTGGAGCCGGAGGGCTGGTAGAGCGAGATGACGGCGAGGTGGCCATAGTCGGCCTCGATGTAGCGGCCTTCGGCATCGAATTCCGGGATGCCGAGACCCTCGATGATGCGTTGAGGCGGCTGTCGGGTATAGACCCCGACGCCGCTGTAGCCTTTCTTTTCCGCATAGTGGAAGGCGCCGCTGAGGCCGTCGCAGGCCACGAATTCCGGCCGGAGGTCGGCGGCCTGCGCCTTGAGTTCCTGCACGCAGACGACGTCGGCGTGTTGCGTGGGCAGCCAGTCGAAAAAGCCCTTGGTGGCGGCGGAGCGGATGCCGTTGAGGTTGGCCGATATAATTCGCATCAAGATTGATTCAAGAAGTTAAGGAAAATGTCCGATTACAAAGCCGAGTTTGTGGAATTCGCCATCGCTTCGAACGTGTTGTGTTTCGGCGAGTTCAAAACCAAGGCGGGGCGCGTGAGCCCCTACTTTTTTAATGCGGGCCTGTTCAGCGACGGCGACAAGCTGAAGCGGCTGGGCGAATTTTACGCGAAAGCCATCGTCGACTCGGGGATCGCGTTCGACGTGCTGTTCGGCCCGGCCTACAAGGGCATTCCGCTGGCGGCGAGTATTGCGATCGCGCTGGCGAGCATGGGCAGGAACGTGCCGTATGCCTACAACCGCAAGGAAGCCAAGGATCACGGCGAAGGCGGGACGGTGGTCGGCGCGAAGCTGCAGGGCCGGGTGCTGATCGTCGACGACGTGATCTCAGCGGGCACCTCGGTGCGCGAGTCGGTGGACCTGATCCGGCATGCGGGGGCGGAACCGGCCGGGGTGGTGATCGCGCTGGACCGCATGGAACGCGGAACGGGCGAGACGTCCGCCGTGCAGGAAGTGCGGGAACAATATGGCATTCCAGTGGTGGCCGTGGTCACGCTGGACAATTTGGTGGAGTTTCTGGAGCGTGATGCAAACCGACAAGCTGAATTGCAGGCCGTGGCCGCTTACCGTTCGACGTATGGCGTATAGCCTGCTGGCGGCGGTTGCGGCCGTTTCGCTGCTGGCGGCGAGTCCGGCCGTGGCAGGCATGTACCGCTGGGTGGACGGCAATGGCCGTGTGCATTACGGCGACACGCTGCCGCCGACCTACCAGCAAAGCGGCGCGGCCGAGATGAGCAAGCAGGGCAACATCATCAAGCGCACGCAATCCGAAGCCGAGCGCCGTGCCCAGGCCGAACGCGAGGCCGAGCAGAAACGCATCCAGGACGAGCAGCAGAAGCAGGCGCAGCTCGACCGTGCGCTGACCCAGACCTATACCACCGAAGCGGAGATCGATCTGGCGCGCGACCGGGCACTGGAGAACTACAAGCTGATGATCCGGGGCGCCGAAATTCGGGCCAGTGCGGTCGATGCCAATCTGGTCGATCTGCGCACCCGTATCGCCAACATACAAAAGGCGGGCCGCAAGGTCGGTTCCGGGCTGCAGGAACAACTGGACCAGGCCGTTCGCGAAAGCGAGGAATTGAAACGCACCGTCCAGAAAAATCAGAACGCCATGGTGCAGGTGCGCGAGAAATACGAGGCGGACAAGCTGCGTTTCCGCGAACTGACCGGCAAGTAGCCGGCGCGTTGTCGTGAAAAGGGGCGCCCAAACGGGCGCCCCTTTGTTTTTACTGCAGCTTGCTCTTCAGCAGCTCATTGACCTGCGCCGGATTGGCCTTGCCGCGGCTGGCCTTCATCACCTGGCCGACCAGCGCGTTGAAAGCCTTCTCCTTGCCGGCACGGAATTCCTCGACCGACTTCGGGTTGGCGGCGAGCACCTCGTCGATGATCTTTTCCAGTTCGCCGGAATCGGACATCTGCCTGAGGCCGCGTGCCTCGATGATGGTGTCGACTTCACCAGCACCTTCCCACAGGCCTTCGAACACCTGCCTGGCGAGCTTGCCCGAGAGCGTGCCGTCCTGGATGCGGGTGATCAGCGCGCCGAGCTGGGCGGCCGACACCGGGCTTTGCGCAATGTCGAGTTCGGCCTTGTTGAGCGCGGCCGAGAGCTCGCCCATCACCCAGTTGGCGGCGAGCTTGCCTTGGCCGCAGGCTTGTGCCGCAGCCTCGAAATAGTCGGCGAGCGCACGCGAGCCGGTCAGCACGGTCGCGTCGTAGGCCGACACGCCGTAGTCGTTCTGGAAGCGCGCCTGCATCGCGGCAGGCAGTTCAGGCAACGCGGCACGCACGGCTTCGATCCACGGTTCGTCGAGTTTCACCGGCAGCAGATCGGGGTCGGGGAAGTAGCGGTAGTCGTGCGCGTCTTCCTTGCTGCGCATCATGCGCGTCTCGCCGGTGTCGGGGTCGAACAGTACGGTGGCCTGCTCGATGCGGCCGCCGTCCTCCAGCGTCTCGATCTGCCAGCGGACTTCATAGTCGATGGCCTGTTGCAGGAATTTGAACGAGTTGAGGTTCTTGATCTCGCGGCGGGTACCGAATTCGGCCTGCCCCACCGGGCGCACCGAGACGTTGGCGTCGACGCGGAAGCTGCCTTCCTGCATGTTGCCGTCGCAGATGCCGATCCAGGTCACCAGCGTGTGCAGCGCGCGGGCATAGGCCACGGCCTCGGCACTGGAGCGCATTTCCGGCTCGGAGACGATCTCCAGTAGCGGCGTGCCGGCGCGGTTGAGGTCGATGCCGGTCATGCCGTGGAAGTCCTCGTGCAGCGACTTGCCGGCGTCCTCTTCCATGTGGGCACGGGTGAGGTTGACGGTTTTTTCCGCACCGTCCACGACGATCTTGAGCGCGCCGCCTTCGACGATGGGCTTGGCCAGCTGGCTGATCTGGTAGCCCTTGGGGAGATCCGGATAGAAGTAGTTCTTGCGATCGAACACGTTGATGCGGTTGAGATTCGCCCCGATCGCCAGGCCGAACTTGATCGCGCATTCCACTGCACTCTTGTTCAACACCGGCAGCACGCCGGGCAGCGCGATGTCGACCGCACTCGCCTGCGTGTTGGGTGCCGCGCCGAAGGCGGTGCTGCTGCCCGAGAAGATTTTCGACTTGGTGGCGAGCTGGGTGTGGACTTCCAGCCCGATGACGGTCTCCCACTTCATAAGAAAAACCTCGTGAGGGGTGAGGGGAAAGGGGTGAGGGACATGGCGCAGGAAGCAGCAATCATTCCTTACTCCTTACCCCTGACGCCTCACCCTGCGGGGGCAGCCGCATATGCCAGTCCGTCACGCGTTGATATTGGTGCGCGACATTCAGCATCTTGGCCTCGCTGAAATAGTCTCCGACGAGTTGCAGGCCGATCGGCAGGCCTTTGGCATCGAAGCCGCAGGGCAGGCTCATGCCGGGCAGGCCGGCGAGGTTGGCGGGAATGGTGTAGAGGTCGTTCAGATACATCTCGACCGGGTCATCGGATTTCTCGCCCAGCTTGAATGCGGTGCCCGGCGCGGTCGGGCCGAGGATGACGTCGCAGGTCTTGAAGGCCTGGTTGAAGTCGTCGGCGATCAGGCGGCGGATTTTTTGAGCCTGGAGATAGTAGGCATCGTAATAGCCATGAGAGAGCACATAGGCGCCGATCAGGATGCGCCGCTTGACCTCGGCGCCGAAACCCTGTGCGCGGGTCTTGCAGTACATGTCGTCGAGGCTCGCGTAGTCCGGCGCGCGGTAGCCGTAGCGCACACCGTCGAAGCGCGACAGGTTGCTCGAGGCCTCGGCAGGCGCGAGCACGTAATACACCGGGATCGCCAGCTTCGAGTTGGCCAGCGAAATCTCGACCGTCGTGGCGCCGAGCTTCTTCAGTTCGGCCACGGCCGTTTCAACCGCTGCGGCGACTTCATTATTCAGCCCTTCGGCGAAGAACTCCCTGGGCAGGCCGACGCGCAGCCCGGCCAGGGGCTGGTCGAGGTCGCGCGTGTAGTCTTCCTTCTCGCGCTCGAGGCTGGTCGAGTCCCTGGGGTCGAAGCCGGTCATCACGTTCAGCAGCAGCGCGCAATCCTCGGCCGAAGGCGCCATCGGCCCGGCCTGGTCGAGGCTGGAGGCGAAGGCGATCATGCCGTAGCGCGACACCAGGCCGTAGGTGGGCTTGAGGCCGGTGATGCCGCACAGCGCCGCCGGCTGGCGGATCGAGCCGCCGGTGTCGGTGCCGGTGGCGGCCGGCGCCATGCGCGCCGCCACGCAGGCCGCGGCGCCGCCCGACGAGCCGCCGGGCACGTAGGCCGGGTTCCAGGGGTTCTTCACGGGGCCGAAGTGGGAGGTCTCGTTGGACGAGCCCATGGCGAACTCGTCCATGTTGGTCTTGCCCAGGCTCGGCATGCCGGCGGCCTTGAAGCGCTGGATCACGTGGGCGTCATACGGCGCGACGAAGTTGTGCAGCATTTTCGAGCCGCAGGTGGTGAGCCAGCCGTCGGTGCAGAAGATGTCCTTGTGGGCGATCGGCACGCCGGTCAGCGGGCCGGCCTTGCCCGCGGCGATCAGCGCATCGGCGGCCGCGGCCTCGGCCAGCGTCTTGTCGGCATCCACCGTGATGAAGGCGTTGATCGTCGGGTTCAGCGCGGCAATGCGGTGGAGGTACTGCTGGGCCAGCTCGCGGCTGGACACCTGCCTGGCGGCGAGTTGCGCGGCAAGCGCGGAAAGGCGTGCGTCTGACATGGCTTATTCGATGACTTTGGGGACGAGGTAGAGGCCGTTTTCGACCGCCGGGGCCACGGCCTGGAAGGCCGCATGACGATCGGTTTCGGTCACGGCATCGTCGCGCAGACGCTGAAAGACCTCCTGCGCATGGGCCATCGGGGCAATTCCGCGGGTGTCCACCGCCTGCATGGTGGCGATGAGATCGAAAATGGTGTTGAGTTGGGCCTGCGTGGCCTGCGCCTCGGCATCGCTGGTTTCTATGCGCGCAAGGCGAGCGATGCGCTTGACGTCGTCCGGACTGAGGGACATGGAAGCACCTGAATGACTTACGGGAACGAAGCACGTTAGGGTATCATAGCCCCCTTGTTTTTTCTGCCCTTTCGCCCGCCTGGCGCGGGCGCTGCCGCCACCATGTTCAAGTTTCTGACCAGCTATTTCTCGACCGACCTCGCGATCGATCTCGGTACCGCCAACACGCTGATTTACGTGCGCGACCGCGGCATCGTGCTGGACGAGCCTTCGGTCGTATCGATCCGTACCGATGCGGCGGCGGGCGGCAAGCGCACGGTGCAGGCGGTGGGTGCGGAAGCCAAGCTGATGCTGGGCCGCACGCCGGGCAACCTGCAGGCGATCCGGCCGATGAAGGATGGCGTGATCGCCGACTTCACCGTGACCGAGCAGATGCTCAAGTATTTCATCAAGAAGGTGCACGACACCCGCATGCTGCGACCCAGCCCGCGCATCATCATCTGCGTGCCGTGCGGCTCGACCCAGGTGGAGCGCCGCGCGATCCGCGAGTCGGCGATCGGCGCCGGCGCCCGCCAGGTCTATTTGATCGAGGAACCGATGGCGGCGGCGATCGGCGCCGGCCTGCCGGTGGCCGAAGCGACCGGCTCGATGGTGGTCGACATCGGCGGAGGCACCACCGAAGTGGGCGTGATTTCGCTGGGCGGCGTGGTCTACGCCAACTCGGTGCGCGTCGGCGGCGACCGCATGGACGAGGCCATCATCAACTACATCCGCCGCAACTACGGCATGCTGATCTGCGAGGCGACTGCCGAGCAGATCAAGAAGAAAATGGGCTCCGCCTTCCCCGGCGCCGAAGTGCTGGAGATGGAAGTCAAGGGCCGCAGCCTCGCCGAGGGCGTGCCGCGCAGCTTCAACGTGTCCTCCAATGAAATCCTCGAAGCGCTGACCGAGCCGCTCAATGCCATCGTCAGCGCGGTCAAGCAGGCGCTGGAACAGACGCCGCCGGAACTCGGCGCCGACATCGCCGAGAAGGGCATGGTACTGACCGGCGGCGGCGCGCTGCTGCGCGACCTCGACCGCCTGCTGATGGAGGAGACCGGCCTGCCGGTGATCGTCGCCGACGATCCGCTGACCTGCGTGGTGCGCGGGTCGGGCCGCGCGCTCGAAGAGATGGACAAACTGGCGTCGGTGTTCACCAACGAGTGAACGCAGTCGCAGCTGACCGGAACCGCTGATGGCTATGCCGGGCCAGCTCATGTTCGCCCGCCGGCTGGGGCCGACGGCACGCCTGATGATCTGGCTCCTGATCGGCTTGTCCTGCGTGGTGGTCGATGTCCGTTATCACGCGCTCGACGGCCTGCGCAGCGGATTTTCGCTGCTGCTGCAACCGGTGCGCGAAGTCATGCGGGTTCCCACCAGCGTCGCCGCCGAACTGACGGGATTCTTCACCCGCCACCGTCTTCTGCAAAAAGAACGCGACGCCCTGCTGGTTGAGCGGGCGCAGCTGCAACTCGGGGTGAACCGTGCAGCCGAACTGGCCCGGGAAAACGCCGAATTGCGCGCCCTGCTGCAGTTGCAGGCCCGTCCGGGCCAGAAAGTGGTGCATGCGGCGCTCTTGTACCAAGGGCATGACTGGTTTGCCCAGCGCCTCACGCTGGACCAGGGAAGCGGGGCCGGCCTGCGCACCGGCCTGCCGGTGGTCGATGCGGACGGTCTGGTGGGGCAGGTAACGCGGGTGTATCCCGGGTCGAGCGAAGTCACGCTGGTCAGCAACACCGAGCAGCTGACGCCGGTGTTCGTCGAGCGCACCGGCCAGCGCGGCCTGGCTGCCGGGAGCGGGCATGGCCAGATGGAATTGCGGTACATGCCGTCGCAGACCGACCTCCGGTCGGGTGATCGCCTGCTGACTTCGGGCATCGACCGGGTGTATCCGGCCGGCATTCCCGTGGCGACCATCAATCGGGTCTCCCGCTCGCAGTCCAGCCCCTACCTGCGGGTGGACTGTCTGCCGCTGGCCGGCCTGGACCGCTCCCGCGGGGTGCTGGTGTTGATCGCCGAACCGCAGGTGACCGCGCGATGAACGTATCGGCCCAGACCGGCGGCAGCTGGCGCCGCATTCTCGGCAGCCTGGTCCTGGCAGTCTTGCTGGAGCAGCTACCGTGGTCCGGCTGGGCGCTGGTCGTGCGGCCGGATTTCGTGCTGGTCGCCGTGCTCTTCTGGGCCTTGCACCAGCCTGAGCGCATCGGTTTCGGCGCGGCGTTCTTTTTCGGCCTGCTGGCCGATTTCCAGGATGGCGCGGTGTTCGGCCAGCATGCCATCGCCTATGTGATCGGGGTGTACGTGGTGTTGTATCTGCGCCTGCGCCTGCTGCAGTTCGACCCTTCCCGGCAGGCCGCGCAAATGTTTCCGATCCTGCTGGGCGTGCAGTTGATGGTGTTGCTGGTCGGCTGGCTTGCGGTCAACCCGCCGGCCGGATTGAGCATCCTCATTCCGGTGCTGAGCAGTACCGTGTTGTGGTATCTGATCGCGCTGTTCGTGCGCCTGTGGCATGGCAAGGGTGCCCAGGACCGGGCATGAGCCGGACATGCCGCTAGCCACTCCGCTCAAAAACCTGGATCGTGAACTGGCCCGTTTTCACGGGCGACTGAAAGCGGGCGGGATCTTCGTCGTGCTGCTCGCGGCTGCGCTGCTGGGGCGCGCCTTCTATCTGCAGATCACGCAGCACGACTACTATATCCAGCGCGCGGAAAACAACCGTATTTCGCTGGTACCCGTGGCGCCCAACCGCGGATTGATCCTGGATCGGAAAGGCCGCATCCTGGCGGAGAACTACTCGGCGTATACGCTCGAACTGGCGCGGGCGCAGCCCCGCGATCTGGAGGCGACGCTGGCCGAAGTGGCCAAGCTGATCGAGATCACGCCGGGCGAGTTGCGGCGTTTCCGGCGCCTGCTTGCCGAATCGCACGAGTTCGAAACGGTGCCCCTGAAAAGCAAACTATCCGACGAGGAGGTCGCGATCCTGGCGGCCAACCGCTACCGCCTGCCGGGGATGGAGGTGAAGGCGCGGCTGTTCCGCAACTACCAGGCCGGGCCCGGCATGGCGCACGTGGTCGGCTTCATCGGCCGGATCAACGATCGCGATCTCAAGAACCTGCGCGAATCGGGGCGCGAGCAGAACTACCGGGGCACGGTCCATATCGGCAAGACCGGGCTGGAGCAGAGCTATGAAACCCTGCTGCATGGCCGTACCGGATTCGACCAGATGGAAACCGACGCCAGCGGCCGGGCCGTACGTGCTCTGTCGCGGATTCCGCCGGTGCCGGGCAAGGATTTGCGCCTGTACCTGGACGCGGGGTTGCAGGCGGTGGCCGAACATGCGTTCGGCGACTACATGGGCGGGCTGGTGGCGCTCGACCCCAATACCGGCGGCGTGCTGGCGCTGGTGAGCAAGCCGGGATTCGACCCCAACCTGTTTATCGACGGCATCGACCCCGAAACCTGGAAGGCACTCAACGAATCGCCCGAACGGCCGATGGTGAATCGCGTGCTGCGCGGCCTCTATCCGCCGGGTTCGACGATCAAGCCGTTCATGGGGCTGGCCGGACTGGAACTGGGCGTACGCAAGCCCGAGGACACCATCGTCGATCCCGGCTATTTCAGCCTGCCCAACAGCAGCCACCAGTACCGCGACTGGAAACGCGGCGGCCACGGAATCGTCGATCTGCGCCGGGCCATCGCGCAATCGTGCGATACCTATTTCTACAAACTGGCGGTCGACATGGGGATCGACCGTATGCACGACTATCTGCGGAAATTCAGTTTCGGCGAGAAAACCGGCATCGATCTGGACGGCGAGTCTGCCGGCCTGCTGCCTTCGCGCGACTGGAAGCAGCGCCGCTGGAAGAAAGTCTGGTATCCCGGCGAGACGGTGATCGCGGGCATCGGCCAGGGCTATCATCTGACTACCCCGCTGCAACTGGCGACCGCGACCGCCATGATCACCAATGGCGGCAAGCGGATCGAACCGCGCCTGGTGCAGGCGGTGCGCGATCCGCTTACCCACGTCTGGCAGCCGCAGCCGGTGGTGGTGCACGAACAACTGGCGCTCAAACCGGAGGATCTGGCCGTGGTGCGGCAGGGCATGATGGACGCGATGCGGCCAGGCGGCACGGCCGCGGCTGCGGCTGCCGGTGCGCCCTACACCATTGCCGGCAAGACCGGCACCGCGCAGGTGGTCGGCATCAAGCAGGGCGCCCGCTACGACGCCGGCAGCCTGTCCCGGAAGAATCGCGACCATGCGCTGTTCATCGCCTATGCGCCGGCCGAGAACCCTACCATCGTGGTGGCGGTCATGGTCGAGAATGGCGGCCATGGCGGTTCCACGGCGGCACCGATTGCGCGTGCGGTCTTCGATTACTACCTGACCGGGAAACGCCCCGGCAACATGAAACTGGAGGGAGGAAGCGATGCCTCGGACTAGCCACTGGCTCCTGCGCGGCCTGCGCCACGTCGACGGCATCCTGCTGACGCTGGCGCTGCTGGTGCTGGGCATCAGCCTGGCGGTGGTGACGAGCGCTTCGGGACAAAGCCCGGTGCGCATCAGCGGTCATCTCGTCAACATGGGGCTGGCACTGGCGGTGATGGTGTTGATGGCCAACGTGCCGCCGCATCTATTGTCCAAAGTCGGACCGCCCCTGTATGCGGCGGGTGTGGTGCTGCTGGTCGGGGTGGCGCTGTTCGGCGAGATCCGCAACGGTGCGCGGCGCTGGCTGGATCTGGGATTCATTGCGTTTCAGCCGTCCGAACTGTTGAAGCTGGCCTTGCCGCTGATGCTGGCCTGGTATTTCCAGCGCAACGAAGCGGTGCTGCGCGCCAAGCATTTCATGGTCGGCGGCATTCTGTTGCTGGTGCCCTTCCTGCTGATCCTGCGGCAGCCCGATCTGGGTACGGCGCTGATGCTCGGTGCCTCGGGTTTTTATCTGTTGTTCTTTGCCGGCCTGCCGTGGAAGGTGATTGTGGGAGGCGCCGCCCTGGGCGCGGCGAGTCTGCCCGTGGTGTGGGGGCTGATGCACGATTATCAGCAGCGTCGCGTGCTGATGCTGCTCGATCCTGCGTCCGATCCGTTAGGCGCCGGCTACCACATCATCCAGTCGACCATCGCCATCGGCTCCGGCGGACTGTTCGGCAAAGGCTGAATGCAGGGCACGCAGAACCAGCTCGATTTCATTCCCGAGCGCACCACCGATTTCATCTTCGCCGTGTTCGGCGAGGAATTCGGCTATGCCGGCGCGATTCTGCTGGTGTGTCTCTATCTGGCCATCGTCGCGCGCGGCCTGGTCATCGCCGCACGAGCGCCGACGCTATTCGGCCGGCTGATGGCGGCCACCTTGAGCCTCAATCTGTTCACCTATGTGTTCGTCAACATGGGCATGGTGTCGGGCATTCTGCCGGTGGTCGGCGTGCCCTTGCCGCTGATGAGTTACGGCGGAACGGCGCTCGTCACGCTGTTGCTGGGGATGGGTATCCTGATGAGCGTGGCGACGCACCGTCAACTCAATAAATCATGACGCGATAAAATAAGTGCCATGAAAACTAAATCGCTCCTGGGGATGCTTGTCCTCGCCCTGACCCTCGGCGGATGTGCCAGCACGCCGCCCGCAAAACAGGCCTCCACTGCCCCCAAAGGCGGGAGCTATTACCTCGACGACGGTCCGGAGGCCAACCCGCCGGCAAATCTGGATGCCGTTCCCGATGCCGTGCCGCGCAAGGAACCCCTGCATCCCTTTGCCAACCGCACCTATGTCGCGCTGGGGACGACGTATACGCCACAGACCACGCGTCAGCCCTACAGTGCAGAGGGACTGGCTTCGTGGTATGGCCGCCGTTTCCAGGGCAAGAAGACCGCCTCGGGCGAGCCCTACGACATGTACGCCATGACGGCGGCGCATCCGACCCTGCCGATTCCGAGCTACGCGCGGGTCACGTCGCTCGACACCGGCAAATCGGTGGTGGTGCGCATCAACGACCGCGGTCCGTTCCACAGCAAGCGCATCATCGACCTGTCGTATACCGCTGCCTACAAGCTGGGCTACCTGGGACGCGGCAGCGCCCGGGTGCGGGTGGAAAGCATCGACCCCGACACCTACGACACGCAGGGCAAGGCGCTACAGGACGGCATCTATCTCCCGGTGGGCGCCTTCTCGCGCGCCGACAATGCGCAACAGTTGCTCGACCGCCTGAAACGCCAACTCGACATCGACGCCAGCCAGACGCGCGTGGTGCTGGATGGCGGGCTGCATCGCGTACAGCTCGGCCCGTATGCCAGCGACGATGCGGCGCAGTCGGATCGTGCGCGCGTGCGGGAACGCCTTGACCTGAATGCGGTCCTGGTCAGACGCGATTGATGAAAAGGCTGAACATGAAATTCTTCTGGCTGGGGCTGGCGCTCTTTTTTACTGCAACGACATGGGCCGCACCGCCCAATGTCTCGTCGCGTGCCTGGGTCGTGATCGACCAGGCAAGCGGACGCGAGCTGGCGGCCAGCCAGGCCGATCTGCCGCTGGCCCCGGCCTCGCTGACCCAGTTGATGACGGCCTATGTTCTGCTGGGCGATATCCGCAAGAACAAGTTGAGCCTGGGCGAGAGGGTGACCGTTCCGGCGGCGGCCACGCAGATGGATGGGTCGCGCATCTTCCTCAAGGCGGGTGACCAGGTGAGCGTCGACACGCTGCTGCAGGCGATGCTGGTGGAATCGGCCAGCGACGCCACGATCACCTTGGTGACGGCAGCGGATGGCAGCGAGGCCGCGTTCGTCGCGCGCATGAACCGCGAGGCCAGGCGGCTGGGCATGAGCAAGACCCACTTCATGAATGCGACCGGCCTGAATGAGCCGGGTCATGAATCGAGCGCACGCGACCTCGCCCTGCTCGGTCGCGCACTGGCGCGCGATTTCCCGGAGCGTCTGACTCTCTTCAGCCAGAAGGAGCTGCCTTACCAGGGCATCACGTATTACAACGGCAACCGCCTGTTATGGCGCGACAGCACCGTGACCGGCCTGAAGGTCGGTCGTACGCCGCAGGCTGGCTATTGCATGGCGGCTTCGGCGCAGCGCGGCGACCAAGGTCGTATCGCGGTGGTGCTGGGTGCGCGCTCGGATGCACAGCGCACGCAGGACGCATTGAAGCTGCTGAATTACGGTTTCGAGAATTTCGACAGTGTGCCGCTTTATCGGGCTCGCCAGGTCGTCAAGGTCGTCAGTATCTACCGGGGCGAGCACCCGTCGGCGAGTATGGGGTTCGAGCAGGATTTCCATCTGCTGGTCCCGCGCGGCAGCGCCGCACGCGTCAAGGCAGAAGTCATCACCCAGCAGCCCGTCGTGGCACCGATAAACAGGGGGCAGCGCCTGGGTACCCTGCGGCTGACGCTCGACGGCAAGCCACTCGGCGACTATCCGCTGGTCGCCCTGCAGGATGTCGGCGTGGCCGGACTATTCGGCCGCGGTTGGGATTCGATCCGGCTGCTGTTCGCAAAGTGAGCGTCTATCTGAACGGTCAGTTCCTGCCGCTCGCCGAGGCGAAGGTGTCGGTGCTCGACCGTGGCTTCGTCTTCGGCGACGGCGTCTACGAACTGGTTCCGGTGTATTCGGGGAAGCCCTTTCGGCTCGACGCGCACCTGCATCGCCTGCAGTTCAGCCTCGACGGCATCCGCCTGGCCAACCCGCACAGCGTGGCCGAATGGCGTGAGCGTATCCTGCAGTTGATCGCGCGGCAGGATTTTGCCGACCAGTCGGTCTACATCCAGGTGACGCGCGGCACGCCGGTCGAAGGACAGCCCTTGCGCGATCATGCGTTCCCGCACGATGTGTCGCCGACCGTATTCATGTTTGCGCAGCCGCTGGTGACCGCCACGCCGGCACAGAAGGCTGCCGGCGTCTGTGCCGTCAGCGCGATCGACAACCGCTGGCTGCGCTGCAACATCAAGGCCATTTCGCTGCTGGCCAATCTCCTGCTGCGCCAGCAGGCGGTGGACGCGGGCTGTGCCGAAACCGTGATGCTGCGCGACGGCCTGCTGACCGAAGGGGCGGCAAGCAATATCTTTGTGGTCAAGGATGGCGTGTTGCGGGCGCCGCCGCCGTCGAGCCTGATGCTGACCGGCATTACCTATGACGTGGTGCTGGAACTCGCCGCTGCCCACGACATACCGCATGAAGTGCGGGCGATTGCCGAAGCCGAGGTGCGTGGCGCGGACGAACTCTGGATGACGTCGTCCACCAAGGAGATCATGGCGATCGTGGCGCTGGACGGCGTGCCGGTCGGCGCAGGCGTGCCGGGGCCGCTGGCCAGGCGGATGGATGCGCTGTACCAGACCTTCAAACAACAGGTGATGCGGTCATGAACGAACAGGAAACCCTGCTGCAATTCCCCACCGACTTTCCCATCAAGATCATGGGTGAACGCCGCGACGATTTTGCGCAGGCCATGGTCGAACTGGTGCTGCGGCATGCGCCCGATTTCAAGGCCGAGACCGTCGAGATGCGCGTATCCAGCAGCGGCAACTACCTGTCGGTGACCTGCGTGGTGCGCGCCACCTCGAAAGCCCAGCTCGATGCGCTGTATCGCGAAATCACCGCCCATCCGTGGGTGAAGATGGCGCTTTGATGGCGAGCGGTGAGGCGATCATTCGGCAACTGGGGCTGGTCGACTATATTTCGACCTGGCGGGCGATGCAGATTTTCACCGCACGGCGTGCACCCGATGCCGCGGACGAAATCTGGCTGCTTGAACATTCGCCCGTCTACACGCAGGGTCAGGCCGGCAAGCCGGAGCACCTGATCGCCGCGACCGACATTCCCGTCGTGCCGATCGACCGCGGCGGGCAGATCACCTATCACGGGCCGGGACAAGTCGTGGTCTATGTGCTGATCGACCTGCGACGGCGCGGCTACGGCATCCGCGAACTGGTGACACGCCTGGAACAGGCCGTGATCAATCTCCTGGCGGAGCAGGGCGTGGCATCCGCACGTCTGGGAGGTGCGCCCGGCGTGTATGTCGATGGGGCGAAAATAGCCGCCCTCGGTCTGCGCGTCAGACACGGCTGCACGTATCATGGCTTGGCATTCAACGTCGACATGGATATGCGTCCATTCTCCGCCATCAACCCGTGTGGCTACGCGGGGATGCGGGTGACGCAATGCCGCGATCTCGGCGTGAAATTGTCTCCGGCCGAAGCCGGGCAGGCGCTTGTCCGCTGCCTGCAGGACACGATCTATTCTTGACTGATTTACTTGGTTATAAGTATTCTTATAACTTCTAATGGAGTTATTCATGAGCACCGACACGCTGCCGTCCGACCCCAAACTCCTGATGCGCTCGATCATCCAGCGCATTGCCACCGGACCGGACCTGTCCAAGAACATCAGCCGCGCCGAAGCCCACCTCGGTACCAAGGCCATCATCGACAACGTGATCGATCCGATTCAAGTCGGCATCTATTTCATTGCCCTGCGCATGAAACGCGAGACGATGGACGAAAACCGCGGCGTGCTGGATGCCGTGCTCGAAACCACCCGCCGCGTCACGGCGGAGGTCGACGAAGTGGTCGACATCGGCGATCCCTATGACGGCTACAATCGCTGCCTGCCTGCCGCGCCTTTCCTCGGCCCGTTGCTGGCCGAGTTTGGCGTGCATGTGGTCAGCCACGGCCTCGACAAGGTCGGGCCCAAATATGGCGTGACGGCGCGTCACGTGCTGGAGGCCGCCGGCGTGCCAGTGAATCTGGCGCCAGTGGAGGCCGCCGCGCGGCTGGCCGATCCCGTCCTCGGCTGGGCCTACATCGATCAGGCGCAATCCAACCCGGGCCTGCACAACCTCACCACGCTGCGTGCACAGATGATCAAGCGCCAGGTGCTGACGACGGTGGAAGTGCTGTCCAAGCCCATACAAGGCCGCAAGTTGACCCATTTCGTCACGGGCTACGTACACAAGCCCTATCCGCCGGTGTATGCCGACCTGGCGCGCGAAGCCGGCTTCGACACCGCCTGCATCGTGCGCGGCGTCGAAGGCGGGGTGATCCCGTCGCTGCGCCAGGCCGGCAAGTATTTCCACTACCACGACCGCGGCACCGAAATCGAAGCGACGGTCGACCCGGTGGCGCTTGGCATCGACCAGCCGGTACGCGCCGTACCGCTGCCCGGTGCGGTCGCCACCGAAGCAGGCGAGGACGAGATCGTCGCCGCGATCGACATCAAGGCCACTGCGCACGCCGCTGCCGAAGCGGGCATCCTGGCGCTCAAGGGCGACAAGGGCGCGACCTATGATTCGCTGGTGCTGGCCGGTTCGATTGTCCTGCATCACGTCGGCAAGGCCGCCAGCATGGCCGACGCGGCGGCGCAGATTCGCGCCGTGCTGGATTCCGGCAAGGCCGTCGCACGGGTCAAGTGATGGGCGAATACGTTGCCATTGCCGCTGCCGACGAGCTCAAGCCCGCCGAGATGAAGCGCATTCTCGTCGACGGCAAGAAACTGTTGCTGTGCAACTCGAACGGCACCCATTACGTCGTCGACGAGATGTGCAGCCACGAGGACTACTCGCTGTACCTAGGCTGCATCAAGGACGGCAAGATCAAGTGTTCGCTGCACGGCAGCTATTTCGACCTCACCACCGGCCAGCCCACCTGCGACCCCGCAGACGAGCCGATCCGCACCTATCCGGTGAAAATAGAAGCCGGCCAGGTCTGGGTGATAGTCTAGGCTGTATGGAGTCGGGCGGGGCGCACACCACACAACCAGCAGGGTCAGGGTTGCTGGGCGCATAGGCTAGAATCCGGGAATTGCATTTCCCGGTATGTTCAGACCATGGCAGACCCTCTCCAGCACAAAGGCGCAGCCAAGACCGCGCGCATCCCGATCAAGATCGTGCCGCAACCCAGGATGCGGCTGCCGTCCTGGATCCGTGCCAAGTCGCCCAACGTGCCGAACGTGGCCCGGCTGAAGGGCATCCTGCGCGAGGCGAAGCTGCACACGGTGTGCGAAGAGGCCTCGTGCCCCAACCTGGGCGAATGCTTCGGCCATGGCACCGCCACCTTCATGATTCTCGGCGACCTGTGCACGCGGCGCTGCCCCTTCTGCGACGTCGGCCATGGCACGCCGCTGCCGCCGGACGTCGACGAACCGCGCCATCTGGCCGATACGATCGCGCTGATGGCATTGAAATACGTAGTGATCACCAGCGTCGACCGCGACGATTTGCGCGATGGCGGCGCCGAACATTTTGCGCAGTGCATCGCTGCCGTGCGCGAGGCCTCGCCGGCGACGCGGATCGAGATCCTGACCCCGGATTTCCGCGGACGGCTCGACAAGGCGCTCGACATGCTCGCCACCGCCCCGCCCGACGTGATGAACCACAATCTGGAAACCGTGCCGCGCCTATACAAGGCGGCGCGTCCCGGTGCGGATTATGCGCATTCGCTGAAGCTGCTCCAGGACTTCAAGGCACGCCATCCCGAGATCCCGACCAAATCCGGCCTGATGCTGGGGCTGGGCGAGGAGGACGACGAGATCCTGCAGGTGATGCGCGACCTGCGTGCACACGATGTGGACATGCTGACGCTGGGCCAGTACCTGCAGCCCTCGCAGCACCATCTGCCGGTGCTGCGCTTCGTCACTCCCGAACGCTTCGCCCAGTTCGAGCAGGAAGCACGGGCAATGGGCTTCAAGCACGCCGCCTGCGGACCGATGGTGCGCTCCAGCTATCACGCCGACCAGCAGGCGGCCGGGGTATAGCCGGTTTCTTGGTCAGTGGCTTCTAGCCAATGGACGATCGGGATGTATATCTATATTATCTAAAGTTATGTTTTTTATATAAACCTTAATAAGGTTGTTAAATATGGATCCGCGCATCAACCCGTACGCCCCTGGCGCCGGTACACAGCCTCCTGAGTTGGCGGGGCGCGATGAAATTATCGAGAAAGCTGCAATCGCATTGGATCGACTTCGTAATGGCTTGGCGGCCAGAAGTTTGCTGATGGTGGGACTTCGAGGTGTAGGCAAGACCGTTCTGTTGACGCGAATTGCGCAGGAAACGGAAGCAAGAGGGTTTGTCGTGGTGCAGATCGAGTCGCCCGAAAGGCGTTCATTGCCTGGATTGCTGATCCCGTCGTTGCGACTGGCATTACTCAAGCTGGACCGGATTGCTGCCGCAGGCGAATTGGCAAAGAAAGCGCTCAGGGCGCTTGGCGGATTTGTCGGTGCGATGAAGATCAAGTATCAGGATATTGAATTCGGCGTTGATTTGGGAAACGAACCTGGCATCGCGGATTCGGGCGACCTTGAGCATGATTTGATTGATCTCTTCGTGGAGCTGGGGCGGGCAGCCAAGGAAAAGAAAACTGCGGTTGTTTTCTTTATTGACGAATTGCAATACGTCGAAGAAGAGCAATTTGCAGCGTTGATTACCGCGCTTCACAAGTGCGCGCAATTGCAACTCCCTATTGCGTTGATAGGCGCAGGGTTGCCGCAATTAGTGGGGCGTGCAGGCCGTGCCAAATCCTATGCCGAGCGACTGTTTGAATACCCCGAAATAGGGCCGCTTAAAGAGAACGAGGCGCGGAGGGCGCTGGTGGTGCCTGCGAAGGAATTGGGCGTGGCCTATGAAGAAGGGGCGCTGGAGGAAATCCTGGCACAAACCAAGGCCTACCCCTATTTCCTTCAGGAGTGGGGCAAGCACAGTTGGCACTGCGCATATACTTCACCCATTACTAGAACAGACGCAGTTTCAGCAACCGAGCTTGCTATTCAGGAATTGGATGCCAGTTTTTTCAGAGTTCGATTCGACCGGCTCACGCCGGCAGAGAAGCGGTATTTGCGTGCCATGGCGGAGCTAGGTGAGGGGCCGCACCGCTCCGGTGATATCGCCCATTTGCTGAACCGGGATGTCCAGGCCGTTGCGCCGATTCGTGCAACCTTGATTGGCAAAGGGATGGTGTACAGTCCATCGCATGGCGATAACAGCTTCACCGTACCGCTGTTTGACGGCTATATGAAACGCGTGATGCCTGATCTGCAGTGAGTCGAGAAATCAATGTGCGGCTGCATTATTTCAGGAGCCGTCTGCGAGTGAGCGCCAGCGCGACGATGTAGCCGAGGCTGCCGTAAACCAGCAGCGCGATGACATGCAGCGCGATGTTGTCTGGTATGTTGCCGACAACCAGGGGTCGTGCGAGGTCGATGGCGTGGGTGAGCGGCAGCCAGGCGGACACGCCTTGCACGGCCGCAGGCAGCTGCGACACGGGGAAGAACACCCCGCACAAGAGCACCATCGGCGTGATCACCAGCGTGAAGTAATACAGAAAGAAGTCATAGCTGGGCGACACCGCGTTCATCACCAGCCCCATGCCGCCGAAGCAGAAGCCGACCAGGGCGACGACCGGGATGATCCACAGCGTCATCCAGAAGTTTCCGTACAGCCCCAATCCCCAGATCACCGCCAGGATCGCTACGCCGGAGAGCAGGCTTTTGGACGCGGCCCAGGTCAGTTCGCCCAGCATCACGTCGTCGAGCGTCATCGGCGCGTTGAGGATCGCGTCCCAGGTGCGCTGTACGTGCATGCGCGAGAAGCTCGAATACAGCACCTCGAAGGTGGCGGCGTTCATCGTGCTGTAGGCCACGGTGCCGGCGGCGAGGAAGGTCAGGTAGGGCATGCCGCCTACGTCCGGCAGCAGGCTGCCGAGGCCGTAGCCCAGGCCCAGCATGTAGAGCATCGGGTCGGCCAGATTGCCGAGGATGGACGGGATGGCGAGCTTCTTCCAAACCAGATAGTTGCGCTGCCACACCGGGATGAAGCGTGCCGACAGACGGGGAAGGCGGAATAAAGGATTCATGCGCTCAATCCCTCAAGTCGCGTCCGGTGAGCTTGAGAAACACGTCTTCCAGATTCGACGGGCGGTGCAGGTAACGCAAGGCCGGAGCGTGCTTGAGCGCGTCGATCACGACGTCGGGCGTACTGGTGTAGCAGAACAGCGTTTCGCCGACGGTCTCGAAGCGCTGGCACAGATCGGCCGCGTGCTGGCCGGTCCAATCGGCCAGGCCTTCGCCGAACACTTCGACCACTGCCGGTTCGATATGCGTTTCGATCAGCGCGCGCGGCGCGCCTTCGGCGACGACGCGGCCGTGGTCGAGGATGGCGAGCCGGTCGGTGAGGCGTTCGGCCTCGTCCATGAAATGCGTGGTCAGCACGATGGTCTTGCCGGCGTTGATCAGTCGCCTGAGGCCCTGCCAGATGAGGTGGCGCGCCTGCGGGTCGAGTCCGGTGGTGGGCTCGTCGAGGAACAGGATGTCGGGGTCGTGCACCAGTGCGCGGGCGAGCGTGAGGCGCCGCTTCATGCCACCCGACAACTGGGCGATCTGCGCATCGGCCTTGCTGGCGAGCCCGGCGAAATCGAGCAGTTCCGGCACGCGTGCAGTGACGGCCGCCTTGCTCATGCCGAAATAGCGGCCGTAGGCGAGCAGGTTCTCGCGTACCGAAAAATCCGGGTCGAGGTTGTCCATCTGCGGCACCACGCCGATTTTCATGCGGGCCTCGCGCGCGCGTTGCGGGACCGCGATGCCGGCGAGTTCGATGCTGCCGCCATCGGGCTCGATCAGGCCCAGCAGCAGGCGCAGCGTGGTGGTCTTGCCGGCGCCGTTGGGGCCTAGCAGGCCGAAACACTCGCCACGGCGCACAGTCAGGTCGAGGCCGCGCACCACTTCAGTGTCGCCGTATTTCTTTGTCAGGCCGCGTACCTTCAGCATGGACAGGCCTCCAGAAACGCCTGCTTCAGTTCCTTCAGCTTGCCATGGAAGAAATGCCCGGCGTCGGGGATGGCTTTCACCGCAAGCTGCTGCTGCTCGGCCCACAGCCGGATCGCGGTGGGTGGAATGAGTTCGTCGGCATCGCCAAAGATCACAATCGTGTCGGGCGGAACTGGATCGAATTCGTACATGGTGACCGCCGGGGCGACCAGGATCAGGCGTTTTGCATGGAGTTCCTGGCGCAGCCGGTGCTGCACGAAGGCGCCGAACGAGAAACCGGCCAGTGCCCACGGCAGGCCGGGGTAGTTGGCTTCGACGAAGCGGGCGACCGCGAGCAGGTCTTCGGTTTCGCCGACACCGGCGTCGAATTCGCCATCGCTCATGCCGACGCCGCGAAAATTCGGCCGCACGCTGATCCAGCCGGCCTCGTTGGCTGCCTTGGCCAGGGTTGTCACCACCTTGTTGTCGAGGCTGCCGCCGTGCAACGGGTGCGGATGGGCGACCAGCAGCAGGCCGCGGCGTTCGGTCTCGGGGTCGTCGATCACGGTTTCCAGCTTGCCTACGGACACCGGGATACGCAGCTTGTAACGCTTCATCTGGCCGTTCCGTCCGGCCGCGTCACTTCAATTGCAAGCGCTCGACAATACGCCCCTGCTTGAGGTGGACCTCGAAGATTTCGTCGATATCGGACTCGTCCACATAGGTATACCAGACGCCTTCCGGGTACACGACCAGCAGCGGGCCCTCGTCGCAGCGGTCGAGGCAGCCGGCGCTGTTGATACGGCATCTGCCCTCGCCGTTGAGGTGGGCGTGCTTGACCTTCTTCTTCAGGTAATCGCGCATCTGCTGCCCGCCGGACGCGCCGCAGCATTTGGCGCCGTCGTCGCGCTGGTTGGTGCAGAAAAAGACGTGATGCTTGTAATACGGGTCAGTCATTCGAGAAGTCCGAATATTTGCGCGCGTTGCCGTGCGCCTTGTCGATGGGGTATTTGGCTGCGTTGATTGCCAGCTTGTCGGCTGCGGCGTCGAGCAGGTCGATATCCAGCAGGTCGGCCAGCCGGGTCAGGTAGATCAGCACGTCGGCGATTTCCTGGCGTACTGCTTCGTGTTGTTCCGGACTCAACTGTCCGCTCTGTTCAGCCGTTAGCCACTGGAAAGGCTCGAGCAGTTCCGCCGCCTCCACGGAAAGCGCCATGGCCAGATTCTTGGGGGTATGGTAACGCTCCCATGCGCGCGCCAGCGCGAAATCGCGAATATGCTGGCGCAGGGTGGCTAGACTGTCGATTTCATGCGTGCTCATGGTTGGCATAATAGCGCGGCAGGCGACAGACTTACGACATCGTTGTCGAGCAACCGACGCTCCGACCCTGGCTGGCGGCGTGTAAACCGCGGCGTGGCCGGAGTTTGGAGGGAAACTCCGGTTTGGCCTGCGGCTTGCTAGCAGTCTTTGCGTTGACACCAGTTTTCTAGTCCGCTCTGGCATAATGCCTGCGGATTAACGGCATATAAGGGAGGATGGACATGTTTACGATCAAGAAGCATCTCGCACGTGCTGGCGTCATGCTGGCCGTCGCTGCCATGGCAGGCTGCTCCAGCACGCCGACCTATCCGCCCGCCCCTGCGCAGACGGGAAGCTACAACTGGAACTACCTGATCGGCCCGGGCGACTCGGTCCAGGTTTTCGTCTGGCGCAATCCGGAAGTATCCGGCACCTTCCCGGTCCGCCCCGACGGCAAGATGACCATGAATCTGGTCGAGGACATCCAGGCTTCCGGCAAGACCCCCACCCAGCTGGCGCGCGATATCGAGAAAGCGCTCGGCAAATACATCCAGGAACCCATCGTCACCGTCATCGTCGCCGGCGGCATCGGTCCGTTCGATCAGCAGATCCGTGTCGTGGGTGAAGCGGCCAAGCCGCAGGCGCTGAACTACCGCGAGCACATGAGCCTGATCGACCTGATGATCTCGGTGGGCGGACTGACCGATTTCGCGGCGGGCAACAAGGCCTACATCCTGCGTACTGTGGACGGCAAGCAGGAACGTCTGGGCGTGCGTCTCGACGACCTGCTGCGCGGCGGCGATACGTCGGCCAACGTCGACATGCGGCCGGGTGACGTGCTGGTCGTGCCGGAAAGCCTGTTCTAAAACGTGTCTGCGCCGCCGCTGGGCGGCGCTTCTTGATGGCGGAACGCCCACATGGATCAATTGTTGCAGCAACTTTTTGGCTATGCCAAAGCCGCCTGGCACCGTCGCTGGTGGGGGGTGGCGACGGCCTGGCTGGTATGCGTCGTCGGCTGGACCTGGGTGATGATGATCCCGGACCGCTATCAGGCGTCGGCGCGCGTCTATGTGGATACGCAAACCCTGTTGAAGCCGCTGCTGTCGGGGCTGGCGGCCGAGCCTAACGTCGAGCAGCAGATCAAGCTGATGACGCGTCAGCTGGTGAGCCGGCCGACGCTGGAAAAAGTTGCGCGCATGACCGATCTGGACGTCAAGGCGAAGACGCCCGAGCAGACCGAGCGGATGTTGAACGACCTGGCGAGCAAGATTTCCATCGCCGATGCAGGACGCGAGAATCTCTACACCATCAGCTATCAGGATGCCAACGGCGAACTGGCCAAGAAGGTCGTGCAGTCGCTGCTGACCATTTTCGTGGAATCCAGTCTTGGCAAGACGCGCCAGGATATTTCCAGTTCGCAGCGCTTTATCGAAGAGCAGTTGCAGCAGTATCAGCAGAAACTGACCGATGCCGAAAACGCGCTCAAGGAATTCAAGCAGAAGCATATCGGCATGATGCCTGGGCAGGGGGGCGACTATTACGCGAAACTGGCCGAGGTGAGCACCCAGTTGCGACAGGCCCAGCTGGACCAGCAGGAAGCGATCAACCGCCGCGACCAGCTGAAGCGCCAGCTGTCGGACGAAGAACCTGAGCTGACAGCAGCGGCAGCGGCGGGCGCGACCAACAGCGAGATCGACGACCGCATCCAGGCCCTGCAAAAGCAGATGGATCAAATGCGCCTGCAATACACCGACCTGCATCCTGATGTTCAGGCGACCAAGCGCCTGATCGAAAAACTGGAGGCGGAGAAGAAAGCCGATCTGGCGAAGCGCAAGGCCGATCCGTCAGGCTCCAAGATCCAGAATCCGGTTTATCAGCAACTCACGCTCTCCATCGCCGAAGCGGATGCCAATGTGTCTTCCCTGCGCGCGCGCGTGGCGGAATACCAGCGCCGTTATGCCGAGTTGCGCAATGCATCCAACATGATTCCGCAGGTGGAACAGGAATATACCCAGCTGATGCGCGACTATGACGTGTATCGGCAGAACTACGATGCCCTGCTCAAACGCCGCGAATCGGTCACCATGTCCGGCGAGGTCGAGAGCAAGACCGACACCGTCGATTTCCGCGTGATCGACCCGCCCTTCGTGCCGAGCCAGCCGGCCTGGCCGAACCGCCCGCTGCTGCTTTCGCTGGTGACGTTGGGCGGACTCGGTGCCGGCATTGCCGTGGCCTTCCTGTTGAGCCAGCTGCGCCGTACCGTGACCGATCGCCGTGTCCTGCGCGAATTGACCGGCCTGCCGCTGCTGGGTGCCGTGTCCAGGGTGGAAACCGATGAAACCCGTCGCCGCAAACGCAAAGGCCTGCTGACGTATCTGGCAGCACTGGGTAGCCTGATTGCCGCTTATGGCGCAGTGATGGTCCTGCAACTGCTCGTGTCGCGCGCCGGCTAGGAGAAACCATGAGCATTATTGAAAAAGCAGCAGGCAAGATTGGCACGGGTGCGCCGCATCCCGCTCCCCAGAGCGATCCCGGCCACGACGCCAGCCTGATCGAAAATGCGCTCAACAAGCAACGCAGCAGCCATGCGGCGCCCTTCGTTGCCACCCCGGTCGAGCCGATATTCAATGCGCCGGATACCCTCGCGATGGAAGGCGGAAGCCAGGTGCAGTCGATCAACCTGGCGCGCCTGCATCGCATGGGCGTGGTCGCACCGGACGCGGAAAAGAGCCAGATCGCAGAAGAGTTTCGTATCATCAAGCGGCCGCTCATCGCCAACGCGTTTGGCCAGGGCACCGCGCGCGTCAAGAACGGCAACCTCATCATGGTCACCAGTTCGCTGCCGGGCGAGGGCAAGAGCTTCTGCGCCATCAACCTGGCGATCTCGATGGCGATGGAAATGGATCGCACCGTACTGCTGATCGACGCCGACGTCGCCAAGCCGCGCGTGCCCGAGTATCTCGGTATCCATGCAGACAAGGGCCTGCTCGACGTGCTGCAGGACAAGGACCTCAAGTTGTCCGACGTGCTGATCAAGACCGACATCGCCAAACTGACCGTGCTGCCGGCCGGCCGTACCTACAAGCGCGCGACCGAGCTGCTGGCGAGTGCTGCCATGACGCGTCTCATCGAGGACATCGGCAACCGCTACCCCGACCGTATCATCCTGTTCGATTCGCCGCCGCTGCTGGCGACCAGCGAGTCGAGCGTACTCGCCACGCACATGGGCCAGATCGTCATGGTGGTGGAAGCCGAGAAAACCTCGCAAGAGGCGGTACGCGAAGCCTTGAGCCATATCCAATCGTGCGAGGTCGTCGGCATGCTGCTGAACAAGACCACGCCGACCCCGGGCGCAGACTACTACTATGGCTACTATGGCAGTTACGGCAAGTAAGCGCCGCCTCGGCGCTCGGGCAGCGCGGAACAAGGCGATTCGCCATGCCGGTGCGTGCGCCGTTCTGGCGCTGGCCTTCGCACCGACCGCCCACGCCATCGACTGGCGTTTCGAACCTTATGTGAATGCATCGTCCACCTACACAGACAACGTCAAGCAGAGCTCGAGCAATACGCAGGACGCCTTGATCCTCACCGCGACACCCGGCTTCACGCTGCGCTCGGAAGGATCGCGCCGGGTACAGGCCAGTCTGCAATACGGCCTGACGGGCGTGAAGCGTTTCGGCGGCGACCAGAGCGACAACTTCTATCACAACCTCAACGCGGTCGGGAAAGCCGAGCTGGTCAAGGACTTCCTGTTCATCGACGGCAGCGCCAATATCTCGCAGCAGCTGATCTCGCTGCTGGGATCGCCCGCCGATGCCACCACCAACAACAGCAACCGGACCACCGTCGGCACCTACTCGATCAGCCCCTACGTCCAGCAGCGGCTGGGGACCTTCGCCTTCGCGCAGGCACGCTACACGGCCAGCGGGGCGATTTTCCAGAATAACGCTGCCCCCAACGCCAATTCGAATGCGTTTGCGGCCAGCCTGAAAAGTGGCACCCGCTTTACTGATCTCAGTTGGGGGCTCAATTACTCGCTTCGCAAGGTACAGAACCGCAATGCCCTTAACACGGCTAACAATACCGACGTCACCTTTGAAAGTGCCAGTGCAACGGCTGGCTATGCCTTGACACGCCAGTTCAGGGTGTTCGGCACGGTCGGCAAGGACTCGAACGACTACTTCAGCAGCACGGGGACAAGCGGTGCTTTCTACAGTGCGGGGTTTGGCTGGTCGCCTACTCGCCGTACGAGCGTCGAGGCCTCGGCAGGTGAACGCTATTTTGGGCGTACTTTCAGTTTGGCTGCCAATCACCGTACACGACTGACTCGATGGAGGATGAATTATTCCGAGGATGTCAGCGATATTTCGCAGCAATTTCTGGAGCAGAGCAGCCGAGTTTTCTGGGTATGCAATGGGGTACTCGAAGAGGCCCCAAACAATCCTGGAGGATGTCTAGGGCCGATCTCGGCGGGTGAATTGGCGCTCTATTACAGCAGCTATGGCGTTTCGACGGCTGATTTGATTGCTGCGGGTTTGCTGAATATCGCAACCGCCAATGGAATTTTTATCATTAAGAATTTCAATGCTGGCGTATCTTGGGATATAGGCAAGTTGGGGTTCGGACTTTCGGCGCAGGACACCAAACGTCTCTATCAGGCGCTTGGCGATGCGCAAGATCATATTCAAGGCATAACGGGTTCCGTGAGTTATCGCTTGTCAGAGACAGTAACGGCCAACAGCATTCTGTCGCTCACCCGCACAAGCTTGGATAGTGCAGTATCTAATGGCGTGGCGCGGCAGGATGACCTTATGAGTCTTAGTCTTGGTCTTAACCGCCGTTTCACTGACAGACTCAATGGCGCGTTGACTTTCCGCCATACCCAACGGAGTTCGAACGTGGCGAACGCCGACTACGACGAAAACAGCCTCACGGCGTCGGTCAACATGCGCTTCTGACCGATCCGCCGGCATGGCACAGCCGTTGCTTTATCCAGTGCGCGCCGTGCCTCCACTCAGACAACGGATTGTCCATGTACGAAGACTATTACCGCTTTAGCGCCAAACCGTTCCAGCTCAATCCCGATCCGCGATTTTTCTTCGGCTCCAAGGGCCACAAGCGGGCGATGGCTTACCTGGATTACGGTCTGTCGCTGGGCGAGGGATTCATCGTCATCACCGGCGAGGTCGGTGCCGGCAAGACCACGCTGGTACGTAACCTGTTCCGTCAACTCGAGTCCCACAATCTGGTGGCGGCGCAGCTGGTGTCGACCCAGCTGGATGCGGAGGATACGTTGCGCAGCGTGGCCGCATCGTTCGGCCTGGAGCACGAAGGCCTGGCCAAATCATCGCTGCTGAAAAATCTGGAAGATTTTCTGGCCGCGGCCGCGCGCCAGGGCAAGCGCGCGCTGCTGGTGGTGGATGAGGCCCAGAACCTGACGCCGCGCGCCGTGGAAGAGTTGCGCATGTTGTCCAATTTCCAGACCAGCGAACGTTCGCTGATCCAGACCTTTCTGCTGGGGCAGCCTGAATTCCGCGGCATTCTGCAAAGCCCGGACATGCAGCAGCTGCGCCAGCGCGTGGTGGCCTCCTACCATCTGGGGCCGCTCGATGCCGACGAGACGCGCGGTTACATCGAGCACCGCCTGCGTACGGTCGGCTGGCATGGCACGCCGGGATTCGATGACGAGGCCTTCGCCGAATTGCACCGTTTTACCGGCGGCATTCCGCGGCGCCTCAACACCACCTGCGATCGCTTGTTGCTGTTCGGCTTTCTCGAAGAGAAAAATCATTTCGGTGAAGCCGAAGTGGCCGAGGTGATCGCCGATCTGAAGAACGAGATTGCGCACCAGGATTTCCACGGGACAACCGGTGTCAACAATCATGTCCAGGGCGGTGGCGGCCTGAATGGCGAAGATGGTGCCCGGCTAACGCAGCGCATCGACCAGTTGGAACGCTCGGTCAACCGCATTCTGCCCATCGTGCGCAAGATTCTCTACACCGTGAGCGAACGCCACGCGGCGGCAGAGGAAGACGCGCCGTCGGACAACCTCGATACCTCGCACTGACGGCCAGCCATGACCCAGGTTTTATGCGTCGCAGGCGCACGCCCCAATTTCATGAAGATCGCTCCGGTGATGGCCGCTCTGGCCGAGACCGGCATTGCCGCGCAGTTGCTGCATACCGGCCAGCATTATGACGCGGCGATGAGTGACAGTTTTTTCGCCGACCTGGGCATCCCGCGGCCCGATCATCATCTGGAAGTGGGTTCGGGCAGCCATGCGGTGCAAACGGCTGAAGTGATGAAACGCTTCGAACCCGTGCTCGAAAGCGTGCAGCCGCAGGCCGTGCTGGTGGTGGGTGACGTCAATTCCACCATCGCGTGTGCACTGGTGGCCGCCAAGCGCGGCGTGCGCGTGATCCATGTCGAAGCCGGCCTGCGCAGCTACGACCGCAGCATGCCGGAAGAAATCAACCGCGTATTGACCGACCAGATTTCCGATCTGTTGTTCACCACCGAGCGCAGCGCACTGGCCAACCTGCAGCGCGAAGGGATCGATCCCGCGCGCGTCGAGTTCGTCGGCAACGTGATGATCGATACCCTGTATCGCAATCTCGAACAGGCCGTGCCGAGCGTTCGGACCCTGGGCGCCACGCTGCCGCAGTATGCGGTGCTGACGCTGCACCGGCCGTCCAATGTGGACGATGCGCCGACGCTCGCCGCGCTGCTGGATGTGGTCGGCGAAATCAATCGCACTTTGCCGGTGGTGATGCCGCTGCATCCGCGTACGCGCGGCAACATCGAGAAATTTGGCTTCACCGCCAAGCTCGACGGCCTGCACATCCTGCCGCCCGTGGGTTACCTGGAAATGCTCGGCCTGATGCGCGACGCCAAGCTGGTGCTGACCGACTCCGGCGGCATCCAGGAAGAAACCACGGCGCTGGGCGTGCCGTGTCTCACGCTGCGCGAGAACACCGAGCGTCCGATCACCCTTGCCGAAGGGACCAACACGCTGGTCGGCCCGCATCCCGAGGCCATCCGTCGCGCGTTCGTCGAGGTGATGGCGGGCGGCGGCAAGGCTAGTCGCATTCCCGAATACTGGGATGGCCGCGCGGCGATGCGCATTGCGTACAAGCTGAAGGACTGGCTACCCATGCCGAAAGGGGTTCATGCCCTGTCGGACACGAGGATCGTGTAATGGCCGAACGCATCAGGAATGCCATGTCGATCGATGTCGAGGACTATTTCCAGGTGTCGGCATTCGCCCCGCATATCCGGCGCGAAGACTGGGACACGCTGCCATGCCGGGTCGAGCGCAATGTCGACGTGATCCTCGGTCTGCTCGACGAGGCGAACGCCAAGGCGACTTTCTTCACGCTCGGCTGGATCGCCGAGCGCTACCCGCAGGTGGTGCGCCGCATCGTCGACGACGGCCACGAGCTCGCCAGCCACGGCTACGGCCACCAGCGCGCGAGCGACCTCACGCCGGAGCAATTTCGCGACGACATCACCCGCGCCAAGCATATTCTCGAAGACCTCGGTGGCGTCGCCATCCGCGGTTATCGCGCGCCGAGCTTCTCCATCAACCGGAAGAACTGGTGGGCGGTCGAGGAACTCGAAAACGCAGGATACGTATACAGTTCGAGCATCTATCCGGTACGCCACGACCATTACGGCATGCCCGACGCGCCGCGTTTCCCGCATCGCCCCAATGGTGAAGCCGGCATTCTCGAACTGCCGCCCACCACGGTGCCGCTGATGGGGCGCAACTGGCCCGCAGCCGGTGGCGGCTGGTTCCGCCTGTTGCCGTATTCGATGTCGCGCTGGATGCTGAATCGCGTCAACACGGAGGATTGCGCGCCCTGCATGTTCTACTTCCATCCGTGGGAGCTCGACGCCGGACAGCCGCGCCAGTCCGGCCTGTCGGCCAGGACGCGCTTCCGCCATTACGTCAATCTGCAACGCATGCCGGGTAGACTGCGCCAGTTGCTCACCGATTTCGAATGGGACCGCGTCGACCGCGTGTTCCTGCCAGAACATTGAACATGCAATCCGAACCTCTCCAGGTTGAAACGATGGCGACCGATGTCACGGTGCGCGCGCTGGAGGCGCGCGATCTCACGCAGTGGGATGCCTACGTGAATGCGCATCCGGATGCGACGTTCTTTCATCGCGCCGGCTGGAAGCGCGTGATCGAAGCCGCTTTCGGGCACCGCACGCATTTCATGCTCGCCGAACGCGGCGGCGAGATCGTGGGCGTCCTGCCGCTGGTCGAAATCCGCAGCCGTCTGTTCGGGCACGGCCTGGGCTCGCTGCCGTTCTGCGCCTATGGCGGCATCCTTGCCGACCATGACGCCGCCTGGCGTGCGCTCGACGAGGTGGCACAGGCCCTGGCCGTGCGCCTCAAGGTCGGCGCGCTCGAATACCGCAACCAGGTGGCCCAGCATGCCCATTGGCCGACCAAGGATCTGTACGTCACCTTCAAGAAAGCCATCGAGCCCGACGTCGAGGCCAATATGAATGCCATCCCGCGCAAGCAGCGCGCAATGGTGCGCAAAGGCATCAAGGCCGGTCTGGTGGGCGAAATCGACAGCGACATCACGCGATTCTTCCAGGCGTATTCGGCGAGCGTGCACCGCCTGGGCACGCCGGTGTTTTCGCGCAAATTCTTCCGTTTACTGAAGGCGGAGTTCGGCGACGATTGCGAGGTGCTCACCATCACGCTGGAAGGGCAGGTCATCGCCAGCGTGATGTCGTTCTATTTCCGCGACGAGGTGCTGCCGTATTACGGTGGGGGCGTGGACGCCGCGCGTGCAGTGGCCGGCAACGATTTCATGTACTGGGAATTGATGCGCCGAGCCTGCGAGCGCGGCCTCAAGGTATTCGACTTCGGCCGCAGCAAGCGCGGCACCGGTTCGTTCGACTTCAAGAAGAACTGGGGCTTCGAGCCGACGCCGCTGTATTACGAGTACTTCCTGGTCACCGACGCCGACGTTCCCGAGATCAATCCGCTCAATCCCAAATACCGCCTCTTCATCCAGGCCTGGAAGAAAATGCCGCTGGCGCTCGCCAATGTCATCGGGCCGCACATCGTCAAGAATCTGGGGTGAGCGTGAAAGAGGGGCTGCTGTTTCTTGCACATCGCATCCCGTTCCCGCCCAACAAAGGCGACAAGATCCGCTCGTTCCATCTGTTGCGGCATCTGGGCACGCGTTACGCCGTCCACCTCGGCGCCTTCGTCGATGATCCCGACGACTGGCAGTATGCCGATGCATTGAAGCCCTATTGTGCCTCGATCAAGCTGTTGCCGCTGAAACCACGCCGCGCCAAGTTGGCGAGCCTGACCGGACTGTTTACCGGCCAGGCGCTGACGCTGCCTTACTATCGCAGCCGCGAACTCAGGCACTGGGCAACCGATCTGGCCGACTCCGGACAGGTGACGCGTGGCCTGGCGTTTTCCTCGGCGATGGCGCAGTTCATGCCGGCGAAGCTGTCCCGCCGCGTGCTCGACATGGTCGACGTCGACTCCGACAAGTGGAGCCAGTACGCGCCGACACAGCGTTGGCCCATGTCCTGGCTCTATGCGCGCGAAGGTCGCCGGCTGGCGGCATGGGAGGCGCAGGTGGCGCAGGATTTCGATGCCACGCTGCTGGTGTCGTGCGATGAGGCGGCACTGCTCCAGCGCCGGGTTCCGCAAGCGCGCCACAAGATCGGCGCGTTCGAGAACGGTGTCGATGCCGATTACTTCTCGCCGGCGCGCGACTATCCGAATCCCTACCCGTCCGACGTGTTGGGCGTGGTCTTTACCGGTGCGATGGATTACTGGCCGAACGTCGACGCCGTCAGCTGGTTTGCCGAACGGGTGTTTCCCGCCATCCGCGAGGCTGTCCCGGCCGCTCAGTTCACCATCGTCGGTAGCCGGCCGACGGAAGCTGTCCTGGCGCTGGCGCGCCAGCCCGGCGTCGTCGTCACCGGCAGCGTACCCGATGTGCGGCCCTATCTGGCGCATGCAGCGTGTGCCGTGGCGCCCTTGCGGATTGCGCGCGGTATCCAGAACAAGGTGCTGGAAGCGATGGCGATGGCACGTCCGGTGGTGGTCACCGCGCAGGCGGCAGAAGGCATCCGCGCCGAGGCCGGGCGCGATTTCCTGCTGGCGCAGGACGAAGCCGGCCTGGCGGGGGCCGTCACTGCACAATTGCAGGCGCCAACCACCCGCGCCCCGGCGCGCGCCTGCATCCTGGCCCATTATGACTGGGCGCGCAATCTGTCGATGATCGACACCCTGTTCGATGCGGCGCCTGTCGCATCCTCTGCCCTGGAGACGTGTCCCGCATGAGTGCCCTGCCCGAAACCCTTCCCGCGACCGCGCCGCGAACCGGCTGGTGGCTGCCCGCCGGTATGACGATCGGCGTCCTGCTGCTCCTGACCGCCATCTTCTGGCCGACCTTCCTCTCGATGGAGGAGGTGTGGGCGCGCTCGGAAACCTTTGCCCACGGCTACCTGATCGTTCCCATCAGTATCTGGCTCATCTGGCGCAAGCGCGACGAACTGGCGCGAATCCGGCCGCGCGCCGATCTGCGCGGCCTGTATCTACTGGCGTCGGCTGGCGTCGGCTGGTTGTTGGCCGATGCCGGCAGCGTCAATGTCGTCGCCCAGCTCGCATTCATCGCCATGCTGATCGCCGCGGTCTGGACCCTGCTCGGCGCGGCATTCGTGCGGGCGGCATTTTTCCCCCTGATGTTCCTGTTTTTCGCAGTTCCGATGGGCGAGTTCCTGATCCAGCCCTTGATGGGCGTGACCGCCGATTTCACCGTCTCGATGCTGCAGGCCACCGGCATCCCGGTGTACCGTGAAGGCACGTTCTTCAGCATCCCCAGCGGCGACTGGTCGGTGGTGGAAGGCTGCTCCGGCCTGCGTTACCTGATCGCCTCGGTGACGCTCGGCGTGCTGTACGCCTACCTCACCTACCGCTCGTGGAAGCGTCGCCTGCTGTTCTCCGTCGCGGCAATGATCGTGCCGGTCTTCGCCAACAGCGGGCGGGCCTTCATGATCGTGATGATCGCCCACCTGTCCGACATGAAGCTGGCGCTCGGCGTCGACCACTACATCTACGGTTGGGTGTTCTTCGGCATCGTCATGATGCTGCTGTTCTGGATCGGCGGTTTCTGGCGCGAAGACGACCAGGCGGAGCCTGTTTCGCCGCAGCCTGTCGTGCCGGCGGAGTCGGCAGGAAGGGGCGTCGCGTCGCGGTCGATCCTGCCGGCAGCCCTCCTCGCGCTGGGCGTGGCGGGCCTGTGGCCGATGTATGCGCACTGGCTCGAATCGCGTCCGCTGCCCGACATGCCGGCATTGCAGGTCGAGGCGGCCGCCGGCTGGCAACCCGGCGAGGTCTTCACGACCTGGGTGCCGCACTGGATCGGTGCCGACCGCCAGCTGCGCCGGTCCTATACGCAGGCGGGACATGAGGTGATGCTGGAACTGAATTACTACGTGACCCAGCGGCAGGGCGCCGAGCTCATCAACTCGCAGAATTACATGATCAAGCAGAAGGACCCGGCCTGGTCGAACGTCGGCGAGACGATCGTCACCGTACAGATCGACGGGGTCGCGCGGCAGGTGCGACAGGCCAAGATGCGCGGGAGCAATGGCCAGCGCCTGCTGGTGTGGCAGTGGAACCTGATCGATCAGCATTCCGTCGTCAACGACTATCTCGCCAAGCTGATCCTTGCGTTCGACCGGGTCAGGCTGGTACGCGACGACGGCCTGTCGGTGCTGATCGCCACGCCGTATCAGAATGCCGATTTCAAGACGGCGACCGCCACCCTGGCACGCTTTGCGGCTGACATGGAACCTGCCATCGCCCGTGGGCTCGACCAGGTCGACGGGCAGTGACCGCACACATCGTGCATATCGTCCACCGTTTCGATACCGGCGGCATGGAGAACGGCATGGTCAACCTGTTCAATACCCTGCCGCCGCAACGCTACCGGCATACCGTGGTTGCGCTTACCGACTACAGCGATTTTCGCCAACGCATCACGGCGCAGCCGGTCGAATTCCATGCACTGCACCGTGCGCCGGGACATGGCCTCGGCTGGACCGTGCGGCTATGGCACCTGTTGCGCCAGCTCAAGCCGGATCTGGTGCATACCCGCAATCTGGCTGCGCTGGAAGCGCAGTTCGTCGCAGCCGCTGCCGGCGTGCATGCCACCGTCCATGGCGAACATGGGCGCGACGTGTTCGACCTGCATGGCCGCAACTGGAAATACAATCTGCTGCGCCGCGCAGCCAGATCGTTCGTGTCGAATTACATTGCGGTCAGCCGCGACCTTGAAAACTGGCTATGCCAGACTGTCAGGGTGCCGCCGCGCAAGCTGCACCAGATCTACAATGGCGTCGACAGCGTGAAATTCCATCCGCGCGCCGGTGCGCGGCCGACAGTACTGCCGGCCGGATTCGCCGACGCCGACAGCACGGTCTTCGGGTCGGTCGGTCGGATGGTCGAGGTCAAGGACTATTCCATGCTCGCGCGCGCCTTCATCCAGGCGCTCCGGCAGTCTCCCGAACGGGCCGCGCAGGCGCGGCTGGTCATCGTCGGCGACGGGCCTGCACGTGCGGACTGCATGGAACTGCTGGCGCAGGCAGGGATGGCGCACCTGGCCTGGCTGCCGGGCGAACGCCATGACATTGCGGAACTGATGCAGGCATTCGACGTGTTCGTGTTGCCGTCGAAAAACGAGGGCATCTCCAATACCATACTCGAGGCGCTGGCGAGCGGGCTACCGGTGGTCGCCACCGCAGTGGGCGGCAACGTCGAGCTGGTCGAAGACGGGGTCACCGGACGGCTGGTGCCGGCCGGCGACGCGGAGAATATGGCACAGGCCTTGCTGGGTTATCTCGGCGATCCGGAAGCGCCGGCGCGCATCGCGCGGCAGGGCGGCAACGCCCGGCGGCAGGCCGAGCAGCGCTACAGCATTCCGGCGATGGCCGAGGCGTATGCCGCGGTATACGACCGGACGCTGGGGCTCCGGCGCTGAGCGGCCGTCGAACCACCCGATAAATCGACAGGGACAGACAACTAGCATGTGCGGCATTACCGGCATTTTCGATACCAGCGGCGTGAATGAGATTTCACGCGAACTGCTGCATCGCATGAACGAAACCCAGTTCCATCGCGGCCCCGACGAAGGCGGCCTGCACCTGGAGCCCGGCGTGGGGCTGGGGCACCGGCGCCTGTCCATCATCGACCTGTCCACCGGCCAGCAGCCGCTGTTCAACGAGGACGGCTCGGTCGTCGTCGTGTTCAACGGCGAAATCTACAACTTTCAGGAACTGGTGCCCGAACTGGAGGCGCTCGGCCACACCTTCCGCACCCATTCCGATACCGAGGTCATCGTCCACGCCTGGGAAGCCTGGGGCGAAGCCTGCGTGGCACGTTTCCGCGGCATGTTCGCGTTTGCGCTGTGGGACCGCAAGCAGGAAACACTGTTCGTCGTGCGCGATCGCTTCGGCGTCAAGCCGCTGTATTACGCCTTCCTCGACACCGGCGAATTCATTTTCGGCTCGGAACTGAAGTCGCTGATGGTGCATCCCAGCCTGGCGCGGGACATCGATCCGCTGGCGGTCGAGGAATACTTCGCCTACGGCTACGTGCCGGAGCCGCGCACCATTTTCAAGCGGGCGTACAAGCTGCCGCCCGGTTTCACGCTCACGCTCAAACGCGGCCAGTCGCGCGCGTTGCCGAAGCAGTACTGGGATATGCCCTTCACCCCGGTGGCGGTGAAGGACGAAGCGGACGCGATGGACGAGCTGGTGGCGCGCATGAAGGAGTCGATCCGCCTGCGCATGATTGCCGATGTGCCGCTGGGCGCTTTCCTGTCGGGCGGCGTCGATTCCAGCGCGGTGGTGGCGATGATGGCGACCCAGTCCGCCACGCCGGTGAACACCTGCTCGATCGGCTTCGACGATCCGGCGTTCAACGAAATCGAGTTCGCCCAGCAGGTTGCCGATCGTTACCGCACGCACCACCACGTCGAAACGGTCGCCTCCAACGATTTCAGCCTGGTCGACAAGCTTGCCCAAGTATATGACGAACCGTATGCCGACTCGTCCGCGCTGCCGACCTACCGGGTCTGCGAACTCGCGCGCAAGCACGTGAAGGTTGCCCTGTCGGGAGACGGCGGCGACGAACACTTCGCGGGCTACCGCCGCTATCGCTGGTTCCGCTACGAGGAACGCATGCGCGCGGCGATGCCGCTGATGCTGCGCCGCCCGCTGTTCGGCGCGCTCGGCAAGCTGTATCCGAAGGCCGACTGGGCACCCAAGGTCTTCCGTGCCAAGACCACCTTCGAGGCGCTGGCGCGCGACACCGTCGAAGGCTATTTCCACGGCGTCTCGCTACTGTCGGATGCGCAACGAAAACAGCTGTTCTCGCCGTCCTTCCAGCGCGAGCTGCAAGGCTACCAGGCGGTGGACGTGCTGCGCCGCCATGCCGCGGTCGCGCCCACCGACGATCCGCTGTCGCTGGTGCAGTATCTCGACATGAAGACCTACCTGGTCGGCGACATCCTCACCAAGGTCGATCGCGCCAGCATGGCGCATGCGCTCGAAGTGCGCGAGCCGCTGCTCGACCACGAACTGATGGGCTGGGTGTCGGGCCTGCCGGTCGATCTCAAATTGCGCGGTACCGAGGGCAAATACCTGCTGAAGAAATCGATGGAGCCCTATCTGCCGCACGACGTGCTGTACCGCAAGAAGATGGGCTTTTCGGTGCCGCTGGCCGCCTGGTTCCGCGGGCCGCTCGCCGCCACCATCCGCGGCGTGGTGCTGGGCGAACGGCTGGCGTCCACCGGCCTGTTCAACCAGGACTACCTGCGTGAAGTGGTCGAGGCGCACCAGTCCGGCCGGCGCGACTATTCGGTGATCCTGTGGACGGTGCTGATGTTCGATGCCTTCCTGGGGCAGGTGCTGGGCATGGACGGCCAGAGCGTATTCGAGGGCGAGCGGCAAGCGGCATGAAGATCCTCCACGTGTTCGACCATACCCTGCCGTTGCATTCCGGCTATACCTTCCGCAGCGCGGCGATTCTGCGCAACCAGCAAAAAATGGGCTGGGAGACTTATCACCTGTCCGGCCCCAAGCAGATCGATTGCACGGTGATGGAAGAGGATGCCGATGGCCTGCATTTCTATCGCACGCCGAAGCCGACGGGACTGCTGGCACGCATGCCGGGGGGCGACCCGTTCGCCGTGATGGGGGCCATCGAAAAACGCCTGCTGGCGCTGGCAAAGGAATTGCAACCCGACGTGATCCACGCGCATTCGCCGGTGCTGGATGCGGTCCCGGCGATCCGCGTCGGCCGCAAGCTGGGTATTCCGGTGGTCTATGAAATTCGTGCCTTCTGGGAAGACGCCGCCGTCGATCACGGCAGTACGAAAGAGGGCAGCCTGCGCTACCGGCTCACCCGTGCACTGGAAACCTGGGCCGTCAAGCATGCCGACGCGGTGACGGTCATCTGCGAAGGCCTGCGCAGCGATCTTGCTGCGCGCGGCGTTCCGCCCGGCAAGATCACGGTGATTCCCAATGCGGTCGACATCGACAAGTTTGCCGTCGGCGGCAAGCCGGATGCCGAACTGAAAATGAAACTGGGACTCGGCACCAGCCGCGTGCTCGGCTTCATCGGTTCGTTCTATGCCTACGAAGGCCTGGATCTGCTGATCGCCGCCTTGCCGACGATCCTCAAGCAGATGCCCGACGTCAAAGTGCTGCTGGTCGGAGGCGGGCCGCAGGATGCGGTGCTGAAGCAGCAGGTGATGGCGCTCGATCTGAAAGATCGCGTGATTTTCACCGGCCGCGTGCCGCATGGCGAAGTGAACCGTTATTACGATCTGATCGACGTGCTGGTGTATGCGCGTCACCCGATGCGCCTGACCGAACTGGTCACGCCGCTGAAGCCGCTGGAAGCGATGGCGCAGGGGCGGTTGATGGTGGCCTCCGATGTGGGCGGCCACAAGGAACTGATCCAGGATGGCAAGACCGGCGTGCTGTTCCGGGCCGGCCATGCCGGCGACCTTGCCAGCAAGGTGGTGGCGTTGCTGAAGTACGAGCAGGGCTGGGACAGCATGAAACGAAATGGCCGCCAATTCGTGGAATCCGAACGCCACTGGCCCGCCAGCGTGGCGCGCTATCGCAGCGTATACGGCAACCTCGTCAAACCGGGGATGGAGGCGGCGCTTGGCTGACGGATGTACCGCCGATACCGGCCGCCTCGATCTGGTCGTGTTCAGTTCGCTGTTCCCCAGTGCGGCCCGCCCCGCTGCCGGGCTGTTCATCCGCGAGCGCATGTTTCGCGTGGCGCAGCATCGGCCGCTTGCCGTCGTCTCGCCGCAGGCGTGGTTCCCCGGGCAGTCGCTGATCCGCCGGCTGCGTCCTGGCTATCGCCCGCAGGCGCCGGCGCTGGAAATCCAGCAGGGTATCCGTGTCTATCACCCGCGCTTCCTGTCGTTGCCCGGCCTGTTGCGCCGGCTCGATGGTGCATCGATGGCGCTATGCAGCTTTTTCCTGATGCGACGTCTGCGGCGCGAAGGCGCACGGCTCATCGATGCGCATTTCGGCTACCCAGACGGCGATGCTGCGACGCGGCTGGGGCACTGGCTCGGCTTGCCGGTGACCCTGACCTTGCGCGGCACCGAAGTGCCGCATAGCCGCAATCCGGTCTTGCGTCGGCAGCTGGTGCGCGCACTCGGGGCGGCGGCGCGGGTGTTCTCGGTATCCGGTTCGTTGCGCCAACTGGCGCTGGATCTTGGCGTCGACGCAGGCAAAACCGAAGTCGTCGGCAACGGCGTGGACACCCAGGTTTTCCATCCCGTCGAACGCGTTGCCGCGCGCGCCCGCTTTGGCTTGCCAGACCGGGCGCAGGTGCTGATTTCGGTCGGTGGGCTGGTCGAGCGCAAGGGCATGCACCGCGTCATCGATTGCCTGCCGCCGCTCATGGCGCGCCATCCGGATCTGCATTACCTCATCGTCGGCGGCGGCGGCGGCGAAGGCGATCTGCGCGCCGAGCTCGAGGCACAGGTCGCCCGGCTGGGATTGGCTGGTCGCGTGCATTTCCTCGGTACGCTGCCGCCCGACGCGCTCAAATGGCCGCTGTCGGCTGCCGATGTGTTCGTGCTGGCCACCCGCAACGAGGGCTGGGCGAACGTGTTTCTCGAGGCCATGGCCTGTGGCCTGCCCGTCGTGACCACCGATGTGGGCGGCAATGCAGAAGTGGTCTGCCGGGACGCGCTCGGCAGCATCGTGCCGTTCGGCGACGCCACGGCGCTGCAGCAGGCATTGGACGCCGCGCTCGACAAGAAGTGGGATCGTGCCGCGATCATCGACTACGCACAGGCCAACCAGTGGGACAAGCGTGTGGCACAGCTGTTGCGCGCGTTCGATGCCCTGCTGGATGCGCCCGCTTCCTCCGTCGGGTCTGCGCCGGCGGTCGCCGGACAATGAGTGCCGCCAAGCCTGCGACCGGCCATGACGCCCGCAGCGTGTCGACGCGAATTCGGCATGCGCTGTGGCGCCACGCCAAGGCATGGCGCCAGCGTCTGCGCCCGCGCCCGGTGGCCCAGCATGTCTTCGTGGCAGGCATGCAGCGCTCCGGGACCAATCTCCTGATGGACGTGCTGGATGCCAGCGCGGCCACCCAGGTGTTCCACGAGACCGATCCGCGCGCGTTCGAGCGTTACGAGATGCGCGACCCGGCTGTGATCCGGCAGCTGGCATTGGCGAGCCCGGCGCCGGTTTTCGTGATCAAGGCGCTGTGCGAACTCGACCAGCTTCCGCATTTGATGGCGACGTTCCGTCCCGCCAAGACCCTATGGGTGGTGCGCGACTGGCGCGACAGCGTCAATTCGGCGATCCGTTCCTTCGGAAATTTCGTGCCGCAGTGGCAGCGGCTGGCGCACGGCGATGCGAACGACTGGCGCGGACGCGGCATGTCGCCGGCAACCCGTGAGCTGCTGATGGCCTTGTACCGCCCCGACGCCAGCGAAGCGGAGGGCGCCGCGGTCATGTGGTTCTATCGCAATGCGCTGTTCTTCGAGCATCAGTTGGCGACGGATCCCCGTGTGCGCGTGGTGTTCTACGAAGCGCTGGTCCAGAACCCGATGCGCGAGGTCGCGGCGGTCTACGACTTCCTCGAATTGCCCGGGTTCAACGCTGCCATCGCAGGGCGCATCCATGCGCGCTCGGTCAGGCATCGCAGTCCGCCGGACATTTCGCCGGCCGTCACGGCCTTGTGCGACGAACTGCTGGCACGCTTCAAGGCACTGCCCTTGCGGAGCCGGTCATGAGCGTCCCGGCCTGGTTCGCCCGCAACGTGTTTCACCTGCAGGAAGCGGCGATGCATCGGCCCACGTTCCCCATGCTGGAGGAACTCGAGCGTACCCAGTGGCTGTCGCGCGACGACATCCTGGACTACCAGACCGGACATCTCAATGTGCTGTTGCAAACCGCGCTGGCACACAGTCCCTGGCATGCCGCCCGACTGCATGCCGCCGGGCTGGTCGAAACCGTTCGGGCGGGGGCGGTGTTGCCGAGCGATTTGTCGCGCCTGCCGACAATGGACAAGCGCGATGCGCGCGAGAATGTCGAACAGCTGGTGTGGCGTGATGTGCCGGGTGGCGTGTTTCCCTATACGACGGGCGGCTCCAGCGGCGAGCCGCTGATTTTCCATTTCGGCCGCGCACGCCAAGCCGCGGATGCGGCCGGACGGTTGCGCGCGCGGCGCTGGTGGGGCGTGCAACCTGGCGAACGCGAGGTATATCTGTGGGGCGCGCCGGTAGAGTTGAGCAAGACCGATCGCATCAAGACCTTGCGCGACCGGCTGGTCAACCAGCTGCTGCTGAATGCGTTCGACATGTCGCCTGCGTGCATGGGCGATTATCTGGAAGCCATGCAGGCCTGGAACCCGAAAGCGGTCTATGGCTATGCCAGCAGCCTGGCGTTGCTCGCGGCGCATGCCGAGACGCGCGGCACGCGGCTCCGGTTGCCCGCACTGCGCGTGGTCAGCACCACAGGCGAGCCCTTGTTTCCGTACCAGCGCGAACTGATCGAACGGGTGTTCGGGGTACCGGTCTCGGTCGAATACGGTGCGCGCGATGCCGGCCTGATGGCCTTGCAGTCGCCGGATGGGGTATTGCTGCAGATGAGCGAGACGCATCTGATCGAGGTGCTCGACGCTGCGGGCAATCCGGCAGAGGAAGGCGAAGCCGTGATCACCAGCCTGGTGTCGGCCGCCCAGCCGTTCATCCGCTATCGTACCGGCGACGTGGTGCGCCATTCGGGTCGGAACGACCCGGGCGGGCGCGGTCTCACGGTACTGGATACCGTGGTGGGGCGGCAGACCGATTTCATCGTTGCCGCCGACGGCCGCATCATGCATGCCCTGGCGGTGATCTATGTGCTGCGCGCGGTGCCGGGCGTGGGGCAGTTCAAGCTGATCCAGCATGCGATAGACCGGCTCGAGGTGCAGGTCGTACCGGACACGCGCTGGGATGACGAAGCGCGCGCAGCCGTGATCCGGGGGTTGCGGGCGCGCCTGGGTACTGCGCTTGCGGTCGATATCCGCTTGCTGGATGCAATCGCGCCGGAAGCGTCCGGCAAGCACCGCTATGTGGTGAGTCACGTTCCCGTGCATGGCGCGCTGGCGCAGGCCATCCGATGAGTGCCCTGAGCATGAAGCCGCAAGCCTGGCCCGGGTCTGCCGCGTTCTGTCGCGACACCTCGAGTACGCAGTATTTTCCAGATGACTTGATGACGGATCGGTCAGGCGCCATCATTCCGCCCGTCGCGCAGAAAGCCGAACCCGCATGAGAGACCTGTTCATCACCGGCCTGATTTTCGGCCTGCTGCCTTTCGTCTTCAAACGTCCCTGGCTGGGCATCCTGCTGTGGTCGTGGCTCGGCTACATGAACCCGCACCGGCTGGCGTGGGGCTTTGCCTACAACATGCCGTTCTCGATGATCGTCGGCGGGGTCACCATCCTCGCTTTCCTGGCGTCGAAGGAAAAGAAGGAGATGCTGTGGACGCGCGAAGTCATCGTCCTGCTGATCCTTACCGGCTGGATGCTGTTTACCACCTTCTTCGCGTTCTACCCCGATCTGGCATGGTTCCAGTGGAACAAGGTCTGGAAGATCATGCTGATGGTCCTGCTCACGGTGCTGATCATCAACGAGCGCTACAAACTGCACTGGCTGGTCTGGGTGATTGCATTGTCGTTCGGGTTCTACGGCGTCAAGGGTGGGATCTTCACCATCATCAACGGCGGGGTATACCGCGTGCAGGGGCCGACCGGCACTTTTATCGGCGGCAACAACGAAATGGCACTCGCCCTGGTGATGACGATTCCGCTCATCCGCTACCTTCACCTGCAGGAAGCCCGCAAGTGGGTCAAGATCGGACTGGCCAGCGCCATGGTGCTGACCGGCGTCGCGGCCATCGGCAGCCAGTCGCGCGGCGGCATGCTGGCGATGGTGGCGATGGGGCTCTTCCTGTGGATGAAAAGCCGCAACAAGATCGTCACCGGCTTTTACATGCTGATCGCCGTGGCCATCATGGCCTCGATCATGCCGCAGGCCTGGTATGACCGTATGAACACGATCAAGACCTATCAGCAGGACCAGTCGGCGCAGGGCCGAATCAATGCCTGGCACACTGCGTTCAACGTGGCGAAGGGCCGCATCACCGGCGGCGGGTTCGATATGTTCAGGCCGCCCACATTCCGCCAATATGCCCCGGACCCCTGGAATGTCCACGATGTGCACAGCATCTATTTCGAGATGATGGGAGAGCAGGGATTCATCGGCTTCGCGCTGTTCATGCTGCTGGGATTGCTGGCCTGGATCCGTGCCCGGCAGATCATCAAGCGATGCAAGCATGACCCCGAGCGGAAATGGGCCGCCGATCTGGCGGCCATGATCCAGGTGAGCCTCATCGGTTATGCGGTGGCCGGCGCATTCCTGGGCATGAGTCATTTCGACCTGCCTTACCATTTGATGATCATCCTGGTGCTGGCCGCCAAGTTTTCCGGCGTACTGGCAAAGGTGGTCCCTGTCGAAGGCCGCGTTCAGGGCAGTGAACTGCCGCATCCGTCGAGCCGGTTCAACCCGGAAAGCGCCGGGCCCAGGGGCTGACCGTGCCGGGGATTCGCTTGCGCCTGCCGCCCGGGCTGGGCTGGGCCTTCTGGCTGGCGTTGCTGCTGACAGGTCTGGCCGAACTGGCTCTGCACAGCGAAGCCGTGATGTTTCGCTACCGTGCAGTGTTTGCCCAGGGGCGGGCATACGACAAGCTGTTCGAGGTCGAGCGTCACCCGCCGCAGATCCTCTTCATCGGCAACAGCCGGACGGACAACGGGATCGATCCGCGTGCAGTGGAGCGGGCCTGGCCGGGCCATCTCCTGCGCGGCTTCAACCTGGGCTTGCCGGGCGCCAATGCCATCGTGTATCACGGCGAAATCCGGCGCCTGGACGATCGCGGCCTGCTGGGAAAAGCGGCGATTCATACCGTGGTGCTTGGGCTGGATGAAAGCGCCCTGCAGGAAGACAATTCGCTCGGCTACGTCAGCTTTCTTGCCGACCGGCGCGCCCTGTGGGATGCGGGCCGCTATCGCGACTGGCTGGGAAGCCATCTGCGGCTGTGGTCGTATAGCGGCAATCTTCGCCAGTTGCGCGAACCGGACAAGGCGCTGCGATTCGTCGAGGCCAGTGTGCGTTCGCTCGATCCGGTAGGGGGAGCGGCGGCAGCCTATTCGGGCTATCGGGCGGGTTTCGGCGCGGCCCAGAATGCGGGTCAGGTGGCACAGCAGGAAGGTGCGGCCTTGCATCCTCCGGCACCGGCCGTCGAACGCTTTCTATGGCAGGCGATCGATCTCCTGCAGTCGCGTGGCGTACAGGTGTTCGTCACCCTGCCGCCCTTGCGCGACCGCTCTTCTGCGTTTGTCGATCCCCGCCCCGCGGCCGCTCCCTATCGGGCATTGCTGACGCGCCTGCAGCAACGCGGCGTGATCGTGTTGCCCACGCCGACCGGTTTCGGCCCTGACGACTTCGTCAACGCAGGCCATTTGAACGACCGGGGGGCACAGCGTTACAGCGCCGAACTGGGGCGTCAACTGGCCGCCTGGAAGGATCGATAGGCATGTTGTTCAGCTCCCCGACTTTCCTGCTGTTCTTTGCCGTGCTGCTGATGTTCTATGCCGGCGCACGCAATTATCGCGAACGTGCTGCCGTCATCCTGGTTGGCAGCCTGATTTTCTATGCGTCCTGGAAACCGGTCTATCTCATCCTGCTGGCGGCGTCGGTCAGCCTCAATTACCTGATCTACTCGGGTCTGTCGGCCACCCGCAGCAAGCGGCTGCTGGTGACGGGCCTGGTATTGAACCTGGGATTTCTGGGGGTCGTCAAATATCTCGGGATGGCCTTGGAAAGCCTGTGGACGCTGGGCACTTGGTTCGACCTGCCTGTGGGCGGCGCGCCGCCCGGCTGGGCGGACTGGGCGCTGCCGCTGGGCATCAGCTTCTATACCTTCCATATGCTGTCGGTGATGATCGACGTCTACCGGGGCGAATGGACGCACCGCATTTCCTTTCGCGCCTGGTGGCTGTATGTGACCTTTTTCCCGCATATGATCGCCGGCCCCATCCTGCGTGCCTCCGAGCTGGTCGAACAGCTGGAATCCCTACAGCCGCTGAAGGCGGAGTTCGTCAAACTGGGCGCACTGGTGTTCATGGTGGGCCTGGTCAAGAAAGTGTTGTTTGCCGACAATCTCTCGCTCCTGACCGACGACTTGTTCAGCCGTCCCGACATGCTGGACTTCTACCTGGCCTGGCTCGCCACGACTTCATTTGCGCTGCAAATCTATTTCGACTTTTCCGGCTACAGCGAAATGGCCATCGGCCTGGCGCTGATGTTCGGCGTGACCCTGCCGCGCAACTTCCTCCACCCCTATACCAGCCGCAGCGTGCGCGAATTCTGGCAGCGCTGGCACATCACCCTGTCGCGCTGGCTACGCGATTACCTGTACTTTTCGCTCGGCGGCAACCGCCGCGGCAAATCCCGCAACCTGGCCAATCTGATGATCACGATGCTGCTGGGCGGGCTCTGGCACGGCGCCGCCTGGACCTTCGTGTTCTGGGGATTCCTGCATGGCAGTTATCTGGTGCTGCATCGCCTGCTGCTCGACCTCTATTCGCGGTTGGGCGTGCTGTCGAATTCCTTCAGCGCGCGGCTGCTGTCCTGGCTGGGATGGCCGGTGACGCTTGCACTGGTGTGGATCAGCTGGGTGTTCTTCCGGGCGCACTCGTTTCACGATGCGTGGATCATCACGGCTGCGATGCTGGGGCTGGGGGACGCAACCGAGATCGCGTCGGTACGCAGCTATGTGCAGCTGCTGGTATGGGGCAGTCTGCTGCTGACCTTGCTGGAACCGTCCATCGAACGGTTGTTGAGGCAAGGCCTGCAGCGCTGGGGGCAACTGCATTTTACGCTGCGCGGCACGGCCTACGCAGGCCTGGCGCTGATGCTCATCGTCTTTGGCGGCAGCAGCCAGAAATTCATCTACTTCGACTTCTGAGTCCGCTGGCCGGCGTTCGCTTCAGTGTTCGTTTGCCTGCAGCCATTGTTCCAGCATCATGGTCACCCAGATCATCACGCCATAGTAGCTGGCGTACGGTCCGCGCTGCATGGCCAGCATATGGTCCAGATAGGCCGGCTGGATCCAGCCGCGCTGCTTGAAGTCCGCGAGGCTGTCGCCGACAAGGTCGCCGAGCGGGGCGTATTGGGTGCTCCACACGCCGAACGGCAGGCCGAAGCCGTGCTTGCTCTTGTTGATGATCTTCTCGGGCAGCAGGTCGCGCAGGGCCTCCTTGAAGAACCAGCGCAGCATCTGGCCGCGCACCTTGTAGTCGACCGGCAGATGGTTGGCGAAGGCGACCATGCGGTCGTCGAGCAGCGGATAGTGCACTTCGATGCCGGCCGCTTCGGTCATCGTGCCTACCTTGCGCAGGTCGTTGTCGGCCAGGGTGAACTTCAGATCCAGATGCATCATGCGGTTGATGTAATGGTCGGATGCGGTACGTTCATAGACTTCGGTGAGTGCGACATCCGCTGTCGAAGGGTCGACGGCATGGATGAAATCCGGCGCGAGGATCTGGTCGAGCGGGGTACGGTGCAGGAAGTTGTAGCTTTCCAGGCGCAGCGGCAGGCCCATATTGGCCTGGCGCACGTAGCTTTTCAGTTTGGCCAGGGGGAAACGGTCGGACAAGCCGGGAAGATGCGCGATCGGCTCCACCACGCCGCGCCGGATCGCCGCGGGCAGGCGGAAGTAGTTCTCGAATAGCTTCTGCTTGGCATAGCGCGCATTGCCGCCGAAGATCTCGTCGCCGCCGTCGCCCGCCAGCATGCGTTCGAACCCGGCTTCGCGTGCAGCCCGGGCGCAGAAATAGGTCGGTACCGCCGAGTCGTTGCCGAACGGTTCGTCGTATTCGCGCGCGATGATGGGGATCGCCGTCACGATGTCGGCGGGCTTCAGGTAATACTCGTGGCTGCGGCTTGCGTAACGCTCGGCAGCGCAGCGCGCGTATTCCATTTCGTCGAACCCGTCGGCGTCGAAGCCGATGGAAAAGGTGTCGACCGGTGCGCCGCGTACGGCCGTAAGCGCACCGACAACCGTCGAGCTGTCGGTTCCGCCGGACAGAAACGCCGCCGTGGAAGAGGTGTCTGCATCGCGTACGGCCTCATCCAGTACGGTGCGAAAATCGCTGCGATGGGCGTCGAACCCGGCATCGACCGGGGTGTAATCGGCCTGCCAGTAGAACGCGGTGCTGAGCTGGCCGTTTTTCAAGGTGACCATCTGTCCCGGCAACAGTTTGTGCACGCCTTGATAGAGGCTGCGAGGTGCTGGAATGGTATGGAAATACAGGTAGTCGTAGATCGCCTGGGGGTCGATGACCCGCCCGACCGCGGGATGGGAGGTGGCGTTCTGTGCGCTGGTGCCGAACACCAGGTGGCCGCCCCGATACGCATAACAGAGGCGCTCTGCGCCCACGCGATCAAGAACCAGGCAGGCTTTTTTCTTGAGCGGCTCCAGCACGGCAAAGGCGAAATTGCCGTGCATCAGCGTGGGCAGCGTCTCGCCGTGGCGTATCCAGCCGTGCGCCACGGCGGTGGCCGGATTGCGGTCGCGGGCGATGAAGGCCAGCTCCTCGTCGAGGAAGACGGGGCGCCCCGTCAGCGTGGCAGCGAGGCCGTTTTCGACGTGGATGTCGGCCTTGCCGAAGCGCGAGGACGCGGCCACTCCCAGCATCTGGCTGCTGTGTTCGTGCAGCAGCCCCTCCGGTGCCGGGTTGGTCGCTCCTCTCATATGCCGGATCAGGTCCTGATGCGCGCCGTGGTCGCCCAGCCAGCCAAAAATGCCATCCATGGTGTGTTGTGTCAGCGTGATACGGGATAATGTCCGCCAATATAAACGAGCTGGCCGATTGGCACGAATCCTGTTTGCCCGGTTGCGGGGTGATCGGACTCCGTTTGATAACGACAGAAAGTCTATGAGTTTGAGTGAATTTGCCGAAAAGGTGGTCAAGACGCTGGCATTTCATGCGCGGCGGACGCGTCGCGCCTTGCGCAGCATGCGCTGGCAGCTTTCGCCGCGGCCGGCGGAGCGCCCCATCATCGTGATCGGGTGCTCGCGGGCCGGCACCACACTGGTCTACAAAACCCTGTCCGAATCGCGCGAGATCGGCAGTCTGCAACGCGAGACCCACGATTACTGGACGGACCTGCACCCCCTGGCCGACAAGCACTGGGACACGCACGCGCTGGATGCAACGGATGCCAGCGCAGCCGAACGCGACGACGTCAGCCGCTACTTCTACAGCTGGACCGGCCGTCATCGATGGGTCGACAAGAACAACCAGAACGGACTGTGCGTCGCCTATCTGCGGGAACTGTTTCCCGACGCCGTGTTCGTCTTCGTCAAGCGCAGCCCGGGCGACAACCTCAATTCGCTGATCGAGGGCTGGCGCAAGCCCGACGAATTCGCCACTTGGTCGAACGACCTGCCGGCGAACGTGGCTGTGGAGGGCGGGCAATTGACGCAATGGTGCTTCTTTCTTTCCGAGGGCTGGCGCCATTACGTGAACGCGCCGGTCGAAGAGGTCGCCGCCTTCCAGTATGCTGCGGTCAACCGGGCCATCCTCGATGCCAAGGCCGGCATTCCTGCCGGGCAGTGGGTCGAGGTGTTCTACGAGGATTTCCTGCGCGACCCGGTCGCCACCTTCCGCCAGGTATTCGAAGGCTGCGGCCTGGCCTTCGATTCGCACCTGCAAGCGCACTGCGCCGAGGTGCTCGACATTCCCTACAACGCGTTTTCCGAAATCCGCCTGGATAAATGGAAGGATGGCCGCAACCGGGACAAGATCGAACGGGTGTTGCCGCAGGTGGCCAGCGTGGCGACGGAGATGGGGTATCGATGACCGTACTGGCACTGCTCCTGGCGATGGTGATACTGCTATGGGCAGGGGTGCTGCTGGCATTCGCCGGTCCGCTCGTCGCACGCTGGCGCGAACCGGTACTGCGTCATCCCGTGCTCATCGTCGAAAGCGACGACTGGGGCGCGGGGCCCTTGCCCCAGGCGGATGCATTGGCCCGCCTGTCGGCCCTGTTGCAGCGCATACGCGACCGCCACGGCCGTCCGGCCGTCATGACGCTGGGTGTCGTGCTGGAGGTGCCGGATGGGGCCCGCATCGCAGCGAGCCGTTTTACGGAATATCACGCCTTGACGCTCGCTGACGAGCGTTTCGAGGCGGTGCGTGTGGCGATGCAGGCAGGCATCGAGGCCGGGGTGTTTGTGCCCCAATTGCATGGCCAATGTCATTACTGGCCGGCGGCCTTGCTGGCCGCGGCCCAGAAAGAAGCGGCCGTGCGGGATTGGCTTGCCGCGCCGGAACCCGCCGCGACCGAGGAGCTACCCTCTCCTCTGCAGAGCCGCTGGGTCGATGCCTCGGATCTGCCCTCGCGCGCACTGCCCGGCGCGGCAATCGCGCAGGCCATTGCTGCGGAGACCGCAACGTATCGGACCGTGTTTGGCCGCTTGCCGCAGGTGGCCGTCGCCACGACATTCATCTGGAACGATGCCGTCGAGGCAGCCTGGGCGCAGTCGGGAATCGATGTCGTCATCACGCCCGGCCGGCGCGCCACGTGCCGCGACGCCGCGGGCCAGCCGGGGTGCGTCGATGCGTCGATGCTGTCCGGCGAGCGTTCACGGGCCGGGCAAACCTATCTGGTGCGCGATGTGTATTTCGAGCCGACCCTGGGCCATGCGCCGCAGCGGCTGGCGGATGGACTCAAGATGCGTGCCCGGCAGGGGCGGGCATGTCTGGTGGAAACCCATCGTTTCAATTTCCTGCAGGCAGCGGACGCCAGCCTCGCCGCCCTCGAGGCGGGATTGAATGCAGCCTTGGCCACCTGCCCGGACGTGCGCTTTCTCACGCCGCTTGAGCTGGCGCACGCGATCGAAAAGCGGGATCCGGCCTGGATCGAAGGCCGGTTGCGCCCTCGGCTGGCCGTCTGGCGCAGCCGCCTGGATGAGGTTCCGCGCTTTCGCCGGATGGTACGCCTGAGCGGCCTGGCGCTGCCGCTGGCCTGGCTGGGGCGTTCGGCATGAGCCCGCGTTTCTCGGTCATCATTCCCGCATTCAACGCAGCCGCCACCCTGGCGCGTGCCATCGAGTCGGTGCGCGCGCAAAGCTGGCCGGCACACGAAATCATCGTGGTGGATGACGGCTCGACCGATGCCACCGCCGATGTCGCGCACAGTTTCGGCGAGGCGGTGCGGTTGATCCGGCAGCCCAACAGCGGCGTGTCGGTGGCGCGCAACGCGGGCGCGGTCGCCGCCACGGGCGACTGGCTGGCGTTTCTCGACGCCGACGACTGGTATGCGCCCGATCGCATCGGACTCCACGCGGCATGGATTGCCGAGGACGCTTCGCTGGATTGCCTGACGGGCGACTACGAGTACCGCGATACGGACGGAAAGCTGCTCGGCACGTCGATGGCGCAGCACGAATCGGGACGCCTGATGCTGGCCAAGGCTGCAGGAACGGTGCGTGTGGTGATGGACGCACCCGCAGAAATCGCGGCCTTCGTGGCCGATCATTTCGGCGACACGCATACGCTGTCGGTTCCGCGCGCTCACTTTATCGAACTGGGCGGCTACCCGACCGGGTTCAAGGTCTGCGAGGATGTTCATTTCCTGACCCGGCTGGTGGCCAATAGTCATCGTATCGGCGTAATCTGCGAAAACCTCGGTGTGTACGTGATACATGGCGGCAGCGCCACGCGCCGCAATCCGGTGGCGGCGCAGCGTGAAAATGTGCGCACGCTGTCCGATCTGGTGCGACTGGCCGAACGTTTTCCGACGCCGGTCAGGCAGGGGGTGGCAAGCCGGATGTACGGCGCGCGCTACAACCTCGGCTGCGCACTGAGCAAGGGGGGCCGGCGTGTCGCGGCCGTCCGGGCCGTGCTGCCGATGCTGGTCGCGCGCCCCAGCTGGCAGAGCCTGCGTGCTGTGCTGTCGATGCTGGCCGGTTGAGCATGCCGGCTTTGCTGGATCCCCTAGGTACATGGCCGGCATCGAGAATATTCGGATGGAAGGTTTGACTGGTCTGAACGAGGCCCCTGGATGACATGGGTAGGGTATGCAGATCACTGTTGTAATCACGACTCACGATCGTCCCGAATTGCTTCGCGAAGCCATTGCCAGTGTCGAGGCGCAGCGTTTCGATGAATGGGATGTCATCGTGGTGGACGATGGGTCCCGTCCTGCCGTGACGCTCAGCCCTATGCAGCGGGGACGCATCAGGTTGTTGCGGAACGAGGCGGCGCAAGGGCCCTCGGAAGCCCGCAATATGGGAATGCGGACGGCGACCGGCGAGACGATCTTCTTTCTCGACGACGACGATTTGCTCGGTGCCGATGCACTGGCGAGAATCGATGCCGCTTTCCAGGGCGATGCGAGTCTGAATTGCCTGTTCGTGAATGTGGACCCTTTCGGCAGCGAGGCCGAGGGGACCCGACGCAATCAGATTCAGGCAGTGACACGTGTACTCGCTGCAATGGGCGAGCATCTGGAGGGTGCCGAAGGCGTGTTGCGCCTGCATTCCGACCTGTTGTTCGGCGCATTGCTCGAGCGTATCCCGATGGCGTTTCAGCGGGTGGCGATCAAGCGGGCCCAGTTGCAGAAAGTCGGGCTGTACAGAGGGCAAGGGTTCGAAGACCTGGAATGGTATTACCGGGTGGCGCTTCGCTGCACATGCGGCCTGCTCGTGACGCCTTGTTATCGCGTGCGATGCGAGGGACAGAGTTATTTCAGCCGGCCGGAGGAAAAACAACGCCTCATCGATACCATCATCCATATTCGCAAAGGACTTTTGAGCCTGGACGAGGTTGCTGCCACACCGCTGCTCAAGCGATTGACGACGGCTTCCCTGGCAAACGCCCATTTCAACAAGGCCTACTACGCATACCAGAATCACCAGGCGTTTCCCTGGCGCAATTTTTTCGACTCAACGGTCAGCGGGCTGTACTGGCACCACTTCAGCCTGGCAGGGAAAGTGCTGAAGAATCGCATTCGTCAAGCAATAACGCGACAGCATTAATGCAGGTTGTGAAGATTGTTCTCGGCGGTGTGCAAGGTGCGAAAGGGCCCAAGTCACGGCATAAATCGCCTGATTCGGGGCAGGGCCGTTATCATTCAGGCATGCTGCATTGACATGCCCGATCCCGCAGAAATTTCAAAACCGACAAATAACCGCTGCAGGCACCGATGACGCCATACGGCCTGCCCCGCTTACCCATCATGAATCGTCTGCTCGTCCTCACCGAACTCTTTCTCCCGACCAAGGGCGGTACGGCCGTGTGGGCCGCGGAGGTGTACAGGCGTCTCGGCGGCAAGGAAATCCACATCGTCACTGCCGACGTCCCTGGCGCCATGGCAGTGGATGCGGCGCACCCCAATACGATCCATCGCCTGAGCCTCAGACGCGTGGCTTGGCTGCGTCCCGAATCGCTCGCGATGTATGCCCGTTTCTTCTTCCGGTCACTGCGATTGGCATTCACGCACCGCTTCGATGCCGTGCATGCCTTCCGTGCGCTGCCGGAAGGGCTGGTGGCATGGGGTGTGGCACGCTTGACGTTCAGGCCGGTGGCCATCTATGCCCATGGCGAAGAACTCACCAGCTGGGGGAACGGCCGGAAATTCAGGGCGATGCGGTTCGCCCTGCGCCACGCCGACCGGGTCGTCGCCAACAGCGACCATACGCGCGACACCTTGCGGGGCATGGGCGTCAACCCGTCTCGCATCACGCTCATCTATCCCGGTGTCGACGTCTCGGTATTCCGGCCGGGCCTGGATACCACCGGTTTGCGCGAGAGGCTGGGGATCGGCGCGGACGAGAAACTGCTGTTCTCGGTCGGCAGGCTGTCGCGTCGCAAGGGCTTCGACCAGATGATCCGGGCCGTGGAACGGCTGCATGCCGAAGGGATGCAGCTGCGCTATGTCATTGGCGGGATAGGCGAGGATGCCGATTATCTGGACGGATTGATCCATGACCTTGGCCTGGCGGGCGTGGTCCATCGCATCGGCCCGGTCAGGGAAGTGGATCTGCCGCGCTGGCAGAATGCCTGCGATATATTTGCCATGCCCAACCGCGAGATCAACGGCGACAATGAAGGCTTCGGCATGGTCTTCATCGAGGCGGCTGCCTGCGGCAAACCGAGCCTGGCCGGCCTGGCTGGCGGCACGGGATCGGCGGTCCTGCATGGCGAGACGGGGCTGCGGGTGGATGGCACGTCGGTCGATGCCGTGGCAGACGGTTTACGCAGCCTGCTGACGCAGCCGGACTTGACCCGTGATTGGGGCCAACGCGCATTGCAGCGGGTGGAACGCGAATTTTCCTGGGAGCGGGTGGCAGAGAAAACCCGTCAACTGAACATGACAACAACCCGGTCCTGAGCCGCATCCATGACAGATACCGTATACCCTTGGCCCGTCGCCGTTTTTGCCCATAACGAAGCGCGCAACATCATCGCCTGCCTCGACAGCCTGCAGGCTGTCACGACGCATCCGATCGCCTGCCATGTGCTGGCCAATGCCTGCACCGACCGGACCGAAGCGCTGGTACGCGAATATGCGGCGGATCACCCCCATGTCCACCTCGTGTCGATCGCGCTGGGTGACAAGGCCAATGCCTGGAACGTGTTCGTGCATGAGCTCGCCGTGTGTACGGAGACCCCCTGTTTTTTCATCGACGGCGACGTGCGGGCGGTGGCCGGCTCGCTCGATGCCATGGCGCAGGCACTGGCGCAGAATCCCCAGGCCAACGGCGTGTCGGCATTGCCGCAAAGCGGCCGGGGCGTCGCGGCGTTCCAGCGCGACATGCTCAGGGACAATGGGGTGGCGGGCAACTTATATGGCTTGCGGGGAAGCTTCGTGGAACGCATCCGCGCCCAGACCATCAAAATGCCTGTCGGCACTATCGGCGAAGACGCGCTGATGGGCGCGATGCTGAAATGGGATTTGCAGGGCGATACCCGCTGGGACAACAATCGGGTGGTCGTGGCCCGCGAGGCGGGGTTTGAATTCGACTCGGTGTCGCCCTGGCTGCCGCGCGAATGGAAAAAATACTTCCGGCGGCGCGTGCGCTACAGCGTGCGGGGGTATCAGAACAAAATGCTGGGGCGGGCCATTCAGCCTGCCGGGTTCACTGCATTGCCATTTCACGTGCGCGACCTGTACCCCCGTTACCCGGATGTGCTCAAGCTGGAGTGGCGCGAACTGAACACTCTGTTTGACTGGCTGGCCATCCGGGAGATACGGTCGGCATGACGGAATCGAGATGACTGAGAAAGGACGTGTGATGAAAACACTCACCAAACTGGGACTAATCCTTGCCTGCGTGGTCACGCCGTGGCCCGTTGCAGCGGGCTGGGCACCCAATAAAATTGAACTGGCGACACTTCCGGCATATTGCACAGCCAAATTCAATGAAGAAACGAACCCCGGGCCTGCGAAGATGTGGCGTGATTCCATGGGAAGCGGTTTTATCCATATTCATCACTACTGCGCCGGGCTCAATTTTGTGAACCGGGCACGCGGCATGGGGTCGGCTAACAAGGATCGGCAAGGTACCCTGGAAGCGGCGCTGCGCAACTTCGATTACATGCTGACCAATGCTCCTGCGGATTTTTCCCTGCGCCCCGAAATCCTGATGAATCGCGGCATTGCCCTGTCGATGATGAAGCGGACGGGCGAAGCGGTCGGGGATCTGATGAAAGCGATCGAGGCGGATCCGAAACAGCCCCGCGCCTACATGACGCTGGCAGACATGTACAGCCAGCAGAAGAATCGCGCCAAGGCCCTGGAGACCGTCACCGAGGGCCTGCGGCACAACCCCGACACCAAGAGCCTGCAACGGCGCTACACCGAACTGGGCGGCAAGCTGCCGTACCCGGCCCCTGTCGAGCCTGTGCCGGCTGCCGTTCAGGCGGACACGGACGCCGCACCGACACCCGATGCGGGTTCCACGCCGCCCGTCGAATCGGCCGACAGCGCACCGCCGCCTTCGGCCGAGACGTCTGCTGCGCCGCCCAAAATTGGCTCGCCGACCAATCCCTACTGCCGTTTTTGCCCGGATTGATCAAGGGCGGGGCGTTGCCGTGACGCCTGGACGAATGCCTGCAACCGGGCCCATAAATCCGCCTTCACTTGCGGATGGTGCGCCGACACGTCGTGCTGGCAGGCAGGGTCGGTGTCCAGGTCGAACAGACTGAGCACGTGGCCTGTCTCAAGCGGCTGGTATACCAGTTTCCAGCGGCCGCTTCGGATCATGCGGTCCTTGGCGTCGAGGATGGCGTTGCAGTATTCGGACTTGATCGCCAGGGCGCCGCTGGCGCGATCCGGAACCTCCATCAGTTCCAGCAGGTTGGGATAGCGCAGGTGCGCATCCGGCAGGCCGGGAATATGCGCAATCCATATGCCGGTTTCATTGAAGGCATCGAGTTCGGGGCAGTCGCTGTCCAGTTCCATGCAGCCTGCGAGCGACACTCCGTCCACGCTGGCGACGGGCGGTGCGCCGACGAGTTCAAGTAGCGTGGGTGCAAGGTCGATCGAGCGCACCACCTGATCCACCGTGCCGCGTGCCGGACGGCCGGGGGCGCGGATGACGAGCGGAATGCGCGGACTGAAATCGCCGACGGCGGAATTGCCCTGTCCCCAGGTGTCGTGTTCGAAAAATTCCATGCCATGGTCGGAGTAGACGACGATGATCGTATTGTCGGCCAGGCCGCAGACCTCCAGATGCGCCAGCATCTTGCCGACTTCGTCGTCGAACTCCGCCACGCAGCCGTCGTACAAGTCGACGATCTGGTCGAGATCGAATTCCTCCCTGGGTGCGCCTTGGCGCCGGATGATCTCGAACGGGTCCGTGAGCCGGGCCATCGCGAATTTTGACTCGCCGGTATAGCCCGGATCGGCGAAGCGCGTATACCACGGCCACTCCGAGGCAAAGGGGGGATGCGTGGTGGAGTAGAACACGTTGAGAAAGAACGGCTGTGCGCTTTCCGCCAGGCGCGACACCAGACGCCGGGCACGCTTGCCGAGCGGTTGCGTGAGGGGTACCCCGCCCAGGTAGTACACCTCGGGCAGAAGCAGCCGCCCCAGCCGATTATGAACAAACAAGGAGACGAACAGGCGCAAGTCCTTGGGCCCCTGACGGATGAGGTATTTCAGGTTCCACTGGTCTTCCGGCAGATCGGTGTAGTCGAAGCCAAAGGAGAATTTCCCCATGTCGGCACCGCACCAGTCCGAGATTGCCGCGGTACGATAGCCGGCCTGTTTCAGCCACACGGGCAGGGCATCCACGCTCAGCCGCGTGGCCTCGTGGTCCGCATAGTTGTCGCGGATGCCGTGGGTGTGGGGCCAGGTGCCGGTCAGCATGGAGATCAGACTCGGCGCCGTGCGCGCGCACGGCACATTGCAGTTGGCGAAGAGTGCGCCGCGCTCGCCCAATCGGTCGATATGGGGCGTCAGCATGCGGCGATACCCCAGCGCGCCCAACCGGTCGGCGCGCAGCGTATCGGATCCGATCATGAGGATGTTGGGCTGCGAATCCGACGTGCGCGCAGAACGCTTGCGAGGCGCGCGCGCCTCGGGTTGCCAGCCGGCCCACACGATCGTTCCGGCAAAGAACAGCGTGGCCGCCCACAGGGCCATCAGGCTGGCCACGCGGTTTTCCTTCGCCAGCTGCCAGGAGGCCGCCACGAACAATAGCCCGATCAGGACGATCCCCAAAGTCTGCAATCGGGCGATGCGTGCCGGCGTCATGGCATGCCAGAGTCGATATAGCCGGCTCATGCGGTAATGCATCGACGCTGCCAGCAGCCCGGGATTGAAACGCAGCTTGCGGATGAATTGCAGTCCGAAACCGCCGAGGATGCCGAGCAGTGCGGCAACGGCGGCCAGCCATGCCGACCAGCCTGTGCCTGTCACTGTGGCAAGCATGAAATAGAGCAGCACGCCGGCCCCCCCGGTGAAAAGCATGAGCGCAAAGGCCCAGGCCGTCAGGCGTGCCAGCGAAAATAGCGTATAGCGGCGGTAATGCTTGAGTACCTCGTCGCGAATACGAGGGCCGGTATGCGAAAAATCGAGCAGCGATTTGGCGAGCAGGGCGGCCGTGCCGATCCCGGCCACGCCCAGGGCGGGAAGCAGGCCGGTCCAGCGCGCCTGGCCGCTGGCGAACCAGGCGATCAGGCCGCAGACAGCGGTGAACAAGGCCAGCGATTCGGTGAGCACGATGCCACGGTCGGGCGGGAGTTCCAGGTGCTTGCCGCGATGCCCCGACTCGCGGCAGCCCTGGATCTCGCCCAGGGCTGCCGCGGTGCGCACCCAGTAAAAACGCCGCTTGGCCCACGACAGACTGAATGCGCTTTGGACACCATACTCGGCCAGCTTGCGCCACATGTACAAGGGAACCGAGCCGCTGCCACGGAGGCGGGCGGTCGAGCGGGTTCGCTGATAGCTTTTTTTCAGGAGATAGCCGAGCCGGAGCCGTTCCGTATCGACATAGTGGTACTGCACGATGGCGGGCGCGTATTGACAGTGCTCGCCACGCGCCAGGGCACGCAATACGTATTCGCTGTCCTCGCCACCACCGAGATCGTGGCCGTGCGGCCCCAGCTCGGTGGAAAACCGGCCGGCCAATTCGAACACGCGTCGGCGCACGACCAGATTGCCGCCGCCCGGTATCGGGCCAGCCTCGGCCGTGACGGCTCGTGGCGTATCGCCCTGATCGTAGCGCGGAACCGGCAGCGGATAGATGCGGTAGGGGCCGTCATCGTGTACCCAGGCAGGCTCGCTGCCATCCCAATCCGGCAAAATCTTTCCGCAATACAGGCCGGCCTCCGGCCAGGCCGCAGCGGCCTGTTCGATGGCCGTCAAATAGTTTTCGTCCACCCGGTGGTCGTCGTCCACCAGGGCAATGAGTTCGGTTTCGATGGTCGGGATGGCGGCATTCAGCGCATGGGATTTCCCGGGTGTGGGTACGTCGAGCACCTGCAGCGGCAAACCGTTTTCGGTCGCCTGGCGAGCCTGGTACGCCTGCATCTGCGCCACGGTGTCGTCGCTGCAGGCATTGGCCGCCACCAGGATGTGCACGGGCATGGCGGGACGGCGCGCCCGGTTGAGCGACGCCAGGGTCTTTTGCAGCAGGTCCGCCCGGTTGTGGGTGCAGATGAGGATGGTGAGCGCGGTCACGCGAGTGCCCGTCGGGTACGTTTCCAGAAACGGGTCAGTACCTTGTTATGCAGGCGGTAAGCGGCTTTCACGGCGAGCGCGGGTGGTGTGCCCGGCGTGATCAGATCGTAGCCGAACTCGCGCAACGTCCTGCCGGCCACGCTTTCGAAGGCCCTGACCTGGGCAGGCGTCATCTTGCTGCGCCATTTTCCCGCGTTGTCGGCTTTCAGGGGTTCGTGTACCAGCGGGGTCTTACCTGGGTCGTCGACCGACGTGACGGCAAACAGTTCGGCCGAGTAGGGTTCGCCCAGAAACGTGCAAAGCCGTTGCATGCTGTCTTCGGGGTGTGTGAGCAAGTCCTCGTAGCGCAACTCCATGTATTGCCGGGGCGGCAATTGGCTGCCCAGCGCGCGGCCCTTTTCCACGTAGCTTTCCCAGTATTCCGCCGCGAAATACGTGTTGTACACGGAGAAATCGTGCTGTCTGCCGAACAGCGACAGGGCGACATCGCGTCCGTCGCGGATCAGATGCACGATATGGGCATCGGGAAACCACTCGAGCAGTTTGGGGAGATGCATCACGTAATAGGGGGTCTTGTCGCCCCATCTGGATTTTCCTTCGCCTCGTGCGTTTTTCTCGAACAGACCCGAGATGATCGCCGGCATCGTGTGCCGGCCTTCGGCATGAAGTGTCTGGGCCAACCGGTCGACATCGAATTTCACGCCGTGCAGATCGGTCTCCAGAAAGTCCCGGCTTTGTTCATACATGGCCTGCAGCACGCGACGGGTATTGTCCACCTGGCGGAGATCGCCAAAGCTTTCCAGGTTGCGGTACAGCGGAATGAAGAAATGCGATTCCCCGGTGGGGAGCGAAATGTGCGGGTGATTGCGCAGCCGGTACTGCAGCATGGTGGTGCCGGAACGCGGTGCGCCGACGATGAAGATCGGGCCTTGCTGACGTGATGGGGACGGGAAAGACGAGGTCACGTGGAGGCTCCAGTCAAACGAACGTATCTGAATAGGGTATGGGGCATGAGACTGTATCGCGGGAAAACGGAGCGGATGCGCCAGTGTTGCCGCTGTACCCAGCGGTTTCGCTGCACCGCCTTGCGCCAGGTATTCGCGTCATGCCTGGAGGCCAGCCGGCTCAATGTGTGCAATCGTACATCGGGCTGCTGGCGGAGCCAGCGAAACAGATTCGAGAGTCGCTCGAGCGTCAACGGTGCATCGGTGCGCCCGGACTCCTGAAAGTCGTAATGGTGCATGACGGCCACGATGGCCAGATCGCCGTGCGGATGGCGTCGCGCTTCGGCGAGCGCCGGACGGAGTTCGGTGAGCTGACAGGTGCGCGGAAGCTCGGTGAGACGGCCGGATTCGGCCGATCCGTGTTCGCTGCCCGCCGAGAGGTAGAGGAAACCCTGTTCGGAAAGCACGGCAGCGGTGATGGGGTCGAAGGTATTGAACGGCGGAACGAACCCCGGGATTGCACAACCAAATACCTGTCCAAGCGTCGCGCGGCCGGCCATGATTTTCTTCGTTTGCTCCGCCGGATCAAGACCGGCGAATTCGGAAGGGAGGCGGGCCTCGGGTTGACAGGGGTCATGGCTGAACCCGTGCTGGGCGATTTCCATTCTGCCGGATTGCCGTGCCTCGACGAGGTGGGGCACATCATCGGCCGACAAGGCATGCTGTCCGGCATGCGGAATGACCGCAAAGGTGGCGCAGACATCGTGCATGGCCATGGCATGCAATATTCCGCGCTCGAGTGCATGGTCGCTGACCGCGGATGGATCATCGAGGCGAATGGCGACGTCGATCATGGTCAGGCCCCCGACCGGTTTCGGTAGCCTTGCAGGCTGCCCAGCGCATGGGCAGCATTCATCGCCTGGCGGACCAGGCCTGGTTTTCCGCTGAGCGCCAGCGTCAATGTTCGACTGCTGTGCTTCAGGAACTGGGTAACCATGAAGGAAGGCATTCCGAGTAGCGTTTTAGGGTAATCAGGTAGGGCATACTGGCCATTTCGCACGCCAGCCAGATAATGAAGCCTCAGGAAGTAGTTGGCTTTCAGTTTCCAGGGATCCACGCTGTGCATGACGGCCATATCAGATCGGTAGCGGATTCTTGTGCCTAGATCGAGAAGCGTGCGAAGCATCATGGCATCTTCACCGCCGCCGATTCCTTCACCTTTACGGTTGTAACGCAAATCGAAACGCAAGTCAGGATGGTCGCGAAAGAGCTGCATTGCATAAGCCGTATTGCCGCTCCAGATGGGTGTTGAAGTGTCGCTAAGCCATAGTGGTGCCTTGCCGTGATCAAGCTGGCCAAGAAAACCAGCCACGTCATCATCCAGCCAGGCTGGCCGGCCATATGGGCTGAAATCGATCTCGATGCGGCCACCTACGCATTGCGCACCTTCGTTCACGATGGCGTCGAAGGCTGCATTCAGGAAATCAGGCTGTGGAATCTCATCATCATCGATGAATGCCAGTATGTCGCTCGAGACCGCTTCAGCCAACGCACGATTGCGTGCGGGTACGATGCCCGGTGCCGTTTCGGTCACAAAGCGGAGGGGCGCGCCGGGTTGTCGTTGCAGATGCGCCAATACTTCTAGCGCGTTGTCCGGGCTATTGTTGTTGATCGCCAGAATTTCGAAAGGAACCGGGCAATCTTGTGCGCGTAACGCGGTCACCAGCTTGTCCAGCCGATCGGCACGTTTGAAGGTGCAAAAAGCGACCGTGAAGGTGGGCGGGTTGTTCACTAGATACCGGGCCTATTGGTTAAAACGATGGCGTGCGCATCATTTTGCATGATTTGAATGCCCGCACGTTCCAGTTGCATCTGTTCGGGGGGTGCAAGCGGAAACTGTTCGGGCGCCACACCGCGGCCAGCAAAAAATCCCAACTGGATGGGGCGCCCTGCAAAACGTTGGGCCAGTTGCAAGGCCGTGGCCGGGATGGCGCGGCACGATTCGGCCGGCGGACAGGAGAAAGCTTCCATCTCGATATTCCGTACCGCGGCGCCACACAGGATTGGGAAGACATAGCCCCAGTTGGACGCAAGAACCGTATTTCCTGACGCGCAGAAATGTTGCTTGCCAGCTTCATAGGCGACCATCGCTGCCGTGCTCTTCTGATTACGCAACAGCAGGTCGCGTGGTGCTGCGACATAGGCCAGATGCAGGATGCTGGCGACCAGCAGCACGCCGGCGATTGCCATGAAACCGGGGCGCAAGCGCGGTGCAGGCGCGGGAAGCGGCGCGAGTAATGCCGCCCACAAAAAAGGCGTGTATTGCAGGGTGTGGCGCGTGTTGATCATTTCCCCCCATTCATAGCGGGAGCGCGCGGCAATAACCACGCAGGCACCGATGACAGCGTACAGGGTGCACAGAACGATGGCATTGCTCCGGGCGGTGGGCAGTTTTTTCCATGAATGCTTGAGGTGCCAGACAAAACCTGACGTGAAGCCGAGGAACAAGGCAGCACCCGCAGTCGACCAGCCGACCAATATTCCCAGCGTGCGCCAGCTTGATACATCGTAGGTTGCTTCTTGCATGAAGGTCCGGACATTGTGCAGGACTGAGAGGGTGGACGGCGCCATCTGGTAGGGATTGAACGCGCCGAACAACAGATAGTTGCGCAGCAGAACGGGCACGAGAATCAGGGATGCGCCGAGCAGAAAAGCCTGGGCGTCCCGAAGGGTTTCGCGCCGTGGTGCCGCCTGGCTGGCCAGGCGGTAAGCGTAATAAAGCGCGATGGCCAGCAGCAGGGCGAGGTGCGCGTTTCTGACGGCATAGGCACTGCCGGCGATGAGCCCGCCCAGTACGATCCAGGAACGGCTGCGGGCATTCAAGACAAGGACGATGGTGGCGACGGCCATCAGCAAGGCCGGCAGGTCGGGCGTGCCCAGCGTGGCGAACGTTAGCACGCTGGGCGACAGGGTGGCCAGGCCGGCAAGTAGTACGGCGCGAGGGGCGCCCAGCAGGCGGCGAAATCCGACAAATAGCAGCACCGGCAGGACCAGACTGGATAAGCGGCTGAGCACCAGAGCAGTGGCAGCCGGATCGAATCCGGGCAGGCTGAACAGCGCGAGCACGACAGGGTAGCCGATCGGGAACAGGATACTCGCCTGCTTGCCGGCAGCATTATCCAGCCCGTACGGGGTTTCGAGTGCGGAACCCGCCTGAATGAGGCTGCGCGCCTGTTCGAAATAACTTGCGCTATCCGGGCTGTAGGGAAAGGCGGGGGTGCGTACGAGCAGATGGACGGCCATCAGCGCACATAGCACTAACACGGTGATGATCCACAGAAGGGAAATTGACCGCAGTCGCTCCGCACGGGACGCGTGCCATGGCTGCCCACTCACTTCAGCTGCGCCCAACCAGAAATACGCCGGACGAAATCAGCACCACGCCGATGACGCGGGGGGTGGTGATGTGCTCGACATTCAGCAGGCCGACCAGGAGGGTCAGCACGAACCCCAGGCCAACCAGCGGATAGGCCTTGCTGACCTCCCAGCGCGATAGCACACCCAGCCAGACGATGGCACCGATACCATAGAGCATGAAGCCCGCGAAGATGTGCGGGTTGGTTAGGACCGTCAGCAGGGTTTTCCACGAAGTGGGTTCCTGCAGGGTTTGCTTGATGGCGATGCTGCCCATCCCGGCCTTGAGCAGGAACTGGGCTGCGACAGAGAGCGTAATGCTTGAGATGGCGATGATCAGGATGTTCATGGTCTTAAATGGGCAGGAAGCGCGCGGCAAGAGTTGTAGCGAGCATGACCGAGATCGTCACCTGGCTGCCGAAATCCTTGGCGGCAAAAATGATGGGGTCATCGTGCATTTCGCCGCGGGCAGTCTTGATCCACAGACGTGCAAGCCAATAGATCAGACCGATTCCGGTCAGCCAGAGCAAATGAGGCTGGGCATATTGCCGCATGGTTTCAGGGGTGCTGATGAACAAACCGAATATCACCACTGCGCTCAGTGCGGCCGCGATGCCGAGCGGGGTAAGCACTTGCTGGTCGCTCACCCGGTAGTCACGGCCGCGAGTGGCGGCCTGTCCCAGTTGCTGCAGCGAGATCAGTTCCGAGCAACGCTTGATCAAGGCCAAGCTGAGAAACACGAACACTGAGAACGCCAGCAGCCAGGGACTGGTGGCGACGCCAATCGCCATGGCACCGGCAAGGATGCGCAAAGTGTAAAGAAGCGAGAGTGTCAGCACATCGATCAGTACGTATTGTTTGAGGCGCCAACTGTAAGCACTGGTGGCGACGAGATACGCCAGCAGCATGACGAGGAAACCATCGGAAACGCTGCTCGCCAGGAACAGCGCAGCAGCGAGTAACAGCAAGGCAGCGCCGAGACCTTGCGGAATGCCCAGTCGTCCACTGGCGAAGGGGCGGCTGCGCTTGCGCGGATGGGCGCGGTCGTTGTCCAGGTCCCACAGGTCGTTGACCAGATAGGTGGCCGAGGCGGCGAGCGAGAAAGAGACGAAGGCGAGCAGCGCGGCACCGACTTTGCCGAGGTCAAGGAACGAGAAGGCGGTGAGCAGCGGGACGAAAATGAGCAGGTTCTTCAACCACTGGTGGACGCGCAGCGCGGGCAGCCACGCGCGCAGGTCGGCACGCGGATAGGCGAACTCTGCTTCGACCGGGGTTTGCCGGCGCACGGCGGCTCCCACCTTGGGTGAGGTGCCGACGAGGATCGCGGTCTTGGCCTGCTGCCAGATTGGCAGATCGGCCGCCGCATCGCCCGCGTAGGCAAACGCTCCATTAGCCATGGACTGGATGGCAGCGAGCTTGACGCGACCTTTCAGGTTGCGGCTTGCATCGCTGGCGATCACGCCGTCGAACAGATCTAGATGACTGGCGACCGCGTCAGCAGTTTGCTGGTGCGAGGCGGTGGCTAGGTAAATGCGGCGGCCGCTTTCGCGCTGTTCGCGCAGATAGTCGAGCAGGCTCGCGTGATAAGGCAGGATGGCCGCGTCGATCCGGGTGTCGCGCGCAATGTTCGCCTTGAGCGCCGCGCGTCCGCGCAGCAACCAGAAGGGTAGTTTCAGCAGGGTAGACGGTTGTTTGCGGATAAGGGATAACGCCCCCTCCAGGAGGGTGTCGGCCGGCGTCAGCGTGCCGTCGAGATCGACGAATAGCGGGGTGGGGCCAGTGTCGGCGAGTGGCTGGCGTTCGGGGTTTGGGCAAGATGGATGCATCAGGGCCGGCTTTCATAGTGGTGTCGCACTCCATGCAGTTGATGCCAGGGGGGTGAAGCGAATCTTGGCATCGCGCAGGATGATTCATCAGCGGGATTTTCCCTCACCGAGCCCGGGAGGGCCGGCCAAGTGGCGAGCAGGCAAGTGAAAAAGCAAACTGATAGCATGGCCATGAAACTCAGATTTGGTTACGTGCGTTGCGCCGACTATCGGCCAGGTGGATGAGCGATGTGAATACCGATGCAGGCAAGAAACTGGCCAGGATGTATTTGGCATCGCGTGCCTTCCATTCTGTCTTGCGGGACGCGCGACGGAACAGGCGCCGTGCGGAATCGGTATCGCGCCGCCAATGGCAGCGATAGGCCTCGGGCAGCAGCGAGCCATACACCCGGTCATCACGTTCGGCCCGGCTGAGATGGGCGACCTGGGCGGGATGCCGACGGACGAAGTCCTCGCGCACGGCAATGGCATCGAAGACCTGGCGCCAGCGCGGGATATGCGCATCGCCGCGCGGATAGCGGCGATAGAACGCCAGCACCTCGGGGACGCGCACCACCGTGGGCTGGAGGGCGAGCATGCGCAGCCACATGTCGTAGTCCATGGCAGTGGGCAGACGTTCCGAAAATCCGCGCAAGGTGTCGATAAGCTGACGCCGCACCAGGACGCCGTTGATCGGCCATGGACAGGATTGCAGGAACAATGCGGCGGCGTCCGACTGGACATAGTCGGGCGGGATGTAGGGATGTGTGCTGGCGGCGGCTTCTCCTACGTTTTGCCAGCCGCAATACGCCACATCGGCAAGGGTTTCCGTCATCGCGGCGTGTAGCCGGTTGAGTGCGTCGGGGTGCCAGTAATCGTCCGCGTCCAGAAAGGCAACGAAATTGCCATGCGCATGGGACAGGCCGTGATTGCGCGCCGCATAGGGGCCGCTGTTGGTCTGGTGCAGCACGGTGATTCGGTCGGGGTTGCCTGTCGCCAGGCGTTCGACGATCCGCATGGACGCGTCGTTCGACCCGTCGTCCACGACGATGAGTTCGACATTCCGGTAGCTTTGCTGTAGCACGCACTCGATCGCCTCTTCCACGTAGGGCGCGGCGTTATAGCAGGGCATGACAACGGAGATCAGCGTGGGGTCGAAGTTGTCCATACGGTTGTGTTTATGTATTCCGGTCTCGCAACCCGATCAGCCTCCGATGCCAGGATTCGGGCAGCCAGGCGGGCAACATGTATTTCCAGTCGGTGAGTGTGCCATAGCCTTGTTTCATGACCGTACGAAAAATTAGCCGCGCGGCGGACAGGTCGCGCTGCCAGTAACTGGCGTAGCCGCGTTGCAGCAACTCGCCCACGGTCAGCGCGCGTCTGTCGGCATGGCTGAGTGCGGCGTGGAAAGCGGAGTGGGCGGCCAGATAGCTGCGTTGTGCCTGCCAGTGTTGCAGCGCCGCCCGGGCATGGTCGGCCGAGGCCTGGCCGTTGCCGTGGAAATGATAGAAGGCCAGTACTTCCGGTACGCGGACGATGGGAGCACGTGTCGCTACTTGCAGCCATAGCGCGTAGTCCTCGGCATTCTTCAGGGCGGGATCGAAACCGTTTGCGGCCAGCACGGCCTCGCGCCGGACCAGCGCGGCATGGATCGGCCAACGGCAGCCGGCAAACAGAGTTTTCGCCTTGTCCGGGGTTTCATAATCGGGCGGCACGAACGGCTCGCCGCGCCCGCCGGGCAGTCCGAGGTTCTGCCAGCCGCAATACGCCAACACCGCATCAGGACGATGTTGCAATGCAGCCTGCATCTTTTCCAGAAAGAACTCGGCCCAGGTGTCGTCTGCGTCCAGAAACGCCACATACTGGCCGCGCGCCGCCGCCAGACCGGCGTTGCGTGCGGCGCTGACGCCCTGATTGGACTGGGCGAGCGAGCGGATCCGGGGGTCTGTCTGCGCCTGCAGCCACGCCAGTGTGGTGTCGCCGGACCCGTCGTCGACGGCGATCAGCTCCCAGTCGGCGAACGTCTGGGCCAGCACGCTGCCGACACTGGCCGGCAAATGGGCTGCGGCGTTGTAGCAGGGCATGATGATGGAGATGGCAGGTGTCATCGGCCAACTCAGGCACTTCGAAATCGTCGCAAGGCATAGCGGGCGATGTCTCTCCAGCGCACGTCGTGGCTCCCGAAATAAAGTTTTCGTGCGAAGCTGCTAGTGGTGTCCGTATTGAATACGGTCAGCCGTCGCAATTGGTAAGGGGTATTGTCGCGTAATGCCCAGCCGGTGCGGGTGGTGCAGGCCGCGCTGTAGCCCTCCTGTTGCACTGCCTCAGCGCAGCGCGCGTCCCAATCGCCATAGGGATAGGCAAAACTGTCGACAGGGCTGCCAAGGAGATCCTCTAGAGTGGCCTTGGAATGGGCTAGCTCCCGCATCAAATTCATGTCGTCGAGTCCTGTCATGCGCGTGTGGCTGACTGTGTGGGAACCAACTTCCATGCCATTTGCCCGCATTTCGCGAAGTTCGTCAGCGTTCAGTAGCCGGCCTGCGGGGCGGCCATCCTCGGGCCAGCGTGGTGGCTGGCCGATCGAGCCGGACACGATGAACCATGTGGCACGCATGCCGCGTTTCTGTAGTTCTTCGCAGGCGGCGAGATTGTCAACATAGCCATCGTCGAATGTGATTACAGCCGTGCGTCCCTGCCATTTCTTCGCCGGCGCGGCGATCAGTTCGTTCATGGTTGGCGTGGCATAGCCTTCTGTGGCCAGGAAATTGAGCTGGTCGCAAAATTGCTGCATGGATACGGCCCAAGGCCAGGCTGGCGTATCTTTCCCTGATGCGATGGCGTGATACATGAGCATGATGGGACCATGCTTGCCAGCGTCGCGGTGGAGAAAACGGGTAATGGGATCGATCATAGGTGAGCTACTGGTCGCGCGTGCAACTGAGAGACTTAAGACCGGCCTGGATTGTCAAGTGCGTTTTTAACAACCTCTAGATAGGCATGGCCATAACGAAGATCAGGTTCCAGATGGTTACCTTCAGCCCATTCATTCCATGATTTTACGAATACGATCTGTTGGTCTTCCGGCAACCGTTTGGCATTGCGCAGACAGGCATCGAAGTGTTGCTGGAATAATGCCGGTGTTGAGTCCTGCATGACCAGTCCGTTGAGTCCTGAACGAGGTGTGTTGTCCCAATTTGGAATGGCACACGGGAACTCGACATGGTTTGGCTGTTCATTCCGAGTGAGCGTGGGGTAGATATCCGCATACCTGTGAATCGTCAGTTGGAAGTTGTGACGAAGCTGGCGGAGTTTGAGCAATGGGTATTTCCACGGCACATTGGGTTTTTTGGGTGGGAGTTTTTGCAAAATTGCGGCATCAAAATGATCTTGCTGTGGTGTCCATTTGTCATTGTGGTTTACGCCAACAAAATAAAAGCCGGGTAATCCCGCTGCCTGCGCCCATTCTGTCCATAACCTGACAAATGCTTTGGCATCGGGTAGTTCTGAGGGCCGGTACACCACGAACAGTGGTTTTCCTTGAACCCGGATATAGCGCGAATCGGAAAAAGCTGGCAGCAAGGCTTCAAAATGCGCGCGATAGTCGGCTTCGCCAGGGTAGGTCTGCTCGACTAGAATTTTATTGGGTGTCCCATGCCAAATACCGGTCCAAGTCTGGTTTGCCCAGCATAAGCAGAATGGAAGATCGGGCTGACTAGAGGAGAGGACTTCATTGAAAGGCCGCTCCAGAATTCGTTTCCCACCAAACCAGTAGTGGTAATAACAGAACCCTGTGATGCCATATTCCTTTGCTAATTTTGCTTGCGCTTCACGGCTCTCGGCACAACGCAAGTCATAAAAACCAAGATCGGCCGGAACATGCGGTTGATAGTGTCCTTGGAACAGGGGCTTGGCTTTGGCGGTATTGGTCCACTCAGTAAAACCTTTGCCCCACCACAAATCGTTTTCTGGAATGGGGTGGAATTGAGGTAGATAAAAAGCGATTGCTGAAATTTTCTGATTCATTATTTTTTGTTCCCTGCCAAAGCCAAGCGATTACGTACGACGCCAATCATTTTCTTGCTTTCGGCACGCATGGCCTCAAAGGGAGAGAATAGGCCGCCCAGTACAATTATCCCGGCTGCTGCCGTCCCAAAGAAAGCAAGTGTTAGAAAATCTCCTTGTATGACATTGCCGGTCAGTTTCTCGAGCACGGCTAGCGAAACGAGCAAAATGATTGCATGCACAGCGGCGGGAATGACTGCGCGCGCAATGTCTACAAACCGGATCCGGATTGCTTGGCATGCAACAAAAGTAATGTAAATCATGCCTACGAATTGTGAGAAAACGACTACCCACGCTGCACCCTTGAGACCATAGGGAATGGCGATGAGCATGCCTAGTATCAGAATAACCAGATTGACAAGCTGGATAACCAGTTCTTTTCCTAACAAATTTATGGCTGCCAGCAACGCGCCTGCAGGGTGGCCTATCGACATGAAGAACCCCGCAAATATAAGTATGGATAATGGTTCTGCAGAGCCTAGCCAGTTTGCGCCATAAAAGAACCGAATTGCTTCAGGCGCTAACCAATACAGCAAAACGTATATAGGGTATGTGTAAATACACCCTAGCCGAATACTCTGTAAATACAGGTAGCGTATGCGGTCTGGATTGTCGGCAGATTGTGCAATGGCCCGAAAAACCGGTTCATATGCGGAACCACTGATCATTGTGAATGGCATGTAAGCCAGGCTTAATGCTTTGTTGAATAGACCGACCAGAGTTGCATTGCCCGACCGAGACAAAATGAAAATCGTTACCTGACTCTGGAGGTAGCTGACCACATTATTTGAAGTGGCCAGTAAGCCATAGCGCATCAATTCGCCTGCACGCGCAAAATCGAAGCAAATGCCCGGGCGCCAGCGTGCATACCAGGAAAATTGCAGCGCTCCTGAAATCGAACCGAAAAGTCCGGCCAGGATCAGGCTCCAGGGGCCATAACCTAGATAAGCCAGGCTCAGAGCAATGCTGTTGTAGACCGCTAAATTGGTCAATTGGACTGCAGTCTTGGCCTTGAAGCGCATTTCTCGATGCAGCATATTGCTGGGTACATTGAAAAATGGGCGTACGAGGAAGGATAACGCGGCCACGCGCAGCAGATCGGCATACACAGGGTTCGCGTACCAGCGTCCGAACCAGGGGGCGATGACGAAGAAGAAGCTGACGATCACCAGCCCGATGAGGAATTGCAGCGTGAACAGCAGATCGTAATCACGCTTGCCGGCTTCCTTGGCGCGTACGATGGCTTGTCCCATGCCGCCGCCGGCAACGAACCCGGCCAGGCTGGTGAAGATCTGGATGGTCGCCACCATGCCGAATTCGGCCGGCACCAGGAGGCGCGCAAGTATCAATCCCAGCGCGAAGTTGACGACCTGGCTGCCGGTGTTGCCGATGAAGACCCACTTGGCGCCATGGCGGATGGAATGGCCAAGGCTCATTTTTCTTTGAGTGATACGGAGTCGAAGGAGAACATGGGGGATTGAAAAGCAAACTCTATGCCTGGGTCCGGTTCGTTCGGTTGCGTATTATTGCCTGATCCCGGCCTCGCCTGGAGCCCAGTCTTGATGCCGCAATTAATGCGAGGGGGATGACCAGCCATTTGCAGCTGGCCAGTTTGAGTTTCCAGCGCGGCAGATTTTTCTTCGAAAAGACATGCAGGCGTCCCAGCGGGTAGTAAGTCATGCCCAGTCGTTCGGCCAGGCGCGTCAGCCCCTGGCGGGAAAAGAAAGCGATGTGTTGGCCGGTTTCGAATGCGTAATAACCCCAGTGATCAGGCAGGGGCGGGTCATTGTCGGCGAAGACTTCGGTCGTGAAGATGAATGTGTCGGACTGGTGGTCGGCCAGGGTGCGTTGTATGAAATCGAGCGGATTGGTCGTGTGCTCCAGGACCTCGATGGCGCTGACGGCCAGACAGGCGCCTAGCGCGGGATCGTACTCGAAACCTCTCGCATAGAGGTTGTTTGCATAGGGGTCAGACCAATAGTAGTCGAATCCCAGGTCGCGCATCAGGCGGGTCAGCAGCCCATAACCTCCTGCCACGTCAACGTATTTCCCCTGCCCGCGATCGCCCAGGGCCAGGAAATCGATTGCGGCGAGCCTTAACGCGTTAAAGACATTCCGGGCAGCAACGTCCGTGTCTTCCTGCGCGATGGCATCCGAATAAGCTTCTTCCATCCAGATTGGATTGCTGACAAACAGGTGGTCGCACGCTGCGCAGTAGTGATAGGGAACCATGTATTTGTGGAGAACCTCCGCAGTGAACATGATCCTGGTTTCTGCGCTGCAAAGATGGCATCTCATCTGGGATTGCTGGGGCGCTTGCGGAGAGAGGCAGTCATTATGATCAGGGCTCATATATCCATGTGCGAAATCGTGTCAGTTTCTGCCCAGAAGTTTCTTGGCAAACGGGCGAAAACGATAGAGCTTAAGTGCGTGCTCGGTTTGAAACAGCCTCATCTTTCGCTTGATGATCGCTGTCAAATCCTCCCGCCCCATTACCTCAATGGGGTGAGTGTAGTTCGAGATGAGGCTCCAGTTCGGCGAGCGTTCTGATGAAGTTATTTTTATCATGTTGGCGGTTACCTTATTGAACGGAAATGCTTGAGTCGTGAAGCGTTGCTCGCAGTTCAGATAACCCTGCGGGATGGCGCCAGCATCTCGGCACATCCTGAGGGTGTCCAATACGTCAAATTGGACTGATAGGAAACGAATTCTCCTTGATGTTCAGGCGTATTTTCTTCTAATCGGAGGGGGTGCATGTTGAGATCGCAAGGTTTCGCGAAGCCAGTGCTTTCACTCTTGGCAGGTGGCTGAGTATACGTGCGCGATTGTCGTGCCTATGCATGAATGCATCGTTGATTTTCCTCAGGAGCTCGTCGGTAAGACATTGCATCGGGGTAATGGTGTGTTCGAGCGACAGTTCGAAGTGCTGGTAAAGGCCTTCGAATTTGTCCTGGTAGGTAATCGACAGCGTAGGCGTGCCGCTGCTCAGCGAGGCGATCACAAGATGCATGCGTCCGGTAATGGCAAGATCGAGCAGGCCTGTGAGCCGTTTGATTTTGTCGGGCTGATCGATCGAGGCATAGCGTACGTGCGTGAACCCCTTCCGTTGCAGTGCCTGATCGAGTGCCTGCAACATGCCCACGTCGCCTGACTGCGATTTGAGATCATGTGGAAGCAGCATGAAGGCGAGCCCATTCTGCTCGCCTGCACGCTTGAACTGTTCGGCGAAATGGTCGATCAGCTGATCCATGCCCACTTCTGCAATGGCAGGTGCCAGCGCGTGGGCATTCAGGTTGATGCCCACGGGTGTTCGGCCTTCCTGGCGCATGGAGGCGATCCAGGCTTCTGGCTCGGCGATGGGGTCGGTGGCGGAAGGCATCAGGAAGGCGCTATCCGCACATAGCTGCGCAAGGACGCCAACAATCCGGGTGAAGCGGTCAAGAGACGGCTGGTCGCGGATGTTGACGGTTACCTGGGGGTGCAGTCTCGACAGGGCGTGGACCGCAGGGGCCCTTGGGTTGCGGTTGAAACTGAAGCCCAGCATCGTGGCTGGAATACCGAGCAATACGCTGTGATTGCAGTAGGCAACGATGCGTTGTACCAGAGCAGCCCCATATTTGCCGTCCAGGATGTCGGCGCCCATGACAAACAAGGCATGGTGTTGGCGTATCAATTCGTCGAAAGCGAGCGTTCCAGATTTCCCGGACCATGCGGGTACGACCGGCGTCTCGCCAATTCCAGGTACGACAATGGTGTGGCACCGTTCGCCGATGATGGTGAATATCGAGTCCGGATTTTGTGCTCGAAGCGATTGCATCAAGGCACTGAACATGGCCAGGTCGCCCAGGGAGCTGGAGGGATCGGTGACATCGCCCGCGATGATGGCGAAATGCGAGGGTGTTTCCGGCAGGATGGGCCTGGCTGCCGAGGCCCGTAATCGATGCAGAGGGAGCACGACCTGCAGAAGATTACGGGCAATAATGGCCTGGTCGATCAGGGATTGCCTGTGCATCATCATGTCTGGGCCATCATGAGGAATGGCGCGCAAAGTTGCGTGACTTGCTCGATAAAGTGGGGACGTGTGTAGCGTGCCGTGACCTTGTTCCAGCCCGCTTCTGCGTTGCGTCTCCGGTCATCGCTATCTTCCAGCCAGGCGATGCATTGCTCGGCAAAATGTCTGTCGTCCCGGGCAACCCCCAAGCCTGCGCTTCCCAGATATTCCTTGAAGGCATCGGCGCTGTGGGGCGTTGTGATGCATGCCCGGCCATAAGCGAGCGATTCCAGAATTTTGATGTTGGTACCGCCGCCCGAGTAAATCGGCGCGATGGTGAATGCAGCATTGCGATACGCCTCGCCCAGATCGTCAACGAAACCGGGGGCGGAAACATCGGGATACTGTTCCCATGCTTGTCGCACGGCGGGCGGTGCGGCACCTACCAGTAGCAGTCTTGCCTCCGGATGGGCAGACTTGATGGCCGGCCAGCAGCGGGCCAGGAAACGGTCGATGCCCTCGCGATTGGGCGCATACCAAAGCGAGCCGACGAACAGCAGAACAGAACTGTTTGTCTGTGGAAATGGCTGGGTGGGGGGCGCGTATGGGATGTTGGGTAGCAGTGCCGACTGGAGTTCGCAATGCTGCGCCTGGTCGCGGCGATTGACAAAGAAATACGCATCAAAGCGTTTGAGCTGTCGTTTTGCCAGCCAGGCTGCATACTGCGATTTGAACTGTGCGGCCAGTGCCAGTGCACCGGGTCCGTAATGGTAGCCCCAGTCGTCCAGGTCAACCACGCTGTGTACCCCGGGCGGGACGACCAGTTTGGCGAGTGGATTGAGATAGCGGCTGACGATCAGCCTATAGCGCTTGAGGTCAACGCCATCCGCCTTGAGTGCCAGGTTCAGTGTCCTGTCCGGTTTGAATTTCCCGATGCCGAACGGACGCTGGTGCCAGTGTCCATGCGCCAGGATCCCGGGTTTGGGCGATGAGTCCAGCCGGCTGGAGCCGGCGACTGGCTCGAGCAGCAGCACATCCACTTCCCCCAACGTCTGCAGGGCTTCGTACAGCAAGGCGGTGCGCTGTTGTGCACCCGACTGGGGATTGAATGGAGACGCCGGTGAAACCAGCAGAATGCGGTCAGGCATGGGAATCAGGCCGAACGATGGATGGGTGTGAATGGGATTTCATCATCCCTGTCGAGTTGACGACGCAGAAACAAAGCCGCTGCTTGGCATGCGTATGTGTTCCGGCCATGAAAATGCGGAAATGAACGGCGCAGTTGGATGGTTGAGGATTCATGGGTCATCATTAGTTAATGGAGTATGGGCTCAGCAAGCAATGTGCCATACGCGTTAATTCAGGGAATATGCCGGCTTTGGTTACAATCGAACAACCCTCTTGTCTTTTTTCAGTTTCATGCAAACCCTCCATGTCGATCTCGGCGACCGCTCCTACCCTATCCACATTGGCTCGGGGCTGTTGGGCCGGCCTGAGCTGATTCTGCCGCACTTGTCCCAAAAACGTGTGATGGTGGTCACCAACACCGTTGTGGCACCGTTGTATCTGGCGCAGTTGAAGGCAACACTGGAGGCTGCGGGGGTGTCGGTTGCGCAGGTAGTGCTGCCGGACGGCGAGGCCTACAAGAACTGGGAAACGCTGAACCTGATTTTCGATGCGCTGCTGACCCAGCGCGCCGAGCGCAAGACCACGCTGATCGCGCTGGGCGGCGGCGTGATCGGTGACATGACCGGATTCGCGGCGGCGAGCTATCAGCGCGGCGTACCCTTCATCCAGATTCCCACCACGCTGCTGTCGCAGGTCGATTCGTCGGTGGGCGGCAAGACCGGGATCAACCATCCGCTCGGCAAGAACATGATCGGCGCGTTCTACCAGCCGAAAGTGGTGCTGGCCGACACCGGCACCTTGAAGACGCTGCCTGCACGCGAATTGTCGGCAGGACTCGCCGAGGTGATCAAGTACGGCCTGATCTGGGATGCCGACTTTCTTGCCTGGCTGGAAGCCAACATGGACAGGCTGCGCGCGCTCGACCCGACGACGATCACCCATGCGATCTACCGTTCGTGCGAGATCAAGGCACAGGTGGTGGGACAGGACGAGCGCGAAGGTGGTATCCGTGCGCTCCTCAACCTGGGGCACACCTTCGGTCATGCGATCGAAACCGGCATGGGTTACGGCAACTGGCTGCACGGCGAGGCGGTGGGGGCCGGCGTGGTGATGGCGGCGGAAACGTCGCGACGGATGGGCTGGCTGTCCGAAGCCGACGTTGCGCGAACGCGTGCGCTGATCCGCGCCGCCGGACTGCCAGACGTCGCCCCCGATCTGGGCGTGGACACATACCTGGAATACATGGGCCACGACAAGAAGGTGGAGGGCGGAAAGATGCGTTTCGTCCTGCTGAAGAAACTGGGCGAGGCGGTGATTACCGCGGACGTGCCGACCGATGTGCTGACCGACGTGCTCACTGCGCCACACTGAAGGAGACTTGATGGAACCGTCGTTCGCATCCTACGCAGCGCATTCCAGCCAAACCCGTGGTCGCCTGCATCCCGAACCTTCCGCCGCGCCGCGTTCCGAATTCCAGCGTGACCGCGACCGCATCATCCATTCCACCGCGTTCCGGCGGCTGGAGTACAAGACCCAGGTATTCGTGAACCACGAAGGCGACCTGTTCCGCACCCGCCTCACCCACAGTATCGAGGTCGCGCAGATCGGCCGCACCATCGCGCGCCTGCTGAACCTGAACGAAGACCTGGTGGAAGCGGTCGCACTGGCGCACGATCTGGGCCACACGCCGTTCGGCCATGCCGGCCAGGACGCGCTGAATGCCTGCATGCGTGAACACGGCGGTTTCGAGCACAACCTGCAATCACTGCGCGTGGTGGATATCCTGGAAGAACGCTACGCCGAATTCGAGGGCTTGAATCTCACGTTCGAGGCGCGCGAGGGCATCCTCAAGCACTGCTCGCTCGCCAATGCGGAAAAGCTCGGCGCAGTGGGCGAGCGCTTCCTGAACAAGCAACAGCCTTCGCTCGAGGCACAGATTGCCAACCTGGCGGACGAGATCGCCTACAACAACCACGACGTCGACGACGGCCTGCGCTCCGGGCTGATCACGCTGGAGCAGTTGAGCGAAGTCCAGATCTTTGCCCGCCACCTTGCCGAAGTACGCGCTAAATATCCGGCCTTGCAGGGACGCCGCGTGGTGACCGAAACCGTTCGCCGCATTATCAACACGCTGATTCTCGATCTGGTGGATACCACGCGCATGAACGTCGAGAACAGCGGCGTGCAGACCCTGGGCGAGGTACGTGCCGCGCCGCCGCTGGCAGCGTTCAGCCCCGCGCTGCTCGACGAGCACCGGGAACTCAAACGCTTCCTGCTGCGCCACCTGTACCGCCATTACAAGGTGGCGCGCATGAGTGCCAAGGCAGGGCGCATCATCAGTGATCTCTACACGGCCTTCACCGGCGATGCCCGCCTGCTGCCACCGGAGCACCAGACACGCGAATCGCTCGAGGGCGCACGCGCCGTGGCCGATTACATCGCGGGGATGACCGACCGCTATGCCATGCGCGAACACCGACGGATTTTTGCGGTGGAAGAAATCTACGGTTGACCGGTCCGTAGGCCAGGTTCATCGCGAAGACCAAGCCGGCAATGTCCTCGCGGAGCCCTTCTGCGTTCCCTGAGCGTTCCCCGCAATCTGTCAGCATTTTGTAAACGATCCGTCGTGGCCCGGGCTGAAGCGGAATTCGGTCAGGTTTGATTTCATTCGACTTTTCAGGGTTGGCATGCTTGCTGCATAAGCAGACGCATCTTCATTCCGCCCCGGGAGACATGAATGAGCGTACTGATTGAACCCGCCGACCTGCAAGCCGCCATGGCGAGCGAGCCCATGGTCGTGATCGATACCCGCGACCCTGACGTGTACGCCAAAGGACATCTGCCTGGCGCGGTCAATCTGCGCGAGATCTTCACCTATCTGGCGACCAGCGACCCGGACGGGCTCGCGGCGATGAAGGAAAAGTTTGCTGAGGCATTCGGAGCGGCCGGCCTCTCGGGCAAGGAAACGGCCGTGCTGTACGAGGACGCCATGAATACGGGCTTTGGCCAATCCTGTCGCGGCTATTTCATCCTCAGTTATCTCGGCTACCCAAGAATCAAGGTGCTGCACGGCGGCTATCGAGCCTGGTTGGCGGAAGGTCTTCCGGTCAGTACGGAGGCGGTGACATCGACGCCTGCAACTTTCCCGGCCGGCGTACCGGCTGACGTGATGGTGGACAAGGACGAAATGCTTGCCGCAATGAAAACCGGTAGTGCAGCGCTGCTCGATGTGCGCGACGTCGACGAATGGATCGGGGTGAGTTCGTCGCCTTATGGCCCGGATTTCTGTCCGCGCAAGGGCCGCATTCCCGGCGCACGCTGGATCGAGTGGTATCGCCTGATGAAGCCGGGTGCCGACGGCCCGGTGTTCAAGACGGGGCCAGAGGTGTTGGCCGAATGCCTCACTGCCGGGATCACGCCGGAGTCGTCGGTGATCGTGTACTGCTTCAAGGGCGCGCGTGCATCCAATACCTTCCTCATTCTCAAGGAGGCCGGCATCAAGCATGTGAAGATTTATTTCGGCTCGTGGAACGAGTGGTCGCGTGATCCGGCTTTGCCGATCGAAGAGGGGTTCCCACGGATGGCCGTGCCGGCGTACGCCCAGGCCGCCTGATCCCACCCGCAACAGGCTTGTTGCGCGTCCCGGGAAGGGTGGCAACAAGCCGAGTGCGCCGGTTATCGGCTGAGATTTGGGGAGTCAGGCCCCAGGGCGTAGCGTGCGCGCTGCTACCCAGCACGTCACTTCGCGTGCGCCAGCCCGCTTCAGCGTTGCAGCCAGTTCGTCTAGGCTGGTACCGGTCGTCATTACGTCGTCGACCAGCGCGATGTGCTGCCCCCGTATGTCTCCAGAACAGGCAAATGCGCCACGCAGATTACGGCGCCGTGCATCGTGTTTCAGCCCCATCTGGGGAGGCGTGTCGCGGATGCGCTGGCAACTGCTGAGATCGAGCGGGAGTCCCTGCCGGGCCGCCACGTCACGGGCGATTTCGGTGGCGTGGTTGAAGCCGCGCTCCCGGATGCGTACCGCATGCAGGGGCATGGCAATCATGCGATCCGGCACCGGTGCAGCTTCCGTGGCCCGGGTCAGCCACTCGCCCAGCGCCGGTGCGATGGCAAGCTGGCCATGGTATTTCAGATGCGGAATCAATCGGTCGAGCGGAAAGACATAACTCAGCGCCGCAATGGTCCGGTCGAACGCAGGCGGGCGTTTGAGGCAGGCGCCGCAGGTCTGTCCCTGGGGCGTGGGGGTGGCGCACTGCGGACACTGTGGCTGCGTGTGCCAAGGCAGATCGGCCAGGCAGGCTGGGCATACATGCCCAGTGCGCGCCGCGCCGCCACACAGCAGGCAGGTTCGCGGGGCGACTTGATTAAAAATTGATCGGATGTTCAATTTTATCGTCAATGAAATTTGACAGAGGTTGCGTGCACCCTGAAAATTGCGGTCATGAAAGCCAAACGCGTCATTCCAGCTTCATCTTCCCGCTTCGCCGCGCAGCTGTTCAATTTCATCACCGTCGTGGTGTTGCTGATTTCGCTGACGGCACTACTGCTGGGCAAGCTGCTTGCCGGCCACAAGATCGGTTTCCTGCCGTTCGTGCTGTCGTTGCCGCCGGTCATGATCTGGCTGGGTGCGTCGATTTTCGTCTATGCCAGTATCGCGCACCATCCGAACCCGCGCACGGCGCATTACAACAAATGGGCAGGTTACCGCTATTACGGCGTAATGGGCAGTCTGGTGGTGTTCGGCCAGCCGCTCTACGACCTGCTGGGGGGCTGGCAGGGGCTGATGCTGGTGCTGGGATTCGCTGTGGTGGTGATCGTGCCGTGGGCGTTGTTTGACATTTACCGGGCCGCGCGCGAGCCGTGGCAGGACATGACCATCGAGGTAGCCATCAATGAATGACATGACTCAACCGCCTGCGCGCCTATCCATGGCCGACATCGAGGCGCTGTTCGCCTTGCCGTTTGCCGACCTGATGTATCGGGCGCAAACGGTGCATCGTGAAAACTTCGACCCCAATCGCGTGCAGTTGTCGACGCTGCTGTCGATCAAGACCGGCGGCTGTTCCGAAGACTGCGGCTATTGCCCGCAATCGGCACGTTACGACGCCGGCGTGGAAAACCAGGGCCTGCTCGATCTCGACGACGTGCTGGCTGCCGCCAGGGCCGCCAAGGCCGCCGGCGCGTCGCGCTTCTGCATGGGCGCGGCCTGGCGTGGCCCCAAGCAGCGCGACCTCGAACCCGTGCTGGACATGGTGCGCGAAGTGAAGGCCCTGGGCCTGGAAACCTGCGCCACGCTGGGCATGCTGAAGGACGGCCAGGCCGAGCAGCTGAAGGACGCCGGTCTCGACTACTACAACCACAACCTCGACACCGCGCCCGAGTTCTACGGCGAGATCATCACCACCCGCGAATACCAGGATCGCCTCGACACGCTGGAGCGCGTGCGTCATGCCGACCTGCACGTCTGCTGCGGCGGCATCGTCGGCATGGGCGAGTCGCGCACCCAGCGCGCCGGCCTGATCGCACAGTTGGCTTCGCTCGATCCGCAGCCCGAATCGGTGCCGATCAACCTGCTGGTCCAGGTCGAGGGTACGCCGCTGGCCGGCACCGAGGCGCTCGATCCGTTGGAGTTCGTTCGCACCATCGGGGTGGCGCGCATCTCCATGCCGAAGAGCTTCGTGCGCCTGTCTGCCGGTCGCCAGCAGATGAGCGACGCCGTGCAGGCGCTGTGCTTTCTCGCCGGCGCCAACTCGATCTTCTACGGCGAGAAGCTGCTCACCACCGGCAACCCCGAGTGGGAACGCGATCAACGCCTGTTCGATTCGCTGGGCCTGCAGCCGTTGTGAGTTTTGCTGCGCTGACCCGCCTGCAGCAGGGGCTGGCGGCGCTGAGGACCGATCATCTCGAACGGCGGCGCCCGCTGCTCGACGGCGCACAAGGCGCCCACGTCACGATCAACGGCCAGCGCGTCATTTCCTTCTGCAGCAATGACTATCTGGGTCTTGCTGCAGATCCGGCATTGGTTGCCGCCGGACACGCCGCGCTCGACCAGTGCGGGGTCGGCGCGGGCGCCGCGCACCTCATTACCGGCCATCATCGTTTTCATCACGTGTTCGAAGCCGCTTTCGCGCACTTCGTCGGCAAGCCGGCGGCCCTGCTGTTTTCCACCGGCTACATGGCGAACCTCGCGGTGATCACCGCGTTGGTCGGCCGCCACGGCGAGCTCTTTGCCGACAAGCTCAACCATGCCTCGCTCGTTGACGCAGCGCAACTGTCCGGTGCGCGTTTCTCCCGCTACCGCCACAACGATCTCGCCCAACTTGAATCGCAACTCGCAGGTAGTACGGCCCAGGACAAGCTCATTGTCTCCGACCTGGTCTTCAGCATGGATGGCGACCTGGCGCCAGTCGACGCCCTGCTCGATCTGGCCGAACGTTACGACGCCTGGCTGTATCTCGACGATGCGCACGGTTTCGGTGTGCTGAATGAGGGTCGAGGGGGACTGACGGAAGCTGCACGTGCAAGTGACCGTGTCATCTACTTGGCCACGTTGGGCAAGGCGGCTGGCGTGTCAGGTGCCGCTGTGGCGGCGCAGCCGGAGGTGATCGAGTGGCTGATCCAGAAGGCGCGCCCCTACATCTACACGACTGCTTCGCCGCCGCACCTGGCGGCATGCCTGTTGGAGAGCCTGCGCCAGATCGAAGCAGGCACAGCGCGGCGCGAACGGCTGAGTGCGCATGTCGCGCAATTGCGTCAAGGCCTGGCAGGTTTGAAACGGGGCGTTCTGATGCCCTCGGACACACCGATCCAGCCGCTGGTGATCGGTGCAAATGCCGATGCGGTACGGCTGTCGAAAGACCTGCTGCAACGTGGCCTGATGGTGCCCGCCATCCGTACGCCGACAGTCCCCGTCAACACGGCGCGCTTGCGCATTACGCTGTCGGCGTCGCATAGCGCCGACGATGTCGCTCAGCTGCTCGAGGCCCTGCATGCGCTCGATTAAGCCCATCCTGGTGCTGGTGCATGGCTGGGGCATGAACGCACGCGTTTTCGACGTGCTGGTGCAATGTCTGGCTGACGATTTCGATGTGCGCGCACTCAATTTGCCGGGACATGGCGGGCGCAATGATCTGCCGAGCAACTCGTTGCAGAGTTGGGCAGACGATCTGGCGGAACAGGTTCCGGAAGACAGCACCGTGCTGGGCTGGTCACTGGGTGGGCAAGTGGTGATGCGCGCTGCGCTTGATCATCCCGGCAAATTGAGACGCCTGATCCTACTGGCCTCGACGCCGCGATTCGTTGCGGATGAACGCTGGTTACATGGGATGCCCGCAACCGACCTGGAAGATTTCGGCGCCGCGCTGCTGGCCGACCCGCAGGCTACGCTGTTGCGATTTCTCAGCTTGCAGACACGTGGCGTGCCCGATCAAAAATCGTTGTTGCAGCAGTTGCGCCAGCACTTTCTGGCCCTGCCGCCGGCACGCGCCGAAGCCTTGTCGGGCGGATTGACGATGCTGCGTGAAACAGACTTGCGTGAGCAGTTGGCGCAGCTGGCGCAGCCGACGTTGGTGCTGCATGGCGCACTCGATGCGTTGACCCCGGTGGCGGCAGGGCGCTGGCTGGCTGAAACCCTCCCGGATACACGGTATGTCGAACTGGCCCGGGCCGCGCATGCGCCGCATCTGTCGCACAGCGCAGACGTGGCTGCCGCAATCGGACGCTTTGCCCATGACTGAAGCCGAACTCGATTTCGCCGAAGTAAGGCGCGCGTTCGACCATGCCGCCGCCAGCTACGACGCGCATGCGGTATTGCAGCGCGAAGTAAGCGATCGCCTGCTGGAACGTCTCGATTTCATGTCACTGCAGCCGGGCCGCGTGCTCGATGTCGGTACCGGCACCGGCTATGGACTGGCGCATCTGCGTTCGCGCTATGCGGCAGCCGAATTCTGTGCGCTCGACATCGCGCCGGCCATGCTGAAGGCGGCGCGTACTCGCCTGCCACAGCCGACGTGGGCACGGCGCGTGCTGCATCGTTTGGCGCCTTCGCCTGCAGAGGCGAATCATCTGGTGTGCGCCGATATGGAGCGGCTTCCGCTTTCGCCCAACAGCATGGATCTCGTCTGGTCCAGCCTGGCCATACAGTGGGCGCACGACCTTGAAGCCACGTTCAAGGGGTTTCATCAGGTGCTGGCTCCAGGCGGCCTGCTGATCTTCGCCACATTCGGTCCCGACACGCTGAAGGAACTACGCGAGGCCTTCACGGCCATCGACGATGCGCCGCACGTCAACCGCTTCATCGATCTGCACGACATCGGCGACATGCTCATCCACGCCGGTTTCTCGAGCCCGGTGATGGAAATGGAGATGCTGACGCTGACCTACGCCGATCTCAAGACATTGATGCGAGATCTCAAGGGAATCGGCGCGCACAATGCGGCGTCTGCCCGTCGGCGTGGCCTGCTCGGCAAGTCGGCCTGGGCGCGGCTCGAGCAGGCCTATGAGTCGCAGCGCCTGGAAGGCCGTCTGCCGGCCACGTTTGAAGTGGTCTATGGCCACGCGTGGGTAGGCGACAAGACGCAGCGCGAAGACGGACGGCAGGTGATCCAGTTCAACATCGGCGAGCGACGCCGCAAGCTGGGGCTGGCATGAGCGCACGCGGGCTGTTCGTCACCGGCACCGATACCGGCGTCGGCAAGACCCGGGTTGCAGTGGCGTTGATCCAGGCCCTGCGCGCGCATGGCCTGCGGGTGGCGGCGATGAAGCCGGTATCGGCCGGCAATGCGCCGGGCGAACTGAACGAGGACGTGATCGCGCTGCTACACGCAGCCAACGTCGACGCCGATGTGCAGGATGTGAATCCCTACGCCTTTGCAGAACCCATCGCGCCGCATATTGCGGCAGAGTTGGCAGGGGTGCGGATCGAACTCGACGTTATCGCTGCAGCATATTCCCGGCTCGCGGCTGTGGCCGACGTCGTGGTGGTCGAGGGCGCAGGCGGCTGGCGTGTGCCGCTGAACGAACACGAAGACATGGCGGATCTGGCCCGGCGTCTGGGCCTGCCCGTCGTGCTGGTGGTGGGGCTGCGACTCGGTTGCCTGAATCATGCGTTGTTGACGGCCGAGTCGATCGCCCTGCGACGCGTCCCGTGGGCAGGGTGGGTGGGCAACCACATCGAGCCGGCGATGCAGCTGGCAGCGGAAAATCTGGCGGCCTTGCGGACGCGTCTGCCTGGTCCGTGTCTGGGCGTTCAGGGATTCCTTGAGGGGGAAGGTTTGGCGGTGAACATGCCGCAATGGCTGACGCTGCCTGATTGGTTAGTATCTTAGAATAGTCTGTAATAACGATATTTTATAAACAAATCAATAAGTTAATTCCAGCGTACCGCTTGTTCTGGCGAGCGGCGTCGTGTTACTGTCTGCGACATGATGCCGCACGCGGTTTCCTCGCTTCTCCATATGGAACAGGTGAATACGGAAGACTGTGAAGGTGTGTCAGCAGGCGCGTTTGTATTCCAGTCCCGCCCTAACCATTCATTGACACACCGCCAGCAAAAGCTGGTGCTCTGGAGTCTGGCGACAGTATGTTTTGCAACGGCAAGCGGCTTTGCCTTCCTGGGATACTGGCTGCTCCTGCCATTTGCCGGACTGGAGATTGGATTGCTGGCATGGGCACTGGAGACGCTGCGCAGCCGGGAAGGGGATTACGAAACACTCACGATTGAAGGGGATGTAGTAGTGCTGGAGTGGCATGCCGGCACGCATGGAGAGCGCCGTGAAATGAATCGCCAATGGGCGCGTGTGATATGCGACTGCGGGACGTCAGGCAGAAATTGCCGTCTCAGCCTGAGTTCTCATGGTCGCGAAACAAAAGTCGGACAGTACCTGAGTGACGAGGCGCGGCTGCAACTGGCTGCGACCTTACGCAGAAAGTTGCAGGCATAAGGCAATACACGCCGCAACGACTACCCATAACAAAGTCAGAGGACGGGGAACGCGATGAAAAGCATGTGGCAAAGGGCAGGGGTGATGGGGGCGGTATGGGCAGCCAGCCAGTCAGCACTGGCAGACTATGCATACAACCTGCAAGAACCGGCGAGTCAGGTGGCGAGGGAGGTGTTCCATCTGCATAACCTCATCATGCTGGTGTGCGTCGGGATTTTCATCATCGTCTTCGGCATGATGTTCTACTCGCTGGTCAAGCACCGCAAATCGGCCGGCCACAAAGCTGCACACTTCCACGAAAACACCACAGTCGAAATCATCTGGACCATCATCCCGTTCATCATCCTGGTGGGGATGGCCTATCCGGCCGCCAAGGTCGTGATCGAGATGAAAGACACCTCCAATCCCGACATGACCGTCAAGATCACGGGCTATCAGTGGAAATGGGGCTACGACTACCTCAACGAAGGCGTTCACTTCTATAGCACGCTCGCCACGCCGCGTGAACAGATCGACGGCACGGCGGCCAAGGACGAGCACTACCTGCTCGAAGTGGACGATCCGATGGTGGTGCCGGTTGGCAAGCGGGTGCGCTTGCTGATTACCGCCAACGATGTGATCCATTCCTGGTGGGTTCCAGCATTTGGCGTCAAGCAGGACGGCATCCCTGGTTTCATCCGGGACAGTTGGTTCAAGGCGGACAAGGTCGGCACCTATCGCGGCCAATGCGCCGAACTGTGCGGCAAGGACCACGGATTCATGCCGATTGTGGTCAAAGTGGTCTCCGAGGAGGATTACAAAGCCTGGGTGGCCAAGAAGAAAGGTTCGGCCCAGGCTGCTGCAGCCGACAACACCAAGACCTTTGACGTCAAGGAACTGGTGGAACGGGGCGAGAAAGTCTATCAAGCCAACTGCGCCGCCTGCCACCAGGCCAATGGCATGGGCCTGCCGGGCGTGTTCCCCGCGATGAACGGTTCCAAGGTCGCCACCGGGCCGATTGCCGCACATATCAATATCGTGGTGCACGGCGGCCGTCCGGGCACCGCCATGGTCGGATTCGCCGACCGACTGTCCGATGCGGAAATCGCCTCGGTCGTGACGTATGAGCGCAATGCCTGGGACAACAAGATGGGTGACGCGGCACAGCCCGCGGACATCGCAGCCGCCCGCGGGGGAGCAGCCGTCGCCGCCGCCCCCGCCGCGCAGTGAACAACCGAGAGGAGAGCACAGTCATGTCTGACGCAGCACACGCCCACGACGACCACGGACACCACGCGCATCCCACCGGAATCATGCGCTGGCTGACAACCACCAACCACAAGGACATCGGTTCGCTCTACCTGTGGTTCTCGCTCATCATGCTGTTTACCGCCGGCTCGATGGCGCTGCTGATTCGCTCCGAACTTTTCGAGCCGGGCATGCAGCTGATGCACCCCGATTTCTTCAATCAGCTCACCACGATGCACGGCCTGATCATGATTTTCGGCGTCATCATGCCGGCCTTCACTGGCTTTGCGAACTGGCAGGTGCCGCTGATGATCGGTGCGCCCGACATGGCATTCCCGCGCATGAACAACTGGAGTTTCTGGCTCCTGCCGGTGGCCGGCATCATGCTGCTGGGGTCGTTCTGGCTGCCGGGCGGCGCCGTGGCCGGCGGCTGGACGATGTACCCGCCGCTCTTCATCCAGGGCGGCGTGTCCTATGACCTGACGATTCTGGCCATACACATCATGGGCCTGTCGTCGATCATGGGCTCGATCAACATCATCACCACCATCCTCAACATGCGCGCGCCCGGTCTCACGCTGATGAAGATGCCGATGTTCGTCTGGACCTGGCTGATTACCGCCTATCTGCTGATCGCCACCATGCCGGTGCTGGCGGGTGCGGTCACCATGCTGCTGACCGACCGTAATTTCGGTACCCATTTCTTCAACGCGGCAGGCGGCGGCGACCCGGTAATGTTCCAGCATATCTTCTGGTTCTTCGGGCATCCCGAGGTATACATCCTGATCCTGCCGGCTTTCGGCATCGTCTCGCAGATCATTCCGACCTTCTCCCGCAAGCCCTTGTTCGGCTACGCTTCGATGGTGTATGCCACCGCGTCGATCGCGATCCTGTCGTTCACCGTGTGGGCGCATCACATGTTCGCCGTGGGCATGCCGGTGGCCGCGCAACTGTTCTTCATGTTCTCCACCATGCTGATCGCAGTCCCGACCGGGGTGAAAGTGTTCAACTGGGTGGCCACGATGTGGAAGGGCTCCCTGACGTTCGAGACGCCGATGCTGTTTGCCATCGCGTTTGTATGCCTGTTCACGATAGGTGGCTTCTCGGGGCTGGTGCTCGCGATGGCGCCGGTCGACATCCAGCTGCAGGACACCTATTACGTCGTGGCACATTTCCACTATGTACTGGTCTCCGGCGCCTTGTTCTCCATTTTTGCCGGTATCTATTACTGGCTGCCGAAATGGACGGGCCATATGTACAACGAGACGCTCGGGAAAACGCACTTCTGGCTGTCGGTCATCGGCATGAACATCGTGTTTTTCCCGATGCACTTCCTCGGACTGGCCGGCATGCCGCGACGCATTCCCGACTATGCGCTGCAGTTCACCGAGTTCAACCAGATTGCAACCGTGGGCGCCTTCATCTTCGGATTCAGCCAGTTGATCTTCCTGGTCCTGGTGCTGAAAACGATCAAGGGCGGGGCCAAGGCGAGCGATCAGGTATGGGAAGGGGCCCAGGGCCTGGAGTGGACGGTGCCTTCGCCCGCGCCCTACCATACCTTTGAAACCGCGCCGGTGGTGAAATGAGCGGCGATTCAATCGGCATGGCTGACAACAAGCAAAACGGCAAATATCTGACGGCCGGCATTCTGGCCGCCATTGCGATTGGCTTGTTCCTGTTCACGCTATACAACGGATTGAAATAGGCCATGACCGCCGGCAAAACCAACACGCTGACCAAGCTCATCGTCGTGGCGCTGGGCATGTTCGGGTTTGGGTTTGCGCTGGTACCGTTTTATTACAAGATTTGCGAAGTGACCGGGATCAATTCCGGCGACGAGCAGAGTCTAGTGAAAAACACCCAGGTTGACACCAGCCGTTGGGTGACGATCGAATTCGACGCCAATACCAACGAGGGGCTGCCGTGGCAGTTCAGAACCACGCAGCGCAGTATCAAGGTGCACCCCGGCCAACTGGTGCAGGTGGAATACGAGGCGGCCAACAACAGCGACCATGCAATCGTGGGCCAGGCGGTGCCAAGTTATGGGCCGGCCCGCGCGGGCGCGTTCTTCAAGAAAATCGAGTGCTTCTGCTTCACGCCGCAGAAGCTGGCTGCGGGCGAACGGCGCCAGATGCCGGTGTTGTTCGTGCTGGATCCGTCGATGGACAAGGACTTGCATACCGTGACCCTGTCCTACACCTTCTTCAACACGGATCCCAAGGCGCAGACGGCGACATTGCCGGAAAAAGTGCCGCATGGCTGAAAAAGGAAACCTGCGTGCTGCACTTGCCGTGTTCTGGAGTTTTTTCGGCGTGCGCAAACGGCGCGATTACGATGACGACGCGCAAAGTCTGACGCAGGCACAGATCATCATCGCCGGATTGATCGGCGGTGTGGTGTTTGTTCTGACATTATTGCTGGTGGTGTATCTGGTGCTGCAGTTCGTGAAGTAAACGATCAATAGACGAGGAAGAGGGGAAGACATGAGCCTGGCACAAACCGATAAATATTATCTGCCGCAACCTTCGCTCTGGCCGATCATCGGGTCGGTGGCCCTGCTGACGATGGCAGTGGGAGGCGTCATGGCCATGCACGAAATCAACCATGGCCTCTGGGTGCTGCTGGCCGGGGTGGCCGTGCTGTTTTTCATGATGTTCGGATGGTTCGGCGAAGTGATCCGGGACAGCGAAGCCGGCCGCTACAACAAACAGGTGGATTCCTCGTATCGCTGGTCCATGAGCTGGTTCATCTTTTCCGAAGTGATGTTCTTTGCCGCCTTCTTCGGTGCGCTGTTTTATACCCGGGTGCTGTCGGTACCTTGGCTGGGCGAGTCCGATACGATGCAGCAACTCTGGCCCACGTTCAAGGCGGCGTGGCCGACTGCAGGCCCCGGCCTGACCGCCGACGGCCTGAAATTCACGCCGATGGAAGCATGGGCATCCCGGCGATCAACACACTGCTGCTGCTGAGTTCAGGCGTGACGGTCACCTGGGCACACTGGGGATTGAAAAAGAACAACCGCATGCAGCTGATTCTGGGGCTGGGGATGACGGTGACGCTTGGTGTGGTCTTTCTTTGCCTGCAAGCCTACGAATACCATCATGCCTATACCGAGATGGGCCTGACCCTGGGTGCGGGCGTGTATGGGGCCACCTTCTTCATGTTGACAGGCTTTCACGGTTTTCATGTGCTGGTGGGAACGACGATGCTGATCGTCATGCTGCTGCGTTCGATCGCCGGGCATTTCACTGCCGAACATCATTTCGCGTTCGAGGCCGTGTCGTGGTACTGGCACTTCGTCGATGTGGTATGGGTGCTGCTGTTCATCCTGGTTTACTGGTTGATCTAGGCCAGGGACTTGATACGCAGCAGGAGGGCCGCGCTTGACGTGGCACCGGTTCAACAAAAAGCCGCGTTCAGCGCGGCTTTTTGTTGCGGGGGATGGGTTAACGCAGCCCGGTTTGCGGGATGATGCCGAAGTAGTAGCCACCCATCAGCAGCAGAAAAAGGGTGAGGGAAAGTACAACGCGCACCGTCAGCATCTTGACCGTGCGATCCGATTGACCCTTGTCCTTGATGAGGTAGTAGAGTGCGCTGGCGAGGCTGGCCAGGATGAACACGATGAAGAGCAGGGCAACGATGCGCATGGAACGGTATGCTCGTAAAAATTCCAGTCTAACCGGATTGGCGGGCCGATGCACTTGCTGAAGTTGCGTGTCGGCGAATGGCAGTTTTCCCCGAGGGTATGGCCGACCCTGGCCGCACTGTTCTTTTTTGTGCTGACCTTGTGGCTCGGCAACTGGCAGAGCGGGCGCGCCGAAATCAAGCGCGCCTTGCAGGCGCGTTACGATGTGGCGATACGGGAAGCGCCCATCCACGTCGGCAGCACGCTGCTGGAACGCGACAGCGTGCTGTACCGGAAGCTGGAAGTGCGCGGCGTGTTTGACGCGGCGCATACCATCTTCCTCGACAACCGCGTATACAAAGGCGTGGCGGGATATCACGTGCTGACGCCGCTCATCATAGATGGCGGGCCGCTTGCCATTCTGGTCAATCGCGGCTGGGTGGCGGTAGGGCCCTCTCGCGAACAGATTCCTTTGCCGCCGACGCCGGGGGGCCAGGTACGACTCGAAGGCATGGCTGTCGACCCCCACAGCCGCTATATCGAGTTGATGCATGCGCCGTCGCAGGGACGGGTATGGCAGAACCTGGATTTTGCACGCTATGCCGCAACCACCCGGCTAACGTTGCAACCGGTGCTGCTGTTGCAGACCACTCCGCTGGCGGATGGCTTGCTGCGTGACTGGCCGCGCCCTGATACCGGCGTCAGCATGCATGTCAGCTATGCGATCCAGTGGTACAGTCTGGCGACGACGCTGGCGGTGTTGTGGCTGGTCCTGAATGTAAAGCGTCATCGGGATGACGATGACTGATGTACCCAACGTCCGAAATGGTTTCGAGTATGCAATTGACCCCGCGCGGTAAATTCCTGTTGTTGGTCGGCGTGTTTCTGATGCCTGTGGTGGCCGCCTATCTGGCCTACGCGGGATGGCGTCCGGCGAGCCATTCCAATTACGGCGATCTGCTCAAGGTCACCCCCTTGCAGCAAACGGCGGGAAGGACGCCCGATGGCCGTCCGTACAATTTGGATGCGCTGCGCGGCAAATGGGTGATGGTGCATGTGGGCTCCGCACACTGCGATGCAGCATGTGCATGGCAGCTCTACCTGATGCGCCAGACGCGGATCGCGCAGGGCAAGGAGCAGGATCGCATCGAGCGGCTGTGGGTGGTGACCGACAGCGGCACGCCGGACGCGAAGCTGTTACAGGAACATCCCGATTTGCATGTATGGCGGCCGACGGATGCAGCTTTTGTGACGCAGTTTCCTGCCGGGCAGAATCGGGCCGATCACATCTATCTGGTCGATCCGCTGGGCAATCTGATGCTGCGTTTCCCGGCGCAGGCCGATTTCGAACGCATGATGAAAGACCTCAAGCTGCTGCTCAAGGCGTCCCAGATAGGCTGATCGCTGACCATGACAACATATCGAAAAATCATTCTGGTGGCCCTGATCCTCGCGTTCGGGGTAGTGGTGCTGGGCGCGTACGTTCGTCTGTCTGACGCCGGACTGGGCTGTCCCGACTGGCCCGGGTGTTACGGCAAACTGACCCCGCACAATGCCGCCGACGCCATCAACGCGGAACTTGCCGTGCGCCCGGATGGGCCGGTGTCCCATGCCAAAGCCTGGAAGGAGATGGTGCATCGTTATTTTGCCGGCACGCTGGGATTGCTGGTATTGGCCATTGCCATGCTGGCATGGCGCGGTCGGCGTGAAACGCATGGCGGCCTTGGCTTGCCTTGGTTGCTGCTCGGGCTGATCGTGTTCCAGGCCATGCTGGGCATGTGGACGGTCACCCAGTTGCTCAAACCGCTGATTGTTAGTTCGCATCTGCTGGGCGGCATGACGACCCTCGCGCTGCTGCTGTGGCTTTGGCTGCGCGAACGCGGCCAATCGGCCCACACTTACTATGCGAATAGCGACCATCTGCGCAGCGGCGCCTTGCTGGGGTTGATCCTGGTGGCGATGCAAATCGGGCTGGGCGGCTGGGTGAGCACCAACTATGCTGCCTTGGCCTGCCCCGATTTTCCGCTGTGTCACGGTGCCTGGGTGCCGCCGATGGATTTCGAGCAGGGCTTCACCCTGCACCGGAATCTTGGCGAGACCGCGACCGGTGAGCTGTTGCCATTGTCGGCATTGACCGCCATCCACTGGACGCACCGGGTCATGGCCTTGGTGGTGACGCTGTATTTGGGGTGGCTGGTTCTGCGCCTGATGCGCAGTCCCGGCTATGCCGGCATGGGGCTGGCCATAGGCGGGCTGTTGGTGCTACAGGTCTCGCTGGGCATCAGCAATGTCCTGTTTGGCCTGCCGTTGGCCGTGGCGGTCGCACACAATGCCGGTGCGGCGTTGTTGTTGTCCAGCCTGGTTGTGCTGAATTATCGGGTGCACAGGAGATGAGCATGGAATCCTTGATGGTTCAGGGCGCGGCCTGCCGTTGCCAGCAGTTTCTGGCCTTGTGCAAGCTGCGTGTCGTCAGCTTGATCGTGTTCACGGCAGTGATCGGCATGTTCCTCGCCGTACCCGGCTGGCCGAACTGGAATGCGCTGTGGGCCGGCACGCTCGGGATCGCGTTGGTGGCCGGCGCGGCGGCGGCGTTCAATTGCCTGATTGAACAGAAAATCGACGCGGTGATGGCGCGTACACGCGCCCGCCCGCTGCCGCGCGGCGAACTGACCAGCACCCAGACGCTGGTGTTTTCCGGCGTAGTGGGTGGGGCCGGCCTGTATCTGCTGAACGTGTTCGTCAACCCGCTCACGATGTGGCTGACGCTGGCCACGTTCGTCGGCTATGCGGTGATCTATACGGCAATACTGAAACCCGCCACGCCGCAGAACATCGTCATCGGCGGCGCGTCCGGCGCGATGCCGCCGGTGCTTGGCTGGGCCGCGGCGACGGGCGAAATCCATCACGATGCGCTCTTGCTGTTCTTGATCATTTTTGCCTGGACACCGCCCCATTTCTGGGCCTTGGCGCTATACCGGCGCGAGGAATATGCCCGGGCCGGCTTGCCGATGTTGCCGGTGACGCACGGTGAGGCCTATACCCGCCTGCATGTGCTGCTCTACACTCTGCTGCTGTTTGCCGTGACCATGTTGCCGGTCGGGACAGGCATGGGCGGGTGGATCTATCTGACTGGTGCCGTTTTGCTCGGCGGCCGCTTCATCCACTATGGCTGGCGCCTATATCGCGAATATAGCGATGCGCTCGCCAAGCAAACCTTCCGCTATTCCATCTGGTATTTGAGTCTGCTGTTTGGAATCATGCTGGTTGATCATTACATCAACTTACCCGTATGATTTGTATGGGAATTCGGGCTTCTATCTAGATATTCAGACAGGATTGTTTTATATTGTCCCCAATTTATTTCATTGGGGCACAGAATGATCCTCTCACGCACCAGTCAGTATGCCGTTCAGGCGCTGATCTACATGGCTACCCAGCCTGACGCCACCCCGGTGCTAAACAAGGATATCGCCGCCAAACTGGGTGTACCCGCACCCTATCTGGCCAAGATCCTGCAGAGCCTGGCCAAGGGCAACCTGCTGTTTTCCTTTCGCGGCCGTCTGGGCGGCTTCTGCCTGCGCGAGGGAGGGGACAAGATCACCCTGATGCAGATCCTGTTGTTGACCGAAGGGCCTGCGTTTACGCAGAGTTGCCTGTTGGGACTGAAGAAATGCAGCGATGAAACGGCTTGTCCGCTGCATTTCCGCTGGGTACCTGTGAAGAAGAAAATCATTGATCTGCTGCAGGACACCACACTGGACAAGCTTGCGAAGGCGGTGGAATCCGGCAAATACCGGCTGGCGGACATCCCCGGACAGCTATTCGAGCAGATCAAGGCATGACACGCTGGCTCGCCGCGGTTTGGGCGATGGCGCTGTTCGCGCTGTCGGCGTGCCAGCCTGCCCCGCAGCCGCCCTCATTCCAGGCGACCGATATTACGGGCGCAGGCTTCGCGCGGGATTTCCGCCTGACCGATCACAACGGCCGCGTACGCACGCTGGCGGACTTCAAGGGTAAGGTCGTAGCCATCTTTTTCGGCTATACGCATTGTCCGGATGTCTGTCCCACGACACTGTCGGACTTTGCTGCAGCGCTCAAACTCCTCGGAGATCAGGCCGGACGCGTTCAGGTCATTTTCGTGACGCTGGACCCGCAGCGCGATACGCCTGACATTCTGAAACAGTTCGTCCCAGCCTTCAATCCAGGATTCCTCGGCATGTACACCGATGCCGAAACACTGAAGCAGTTGGCAAAAGAATACAAAGTCGTCTATCAAAAGACATCGGTTAAAGCCGCAGACGATTATCTGATCGATCACAGTGCCGGGACGTATATCTATGATCCCAAGGGAAATTTGAGGCTGCTCATGCCCTATGGCAGCAGTCCGGAAGCCATTGCGCACGATCTGAAACTGCTGTTACCGCCTTCCTGAGCCCGGTTTTGGGCTTGCGGGACGAGCAGTGGCCGGAATATAATCCCGCAGTTTTTTAATATAAGCATATGCTGTTAAGGCGCGGCGCAGGCGCCATTTCGGGTACAACAGGAGCGGGCCATGGCGGTAACCACATATTCCGGTGCGGAGCAGTACAACTTCGAAGTCGTTAAGAAATTTGCCATCATGTCGATCGTCTGGGCGGTGATCGGCATGTTCGTGGGCGTATATATCGCCTCCGAACTGGCCTGGCCGTTTCTGAACTTCGATAGTCCCTACATCTCGTTTGGGCGATTCCGTCCCGTTCACACCACCTCGGTGATCTTCGGCTTCGGTGGCTCGGCGTTGTTTGCCACCTCCTACTATGTGGTTCAGCGTACCTGCCAGACCCGTCTGATTTCGGACGGCCTGGCCAGCTTCACGTTCTGGGGCTGGATGGCCGCCATTGCGCTGGCAGACTTCAGCTACATGCTGGGCTATACCCAGTCGCGCGAATACGCGGAAATGGAATGGCCGATCGACATCCTGATCGAAGTCGTGTGGGTCGCGTATCTCACGGTGTTCGTCGGGACCATCATGCGCCGCAAGCAGCCGCATATTTACGTGGCCAACTGGTTCTACCTGGCCTTTATCCTGGCGACCGCGCTGCTGCATACCTTTAACAATCTGGCGATGCCCATCGACCTGTTCTCGATGAAATCCTACAGCCTGTTCTCGGGCGTGCAGGATGCGATGACGCAATGGTGGTATGGCCACAATGCGGTGGGCTTCTTCCTGACCGCGGCCTTCCTCGGCATGATGTATTACTTCGTGCCCAAGCAGGCCGGCCGTCCGATCTATTCCTATCGCCTGTCCATTGTCCACTTCTGGGCGCTGGGCTTCATGTACATGTGGGTGGGCGCTCACCACTTGCACTGGACCGCCTTGCCGGACTGGACCTCCTCCCTGGCTGCCGCGTTCTCCATCCTGCTGCTGATGCCCTCGTGGGGCGGCATGATCAACGGCATCATGACCCTGTCGGGCGCCTGGGATAAATTGCGTACCGACCCGATCATGCGCTTCATGATCGTGGCACTGTCGTTCTACGGCATGTCGACCTTCGAAGGCCCGATGATGTCGCTGAAGGAAGTCAATGCGCTGTCGCACTACACCGACTGGACCGTGGGCCATGTCCACTCCGGCGCGCTGGGCTGGGTGGCGATGATCACCTTCGGTTCGCTGTATCACATGATGCCCAAGCTGTGGGACACCAAAATGTACAGCCGCAAGTTGATCGAGTGGCATTTCTGGCTGGCCACGATCGGCATCGTTCTCTATATCGTCGCAATGTGGATTTCCGGAATCACCCAGGGCCTGATGTGGCGCGCGTTTGACGAGTTCGGCAACCTCCAGTACTCGTTCGTCGAGTCGGTTGCGGCCATGCACCCCTTCTACGCGATGCGCGCCATCGGCGGCATGTTCTTCCTGACCGGCATGGTGATGATGGCCTTCAACGTGTTCATGACCATCCGTCAGGGCAAACGCGAAAGCGCCGCACTGGAAGCCAAGCTGGCTGCCAAGCTGGCTCATGCATGATTCGGGAAAAGATAGATCATGAACTTCAACTTCAAACACGAATGGATTGAAACCAACATCGGCCTGCTGGCGGTGTTGACCATGCTGGCGATCAGCGTCGGCGGCCTGGTGGAAATCACGCCCCTGTTCTTCATCGACAAAACCATTGAGAAAGTCGACGGCGTACGTCCCTATACCCCGCTGGAACAGCGCGGACGTGACATCTATCAGCGCGAAGGGTGCTATCTCTGCCATTCCCAGATGATCCGTCCGTTCCGTGACGAGAAGCTGCGTTACGGCCACTACTCGCTGGCGGCGGAGTCGCAATACGACCACCCCTTCCAGTGGGGCTCCAAGCGTACCGGCCCTGATCTGGCGCGTGTAGGCGGCAAATACTCGAACGAGTGGCATGTTCAGCACTTGACCGCGCCGCGTTCGATGGTGCCCGAGTCGGTGATGCCGAACTACCCCTGGCTGAAGGCGACGCCGCTGGATACGTCCGATATCGCGGAACGTATGAAGGCGTTGCGCAAGGTCGGGGTGCCGTACTCGCTGACGGACGCCGAATACAAGGCGAACGTGGCCAAGTTCGGTGAGACCGTTGCCAAGCAGCTGCACATTCCCAATGCGCAGCAGAGCCTGATCGAGCAGGCCAACTTCGGCAACTATGACGGCGATCGTTCGGGTATTTCCGAGATGGACGCATTGGTGGCCTACCTGCAGGTATTGGGCACCATGGTCGATTTCGGCAAATACAAGGACGATGCATTCGTCAACGACCGCTGATCGAAACAGGCCGGAGGGTTTGAAATGGACTTTTTGATGTGGTTCTCGAAACCCGAAAACACCAAACCCCTTGGCCTGGTCATCTTTTTCGTCACCTTTATCGGCATCGTGATCTACGCCTACGGTAGCAAGAAGCGGAGCGATCAACTCGAGTCCTACCGCAACATACCGTTCCTGGACGATCAGGAAGACACGAAGGACAAGCAATGAGCGAGCAAAAACTACAATCTCAAACTGTGCAAACCACGGGCCATGCCTGGGATGGAGACCTGCAGGAATACAACAATCCGCTGCCGGCCTGGTGGGTCTACACGTTCTACGTCACGGTGGTGTTCGCCCTCGTGTATTGGACGATCTACCCGTCCTGGCCGTTCGGCAAAGGCTGGATAGGCGGTCTGTCGAACATCACCTACGTCAACAGCGATGGCGAGACCAAGACGCACAGCTGGAATACCCGTGCGCTTCTGCTTGAGGACATGAATCGAGCTGCGATCGCGCAAAAGCCCTATTTCGACAAGGTCGCGGCCATGTCCTATGCCCAGGTCGCCAAGGACCCGGACATGAACGGCTTCATCCTGTCGGCGGGCAAGGCGCTCTTCTCCGACAACTGCGCGCCCTGTCACCAGGCGGGCGGCCAGGGCGTGGTGGGCTTCTTTCCCAACCTGACCGACGACGACTGGCTGTATGGCGGTTCGTTCGACAAGATTCATGAAACGATCACGGGTGGCCGTCATGGCTACATGCCGACCTTCAGCGAGGTGCTCTCGCCCGAGCAGATCGACCAACTGGCCAATTACGTGGCCAGTCTTTCGGGAATCGGCCATGACGCAACCAAGGCGGCAGCCGGCAATGTCCTGTTCCATAGCGAAACCGCGGCCTGTTACTACTGTCATGGTGCCGATGCCAAGGGGCGCAAGGAGATCGGTTCGGCAAACCTGACTGACAATATCTGGCTGTGGGCCAACGTACCCGCCGCAAGCAGCGCGGAAGGAAAAGTCGCAGCCATTCGCAGTGTCATCGCCAGCGGCCTCAACAAGGGTGTGATGCCAGCGTGGGCTGGACGTCTTTCACCTGAACAGATCAAGGTTTTGACGGTCTATGTCCATGAACTGGGCGGTGGGCAATAAAACTGCAGATTGAGATGAGCAAAGCCCCCGTTCACGGGGGCTTTTGCTTCCCGCGGATCCAATGGCCACACCATGCAAACAGGCTTAGAAGAGCAGCTAGGGCTTTACCAGAAGCGTATTCCGATTTTTACCCGCTCGGTGAAGGGGCGGTTTCGTCGTTTCAAGACGACGGTGCTGGTGCTGGCCTATGCGATTTATTTTCTGCTGCCGTGGCTGCCGTGGTCGCGGCTCGATGCCCCCTCCCAGGCTGTCCTGTTTGATCTGCCGGGACGGCGCTTCCTGATCTTCGGTCTCACGGTCTATCCGCAGGACGTCGTCTGGCTGGCGCTGCTGCTGTTCATCGCTGCCATCCTGTTGTTCTTCGTCACCGGCCTGGTCGGGCGCGCGTTTTGCGGATACTTCTGTTTCCAGACGCTGTGGACCGATTTCTTCATCTGGATCGAACATAAAATTCAGGGCGAGCGGCCCGCACGCGTGCGTCTCTACCGCCAGCCATGGAATCGTGAAAAGCTGCTCAAGGTCGGCGGCACGCACGCCCTGTGGATGCTGGCATCGTTCTGGACGGGCATGACGTTCGTGGCCTACTATGCCTATGCACCGCAGCTGGTGCTGGACTTTTTCACGGGTCAGGCTGCGGCTGCTGCCTATATCACCGTCAGCATCCTCACGATTTCCACCTACGCCGCCGCCGGGTTGATGCGCGAGCAGATCTGTACCTATGTCTGCCCGTATGGACGCTTCCAGAGCGTGATGTACGAACCCGAAACCCTGGCTGTGCATTACGACGCGAGACGGGGTGAAGGGGCGCATGGGCGAGCCACGGTGCGTGCAGGGCGGGGTATCGTCGTCGAACGGCGCCGCGCGGAAAGTGCCGAGCCGGTAGCGGTCGATCGTCGCCAGGCTAGTCTGAGTGCCGGGGAGCGTGCACTGGCAGAGCGACATGAAAAAGGTCTGGGCGACTGCGTCGATTGCGGACTGTGCGTGCAGGTATGCCCGACCGGCATCGATATCCGCGACGGGCTTCAATACAAGTGCATTTCGTGCGGGCTGTGCATCGACGCCTGCAACACCATCATGGACTCGTTCAGTTTTCCACGTGGCCTGATCCGTTACGATTCGGAAAAGAACCTGGCTTCGCCCAGCCCGACCGCCCCCAAATTGCAATGGAAGGGGTTGAAAACCATCGGCTATGGCGTGGCGCTGGTCCTGATGAGCGCCTACCTCGTCTACAGCATCAGCACCCGTGGCAGCTACGACCGCGTCGTCAACCAGATTCGCCAGCCTTTGTACGTCGTGCTGTCGAATGGCGACATCCGCAATCGCTATCAGGTTCACATCACCAACAAGGCTGCGCAGGATCAAACCTACGTGATCAGTGCGAGCGGCATACCAGCCGCTGCGCTTGACCTTGGGAATTTCCGCGAAATCACGATCAAGCCCGGCCACAGCGGACTTGTCCAGGCCAGCGTGCGGCTGGATCCTGAACTGGCGGAGCACACCCATCGTTTCGAACTGGTCATCACGCCCCGGGGCAAGCCTGGTGAAGCGCGTTCTGAAACCGTCCGTTTTGACAGTCCGAAAGAGCAGCATGAATAACACCGTGGTTACCCTGTTTGGCGGACTGGCCGCCGTGCTGGTCCTGTATGCCATCGGGAGCCTCGTCCGCCTGCCCCCCATATTGCGTGCAGTATTGGCCGGCCTGATCCCGCTGCTCGCCTATTTCGTGTTCATAGTCGGGCGCTGGCCGGGCCTGGATGTGGTGGCCATCCACATCTCGGTTTTCTTCGCGACGGCGCTGGTGCTGTTTGCCCTGACCCTGTTCCGACGGCGGGGTGGACGCATGCACTGGGTGCCGAAGCTGCTCATGGCTTTCTTCGTGGGATTGGCGGTGCTCATGGGGGCTTTTCTCTACATCGCGAACAAAGGGCTGCCCGAGCCGATCGGGCGGGCGTGGCTCGGCAGCAAAAAAGGGGGGGAGGTCTACAGCGGATTCTCCGGCGTGGTGCCCCACAATCAGGAAGCGGCCACTGCGATTTCGTCGGAGCTTGCCAAGGCGCACCGCGAGGCCGAGCTTGGTTGGGATATCGACGTCAGCGGCCTGGATGACAAAGGGCTCGTTCGGACGATCCGGGTCCGCGTCAGGAATCAAACCGGTCTGCCGGTCGATGGTGTCGAGGCGGAGTTGCGTCTGCAGCGCCCCGGCGCAACCCAGGTTGAGCTCACCTTGCCCCTGGCCGAACTTGATGCCGGCGTCTACGGCGGCGCACTGCACCTGCCTGCGAATGGGCGCTGGCTGGTCGAGCTCCGTCTCTCGCGTGAGCACACCCTCCATTATCAGCATACCCAGGAACTGGTGATGCCATGAGCCATATTCTGGGCTTCCTGTTCCTGCTGTCCGGCCTATTCGTGCTGCTGATCGTCCTGGGCGTGTTCTGGTCGATCAAAAGCGGCCAGTTCGACGATCTGGAAGGCCCGGCCGAACGCATCCTGATGGACGACGACGATCCTCTGCTGCCGACCCGGCGCTTGAGCAGTAAAGACGAATAAACTAAAATTAACCAACTTTAATGGAGTACGCACAATGAAACAGCTTCTGACTTTTCAGGGTTTCCCCATGGTGGTGGTGGTGGGCTTGATTGCCTGGGCATGGATCAGCATCCTCTCGGTCCTGATCGGCTCGTTTTTCTGATTGGCTGTATCCCCAATGACAAAGCCCCGCATTTGCGGGGCTTTGTCATTGGGGACGCTGGAGCTTATGCCGGAATCGCGGCGCGCATTTTCTGCAGGGCACGGGCTTCGATCTGGCGGATGCGCTCTGCCGACACGCCATATTGGGCGGCGAGTTCGTGCAGGGTCGCGGCCTCGCCTTCGGTCAGCCAGCGCGCCTGGATGATGTGGCGGCTGCGCGCGTCGAGATTTTCCAGCGCGTGGGTCAGACCGGTATGGCGCAGGCGTTCGGTCTGCTCGCGTTCCAGGAGCTGGGCCGGGTTTTCGTCCGGGCTCGCCATGTAGGCCAGCGGGCTGTAGCCTTCCTCGCCGTCGTCCACCATCGGGTCGATCGACACATCGTGCCCCGACATGCGCATCTCCATTTCCAGCACGTCCTTGCGGCTGACATTGAGCTCGCGCGCCATGGCGTCGGCTTCCTGTAGCGTCAGGGCATTGAGCGACTGTTTCAGACTGCGCAGGTTGAAGAACAGCTTGCGCTGCGACTTGGTGGTGGCCACCTTGACCAGACGCCAGTTCTTCAAGACGTATTCGTGGATTTCAGCGCGGATCCAGTGCAGCGCAAACGACACCAGGCGCACGCCGCGATCCGGGTCGAAACGCTTCACGGCTTTCATCAGCCCGACATTGCCTTCCTGGATGAGATCGGCGTGCGGCAACCCATAGCCGAGATAGTGGCGCGCCACGCTCACCACCACACGGAGGTGGGAAACCACCAGTTGACGGGCGGCTTCGACATCCTGCTTGTCGTGCCAGGCGCGCGCGAACTGTTGTTCCTCTTCCAAGCTGAGCATGGGATAACGGTTAACGGTCTGAATGTAGCTATCCAGGCTGTAAGCAGCAGGAATAGGTAAAGACATCGATCGATTCATGCGTGTGGAACCCCCTTTAAAAACATTTTAGCACTCGCAACATAAGAGTGCTAAGGCAATGAAGGGTTCCCGGGCGGGGGAAAGTGATGGGAAGGAATAAAGTCTGTCGGGCCGGAATAAAGTCTGTCGGACATTGGCGATAACGGTTCGCAATTGCTGGCTAGTGTCGAACGTTCGGCCAGCGGTGGGCCGCGAACCCTGGGCGCTTGCCATTAGAATGCAAATATGCATAATATGACTTCATGGGACAGGTTGAACTTAGGGGGGTTGCACATACCGTTGCGCAGCGTGCACGGCTGGGTGGATTGACTCAGGAGCAAATAGCAAAGGCGGTGTCTGCTAGTCAGTCACAAGTTAGCCGGATCTTGTCGGGCAAATCAGTCAGGCGTTCTCGGCTGTACGATGAGATATGCATATATGTGGATAATGCTCTCCGGGGGGTCTCCGCCGAGTCGGTGCGTGAAAACGAGGAGATCATTGATGCCATTGCCAGCGTCTGGGATGGCACCGCGCACCACGCCACCGCGCTCGCTACGGTCATCCGCAGCTTGGGCGGGTTGAGTCCGCCAGTTGAGCTCCATCGAGCCACATCCCCCCAATCTGGCAAGGAGGCTGGTTAATGCTGAGTCCTGAGGTGATGCCCGGTGAGATTGCCCAAGGCCTATTGGGAAGGCTAAAGACAATAAATGGCTATCCGTCCATCAAGGCAACCAGCCATGCACTGCGCCAGGAATTCGGCTTCAGTGCCGATGGCAAGGTGCTTGTCCAGCTACCTTATTTGCTCGCCAATGCTGTCGGGATAGCCCCAGAGGAGTTCTGCCGACTGCACACCATGATCCCGTTCCAGAGGGCAGTAACAAGCCACTTGGCTGATCTGAGCCATGGCAGCGCGTCTGAACCAGGGATTGTTCAGTTCAACGGGATGAGCATCCCTAAACATGGGATCCGCTGTTGCCCTTGCTGCGTCCGCGAAGACTTTGAGTTCTGGGGTTATGCCTACTTTCGGCGTGAGCATCAGCTGCCTGGAGTTGTGGCCTGCAGCAAACACGAGGAGTTGTTATCGTGGACCGATAATGCCGATGCCTTCTTCGCCTCGCCGAAACAGATACTGGACTCCCCCGTCCCTGTTACGCACGGGCTGGAACCCCAGCTAATGGCTCATCCTGTGGTGAGCCGTTACGTCACGATTGCTGAGGCCTGGCTTTCAGCCCCTAGTCCCATCGCGCTCGACAAGATGATCACGGTCCTGCAATCACGTGCCAGCGAGTTGGGCGTGCGACGTAGCATCAAGGGGCAGAAAAGGCTGCTAAGCGATCTGGCGCTGGAGTCATGCCCGCTGGAGTGGCTGACCATATTGGTTCCCAAGCTAAAGGACAAGAAACCTGGGGTTTATCAGTCTCCCCTAGACCATGTCTTTAACTCCCAATCCAAAGCGTTTCAGAGCGCTTATTACGCACTCGCTCTGGCGTTACTCTTTGATACGGCAGAGGAAGCGCTGAATCGTGTTCGGGAGGAGTTGCCGAAGCCAGCGGCACAGCGCAGGTCGGTCCGGCGCATGGGAGACGACTTTTGGACCAGCCGATCTTTTGCCGAGCAGTACGTGAAGCACAGAGGAAATCCCGTCTGCATTTCGCGGTCACTTGACGTCGACCAGGGTCATGTCAGGGAAGTGATGAAGAAGAACGGCTTTCCGTCGCTCTGCGCGTTCAGTGACGACGAACTCCGCGCCTTCGTCAGCTTTCTTGACGGCGCGACACTGTCGGAAGCTTGCGGTCGCCACGGCGTCGCGCAGAACGCTGTCGAAGAGCTCGCAAGGCTAGGTAGCACGCGCCTTGCCGATGCAATCCGATCGGTGTACGGAGGGCCTGCGGCCTCGATCCGTGCCACTTAGAACAGTTCTGGCTGAATGCGGTTGCGCCCATGTGCAGCGGGCAACTGGCGCTGCAGCCATTTTTCATCGTGGGTGTGCAACCATCGGCAGGATCTTGGGCATGCAACCCAGAAGTCCTTGCGCGTAGCGTCGGGATGGGATTTCAGGAACGAAATGCACGCACCCCGGTGGTTCTTGCTTGCATCCTCCCGGGCGCTTGCGGAGTTCTTGCTCCGATGTCCGCCTGTCGCTCCGGCTGTGGAGCACAAAGCCTTCCGCCACGTGCAGTGTTCCCTGAACAACGGCCATGACCCGAATAGCCAATCGGCCAGCATCACTGTAGTCGTTGCGGGGAGTAACCAGCCTTGTTGGCTCAAGGCATCCATGAGGTTGGACACGTTGCGCGCGGAGAGCGGCGGGGTGAACTCAGGCAGCCGACCCACATCACCATAGTGATCCATCCACCCAGCTATAAATGCCTTCTTGTCGATCCTGCCCACTCGGCTTACCACGCCAGCCTCTGCAAGCCCGTCTACCAACGCACCGCGCACGGACTCCGGTGATGCGTCCATCGCGTCGTCTAGCAGGATCTGTTCCGCGAGGCGCCCAAGGGATGCCGCGGCTGGTAATTGTGCGCCAGCATCGTATGCCAGCCTGACGTCCATCTTGCCGGGCAGTCGTCCCGGCAGAATGAATTCTTGTTGTCTATCCCGATAGAGCAGGGTCGCCTCGAGCAATGGGGTTTGGTGTTCATTGCAGATTACGACGCTTGGCAGCTGGTGCCTCCTGTGCCAGTAAGCCACACCATAAGTGTCCCGGTCCCGCTGCATGCACGATGGGCACGATCTCCAGATATGTGCACGCCCGTTGGAGAGCGTCGCCAAGCCATCTGAGGCGGCCAAAGCGTCAGTGTCCTCAGGGCGGAGTCGACGTGGGACCTCGACACCGGGGTGGGTGCCGAGTCGGCCGAAGAATCCGGATAATGAGGTTCTCGCGAGCAGCAGCGTTACATCCCCATAGAAACCACGCGTCGCTGAACTGAAACGTGTGGGGTCAAATCGGGAATCCGCCACGCGCAGTTGGTCCCCATCACCGAGCAGCATCGCGCAGCAATCGCGGGCATTCTCGTAGTCGTTCAGCCAGTGGATGCGGGCCATCAGGCTGTACAGGGTTTCGTCCGGGAGGAGCTTCGGCAGACGCGCCGGCCCAGTAGAATTCAGGCGGATAAGCATCAGGTGAACCGCTTACGCAAGTGTTCGGCGTTCTTCTTGAGGTCCTCGGCCGACAGGGGCGCTTTTCTGGACAAGCTGACGACCCGGCCTGCTTTCGTTCGAGCACCCTTGGTGAGAGATTCGCATGCCTCGCGCTCCGATTTCGTAAGGCTGGACTTGAGGGCCTCCTCGGCGACCCTCTTGTCACGGGCCTCTGCAAAGACGTTCGCCCGATCGTTGCCTGACACGCCACTTCGCGCTGTGTGACGTTGTGGCTGTCCAAACGGAGACCACAAATCCTCCCTGATCTTGCGGCCCTCGCTGATCATGCGGCCCTCGATTTCCTGGCGCGCGATGATTTCCACGTCGATCCTGTCGGAGGTGAACATAGGACCGCGGTAAGCCGCCTCGATGTCCCCGATATCGACCGTCGCCTCGGGGCCGCGCAGTTGTCGGCCGATCCTGTATGCCTGAACGAGCAGCCGCACAACCAGGCGTTTTATGCCCGCGGAGAACAGGTAGATGTCTCTGGCATCTTTGACGGGATCGAAGACCAGCACGTCCGGGGCAACGGCCTTCAAGGCCGTGAGTGTTTGGATCCAATCCTCGCTTTCTGGCGGGTCCGGAAACAAGACGAGAGGCTTGGCCAGAAGCCGTTGTCTGTCTTCCTGGGGGCGCCGCATGAGCTTGTGCACCAAGCTAAAATTCGCGACGTATCCCATCGGCAGTCCAAGATAGCTGATGGACAACAGTATCTGGGTTATCAGGGAGTTGGCCATGGAGCTCTGGGTGATAAACTGGAACTCGTCAATGCCCACAAAGGCCAAGCCGTCCCGGTAGGCCCGATGGCGTGCGCGATGGATAAGATCTTTACCGGCGTCGCCGATGCCGCTCAGGGTGGCAAGTACCTGCTGGGGTGAGTTGCGTGCCTTGACCTCGGTCAACCACATGCTTTCCATCGGGAAGGGATCGTGATGCTCATCGGCCGTCACGAAAGCGTTCGCGATCTGGATGCGTTGGAACGCCCGGATGATCTGGGTCTTGCCGAGGCCTGCCATTCCAGTGAAACAGGTGGGCTGGACCGCGTCCGGCAATGGCGGGCTCTCGGCATAGACCCCAGTCAGGAAGGCTCGCCTGCTGGGGTACTGGGTGCGACAATGGGCATGAGCCAGGCCGGCCCATTCCCGGAGTATCGCAACACATTGGGTCGTGGGGTAATAGACCCGCTTCAGCGACGCTTCCAGCGCTTGATACGCCGCCTCGTCCGGCAAGCTGTCGAGGGCGTTCAGCGGCGAGACGATAACCCTCGCCCGCCGGAAGATCTCCTCATCATCCAGAAGAGGCGTGAAACGCTCAGCCCAAGGATTGTCCGGCATGTCCATCAAGAGCCCCTTCGATGCGCGGTTTGCCGACTTGCCTCCTGGATTTCCTGCCGGTTGGTTTCATCCTTGCGGGGCCTGCCTCGTAGTCGCTTGCCGGCATCCCATTCCTTTCCCGTGTCATCATGGAATCGCAGCATGTAGTCGGAGGCTGTAGCGTGCTGATGCTCCCGGAACACGGCGTTAATCTTGCTCCGCTGCTCTCCCCATTGATCCAAGTCCGCCACGGACAGGTAGAGGGTCTGGTCGTCTCCCCGGACCTTCATCTGTGCGTCCAACATGAGCAGTTTCGCGTCTACCTCCACCCAGACGTGCCGCACGCAGAGATCCAGGGTGAAGCCAGATATCTTCAGCGAGTTGTTTCGCGCGACCCGCTCAAGGATGCCGCAGTCTCGGAGCTCAGCGGAATCGTAGCGTTGCCCCTTGAGCCATACCCCATCGTGCTTGACGGTGAATGTCGTCGCAGTCAGGAAGGTCCTTACGGCGTCCGCGACGGTCATGGGCTGCGCCTCGGTGCGCATTAGACTGTCATAGTAATTCCAGAGCCCAATTGGGGATGGCTGGATATCGACCATGTCCGGATCCGGCTGGATCCGCTCCGACATATCTGCGGTGTGGTTGTACTTCAGCAACTTATAGATTTCCCGCCGGGCAAGTTCGACGGGGGTCAGATCACTGCGGAAATATGTAGGCTCGCCCTCAATCTTGATTGCCCGCGGATGGGACGACTCCACTGTGGCTTTGGATTGCCCCGACCACGATGGGGTCATGTCCTTGATGGCGAAGCGCTTTTCCAGGTCCTCGATGAGATCCACCTTGGCGCCGGGCCCTCGATCGATCCGGAAATAGGGAGGTAAGCCTTGGCAGGGCCATTCCCCCTCTGCGATACCAATGCCGAACAGCTTGCAGAAGAACTGCTTTCCCACGGCCATGCTGAAGAGCATCATCCGATATGCGGTGTGGCGTTCTTTACCGAACGCAAAACCGATGCCGGTTTTCATGCCAGACAATACGTCCCGCCCCACGACCACACAGAGAGCCGGGAGGGAAGTGCCCTCGATGAATCCGCGTGGGCGCTCGTTCGTGTAATAGCCATCCGACTCAACGCGCTCTAGTAGATTCTCCACCTCCTCGCTAAACTTGCCCTTTGACGCGGCCAGCCTCGCGCGGTGGCGCGTCTGGCCGTAGAGCGTTCGCTGAACGGCTTCCAGGCCGAACGCCTGATGGATTCGATAACGGAACTGCTCAAAGGTTGGGAATGGGGACCCTTCCGGGTGGAAATAGAGCTTCGCACCGTTCGCCCCCTCCGCAGAGCGGCACCCAAAGATGTATAACATGGTCTTTTGGTAGATCTTGGTCATTGATACGCCCGGTCCACCGTACTTCAGGTAACCCTGCTTCATCATTTCGATCATCTCTGGCGTACTGGGGTGGCCATACTTTCTGCCGTGAGCTAGGTTTGTACGGCCAAATTTCACCCCTGAATGCTCGAGACGGGGCCAGTGGCCGATGCGGCAGAAAGGGGGCAGCAAGGCCCAGGCATTGCATCCGAACGCAAGATAGGTCAGGAACCAGAGCCGAAACCTGGATTCATTCTGGGCCGGGCGGCACGCGCGAGCAAGCGCATGGATCTCGCGAAGCGGCTCTGGCGCAGAAAATATGACATCTACATCCTTCAGCGCCCCACTGATGATGCTCACCCGTTCATCGACTCGGTCGCGGTGAGGTTTCTGTGCCCCGGGGCGTTCCAGGTCCAAGAGATTTAGATCGACGCCCTCAAGCAATCGAAGCCATGGGGGCAACGTATACTGGGTTGGCGCAGGCACGATATGCTGACCCGCACGGCCAAGTTCGAAGGAGCCCTGGTTGAGGACCAGCAGGCTGGCGCCGGGTTCCGACCCGTTCCAGCCCGTGAAATGAACCAGCATCGTCCGCCCTTGCTTCGAACTCAGGAAGTGATAGGTCTCCCCCTTTGAAAGCTGCTCGTAGCCTTCCGGTGCGACCAGTTGGGTGCCGATATGCATGTTCAGGCCTCCTTGAACCAGTCAGCGTAGACGTCCAGCACGTCACGTTGCTCGGGCCGAAGCGGCAGGTTGAACAGCACCGGTCTGAATAGGTCCACCCTCAGTTCGCGCCGCCAGATGGCCTGGTACAGGACTGTGCGACAGGCATGGGGGGTGACGTCCCCACGCGCGCACAACTCGTGGGCCGCCTCCAGCGGTGGAATGCCTAGGTCTCTGGCAAGCAGGAACCTCTCGAGGATGCGGCGCTGCTGGGTTTCCCCGATGGGCAACTGCGTGCGGTGGTTGAGAAACAGTTGCTTGAGATTTGCGGTGACCTGAAAATCGATCTGTTCACCGGCTATGCGCACGGTTCGGATTCCCGCATCCCGGTAATAGGCCTCCTCCATCTCGTGCCTGGCCAGGATTTCGGAGGAACCGTACCGAGACTGTTTTGGTCTTCCGACTATGTTGGCTATCCTGCCGCGGAAGGCCGCTTGCTGGTGCTTGATGGACCAGTTGACGCAATACAGCCCGTCGTCGCCTACCCTACGCCGGAACAGCAAAAAATCGCCGATATAGGGAAATACCTGCATGTCTGAACTACCCGGCACATCTGGGTTTTCGATCCTGACCCGGGGCAGCAGGTTCAGATACCCCATGCGCTCGGCAACGTAGATCATGCCCTTGATGGGCGGCAGATCGACTTGACGTAGACCAGGGAAACCAAACAGTGGGTGAGGTGTAGGCCAGGGCGCTAACATCCGCTGTTCGTGTAGCTCGACCACGGCCGGGTCATACAGCGCGAGAAGCGCCGCCGCGGTTTCTGACAGTGACAGGCAGTGGACCTCACGGCCCAGCTTGCTTGAATTGAGCGTGCAGGCGTGTGAGATCGAGGGGGCCTCCTGCGGGGTGGCCAGGATGGACGGTATGTAGTCGGAACCCCAGCGTGGCTCTGCCTGCCGCTTGAGGATGGCCAACATTCGCGTGGGGGTGACGCCTTTTTTGCGGGCGCGCATGGCGTATCTCCAATAGGTCTCGTGATTGCGCCTGATCTGGGCTGGCTAGGCAGCCCGACAAGGCGCGAGTTGACCTTGACTTTTGCCGATGTGTTGGAGATACTGAAGTTTCCAAGCAGCAGTACCTCATGCACATGCATGGCAAGAGCCGGGTCTTTCGAAAGAGAGGTCCGGTTTTTTGTTACATAGTGTTCTCCTTGGCCATGTTCGCGGGTCGTCGTACGACTGATTACTGGCTACCGCATTTGAGGCTACCCAGCCACGCCGCAATATCCCCCGTGTAGGCAAACTTTCCTCTACGGTGGGGGATATTGAAGGTCTCGACCGGCAACTGTCCCCGGCTGAGCGCCTGGCGAAACGCCTCGCTGCTTGGGTAGCCAAGCAATCGGCTCAGCTTCTCACCTCCAACGATCGGACCGTAGGCGCTAGTCAACCACTGAAACCCAGCTGCCATTTCTCCCGCCGAGCTGGGTACGACCGTTGAGGTCGAGTCACGCTTAGTCATAGTTTGTCCCGGTCAGACACCTAACCCTTCGTATTTTGGCAGAGAGGCTCGATAATCGCAAGGTATTGTTTATAAAGGTGAAAATCAATACTCGTGCTACACAAATAACGACTATTAGTTGCTGCGGCGCGCTGTGAGTCTTAGGTTTGCGTGGAGCGGAAAAAGGGCACAGCAGCTTGGCGTCTCGCTGAGCCATTTGCACCGCAGGATGCGGGTTTTGAGGTGGGATCTGGTTGCGGGAGGATCTGCAAAACTCTCGCTGGGCGGGGACGTAGATGTCAATGTCAAGGCTTATTTTGTGGCACGCCGACGATGTCAAGGGTATTTTTCCGAACAAGAAGGGGTGCGGATATGCCAGTAAAGGACTGGAGTAGGAAACCCTTGCTAACGACATGATGGGCGACGCAGCCAAGCGCTTTTGGCTGCTTTCGGCAGCGCTTGGTGAGCCCCGCACGGGTGAAGAAAACTATCAGGTCTGGAGACGCACATGGATTCCAAGCTCTGCGCAGCCTGCGGCCAACTCTTCAGGCCGCGCCCTCAGACTCCAACCCAGACTTTTTGCCCCGCGCACGACTGCCAGCGAGAACGACGCCGACGCTGGCAGCTAGCTAAACGGCATCACGACCCCGACTACTGCGACAACCAGACACGGGCGCAGCAGGCATGGAGCCAGCGAAACCCAGATTACTGGCGCCAGTATCGTGATGCCCATCCCACCTATGTCGTACGCAACCGGGAAATGCAGCGCGAACGGAATCGCCGACAAAAGGACCAGCCGATTGCAAAGATGTACGCGTCAACTTCCGCTTCGGCCTCCTGCTTGCCTTCTGGCATTTATTGCCTGATGCCACTCAAAGATTCTGGTATTGCAAAGATGGATGGCTGGATGGTCGAAATCACCATGCTTTTCCCTACAGAGTGAGGGTCAAAAGGGGGATTGCAAAGAGAGGACGTGATCGGTCTGAAGGCATGTCGTTGATACCTTATAAAAAGTGGGTGTTTATCTTCGGCCCGACATAGGGGCTCCAGCGGGGCGGCGAAAGCCTGTTACCTGACTGGAGAGCCCGCTGCCAGGGGATCCCAAGAGCCAGTGGCCCACCCTCTCCAAGAGGTGATCGGCATCATGCAAGAAGACGATACATTAGGCGGCCCCCTTCCAAGCACGTCTCTCCTACGTGCCGCCGAGTATGTCCGCATGTCGACTGAACACCAGCAGTATTCAACCGAGAATCAAGCGGCCAAAATCCGCGAGTATGCGGAGCGCCGGGGCATCAGCATCGTGCGCACCTATGCTGACGAGGGCAAGAGCGGCCTGCGAATCGATGGACGCCGAGCGCTGCAACAGCTGATCAAGGATGTTGAAATCGGGACAGCCGACTTCCAAATCATTTTGGTTTACGACGTCAGTCGCTGGGGCCGCTTCCAGGATGCCGACGAAAGCGCCTACTACGAGTACATTTGCCGCCGCGCAGGCATACAGGTCGCCTATTGTGCTGAGCAGTTCGAGAATGACGGCTCTCCCGTGTCTACTATCGTCAAGGGCGTCAAGCGTGCCATGGCCGGCGAGTACAGCCGCGAACTGTCCGCCAAGGTATTTGCGGGCCAATGCCGCCTGATCGAACTCGGCTACCGCCAAGGCGGCCGAGCCGGCTTCGGTCTACGCCGGGTCCTCATCGATCAGCAGGGTTCGTCAAAGGGCATGCTAGCGCGTGGCGAGCAGAAGAGCCTGCAGACCGATCGCGTCGTCTTGATGCCGGGGCCCGAGGACGAGATTCGCATCGTCCACCAGATCTATCGGTGGTTCATCGATGAGGGGCTGGGCGAATCCGAGATCGCCATGCGCCTCAACAGCATACGGGTGCGCACCGATTTCGACCGGTCCTGGACGCGGGCCACGGTGCATGAGGTGCTGACCAACGAGAAATACATCGGGAACAACGTCTACAACCGCATTTCCTTCAAGCTTAAGAAGCTCCGCGTGGTCAATACGCCTGACATGTGGATCAAAAAGGAAGGCGCGTTTGAGTCCGTCGTGCCAGCGGACATGTTCTATACAGCCCAAGGAATCATCCGAGCCAGGGCAAGACGCTACACGGATGAGGAGCTGATCGAGCGGCTGCGTACGCTCTACCAAAACCGCGGATTACTCTCTGGGTTAATCATCAACGAGACCGAAGGCATGCCATCCACCTCTGTCTATGTCCACCGGTTTGGCAGCTTGATCCGGGCCTATCAGGCAGTTGGCTTCACGCCCGACCGGGACTACCGCTATTTGGAGGTCAACCGCTTTTTGCGTCGGCTGCATCCGGAGATCATTGAGCAGACCGAGCGCTTGATTGGCGAACTGGGCGGCTCAGTCTGGCGTGATCCGGCGACCGACATGCTGCGTCTGAACGAAGAGTTCAGCGTTTCCTTGGTGCTGGCCCGCTGCCAGGCCCACGAGCACGGCCGAAACCACTGGAAAGTGCGGTTCGATGCCAGTCTTGCCCCTGATATCACAGTCGCCGTAAGGCTCGACCGAGCCAACCAGGGGCCGCTGGATTACTACCTGCTGCCCCGACTGGATTTTTTGCAGTCCCGCATCAGCCTTGCAGAGCAGAACTCGATCGAACTGGAAAGCTACCGGTTTGACACACTCGACTATCTCTACGGCATGGCTGAACGCTCCCGGATCAGGAGGGCTGCATGAGACCTGATCGTCAGCCCGGGGTCGTGCGCATGATCCCCATTGACCGTATTGAGGTGCTAAACCCGCGTGAGCGCAATCACCGCGTGTTCGAGGACATTGTCGACAACATCAGGGCAATTGGCCTGAAAAAGCCTATCACGGTCACACCTAGGCGTAGCCCGGGCGACATGGAGCGATACCTGTTGGTCTGCGGGGAGGGGCGCCTCAAGGCGTTCAAGTCCCTGGGTGAAGCCGATATTCCGGCCTTGGTTGTGGACGTGAGCGACGAAGATGCGTTCATCATGAGCCTCGCCGAAAATATCGCGCGTCGGCAGTGCAGCCCGCTGGAGCTTCTAGCCGGCATCGAGCAGCTCAGGGACCGCGGCTACGATAAGAAAGCCATCGCCGAAAAGACTGGCCTGACGCGCGAATATATTCAGGGTGTGCTGACGCTGCTGCAGAAAGGGGAGGAGCGGCTGTTGGTCGCCGTCGAGCGGGGCCGCATTCCGCTCAACACGGCCCTCGCGATCGTTGGAGCGGGGAACGACGACAAGGCGGTGCAGGTGGCGCTGCAGGACGCCTACGAGTCTGGCAAGCTCCGCGGGAAGCAACTGCTCCAGGCACGCCGGGTCATCGAGCGGCGTCAGACACTGGGGCGATCCGTAGCACGTGGCACCCCACGCAAACGAGAAGCGGTGACGAGTTCTAGCTTGGTCAGGACCTATCAGAAGGAAGTGGAGCGCCAGAAGCTGATCGTGAAGAAGGCTGAGTTTGCCCACCAGCGGCTGCTGTTTGTCGTCGGCGCCATGCGCGAGCTACTTGCCGATGAGAACTTCATCAACCTGCTGAGGGCGGAAGGCCTGGACACGATGCCGAAATATCTCGCCGAGCGGGTCTGGCCCGCTGGAGTGGCGGTATGACCCATGTTCCCCTGGGATTCGTTCCTGAGCCGCTGGCAGTGCCGCTGGACAAGATCTTGTGCACGCGAAAGGCCCCATCAGGCTTGGCCGTCTCACGCAAATTCAGACAGATCCGCTCCTCGATCGAAGAGGTGGGGCTGATCGAACCCCTGTCCGTGACGCCTGCAGACCAGCGTCTCGGGCAGCACATTCTGCTCGATGGCCACATGCGGATAATCGCCCTCCGGGAGCTGGGCTATCACGAGGCCACCTGTCTGATCGCCACAGACGATGAGCCTTATACCTACAACAACCGGGTCAATCGTCTATCGACCATCCAGGAGCACTTCATGCTCCGGCGCGCCATCGAACGGGGCGTTACTCCGGACCGACTCGCCAGAGCGCTTGGCGTCGACGTCAGCCATATTCTTAAGAAAATGACCTTGCTGGAAGGCATATGTCCGGAGGCAGCCGAGCTATTGAAGGACCGCCAGTTTTCGGCGGAAATTTCGCGGGTGATCCGCAAGATGAAGCCCACGCGGCAGGTCGAGTGCATCGAACTGATGGTCTTGGCTAACAACATCACCGTAGCCTACGCCGAAGCACTGTTAGTCGCCACGCCCGCGGCGATGCTTGTGGAAGGCAAGAAACCCCCGAAGCTTGCAGGCGTGAGCCAGGAGCAGATGGCGCGAATGGAGCGGGAGATGAGCAACCTGCAAGACCAATACAAGATGGTCGAGCAAACTTATGGGCAAGACGTACTCAACCTAGTCCTGGCGCGGGGCTACCTGACAAAACTGCTGGAAAACACAACGGTTGCCCGTTACCTCAGGCAGCGGCACCCTGAAGTGCTTGATCAGTTCGAAAACATTGTCGCCACGACATCTTTAGAGCAGTAATCGCCGAGGATTGCCCTGAATTGGGAGTAATCGCAGGCGCGGGTGGCCCTTGCCATCGCTGTACCGTAAACTCCCGGGTGAATTCAGCTTATAAGAACAAGGTGCCTTCGTCGGGTAACCACAGGACAACAGGGGATGTATCGCTACTCCCAAGGTGACTGAGGTGACGAGGGCTTCAAAAGGCCAGGGGGAGTAATGGACGTTTTCGAGTTCAGGGAAAAGCTTGTCAGAGACTACTCTGACTTCACGCGCAGCTTTACCCGCATCCAGGCGCCCGACATCTCCGGCTTCGTTGATGAGACATACAAGTCCCAACGCTACTGGCCGGCACCGCTGGTGCAGGTCAACCCGAACTTCAAGCCTGGGCACAACGTGGAAGAGCTGGCCCAGGCCGGGAGCCTCCACCCGAAGTGCGCGGACATCTTCAGGGCGGGCAAGACCGACGGCTCCCACGGAACGTCGCTCAAGCTCTTCAAGCACCAGGAAGAGGCGATCAGCCTGGCGGCCTCCGGCGAGAGCTACGTACTCACCACCGGCACGGGTTCCGGCAAGTCGCTGTCCTACTTCATTCCCATCGTCGACGCCTGCCTGAAGGCCAGGGAATCAGACCCAACACCGCGCACGCGGGCCATCGTCGTATATCCGATGAACGCGCTGGCCAACAGCCAGCTGGAGGAACTCAAGAAATTCCTGGGCAGCGACCCAGCCGCGCGTCCGGTCACCTTCGGGCGCTACACCGGCCAAGAGACCGACGAGGAGCGCCAGGCCATGGCGGCCAACCCGCCGGACATCCTGCTGACCAACTTCATGATGCTCGAGCTACTGATGACCCGGCAGAACGACATCGACAAGGCCGTCATGCGCAACGCTAAGGGGCTGCGCTTCCTCGTGCTGGACGAGCTTCATACCTACCGGGGTCGGCAGGGCGCGGATGTCGCCCTGCTGGTGCGTCGGGTGCGCGAAGCCCTAGCGGACAAGCTCATATGCATCGGCACCTCGGCCACCATGGCCACGGAGGGCACCGAGGTCGAGCGCAACGCGGCCGTGGCGCGCGTCGCCAGCCGGCTGTTCGGGGAGGCGATCCCCAGCAGCAACATCATCACCGAAACGCTCCGCCGCACTACGCCTGAGGAGGAGACGCTTGCCACCGTGACGCCGCGGCTAGCGGCCGCGATCAAGGCAGGGGTTCCCCCGGACCTCGATTTCGACGCAATGGCGCGGCACCCCGTTTCGGTATGGGTGGAACTGACGCTCGGCCTGGATTACGAGAGCGATAAGCCGCGTCGGGCCAAGCCCAAGACGATCAAGCAGGCGGCAAAGCTGCTCGCCGAAGCGTCGGGCCTGGACGAGGACGCCTGCGGTGCTTATCTGCAGCAGTTCCTGCTGCGTGCCTACAACGTCAAGAACGACGCGGGCAGCTCCCTGTTTGCGTTCAAGCTGCACCAGTTCATTTCCGGGGGCGGCAAGGTCTACGCCACACTGGAAGAGCCCGGGAAGCGGCATGTCACCCTGGAAGGCCAGCAGTTCGTCGCAGGCGATCGGACCAGGCCCCTGTTCAACGTGCACTTCTGCCGCGACTGCGGCCAGGAATACATCCCGGTGTGGGATACCGGCGGCACGGATGACCGGACCTTCGAGCGCCGCGACATTGGCGAGCGTCAGCACGACGACGAGGGGGTCAAGTTTGGCTTCCTCATGCCTGACGCGACCAACGTTTGGGACGAAGCCTTAGAGCGCTTCCCCGAAACCTGGGTCGAAGAACGGGCAAATGGAGAGTGGCGCGTCAAATCGACCTACAGGAAGTTTGTCCCTCAAGAAACGAGGTTGCGCCCGGATGGGGTGTCTACCACTGACGGTGGTTTGAAGGCATGGTTCATCCCCGGCGGTTTTCGCTTCTGCCTGAATTGCGGCGCCAGCCATACCACCTCCGGCAAGGACTCCTTGCGTCTGACTTCACTGTCAGGAGAGGGACGCAGTTCTGCAACGACCATGCTTACCCTGTCATCGTTGCGCTATCTGTACGAACAGGATCAGCAACTCAGTCCCGATGCCAAAAAGGTGCTCGGCTTCTCCGATAACCGGCAGGATGCTGCCCTGCAGGCCGGGCACTTCAATGACTTCGTGCAGGTGCTTCTGACCCGTGCCGCCTTGCTGTCGGCAATCCAGAGCAGTGGCCAGCCCCTGACCGAGAAGGAAGTGGCCAATGCGGTATTCGAGTCGCTTGGTTTTCACCGGGATGATCACGCCGTCAGGGCCGAGTATATGCAGCAGCCCGAGGTCAAGGGCAATAACCGTCGGCAGGTGCAGGATGCCATGCGCGCGATCCTGGGCTACCGCAGCTTCTTCGACCTCAGACGCGGGTGGCGCTTCAACAATCCCAACCTGGAGCAGCTGGGCCTGGTACGGATCGGCTATCAGGACATCGATGAACTTGCCGCGGATGAAACGGAATGGGCCGATGCACCCACCGTCCTGCAAGCGGCCAAACCGGCGGAGCGTGCCAACGTTCTGCGGGCCCTGTTCGAGGTCATGCGCCAGGGGCTGTGCATCGCCACGCGTTATTTGGACCGCACTGAACTGGACCAACTGCGCACACAAAGTTACGCCAACCTGCGTGAGCCGTGGGGGTTCACCGAGGACGAACGCCCACTGCCGGCCAAATGGTTCGTCACCAGCCGGCCGCGCGAGGATTTTGGACCGCGTGGCAGCCGGACCAAGATCGACGACTATCTGGTTGTGGGATCCAGCCGCTCGCGCCTTGGTCGGGAGCTGAAGAAAGTCAGCACCTGGGGCGGGGGCAATCCCTTCGTCCGCCAGATTAACGACGCCACCTATCCCGAAGTCATCGGCGCCTTGCTGAAGGCAGCGGAAAGTTATGGCCTGGTCCGCAAGGAGGACACCGATACCGGGCAGGTCGGGTGGCAGCTGAATGGCTCCGCGCTCCTGTGGGTCGGAGGGGAGGGCATCAGCCCCAAGCAGGCCAGCGACAATACCTTTTTCCGCGGCTTGTACCGCAATATCGCCGGGCTGCTGTCCAATCCTGTCCATCAGCTGTTCGAGTTCGAGGCCCGGGAGCACACCGCCCAGGTTGAGCAAGAAGACCGCATGGAGCGCGAAGCGCGTTTCCGCTTCACCGACAAAGACCGTCAGGAATGGCGGGAAGCACGTGGTAGCGAACTGGAGTGGCTGCCGGTCCTGTTCTGTTCTCCGACCATGGAGTTGGGCGTGGACATTTCCTCGCTTAACACCGTTTACATGCGTAATGTCCCGCCCACCCCCGCCAACTATGCCCAGCGCAGTGGCCGGGCAGGGCGCGCGGGCCAGCCGGCGCTGGTCATCACCTACTGCGCCAGCCAGAGTCCGCATGACCAGTACTACTTCCGCGACCCGGTGAAGATGGTGCATGGCCAGGTCAAGGCGCCCACGCTCGACCTGGCCAACCGCGAACTGGTGCAAAGCCACATGCATGCGATCTGGCTGGCTGAAACCAACAAACGGCTGGGCAACAGCATCCGTGACCTACTCGACATGAATCAGCCGGAAGTCCTGCCGATACAGGAAGAAAGCGCCACGGATCTCGACAAACCTGATGCCCGGAAACGCGCCCATAAACGTGGCCTCGCAGTTCTGGCCATGCTCAAGGACGAACTCACGCCCGAGCGCGCACCCTGGTTCACCGAGACCTGGCCCGAGACGGTGTTCCAGCGTGCCTATAAGGAACTGGATGAGTCCCTCAAGCGCTGGCGAGATCTTTACCGTGCCACCGCCCGCCAGATCGAGCTCAACTTCAAGATCGAGAACAATCCGGCCGCCAGCGAACGCGAGCGGCGCGAGGCCCAGCAGCGCCACAACGAGGCGCGCAAGCAGCGTGACCTGCTGCTGGCCGGCGACAGCGCCTTCAACAGCGACTTCTATACCTACCGCTATCTCGCCAGTCAGGGTTTCCTGCCGGGCTACAACTTCCCGCGCCTGCCCCTGCTGGCCTACATCCCGGCGCGCCGCGGCAATATCGGGCGTGAAAGTTTCCTGTCCCGGCCGCGCTTCCTGGCATTGAGCGAGTTCGGTCCCTACAGTCTCATCTATCACGAGGGTAGTCAGTACCGCGTCACCAAGGCCTTGCTCTCCATCACCAGCCAGGATCAGGTTGCCGAAGGAGCGAAGCTGGCCACCGAGGTCGCGCGCCTATGCCCGGCATGTGGCTATGGTCATTTCCGTTCGCAGCGTGACGCCGACTGCTGTGTGTCCTGCGGCGTGTCGTTGGCGGGTGCCGAAGAGGTCAGAAATCTCTACCGCATTGAGAACGTCTCCACCAAGCGTGCCGAGCGCATCACCGCCAACGAGGAGGAACGCGTCCGTCAGGGTTACGAGGTGCAGACCACGCTGCAATTCGCCGAAGCCGACGGCAAACCGCAGGTCGTGAGCTGCGAGGTTGCAGATGCTTCCGGCCCGCTGCTGGAACTCCAGTATGGTGCTGCCGCAACGGTATGGCGCATGAACTTTGGCTGGCGCCGGCGCAAGGAAAAGTCACTGCTGGGATTCATGATCAACCCGGTGACCGGTCACTGGGTCGGCGGGGTCGACGAAAGCGAAGGGGAAAACGACGAGAACGCCCCGCCGGACAGAACGCCGCCGCAACGCATCGTTCCCTACGTGGAAGATCGCCGCAACATCCTCATCGTGCGGCCCCATGCCAAGCTTGGCCATCTGTCTGACAAATCGCTGACCACTCTGCAATACGCACTCAAGCGCGGCATTGAGTCGGTCTACCAGCTCGAAGAGAGCGAACTGATGGCGGAGCCGCTACCCACCCGCGATACCCGCCAGTCCATCCTGTTCTATGAGGCGGCCGAGGGCGGCGCCGGCGTGCTCACACGCCTGGCCAGCGAACCTCAATCTCTGGCGGCGGTTGCGGCTGAAGCCCTGCAGATCATGCACTTTCAGCAGGCCCCTGCTGGCCAAGGTTGGACCAAGGCCGGCCTTGTTGAAGAGACTGACCATAACGGACAGCCGATTTGCGAAGCCGGTTGCTACAAGTGTCTGCTGTCCTACTACAACCAGCCCGACCACCCGCTGATCGACCGTAAGGACAAGGAGGCCGACGGTCTGGTGCTCGACATGCTCTGCCGGCTCACCACCGCGCAAACAAGGCAAGGCACCGAAGGCCGTGCGCCGGACCAGCATAGCGCTGAGCTGTCGCGAGTCTCCGGAAGCAGCCTGGAACAGGCCTGGCTGGCCTACGTGGAGGCACATGGTCATCGCAAGCCGGACCGCGGACAGCACACCATCGCTGCGGCCCAGACGTGCGCCGACTTTTTCTACGATGACTATCAGCTCGCCGTCTTCATCGACGGCCCGCATCACGACAGTGAATCCCAGAAGGCTAAGGATGCTGATATCAACCGGCACCTGGGAGAGCAGGGCTACCTTGTTGTGCGTTTTCCCAAAGACACGAGCGCCTGGCCAGAAATCTTCACCACCTACGCCGACCTGTTCGGCGCAGGCATCACCGTATAAAAAATGAACGCACCCACCCCCGAGTTTTATCCTGGCAGTCTTGTCTCGGCTCGCGGCCGAGAATGGATCGTCTTGCCGGAATCCACTGCCGAAACTTTGCGTCTGCGGCCGCTCGGGGGCGGCGAGAAGGACGAATCGCTGATCTTCCTGCAACTGGAGCGCCAGCCGGTACAGCCTGCGACTTTCCCCTGGCCGCAGGTCGAACAGGCGCGCAACCATGCCGCCAGCCAGCTCCTGCTGGACGCGTTGCAGCTCAAACTGCGCAACGGTGCCGGCCCCTTCCGCAGCTTCGGCAACATCGCGGTCGAGCCGCGCGCCTACCAGTTGGTGCCGCTCCTCATGGCGATGAAGCTGGGCACCGTCCGGCTGCTGATCGCCGACGACGTCGGTATAGGCAAAACGATCGAAGGCGCCCTGATTGCGCGCGAACTGCTCGACCGCGGCGAGATCCAGCGGATGACCGTGTTGTGCCCGCCGCACCTGTGCGAGCAATGGCAGCGTGAACTGGCCGATCGTTTCCATATCCAGGCGGCGATCGTGCGCAGCGCCTCTGCGGCCCGCCTCGAACGCGACCTGCCACCCGGCACCTCGGTGTTCGATGCCCACCCCTTCACCGTGGTCAGCCTTGACTACATCAAGTCCGAGCGCCGCCGCGAAGCCTTCCAGCGCTTCTGCCCCGAATTCGTCATCGTTGATGAGGCGCACACGTGCACCCAGGGCGGGCAGGCCCGCCAGCAACGTTACCAGTTGCTCAAGGGTCTGGCCGAAGACACCAACCGTCACATGGTGTTGCTCACCGCTACCCCGCACAGTGGTGACGAGGATGCCTTCTTCAATCTGCTCGGTCTCCTGCGTCCGGAATTCACCGCGCTGAAGGACTTGCCCCCCGATGCGCGAACCGATCTGCGCGAAGCCCTTTCCCAACACTTCGTCCAGCGCCGCCGCCCAGACATCGCCGAGTGGCAGGACACTTCGATGTTCCCCGACCGCAAAACTGCCGAGCTGACGTATCGTCTGACCGGCCCCTGGGGGACGCTGTTCAACGACGTGCTGGACTATGCGCGGGAACTGGTCGAGCGCGCCGAGGGACGCGGGCAGCGCGAGCAGCGGATGAACTGGTGGGCAGCGCTCGCCCTGTTGCGCTGCATCTCGTCCTCACCAGCTGCCGCGATCAACGCTCTGCGAACCCGTCTCGATGGCGCCTCGCAGGAAGTGGGCAGCGACGAACTCTCACTCGAAGACATTGAAACGCAGGCTGGCGATCGTGTGCTCGACGGCCTCGACGACGCACTCTCCACTGACGACATCGAGCCAGCGGCCCAGACCGAGGACACCGCTCGCCTACGTGAGTTGATCGCTTCCGCCGAGAATCTGGCCGGCGCAGCCAACGACCCCAAGCTCGCCAAGCTACAGGACCACCTCGCCGCGCTGATCAAAGAAGGCTTCCAGCCCGTGGTGTTCTGCCGCTATATCGCCACCGCACACTACTTGGCCGAGTTCCTGCGCGGCAAGTTCAGAGACGTCACCATCAAGGCTGTCACTGGCGAGCTGACGCCGGGCGAGCGTGAGGCGGCAGTCGAGGAACTGGCCGACACCGAGAAGCGCATCCTGGTGGCCACCGATTGCCTGTCCGAGGGTATCAACCTGCAGCATCTCTTCACTGCCGTCGTCCACTACGACCTCTCCTGGAACCCCACCCGCCACGAGCAACGGGAGGGCCGAGTCGACCGCTTCGGCCAGAAAGCCCGGGAAGTGCGCAGCACCATGCTGTATGGCGAGGACAACCCGGTCGACGGCGCCGTGCTGCAGGTCATCCTGCGCAAGGCTGAGAGTATCCGCAAGGAACTGGGCGTGTTGGTGCCCATGCCCGACAACGAGGGCAAGCTTACCCAGGCGCTGCTGAATGCCGTGCTGCTGCGCAAGCACAATACTGTTGGCAACAAGGCGCAGGCGACCTTCGATTTTGGCGAACCCGCCGAGGAAATCGAAACCGCCTGGCAGAGCGCTCGTGAGAAAGCCGCCAAAAACCGCTCTATCTTCGCCCAGCGCCGATTGAAGCCAGACGATGTGTTACCTGAATGGCGCAAGTCCGCCGCTGTACTCGGGGGGGAAGACGACGTCGAACGCTTCGTCAGCCGGGCCGTCATCAAGCTGGGAGCCCCACTGGAATTCTACAAGCAGCATCACAAGCTTTACCTCGACCACCTGCCAGCCACGGTACGCGAACGCCTCGCTGCAGACGGCCTTGCTGGCACGCTGCGTATCGATTTCCGCCAGCCAGCGGTCCAGGGTGCCCACTTCATTCAGCGCACCCATCCTCTGGTCGTAGCGCTGGCTGACACGTTGCTGGAGCGAGCGCTGGAGTCCGCAAGAGAGATCAGCGATGCCGATGCCATTGCCCGCGCCGGAGCTGCTTTCGTTGGCAACGTCAGCCTCAAGACCACGGTGCTGCTGTTGCGGCTGCGGCATCAGCTCAGCATTGCCCGCGACGCCGGCACGCGCCTGATGCTGTGCGAGGAAACTATCGCCGTCGCTTCATCAGGCTCAGCCATGCCCGAGGTGCTGACACCAGAGCAAACTCACGCGATGCTGGGTGCCGAAGCAGTGCGCAACATGCCGACTCCGGTGCGCGATCTCCATATCAAACAAGCCCTGCAGACCTTGCCCGAGTGGCAGCCCCAGCTGGAAAACCTCGCACGTGAACGCGCCCAGGCCCTGCTGCAGGACCACCGCCGTGTGCGGGACGCCGCGGAAGCCAAGGGCACCTATCAGGTCACCGCCAGCCTGCCCGTCGACGTCATGGGCGTCTACGTGCTGGTCCCGGCCGTGGCGGGGGCGTAAGTCATGGCGCGCCGCACCACCCAGCTTGCCTACCAGGCGATCCGCATCGAAGGCGGGCTCATTCCGGCCGACGAACTCGCCCGGCTCACCAGCCTGCAGGATCCCGATCGCACCGAGCAGACCGAAACCCACTACGGCATCCCCAAGGGGCTCAAGCTGCGCGACGAGATCGCCCGATACTGGAAGATCGCGCTCAACCTCTGGGCCGACCTCAATCCGCAGCGCCAGCGCACCGACCTCGATGCCCACGACCTGACCCTGCGCGAATTTCTGCTGCCGCTGCTGCGGAATGCTCTGGGCTACGCCGACCTCAAATCCGGTGCCGTTATCGAGGCTTCGGGCCACGCCTACAACATCGGTCACCTCTCCGGCGATGGCCGTGTGCCCCTGATCCTCGCAGCCCACGACCATGATCTGGATACGCCGGACGACCGCTTCGGCGAGACCAACCCCGAGACCGGCAAGGTCCGCCGCCGCTCGCCCTTCATGCTGGCGCAGGAGGCGCTCAACGCGTCGGACGCTTCGTTGTGGGCAATCGTCAGCAACGGCCTGCGGCTGCGCATCCTGCGCGACAACCCCAGTCTGACCCGGCCGGTCTACGTGGAAGTAGACCTGGAGGCGATCTTCACTGAGGAGTTGTATGCCGACTTCGTTGCCTTCTGGTTGCTGGCCCATGCCAGCCGTTTCGCGGCGCCACCGGCTGTCCAGGAAGCGGGAGGGGAGGGGAAGCAATCCGGTCCGGCCGACTGTCCGTGGGAGCGCTGGCGTAATGCCGGTCAGGAAGCCGGCGTACGCGCACGAGACCGCCTGCGGGTCGGCGTCGCCGACGCGCTGCGGGCGCTTGGCACGGGCTTTCTTAGCCACCGCGACAACAACGCCCTGCGCCTGTCCCTCCAGCAGGAAGAAGGCCTTACCCGGCAGGCCTTCTTCGAGGAACTGCTCGGTCTGGTCTATCGACTGATCTTTCTTGCCACGGTGGAAGATCGCACCGACGTCACCACCGGCCAGCCGCTTATCTTTACTCCCGATAGCCCCGACGATGCACGCCAGCGCTACCTTGCCGGCTATTCGCTCACCTGGCTGCGCGAGCGGGCAGTGCGCCGCAGCAGCTTCGACACCCACAGTGACCTCTGGCAGGCGCTGACCATCACCTTCGATGCGCTGGCGCGGGGCGAACCGGCGCTGGGCCTTCCCGCCTTGGGCGGCTTGTTCGACCGCGAGCAGTGCGCCCATCTCGATGTCGCCCAGATCGAAAACCGCTGGCTGCTGGACGCGGTGTTCCACCTCGGCTACTTTCGCGAGCCCACCGGCCTCACCCGCGTCAATTACCGCGACATGGGACCGGAGGAGCTCGGCAGCGTGTACGAGAGCCTGCTGGAGCTGGTCCCCGATCCGCAGAACCTGGCCCAGCCGCACGCGGCCCGCCTCGCGTTCGTGGGCGACGACGATGTGGCCGCGTCCACCAAGGGCAACACCCGCAAGCTCACCGGCAGCTACTACACGCCCAATCCCTTGGTGCAGGAGCTAATCAAGTCGGCGCTGGAGCCGGTCATCGCCGACACGGTGACGGCCAACCCCCAGCAGCCGGTCGAGGCCCTGCTGCAGCTCACCATTTGCGACCCCGCCTGCGGCAGCGGTCACTTCCTGCTGGCGGCGGCCCGCCGCCTGGCTGACGAGGTCGCCAAGTTGCGCGCGCCCGGCGGTGCACCGAGCCAGGCGGACTATCGCCACGCCCTGCGCGACGTGGTGAGCCGCTGCATCTTCGGCGTCGACAAGAACCCGATGGCCATCGCGCTCGCCAAGACCGCGCTGTGGCTGGAGGCCTACACGCCGGACCGACCGCTCAGCTTCCTCGATCACCACCTGCAGGTGGGCGATGCGCTGCTCGGCGTGCTCGACCCCAAGGTGCTGGAGAACGGTATTCCCGACGAGGCCTACGCCGTGCTCTCCGGAGACGACAAAGAAACCGCCAGCACCCTCAAGAAGCAGAACAAGGCCGACCTCAAGAGCTGGAAGGCCATTGCCGCCGGTGACCTGTTCACCAAGACCGGCCTGGCGAACCAGGCCGACGCTGTCGAGCACCTCTCAGACGACAGCCTCGCCGGAATCGAGGCCAAGCGCATCGCTTGGGCGCAGGCCGCCGACCAGGCGCGGCACAGCACGCTCGCACGGCTCGCCGACACCTACGTTGCCGCCTTCCTCGCGCCCAAGCTGCCGCAGCATGCGGCGCGCATCCCCTTGTCCGGTTACCTGTGGGGCCTCATCAACGGTGAGCAGATCAAGCCCGATGTGGACAACGCCGCCAGCGAGCTCTGCCGCGCCCACGGCGTGTTCCACTGGTGGCTGGCGTTTCCGCAGGTACGGGCGCGCGGCGGCTTCGCGGTCATGCTCGGTAACCCTCCGTGGGAGCGCATCAAGCTGCAGGAAGAAGAGTTCTTCGCGGCCCGCAGCCCGCTCGTGGCCATGGCCCGGAACAAGGCCGAGCGTGCCCAGCGCATCGAGTTGCTGCGTCAGGGATTGCTGTTGCACACCCTATTCCCCGATGTCGAGGCCGCCGAAGGGCTGTCCCCGCCCAACCGCGCCGAGATGCGGCTGCACGAGGAATTCATCAGCGCCCGGCGCGGCGCCGAGGCCGCCAGTCTCTACGCACACGACAGTGGACGCTATCCGCTGACCGGGGTGGGCGATGTCAACACCTATGCTTTGTTTGCCGAGGGCTTTTATCAGCTGGTCGCACCCACGGGGCGCGCCGGCTTCATCGTGCCTACCGGCATCGCTACCGATGACTCCACCAAGGCTTACTTCGGCGGCGTGTCGCAGGCGGGGCGGCTGGCCAGCCTGTATGACTTCGAGAACAGCGAAGCCATCTTTTCGGCAGTCCATCGCAGCTACAAGTTCTCGCTGATGACCCTTGGCCAGGCCCCCGCAGTGGAGTTCGTGTGCTTCGCCACCCAGATCGCGCACCTGGCCGACCCGGCGCGTCGCTTCACGCTTACCCCGGACGAGTTCAGCCTCATCAACCCCAACACCCGCACCTGCCCGGTGTTCCGTAGCCAGCGCGACGCCGAGCTCACCAAGAAGCTTTATCGTGCTGCGCCGGTGCTGATAGAGGAGGGCGAGACCGACAGGAATCCGTGGGGCATTCGCTTCTCGACCATATTCCACATGTCCAACGACAGCGGCCTGTTCCGCGACACGCCATCCAATGACGTGGAAGGGTCGCGCCTGTCGCTGTACGAGGCCAAGATGATCCACCAGTTCGACCACCGCTGGGCGACCTATATTGATGCGCCGGACAAGCCGGGCGGGGTGGAGACCGCCGACGTGAGCCAAGCCCAGAAGGCCGACCCCGGCTTTGCGGTGCGCCCGCGCTACTGGGTGGACGAGCGCGAAGTGCTGGCCCGCATCGCGCGCGTGCCGGCGCGCGTGGCGAGCGCCTGGCTGGCCGTGCATAAGGCCAACCTTGGGGGCAAGGCCGAGGCCGAGCAGAAGCTCCAGCTCGCCGTCGCCGGCTGGGTAGCGGGCGAGCTGTTCCGCCGTTCTGTGGGGACGCCAGAAGCCAACGGCACTTGGTCCGCCCGCCAGAGCATGCAGGGCGCGCAGGCTTCCGAAACCGGGCTGGTCCGCATGTTCCCGGCGTTTGCCGCAGTGCTCAGGGCAGCGAACATCAGCGGCAAGAAGAAGGCCTTGGCCGAGTTCGGCAAGTGGGCCTTGCAGGACGCTGAGATGGGGTTTTACGAGGCTGAGTTGGAGGCGCTAGGGGGACAAGACGACGACCCGGCAGCGCTGCTGGGCTTCATAGACATGCTTATGGAAAACCGCAGTGCTAACTGGCTGACGGGGTGGCGACGGAATGCTCGGTCGACCGACGAGCGAACCACTATTGCTGCAGTAATGCCCCGGACGGCTCAGGGGGACAGCGTGTTCCTATATACGACGAATGTGGCATTCGCCGCGCCACACAACGCGTTGCTCCTGGCGAATTTAGATGCGCTCGTTCTCGATTATATTGCTCGGCAGAAGGTAGGGGGGATGAACTACAGCTTCTACTTCATGAAGCAGCTCCCAATCCTGCCGCCCGACCGCTATACCGAGGCCAATCTCGCCTTCATCGTCCCGCGTGTCCTGGAGCTCACCTACACCGCCCACGACCTCAAGCCCTGGGCTGACGATCTCGCCGCCTATGATCCCCGCCCGGCTGGCGAGCGCGGCACCCCCTTCGCCTGGAACCCGGAACGCCGAGCCCAGCTCCGTGCCGAACTCGACGCCTACTACGCCCGCTTGTACGGCCTCACCCGCGACGAGCTGCGCTACATCCTCGACCCTAAGGAGGTCATGGGCAAGGACTACCCCAGCGAAACCTTCCGAGTACTAATGGAAGGCGAACTACGCATCTACGGCGAGTACCGTACGCGGCGGTTGGTACAGGAAGCGTGGGATGCTCTGGAGGCGGGCACGATGGTTCCTATGCAGGTTCCAGTGCCGGACCACGAGCCAACCGTGGTGTATTCGGAGCAGGGTCTGGTCAGGAATGCAGAGGAGGCCGAATTGGCCGGGCTGGTGGCGGCCTTGGTGAAGCACAGCGTTTCGGGCATGAGCCGGGCCCAGTTGGAGGAGGCAGTGGCCGACGCGGTACGGCCCGAACTTGCTGCAGCCAGTCTGGATATGAGCGCAGCTACACAGTTGCGTGAACTGGCCAAGCGCCTTCCTGCGCTGGCTCAGCCTGGCGCGGTGGAGGCGGTGGCGCGTTTTGTTCAACGCCTGGAAGGCGCCGGGGCGATCCAGCGCCAGCGCAGGGGCGAGGTGACGTACTTCGTTCCTGATGCCGGTGCATTGCCTGCCGACGTGTCGGCCAGCCCCACGCTCGACGCCTTGGCCGATGCTCTGGTAGCTGGGGTCGAACGTCGCGGCGAGAAAAAAGCCGCGGAATCGACAGACGATGCGCAGTCTTCACGCGATCGGAAGACGCTTTAGCGAGTTATGACAGCCTGGCTTCCAGCTACGCCCGTTCGTCGCCATCCCCGCTTGTGGGTGGAAAACCTGTGGCTGCTGGAATCCAGGGAGCCTTTGGCTGTTGTAAGGCAGATCGACTTTCATCCTGGCCTGAACATTGTCTGGGCTCGTGAGCCGGAAACGACCGTAGGCTCGGGATACGCGAGCGCAGGACACGGCGTTGGCAAAACCTCGCTGTGTTTACTGCTTCGCTATTGCCTGGGCGACGAGGCCCAGTCGATTGCCGCATTGCGCGACAAGGCTCTCGCGGGGTTCTCCAAGGGCAGTGTTGCGGCGAAGGTTCATGTAGACGGGGTGCCTTGGCTCATTTGCCGGCCTTATGCTGACCGCATCGCATCGATCGCCGGGCGTGGCGAGAAGTTGGAAGACCTGCTGGCAGGAGAACTCGCCGGGGACTGGGGCGAGTTCTCCTCTGCGCTCAGTGCCGCTTTCATCGAGACCTTGCCTGCGGCCACTCTGCCGGGCAGCAAACAGCCCTTGGAGTGGCGGCATATGCTGGCTTGGTGCATACGCGACCAGAAAACCCGCTTTGACCACTTTTTTCACTGGCGCGACGGCGACGGCTTGGGTTTTCGCCGGCCGCGCCAGGATCCCCCGCGCTTTGTTCAGACGGTACTGGGGCTGATTGATACCGATATGGACTGGTTGTTGCGGGAGGTGGAGGCCTGCGAAGAGGACATTCAGGCTATTGATGTACAACGTACCGAATCCGCCACCTCATTAGGACAAGCTGAAGCCTTTCAACGCCGCCAGCTGGAGCGGCTGCTGAAAGCAGAACCAGGCTTGCCGGTTTTCGAGGCCATAACCGGCCCATCCTTGCAGTCACTCTTGAATCAAGCCATTGAGGCCGCTGACCGGGACGAGTCTGCACTGATGGGGGAAATCGAGACCGCCGAAATTGCACAGGGTGAACTGTCACTCAATCGGGCAGCGGCTCGGCATGAGGCACATGTCTTAAGTATTGAGCGCGCTCGTGCGCAAAGCCTCCTGGATGCGAATCAGTCCGAGTACGAACGCCTGTCGACCGAGTTGCAGAGGTTGGAGAACCTGCAGGGCCGTTGCCAGCACGGTGACGTAGAGTTTTCAGACTGCGCACACATCCTGAACCGCCGAAACAACCCCAGTCTCCCGTGGCGGATGGATATACGTGAGGCAGAGGCCAACAGACCTGCGCGCGAAGCGGCCTTGCGCCAGGCGGTCAAACATGACGAGGCGGCAACAGCCCGGCTACGTGAAGCTGATTTCCGCTACATAGAAGCGAATGCCGTGCTCCATCGCTTGGGAAACCGCCTGGCCACGCTAAAGGTGCATCGCGACTATATGCAGTTGGTTTGGGAGGAATTGGGCACGACGGTTGAGAAACGAGCTAACGAAGCAACACAGGCGCAGCCCTTTGCCGAGGAACGAGCGGCAATTGAGAAAAAACTGGCCACGGCCAAGTCTGCGGTGCACAGCAAAGCTCAGGGCCAGTTAGCCAGAACTGAGGCGCTCAAGTCGTTGACGTGCGTACTGGTTTCTCGGCTCCTTGGCGATGCTGGTTACGGAAGATTCGTTCCCGACTCGGACGACCATCCCTTCGAACTGGCACTCGGCGGTGAGGCTTATCAGGTGCTCGAGGTCTTGTTGGGCGATTTGACCTGCCTGCTTGATGCTGCGCTGGCGTCAGAAAGTCATCACCCGGGCTTTCTTGTTCACGACTGCCCACGTGAAGCAGACATGAGCGAGCACCTGTATCGGGAATACCTGCTGGCGGCGGCAGAGGCGGCCGATGCCTTGGCGTTGGAGAACGAGGTGCCGTTTCAATACATCGTGACCACCACCTCGGCTCCGCCTATGTCACTCCAAACAGCAGGGTATGTTGTATTGGAGTTGTTTCCCGGCGCAGACGAGCATTTGCTCTTCAAGCGTCGCTTGCAGCCACAGCTTTTTGAATGAACCAATTGAATGCCCCACTGAATTCAACGCCCGTCGGATGTGCCGGCGGTGCGGGACCGGGCTAATTGAGGGGAAGGTGCGTGTCGGTCATCAAGGATGAATACAAGGAACTGGCGCCGCAAGGACATTTCCTCCAGGACATGGTCGTCCTGGCGCAGGCGTGGAAGAAGTCGCACAACTACATCCGGCGGCACAACTGGTACGCCGACATGCTGGAGCTCGATGGCTCCACCATTGATCTCGAGCGGCAGCTTTCTTCCTGGTCAGCCGCAGTGCAGCAGTCTGATTTCGCACCGGAGAAGTTGCGGCTTGTGCCCGCACCCAAGAATGCAAGATGGGAGTTTCCGGAACGACGCGATTCAATCGAGGACATACTGGGCTCCAATCTGGGGGACCTGGGACCCGAGGCTGATTTTGCGGACTGGACCGCAAGGCGTGACGAGAATGGAACGACCCAGAAACTCAGACCGCTTGCACATCTGACGATCCGCGACCAAACCCTGGCAACAGCGGTCATGATGTGTCTGGCTGAAGCTGTAGAAAGCGCGCAGGGTGACCCGTCCGAGAAGGATGTGTTTAAGGCGCGTGAAGGTGGCGTCGTCAGCTATGGGAATCGACTCCACTGCCTGTGGGACTCGAGTGCCAAACCTCGTTCGCGCGCCCATTTTTCCTGGGGCAACAGTCGGATCTATCGGCAGTATTTCCAGGACTATCGGACGTTTCTGGCGCGCCCCCGTCGCATCTGCGCCGAGTTTGCCTCACAGGTGAAAACGGGGAACGAGCTTTACGTGGTGTCCCTGGACATCAAGTCGTATTTCGACATGATCGATGTCCCTGCCTTGATCGACGAACTGCAGCGGGTCGAGGCTGAGTATCGGAAGGATTTCGGGTTGCCAGATGTGCTGGCGGCGGACGTGTCCTTCTGGGAACGGACTGAGCGCATTTTCAGCTGGGCGTGGCTTGAGGCGGAACACGCAAGCGCAGCGGTGATCGTGGGTGACGATGTAAAAACGCTGGATCTCGGTTTGCCTCAGGGCCTGGTGGCAGCCGGGTTTCTGGCCAACGCCTACCTGATTGGGCTGGATCGCCGTCTCAGCGATCTGGTGCGCGTGCAGCACCGTGAGGATGAATTCAAGGTTGTTGATTACTGCCGCTACGTAGACGACGTGCGTATCGTGGTGGAGGCACCCGCTGGCAAATTCGACCTGCTTGAATCCGTTGAGGAATTCTTCGAGGCAGAGCTGCGTTCACATTGCGCAAGTCTCGGTGCTGCAAAGGTGCTCAAACTCTCGAAGGCGAAATGCACCGTTACGCCCTACCGCTCAATCTCGGCGCAGAGCAACTTGTCTGCGCTGATGGAGGTTCTGCAGGCAGAGATTAGCGGCACGTTTGATCTGGATTCGCTCGTCCAGGCTGCAGGCGGTCTCGACGGTTTGCTTTGGATGGCAGAGCAGATCGAGGACGAGCCTGAACCAACACGATCACGAATGAGGCTGGCGAATATCGCAACGCCTAATACCGACGTCCGCGACGACACGGTAAAGCGGTTTGTGGCCACCCGGCTCGCTCAACTGCTTCGGCATCGTCTTTCCATGACGGATACCGCTGCGCCGGTTGAGTCGGACGCCGCGCTGAGTGAGCGGGTAACGAATGGCGCAGCGCTGGCGCATGAGTTTGAAATGACAGCACGCAAGCTGATCAAGTGCTGGGCGGAGAACCCTTCACTGGCCTTGTTGCTGCGTTGTGGATTGGATCTATTTCCCCACCCAAAGTTGTTGAGGCCTGTGGTGGAGGCACTGACGGTCAAGCTGTTCAGCCTTGAGCTCAATGCTGATATGGCTGTCCGCCGTGAAATCCGCGCCGCCGAGTATGTTGCTGCGGATTTGTTCAGGGCCGGTGCCGTGGAAACGGGATATCGACCAGCCGATGAGTATCCCGAGTCGATCGATGTTAGTGGGTACCGGGAAGTCCTCGCGGCATTTGCGCGCCGCATCCTGAATGACCGACATGAATCCCCGTGGTACCTGCAGCAACAGGCACTGCTCTTTCTCGCGTCTATTCAGGATCATTCGGTCGCGCCGCACAAAGTTGACGAACTGACGGGGCATGCTGCGCTGCACAAGGCCATGCTCTACAAGCCCGCGAAGGCTGGCGAACTGGAGCACGTGTTGCCCTACGCGCTGGTGGGGCAGCAACTCAATCCAAATCCACGTCGCTTTGGCGCCTGGCTGGCGGAGGGGCTGCGAGCAACCGACGATGACGCACTGCAAGAACGTATTGTCTCGACAGTCGCGTTGAGCAGACCTGACCTGATGCTGGAGGCACTGGCTGCTCGCGGTGGCCGACGGCCGGGCTGGGCGCGTTTTGTGCCCGCGGCGCTCGAGGCTGTTGGCAGAAGACCGACTACCAAAAGAACCAGCCGCGCCAGAAGCAACGAAGCTTCCTTGCTGGAACTGGTGTCGAAACCACTGAACGAATTTTCCCAAGAGAATGCCCTGCTGCTGCTGGCGCAGTCACTGCTGCGGTATCCGGACATACAGGTACACCTCGGTAATGGCTTGAATTTCAGTGAAATCAGACTGGCGTGCGAGGATTGGGAAGGTATTCAATCGCTGCCGACGGACGAGGATTTCTTGCGTGTTGTGCGCATTGACCGTGCCAGCGGCCCAGCGCACCCGCTTTACGCGACCCCGGACTGGGTTTCGGCAGATAAGGCCTGGCTCTATGGCCTCGGGCGGGTACTAAGGTCAGCCCTTACAGGGGAGTTTGACTACACGAGCCGACGTTTTCTGGTGACGGAAGAGGTTGGCGGCTATACGGGATTGCGTAGTTCGTGGTTCAAGCGCCGATTCGGGCTGCTGAATTCTGGACGAGGGATACTCGAGGAGCCTGGGCCGGTGTCGCCTTGGTTATCTGGTTTCCTCTCGGTGCTGCTTCAATGGCCCGGTGTGTCATTCCGAACGAATGATGCTGCGCGGGCGGTGGCGGCTCGTACGCCGGACGAATTGCTGGAATTCCTGGAAGATCGAATCAGGACCCAGCGCGAGCTTTATGGCGCCCGCTGCAGGACACCGATCTATGTGGTCCCGACAGACGAGCGCGATGCGCCGTTGCAGAACCGGCCCTTGCGTGTGGCTATTGTTCAGCCACTTCTCCCTAGGCGTGAGGATTTCAATACCAAGGACCCGACACACTGGACAAAAGGCATGTTGGCCGAACACAGACGTCATTTGGCTGAGGTGTGCAGGTTAACGCACCAGAAGCTGCGAACGTGGGCGTCAGCGCGGCCACCAGAAGATGAGGCGAATGATCAGCCGATTGTCGATCTGGTTTTGTTCCCCGAGTTATCCATTCATCCGGAACATCTGTCGCACCTTCGTACGCTGTCAGACAAGTTGCGCGCGAATATTTTCGCTGGGCTGACGTTTCAGCATTCGGCCACGGTGGGCGCACCCATCAATCAGGGAATATGGCTTATTCGCACGGAATCCCCGGGAAGTGGCCGGACGATTCAATACGCATGGCAGGGGAAGAAGCACCCAATCAAGGCCGAACGAGATATGGGCGTGAAAGGGTATCGGCCTCACATTACGCTCGTAGAGTTTCCGATTGGTGAGAAGACGCCGACCAGAGTGGCTGCAGCAATCTGTTACGACGCAACAGACCTCGATTTGCTCGCGGACCTGCGCGACAGATCGGACATGTTTCTGGTGGCGGCGCTGAACCAGGATGTTGAGACGTTCGACAACATGGTGGCGGCGCTTCGATTCCACATGTATCAGCCGGTCGTCCTAGCCAATCTGGGCGAGTTTGGTGGGTCTACAGCCCAGGCGCCGCTGCCGAAACACGAGAAGATCATTGCCCACGTGCATGGCAACAGCCAAGTGGCGGTTAGCGTATTTGAAATCGACCCGTCTCCCTTCAAATCGAACAAGCCGGCAAAAGCAGCGAAGGAAGTGAAGGGCGCACCGGCGGGCTACAAAGGCCGTCCCAGATCAGGAATCTAACAATTATGAGCGACACGCTATTCAAGGAAGTTCACTACACACTCGGCAACCTCATTGGTGATATTGGCTTGGGGCGGATTGGCCTTCCGGACATTCAGCGCCCCTTCGTTTGGTCGAATGCCAAGGTGCGTGATTTGTTCGATTCGATGTATCGCGGTTACCCAGTTGGCTATTTCCTGTTCTGGCAAACCGGTGCCGAAGGCGTTGAAACCAAAGTCATCGGCGATGACAATAAGCAGAAAACTCCTTCGTTGCTGATTGTGGATGGCCAGCAACGGCTGACTTCGCTATATGCAGTCATCCACCGTGAGGCGGTGTTGCGCGAGAATTTCGAGCGTGAGTACATCCGGATCGCATTTCGGCCCCAGGACGGCAAGTTCGAGGTGCCGGATGCGACGACGGAGAGGGACCCGGAATATATCCTTGACGTCTCGGAAGTGTTCGCCAGGCCCACGCATAAGACGATTGGCGATTACCTGAAGCGGCTGACGGCGGCCCGGGCTGTGTCCGATGAAGAGGAAGAGCGCGTCGCGGAGGCCATCGGCCGGCTGTCGGGCCTGACCACCTTTCCGTTCATCGCGCTGGAACTGTCGCAGACCTGCACCGAGGAGCAGGTGGCGGATGTGTTCGTCCGCATCAACAGTGAGGGCAAGAAACTCAACCAGTCCGACTTCATTCTGACGCTGATGTCGGTATTCTGGGACGAGGGACGCTCGCAGCTCGAGGCCTTCTGTCGTGATGCACGACGGCCGGCGCCAGTGGGGCAGGCGAGCCCATTCAATCAGATATTCCAGCCTGACCCCGATCATCTGCTGCGGGTTGATGTGGGCGTCGCGTTCCGACGGGCGCGACTAGAGCACGTCTACTCCATTCTGCGTGGAAAAGACCTGGCTACCGGACAGTTCAGCCCACAGCAACGTGACAGCCAGTTCAGCCTGCTGCGACAGGCGCAACGACGGGTGCTGGACCTGACGTATTGGGCAGATTTTCTAAACGTGGTTCGCAGCGCAGGCTATCGTAATGAGCGCCACATCAGTTCTATCAACGCTTTGGTATTCGCGTACCAGCTATATTTGCTGGGGCGGATTGAGTACAAGGTGGAGGGATTTGCGCTCAAGAATGCAGTGGCCCGCTGGCTGTTTATGACGCTTTTGACCGGGCGCTACACATCCTCGCCCGAGTCCAGGATGGAGATGGACTTGGCAGCCTTGCGAGAGGTGACGACGGCCGAGCAGTTCCTGGACCGGTTACGCCAGGTTGAGGTGGCGACCCTGACGGATGACTACTGGACCAAGACGCTCCCGTTGGACCTGGCGACTGCTGCAGGGCGCAGTCCCGCACTGTTCGGCTTTTATGCCGCGCAAACGCTATTGGGTGCGCGCGCGTTGTTTTCCAAGAACCCAGTGTCTGACCTGCTGGACCCGCCTGCGCAGGGGCAGAAAAAGTCGCTGGAGCGGCATCATCTGTTCCCGAAGAAATACCTGAAGACGATCGGCATCGAGGGGGTGCGGGAGACGAACCAGATCGCCAACTATGCGCTGGTGGAGTGGGACGACAACATTGCCATTTCTGACGAGGCGCCGTCCAAGTACTGGCCGGAGTATGTGAAGCGATTCAGCACAGATGAACTGGAGCAGATGAGTCGTTGGCATGCGCTACCGGAAGGGTGGCAGCACATGGATTATCAAGCGTTTCTTGATGCAAGGCGCCCGCTGATTGCTGGTGTGATCCGCGCTGGGTATGAGCGCCTGTGTGGGATGGCAGATTGAGTCGCTGATATGAACCCGCTTGAGCGTACCCGCCTGGAAAAGGCCCTCGCCGATCATGGCTTTGATCTGACACCGGTCTTCGATGGTAACTGGCTGGCGGGGCGCTCGATCCTCCACCCGGTCGCGGTGAGCCTACGACTGAACGCGGACGAGTCCATCACGCTCCGGATTGGCGATGCCGACCTGTATGCTGCGCTGGCACGGGAGGGGATCGAGGCAACCGAGGAAGTCGGCGCCCAAGGCTGGGATTTCCAATGCCCCGACTATCAAGCCTTCTACCGCGCCCTGGGCCGCTATGCGGCGCTGGCCAGGAGCCTGCCTAACCGCGTGGCGGAGCGATTCACGGCCGCGACCGCGAAGTTGCCCACGACGACCGAAGCCGAGCGGCTGGTCGTCCAGCGGATCGGCCAGAACCTGTTCCGGGAGGCGCTGATCGACTTCTGGCGGGGCCGGTGTGCGGTGACCGGCCTCGACGTCGTTCCCTTGCTCCGGGCATCCCACATCAAGCCGTGGGCGGTCTGCGCCAGCGACGAGGAGCGGCTCGACGTGTTCAACGGCCTTCTGCTAGCGCCCCATCTCGACGCGTTGTTCGACGGGGGCTGGATTACCTTTGCCGATGACGGTGGCATGCTTGTGAGCGGCGCGCTGGGGGAGGACTCCCGCAACAAACTGGGCTTGCGGTCCTGGACTGGCTTGGTGCATGTCTCGAAGCCCCATAGGCCTTATCTCGAGTACCACCGCAGCGGCGTTTTTAAGCGGGGGTAGGCTGGATGGCCGTGCGGGGCGGAGATTCGGGTGGTCATGGCTTGGATCGAGCGGTTCTATACTCGACATTCAAGCGCGAGTCGGCGGAAAGGGCCGGGGACTCGCGCACGTTTTTTGTTGAGACTACCGATCTTCTGCAGACGGCTCTTGACGGGGAGAACACGTGAACGACTACATACAGGAAATCTATAGACAGCGTAGGGAGACAGCGGAGGCGTGTCAGGAACGCCTCTTGGCGTTGCAAGCCGAGATTCTCCGCAAGTCGAAAGCCTTCGTGGACGGGAACAAGACCTACACCAGCGCCGAGCGTGACGCCGACCGCGATGCCCTCCAAGAGGCCATGGGGCAACTCACGCTCGCGATCAAGACCATCCTGGATATTGAGCAAGAAGTGAAGTAAGGGCGGAGACGTATGAGTCGAGTAATGAGCGAAACCGAGCTTTTCCCAGAGACATCCGGTGCAGAATTTTCCGATTGCCGTACCTGGCGCTATCGCTTGTGGCGGATATGGGACGACACCAAGCCCTATGCCAACTTCATCATGCTCAATCCGTCCACCGCGGACGCAAACGTGCTCGATCCGACCGTGACGCGCTGCGTGGACTTTGCGAATCGCTGGGGCTATGGCGGCTTGCATGTGACCAACCTGTTCGCGCTGGTGAGCACCGATCCGGAAGGCCTCTACCGGGCCGCCGATCCTATTGGCCCGGGCAACGACCGCGCCATCCGGGAAACCGCGCAAGGCGCGGGCGCCGTCGTGTGCGCCTGGGGGAACCACGGCATCTTTACCAACCGCCGGCATGCCGCCTTGACCTTGTTGCGCGCGGCGGGCGTGAAACTCTCTTATCTGCGGATGAACGGCACGGGCGAGCCCGCGCACCCCTTGTACTTGCCGGGCGACCTGATGCCTCTCGATTGGAAGGTTGACCATGGGCATGACTGACCCCACGCCGGATTTTGCCGGATCGCTGATGATCTTCGTTGAGGGCTATGGCCAGGCCGATCACCGCTGCTGGGAACATAACGAGCCGGACAATTACTTCTGGGGCGATCGGGGCTGGGCGGTGGGCGACAACGACCGCGGCCGTTACTGCTCGCGCCAGGCAACGCACAAGATCCGCAAGTATCACAAGTTCGATGATGCCGTACGCTACATCGAGACCCGGCGCAGGAAACGTCCCAAGGAGGAGTTCTTCCTGGTCTACACCCTCGGCAATAGCTGGACGCGGGTATCCACGATGGACGAGATACTCGCGCTCGACACGGCGGCGGCAGGGAATGCCCAGCATGCGGCTGAGCCGAGCGAATTCATGCGCAAGGTGACCCGGTTGCGTGATTTGGGGCATTCGAGGGTCCTGGCGGTCAAGCTGGTGAGCTATCTCGATGCGCTTCGCGAGGAGGGGGAGACGGCCGCCAACGCCGGCATCGGGCTATCCACACAGAGGCGCTACATCAAGCTGCTCAAGGAGGCCGGCCTGATGGTCGTGGCGCACGAGGAATAATACAAGCAGAAGTTTGTAGTTGTATTAGAGCTCGATTCCGAGGATTCGAGAGATCCGCCCGACTGTCGTTCGTTGTTGCTGCAGCGACAATTGTCGTTCCGAGCAACAACGAACGACAACAGGATGCTGCTGGGCCTTCACCGAAGTCGAACCAGTCCTGCTCGGTCACCGTGACCTCGCAGCCCTGATCGCGGCCATGATCGGCGCGAAATAGATCGCAGGCCCTTCCTTGATAGCTCTGATCACCTCTCGTAGAAACTCTCGCATCTCATCCCTCCGCCAAGCTCTTCAAGTCCCATTATGGGCTATCCGCCCGCCTGCTCTCGCCGAGAACCTGGACCCCTTGCCATGAGCTGCTTGTGCCGGCTAGCACCATAAGAAAGGCGGCCACTCTCGCTAGGGGTTAAGTTAGCGTGTTGCTATCGGAAGCCACCGTATTTCTCCGGTGCCGTTGCTTCGCTCAGCCACTTCACGGCACACCATGTGACACCTGCTAAATAAAACAATACTGAATATAATCAATAACATAAATCAATTTTTCCCATTGACTTCCGTGCCGCTGACGTCTAAAAAACCTCCATTGAATGGAGGTCATCATGCCGACATGGGAAGTTCGATCGATTACAGCGCAACCCGGGATCACTTTGGTCAGGTGGCGGGTTTTTGAGACAGAACTCAAGGAACGTCACTTTGTGGGCTATTGCCCCGAAACCCGCAAAGGCCGTGTCAGTTCTGCCATCCAATCCTTCGACCCCACAACTCACTTAGCCGTAACGCGGTCAGGCAGGGTTTACGAGATTGTCGGCTCCCTAAGTCAGGATCTCGACGCGCTATACGTGTGGGGGGTCTGGAGTGAGAAAAACAACGTTGAAAGCTACACCGACGTAACGGCCCGGGTTGCCGCCTCCATTAAGTTCATGCGGGTATCGCCAGCATGTTGAAAGTAACCGTATCTCTGGTCCCCGGCGGGGTCGGGCCAGAACGACGGCTGGGAGAATTGCACATCAGCAATGTTCGCGGTGGGGCGCTGTCCGATTACACGTGCGAACTCCACGCTTCTGATCTGCCGGTCCCTGTACATGCCGTGATACACCGCTACCCGCGCTGGTCGAGCAGCGTTTGGGATTTAGTTGGGCGCGCGATTGCTACTGCACTGGCCGGCAAGGAGCGATTGCCGCGCAGGCCCAAAGCTTTGAGCGTTCCGATACACAAGGGTGAGACCTGCTCTTACGTGCGGATGAGCGAGATTCCCGAGCCAGCACGGTCGATTTTCGAGCACCGCATGCGAGGTGCCACCGTGCCAGTCATCGCAGGGGAGAGCGATTGCGTATACGCCTGGGATTGGCAGGGTTTCATCGAGGGGGGCAGATAGCGATGAGGGCTCCACGCGGCTTTCGGCGTGACTCGGCTGAACCAGACAATCGAGGGCGCAAATCGGCGATCCGGAGGCGGCATGCATTGCTCCTCCGGTGGCTTGAGGAGCTGACGAAATGAGTGAGGATCCGAAAGTCTTCCACCTGCAGGATCTGGTACCCCAGAGTCTGGACGAGATTGTCCGGGCTAACCGCGACAAGTTTCGGCTGGCCTTCGCGACCGAGGAGGAGATGAAGTCACTGGAGCGTGATATTCCATCGGGTGGGCCGGTTCGGCACACGCTGGAGGGGTGGAACGTTCTGATGATGCACGCAACGGCCGGCGGAAAGGTGCAGTCAGTGCCGAAGTTGCTGGGAAGCGTTGAAGGAACGGGACAATGCTGGATTACCTCGACGGTAAAGGCGATCGACCTTGATACAGGGCTGGTGCAGACGGAGAACTCCCTCTATCGCGTCGTGGGGCCGCGACCACTCGAGCCGTCGATGCACCTGCTGCTCCACGTGTGCGTTTACCTGAACCAATGCGGAGCGGGTCGCTACCTGGGCATCCCGGAGTTCTTTTACTAGACCGCCGGCCGTAGTTTTCGGCGCTTCGCGCGGATGGTTTTGGATAGACCAGGTTCTAGCGGGCGGGAGCGTTACCAGAAACTCAGGGTTTCCTGGAGTTCCTGCGGCCCAAGCGAGCCGGTCCCGACAGACTATATAACTGAACACAATAAATAGTGTGCCTATATTGAAGGGCCCGACAGACTTTGGTCGAGAGTTCCTAAAAATGGCATGTTTGCGAAAACAATGGGTTATGTCGACCGATCTCGACAGACTTTATTGTTTCTATTCAAAATCAGCGCGCTGCTTCGACCTGATGCAGGGTTCGGGTGACCGAGAGCCAAGCGCCCAGCCAGCCGAATAGCGTAGCCAAGCCGAGCACCAGGGCGATCTCGGCCCCGCCCGGCGGCAGCAGGTGGAAGGACGACCCGTAGAGGCCCGCCAGGCGTTCAACCGGCGCATGCAGGATCGTACCGGCAACAGTCAGCACGCCGCCGGCCGCCAGCCCGCCAAACAGCCCCTGCAGTGCACCCAGGTAGAGAAACGGACGGCGGATATGCCAGTCGGTGGCGCCGATCAGCCGGCTGACCAGGATTTCGTCACGCCGGGCCAGCACCTGGGCGCGGATGGCGTTGCCCGAGATGGCGATCAGGGCGATCGCAAACAGGGCGCCCAGAACCCAGACGACCGTGCGGCCGATGGCGAGCGCCGCCTGCAGGCGTTCCGCCCATTGGCTGTCGAGGTGGGTTTCCGCTACGCCGGGCAATTTGCCCAGGCTGCCGGAGAGCCGCATCAGTGCCTCGCGTGACGCGTCCTGCGGCCGCACGACCCAGGCGTCCGGCAGCGGGTTCTCGGTGAGGCCGGCCGTGATGTCGGCCAGGTCCTGTGAGGCGCTGAGGGTGGCAAGCGCTTCATCCTTGGGCACGTAGCGGGCCTGCGCGATGTCGGGTTGCTTGAGCCGCGCGGCGATGGCCTGTTTTTTCTCGGCGGACGCCCCAGCGTCGAGAAACAGGCTGATTTCGGGCTGCGCCGGCAACTCGCCCGCCACCCGGCTGAGATTGTCCAGTCCCAGATACAGCCCGCTCGGCAGGCTGATCGCCACGCCCATGGCCAGCGCGGTCAGCAGCGCTGTGAATGGCTGTGCGCCCAGCCGGCGCAGGGCGGCGGCGAACGCGTGCTTGTGATGACGCAGCCAGCCGATCATGCCGGGGCCTCCCCGATCCTGCCGTGGTCCAGGTGCAGCGTGCGGCCGCCCAGTGCCGTGATGGCGCGGTCGTCGTGGGTGGCGATCACCAGCGTGGTGCCGACCTGGTGGAAATCGCGGAACATCGCCATGATGTCGGCGGCGTAGCTGGCGTCGAGGTTGCCGGTGGGTTCGTCGGCCAGCAACAGGGCGGGGCGGCTCACCAGCGCGCGGGCGATGCAGAGGCGCTGCTGCTCGCCGCCCGAGAGGCTGATGGGATGAGCCTTCTCGCGGTTGAGCAGGCCGACCTTGTCGATCACCGCGCGTGCGCGCTTCAGCGACTCGCGGCGGTCAAACCCGGCGATGTCGAGCGGCAACACCACGTTTTCGATCACGTTGCGGTCGAACAGCAGTTTGTGATCCTGGAAGATGAGGCCGATGTTGCGGCGCAGATAGGGAATGGCGCGCTGCGGCAGGCG
>JBDRCF010000042.1:0-4954 GCA_043821985.1 Pseudomonadota bacterium
AACTCACCGGGGAATGGGTCAAAGACCGGGCCCGCCGCCGCGACGCCGTCGCCGCCGATCTGCGCGACACCGAAAAGCGCCTGCACAACCTGTACGGCATCCTCGAGCTGCACGGCAAGGACGCCCCCAACCTGGCCGACCTGACCGAGCGCATGCGTGCCCTGAAGAGCCAGCGCGACGGACTGGAGGCGAAGCTGGTCGAGATTGAGGATGAGGTGTATCCGGCGATCGGCATCGACGAAAGCGAAATCGCCCAAGCCGCCGAAATGCTGCGCGACGTCGTGATGAGTAGCCGCGACCCGATCAAGCTCAGGGCTTTCTTCACGGGTTTCATCAAAGAGATTGTGATGGAGGACCAGGACATCCGAGTGGAATATCGGCCTGAGATGTTGGTGAACCGTGCCGGATTCGACGTGGTTCACAGTAGCGGTGTTTGGCTCCCCGACCTGGGCTCGAACCAGGGACCTGCGGATTAACAGTCCGTCGCTCTACCGACTGAGCTATCGGGGAATGGGAAGCGCGCATTCTAGAGATGGCGGGCGATTCGGTCAACCCTCAGCCGTCATTTTCCACCTGCAATTCGGGGACGTGGCTGAAGGCGATGCGCATCGGCGCGGCGCCGCGGCTGCTGTGGGCGCCGCCGAAATAGAGGGTGTTGGGGCCGTAGCGCTGGTTGATCTGGTCGAGTACGTTGTTGAGGGGTTCGTGCAGGTCTTCGGGGTCGAACAGGTCGCGTGTGACCTGGCTGTGTTCGACGAGGTCGGACAGGGTGACGCCGACCTTGAGAATGGGGCCGGGGTCGGATGGGCGGCGCTGCCATAGTTCGGCCAGCACGGGGTTGAACTTGAAGGTATCGGCGTGCGGCGAGAAGCGCGCCTGATCGACCCAGCGGGGATGGCCGGTGCCGGTTCTTCATGTATTGCAGGTGCAGGCTCAGGGCGCCCGCGCAGTAGCCGTAGTGGCGTAGCCGCATCGCCGCCTTGTGCAGCAGGCGCTTGAGCACGGCGAGGGCGGAGGCCGGATCGCGCAGTTCGGGGGCGAGCACGTGCGAATGGCCGATGCTGGCGCGCTGGGTGGGGGCGGCGGCCGTCGCGTCGCCACGCAGCTTGGCATGGAAGCGTTCGCCTTCGATGCCGCCCCAGGCATGGCGCAGGGTCTCCTTGCTGGCGGTGCAGAGCTGCTCGACGGTGTGGATGCCAAGCTGGTTGAGGCGGTGTTCCATGGCGCGGCCGATGCCGGTCAGCGCACCGAGCTTGAGGCCATACAGCCGCCCGGGCAGTTCGTTCTGGCGGATGACGACGAGGCCGTCGGGTTTCTGCATGTTGGACGCGGTCTTGGCGAGGAAGCGGTTGGGCGCGATGCCGATCGAACTGTGCAGCATGTCGCCGACCTGGTCGTAGATCGCCTGTTTGATCTGCTTGCCGCGCTTGATGGCGTTGGCTTCCTCGCGGTCGCTGCCCATCAGTTCGCAGGCCATTTCGTCGATGGAGAGCACCTCGCCGACGGGGGTGCAGGATTCCACCGCGGCGATGATGCGATGGTGGATGTCCACATAGATCGAGGGCCGCGCCTGCACGAAGACGATGTCCCTGCAGAGCTTCCTGGCCTGCCACACCGGGGTGCCGGTACGGATGCCGAAGCGCTTGGCGTCGATGCTGGCGGCGATGCAGCAGGTGGTGTCGGCCATCACCGGCAGCACGCCGATGGGCCGGCCGCGCAATTCGGGGCGCAGCTGCTGCTCGACCGAGGCGAAAAAGGAATTGAGATCGACGTAGAGCGACTGCAGGGACATGGCGGCTGCGATATCCCGGCTTTCCCGGATGAGGGGTCAGGCCGGGCTGGGGTTGCGATTGAAATAGTGTATATCCATACACTATTTCAGATCAATTCAACCCGGGTTCGCCAGGTTCATCCGCTCCAGCCGCTGGCAGAGCGTGTCGATGATGCGGCGCGACAGCGGGGCGGAATGGCGCATCAACTCTTCGAGGAGGTGGGGCGGCAAGGCCAGCACGGTGATCTCGCTGTCGGCAACGACCGAGGCGGTGCGCTGTTCGTTCAGCAGGTAGGCCATTTCCCCGAACAGCTGGCCTTCGTTGAGTTCGCTCAGCCGGCGGCGGCCTTCGGCGGTGTTCTTGTAGACTCCGGCGCGGCCGGCGTAGAGGAAGTAGGCGATGCGCGAGTCGTCGCCTTCCGCGATCAGCACATGGCCGGCCGAGTAGGTCTCGCCGTATTTTTCCAGCAGGCGATGGGCGCTGCCGAAGACGTAGCTTTCGAGCGTGCTGGTCCCTTCGTCGGTGGCGGCGAGGAACAGCTTCTCCAGGGCGGTGATGTCGGCCTTGCCGCAGGCATACAGCGCCTGCGCCCACAGATATAGCAAGAGGAAGGCGAAATAGGCGCCGATCAGCACGAACACCACGCCGCCGAGTGCGCCATAGAGACTGTGGTAGTTCTCCAGCTTGAAGAAGGCGCCGAACAGGGCGAACAGCAGCCCCAGGCTGACCGTCGCAGCCAGCGCGAACGCGGCGGCGACGCGTGCGCGCGGATGCCGGCGCGGCAGCCGCCAGTAGGCGGCAAACAGCAGCGCCCAGATCATGGCAAAGCCGAACAGCGAGTTGAGCGCCTTCAGGACCAGCGCGTTGCCGATGCCGATGAAGTCGTTCTGCGCCAGGAAGCTCAGCGTCACCTGCGCCAGGGCGGCCACGCCCATCAGCAGGAACAGCACCGGCAGGATGATCAGCGGCAGCACCCACGACACCACCAGGTTGCGCCTGGTGGTGTCGGGGAAAATGATGCGGAACGCGCCCTGCATCGTGTTCACCAGTCCGCGCGACGACAGCAGCAGGGTGACGAGGCCGACGCCGCCGGCGGCGAGCTGGGTCTGGCGCGGAATGAAGCCGAGCGAGGTGAGCGTGTCCAGCTGCATCTGGCTGTAGAGCGCGGCCATGAGGATGGTGGCGGGTACCGAGTTCTCGGCGATGCGGCCCAGCAGCTGCAGGGCGTAGCTCAGCAACAGCAGCAGCGGGGTGGCGGACAGCAGGAAGTAGAACGAGGTTGCCGCGGCGTGGTTCTGCAGGCTGTTCTGCTTGAACAGGCGCGCGGTGGTGTAGCCGAGCTGGAGCAGCCAGCTCAGCGTTCCCGGAAGGGAAACAGTCCCGCGCGGGGAGGGCTGGGCGGAGGGGGGAGACATGCCGCTAGCCTACCCGCGCCGGGCGCGCTAGGCCAGCGCAGCGGCGATGCGTTTCAGCGCCTTTTCCAGGTTGGCGTGCGAGGTGGCGAACGACAGGCGGATATAGCCTTCGGCGCCGAAGGCCGAGCCGGGAACGACAGCGACGTCGGCGGACTCCAGCAGGTATTCGCAGAAGGCGATGTCGGTCGCTTCCTCGATGACGTCGCGCGCCAGCAGCTTCAGGATCGCGGGGCGCACGTAGGGGAAGGCGTAGAACGCGCCGCCGCTGTCGACGCAGCTGAAGCCGGGGATGGCGTTCAGGCCGTCGACGACGAGGCGGTGACGTTCCTTGAAGGCGTCGAGCATCGGCGCGATGCAGTCCTGATCACCGTTCAGGGCGGCTTCGGCGGCCACCTGCGAGATCGAGGTGGGGTTGGAGGTGGACTGCGACTGCACGTTGGTCATCGCGCGCATGATCGCCTCGGGCCCCGCCGCATAGCCGATGCGCCAGCCGGTCATCGAATAGGCCTTCGACACGCCGTTCAGCACCAGGGTACGGTCGTAGAGGTCGGGGCAGACGTTGAGGATGTTGACGAAGGGCACGTCGTTCAACCGAATATGCTCGTACATGTCGTCGGAGGCGATCAGCACCTGCGGGTGCTTGCGCAGCACTTCGCCCAGCGCGGCGAGTTCGTCGCCGCTGTAGACGGCGCCGGTGGGGTTGGACGGGCTGTTGATGACGACCAGCCGGGTCTTCGGCGTGATCGCCGCTTCCAGCTGCGCCGGGGTGATCTTGAAGCCCTGCTCGATGCCGGCCTCGACGATCACCGGCTTGCCGTCGGCAAGGATGACGATATCGGGGTACGACACCCAGTAGGGCGCCGGAATGATGACCTCGTCGCCGGGGTTGATCACCGCCTGCACCAGGTTGAAGAAGCTCTGCTTGCCGCCGCACGACACCAGGATCTGCTTGGGGCCATAGTCGAGGCCGTTGTCGCGGCGGAACTTGTCGATGATCGCCGCCTTCAGGCTGGGCGTGCCGTCGACCGCGGTGTATTTGGTGAAGCCTGCGTTGATCGCCTTGATCGCCGCGTCCTTGATGTGCTGCGGCGTGTCGAAATCGGGCTCGCCGGCGCCGAGGCCGATGATGTCGCGGCCGCTCGCCTTGAGCGCGGCGGCGCGGGCGGTGACGGCCAGGGTGGGCGAGGGTTTGATGGCCTGTACGCGGCGGGAGAGTTCCACTATGGTTCCTTCAGAGCATCCGCTGGAGCGGAAGTGCTACTATCGACTGGTTTTAGCCGCCGAATTTTACCCGTGTTCGTCACCTTCCCCAATAGCCCGTTTCGTCTGTTCCAGCCGTTTCCGCCGGCCGGCGACCAGCCGACCGCGATCGCCCAGCTGGTCGAAGGAATCGAGGACGGCCTGTCGTACCAGACCCTGCTGGGGGTGACCGGCTCGGGCAAGACCTTCACCATGGCCAACGTCATCGCGCGGACGGGACGCCCGGCGCTGATCATGGCGCCCAACAAGACGCTGGCGGCGCAGCTGTATTCCGAAATGCGCGAATTCTTCCCGGAAAACGCGGTCGAGTATTTCGTCTCCTATTACGACTACTACCAGCCCGAGGCCTACGTGCCGGCGCGTGACCTCTTCATCGAAAAAGATTCCAGCATCAACGAGCACATCGAGCAGATGCGGCTCTCCGCAACCAAGTCGCTGCTGGAGCGGCGCGATACGGTGATCGTCTGCACCGTGTCGGCGATCTACGGTATCGGCGACCCCTCCGAC
>JBDRCF010000043.1:0-61831 GCA_043821985.1 Pseudomonadota bacterium
CCGAAGAGCAGTTGGCCTATCTGCATTCGCACGGCTGCGACATCATGCAGGGCTACCATCTCAGCCGACCGATGGCTTCCAAGGATTTTGAGGCACTACTAGTGAATCGGGGAGAAACGACTTCATTAAATTAATCGTAATATGAACTGGCCGGGTCGGGCATGCATGGAAGGATAGATATAACGCACGGTGGATCTTGGGCAATAGGGGGCGCCTGTGTCCCGTCGGCATGGGGGTACTGAGGCAAACATCAAACATCACTGAACGGAAGACGACGAAGGATGTGATCGGTAAGCTCAGCCCTATAGAGCAAAAAATGGCACGAAATAACGAGAGTCTTCACACAGGCTGTACCATCTTCCATTCTCGGGTAGAGTTCCAACGAGATTGCGGACTTCCCAAGTTAGGCTTCTGAGGGAGGGCGCTTATGTATGTAGCTGGAGTCGCAAGAGTGAGTACAGATTGCTTGTGAGGAAGCACGATGGAGTCACCTCTACCAGACCATCTCAAGAAAATCCGCATCCTATTGGCGGATGATAGCGAATTCATCCGTCGCGTCGTTCGGCATATTCTCGCAGGCCTCGGTTTCGAGCACATCAAAGAGGTGGATAGCGGGAGTGGCGTCAAGGATGTGTTGGGAACGATCCCTTTCGGAATATTGATTTCCGATGTACAAATGCCGGGAATTAACGGTATTGAGCTCCTGCGTCAAATTCGATGTGGTCAGACAAGCGCCCCGCGTGATCTCCCTGTCGTTATCCTGACCTCCTTCTCCAACACGGAAGTGTTGAGTGCATCTTTGGCGCTGGACGTGAATGGTTTCCTGGTGAAACCGATGAAACCTGCCACCGTGAACGCCAAGATCGTTCAGGCACTCAGCGAACGCATACTGCTTCGCGACATCCATACGTATCAGTCCGTCGATACCGTGCTGGCCAGCCTGAATGAGAGTCAAGTCACAAGTCATTCCTCCGGGGTCAGTATTGCCCGACCACTTTCAAAATACGACGCCCAGCCGGGACATGCCGTTGAGGTACGGATTTATGATTTGAATCCTGGCATGGTGCTGGCCCGAGATATTTTCCTGACAGATGGGACTTTGCTGCTTTCTGCTAAACATTCTATAGGGAGAATCACGATCAATCGTCTTCAGGAAATGCGGGAAATCCTGAAGGCGGATACTTGTTGGGTGGTACGGGCCGAAAATCTCGCCTAGTGCAAGATTCATCATTACCTACGGAGTCTCGGGAAGCATTGTGAGAATGAGGACTCGTTTCCCGCCTTGTCTATTTTTTATTTGGGCAGGGCCTGTTCGAATCGGGTAATCCATGTTCGAACCTGGGAGAACAGTTCCGGAAATAGGCGCATCAGGGCATCGATGGCGGGCGTGTCCGCCTGCTTTCCCGCCTCTTCTAATGCCAAGCAGCAGTCCGCAAGGGTATGTGCTCCAACTGTCCGGGCCGAAGACTTGAGGCGATGTGCCAGCCTCCCGATATCCCCGCTATTACTCACCTCGTAGGCTTGTTGGATTTCGACCAAGGTATTTTCCTCGGTGCGGAGGAAATCCAGGTAGAAATCGGCAAGCATGGTTGGGTCGTCCATGCCCAGCGTCTCGATCAGCGACTGGACATCTACGACTACCACCTTATCGGTTTCCGACGAGAACGGCGTTTCATGCATTAACCCTGTGCCCGATTCGGCTGTTTCAGGTGTGGCTGGGTCAGGTATCCATTTTCTGATCTTCTCTCTTAGCAAGTCCAATTGGATTGGTTTGGTGAGGTAGTCGTCCATTCCGGCGGCCAGGCATTGCTTTTCTGTACCTTTGAGTGCATCGGCTGTAATGGAAACAATCGGCAGGTGCTGGTTATTGTTTTCTTCGGTACGTATGGCATGGGCCAATTCATAGCCGTCCATTTCGGGCATGTGGCAATCCGTTAGCAACATGCCGTAGCGACCGCTACGCCATTTTTCGAGCGCTATTTTGCCGTTGTCGGCCACTTCGGCCGCGTAGCCCAGCATACCCAACTGATGTAGCAATACCTTTTGATTCGTGGGGTTGTCTTCAGCGATCAGAATGAGTTGTCCGCAGGCTTCGGCTTCTGCAACCGTCATGGGAGGAATGGGGGAGGTGGTCGATTGTACGGTCTGTTCCACTTCGAGCGACGCACGGCCTGATGCGGCTGCGATGGCCAGTATGAATTTTTCCCGGTGGATTGCGTCCAGGTCAATGGCCAGACCGTCGTTTCCCTCAAGGCGCGGGTTGCGGCGCTGGCCGCGCTCAAGGAACACAAAATGGGGCGACGCACCCGACAACTCCTTGCGGAGGCTTTCTCTCAGCATCTGCCCTATACGTCTATCTTCCATTGTGTCGATGACGATGACCAACTTGGCATGCTCGTCAGCCAGTTCTTTTGCTTGAAGTGACAGGGCTTCAGGATCCGGAACGACCCAGGCCGTTGCGCCGGCATGAACTAGATAACGTTCAAGGAAAGAAGAAACGGTTGGGTCGGGACACAGGAGCGGAACGGACAGGCCCGTCAGGTCATGTCGGGCCTTTGATGGGTCTGGTGGGGCAGGTTCGAGATCCAGCAATACTGAGAATACCGACCCTTTGCCTTCCGTGCTCTCCAGGTCGATCTGCCCGCCCATCATGTCTGCAAGGCGTCGGCAGATGGTGAGCCCCAGACCGGTTCCTCCATACTGTCGTGTTGTGGAGTTCTCGGCCTGGCTGAACGGGCGAAACAGTCTGGATCGCGTATCAGGGCTGATCCCGATGCCATTGTCTTCGACGTGCATCGTCACGCGAATATGTCCCGCGAGGGGGGAGGGGGTAGTTTCAATGCGGATCACAATACGCCCTGTCACCTCGGGATGGTTTCCTGTGAACTTGGTCGCGTTGCCTCCCAGGTTGAACAGGATCTGGCGAAGCCGGATCGGATCGCCGTAGACCCTGGGCAGGGTGGGATCACAATAGGTGAACAGTCGAATATTTTTCTTTTCCGCAAGGGGATATAGGGTGTCGGCCACTGCATCGAGAACACTACCGAGATCCACCGGAATATGCTCGATTTCAAGGCGCCCAGCTTCGATCTTGGAAAAATCAAGAATGTCGTCAATGATGCCCAGCAGTCCGAGCGCAGAGTCACGAATGGTACTGATGAGGTCTTCCTGCTCGCCATTCAAGGGGGTGTGTCTTAGCACATCGATCATGCCGACCACACCGTTCATCGGTGTGCGAATCTCGTGACTCATGGCAGCAAGGAATGAGGATTTCGCCTGATTGGCGATTTCTGCGTCTTCCTTGGCCTTTCGTAATGCGATCTCGGCGTCTTTGTCGGCTGTTACATCGAAGTTGAGGCCGTAGGCCGCGAGTGGCGTTTGGTCTGTATTCCGTTCGATGTTGGCAGTGACGTGCAGATGTCGGAGTGTACCTTCGGGCCAGACCACGCGATAATCCCAGACGAAATTGCTGGCCTGTTCGTCACTCATCGCCTCCATCAATGCGCCCTGAGTCCAGGGGAAATCATCCGGGTGTATCCGATTTGCCCAATCAGCATATCGACCGAAGAACGCCTGTCTATCCAGACCAAACATGGCCAGGGCATGATCATCTAGCGTAAGGGTGCCCGATGCAAAATCCAGATGCCAGTATCCCGCGCCAGCGCCCAGGAGCGAAAGCTCGACGACCCGTTCCTTTTGTTTCAATTTGGCCAGGGTCCGTTCAGCCTCGTCTTTGACTAGATTCAGACTGGACTCAGCCTGAATCTGACGGGTGATGTCTTGCATCGAGCAAACAACATGATGATCTATTTGAGGAATATCGCTTATCGTGATGCGCACGGGAAAATACGTGCCATCTGCTCGGCGAGCATCTGCTTGCATGCTAAGCGGCACAATGAAAGGATCTGCCGCAAGAGGTTTATGTAATAGTTCTTCCAACTGACCATGGGCCAGTTCGGAAACGAGTAGATAGATATCCTGACCCAAGAGGTGTGAACCTTCGTACCCAAACAGCCGGGACACCGCGCCATTGAAGGCCACGATTCTCGCTTGCGAGTCAAGAACCACAATGCTTTCCGTGACTGCGTTGAGGATGGATTCACATTGCAGTTCTTTGTCACCAATACCATACATGTCAGGCCCTTTGAAAGGATGGCGGTGCGTTCGGCGTCACTTGCCGGGATTGCGGGTGGGAGCAGACTTTTTTGCCGGCAAAGCGAGTGTGTGGGTATGTGGTTTCGGCTACGGGAGCAAATGAAAAAAATTATTCTGGATCGATGCCCCTTAACAAAATTTTTCTGAAAACACATACTGAACCGCCCCGGGTTTGTTGAGGAGGCTCAGAATTCCTGAGTTCAAGGTGACAGCGGTTCGATTAAGTGAGCTTCCCGATGCTCCGATCCAGGACGTTGTGGATGCGCTGGACATCCATCCCTTCATGCTGCACGCTGGAGCCAGCTTGCCGGGAGTGGCTCATCGTGTGCAGGAATCGATGGAAGCGGTCAGTCGTTCAGCGCGTCAACCGATAGCCAGCTTGACCGGCTTACCGACGCGACTGAGCATTTTCCCAGCGTGCCGATAGTGAACTTGGCCGTTTTCTTGTTCACCACGTCGGATACGCAGGGCCTTGAGACCATCAGTATTTCGGCTGCCTCGGCTTGCTTCAGGTGATGCTCGGCAATCCAGGCGGATAACTCATCCATCAACTGCTGCTTCAGCAATTGTGTGTCGTTGATCTGCTTGCGAGAGGCTGCCTGTAGGCGCTTGGCCTCGGCGGACGCGAAGCCAAGCTCTAGGAAGAGATTCGCTCCCGACTTCGTTACATGGCGGATTTCGGTGTCGATCTTCATTTTTGTGCCTTTCTCGCATTGACCACGGTACGGTATCGCGCCTCGGCAATGCCCTTGTCCTGCTTGCTGGTTGCCTGAGTCTTCTTCTGGAGGCAGTGCAGGATATACACGGCTTCCTCGAACTTGGCGACGTACATTACCCGATAGATGCCGGGATTTCCTTGGTATCGGCCCCGACATCATCAAACGGCTTCCAGTCATCCGGGTCCAAACCAACTTGAACCTTGCCCAGCGGAGCGACGTGGGTCGTCCGGGAATGCCAACAAGTCGTCGTAGGCGGAACTCACCCAGCGAATCTCTTTTTCGTCGCTCATCACTTTGCCTTGTATAAAGTTATATACATTCGAGAACGGTAGTCAAACACTTCAAGCGGGATATGTGTTGGGCCGGTGCTCTGGCAATCGCATCGTCCATCGCAGTACCGCACACACTGTAAGCGCGAACTCACCTCCGCAAAAAATAAGTGGGGCGACTCGGCTGAGCGGACGTGCGGTGTTGAGGTAGAGCTGGTTCATGGCTTGAGCACCAGCAGCCCATCGGCTGAGCGGGATACCCAAGCTCGGTCGCTGCCTGTTGGCAGTTGCGCGACATCCAGCTTGGCGGCCCAGGGCAGGGCGAGTTCGCGTCCAAACTGCAGGCACAGGCGCACCGTCTTTACGCTGGTGCGCCCTTTGCCCCGCCCGCGTGAAAGCGTCGGACAGACTGGTGCCGTTTTTGTGAAAGACCAGACCGTCGATATTGCGGGGCAGGCGTTCAAGCACAGCGACTGCTTCGCGACTCAGTGGCACGTTCCTCGGATCACCGTTCTTTGTTATGGGTAGGTGGGCGACACGGTCCGTCAAATTGATGTTGTGCCAATTGAGGCGAAGCATTTCAGACCGCCGCATTCCTGTTTCCAAGGCAAGATAGATGATGGCATCGAGGTCCGGAGACTTACGGCCGGCCGCGACGACGCGCTCAAGCTCACCAGGCAATAGGCGCCTGTCACGGGCGCGGCCAGGGGCGGGCTTTCTTATGCTGCTTATCGGATTCGTGCCACACAGCTGCCACTCCTTGCATGCGTGGCTGAAGACCGCTGACAGGGCATCAATCTCCCGACGCACCGGCCCGCTTGACACCACCTTGAGACGCGCATCGCGGGCGCCAGCTATATCACTGGGTTTGATTTCGTCGATTGGTGATTTCGCCAATGAATGAAGCCGCCAGCCCTTCAGAATGTATTGTTCCTGCTGGGCTCCCTGGTGTTGGGGGGTGACCTCTACCAGATATCGGGCGATCACGTCCCCCAACGTGATGGTGGCCCGAACGGGCGTGATTAGCCCGCGTTCAAAGTCCACCTGCTGCTGCCGCGCCCAGCGCTGGGCGTCCGCCTTGCCTGTGAACGTCTTCGAGATGGTCCGGCCATCAAGTGTGACGCGTGCTTGCCAACGCCCGTTACGCTCTCGGAAGTTTGCCATGGTGATATGCTCCTTGGACAGAGCTTGGCCAAGCAGGGCAGGGAGAGAAGTGAATGACGTTTAACCTATTGATGGGCAATGACTATTGCCGCATCTCCCAGGTCTCCAACCGCATCATCAACGAAGTGCGTGGGTTGAATCGTGTCGTGTATGACATCAGCGGCAAGCCGCCGGCTACGATTGAGTGGGAATGTTCCACCTCCGGCATGCACCGAAAAGCGGGTGGATTTTTGGCGATATGAGTGGCATTCAAACCCCGTTAAGGACGATCAACGGCTGCCGGGGCGGGGCACTGACAGTAAACGCCGATGGCCTTGGATAAAAAGTAACAAGGGCATTTATTTTTCCTATACTCACTACGGCTACACTTGGCGGAAGAGTGGATGATGGGAAAGCTGGTCACGGCGCTGGCGGTCGCGGTGCTGGTGCATCCGGCCGCTGCAGAGGCAGACGAAACGGGTGAGTCGAGGTTCACGCTCAACGGCTTCGGCACACTGGCCGTGGTCCATTCCGACGAGGATCAGGCGGACTTCGTCTCGAACCAGCTCGCCCCCGACGGGGCGGGCTACACCCGCGCCTGGAGTCCCGAGGTCGACAGCCGGTTCGGCCTGCAGCTTACCGCCAAGCTCACTCCCCGGCTCACCGGGGTCCTGCAGCTCATCACCGAGCAGCGTTACGACGAAAGCTACACCCCGTCCGTGGAGTGGGCCAACCTCAAGTACGACATCACCCCGGACCTGAGCGTGCGCGTCGGGCGCATGGTGCTGTCCTCATTCATGGTTTCGGAGTACCGCAAGGTGGGGTATGCCACCCCGTGGGTCCGCCCTCCCGAGGAGGTCTATAGTCTCGTACCCATCACCAACTTCGACGGTATTGACTTCAGCTACCGCACTCGCTTCGATGGCTTCACCAACACCCTGCGAGGCAGCTACGGCGGTAAGGTCGAAAAACTGCCGGACGGTAGTGATGTCACTTCCCGCAGCAGCGTGACCTTGACCGATACCCTTGAATGGGGCGCCACCACCCTGTTTGCCAGCTACCATCGCACTCGCCTGACGATAGATGCGATCAATTCACTGTTTGATGCTTTCAAACCGTTCGGCCCCGAGGGCGATGCCATCGCCGACCGCTACGATGTTGACGACAAGCTTTTCGAGGACAAGACGGTCGGTGCGCGCTACGATCCGGGCGACTGGTTCGTAATGGGGGAGTTGACCCACTCGAACAGCAAAACTTTTGCCGGCGACATCCGCAGCTGGTACCTCACCGGTGGCTACCGGTTCGGGGCGGTCACGCCCTATGTGACCCTGGCGCGCATCCGGATCGTCAGCAGCACCTCGGATCCGGGGCTGTCGCTGGGAGGGCTGCCGCCGCCAGTCGCCGCCCAGGCTGCCGGCCTCAATGCCGTGCTGAACGGACTCCTGGGGTCCGCTGCTCAGCAGAAGAGGGTGGCGCTGGGCGTTCGCTGGGACTTCGCGCGGAATGCGGCACTGAAGGTGCAGTACGACTGGCTCAATCTGGACGACGGTTCATCGGGCGTTCTGCTCAACACGCAGCCCGGTTTTGAGCCCGGGGGGCGGGTCGACCTGTTCAGCGTCGCACTCGACTTCGTGTTCTGAGGTGATTGGGATGTCAAGAGGAATGAGCGCGATCGGATGGGGGCTCCTGCTGGGGCTCACGCTCGGCACCGCCTGCGCCGAGGTGGTGGTCGTGGTCTCGGCCGGGAGTCCGATCGAGCGTCTTACGCGCGCGGAGCTCGCGGATATCTACCTGGGCAAGATGAACAGCTTTCCGAATGGTGAGAGTGTGGTGCCTGTCGACCAGCGGGACAATTCACCCACGCACGATGAGTTTTACGGCCGCTACCTGGGGCGTTCGCCGGCGCAGATCAGGGCGCACTGGTCGAAACTGATCTTCAGTGGCCGTGGCCAGCCGCCACGAGCCGTGGCCGGCGACAAGGACGTGGCAGAGTTTGTGGCCGGAAACCGCCAAGCCATCGGTTACCTCTCCCCTGATCGGGTGGACAAACGGCTGAGGGTGGTGCCGATTGAATGAGCTAGCCGAGCAGGGGGAAGAAAAGGTGGCAGCTGACGAGGGCCACGTCGGCCATAGCCGGCTGCACCGGCTATTCGAGGCCCCGGTTCTGTTCAGCGGCATCGCCGTGCTGCTTCTTGCGGTGATCTGGTCTGTCTCCTTCAATCTCGCCGACAGGGAGCGCCTCGCTGCCAGGCGCGCTGCCGCCGCACTCGCCATTGATGTGGCCGACACCTACGAGGCACAGGTGGTGCGCGCCCTGCGCGAGATCGACAACACGCTGAAGCTGGTTCGCTACAGCCTGGGCGCCAGGGAGGCGCAGGCGATCCTGGAGGAACTGCGCGCGAAAGGCTTGCTGCCTCCCGAGCTCCTCTTCACGGTCAACGTCGCCGATGCCCGCGGCGATGTCATCGCCGGCAGCTACCCCGCCAGTGGGGAGAACGTCGCGGCGCTGGACTACTTTCAACGCGCGCGCGCGGAGGACGGCATGGTGATCGGGGCGCCCCGGCACGAGCAGGGCGCGGACGAGTGGCGGCTGACCTTCAGCCGGCGCATCACGGATGCCGGGCAGCGCTTCGCCGGGGTGGTGACGGTTTCGGTGCACGCAGGCTATTTTGTCAGTGTCTATGAAGCGGCGGTGCTGGGCGAACACGGTGTACTCGGGCTTGTCGGCACCGACGGTGTGTTCCGGGTACTGCGCACCGGCGAGGCGATCACCGCGGGCACCGAGCTTGACTACAACGCACTGGTGCCGAAGGGGGCCGCCGACGATGCGCCTGCCGCGGTGATGCTCAACCCCTGGGACAGCACCCGGCGCTACACCGTCGCCCGGAAGCTGTACGAGTTTCCGCTGGCGATCGTCGTCGCCCTCTCCGAAGCGGAGCAGCTCGCCCCCGCCGAGCGGATCGCGCGGACCTACATGTGGCGCGCCGCCCTGGCCAGCCTGCTGCTGGTCACCGTGGTGGGGCTGCTCGGAAGGCTGAGCTGGCAGCTGCAAAGGGCGCGAACGCGCGCCATGGAGGAGCGGGTCGCCCATGCGCGGCGCGTCGAATATCTCGCCTACCACGACAACCTTACGGATCTGCCCAACCGCGCCCTGTTCAGCTGGCTCCTTACCCAGGAGATGCAGAACGCGCGGCGCTATGAAAAACGGCTGGCGCTGCTGTTTCTCGACCTCGACCACTTCAAGGCGATCAACGACTCGCTCGGCCACGATGCGGGTGATGAACTGTTGCAGGAGGTGGGCAGGCGCCTGCGGGAGTCGGTGCGGGAAAGCGACATCGTCGCCCGGCTGGGAGGCGATGAGTTCGTGATCCTGCTGCCGGAGATCAGGGAAGACGCCCAGGTGCAGCTGGTCGCCGACAAGATCCTGGCGGCGACCGGCAGCCCCTTCACGCTTGCCGGGCAGGAGTTTCGCATCACCGTGAGTATCGGCGGCGCCCTCTACCCGCTCGATGGCGAAGACGAGCAGACACTGATGAAGAACGCCGATACCGCGATGTATTACGCGAAGGAGAGAGGGAGAAACAATTTCCAGTTCTACTCCGAGAGACTGAACAGCAACTCCCTGGAGCGCCTCGCCCTGGAGTCGGGTATGCGCAAGGCGCTGCAGAACAACGAGTTTCGTCTCTTCTACCAGTCGAAACACGACGTACGCAGCGGCCGAGTCACCGGCATCGAGGCGCTGCTGCGCTGGCAGCACCCCGATCTCGGTCTGATTGCCCCCATGCAATTCATACCATTGGCCGAAGAAAACGGGCTCATCGTTTCGATCGGGCGCTGGGTGTTCGACACCGCGCTGCGGCAGAACGTCGCATGGCAAAAAGAGGGACTCCCCAAGCTGAGCATGGCGGTGAACCTGACCGCACGCCAGTTTCTCGACGACAACCTCGTGCTGGACATCCAGAACGCGCTGAGGGAGACTGGCATGGATCCCGAACTGCTCGAGCTGGAGATCACCGAGGCGATGGTCATGCACGACATGAAGACGTCGACCCGCATCCTTCAAGCGCTGAAACAGATGGGCGTGCGCATCGCGATCGACAACTTCGGCACCGGTTACTCCTCTCTGTCGAAATTGAAGGGGTTTCCGCTCGATACCATCAAGATCGACGGCTCCTTCATTCACGATGTCGTTCCGGGCAGCGAAGGGAAGAGTCTGACCGAGGCCATCATCGAACTGGGCAAGAGCCTGGGTTTCACGGTGGTCGCCGAAGGAGTCGAGTCAAAGGAGCAGGTCGATTATCTCCGCCTTCACTCGTGCGACCAGTACCAGGGTTTCTACATCAACAAACCGATGCCGGCGCAGGAGTTCGGTGCGGTGGTGCGCGAACAGCTGCGAGAGTCGCGCACCGTTAACCCCTGACCATCGCCCCCCCCCGGTTTGCATAGCTGATCGCATCACCTGTCCAGGCGATGGGCTCCCCACAGCCCAACCTGTCCCGGCTCGTCACGTCTCGCCCTTGCATTAGACGCCGGGTTACAAGACACCGCTGGATTACGAAAAGGACCTTAACAATGTGTCCGGAAACACTTGACCACAAATTGTTAATGGTGCCGGGGAGCGTATTGGCTCCGGCCAGGTCCGGCGCCGACAACGATCCAGGGAGACCTTGGGCTTACAACCCACGGATGTTTTGATGCAGAATCACAGGGTGGCGCCGGGGCAGCTTAATCGGTGTGCACCTCGGGTTGCTTCTGCATGTCCTCGATTCACTCAAGGATTTTTTAATCATGGTATTTTTCGTGGTATCGAGGGCCCCCGCTCAGCGGAGATCGACCTGCCGAGGAAGGCAGCCCGCGACGTGCAGGCCGTGATGTGTCAATGCACAGCCCGAGCGGACCGGTAATGCCGGTTGTTGCCGTCATCGGCGGCGGCCCTGCCGGGTTGATGGCGGCCGAAGGGTTGGCGCAAAGTGGTGTGCGAGTCGACCTGTACGACGCCATGCAGTCAGTCGGGCGAAAGTTCCTGCTGGCAGGCGTCGGTGGCATGAACATTACCCATTCCGAGCCATTCGAAGTTTTCCTCTCGCGTTATGACGCGCGCGCACCAAGCATTAAACCGCTGCTCCAGGCTTTTTCTCCCGTTGCGCTGCGTGAATGGATTCATGGGCTGGGGGTCGAGACCTTCGTCGGGTCGTCGGGTCGCGTATTTCCAAAAGACATGAAAGCTGCGCCTCTGCTGCGGGCGTGGTTGCATCGCCTGCGCGAGCTTGGCGTGTGTTTCCATGTGCGCCATCGCTTGAGCGGCTGGGAAAGCGACGGCACGCTGCGCTTTGCCACCCCTGGTGGTGACGTTGCTGTGAGGGCCGACGCTGTGGTACTGGCGCTCGGCGGCGGGAGCTGGGCGAAGCTGGGGTCGGACGGCGCGTGGGTGCCGCTGTTGGCACAGCGCGGGATCGAGGTCGCGCCCTTGCTGCCATCGAACTGCGGCTTTGACGTAGCGAACGGCTGGAGCACGCACCTGCGCACCCGTTTCGCCGGCCAGCCGCTGAAAACCGTGGCGCTGCGATTCACCGATGCGGCGGGACAGGCGCATGTACGCCGTGGCGAGCTAATGCTGTCCAACAGCGGCATCGAGGGCAGCCTGGTGTATGCCCTATCAGCGTTGCTGCGCGACACGATCGCGGTGCAGGGGGCGCTGACTGTGCAGCTCGACCTGCTGCCCGACAAGCCACTGGCGCACGTCATTGCCGAGGTGACGCATCCACGCGGATCGCGCTCCCTGTCCAGCCACCTGCAGAGCCGCGCCGGCCTCAAGGGTGCGAAGGTGGCGCTGCTGCACGAAGTCTTGTCCAAAGATGCATTGAAAGACCTGGTGCAGCTCGCCCACGCGATAAAATCATTGCCGCTCACCCTCATCGCCCCGCGCCCGCTCGACGAAGCGATCAGCAGCGCCGGTGGTGTGCGCTTCGAGGCGCTCGACGAGAATTTGATGCTGCGCGATCTGCCCGGCGTGTTCTGCGCTGGCGAGATGCTCGACTGGGAGGCGCCCACCGGCGGCTATCTGCTGACGGCCTGCTTCGCCAGCGGACGCGCTGCGGGGCAGGGCGCCTTGAACTATCTGAAAACTCACCATGCTGCGACTGACTGAACTCAAACTCCCGCTCGACCATCCGCCCGAGGCCCTGCGTGCGGCGATCCTGAAGCGTCTGGAACTGGCGGATGACGCGCTTCTCGGCTTCAGCATCTTCAAGCGCAGCTACGACGCGCGCAAGAAACACGCGCTCTTGCTGGTGTACGCGGTCGATGTCGAGGTGAAGAATGAGGCGGCGCTGCTGAAGAAATTTCGCAACGACCACCACCTCGCGCCGACGCCGGACATGACCTACCAGTTTGTTGGTCATGCGCCGGAGAACCTCGAGGAACGCCCCATCGTCGTCGGCTTCGGCCCCTGCGGCATCTTCGCCGCGCTGGTGCTGGCGCAGATGGGCTTCAAGCCCATCGTGCTGGAGCGTGGCAAGGCGGTGCGCGAGCGCACGCAGGATACCTGGGGGCTGTGGCGCAAGCATGTGCTCAATCCGGAGTCCAATGTGCAGTTCGGCGAGGGCGGGGCGGGCACGTTTTCCGACGGCAAGCTCTACAGCCAGATCAAGGATCCGCGTTATCTGGGGCGCAAGGTGCTGACCGAGTTCGTCAAGGCGGGCGCGCCGGAAGAAATCCTCTACGTGTCGAAGCCGCACATCGGCACCTTCCGCCTGGTCGGCATGGTCGAGGCCATGCGTCACGAAATCGAGGAGCTGGGCGGCGAGATCCGCTTCCAGCAGCGCGTCACCGACGTGCTGATCGGGGAAGGCCGCGATGGCAATAAAAGGATAGGGGGCGTGACGCTCGCCAGCGGCGAGACGCTGCGCAGCCATCACGTCATCCTCGCGCTTGGCCACAGCGCCCGCGATACGTTCGAGATGTTGCATGCGCGCGGCGTCACCATGGAAGCCAAGCCGTTTTCCATTGGCTTCCGCATCGAGCACCCGCAGTCGCTGATCGACCGCGCGCGACTGGGGTCGAATGCCGGCAACGCGCTGCTCGGCGCAGCGGACTACAAGCTGGTGCACCACGCGAAAAACGGCCGCGCGGTGTACAGCTTCTGCATGTGCCCCGGCGGCACGGTGGTGGCGGCGACGTCCGAGCCCGGTCGCGTGGTGACCAACGGCATGAGCCAGTATTCGCGCAACGAGCGCAACGCCAACGCCGGCATCGTCGTGGGCATCACGCCCGAGGACTTCCCGGGCAAAGGCCCGCTGGCCGGGATCGAATTGCAGCGCAAGCTGGAAGCGCGCGCCTTCGAACTGGGCGGCGGCAACTACGAGGCGCCGGGCCAACTGGTCGGTGATTTTCTCAAGGGTAAACCGTCAACACAACTAGGAAGCGTCGAGCCCTCATACAAACCCGGCGTGCACCTCACCGACCTCGCTTCCGCCCTGCCGGATTACGCCGTCGAGGCGATCCGCGAGGCGCTGCCGGCCTTCGACCAGCAGATCAAGGGGTTCGCCATGAAGGACGCCGTGCTGACCGGGGTCGAGACGCGCACCTCCTCGCCCGTGCGCATTACCCGCGGCGACGATTTTCAGAGCCTCAACGTCAAAGGCCTGTATCCGGCGGGCGAGGGGGCGGGCTATGCGGGCGGCATCCTGTCCGCAGGAGTGGATGGCATCAAGGTCGCCGAGGCGGCGGCGCGCGACATGCTCGGGCTGGAATCGGCGGGATCCGGCGCGCAATCGGGGCCAGGCTGCGGCTACTGAGCCTGCGTTCGGAGCGGGCGAGCCGGCCCCTCGACCTTTCCGCTGGCAATCTGAAAACATGGGCGGAGGGTACTTGCTTTTGTTTCTACATTTCGACTATTATTGAAAAATGGAAACAAAAGACGTCGTGACCGCTTTGGCAGCCCTGGCCCAGGATTCGCGCCTGGCCATCTTCCGTTCCCTGGTCCAGGCCGGTCCGGCCGGCCTTGCCGCCGGCCGCATCAGCGAGCTCACCGGCATTCCGCCATCTTCGCTGTCGTTCCACCTGAAGGAGTTGTCGCATGCCGGCATGGTGGATTCGCAGCCGTCCGGGCGCTTCGTCATCTACACCGCCAACTTCACAACCATGAACGCGCTGCTCGGCTTTCTTACCGAGAACTGCTGCGGCGGCAATCCCTGCTCGCCGGTCTGCACGCCAGTCTGCGAACCCGAACAATCCCATGTCACCGAAAAGGAGCCAACATGAAACGCCTCCATGTACACGTCGCGGTCGCCGACCTCGCCGCCAGCATCCGCTTTTATTCTGCGATGTTTGCCGCCGAGCCGACCGTCACCAAGGACGATTACGCCAAATGGATGCTCGACGACCCGCGGGTGAATTTCGCCATTTCGGCACGCGGCGCCACACCCGGGCTCAACCATCTGGGCGTGCAGGTCGAATCGGCCGACGAACTGGCCGAAATGAGCGAACGCCTGCAGAAGCTGGACACCGACGTGGTGGAGGAAATGGGCACCGCCTGCTGCTACGCCAAATCGGACAAATACTGGGCGACCGACCCGCAGGGCATCGCCTGGGAAACCTATCACACGCTCGACAGCATTCCCGTGTTCGGCGGGCAGCAGGAAGGCGAATGCTGTGTGCCTGAGCCCGTCGTGGCCAAGGTTTCCGGTTGCATCCCGGTCAAGGCCAAGCCGGCCGCAGGCGGTTGCTGCTGAGTTTCATTTTTTATAATCCAAGGACCCATCGTGGCTGAAAAAACCTACACCGTACTGGTGCTGTGCACCGGCAATTCCTGTCGCTCGCAAATGGCAGAAGTGCTGCTGAACCATGACCTTGCCGGCCAGGTGCGCGCACTGTCCGCCGGTACCCGCCCGCAGCCCAAGGTGGCCGACGGCGCGATCGCGGCGCTGAAAGCTGCCGGCCTCAGTACCGCCGGCCTGCATCCCAAGGACATCGACGCCGTGATGAGCGAGGACATCGATCTGGTGGTCACCGTATGTGACAACGCCAAGGAAGCCTGTCCGATCTTTCCGAAGCCTATTCCAGCCATCCACCTGCCGTTCCACGACCCGCACGGCGAGCCGCTGGAGAGCTTTCTTGCGGTGCGCGACGACATCCGCACCCGGCTGGTTGCCGCCGTGCGCGAGAAGCTCGGCCTGCAGGCGGCCGCCTGAGTTAACGGAGACGCTGCCATGGCCGAACAGGTCTACAACGTGCTGTTCCTGTGCACCGGAAATTCGGCGCGCTCGATCCTGGCCGAATCGCTGCTCAATCAACTCGGCAAGGGGCGTTTCCGGGCGTATAGCGCGGGCAGCCATCCGGCCGGGCGGGTCAATCCCTTTGCGGTGGAATTGCTCGAGAAGAACCATTTTCCTACCGGCGAACTGCGCAGCAAGCCGTGGGACGAGTTCGCACAGCCCGGCTCACCGCAACTCGATTTCGTCATCACCGTGTGCGACAAGGCCGCGGGCGAAGTCTGCCCGGTGTGGCCCGGCCAGCCGATGTCCGCACACTGGGGGATTCCAGACCCGGTTGCGGTCGAAGGCAGCGACGAGGTCAAGCGCCATGCCTTCGTCGAGGCGATGAACCAGATGCAACGGCGCATCTGCATGTTCGTCAGCCTGCCGTTTGCCACGCTGGACAGGATCAAGCTGCAGCAGGCGGTACAACTCATCGGGAAGACAGCATGAGCGCGCCAACTTTGATGGAGTTCGCTCGATGAGCGCACAGTGCGAAGTGACAGGCAAGCGCGCTGCGGGCGCGCCGATGAGCGTGTTCGAGCGCTGGCTCACCCTGTGGGTCGCGCTCTGCATCGTCGCCGGCGTGCTGCTGGGCCAACTGCTGCCGGCGCCGTTCCAGGCGCTCGGAAGCATGAACGTGGCGCAGGTGAACCTCCCGGTCGGCCTGCTGATCTGGGTCATGATCATCCCCATGCTGATGAAGATCGATTTTTCCGCCCTGCACCAGGTGAAATCGCACTGGAAGGGAATCGGCGTCACGCTGTTCGTCAACTGGGCGGTCAAGCCGTTTTCGATGGCGCTGCTGGCGTGGTTGTTCATCCGCCACTGGTTTGCGCCTTATTTGCCTGCTGAACAACTCGACAGCTACGTCGCCGGCCTGATCCTGCTGGCCGCAGCACCCTGCACGGCGATGGTATTCGTGTGGAGCCGGCTCACCGGCGGCGACCCGTATTTCACGCTGTCTCAGGTGGCGCTCAACGACGCCATCATGATCGTCGCCTTCGCGCCCATCGTCGGCCTGCTGCTCGGGTTGTCGGCGATCGTGGTGCCGTGGGACACATTGTTTACTTCGGTGGTGCTGTATATCGTCATTCCGGTGGTGCTGGCTCAGCTGTGGCGAAAAATCCTGTTGCAGCGGGGACAGGCAGCATTCGACGCGACGATGGCGCAACTCGGCCATGCCTCCATCCTGGCGCTGCTGGCGACGCTGGTGCTGTTGTTCGCCTTCCAGGGCGAGGCGATCATCGCGCAGCCGCTGATCATCGCACTGCTGGCCGTGCCCATCCTGATCCAGGTGTTCTTCAACTCGGCGCTGGCCTACTGGCTCAATCGCACGGTGGGCGAGAAACACAGCGTGGCCTGCCCCTCGGCACTGATCGGTGCCTCCAATTTCTTCGAACTGGCGGTGGCGGCAGCGATTGCGCTGTTCGGCTTTCAGTCGGGCGCAGCACTCGCAACAGTGGTCGGCGTGCTGATCGAGGTACCGGTGATGCTGCTGGTGGTGAAGATCGTCAACCAGAGCAAAGGATGGTATGAAAGCGGCTTGCCTGCGCGACGGGCTTGATCCACCCAGTGAGATGCCATGCATAAACTTCTGCTCGCACCGTTTGTTTTCTCCGGACTTCTGGTCGTATCCCATGCCTTTGCCGAAGGCGACAGCCGTATTGCGGTCGAGATGCCGGCGATGATGCAGGATCACATGCGCGCGAACATGCGCGACCATCTGCGCTCCATCAACGAAATCCTGGATTTTCTGGCTGTCGGGAAATACGATGCCGCCGCCGATATTGCCGAAAAGCGCATTGGCATGAGTTCACTCGAAGCACACGGTGCAAGCCATATGGCCGGCTTCATGCCGCAGGGCATGCAGGACACGGGTACGGCCATGCACCAGGCCGCCAGCCGCTTTGCCGTCATCGCCCAGGAAGCCGGTGTGACCCACGATCTGCCTCGTGCCCTGGGCGCGTTGAATCAGGTCACCCTGCAATGCGTGGCCTGCCATGCCGGCTATCGCCTGAAATAGGGATTGGTTGGACATGCGTGTGCTGTTCACACCCTTGCTTATCGTGCTCGCCCTGATGACGCCTGTTGCCCAGGCTTTCCAGCTCAAGGCCGAACATGTCGTCGACAACGTCTACGCCCTGATCGGCCCGCTGGGTCAGCGCAGCGCCGACAACGACGGGCTCAATACCAATTTCGGTTTCGTCGTCACGCCCGAGGGCGTGATCCTGATCGACTCCGGCGCCAGCCGCCTGGGCGCCGAGAAGATCGCGGCAGCCATCAGCGAGATGACGGACAAGCCGGTGCGCTGGGTCGTCAATACCGGCAGTCAGGATCACCGCTGGCTGGGCAATGCGTTTTTCGCCGAAACAGGGGCCGAAGTTATCGCGCTCACCCGAACCGCTGCCACCCAGGCCGAATTCGCGGCGCAGCACATGGCGTCGATGAAGCGCTTCCTCGGTGCGCGCATGCAGGGTACGAGGCCGCTGCCTGCACCCGACACCCTGGCGGGCAATTCGACTACGCTGGAACTGGGAGGTGAAACGCTGGTGCTTGCCTACACCGATGCGCATTTTCCGGGCGACGCCTGGGTCTGGCTACCCAAGCGGCGCGTGATGTTCAGCGGCGACCTGGTCTTCGTGGATCGTCTGCTGGGCGTGCTGCCCTGGTCGAGCGTGAGGAACGGTCAGCAGGCCTTTCGCGCACTGGCGGCTCTGCAACCGGTGTACATCGTTCCCGGCCATGGCCGTGTCTGCGATCTGGCGCAGGCGCAGCGCGAGACCGGCGACTACTATGACTTCCTGGCCGATAAGGTGGGCGCCGCCGCACGCGAGATGGAACCGATGAAGGCGACCCTGGACCGTTATGCCGATCTGCCTGCGTTCAGCCGCCTGGAAAACTACGGCGACCTGCACCGGGCCAACATGAATCGCGCGTTCACCGAGTTCGAGTCGCAGTAATTCGGTATATGCAGGCGAGCCGGCGCATGACGGCTCGGCAACCGTCGCCCGAAGTGGCCGGCAGGACGGGACCTTCAATTTCTTAAAGCCTGCTGCCTTTTATCCGTAATTACACGTAGCGGTTTAAGAGCATCTTGCGCCGTGTTTGCAGAAGTTATTGCATCCCTCGGCTTGGCATGGCCAGATTAACCCTACAAAGATAATGGCGCTTTCATCTTTCGGAGCAGTCGGCAAGGAAAAACGGCGTCATGCGCGGCTGCCTACGCTGCAGACTGCGCACGTCCGGTTCGGCGAAGGCGCGGCCATCCCTTCCGAAATCCGGGACTACTGCCAGAACGGCCTGTACGTGGCTTTTCTCGAGGAAGAGACACTGGACGCTGCGCTGCCTTCGCTGGTTGGTACGCCGGTACGGGTGGAATTCTCGGTTGCCGGCTCGGCAACATACGGATGCAATGGCCATGTCGCTCGCGTTTCTCCCGGCGGGATCGGGATATTCGTTGCGGCCATGCAGGAAGATGCGCTGCATGCCCTGCGCAGGTCGAGCGCGCGCCTGGTTCAAACCCGCCCCGCCCAAGGCAGTGCCAAGCTGAGTCCACATCAGACGCAGGCACTGCAACAGGAATGTACCAATCTCTTCCGCAGCTTTCTCAATGCCGTGATGCAGGACTTTTTCCAGTGGGCGGTGGAGCGTCTGGGCCAGGCTGGACAGGATGAGTCGAGTTTCCTGGAACGCTCGCGCTACGACTACGGTGCCCAGGAACTGATGCAGCGCCGCAACCGGATCGAGGACGATTTCTACAACGCCATTCGCGATCGCATACAGAATATCGGACCCGTTCAGGAAGCGTCCTGCGGGGCGTCCGCAGACAATCCGCTCGCCCTGGTCGAGGAAGCGGAATTCGAGGACTGGCTGAATCTGTCGTCCGTCATCCGGCAGGTCGAGGCGGACGTCGCCCTCCAACTGGGCACGTTTGAGCAGCGCTACAGCCTGTTGGCCGGCATTCCGATCGACCGGAAGACCAATCCTTTCGGCCCGGAAATGATCGGCCGTACTTTCCAGATCGCCATTCAGGGACTGGATTTCTCCAATCCCATGCGGACGGTTCTTTACAAAGCGCTTGGGCAGGCCATATCGGGCCATGCCGCGGCGCTTTACCAGCAGCTCAATCAGACCCTGATTGCCCTGCAGCCCGCCGAGACGGTCGAGCCTGCACACGCATCCGGCTCCGGGACGTCGATGTCCAAATCGGCGGCAGCCGCAACACGCAGCGACGGCAGCGCCCGGCCCAAGCCGGATCTGGCCGAGATCGCCGATACGTTGAATGCGCTCTACAAGCAGGACCAGACCGGCATCGCCCAGACGCCAGAGAGCGCCGAGTACAGCCTGGACCGTATTCTGGCCGGTCTTGAGCAGACCCGGCGGCACACAACCCAGGCAGCAGCGAGCCCGCTGTCGGCACAGACCCTGCACCCGACCGGCGCTGCCATACCACAGGCGTATACCGTACGTCCCGAGGTCCTGCAGGTGGTGAACCGTCTGCAGCAGGCAGCCCGTCAGCTGGCTGGCCGTGTGGAACCGTCGCCGCAGTCCGACGGTACGCAGTCCAATGGCGGGGCTGCCCTGCCGGAGGCCCGTTTGCGCGATCTGCTGCTTGCCCTGGATGGCCTGCCGATGGCAGGTCAGCCGGCAGCCGGCATGCCATCTTTGGCCGATCAGCTCGCCGCGCGTATCGCCTCAGCCGGAGGAAATGCCAGCCGGCTGGCGTCGCCCCATCGGCAGATTCTGGATACCACGGCCGATCTGTTCGCACGGGCGCGGGCGGATGTCGTCCCCCGTTCGGACATCGAATCGCTGGTGAAGCGGCTGGAACGTCCACTGCTGAAACTGGCGTTGCAGGATACCCATTTCCCCAATTTGCCCGACCACCCGGCCCGCCAGGTGCTCGATCTCATCGAGCAGTACGCGGTAGCGGCAGACGACAAGGGCAGATTCTTCGATACCAAGCTACAGCGGTTTCTCTATTTGCTGGTAGACCGCGTGTGCAGTCAGGCCGACAACGATCCCGGTATTTTCGGGATGGTTCGCGACAGTCTCGAGAAAGTGCTGTTGCCGATCCTGCAGATTCGCAGGACACGGGTGGCGCGCCTGCAGGAGGCCTGCGAGGGCAAGGAGCGCATTCGCACGGCACGTACCCGTGTCAACGCGGCGCTCGAGCAGCGCCTGGCCGGACGCGAAGTACCTGGCATGCTGCTGCGCCTGCTGGATGCCGGCTGGCGCCAGTATCTGGTGTTGCTGGAGATGCGCCAGGGCGTGCAGGGCGATGCATGGAATGCGGCGCTGGCCGTGCTCGACCAGTTGTTCGAGTGGTTCGGCCCCACGCCTGCGGATGCGCCGCGCAGCACCGAGTCGGCGCAGGTGTTGCTGGCTGAAATCGAGCGCGCTCTGGCAACGGTCAATGTGGATGCCAAACTGCTCGCCGCGTTCATGAACGAACTGGATGCCAGCCTGACTGACGGCGCGACGCAATCTGTTCCGGGGCGGGCAATGGTTCGGGTGCCGCCGGGCAGGCTGGCCTCGTCGGGCGAACGGGGCGTCGTGCCCGCGCATCGCCAACTGGCGGATCGCCTGCGGGTGGGCGACTGGTGGGATTTCAGCGTGGACGGCAACCGGATACCGATGCAGCTCATCTGGATCAGCCAGCCGCCTGCGAACTGCACCTTTGCCAACCGATCCGCTACCAGCAAGACCGATTTCACACTGGCCGAACTGTCCCGACAGATGCAGCGCGGTACGGCGAAGCCGGGCAAGGATCTGGACCTGCCGCTGATCGAGCGTTCGGAACAGTCCCTGTTCGACGACACCTATCGGAGCGTGATGCAGCAGGCCATGCACGACCCGGTGACCGGACTGCTCAACCGCAAAGGCTTCCTGCAGCACCTGAACCGGATGGCGATGCCGGATCAGGCGGACAGGACGCATGCCGTCGGCATCATCGAGTTCGACCAGTTCCGCATGATCGTCAACACCTGTGGCGAGGACGTCGCGGAAAAACTGACCCGTAGCCTGGCTCGCGAAGTCGGGACGCATATCAGTCCCGATGCCGTACTGGCCTCGTTTCGCGACGATACCTTCGCGCTCATGCTGCCCAACTGTAAGCGGGTCGAAGGCTGCAGTGCCATCGACAGCCTGCTCGACCGGGTGAAGGACTACTCGTTCCAGCACGGACAGCACAGTTACAGCATCGGCTTCAATGTCGGCATCACCGAGTTTGCCCCGGACCGGTTCAGCGCAGCCGAGGCGATCCGGCGCGCCGATTCGGCCTGCATCACGGCAAAATCGCAAGGCCGCAACCGGATGCAGATCTATGACCAGGCCAGCCCCCGGTTGCAGTCGCAGGAATCCTTGATGGATTGGGCGGGCCGGATCGATTCCTTCCTCAAAGGCAGCGGGCTGCATCTGCGCTGCCAGCAAGTGATGCCGCTCGGCGGGGGCAACACCCGGCTGCCCTATTACGAGGTGCTGCTGGGAATCGAAGGCGAGGGCGGGGTGGAAATCCTGCCGGGGCATTTCATCCCGGCCGTGGAACGGTTGCAGCGCGCGCACGAGGTGGATATCTGGGTGATGCGGAACGTGTTCGAATGGATCGCCGCCAACCGGTCGGAGTTTGCCTCCGTAGGGGGATTCGCCATCAACCTGTCCGCCACTTCGCTCAGCAATCCCGAGGTGATGCGCTACCTGCAGGAGATGCTGCCGGTCAGCGATTTCCCCACCGAGAAGATCATCTTCGAAATCACGGAAAGTGCCGCCATCGAAAGCTACGGGGCCGCGCAGGATTTCATCCGGGAAATACGCCGCTACGGCTGCAAGTTCTCGCTGGACGATTTCGGCAGCGGATTCACGTCCTATGCCCACCTGAAGAATCTGCGTACCGATACCCTCAAGATCGACGGCAGCTTCGTCAAGGACATGATGCAGAATTCCAGCGACTTCGCCATAGTCAAGTCGATGAACGACATCGGCCATTCATTGGGGTTGCTTACCGTGGCCGAATACGTGGAGTCCGAGACGACGCTGGAGGCGCTGCGGGAAATCGGTGTCGACTATGTCCAGGGCTACGCGATCCACAGGCCGTGTCGCATCGATGACATCCTGTCGATGGCGGCCTAGGCCGGGAGGCGCGGCCAGAAAAACGCCGCTCGTTGAGCGGCGTTTTTTTACAACTGGTGCCGGCGATCGGAATCGAACTGACGACCTTCGCATTACGAATGCGCTGCTCTACCAACTGAGCTACGCCGGCGAAAAACAGCGCGCATTATAGCGGAATCGGTCAGGCTTGTGCGGCCTGCAGCCCCGCTTTCAGACGATCGAGCACTTTGTCACGCCCGATCAGTTCCAGGGTGGCATCGATCGCCGGGGTCTGTGGTTCGCCGGTCACCAGCACACGCACCGGCATCGCCAGTTTTGGCATCTTGAGGCCATGCGCGGCGAGGGTTTCCTTGAGCGCGGCGCTGAGCGCGCTGCGTTCCCAGTCCAGGGATTCCAGACGGGTAACCAGATCGGCTAGTGCCGGCAGAATCTCCGGGGTGACGTGCTGCGCCAAGAGCTCGGGCGTCGGATGCAGCGTGCGGTAGAACAGCGTGGCGGCGTCGGCCAGTTCCACCATCGTCGCGGCACGTTCCTTCACCAGGGCGCACACGGCCGCGAGATCGGGACCGTCGTCCGGTGTGGCGCCATTGCGGATCAGGAAGGGACGCACGAGTGTCGCCAGCCGTGCGTCGTCGGCGGCCTTGATGTATTGCTGGTTCAGCCAGCGCAGCTTCTCGGTGTTGAACTGCGCCGCCGAGGGCGTGATGTGGTCGAGGTCGAACCACTGCACGAACTGTTCGCGGCTGAACAGTTCGGCATCGCCGTGCGACCAGCCGAGCCGGGCCAGGTAGTTGATCACGGCTTCGGGCAGGTAGCCTTCGTCGGCATACTGCATCACCGACACCGCGCCGTGGCGCTTCGACAGCTTGGTGCCGTCGTCGCCGAGGATCATCGACAGGTGGGCGTACTGCGGGACCGTCGCGCCGAGCGCCTTGAGGATGTTGATCTGGCGTGGCGTATTGTTGACGTGGTCGTCGCCGCGGATGACGTGGCTGATCTGCATGTCCCAGTCGTCGACCACCACGCAGAAGTTGTAGGTGGGCGTGCCGTCGGCGCGCGCGATGATGAGGTCGTCGAGTTCGGCGTTGGCGAATTCGATCGTGCCCTTCACCAGATCCTTCCACGCCACCGTGCCGTCGGTGGGATTGCGAAAGCGGATCACCGGCTGGACGCCCGACGGCGGCACCGGCAGCGTCTTGCCCGGTTCGGGGCGCCAGCGGCCGTCGTAGCGCGGCTTTTCGCCGCGCGCCCGCTGCGCCTCGCGCATTTCGTCGAGTTCTTCGGGGCTGCAATAACAGTAATAGGCCTGGGCATTTGCCAGCATCTGTTCGATCACTTCCTTGTAGCGATACAGCCGCTTGGTCTGGTAGAACGGACCCTCGTCGTGATTCAGGTCGAGCCAGGCCATGCCATCGAGAATCGCCTGCACCGCCTCGGGCGTGGAACGCGCGATATCGGTGTCCTCGATGCGCAGGATGAACTGGCCGCCGTGGTGTCGCGCAAAGGCCCACGAGAACAGCGCAGTGCGCGCGCCGCCGATATGGAGATAGCCGGTGGGGGAAGGGGCGAAACGAGTGCGGATCATGGCGAGACCGAGGGAAAAAGCCGCTATTTTACCCGGCTGCGTTTCATCCGGCCGGCCGTGCTGAAATTGACCTGGCCCGTCAGGATGTGGTTTAATTCGCGCCGCTTCGGGCAGTTAGCTCAGCGGTAGAGCACTGCCTTCACACGGCAGGGGTCACAAGTTCGAACCTTGTACTGCCCACCATCCCGAACTATGCAAAAAGGACTTACGTTACCCGTAAGTCCTTTTTTTGCGCCTATCCGTCCTGGTCAGGATTCAGTTTAGCTTTTCAGGAACCGGCGGGTCAGCCAGTGATCCAGGCTCAGCTTGCCCGCGCCATTCAGCAGCAGCGGCACGAACATGACTAGGTAGATCAGCGCCAGTTTGTAGCCGTTGTCGCAGACGTTGTAACCGTTGTCCGCGTGAACGCTTGTCCAGGCAACGAAAGTGAGGATGATGAGCGAGATACTGAAAAAACGGGTACCCAGGCCGATCACCAGCGCGATGGCGCCGGCCAGTTCGAACCAGGTCGACAGGAACCAGGAGATGTCCACCGGGACCCAGTTGAACGGGAAAGGGAAGTCGCCCTGAATGTCGGCAAACCAGTTGTCGCCTCTGAATTTCTCGACGCCCGATTCCCAGAATTCCCAGGCGAGCAACAGGCGTACGCTCAGCAGCCCGATATAGCTGCCAGCCTGATTGAGCAGGGCTCCCAGCCCTGCATAAAGATTGATGATCGCATTCATGGCAAAGCCTTTGTCGTGGATGAAGGAAAATGCCCCCGTTTGTCGGCACGGGCAATCATGTTGCTTTGTGGATCCGACAGGGCATCGTCTGCAGCTTGGTCGGCCACAATGCGCATTTCCTGACAATTATTTTTTGCCGGGGTGCTCCCGGACGCTGACGGGCAGGAGGGGCGAATAAACATTGCTGTGCCGCCGCTTAGCCGGTATAGTGCGCGCACCCGCACCCAGCCAATCGGTGCGCGGCCCTTCTACCTCGATCTCACGATCCCCGTTCGTCTGCCTCGATTGGTGTTGCCATCGTTCTCATACAACCCGCGCAACAGGCCGTCGCAGGAAAAAAATTACATGACTACTGAAACATCCTTTGCCAGCCCGGCTTTTTCTGGGCTCGGCCTGGCCGAACCCATTTTGCGTGCCATTGCCGATGCCGGCTATACCACGCCCACCCCGATCCAGGCGCAGGCGATCCCGCAGGTGCTGGCCGGCGGCGACCTGCTCGCTGCGGCCCAGACCGGTACCGGCAAGACCGCCGGTTTCACCCTGCCGATCCTGCATCATCTGTCGACGCGTGCCGCGCAGGCACCCAAACCGGGCCGGCCGCGCTGCCTGATCCTGGTGCCGACGCGCGAGCTGGCTGCGCAGGTCGAGGAATCGGTCAAGACCTACGGCAAATATCTGTCGCTCACTTCGATGGTGATGTTCGGCGGCGTCAACATCAACCCGCAGTTCAAGGCGCTGAAATCGCGCGTGGACATCCTGGTGGCGACGCCGGGCCGCCTGCTCGATCACATGGGTCAGAAGACGGTGGACCTGTCCGGCGTCGAAATCCTGGTGCTCGACGAAGCCGACCGCATGCTCGACATGGGTTTCATCCGCGACATCAAGAAAGTGCTCGCCGTGCTGCCGAAGCAGCGCCAGAACCTGCTGTTCTCGGCGACTTTCTCCGACGAGATCCGGACGCTGGCTAACGGGCTGTTGCACAATCCAAAGAGCGTCGAAGTCGCCCGCCGCAACACCACGGTCGAGATCATCGAGCAGTCGATGCACCGGGTGCCGCAGGCGCACAAGCGGGACTTGCTGGCGCATTTGATCAAGCGCCACGACTGGCAGCAGGTGCTGGTGTTCACCCGGACCAAGCACGGCGCCAACAAGCTGGCCGAGAAGCTGATCAAGGACGGCATCACCGCCGCCGCGATCCACGGCAACAAGAGCCAGTCGGCGCGTACCAAGGCGCTGGCGAGCTTCAAGGACGGCAGCGTACGCGTGCTGGTGGCCACCGACATCGCCGCACGCGGCATCGACATCGATCAACTGCCGCAGGTCGTGAATTTCGAGCTGCCCAACGTGCCTGAAGACTACGTGCACCGCATCGGTCGCACGGGCCGCGCCGGTACCACCGGCTCGGCATTGTCGCTGGTGGACGACGAGGAAATCGGCTACCTGCGTGATATCGAAAAGCTGATCAAGCGTTCGATCGTGCGTGTCGAAGTCGAGGGCTTCACGCCACCGCCCAAATCCGAATTGATGTCCGACGAGCGTCCCCCGCGCCCGCAGCAGGGGCGCGGCGGCCAGCGCCAGGGGCAAAACGCCGGGCAGCGCCCGGGTCAGGGTGCCAGACAGGCGCAACCCGGTAATCGCAGTGCGTCGGGCCGTGCATCACCGGGCGCGCCTGCAGCGGGCAGCGCAAAACCCGCCGCCCGGCCTGCGCCCAGCCGGGCCGCACCAAATAATCAGTCGCAGCCGCGCAAACCGCGTCCGCAGGCAGCCCTGTTCTCAGCCAAGCCCGGTTCGCGCGGGCATTGATCGGACTTGAGCGGCTTGGGCCGGGCTGGGACAATCGTCGCCATGGATACGCTCGCCAGTTACGACGAACTGCCCTACGACAGCCTGCCCCTGCCCGAAACCCAGCCGGATTTCCTCGCTGCGGTTGCGAAGCTGCATGGCTTCGATGCGCCCGATCCGGCGCAGGCACGCATTCTCGAGCTTGGATGCGCCTCCGGCGGCAACCTGATCCCCCTGGCGTGGCGTTGGCCTGGGTCCGAATGCGTGGGCGTGGAATTGTCGCGCGTGCAGGCAGAGGTGGGGGCCGATTTCATTTGTCATCTGGGACTGTCCAATATCCGCATCGTGCATGGCGATCTTGCCGCGCTGCCTGCTGATCTGGGCGAATTCGATTACATCATCGCGCATGGTGTGTTTTCCTGGGTGCCACCGGCGATTCAGCGTGCATTGCTCGACGTGTGCCGGTGCCATCTGGCGCCGCATGGCGTGGCCTATATCAGTTTCAACGTCACGGCGGGGTGGGCGCGGCTGATGCCCCTGCGCACGGCGCTGATCGAGCGTACTGCAGCCGACCTGGCGGCACCTGAGCGTTTTGCGGAAGCCCGGCGTGTATTGGCCGAACTGGAGGCCGAATGGAATGATCCGGTTCTGCTGAAGGAAATTGCCTATCTGAAATCAGCTGCCCCGTCTTACCTGTTTCATGAATATCTAGCCGAATTCAACACACCGACCCGGTTTGCCGAATTCGCTGCGCAACTCGATGACCACGGCCTGCGCTACGTCGGCGAAACCGGGCCACGCCATGCGGTGGTCGAGCTCGAGGATGCCTGGGGCCTGATTCCCGAAAGTATGGCCAGCCGCTGGCTGGATGCCGAAGCGGCGCTCGACGAGGCCCATGCCATCCGCTTCCGCCGCGCATTGATCGCGCGCGCCGATGCGCCGTGCGCCCAACCGCCGCAGGCCGACGCGCTGCGCCAACTGGCATTTCATGCGGATCTGCGTAGCGATGACGAAATCGATCTCGAGACGACGGGCGAACAGGTTTTCGTCAATCCGGCAGGTGGCGCGTACCCGGTCGCCCATCCTGCAATGAAGGCGGCGGCAATGATCCTGTCGGCCGCCTATCCTTCCGCACGGGCCTATCCGGAACTGCTGGCGTCCACCAAACACGCGATGACCGACTATGACGCCGCCGGGGACGTCGACGAGGCGGTGTTTCGGAATGCCTTGTTCCCGTTGGTCATGGCGCATGGCGTGATGCCCAGCGTGGATACGATGCCGTCCGCGACCGAGCCGGTCGATCGGCCCCGTGCGCACGCCTTGGCGCGATTGCAGGCAGCCTCACCCGGCTGGACGGTGAGCGGTGCGCGTCATGTGGCATTGGAGCTCGATGAGCCCGGGCGTATTCTGCTGAGCCTGCTGGATGGCAACCGCACGCTGGACGAACTCGCGGTCGTTCTCCGGAACGTGTTGGCCGATGCGGGATATGAACGGACACCGGAAACCGTCCAGGCAATGACACACCGGATGGTATGGCTGTTTGCGCGCCAGGGCTTGCTGACGGAACCACCCGGGCCGCAATGATTCAACGAGGCGCCTGCCAGCAGTTGTTGCCGACCTGGACGGTCATGGAGAGTTGTTCGCTGTTGGCGTACAGGACGTATTTGAGTCCCAGATAATCCGAGCCTTTGCGCCAGAACATCGCCAGCAGGTTCTTCTCGCCGCTGGCGACGACGCTGGTGTAGGGGATGACCTTGAGCGGGTTGCCGTAGAGGTTGGAGTAGTTCGACGCGATGGTGACAAAGTGGCGGAAGTCCGGTTCGATTTCCTGGTCGAATGCCACCAGCTTGTCGTTGCAGAAGGTGAACAGGAAGCGGCGGCCGGTCGGGTTGCCGGGCAGGTCGTAGGCAAACAGGCCGTCGTTGCCGACCGGCAGGGTCTGGTCGAAATTCCAGGTCTTGAGCGCCTGCTGGACTTCGCTGCGGCTCATGCCGTTCCTGAATTCGCCGACTTCCCAGGCCTGTGCGGGCAGGCCGAACAGCAATCCGGCGAACAGGCAGAAGGCTTTCGCGCTAATTGTCATGGCATGCGAGTCGGGAACAGGATGGGCTGTAGCATACCGCAGCACGGATGCGTCACTTGCCGCTGACGGCGCCAAAGACCTTCTTCAACAAATCGCTGCCCGCCTGCAACGGATTGGCCCGGATGGCAGCCTCTTTTTCTCCGATCAGAGTGTAGAGCCGGTCGAGTGCCTGCTGGGTGACGTACTGCTCGACATTGGCCTGTTTCTTGTCGAGCAGATTGAATTGCGCCGCCATGCCGGCATACTGGTTGTACTGCTGGGCCAGGCCGACTTTGTCGGTATTCGCCTTGACGATGGGCTCGAAGCGTTCGGCGAGCCTGGCCTCCGTTTTCCTGCGGAAGAAATCAGTGGCCGAGGTCTGGCCGCCCGTGAGGATGCCCTTGGCATCTTCCAGCGTCATCTCCTTCACCGCCCCGACCAGCAGGGTCTTGGCCTCCGGCACGGCGGCTTCCGCTGCGCGGTTCATCGACAGCACCAGGTCGTCCGCCTGCTTGCCCATGCCGAACATGCGCATGGCTTTTTCGGCTTTCTGCAGACTGGGCGGCAGCGGGATTTTCAGGGCGGCGTTGCCGAAGAAGCCGTCTTTCTGGCCGAGCTGGGCGACGGCGGCGTCGGCGCCGCGGGTCAGCGCTTCCTTCAATCCGGCGTTGATGTCGGCATTGGAGAGCGCATCGACGCCGCTGGTTGGGACGGTCTCGCTGGCAGGTTGGCGGGTTACGCCCTTCAGAATTCCGCTCCAGTCGAAGGCGTAGGCAGGCAGGCTCAGCGCAAGGCCGGTTGCCAGCATGATCCCGCGCTTTGAAATCAGTGCAGCCATGATGCGTCTCCTGGGGCGTGTCGGGTTACAGCACTTCTGCAGCATAGTCGGCCAGACGCGAACGCTCACCCCGCTGCAAGGTGACATGGCCGTTGTGCGGCCAGCCCTTGAAATGGTCCACCACGTAGGTGAGGCCGGAACTGCCTTCGGTCAGGTAGGGCGTATCGATCTGCGAGATGTTGCCCAGGCACACCACCTTGGTGCCGGGGCCGGCGCGGGTGATCAGCGTCTTCATCTGCTTGGGCGTGAGGTTCTGCGCCTCGTCGATGATGAGGAACTTGTTGAGGAAGGTGCGGCCGCGCATGAAGTTCAGCGACTTGACCTTGATGCGCGAACGGATCAGGTCCTGCGTGGCAGCGCGTCCCCATTCGCCGGCGTCGTCGTCGCTCTTGTTCAGTACGTCGAGGTTATCTTCCAATGCGCCCATCCACGGCGTCATTTTCTCTTCCTCGGTCCCGGGCAGGAAACCGATGTCCTCGCCGACCGGGACGGTCACGCGGGTCATGATGATTTCGGTGTAGATCTTCTTGTCGAGCACCTGGGCCAGGCCGGCGGCCAGCGTGAGCAGGGTCTTGCCGGTGCCGGCCTGGCCGAGCAGGGTGACGAAGTCGATCTCGGGATCCATCAGTACGTTGAGTGCAAAGTTCTGCTCGCGGTTGCGCGAGGTAATACCCCAGACGTTGTTCTTGTGGTGGCTGAAGTCGCGCACCGTGACCATCTCCGCCTGCTTGCCCTCGACCTTCAGTACCTTCGCGTAGAGCGGGTTGGGGCCTTCCTGGAAGACGAATTCGTTCGGCAGCAGGCTGGTGACCAGCGGTCCCTTGATGCGGTAGTAGGTTTGGCCGTTGGCTTGCCACGACTCCATGCCCTTGCCGTGCGTGTCCCAGAAGTTGGCGGGCAGCTCGCGCAGGCCGGCGTAGAGCAGGTCGGTGTCTTCCAGCACCTTGTCGTTGAAGTAATCCTCGGCAGGCAGACCCAGCGCACGCGCCTTGATGCGCATGTTGATGTCTTTCGACACCAGGATGACCTGCCGCTTGGGATAGTGGCGCGACAGGAACAGCACGACGCCGAGGATCTGGTTGTCGACCTTGCTGGTCGGCAGGCTCAGCGGGATGTCGCCGGTGATTGCCTGGGTCTGCAGGAACAGCCGGCCGGTGGCGGCGTTATGGCTATGCGGTGCGAGCGGCACGCCTTCCTCGATGCTGTCGAGCTTGCTGACGATCTCGTCGAGAAAACGGCTGGCCTGGCGGGCGTTGCGCGATACCTCGTTCATGCCCTTTTTGTGCTGGTCGAGTTCCTCCAAGGTTGCGATCGGCACATAGACGTCGTGTTCTTCGAAGCGGTACAGGCTGGTGGGGTCGTGCATCAACACGTTGGTATCCAATACGAACAGCTTGGTCAGAGTGGCGGCTTTTCTCGGCATGTCGGTTTCATGGCTAAGGAGGACAGGAATGCATTCATCCTACCTCAAGCCGGAGCCTGCTTGTCCAGTCAAAAATTAAACGCAGGCCTCTGCCGATCCGCGCGAATGGGATACCGTAATTCTCAGTAGAATGTTCGGCTCTCCAGCTCGGAACCTCGAGAGGAACATGATGCGCGAACCCATCAGTGCAACGACGCCCATGCGATCCGGATGGACATCGGGCCGACCTGCCATCGCGCTTCTGCTGGTCTGGTTATGGTCGCAGCCGCTTTGCGCCGAGGTCACGGCGCACATTCTGTTGCAGGATTCGCCCCTTGCTGGGTTCCAGTACCATGCAGGGAGGGCGCTGTGGTCGCAGATGCGGGTGGGCGATGCGCTAGCCCTGGTACGCGAACCCGACAATTTCCACGATGCCAGGGCGGTGCGGGTGGAATGGCAGGGCCACAAGATCGGCTATGTGCCGCGTCGCGAGAATTCCGATGTGGCGCGTCTGCTCGACCGGGGCCAGGTACTGGAGGCACGCATTGTTCGTTTGTCCGATGTGCGTGACCCGTGGTCGCGGGTGCGCTTCGAAATCCTGATACCCGTTCAACCCGCTGTGGGGCAGGACTCGCCATGAAACATCGGATTGTCTGCTGCAACCGGTAAAATCGCACGGATGAAATTGCTTGTCCTCGATACCTCCACCGAATGGTGTTCGGCTGCACTGTGGCTGGACGGCCACATCCGGGCGCACCGGATACTGGCCGAACAGCGGCACAGCAGCCTGTTGCTGCCAATGGTGGACGACCTCCTGCGCGAATCGGCGGTGACCCTGCGTCAACTTGACGGCATCGCCTATGGCGCCGGCCCCGGCTCGTTTACCGGCCTCAGGATCGCCTGTGCGGTGACGCAGGGGCTGGCATTGGGCGCCGACCTGCCGGTGGTGGGCGTCTCCACGCTGGAATCGATCGCCGAACGGGCGGGCGCGGAGCAGGTGTTGACCGTGCTCGACGCGCGCATGGCCGAGGTCTACTGGGCGGCCTACCGGAGAGATGGCGTCGACTGGCACACGGTGAGCGAGCCGCGGCTGGCGCTGCCCGAATCGGTGGCGGTGCCGGAAGGGGGCGACTGGGTCGGCGTCGGCAATGGCTTCGTCGCATTGGGCAACGTGTTGCGTCCACGTCTGGCCGCACGGCTGGCGCGCATCGACGACACGCTGATGCCCGATGCCGCCGCGATGGCGCCGCTCGCCGCCCGCGCATTCGAACGTGGCGAGGGGCAGGATGCGGCGTTGGCCGCGCCGATCTATCTGCGCGACAAAGTGGCGCTGACGGTGGACGAGCGTCGCGCGAGGCGCTCTGCATGAGTGCCGTCTTCGAAATTGCGCACCACCTGCGGCCGATGACCGAGGCCGATCTGCCACGCATCCACCGGATCGAACTCGCGAGCTACGAGTACCCATGGAGCCCGGGCAATTTCGCCGACTCGCTGAGCGCCGGCTATAGCATGTGGGTGCGTGAGGCCGAGGGTGAAATCATCGGCTATTACGCACTGATGGTTGCAGCGGGCGAGGCGCATCTGCTCAACCTTACCATCGCCCCGATCTGGCGCCGGCATGGTCTCGGCCGCGACCTGCTCGAGCACTGTCTGGCGCGGGCCTGCGACCACAAGGCCGCAAGCCTGTTTCTCGAGGTGCGAACCTCCAATGCCGCTGCCATCGCGCTGTACCATGCCAGCGGTTTCGTCGATCTGGCGGTGCGCCGGGGCTACTACCCGGCCCGCAACGGCCGCGAGGATGCGCTCATCATGAAGAAGGATCTGGCATGCTGAGCCGTGACGACGTGTTCAGCGAACTGGGCATCGGCCCCGCCTGGCAGTTGCGCGATGCACCCGCCTCACCTCTCACCCCTCACCCCTCACCGAGCTACACCTGGGACCAGCTGGCCGACGCCGTCGCGCATTGCACCGCCTGCAAGCTCTCCGCCACGCGCACGCAGGGTGTATTGGGCGTCGGCGACCGCAATGCGGACTGGCTGATCATCGGCGAAGCGCCCGGGGCGGATGAAGACCGGATAGGCGAGCCATTCGTCGGCCAGGCGGGCAAGCTGCTCGACGCCATGCTGGCTTCGATTGGCCTCCGGCGCGGCGACAACGTCTACATTGCCAACGTGCTGAAATCGCGCCCGCCCGGCAACCGCAACCCCGAGCCGGACGAAGTGGCCGCGTGCCGGCCCTATCTGCTGGCGCAGATCGAACTCATCCAGCCCAAGCTCATCCTGGCACTGGGACGCTTCGCTGCGCAAAGCCTGCTCGACACCGACGAGGCAATCAGCCGCCTGCGCGGCCGCGTGCACCAGTTCCAGAATGTGCCGCTGGTGGCGACCTATCATCCGGCTTACCTGCTGCGCAACCTGCCCGACAAGGCGCGCGCCTGGGAAGACCTGTGCCTTGCCCGACGCACGATGCAAGTCCTCGCCACTGCTTAACCGTTCACGACTCACCGCTTACCGCTCACTACTTACCCACAATGAAACTTCTGCATTCCGCGCTGCGTTTTCGCGTCAATTATTTTTCCGACCTCGGCCGCCATCAGGTGGTGATATGGATGCCCGGCGACACGCCGCCGGTCGATGCCCAGGTCGACGTCGGGCCGAAGATCGAGCACGAGGTGCCGAACGAGGTGTTCCGCAGCGACATCGCACCGCTCAAGTTGGGGCGCTTCTACCCGTCGCAGCTGCTGCACGCCGACGACGCGCCCGGACCGATGTTCCGCGTGACGAAGCTGAACGAATCCAGCTTCGTTGCCAACTTCAGCCACCCGCTGCAGGGCCGCATTTTCAGCATCGACAGCGGCAAGAGCGACGTCTCGACCGAGCCGGTCGGCAAGGTGGAGCAACTGCTCGAATGGAGCGGCATGGACACGCAGATGCAGACGCCGACCGATTTCGAGGGGCCGGATGCATTCAGCCGCGAGGACGAATTCCCCGATACCGAGTTCTACGCGCTCGCCCGCAAGGTCACCCACGTCGACGCCGTCTGCGCGCGCCGCATCCAGGCGCTGTACCGCACCGTACTACCGGAGAACGCACGGGTGCTTGACCTGATGGCAGGCTGGCGCTCGCATCTGCCGGACACCGTGCAGTCGGCAGTCGGGCTGGGCCTCAATGCCGAGGAGCTCGACGACAATCCGCAGCTCGCCGAGCGCATCGTGAAGGACATCAACGCCGATCCCGTACTGCCTTTCCCCGACGCCAGCTTCGATGCCGTGGTGTGCACCGTGTCGTTCGAATACCTGACGCAACCGCACAAGATCGTCGCCGAGGCCAGGCGGGTCTTGAAGCCGGGCGGCATGTTCGTGGTGACCTTGTCGCACCGCTATTTCCCGCCCAAGGTCATCAAGCTGTGGACGCAGCTGCATCCGATGGAGCGCATGGCCTGGGTCGGCACGCTGATCAAGCAGGCTGGCTTCAAGAAGGTGGAAACCTATGTCGAGCGCGGACTCAGGCGCCCCAAGGACGACCGCTATGCCGACAAGCTGACGGAATCCGATCCTTTGTTTGCCACGTGGGGCGTGGCGTAGACTGCACTGTTGAAACAATCCATCAACCTGGGAGACGACGATGTTCAAATGGCTCAATGCGTTCAAATGGATGCTTGCAGGATGCATGGCGCTGGCCTTGTCCGGCTGCGGCTACAACACGCTGCAAAGTTCCGATGAAGAGATCAAGGCGACCTGGGCCGAGGTGCTGAACCAGTACCAGCGCCGTGCCGATCTGGTCCCGAACCTGGTCAATGTGGTGAAAGGTTATGCGGCGCACGAGAAGGATGTGTTCATCAGCGTCACCGAGGCCCGTGCCCGCGTGGGATCGATCCAGGCAACCCCCGATCTGATCAACGACGAAGCCGCGTTCCAGAAGTTCATCGCTGCACAGGGTGAACTCACCGGCGCGCTCTCGCGCCTGCTGCTCGTTGCCGAGAACTACCCACAGCTCAAGGCGGATGGCCTGTTCCGTGATCTGCAGGCGCAGCTCGAAGGCACCGAGAACCGCATCACGGTCGCGCGCAATCGCTACATCACCGCCGTGAAGACCTATAACGTCACGGTGCGCTCCTTCCCGTCCAATCTGACGGCGATGATGTTCGGCTACAAAACCAAGCCGACCTTCACGGTGGAAAACGAAAAGGCCATCGCCGTACCGCCCAAGGTCGATTTTGGTACGTCCGCTCCGGCTCCCTCGGCCACACCTGCGCCCGCTGCGCCTGCGGGTGCTTACTGATCCCCGGATGACCCGGCTGCTCCGGATGCTTACGATCTTTCACGGGCTTCTACCCAAGTGGGCACAAGAGCCCGTAGAAAGTCGGCGTCCCTTTGTGGGGCGCCTCGCGTTCGGTCTTCTGCTTGCGATTGTCGCGCTGACCACCTGGGCGCAGGTGGCGGTGCCCGAGCTGTCGCGCCGCGTGACGGACCTGACTGCCACGCTCAGCGCCGGACAAGTCGCCGCGCTCGAAAACAAACTGGCCACCTTCGAGGCACAGAAGGGCAGCCAGATCGCGGTGCTGATCGTGCCCACGACGCAGCCGGAAGATATTGCCCAGTTTGGCATTCGTGTGGCCGATCAATGGAAGGTTGGCCGCAAGAAAGTTGACGACGGGGTGATCCTGATTGTTGCCAAGGACGACCGCACATTGCGACTGGAAGTCGGCTATGGGCTCGAAGGTGCGATCCCCGACGCGATCGCCAAGCGCGTGATTGCCGAAACCATCACCCCCTATTTCAAGACGGGCGATTTCAATGGCGGCATCGATGCCGGCGTGCAGCAGCTGATGCAGCTGATCGAAGGCGAACCCTTGCCGCCGCCCAGTGCATCCGGCCAGGGCGAGGGGGACGGCGCATTCGTCATGCTGATCGTCGGCGGCATGGTCGTGGGCTGGCTGCTCGCCACCTTGATGAGCCGCCCGGCAGCGGGTGGCATCGCCGCACTGGGCAGTGGCGTGGCCGGTGCGTTCCTGCTGGGATTGACCCCCTTGCTGCTGTTCATCGTCGTGTTCGTGTTTGCCGGCGTGGCCACGGGATTCCGCCACGGTGGCGGCTGGTCGAGCGGCGGAGGTGGATGGGGCGGTGGCGGGTTTGGCGGCGGCTCGTGGGGCGGCGGGGGCGGCGGGTTTGGCGGAGGAGGCGCATCAGGCTCATGGTGATGAATGTCAAACGCTGGCTCAAGCATCTGTTCATGCCGCCCTGGGCATGGCGGCGCGCATTCCCGCGCACTACGCTCGATGCGATCGAGTCGGCGATCCGGGAATCGGAAACGCGCCATGGCGGTGAAATCCGTTTCGCCATCGAGAACAGTCTGCCGGCTTCCTGGGTCTGGCGCGGCATGACGGGACGCAAGCGCGCGCTCGAGGCGTTTTCCTTCCTGCGCGTGTGGGATACCGAACACAACAGCGGCGTGCTGGTGTATCTGCTGCTGGCTGACCGCGACATCGAAATCATTGCGGACCGCGGCATAGCCGCGCGAGTGGATCCGGCAGCCTGGGGCGTGGTGGCCGGTGCCATGGAAGCGGATTTCAGACGGGGCGAATTCGAGCAGGGCGTGCTGGAAGGCATCCGGCAGATCAGCACGCTGCTGGCTGCGCATTTCCCGCCCGGAAAGCGTAATCCGGACGAACTGCCGGACCGGCCCGTGATTGTGCCCAGTGGATACAAGTGAGGAGACGAGATGCAGGCGTACGCGGTGTGGTGGATTCTGGCGGCTGTACTGGTGGGCGTGGAACTCGCCAGCGGCACGTTCTATCTGCTGGTCTATGGAGTGGCCGCTGCAGCGGCCGGCGTGGCGGCCTGGTTGGGCGCCGGCATGGTGGTGCAGTTGCTGACGGCTGCGGCGATCGGTGCAGTCGGTACCCTGGCGTTGCGCCGATGGAAACGCAGCACCGACCGACCGGAATTCAGTGCACAGGATATGGACATCGGCAAGACTGTCCAGGTCGAGTCCTGGCAGGGTGATCGCGGCCAGGTCAAATATCGTGGTGCCGTATGGGATGCCGAAGCCGAGCCGGCTGGCGTGGACAGCACGCGTCCGTTGATCATTCGCGCAATCAAGGGCAATACGCTGGTTCTGGGCAATTAATCGGGAGGAAAATTCATGGATGTTGTCGCACTGGTCATCGTCATCGTCATCGCCATCGTCGTCGCCAAGGGCGTGCGCGTGGTGCCGCAGCAGAATGCCTGGGTGGTCGAGCGCCTCGGCAAGTTCCACGCGGTGCTGGTGCCGGGCCTCAATCTGGTGATTCCGTTCATCGACACGGTCGCCTACAAGCACTCCCTCAAGGAAATCCCGCTCGACGTGCCGAGCCAGGTCTGCATCACGCGTGACAATACGCAGCTTGCCGTCGACGGCATCCTGTACTTCCAGGTCACCGACCCGAAGATGGCGTCCTATGGGGCGAGCGACTACATCGCGGCCATTTCGCAACTGGCGCAGACGACGCTGCGTTCGCTGATCGGCCGCATGGAGATGGACCGCACCTTCGAGGAGCGCGAGGAGATCAACCGCGGCGTGGTGATGGCGTTGAACGAGGCTTCGACCAACTGGGGCGTCAAGGTGCTGCGCTACGAGATCAAGGATCTGACGCCACCGAAGGACATCCTCCACGCCATGCAGCGGCAGATCACCGCCGAGCGCGAGAAGCGTGCGCTGATTGCCTCGTCGGAAGGCCGCATGCAGGAGCAGATCAATATTGCCACCGGCGAGCGCGAAGCCGCGATTCAGCAATCCGAAGGCGACAAGCAGGCCGCCATCAACGTCGCCATGGGCGAGGCCGAGGCGATCAAGGCGATCGCGGTTGCCAATGCCGAAGCGATCGCCCGTGTGGCGCGCGCGATTGAAATGCCGGGTGGCATCCAGGCGGTGAATCTCAAGATCGCCGAGAAATACGTCGAAGCCTTTTCCGGGCTGGCCAAGACCGGCAACACCTTGATCGTGCCGTCCAACATGGCCGACCTCAGTTCACTGATTGCAGGCGCGATGAGCGTGGTGAAATCGCAGGCGCCGGAGCGTACCGGCCAGGCCTGATCCGGCCGTCAGTGCACGACGTCGTGGCGATGGCGTAGCCAGACCGTCGCCATCACGGTGCTGATGAACAGGCCGAATACCAGGACGATGGTGTGGATGTGCCAGTCGGCACGCACCATCAGGGCGTAGGCGCCGGTCAGCAGCAGAATGCTGATGTTCTCGTTGAAATTCTGCTGGGCGATGGAATGGCCGGCACCCATCAACAGATGTCCGCGGTGTTGCAGCAGGGCATTCATCGGCACCACGAAATAGCCTGCCAGCACGCCCGCCAGGGTGAGCAGGAGCACGGCGGGGATCAGGCTTTCCACCCAGATCAGGGCGATCGGCACGAAGCCGAGGAGGATGCCGGCCGGCAACACGCTGATGGCGCGCTGCAGGCGGACGAATTTTCCGGCCAGGATCGAGCCGATGGCAATACCGAATGCTGACGCGGCGGTGAGCTGGGTGGCCTGGTCCAGGCCGTATTTCAGGTTGAGCGCAGCCCAGGCGATGATGAGCAGGCGCAGCGTGGCGCCGACGCCCCAGAACAGGGTGGTGACGGCGAGCGACACCTGGCCGAGGGGGTCGCGCCATAGAAGCAGGAAGCTGTGTCCGAAGTCATGCAGGATATACAACGGCGAACGATTGGGCAGTTTGTGGTCGATCGGCAGTCGCGGGATGAACAGGTTGACGAACGCGGCGCCAAGGTAGAGCCCGGTGATGACGAGGATGGCAAATTTGGGCGCGATGACGGCTGCAGAGAGCCCGGCGGTCGCCAGGATGCGCTCGGCGAAATGCGGGTTGATGAGCGCGCCGCCAATGATGGCGCCGAGCACGATGGCGGCGACCGTGGTGCCTTCCATCCAGCTGTTGGCGACAATGAGTTTCTCGCTGGGCAACAACTCGGTGAGGATGCCGTACTTGGCAGGCGAATACATGGCGGCACCGATGCCGACAATGGCATAGGCCAGCAAGGGATGCAGCCCGGCCAGCATGGTCAGGCAGCCCGCGAATTTGAGCGTGTTGGCGATGAGCATGACGCGCCCCTTGGGGAGAGCATCGGCGAACGGGCCCACCAACGGGGCCAGCACGATATAGGCAATGACGAAAACCGTCTGCAGCAGCGGCGAAAACCATTCGGGCGCCGAGGAGAAAACCAGCAGGCCGATCGCAGCGAACAGCAGGGCATTGTCGGCCAAAGCGGACAGGAACTGCGCAAGCAGGATGGTGTAAAACGCGCGATTCAAGTGGGGCGGCCTGGACTACGATCGGCGCAATGCCCTGCCGGCCCGGAGGGGGAGAGCGCAGGAAAGTTCAACCGTTACAACAGCTTGGTTATGGGATGGTTTCAACACGGACGGGTTTGTGGTTGAATAAAAATCTTTTCTGACCCAAGGACGGGATTTAATGGCCGACCGCAGACTACAAGTATTCTACACCGTCGCCAAGCAGCTCAGCTTTACCAAGGCCGCCGATATTCTGTACATGACGCAGCCTGCGGTGACCTTCCAGGTCAAGCAGTTGGAAGAACATTTCAATACCCGCTTGTTCGAGCGTAGCCATGGAAAGATTTCGCTGACCCCGGCGGGCGATCTGGTACTGGGGTATGCCGAGCGCATTCTGGCTTTGACCGGCGAGATGGAAGCGCGCGTGGGTGAATTGACCGGACAGGTGACGGGGCCCCTGATGATCGGTGCCTCCACCACCATTGCCGAATACCAGCTGCCGCGCATTCTGGGCGAATTCAAGGAACGTTTCCCGCAGGTCCAGGCGCGTCTCACGGTGGCCAATTCGGAAACGGTGGCGGCGAAAGTAGCCGATCATTCGCTCGACGTCGGACTGATCGAGGCGCCTTCTCATAATCCCAACCTGACCACGCTGGCCTGCTGCGAAGACGAACTGGTGATGATTTGTTCGCCGAATCATGCGCTGGCCTCGCGTTCGAGCGTGAACGCGCACGACATCTCCGAGCAGCCTTACGTGTCTCGCGAACACGGTTCGGGCACGCGCGAAGTGGTGGATGACTTCTTCAAGGACAATGGCGTCAATCCGGACGATCTGCATATCGAAATGGAATTGGGCAGCCGCGAGGCGATCAAGGGGGCCGTTGAGGCTAATCTCGGCGTAGCCATCATGTCGGCATCCACCGTCACCAAGGAGATCCAGCTCGGCACGCTCGCTGCGATTCCCTTGAAGCCCAGGCTGACGCGCGAACTCTCCATGGTGTATGCACCGGAAAAATTCCGCAGCAAGCTGCTCGACGCCTTCATCAGCTTCGTCGAAAACAAATTTCAGCAGTGCAATGTCGATGTCGTTCCGATGAAACGGCCGGTCAAGGGGCGCACCCGCTGATGCGCGACAGCAAGCGTCTCGTGTCGCTATTCCGCTCGCTGTCGGAATCGCGGCAGCAGGCCTTGCTGGATTACGCGGAGTTCCTGGCGGGCAAGGAAGGTGCCGAAACCGCCAGCGCACCCCCGACGGAGCCGCTTCCGATTCCGCGGCCCGAGCAGGAAAATGTGGTCAAGGCAATCCAGCGCCTGATGCAGACCTACCCGATGCTGGAACGCAATCAGATATTTCATGAGGCCTCGGCGCAGATGACGCGTCATCTGGTGCACGGCGTGGCGGCCGTCGAGGCGATTGATGAACTGGAACGGATTTTTGCGCACCAGTATCAACAGCATCTCGACGCCTTGAAGAAAGACCCGCAGCCGTCCTGATGTTGCGCAGGCTTTAGTCGGGCAGCAGGCTTCCGCATTGCCAGCAGCTCAGGAAATTGCCGGGATTGCGCTCGCCGCAGTGCGGGCAAATCTTTTCCGCACCGGGCTTCACATTCAGAAAATCCGCCAATACCTCGCGCGCCTGGCATTCCCGGGTGTCGTCCTCGACCCACACTTCGGGTTGAGCCTGCAGGAAGGGAACCTCGCCCAGCGCGCCCGCGGCGTTGGCATTGAAGATATGGCTGGCGATGCCGAGGCTGGACAGAGCGTCGACGACCAGTTGGGCATCGAGCAGGGTAGGGGCGATGTGGACCCGTTTCATCGACGGGCAAATGAGGGTGTTACACCTTGCGACGGATGCGCACGATCAGATCGATGCCTTCGGTCACCATGCCGGGCGGCAATGGCGGCAGGCCGGAAATCTGGACATGCGCGGCATCGATGTCGGACAGCTTGCCGGTATCGACTTCGTAAAGGTGATGATGCGGGCCGGTGTTGGGGTCGAAGAACACCTTGCTGGGATCGACAATGACCTCGCGTACCAGGCCCTTTTCCAGGAACAGCTTGAGCGTGTTGTAGACCGTGGCCTTGGAGGTTTCGGAGTGGCGGGTGTTGACGATCGCCATCACCTGATCGGCCGAGAGGTGTTCCTGACGTGAGAACAGCGCGTGCGCAATCTCGATCCGCTGGTGGGTCGGATTGATGTCGTGGCTGCGCAAAAGGCCGGCCATATTGTCGCGCGTGTAATGCATGCGCCTTATGATAAACACCAATCTGGACTTTGTCTAATTTCCGGAATGGGTATGACCAGCATCTGGAAAGGCCCGCCCGCGCGCGGCGCGGCGCCAAAAAACGGTACAATCCCAACCAGTCTTCCACCCTTATTTTTGTGAAGCAGGAATCCTGTGGTTACCCTCACCCGCCTCGACAGCACCGAGCCTGATTTCCAGGCACGCCTTGCCCGTCTGTTGCAAATCGACGATGCGGCCGACGCCGCCATCGAGCAGACGGTCGCCACCATACTGCACGACGTGAAAACGCGGGGCGATGCGGCCGTGCTCGAATATACTGAACGCTTCGACCGCCTGCCGGCGGCCTCGGTCGCCAGCCTGGAGCTGAATGCTGCGCAATTGCAGGCCGCGCTCGCAGCCCTGCCGGCCGACACGCGCCAGGCGCTGGAGGCCGCAGCGGATCGCGTACGCCGCTATCACGAGAAGCAGATCCAGGGTTCGTGGACGTATACCGAGGATGACGGCACCGTACTGGGACAGAAAGTCACGCCGCTCGATCGCGTCGGACTGTATGTGCCGGGCGGCAAGGCTGCCTATCCGTCGTCGGTGCTGATGAACGCGATTCCGGCCAAGGTGGCAGGCGTCGGCGAACTCATCATGGTGGTCCCGACCCCCGGCGGCGAGCACAACCAGCTGGTGCTGGCCGCCGCCGCGATCGCCGGGGTCGACCGCGTGTTCACCATCGGCGGGGCGCAGGCGGTGGCGGCGCTGGCCTACGGTACGCAAACCGTGCCGCAGGTCGACAAGATCGTCGGTCCCGGCAATGCCTACGTGGCGGCTGCCAAGCGCCGCGTGTTCGGTACGGTGGGCATCGACATGATCGCCGGCCCGTCCGAAATCCTCGTCATCGCCGACGGCAACACGCCGCCGGAATGGGTCGCGATGGATCTGTTCTCGCAGGCCGAACACGACGAGATGGCGCAGTCGATCCTGCTGTCGCCGGATGCGGCTTACCTCGATGCCGTCGCTGCGGCAATCGACAAGCTGATCGAAGAAATGCCGCGTAGCGATGTGATCCGCACCTCGCTCACCAACCGTGGGGCGCTGATCAAGACGCGCGACCTCGACGACGCGGTGGCGATTTCGAATACGATCGCGCCGGAACACCTGGAGCTCTCGGTGACCGATCCCGATGCACTGCTGCCCCAGCTGCGCCATGCCGGCGCGATCTTCATGGGCAAGAACACCTGCGAGGCGCTGGGCGATTACTGTGCCGGGCCCAACCACGTGCTGCCGACTTCGCGCACCGCGCGCTTCTCGTCGCCGCTGGGCGTGTACGACTTCCAGAAACGCAGCAGCCTGATCCATGTGTCGCAGGCCGGCGCGCAGACACTGGGCAAAATCGCCGCGACGCTCGCCTACGGCGAAGGCCTGCAGGCGCACGCACGTTCGGCCGAGTATCGTCTGGTCCATAAATGAGCCTGCTGTTTCCATGAGTCGTTATTGGAGCGCCGTGGTGCACGGCCTGACGCCCTATGTGCCGGGCGAGCAGCCCAAGCTGGCCAATCTGGTCAAGCTCAACACCAACGAGAATCCCTACGGCCCCAGTCCGAAGGTGCTCGACGCCGTGCGCGCGGAAGCGGCCGACACGCTGCGTCTCTATCCCGACCCGGGCTCGGACCGGCTTCGAGCCGGCATCGCGGCCTATCATGGCGTGGCGGCCGACCAGGTGTTCGTCGGCAACGGTTCCGACGAGGTGCTGGCGCATGCGTTCATGGCGCTGCTGAAGCACGGCCAGCCGATCCTGTTTCCCGACATCAGCTATAGCTTCTACCCCGTGTATTGCGGGCTGTACGAGATCGCCTACCGGCAGGTTCCGCTGACGGAATCGTTCGAGATCAGGGTCGAGGATTATCTCGCACCCAACGGCGGGGTGATTTTCCCCAATCCCAACGCCCCTACCGGGCGATTGCTGGCGCTGGGCGAGATCGAGCGTCTGCTGGCAGGCAATCCGGACTCGGTGGTGGTAATCGACGAAGCCTACATCGACTTCGGCGGCGAGTCGGCGGTGGGCCTGGTGGCGCGTTATCCGCAGCTGCTGGTCGTCCGCACCCTGTCCAAATCACATGCCCTGGCTGGTCTGCGCGTCGGCTATGCCATCGGCCAGCCGCATCTGATCGAGGCGCTCAACCGGGTAAAGGACAGCTTCAATTCCTATCCGCTCGACCGCTTCGCCCAGGCAGGGGCCTTGGCTTCGATGGAAGACCACGCCTATTTCGAGGCCATTTGCGCCAAAGTGGTGACGACGCGTACCCGGCTGGTGGCCAGCATGGAAGCCCTGGGCTTCGACATACTGCCCTCGGCTGCCAACTTCATCTTCGCTCGCCATCCTGCCCAGGACGGCGCAGCATTGGCTGCCGCACTGCGTGAGCGCAGCATCATCGTGCGGCATTTCCGGAACCCGGCCCGTATTGCGCCGTTTTTGCGCATCACGATCGGCACCGATTCGCAATGCGACGCACTGCTTGCCGCGTTGAAAGCCATTGTGAACTGCTAGAATTCTTCTACAGCCTTATTTTTCGACGCCATGCGCACCGCACAAGTCACTCGCAATACCCTCGAAACCCAGATCGCGGTCAGTCTCAATCTCGACGGTACGGGCGTATCCAAACTCGATACCGGGGTGCCGTTTCTCGATCACATGCTCGACCAGATCGCGCGCCATGGCCTGATCGACCTGGATATCCAGGCCAAAGGCGACCTGCATATCGATGCCCACCACACGGTGGAAGATACGGGCATCACCCTGGGGCAGGCCTTCGCCCAGGCGCTCGGCGACAAGAAGGGCATCCGCCGCTACGGCCATGCCTACGTGCCGCTGGATGAAGCGCTCTCGCGCGTGGTGATCGATCTGTCCGGCCGGCCGGGGCTGGAATACCACGTCGACTACACGCGTGCGCGCATCGGCGAATTCGACGTCGACCTGTTCCTCGAGTTTTTCCGCGGCTTCATCAACCACGCGGGTGTCACGCTGCACATCGACAACCTGCGCGGGATCAACGCACACCATCAGGCCGAGACCATCTTCAAGGCCTTCGGCCGTGCGCTGCGGATGGCGATGGAAACCGATGCACGCATGGGCGACGTACTGCCTTCGACAAAAGGCGCACTATGACCGCGACGCGAATCCTGGAGCTTGGGCAGTGAGCGTCGATATCGCCGTCATCGACTATGGCATGGGTAACCTGCGTTCGGTGTCCAAGGCCATCGAGCACGTCGCGCCGTCGGCCAGCGTGGCGGTGACGTCCGATCCGGCGGTGATCGCGGCAGCCGGACGCGTGGTGTTTCCCGGGCAGGGCGCGGCGCCCGACTGCATGCGCGAGATCGATGCGCGCGGTCTGCGCCAGACGATCGTCGACGCCGCCCGCAGCAAACCTTTTCTGGGCATCTGTATGGGGATGCAGGTGCTGTTCGAGCATAGCGAGGAAGGCGATACCGCCTGCCTTGGCGTCCTGCCGGGCACGGTGCAGCGATTCCCGCACGAGGCGATGCATGACGATGCCGGCAACAAGCTCAAGGTCCCGCACATGGGCTGGAACAATGTCCATCAGGCGATGCCGCATCCCTTGTGGGTGGGGATCGAGGAGGGCGCGCGTTTCTATTTCGTCCACAGCTATTTTGTGCAGCCGACCGCGCCCGATGTGATCGCGGGGTTCTCGCACTACCCGTTTCCGTTTACCTGCGCGGTGGCGTCGGAGAACATCTTTGCAGTCCAGTTTCATCCGGAAAAAAGCCAGAATGATGGCTTGACGCTACTGGGCAATTTTGTAACCTGGAATCCGGGCGAGCGCGATACCGCCTGCGATATGTCCGGCGCAGCCTGCGCCTAATTTTCTTCCGTACGACCCTGCTGATCAGCCATGTTAATTATTCCTGCGATCGACCTGAAAGACGGCCACTGCGTGCGCCTGGAACAAGGCGAAATGGACAAGGCCACCGTGTTTTCCGAAGACCCGGCTGCCACGGCACGCCACTGGAAGGAGCTGGGTGCGCGGCGTCTGCATCTGGTCGACCTGAACGGCGCATTTGCCGGCAAGCCGGTCAACGATGCGGCGATTCGTTCGATCGTCGCTGCGGTGGGCGATGAGATGCCGGTGCAACTCGGCGGCGGCATTCGTGACCTCGCCACCATCGAGCGCTATCTCGACGATGGTGTGCGCTACGTCATCATCGGTACCGCCGCGGTGAAAAATCCCGGTTTCCTGCACGAGGCCTGCGATGCTTTCCCCGGGCACGTGATGGTCGGGCTGGATGCCAAGGATGGCAAGATTGCCGTCGAAGGCTGGTCCAAGATCACCGGCCACGACGTGATCGATCTGGCCAAGCGTTTCGAGGGCTACGGCGTCGAGGCCGTCATCTATACCGACATCGGGCGCGACGGCATGCTCACTGGCGTGAACGTGGATGCCACCCAGCGGCTGGCGCAGGCGCTGTCGATTCCGGTCATCGCCAGCGGCGGCGTGACCAACCTCGACGACGTCCGGGCTCTCTCCGCCGTGGCCAAGGACGGCATTATCGGCGCGATCACCGGACGTGCGATCTACCAGGGTACGCTCGACTTCGCCGAGGCGCAGAAGCTCGCCGATGAACTGGCTGGCGGCGTGTTCGGAGTCTGACCAGAGCGACTGACCATGCTGGCAAAGCGCATCATTCCCTGTCTCGACGTCACCAATGGCCGCGTGGTCAAGGGCGTCAATTTCGTCGAGTTGAAGGATGCCGGCGACCCGGTCGAAATCGCCCGCCGTTATAACGAGGCGGGCGCCGACGAACTGACCTTTCTCGACATCACTGCATCGTCCGACAATCGGGATCTGATCCTGCACATCATCGAGGCGGTCGCTTCGGAAGTGTTCATTCCGCTGACGGTCGGTGGCGGCGTGCGCGCAGTCGGGGACGTACAGCGCCTGCTCAACGCCGGTGCCGACAAGGTCAGCATCAATACCTCCGCGGTCACCAACCCGCAACTGGTGAAGGATGCGGCCGACCGTTACGGCAGCCAGTGCATCGTGGTGGCGATCGACGCCAAGCGCGCCGGCGATCACTGGGAAATCTTCACCCACGGCGGTCGCACGGCCACCGGGCTGGACGCGGTCGAGTGGGCAAAGAAAATGGAAAGCCTGGGTGCGGGCGAACTGCTGCTTACCTCGATGGATCGCGACGGAACAAAAAGCGGCTTCGACTTGGAGCTCACGCGCGCGATTTCCGAAGCGGTCGACATCCCCATCATCGCGAGCGGCGGCGTCGGCACGCTGCAGCATCTGGTCGATGGCGTCAAGGAAGGCCGGGCCGATGCGGTGCTGGCGGCGAGCATCTTCCACTTCGGCGAATACGGGGTGGATGAGGCGAAGCGCTACATGAAACAGCATGGAATCGAGGTGCGCCTGTGAGCGACTGGCTCGATGCCGTCAAATGGGATGCGCATGGGCTCGTTCCGGCGATCGCGCAGGATGCCGCCAGCGGGGAAATCCTCATGGTGGCGTGGATGAACCGCGAGGCCCTGGAAGAAACGGCACGCACGCTGCGTGGGGTGTACTGGTCGCGTTCACGCAACAAACTGTGGCGCAAGGGCGAAGAATCCGGCCATGTGCAGAACGTCAGTGAAATCCGCCTTGATTGCGACAACGATGTGGTGTTGCTCAAAATTGAACAACTGGGCGGCATAGCCTGTCATACCGGGCGCCGCTCGTGCTTTTTCCAGAAGCTGGACAATGGCCACTGGGTGACGACCACCCCGGTGCTGAAGAATCCCGACGAGATCTACCGCAAATGAGCGACATCCTCGACCGTCTGGCCGATACGCTGGAAGCGCGCAAGCAGGCGTCGCCCGACAGTTCCTACGTTGCCAAGCTCTATGCCAAGGGCACGGATGCCATCCTGAAAAAAATCGGTGAGGAAGCGACCGAGACCGTGATGGCGGCGAAGGATGGTCAGGCCGAAAAGATAATCTACGAAATCGCCGATTTGTGGTTTCATACCCTGGTATTGCTGGCGTACAAGGGATTGAAGCCGGCGGATGTACTGAACGAACTGGCGCGTCGCGAAGGCTTGTCCGGGCTGACCGAAAAAGCGAATCGACATGAGTGACTGCATTTTCTGCAAAATCGCGGCCGGACAATTGCCGAGCGGAAAGGTCTATGAAGACGACGACGTGCTGGCTTTTCACGACATCCATCCGTTCGCACGGGTGCATTTCCTGATCATTCCGAAGGCACACATCGCGACGCTGTCCGATTGCTTGCCCGAGCATCAGGTGCTCCTGGGCAAGATGTTGTTGCTGGCGCCGCGTCTGGCCAAGGAACAGGGGCTCGACACGGGCTTCAAGACCTTAATCAACACCGGACGTGGCGGTGGCCAGGAAGTGTTCCATATCCATGTTCACGTATTTGGCGGGGGCGATCCCGTCAGGAAAAGTTAAATTTAAAGGAGACATTCCATGGGCAGCTTTAGCATTTGGCATTGGTTGATCGTTCTGGTAATCGTGCTGCTGATTTTCGGTACCAAAAAACTGCGCAACATCGGCAGCGATCTGGGCGGTGCCGTCAAGGGATTCAAGGAAGGCATGAAGGAAGATACGCCCAAGTTGAGCGACAAGGATGAGACTGGGCATACCATCGATGCCGAAGTGAAAGACAAGCACCATTCCTGAGTGCGTGGCCTGGCAAGGATCGGGCAATCCACCGCATCGATATCTTTCCTGACCCGGAATCCTGACCCAAAACACTTTCTATGTTCGATATCGGATTCTCCGAACTCGTCGTCATCGGTGTGGTTGCGCTGATCGTGATCGGCCCGGAGCGGCTGCCCAAGGTTGCGCGTACGGCAGGGCACCTGTACGGTCGCTTGCAGCGCTATGTGTCGTCGGTCAAATCGGACATCGGCCGCGAGATCCAGCTGGACGAGCTTCGCCGGGCCGGCCAGAGTTTCAAGGACTCGGTCGAGTCGGCGGCATCGGGAGTCGAACAGCAGGCCACCGTGGTCGACGATTTCCTGCGCAAGGAAGCGAACAACGTCACACAGTCTGTGACGGAGAGCGTGGCCAGTGTGGGATCCGTTCCCGTTGCGGAGCCCGCGATACCACAACAACGCGAAACCGAACACGCGCTGCAGCAGAGCCTGCCGCTGGATGAGCCAGACCAGAATACCGGACGCGCGGTGCCGGCTTCGACAGGGACGGCATCCAGCGACAGCCCGGATAAATCTGCATGAGCGATACCGAAGACACCTTTATCTCGCATCTCATCGAAATGCGGGACCGCCTGCTGCGCGCGGTGCTTGCAGTCGTGATCATCTTTGTCTGTCTCTTCCCGTGGGCGCAGGATATCTACGCGTTGCTCGCCCGCCCGCTTCTGGCGGCCCTGCCCAAAGGCGGGCAGATGATCGCCACCGAAATCACCACGCCGTTCTTTGTGCCGATGAAGGTCACCATGATGGCGGCTTTCCTGCTGGCCTTGCCGTGGGTGTTCTATCAGGCCTGGGCGTTCGTGGCTCCCGGGCTGTATCAGCACGAAAAACGCCTCGGGGTGCCGTTGGTGATTGCCAGCGTCATCCTGTTCGTGACGGGGATGGCATTCGCCTATTTCCTGGTGTTTCCGCTCGTGTTCCATTTCATCGTCAGCGTCACGCCAACTGGGGTGGCTGTGATGACCGACATTGGCAAGTATCTCGATTTCGTGCTGACCATGTTCATGGCCTTCGGCATCACGTTCGAGGTCCCCATTGCAGTGGTGTTGCTGGTCAAGATGGGCATGGTCTCGGTCGCCAAGCTTCGCGAAATCCGGCCATATGTCATTGTCGGCGCATTTGTCATCGGGGCGATCTTCACCCCGCCTGATGTCATTTCGCAATTCATGCTGGCGACGCCCCTGTGGGTGCTCTATGAACTGGGAATCATCGTCGCAGCCATGATCACCAAGCCCAAACCCGAATCCGAGCCGGATTATTCGCCCATGTCCGATTCGGATATGGATGACGAATTCGATCGTATCGAGGCAGGGCAGGTCGATCCTGGAACCCGCAAGCAAGACTGATGCCCCATAAAAGAGCGCAATATTCATAAATGCACCATTAGTGTGCGCATATATTGCGTTGTCAGCACTCATTTCATTTCAAATCAAATGCTTGATGGGCAGGAACGCTGCTTGCTTGGGTCAGCCGGCATTCAATCGGGAGCCGGTGCATGGAAGCGTTGAAAACAGGCAGTGACGTGTTGTTCGTATTGCTGGGTGGCATCATGGTGCTGGCCATGCATGCAGGGTTTGCCTTTCTGGAGCTAGGCACCGTGCGCAAGAAGAATCAGGTCAATGCGCTGGTCAAGATCCTCACCGACTTCTCGGTGTCCACCATTGCCTATTTCTTCATCGGCTACAGCATCGCCTACGGTATCAGCTTCTTTTCCAGTGCGGAGGTGCTGTCCGCCAAAAATGGCTACGACCTGGTCAAATTCTTTTTCCTGCTGACCTTTGCGGCAGCCATCCCTGCCATCGTATCGGGGGGTATAGCCGAACGCGCACGCTTCAGCCCCCAACTGGCGGCTACCTTCGCTCTGGTCGGGCTGGTCTACCCGTTTTATGAGGGCATTGTCTGGAACGGCAACTACGGCATCCAGGCCTGGCTGGCGGCGAGCGTCGGCGCCAAGTTCCATGACTTTGCGGGATCAGTGGTGGTGCACGCCGTGGGGGGCTGGATCGCCTTGCCTGCCGTGTTGTTGCTGGGCGCGCGGCGTGGGCGCTATACCAAGGATGGAATGATCTCCGCGCATCCGCCGTCCAATATTCCGTTCTTGGCGCTCGGTGCCTGGATTCTGACCGTAGGCTGGTTTGGCTTCAATGTGATGTCGGCACAGCTGATCGAAGCCGTGTCGGGCCTGGTGGCAGTGAACTCGCTGATGGCAATGGTGGGCGGCACGCTGACCGCCCTGATGCTTGGCCGCAACGACCCGGGTTTCATTCATAACGGCCCGCTGGCCGGCCTGGTGGCCATGTGTGCGGGCTCGGACCTGATGCATCCGCTTGGTGCCCTGGCCACAGGCGCGATCGCAGGTGCATTGTTCGTGTGGATGTTCATGGTGACCCAGAACAAGTGGAAGATCGATGACGTGCTCGGCGTATGGCCTTTGCACGGATTGTGCGGCGCATGGGGCGGGATCGCGGCCGGCATTTTCGGTGCCAAGGCACTGGGCGGGCTGGGCGGCGTCAGCCTGATAGCGCAGTTGATCGGCACGCTGGGCGGCGTGACCGTCGCCACGCTTGGCAGTCTGGTGGTGTATGGCCTGTTGAAGCGGTTCGTGGGCTTGAGGCTGGACCCGGAGGCCGAGTTCAATGGCGCCGACCTCAGTATCCATAAAGTGTCGGCCACGGCGGAACGCGAGACCAACTGGTAACCGGCCTAGTTCTTCTGCTGTCGTTTCAGATAACGGCTGCGTTCTGCGCGTAGTTGTTCGAGCTGGCGATCGACCTGGACCACGTCGGGATGCTGGTTGGTGTACTTCAGCAGGAGCACGGTGCGCTTGATGCGCAGCTCAACCAGTTTCTTGTCGAGACCTGCGAGATAGGCATCCGATTCAGGGGGGGGCGTGTTCGTCGTCTCATCGGACTCGGGCGGCGGTTGGTCTGCCGTGGTGTCATCGACTGCGGGTGGGGCCGCCTGCTGTACGGGGAGTTGGGGCACGTGCGGGGGCGTCGCCAGGAAATGTTCGATGACGATGATTCCGAGCCCGATCAGCAGGAAGACGCCGATAGGTACGCCAAATGCAAGCACTCGCAACAGACGCGACACCCGGTTGGTAGACGGTACCGGTACGGGCGAGGTCGCCGAGGTCGATGCCAATGCGTGGAAGGCGCTGACCAGTGTGCGGGCATCTGGCCGGGCTTCCGGCTTTTTGTTCAACATATGGGCCAGCAAACTGGCCAGGCCGACCGATATTCTGGGGCGCAGGGTGGTGGCAGGTTCCGGCGCTTCGTTGATGACCCGATAGACGATCGTGGGCAGGCTGTCGCCATCGAAGGCGTAGCGGCCCGTCAGCATCTCGTACAGGACGGCGCCCAGCGAAAAAATATCGGAACGCCCGTCCACTTCCCGCCCCATCGCCTGTTCCGGCGACATGTAGCGTGGCGAGCCAAGCATTTGCCCAGCTTGGGTGTGATCGCTGTTGACGAGATGGGCAATGCCGAAATCGGTCAATTTGATCTGCCCGCGTTTTCCGGTTACGACGACGTTGGCGGGCTTGATGTCGCGATGGATGACGCCGTGCTCGTGTGCGAATGCCATGGCTTCGGCCATCTGCATGGCGGTGTCGAGCGCCAGATCAAGCGGCATCGGGCCCTTGTCCATGAGATCGCGCAGCGTCCTGCCGGGCAGGTATTCCATGGCGATATAGGCAAGCCCGTCGGCTTCGCCGACGTCGTAGATGGTCACGATATTGGGATGGGACAGGCGGCCGGCACTCTGCGCTTCGCGCAAAAAACGCGATTCCGCGTCGGCGCCTTCCTGCTGCAACTGGGCAATAGGCACCGTCTTGATGGCCACCGTTCGCTCGATCAGCGGATCGCGCGCCCGGTAGACTGTGCCCATCGCGCCCTGGCCGATTTCGTCGAGGATTTCGTAACGGCCGATTTTCATCACAACAGGAAAGTCAGGTCTGGCATTCCACGATCTGTCCGCGCACTGCGCGGCCGTCTTCGCCCATCAGATACAGATACCAGGGCATCAGATCGTCGACGCTGGGAAGAGTTTCGGGTGCAAGCCCAGGGTGAGTGCGTGCGCGCAAGGTCGTCGCCACCTGGCCGGGTATCAGGGTATTGATGCGCAGGTTTTCGTCCGAGCTGAGTTCGTCGGCCCAGATGTGGGTAAGCGTTTCCAGGCCCGATTTCGCGATGGCATAGCCGCCCCAGTAGGCGCGGGGATGGTGGCCATGGGTTTCGCCGGTGAATATGACCGATGCATCCGGCGCCTGCTGGAGCAGCGGCAGGCAGGCGCGGGTGAGCGCGAAGGGCGCGATCAGGTTGACCCGCATCAGGGCCTGCCACTGCTCCAGCGTTTGCAGGTGCAAGGGAGAGAGGTTGTAGAACTGATGGGCGCTGTGGAGCAGGCCGTCGAGCCGCTGCAGATGGTGCGTGATGGTGCCGGCGAGCGTTTCCAGGCTGCGGTCGTCGGCGACCGCAAGATCATACGGAAACATGGCGGGCTCGGGCCCGTCGGCGGCGATGATTTCGTCGTATACGGCTTCGAGTTTGGTTTCATTGCGTGCGAGCAGCGCGACGGTGGCGCCATGGCGCGCAAACGCCAGGCTGGCGGCGCGGCCGAGGCCGGAGCTTGCACCGGTGACGAGGATGACGCGGTCTGCGAGAAGATCGGGGCGAGGGAGATAGTCTTTCATAGCTGTTCGAGTAATGCGCCGGCCGATTGTACTCCGCTCTGTGTTGCGCTTTCGAGCGTGGCAGGATACGGCCCGGCAGTGTAATCGCCCGCCAGAAAAATGCGCGGGTGCGGGGTATGGACAGGCGGGCGTGCCAATCCGGGCACGCAACTATAGGTTGCCTGTTTTTCGATGATGCGCTTGCGCCAGTGCGCAGGCCCGGGATCAGCAATCCGGCGTAACTGCGCTTCCGCCTGATCCAGCCAGTCAGAAGACAGATTCGTCGCAGCGCTGGCCACGAACGCCAGCAAACCGACCTGACCATGACTCTGGCCACGATCGAACACGAACTGCGCCGGTCCGTCGGCCAGGGCGAGCAGCGGCTTGGACAGCCGAAAATCCGGATCGTATTGCATATAGGCAGTGGCAATGGGTTGATAGTCGTACCCTGCCACAGTAAGGCCGAGCGGTCCTAGTGCCGGCACTTGCTTCGCCAAGGCAGGGAGATGTTGCGGCGCGACGGCCAGGATGACGTGGCTGAAGACGGACATGTCGCCATGTGTACCCAGGGCGATGGCGTTCGGTGTGGCGTCGAGCGTGGTCACGCGATGGCCCAGACGGATGTCGCCACCGAGCTCGACCATCCGTGCGGCGGCCGGTGCGGGCAGCAGTGCTGTCAAATCGCGGCGCGGCAGTATCAGGTCGCTATGGTGGGTGCGCCCGCCGAATGCGGCGCGGACCACACTGCGGAAAACCCGGGCGTCGGCCAGTTCGGGCGGGGTGTTGAGCGCTGACACGCACAAGGGGTGCCACAGCGCATTGCGTAATTTTTCCGGCTGCGTGCGGGTGAGTTGGCTGACAGTCAGTTGGCCTGGCGTTGCCGTGTCGCGCAGCATGGTGTGCGCCCAGTGCGCGGCGGCCAGCTTCTCGCGCCAATCCAACCCGCGGGCGCCGAGCAGTCCCGCCAGCAGGTGCAAAGGCGCGGGCAGACGCGGGCAGGCAAGGCTGAATGCCGGCGGCTGTTCGAGGGTGAGCGGCAGGCGCCACAGCGGTGTGGCAGGATGCAGGCGTTCGATCAACTGCAGCGATTGTTCGTATGCGCCGAGCAGGATGTGTTGGCCGTTGTCGAGCGGCTGGCCTTCGAGTTCGACGGCGCGTGCGCGGCCGCCGAGGGTGCGGCTGGCCTCGAACAGCGTGACCCTCACGCCGGCTTCGGCCAGTGTCAGGGCTGCCGAGCAGCCGGCCCAGCCGCCCCCCACGACCGCGACACGGGGTCGACCCAAGTCAGTGGTCACGGAAACAGCCAGGTCTTGCTGGCAAGCCACAGTTTGCGCAACGGCGTGAGCGAGACGCGCGCGCGCAGGACAGGGAATCCGGATTGCCGGATTTCGCTGAGCAGGGTGCGGTAGATTGCCGCCATGACCAGTCCGGGGCGCTGCGCACGCCGTGTGCCGGGAGGCAGTGCAGCGAATGCGCGGTCGTAACAGGCCAGGGCGCGCTCGTACTGGAACTGCATCAGGGCCTGAAACTCGGGGGTGTTGCGTCCGCTCAGCAGATCGGCTTCGTGCACGCCGAAACGTACCCGTTCGTCCTGCGGCAGATAGATGCGTCCGCGCCGCGCGTCCTCTCCGACATCGCGGATGATGTTGGTGAGCTGGAACGCCAGCCCCAACTCGTGGGCGTAGCGGCGGATGTCGCGATCATGTTCGCCGCGCGTGCCGTCGAAGATCGATGCTGCGATTTCGCCGACCACGCCGGCAACGCGGTAACAGTAGAGGTTGAGCGACTTGAAATCGGGGTAACGCGTGTGGTCGAGATCCATCGCCATGCCGTCCACGATTTCCAGCAGCAGGGCCGGCGGGATGGCGCGGCCCTGCGGGGTGTCGAAGAGCGCGCGGGTTGCCGGATGCTCCGGCTCGCCGCTGGCGAAATGGCCGATCTCGGCGCGCCACCAGTGAAGCTTGGCCTCGGCTACCTGGCGTTCGTGGCACTCGTCCACCACATCGTCGAGTTCGCGGCACAGCGCGTAGAACGCAGTGATCGCACGTCTTACCTCGGGTGGCAGAAAGACGAAGCTGTAGTAGAAACTGGAGCCGCTCGCGGCGGCACGTTCCTGGCAATACTGGTGAACATCCATGTTCAAAACAGCCCGCGTCCGAGCATGATGAGCCAGTCCTTTTTGGTCAGCACCGGGCGATGGTGGAACACGCAACCGGGATCGGCGTGCAGTTTGCGCAGGATGGCTTCGCCGCCGCGGATGGTTACCCGCAGTTCCAGCCCGATGCGTCCCTTGAGTTGCCGGCCGAGCGGCGCGCCAGCCTGCAGCAATTTACGCGTACGCTCGATCTGCTTGTGCATCATCATATGCCACAGCCCGCGCGTGTCGCCCTGTGCGATCTGTGCTTCGCTGACGTGGTGTGCGGCCAGTTCGTCCTGTGGCAGGTAGATACGATCCTTCGAGTAATCCACAGCGATATCCTGCAGGAAGTTGATCAGTTGCAGGCTGCTGCAGATGGCATCGGAATAGGCTAGGTGGCGCGGATCGCGATCGCCATACAGATGCAGCATCAGGCGGCCCACCGGGTTGGCCGAGCGGCGGCAGTAGTCCATGACTTCGCCGAAATTGGCGTAGCGCTTTTTTTCCACGTCCTGTGCGAACGCAGACAGCAGATCGCGAAACGGGGCCAAGGGGATGGTGTGCATGCGGATGGCAGTGACCAGCGGGCCGAACACCGGATCGGTTGGTGTTTCGCCGCGCTCGATACGATCCAGTTCGTCATGGTAGGCCGCGAGCTGGCGTAGTCGTTCGGCTGGCGCGGCCTCGCCTTCGTCAGCGATGTCGTCTGCGCTGCGGGCAAACCGGTAGATGGCTTCTACCGGCCGACGCAGCCGTTTGGGCAGCAACCAGGAGGCAACAGGGAAGTTTTCGTAGTGATCGACCGGCACCGGCAATAAAAAACGGAATGGGAATAATGACTTAGGCAGGATGCCGGGCGGGCTTGGGTGACAGCATCGCTTTGATTATATTACACTTATCGGTTGATAGTTTTGCGGCCGAGCCGCGAGAGTGGCGGAATTGGTAGACGCACTGGATTTAGGTTCCAGCGGAGAAATCCGTGGGGGTTCGAGTCCCCCCTTTCGCACCACAATAAAATCAATAACTTAGTATGGATTGGTATACCGATAGATACTTCCCCATACCGGGATTTTCTCACAAAATTTTCCCGAATTTTCCCGTCCGGTTTCATTGACCGCGGCCGGGTGGGCCGGGTATACTTTTTTCGTCAGGCGGGCTTAGCACTGACCAAAGAGCATCCGCAGGGGAGGGGGCAATCCAAAACCTGCTATTCCGGCTATGACCGGCAGGGTGCGCGGAACCGGCCATATCTCCAGCAAGCGGCGACCTGGGGGTGTGGAAAAGGCCGAAGAGTGGATGCCTGCGAATGCCTGACCGGGTGTGGTGGTTTGGAGGGTGGCAGCCCTTTCATTGAATGGAACCCACGTCGCGCACTATAGGCCTGCAAACAGCCTGCGCCCCGACACGATGCAAATAGCCCTAAGCGGGCTAGCCGCGTTATCGATTTGCCCTCTTAGGGCGAGTCGAGAAACGCGAAAGGTGCATCGTGGCTTCTCAAAATCAAACTCTTGTTTTTCTTCAGGGCCTTTTCCCGGGGCGCGCTGCCATTCTTGCGATTGAGGCAGGCCGTGCGGCCTTCGGCTGGGCTGACCAAACCACACGCAACCGGCTGACCGCCGGCAAATTCCCCATCTCCACATACTCGCTGGGCGGGCACAGGATGGTGCGGCTTGATGTGCTGGCCACCTTCATGGACAAGGCTAGTGGAACGACGGCCAGCCAATCCAGACGGGGGAGGACACCTAAGGTTGTCGAGGTGGAAGCCAAACGCATGGGCCTGTCGGTGAAGGAATACCGTGCCCAGCAAGCGATCGAGCTCGGGGAAGCGAGTGCGGTATGAGCGACCCGGGGGAGGAGATAGAGATAAGGGCGCACCGTGCGGTTGACCCCTATTTGAGAGTTCTGTCAACGACGGTTCGCGACGAATCGATTGGCTGGCGCGCGCTTGGGATACTTGCCTACATGTTGAACATGTCGGCTGGCTGGAAGTTCAGGCTGTCCCATCTTGGCTCCCGCCGCGGTGGTCATGGGAACGGGAGGGCTGGGACATCTGCCGCCCTTAAAGAGTTGGGCGCGGCCGGGTATTTGAAGATCGAGCGAGTGCGCGAGGCGGGCAGAATCGCTCGGACGATCTGGCACATTGCGGACCGGCCGATTTTCCGGGAAACCCAAGCGGGGGGCGGTTCTTCACCACAACTCGATTTTCTGAACGAAGTAATTCTTACTGAAGAAAATCGAACGCTAAGTATTACAGATAAAACAAGTATTACAGAAAAGGCAGCACCACACGCATGCGCGCGCGGCGATGCTGCTGCTCCTCAATCAGATACCAACAAGAACAAGCGCAGACGGCAGCGGCCATCTGGGATTGTCACGTGGACAACCGACGATGAGTTGGAGGCGCAGTGCATTGAGCGCGAGCACAGCGAGAACGAGATCTCTGCGGCGATCATGGCGCTCGCTGGAACAAGCAAACAGCCTGTCCCTGGTCTAATCGCAGCAGAAATCGAGCGACAGCGGCGCACTCGCCAGGCCGAGGAAATATGCGCCCGCAGACTAAAACTGCCTGACGTGGACGCGCTTGATGCTAAAGCCAAGGACTCCGGCGCCAAGTTGCTTACGACAGCTGCTCGAAGGCGGGAGGAAGGGTCGCCCGTGAGGACGACGGAATGAGAGCGACAAGACACATTGCAGCCGCTTACCATGAGGCCGGGCACGCGGTCGCTGCCGCTGCGCTCGGACGGCGATTCGATTGCGTCTGGATCTCCGGCCCGGAGGGACGCATCGACCCGCGCCGCGATGGCGGCATATTGTTCGCCTGGCGGAACGATTTCACCGGGGCGGTAATGGCCGCCGCCGGGCCTGTCGCGGAAGCAAAGCGCATGCGCAGAGCGCTTTTCAGCGTGTTTATCGCCGGCGGCGCAGCTGACTGGGCGGACCTTAACGGACACGATATAGACGCTGCCGTGAGGCACGCGAAGGAGCTTTTGCGCGAGCACTGGCACGCCGTTGAAGCCGTCGCTGCCGGGCTGTTGCAGCGCGGGATCCTGATCGAAGCGGAAGTTTTGGAGCACTTCCGTTTTCCGTAAGGGTATCGTGTCCGGGCACAGTCTTCCGGCATCCCTATCACCCCCAGCAGCCGCCCTTGGCAGCTGCTGAAAAGCGAAAGCCAACCCCACCCCTCGCCCCTTGGGCTCGGGTACGTCAAAGTCAGAAGCGCAGAAATATCACACCCGACTCCCAGCTTGAGCCGGGTGTTTTGTGGCCTGTCGGCCACGGAACCCGCGCTGTTGCGCGGTTTCAAGCTAATACTCATAGGCATTGGGCTTGATCTTAAGTATTTTCCCGCCGACATTTGGTATGATGATGTTCATGCCGCCAAACTGCGCACGAGCGGTCAATCTATGAGGTTTCTAATGCGCCTCATAGCCACATTAGCCGCGCCAATCCCTATTATTTTCCCTTGGCTCATAGCTTTAACCGACCGTTCGTCGGCACAAAACGACCGTTCGTCTGAAATCTGTATTAATAATTGTTTTTTCGCAATTAGGCCGCGAACGCGAGTATTGGCGCGGGTTCCGCGCTAATACCCTGATGGGTCGGCCGGTATTTTCCGGGAAATATCGGGATATTTCGGGATAACAGAGGCAGAAAAACACGCGGTTGCGCGGCAATGCCAAGCCCGCGTCTAATTTCCCACAACGCCCCAATTGGCGGGGCATTGACGGGAATTAGACATGGCAAAAATGGTAACCAAGAGCATCCTCATGCCGGCCGCCCTGGCGGCGGCACTCGATGCCGAGGCGCGCGAGAAGAAAATCAGCCTGTCCGAGCTTGCTCGGGCGGCGCTGTCCGACCGGATCAACCTTTCGGCAATCGAAGCTAGGCTAATCGCCCGCCTGGATGCTCAGGACGTGGCCCTGGCGAAAATCTACGCAAAGGTCGATGCGCTGGAGGTGGACGAATGAGCATCCCTCCTACCCCCACCCGCGACTATGACAGCCTCGATAAACACCTCCTGCTTTTGGAAATTTTTCCGACCGTCGCCCGCGTCCTGATCGAGCTCCCCCGCGAGGACCAGCGGCTGGTCAACTGGCAGCCCATGTCGTGCCCCGCCAGGGCGGAGATCGAAAGCACTGTCGGACAAAAGGTCGCGCGGATCACGACGCTCGAAATGCACAAGCAGTTCGTCTGGCTGGCCCAGCTGATGGGCTACGCGCTGGAGCTGGCCGATGAGGTCCACCAGCTCGACGGAAAAGCCGCTCTGGATTTCGCCACCGGCTATGTGGCGGGCGAAACCTCCACTCACGACCTGTTTGGAGGACCGGAAACCGAGGAGCAGGCGCTGGCCGCTGCAATCGAGCAATCCCCGCTGCGCGCCAGCCAGGCCTCGCCCTTCGCCAACGGTTTCCAGGCCCGGCGCGACCAACGCCGTGCGGCCGCAGCGGACGGGAAGGGTACCTAAATGTCGGGCCCGGCTGCTCGCACCAGCAACCAACCCCAAGGCGCCGACCGATGGGGCGCGCCCTTATTCCTAGGCGGTATGGCCGGGGCATTGGCGGCGGCTGGCTTCTATCTGGGCGGCTGGGGGCTGGTATGGCAATCCCAGGGCAAGGGCTTCCAGGCCGAACCCGCGCTTCATCATCTTCTACCAGGCCGGCAGGGTGGCGATCGACCCCACGAAAAAGCCGTGGCCTTCATGCAGGCTGAGCACCCCTCCACCCTGAAAGTGCTTCATGCCGGGCCGCAGATCCTCGGCCTATTGGTGGGTGGGCTCGTGTTTTGGGCGACGCTGGGCGATGTCGCCATCGCCACTCAAGACCGACATATCCGTGGCCGGCGCCGCCTTCAAGGCGAAGCCGGCCTCAAAGCATGGGTGAAGGCCGAAGGTAAAGATGCGGATGGCCTGAAATTACACCCTGACCTTCCACCCATGTCCCTGTCCCGGGAAACCCGGCACTTTTTGATTTTCGGAGCGGTCGGTACCGGCAAAACCCAGACCATCCTGCCATTGATCCGGGCCGCCCGCGAGCGGGGCGACCGGATGATTATTTTTGATTTCAAGGGCGATTTCACGCGGGAGTTTCGGTCACGGACCAAGACTCGCCAAGGAAATGAAGTTGAGTTGGTGGACTTGGTTTTTGCACCTTGGGATTCTCGTGCCCTGCCATGGGCTGTTGCCAAAGACGTGGACACCCTCGCAGCAGCCCGCGAATTTTCCGCCCGGATGATCCCCGAAGCGCAGGGCGGTAGCCCGTTTTGGTCCAACGCGGCACGGCAAGTTTTGATTGCCAGCCTGGTAGAACTGCAATCTGAAACCCCTGAAAAATGGGGCTTTGCGGACTTGGCAAAAAAACTGACCCGCCCCATCGAGGAGCTGGCCGAAGCCGCGCGGATGTATTTTCCAGAGGCCCTTAAAGCGCTGTCGGACGGCCAGCAAAACGTTACGAGCGCAGGCGTGCTGGGCAATATGATGAGCTACTTGTCCGTGATCTTCGACCTGGCGCGAGCTTGGCCTACGCCCGGAATTTTCTCAATCCGCGACTGGCTGCTGGAAAAAAACAAAGCCACTAAGTCAGTTATCTTGCAGCACAACGGCCAGTTCGAATCCCTCGCCCGCGCCTTTAACGGCGCAATTCTCGGGCTTGCGGGCCAGCTCATCAAATCCGATTTGATTGATGAGTCATCATCCAGAAAACTTTGGTTTTTCCTTGACGAGTTTCCTGAGCTCGGCAAGGTTGAGACGGTTTTCTCGATGGCCGCGATCGGTCGGTCGAAGGGAATCAGGGTAGTGATTGGCCTCCAAGACATCGCGCAAAGCAAAAAAATCTACGGCGCGGAACTGACCGAGGCCTTGCTCAGCATGGTCGGAACCCATGTGGCGACGCGTGTTTCAGCGGGCGAGACCGCGAATTATATTTGCGAAAAACTCATCGGCGAGCGTGAAATCGAGCGGCTGGACCTGTCCACGTCGAGCGGCACGGGCCGCAGTCCCGGCATCTTCACCCCGGGCGGCACTCGGACCTCAAGTTGGAAACTCGTGCGCGAACCGGTGATGCTGCCCTCCGAGCTCTTGCAGCTCGGTCCGGTGCCTGGACAAGGCGTTAAGGTGTTGGTGCTGGGCGTCGGTGAGGACGCGCTCGAAGTCTTAATCCCGTTCTCTACCCCTCGCCAACTCCGCCCTGGCAGCGTGATCGCCGACTGGACGGGTTACCCGCGCCAGCCGGTTGCTGTCCCTGCCATTCCTCCTGTTGTCCCCGCGCAGGAAACGCCTCAGCCCCAACAGACCAAACCCCAGCTCGTTCCCTCATGGGCTGAAGAAGAGGCAGTAGAGGCGCCAGCCGCGCCGGCACCGTTACCGGAAGCCGCCACCCACGCCCGGACAGACGACATCGACGGCGACGAGGCCGGCGAGGGCGAAGAGTCAGCCCCCGCCCCGGAGGCCGCGACCGACAAGCCTGATCCGCTGGATTTCCTTAATGGGGGCGAGTCCGCCGAAAAAACGCCTGCCTCTCAGCATGAAACACAGATGCTGCCGATCAGCGCGTCGCCGTCTGCCATGCTGGCCGGCCAAGCAAAGGACGAAGCAATAAAAGCGGCAGAAGGCATCGGCGGTGAGCTCGCCCAACAAGTTGGCATCGCTGCGCTGCCCGCTGGCCTCGCCGAAATCGCCCACGCCGTGGAAATCGCGGACACGCTCCTCGACCTTGGCGCCGGCGCGGCCATGCCGCCGA
>JBDRCF010000044.1:0-30338 GCA_043821985.1 Pseudomonadota bacterium
GGTGCGCCCGTGAAGCGGGAAAACAGGGTGGAAAACGCGATGAAATGGCAGCAAGACAGGCGTGTTTCGATCAATCCTCACCATCGCTTTGGGCAATACGTGCGTCAGGCTAATGGCGATACTTGTTCAGCGTTGCCCTAAAGCCGCTAAAGCGTCAACAACCACGCTCACTCGAGCCAGCGCACCAGATAGAACAGCTTGAACCCTTCGGAGGAACGCGACGGACCGCTGGCAATGGCTGCGTGGCGGCTCTTGATGGGATCCGCATGCGCCCGCGCTTCGTCCTCGCTGGCGTAGACCTCGACCACCCCCTCGGGAAAACGCTTGCGGTGCTTGCCTGAGGGCGAATAGATCACCACTGCCGACGTGCCGACGACTTTTGATTCGACATCGGTGAACAGGCTGGTGGCTTGCGGCATGCTCAGTGGGTCTTCTTCGGGATGCTGCTGATCTTGACGGCGTGGCTGGTGGGCGTCTCGTCGGTGAAGTGCGGGCGCTCGTCCAGGGTGCGGCCGGTGAGCTGGGCAAGCTCGGTTTCGCGGCTGGAAATCACCATCAGGCAATCCTTGATGCCGAGGATGGTAGCCTCGGTCAGGGGGCTGGGGTTGCCATCGCGCGGCGCGGTATCGCGCACGATGGAAGTCAGGGTCTTGCGCATCATGCGCATGAGGCGCTGCTCGTCGTGCAGGGCTTTTTCGTCCATCAGGGTACTCCGGAAACCAGCAAAGATTCCGCATTGTCGGCGCCGCTCTGTGCTTCGTCAACGCAAGTCCCTTGCGCACGAGGGGATAAAAAGCGTGACAGGGGGCATAAGAATTATGAACCGACGGTCCTTGCCGGCTGTTTTATGCTTGCCAGCTGAGGAGATGTCCCATGCCAGACCCGAATACCCCCGAATCCAGCGAAGTTCGCGAAATCCGCATCAATCCCATTGTGCCGAGCGAATCGGTACTGGTCGCCACCGCACGCAGCATGCGCCCGAAAAAGGCCGAAGAACTGGCGCCGCGCGACACCCGCAAGCACGTCGAAACCTGCCCGTTCTGCCGCGGCAACGAGCACAAGACGCCGCCGGTGATCCTGCATTGGCCGCCGGAAGGCGACTGGCAGATCCGCATGGTCGAGAACCTCTACCCGGTGCTGGGCGACGACCGCGAACAGGCCGGTTTCAACTTCGGCCTGCAGCAGACCATCGACGGTTATGGCCGGCACGAGGTCATCATCGATCATCATGAACATGGCATCGCGGTACAGGAGATGGCCGAATCGCACCTGGCGGCGCTGTTCGGCGTCTACCAGACGCGCATGCGCCAGCTGTTCGAGTCGGACGAGCGGCTGAAATACGTGCTGGTGTTCAAGAACTTCGGTCCGGCAGCCGGCGCGTCGATCCCGCATACGCACAGCCAGGTGATCGCGATGCCGGTCGTGCCCGAGAACGTCGACGCCGAAGTGAAGAACAGCGCCGCGCACTACGCCAAGCACCACCACTGCATCTTCTGTGCGCTGATCGACGAGGCGCTGACCTTCGAGGCAACCATTTACGACCGTACGTCCGGCGCGGTGCGGCGCAAGATCAACGTCGGCCAGTACGTGGTCGAGCGCGGCGAAAAGTTCATCGCCATCAAGCCGTTCGCCAGCCGCTACGAATGGGAGGTGCACATCCTGCCGCTGGCGCACCAGGCCGATTTTCTCGACGTGCGCGGCGAGGATCTGGCCGATCTGGCGCGGGTGATGAAGCGCACCATGGCGCGACTGGATGCCGTCATCGGCGGCGCGCAGTACAACTTCTTCCTGCACTCGGTCCCGCACGATAGCCAGCAGCAGGCACATGCGCCGAGCTATCACTGGCACCTGGAAATCTGCCCGCGCACGTCGATTCCCACCGGTTTCGAGCTTGGTTCGGGCCTGTTCGTCAACACCATCAATCCGGAACAGGCAGCCGAGCGCCTGCGCACGGTGGAATTGTAGAAAGCGGCGAGCCTTCCGGGCGTCCGCATGGGCGTGATCGGGACTAGAATCAAACTTTCCAATCCGCTCGCGTAGGGGCCGCAAGGCTATCCGCCCCTATGCCAGCCTGAACGTCCGCCCGTGAAACTGCCTCTGTATTGCCTTGTTTTATCCATGACCACCGCGCAACCGGACGCAGGCAGGAGGTATTGCCTTGTTTGAGCGGCATGCCGGCGGCGAGCGCGTCATCCTGGTGGCGCTTGATTTCGGCGATCTGGATTTTGCTGAAAGCGTGGCCGAGCTGCGATTGCTGGCGGCCGGCGCCGGGCTTGAGATTCTGGGCGAGGTGCAGGGCAAGCGTAGCCGCCCGGATGCCGCGCTGTTCGTGGGCAGCGGCAAGGCCGACGAGATCGCCGCGCTGGTCGCTGCCACCGAAGCGGACGTCGTCATCTTCAACCACGAACTGTCGCCTGCCCAGGAACGCAACCTGGAGCGCCGCGTGCACTGCCGGGTGGTCGATCGCGTCACGTTGATTCTGGATATCTTTGCGCGCCGTGCGCACAGCGCCGAGGGCAAGCTGCAGGTCGAACTGGCCCAGCTTCAGCACCTGTCGACCCGGCTGGTGCGCGGCTGGACCCACCTCGAACGCCAGCGCGGCGGTGTGGGCATGCGCGGCCCGGGCGAGAAGCAGCTGGAAACCGACCGCCGCCTGATCGGAGCGCGAGTCAAGGCCTTGCGCGACCGGCTCGCCAAATTGGGCAAGCAGCGCCGCACCCAGCGGCGTTCGCGCGCGCGCCAGCATGTGTTGTCGGTGGCGCTGGTCGGATATACCAATGCCGGGAAATCCACGCTGTTCAACGCGCTAACGCGCGCCGGTACCTATGCGGCCGACCAGCTGTTCGCCACGCTGGACACCACCACACGCAAGATATACCTGCCTCAGGTGGGCGAAGTGGTGCTCTCGGATACCGTCGGATTCATCACCCGTCTGCCGCACGACCTGGTGGCGGCGTTCCGCGCCACCCTGGAGGCCACGGCCGAAGCCGATCTGCTGCTGCATGTGATCGATTCGGCCAGCCCGGGACGCGAGCGCCAGATCGAGGCGGTCGACAAGGTGTTGGCGGAAATCGGGGCGGATGCCGTGCCGCAACTCCGGGTCTACAACAAGCTCGATCTGACGGGCGTTGCGCCGGGAGTGGGGCGGAACGAATATGGTAAACTGCAAAGCGTATATGTCTCCGCGCAATCCGGCGCGGGGCTTGAACTTTTACGTGATGCCCTGTCAGAAATCCTGGTCGCCGAACGCGCCCGGGGCGAAGCCGGCGCATCAGACGAAGACACCTCCCAACCCACAGCTCTCTCTGCATAACTTAACGATATGGCCTGGAACGACCCGCAATGGGGCAACAACGGTAACCGCAACAAAAACAGCGGACCGCCCGATCTGGACGAGCTCTGGCGGCGCCTTAACGAGCGCCTCAATGGCATGTTTGGCAACCGGAATACGGAAGGGGGCGGCGGTTTCTCGTCGGGCGGCGCGGGCGGTGGCAATCTGCTCGGCCTGCTGTTTGGCGCGCTGTTTCTGGTGTGGGTGGCGAGCGGTTTCTATATCGTCGACACCGGCCAGCGCGGCGTGGTACTGCGCTTCGGCAAGTATATCGAGACGACCGAGCCGGGGCCGCGCTGGCATCTGCCGTGGCCGATCGAGTCGCGCGAAATCGTCAATATCGATCAGGTGCGCACCGTTGAAATCGGCTATCGCAACAACGTCAAGAGCAAGGTGCTGCGCGAGTCGCTGATGCTGACGGATGACGAGAACATCATCGACCTGCAGTTCGCGGTGCAGTACATCCTGAAGGATCCGGAGGAATTCCTGTTCGTCAACCGGGCGCCTGAAGATACGGTGCTGCAGGTGGCCGAAACCGCGATGCGCGAAATCGTCGGCAAGAACAAGATGGATTTTGTGCTGTACGAAGGGCGTGCTGAAATCGCCACGCGTGCGAAGGTGCTGATGCAGCAGATTCTCGATCGCTACAAGACCGGCATCAGCATCAGCCAGGTCACGCTGCAGAACATCCAGCCGCCCGAGCAGGTGCAGGCCGCGTTCGACGATGCGGTCAAGGCGGGACAGGATCGCGAACGCCTGAAGAACGAGGCGGAAGCGTATTCCAATGACGTGGTGCCGCGCGCAAGTGGTCTGGCCTCGCGCCTGAAGGAAGAGGCTGCCGGCTACAAGCAGGCGGTGATTGCCAATGCCGAGGGTGACGCCAGCCGCTTTTCGCAAATCGTGACCGAATATCAGAAAGCCCCGCAGGTGACACGCCAGCGTATGTATCTCGACACCATGCAGACCGTGATGAACAACACCAGCAAAGTGGTGATTGACCAGAAGGGCGGCAACAGCCTCTTGTATCTGCCGCTCGACAAATTGCAGCAGATCGTCAACCAGCCAAACAGCAACGCGTCGGATGCGCTGTTGCAACCTCCGGTAGCTGCGACGACTACGCCGCCTGCCCCCGTGGATCTGCGCTCGCGCGATGCCTTGCGCAGCCGTGATCGGGAGGATCGGCCATGAACAAACATATCGCCCCCATCCTGATCGGGCTGGTCGTGGTGCTGGTGATCTTGAGCGGCAGCATGTTCACTGTCGATCAGCGCCAGAATGCCCTGGTGTTCCAACTGGGTGAAGTGGTTTCGGTCAAGAAGGCGCCAGGCCTCTACTTCAAGTTGCCGCTGGTGCAGAACATCCGCTATTTCGATACGCGCATCCTGACGCTGGATGCGGCGGAACCGGAGCGTTTCATCACCTCGGAAAAGAAAAACGTGCTGGTCGATTCGTACATCAAATGGCGTGTGATCGATGCCCGGCAGTTTTACGTCTCGGTCGGCGGCGATGAAACGCGCGCGCAGATTCGTCTGAACCAGACGGTTAACGACGGCCTGCGGGCCGAATTCGGCAAGCGCACGATTCACGACGTTGTATCGGGGCAGCGTGATGCCGTCATGAACCTCATTCGTACCAAAGCCGACCAGGATGCGCGTTCGATCGGCGTGCAGGTGGTCGACGTGCGCATCAAGCGCGTCGATCTGCCGGAAAGCGTGTCGGAAAACGTCTATCGCCGGATGGAAGCCGAACGCAAGCAGGTGGCCAACGAACTGCGCTCGACCGGCGCGGCGGAAGCGGAAAAAATCAAGGCGGATGCGGATCGGCAGAAGCAGGTGATCGTCGCCGAAGCCTATCGCGATGCCCAGCGCGTCAAAGGCGAGGGCGACGCCAAGGCCTCGGCGGTCTACGCCGCTGCGTATGACAAGAACCCGGAGTTTTATGCCTTCTACCGCAGCATGCAGGCCTACCGCGAAAGCTTCAAGAATAAGAGCGACGTGATGGTGCTCGATCCCAGCGCCGACTTCTTCAAGTACATGAAGAACCCGCGTGCCGCCGGTGGTAAATGACGAGTTCGGACTGGCTTGCGGCAATCGGCTTGTTGCTGGTGGTCGAAGGGGTCCTGCCGTTCGCTGCGCCAGCCGTATGGCGTGACGGCTTTCGCAGGATGCAGGCGCTCCGCGACGGCCAATTGCGTTTTATCGGCGCTGCCTCGATGTTGGGCGGCGTTTTTTTGTTGATGCTACTGAATTGAAATGACTGCCTGGCTATTGCCCGAAAACGTCGAAGATGTATTGCCGCCGCAGGCTTGGCGCATGGAGGACATGCGTCGCGCGCTGCTCGATCTGTTTCGCAGTCGCGGTTATCAGTTGGTGATCCCGCCGCTGATGGAATACGTCGATTCATTGTTGACGGGTGTGGGTGCCGACCTCGACCTCAAGACCTTCAAGCTGGTCGATCAGCTGACCGGCCGGCTGATGGGCGTGCGTGCCGACATCACACCGCAGGTGGCGCGTATCGACGCCCACCTGCTCGCCGCCAATGCAGTGAACCGCCTGTGCTATGCAGGCAGCGTGCTGCACACCCAATCCGACGGTTTCCATCGCTCGCGCGAGCCGATCCAGGTCGGTGCGGAACTGTATGGCGAAGCCGGTGCGGAAGCGGATCTCGAAATTCTCACGCTGATGTTGCAGGGCCTCGACGCGTGCGGCGTGAAGACACTGCAGCTCGATATCGGTCATGTCGGCGTATATCGGGCGCTGGCCCAGGAAGCCGGCCTGTCCGGTGCGGTCGAACATCAATTGTTCGGTGCATTGCAGGCCAAGGACAGCAGCGCCGTGACGGTGTTGACTGCAGGTCTGTCCGCCGCGTTGCGCGAGGCTTTTGCCGCGCTGCCGCAGCTATATGGCGACCGCAGCGTGCTGGCCGAGGCGCGTGCGCGGCTGCCGCAACTGACGTCGGTGCAGGCGGCGCTGGACACGCTCGAACGGATCGATCAGGGTCTCGGCAAGGTGGGTGCCGCCTATGATCTGGCCGAGTTGCGCGGCTATGGCTACCACAGCGGCGTCGTGTTTGCCGCCTACACCGGCGGGCGCAGCCATGCGATCGCGCAGGGCGGGCGCTACGACGAAGTGGGGCGGGTATTCGGCCGGGCGCGTCCGGCCACCGGTTTCAGTCTGGATTTGCGCGAGCTGGTCGTTGCCGGCTCGGACACACAATAAGGGGAGACTTTCACCATGGCAGCAAAAAACGTCGTCGTCATCGGCACCCAGTGGGGCGATGAGGGCAAAGGCAAAATCGTCGACTGGCTGACCGACCGCGCACAGGGCGTGGTGCGTTTCCAGGGCGGCCACAATGCGGGCCATACGCTGGTGGTGGCGGGCAAGAAAACCGTGCTGCACCTGATCCCATCCGGCATCCTGCGCGACAACGTCACCTGCTACATCGGCAATGGTGTCGTGCTGTCGCCGACCGCGCTGATCGAGGAAATGGACATGCTGATGGCCGCCGGCGTCGACGTCGCCAGCCGCCTCAAGCTCAGCGAAGCCTGCCCGCTCATCATGCCGCACCACGTCGCGCTCGACCGCGCGCGCGAGATTGCCAAGGGCGCTGGCAAGATCGGCACTACCGGCCGCGGCATCGGACCCGCCTACGAAGACAAGGTGGCACGCCGCGCGCTACGCCTGCAGGACCTGTTCCACCGCGAACGGTTTGCCGCCAAGCTGGGCGAGGTGCTCGATCACCACAACTTCATGCTGAAGAATTATTACAAGACCGACGTGGTCGACTTCAACCAGTCGCTCGACGAGATGATGGCGCTGGCCGAACGGCTCAAGCCGATGGTGGCCGATGTGCCGCGCAGCCTCTACGAAGCCAACAAGGCGGGCGAGAACCTGCTGTTCGAAGGCGCGCAGGGTACGCTGCTGGATATCGACCACGGCACCTATCCGTTCGTGACCTCGTCCAACTGCACCGCCGGCGGCGCCGCCACCGGCGCCGGGGTTGGGCCGAACACGCTGCACTATGTGCTTGGCATCACCAAGGCCTATACCACGCGTGTGGGCTCGGGACCGTTCCCGACCGAGTTGTTCGACGATGTCGGCCAGTATCTCGGCGAGAAAGGGCATGAATTCGGCGCCACCACCGGCCGCGCGCGCCGCTGCGGCTGGTTCGACGCTGCTGCGCTCAAGCGTTCGATCCAGATCAACGGTGTGACAGGTCTGTGCGTGACCAAGCTCGACGTGCTGGACGGCCTGGAAACCGTGCGCGTGTGCGTGGGCTACAAGATCGACGGCGAGACCTGCGACATCCTGCCGGTGGGGGCCGAATCGATTGCCCACGTCGAACCGATCTACGAAGACCTGCCGGGCTGGAGCGATTCGACCGTGGGCGTGCAGGAATTCGACAAGCTGCCGCAGAAAGCGCAGACCTACCTGAAGCGGATGGAGGCCCTGTGTGAAGTGCCGGTGGACGTGGTGTCGACCGGGCCGGACCGGGTGGAGACGATCGTGCGTCGGCACCCCTACGAGGCGTAATGTATAAAATAGAGTCTGAAAAAGTAAAAAGCCGACACGAGGTCGGCTTTTTACTTGCAGCGTTTGGTGCCCAGAAGAGGACTCGAACCTCCACAGTGTTGCCACCGCTAGGACCTGAACCTAGTGCGTCTACCAATTCCGCCATCTGGGCAATGAAGGCGCGCATTTTAGAGAGCCATGAATAAATTGTCAACGAAGATGCCTGGAAAAAAATCCCGCAGCCGCGCAAGCAAACACCAGATCCCCGCGATCCGTCTGGCCGACCCGTTCTACGAGCGTGAAACCGAGCGCTACGAATCGCCGCTGCCAAGCCGCGAATACATCCTGCAGCTGCTGACCGACGCCGGCTGCCCGGTCGATGCCGACGCCTTCGCCGAGCAGCTGCACATCACCGAAGACGAGCGCGACCTGTTCCAGCGCCGCCTCGGCGCGATGCAGCGCGACGGCCAACTGATGCTCAACCGTAAGCGCCAGCTCTGCCTGCCGGACAAGCTCGACCTGATCAAGGGCCGCGTCGAAGGCCACCCGGACGGCTTCGGCTTCGTGGTGCCGGAAGAGGGTGGCGACGATCTTTATCTGTCGCCCAAGGAAATGCACCGCGTGCTGCATGGCGACAAGGTGCTGGTACGGGTCGCCGGCTTCGACAAGCGCGGCCGGCGCGAGGCCAAGATCGTCGAGGTACTGGAACACGTCAACCAGTTCGTCGTTGGCCGCTACTACCTCGAAGGCGGCGTTGGCTTCCTGATCGCGGAGAACCGCCGCATCAATCAGGACATTCTGGTTCCCACGGAAAATGCGGGCGCTGCGAAATCCGGCCAGGTCGTCACGGTGGAAATCGTCACCCAGCCCGGCGCGCATAATGAGGCCGTCGGCCGCGTCACCGAGATCCTGGGCAGCTTCACCGGCCCCGGCATGGAAATCGAGATCGCGTTGCGCAAGCATGACCTGCCCTACGTGTTCCCGCCCGACGTCGAGGCGCAGGCGGAAAAGCTGCCGAGCAAGGTGCAGAAAAAGGACATGGCCGGCCGCGAGGACATCCGCCATCTGCCGCTCGTCACCATCGACGGCGAAACCGCGCGCGACTTCGACGATGCGGTGTATTGCGAACCGCTCGGCCGCAGCGGCTATCGGCTGGTGGTAGCGATCGCCGACGTCAGCCATTACGTCAAACCCAGGGACGCGCTGGACAGCGAAGGTTTCAACCGCGGCAATTCGGTGTATTTTCCGCGCCGCGTCATCCCCATGCTGCCGGAAGCGCTGTCCAACGGCCTCTGCTCGCTCAACCCGGAAGTCGACCGCCTGTCTATGGTGTGCGACATGCGCATCACCACGGCGGGCAGCATCAAGGAATATCGCTTCTACCCGGCGGTGATCTATTCGCACGCGCGCCTCACCTACAACCAGGTGTGGGACTGGCTCTCCGGCGCCGCCAAGCCGGAGAAGAAGCAGGCCGCGCTGATGCCGCATCTGGAAGCGCTGGATAAATTATTCCGCACCCTCTTGAAGGCCCGCGCCAAGCGTGGCGCCATCGACTTCGGCTCGACCGAGACGCAGATCATTTTCGACGACAACGGCAAGATCAAGGAGATCGTGCCGGTAATCCGCAACGATGCCCACCGCATCATCGAGGAATGCATGCTGGCGGCCAACGTCTGCGCCTCGGATTACCTGCACGAGAACAAGCAGCCCGCGCTGTTCCGCGTCCACGAAGGCCCGACGCCGGAGAAGCTCGCCGCGCTGCGCGGCTTCCTCGCCGAATTCGGCCTCGACCTCGGCGGCGGCGACAAGCCGCACGCCAAGGATTACGCCGCACTGCTGGAGAAGATCAAGGACCGCCCCGATCACGGCCTGCTGCAGACTGTGATGCTGCGCTCGCTCAGGCAGGCGGTCTACAGCCCCGACAACAAGGGCCACTTCGGCCTGGCCTACGAGGCCTACACCCACTTCACCTCGCCGATCCGCCGCTATCCCGACCTGCTGGTGCACCGCGGCATCAAGGCGGTGCTGCTGGGCGAGAAGCTGCCCGCCAAGGGCCTGGCGGAAGTCGGCACCCACTGCTCGATGACCGAGCGCCGCGCCGACGACGCCACCCGCGACGTCGACGCCTGGCTGAAGACCTATTTCATGCAGGACCGCATCGGCGACGAATACAACGGCACCGTGAGCGCGGTGACCAGCTTCGGCATGTTCGTCGCGATCGACGACATCTTCATCGAAGGCCTCGTCCACGTGTCCGAGCTCGGCCAGGACTACTTCCACTACGACCAGGCCAAGCACATGATGCTCGGCGAACGAACCGGAAAGAAATATCGCCTGGGCGATCGCGTGCGCATCAAGGTCATGCGCGCCGACATCGAGACCAGCAAGATCGATTTCAGCCTGGTCGAGCAGCAAAATTCCGCCCTCGACATGCAGCGCGCATTCGCGCAATCGGCGTCGGAAAAGAAATCCTCCTCGCCCCGATCCGCCAAATCCAGGTCGGGTAGCAAGCAGAAATGAGCGAGAAGTCCGCTGACAGACACGCCGCAGAAAAACTCATCTACGGCTTTCATCCCGTCCTGGCCCGCCTGCGCCAGGACCCCGCGGGCATCTTCGAAATCTACCTCGACCTGACCCGGCGCGATGCGCGCGCGCGCGACCTGGTGCATCAGGCCAAGGACAACGGCGTCAAGCTCGCGCAGGTCGAGGCTGACCGGCTGACGCGGCTGGTCGGCAAGGCCGCCAAGCACCAGGGCGTGGTCGCCCGCGTCAAGCCGGTCGCGCTGACGCACTCGCTCGACGAGGTGCTGGAAAACATCCAGGGCCCGCCGCTGCTGGTCATCCTCGACGGCGTCACCGACCCGCACAACCTCGGCGCGATCCTCCGGTCAGCCGACGCCTTCGGCGTGCACGCCGTCATCGCGCCGAAGGACAACGCCGTCGGCATCAACGCCACGGTGGAAAAGGTCGCCTCGGGCGCCGCAGAGACCGTGCCCTACATCATGGTCACCAACCTTGCGCGCACGATCGAAGACCTCAAGGAACACAACATCTGGGTCATCGCCACCGACATGGACGGCGACCAGCCCCTGTCCGGCATTGACGCCAAGACCGGCATCGCCTGGGTGCTCGGCGCCGAAGGCGCGGGCATCCGCCGCCTAGTCAAGCAGAGTTGCGACCAGGTCGCGCGCATCCCCATCGGAGGCACGGTGGAAAGCCTCAACGTCTCGGTGTCGGCGGCGCTGTGCTTGTATGAGACGGTGCGGCAGCGCGGGGCGTGAGTGACAAGAGACATAGCAACACATTGTTCTGACTCAGAATCTATTGGTTGACCTTTATCCAAAATGCTTGAGGGATTGATTACGTTTATTGGCGTTCTGCTAGTCCCTATTGCACTAGTTACGTCCATGGTCCTCATCGTGATTTGGCTGACCACTCGGGAAAATAGGATTCGTGAGGAAAAGCGGATTGCCCTGGAAATCCAGGGGCAGGAAGAAACGAATTGGAATCATCCGCCAGGAGAAATGATTCTTGAGATTCCTGTTTCAAAAGGGATGACTCTCTTTGGAATGCTTATGGCATCAGCCCTGCTGGGATTTGGGATCGCGTTCTGTTTGATTAGTCCAGTAACTGCCCTAGTGTTGGGATGGTGGACATGCATAGTGGGTCTGATCTTTCTGGTCTCACTAGGTCGGCAGCTCTTAGTTAAACACCCGATTGTGGTTGTTACAACAGAATGCATTCAATACCGAGGTTGGCCATTTAGATGCATTTCCTGGAGCAACGTTATTCGTGCCAGCTTGAGGCGAGTGGCAACTAGAGGCGGTATTTCGGTATATCTGAATCTGGAATTGAACAATGAGAAAGAACTGACCAGTAAGTTGAGCAAATTTAAGGGACTGCTTTTTCGACTCAACCGTTTGTTCGGGGTGAGTACATTTTCAATCGGACTTACACCATTAAAGGCCAGCCCTAAAAATATTCTAGCAATTGTGGAAAATCAAATTCGGTTCCATAGGAAGGTCGGCCAGTAGCTACCTAACTTAAGGGGCAGTTCAGACGCGATTTTTGTGGTCTGGCCAGTTATTTAAATTCACGCCAGTTCCTGCAAACGCAACAAACGCGCAGCCTCTTCCTCGCGCGCATCGTCAATCTCCCGCATCACCCCGTCCAGATCGACCGGCGGCATCTCGCATTCGAAGCGGCCCGTGAGTTCGACCTCGGGATGCAGGCCACCGTGTTCGTACAGCGCCCAGATTTCTTCAGCGTATTGCGTGTCCAATAACGCCGGCGCGAACTGCCCAAAGTACGTCTTCAGGTTGTTCACGTCGCGCACCAGCATGGCCTGGGCGTGGTTGTTGCCGGCCGCATCGACGGCCTGCGGCAGGTCGATGATCACCGGGCCGTCGGCGCCGATGAGGATGTTGAATTCGGACAGGTCGCCGTGGACGACGCCGACGCACAGCATGCGCACGACTTCGCCGATCAGGGTGCGGTGGTGGGCAAGGGCTTCGTCTTCGGTGAATGACACGTCGTTGAGCCGGGGCGCGGCATTGCCGTCGGCGTCGGCCACCAGTTCCATCAGCAGGACGCCTTCATGGAAGTTGTACGGCGTCGGCACGCGCACGCCGGCGGCGGCGAGCCGGTATAGCGCATCGACTTCGGCGCTTTGCCAGGCGGCTTCCTGCATCTCGCGGCCGTACTTGCTGCCCTTGGCCATGGCGCGCGCCTGGCGGCTGTTCTTGGTCTTGCGGTTTTCCGTGTAGTCGACGGCCTGGCGGAAGCTGCGCTGGTTGGCTTCCTTGTAGACCTTGGCGCAGCGGATCTCGTCGCCGCACACGACGACGAAGACCATGGCCTCCTTGCCGCTCATGAGCTGGCGCACGACGCCGTCGATGAGGCCGTCTTCGAGCAGGGGTGCAAGGCGTTTGGGTATTTTCATGAATGGGGTTGTCTCTGTGGCCGCATGGATTTGAGGGGTGCGGCCAGGCCCTTCGACAAGCTCAGGGCGAACGGCAATTGGTTTTGGGGTATGCCGAGGCGTTCCAAAATCATTGGGAATTTCAACCCCGCACCTTGCGGTACGCCTCCAGCAGGCGCTGGTGGATCGCGCTGCCCTCGAAGTCGTTGCCCAGCTTGGTCAGCCCGAAGAAGCGCTCGTCCTGGTTGAACAGCGCGAACGCCTGCTCCAGCGTCTCGCGGCCGTACATCAGGGCCAGCGCGGATTCGAAGGGATTGGGGTCGTCGAGCTGGACGAGGTCGGCGATGCAGCGGTAGACCTTGAGGCGCGCTTCGCTGCGCTGGCCGTACTGGGCGATCCAGGTGCAGCCTTCGCGGATGGCTTCGTCGTCGCCGAGAGCGAGCGCGAGTAGCAGCTTCAACTCGCCGACGCGCAGATCGGTCCAGGGCGAATCGGCATCGGGGGCGAGGCCGATCAGCACCGTGACCAGACGGTCATCGGCCAGTTCCAGTTCGACGATCCGATCCAGCAGCTCGGCGCATTCGTCGTCGCTGAGCTCGGGCAGGCGCGCGAGTGCCGGGCGGATCAGGTTGCCGACGCTGTTGTTCTCGAATTCGAGTTCCTCGAATGGGTAAATTTCGGAGACGCCCGGCACCAGGATGCGGCAGGCGTAGACGCCGAGGTGGGTGAAGTCGGCGATATAGAGGTCGTGGCCTTCGGCGTGCAGCGCTTCGGTTGACCACGCGTAATCCTCTTCGGTGGTGGTGCCGAAATTCCAGTCGACGAAGTCGTAGTCGGGCGTGTCGCGCAGGAATTGCCAGGAAATCACGCCGCTCGAATCGACGAAGTGGATTTCCAGATTCTGCGGGTCGGCGATTTCGGTTTGGTCGAAGCCGGGGGCGGGGAAGCCTGCCAGCGAATCGAGCGCGCGGCCCTGCAATAATTCAGTCAATGCGCGCTCCAGCGCCACTTCGAAGCGCGGGTGCGCGCCGAAGCTGGCGAAGCAGCCCTGGTCCTGCGGGTGCAAGAGGGTGACGTTCATCACCGGGTACTGGCCGCCGAGCGAGGCGTCCTTCACCAGGATGCCGAAACCGGCCTCGCGCAGGCCGCGGATGCCGGCGGCGATGTGCGGGTAGCGCTCGATGACGGCTTCGGGCACGTCGGGCAGGCACAGACCTTCCTCGATGATGCGGAACTTGATGTGGCGCTCGAAGATTTCGGCCAGCGCCTGGGTGCGTGCCTCCTTCAGCGTGTTGCCGGCCGACATGCCGTTGCTGACGTAGAGGTTGCCGATGAGGTTGACCGGGAAATACACGGTCTTGCTGTCGCGTAGCCGTTGGTAGGGGATGGTGCAGATGCCGCGTTCGGCGTTGCCGGAGTTGAGGTCGATCAGCTGGTCGGCGCGCACGCCTTCATCGGGGTTGTAAAGACCATGCAGCGTGGGTGTGAGCAGGTCGGCCGGCCAGGCATCGTCGCCGCCCTCGAGGGCAAACCAGCGCTCGTCGGGGTGGTGGACGTAGCTGCGGTTGGCGATCGTCTCGCCCAGATAGAAATGGGTCCAGAAATAATTGGTCGACAGCCGCTCGAAGTATTCGCCCAGCGCGCTCGCGCGCGCGGCCAGTTCCGTGGCGCCCTTGCCGTTGGTGAACAGCAGCGGGCAGTCGCGGTCGCGGATGTGCACCGACCACACGCCTTCCACCGGGTTGAGCCAGGAGCGTTCCTCGATGTGGAAGCCCAGTGTTTCGAGCCGGGACTGCAGGGTGGCGATGGACGCTTCGAGCGAGGCGTCCTTGCCGGGGATGAAATGTTCGGTGGCGTGCATGGGGTGACTCTATTCAGGACAGGCAACAGCATAAGCGATGCGTCAAGCACGGCGTAAAATGAATCCGGTCGATTCTCTGGTCGCGGGCCGCAAGGACTGCGATTCCCATCCTATGTCGAGCCGTGCCGTCCTGTTGCTTGTGTGCTTGTCCGGTCTTGCCTGCGCAGGGCCGGTTGCCGCGGCCGAGACCTTTGGTTTGGAGGGTGACCAGGCCGCCCTGGCGGCGCGGCCCCAGGTCGAGTGGGTCGCGCAGGCCCAAGCCCTGGAAAGGCGCGCCGACTGGTCGGGTTTGCTGGCATGGGGCCAGGATTGGGCGCGGGCCGATGCGAGGAATCCGCTGGCCTGGTTCGTCCAGGGACGCGCGCTGGGCGAACTGGGACGCTTCGACGAGGCGATCGCGGCGTATCGGCACAATCTCAGCCTGGCTCCGGGCGACGTGCTGGCCCGCAACAATCTGGGCAATGCCTGGCGTGACAGCGGTCATTCTCGTGAGGCGATGCGGGCTTATCGCGCCGCCGTGGAGATCGATCCCGACTATCTCCCGGCCTGGCACAACCTGGGATTGACGTTTTATCGGGTGAAAGGCCAGGCAGGGGTGACGCAGGCCCTGCAAAAATTGCAGGCGCTCGATCCGAAACTGGCCGATGTCTGGCGCGCGCTCGCGGTCGAGTACTCGGTCACGGGCGATGCGCGTGTCGCCCGTGAGGCGATTCGGGTATGGCGCGGATTGAGCAAGGCCCGGCGTGCACGCATGTTCGGGATCCTGTTTGGCGAGAGCTGAGCCGGTCGGTCAAGCCGTGTCGGGGCTACGCCGGGTTTTGCTCGAATTCCGCGACCACCTGGCGCAGCCGGCTGGCTTCCTGCTCAGGGCGCATCAGGCTGCGCCGGCTCGCGGCATGGTCGAGCAGCTCGGCATAGAACGCCGGATCGCTCTCGGCCATCGCCATCAGCCTGGCCAGCTGCCGTTCGTCGCCCACCGGAAAATAGCCGGGATAGTTCTCGCCGAGCATGCCGATATTGCCCGGCATGTGCGATGCCAGTACCGGCACGCCGGCCGCAAGCGCTTCGCAGATCACGTTGGCGCCGCCTTCCATCACCGAGCTGATGACCAGCAGATGCGCGCGCGAGAGACGCCTCAGCACGGCCTGGTGGGATACATCGCCAGCCCAGTGCCAGCGCGGCAGCTTGCTTTGCGCCAGTTCCGCCGTCTCGGCCATGTCCTCGGAAAGGGCGCCGCCCAGATGAGTGACCTGGATGCGCGAAGGATCCGGCAGGTAGTTGGTTGCCAATGCGACCCGGAATGGATCCTTTTCCGTGCGCAGGTGGCCGATCACCAGGACTTCGAACGTGTTGGCAGGTGTGGACCGGCGGGCGATGTCGGGCGACGACTGATAGATCACCCGAGTCTTGGCGGCCAGATGCGTGGCCAGTTCGTCGGGGCCGCGATCCTGCAACACGATGAGCCGGTGTGCGAGTTCGAGCGCCTGCTGGGCGTCGGCATCCTCGTGAATGTCGCGATACAGATCGGTACCGGTGAGCGCAAGCAGCAGCGGCCGGCTCGGAAAACGCTCGGCAAAGGCGCGTATCGAGGCAAAGCTGCGCCGCGCGTGTAGCGCCAGCATCAGGTCGGCCATCCGGCCATCCCATTCCACTTGGGTCCGCACCGTATGCCCGGCCTCGCGCAGGAAACGCGCCCAGCGCGCGGCTGTATGCCAGTTGCCGTTGCGATGCTCGCGGCCATACGGGGTGATGAGGGCGATGCGCATGGCGTGAGTGTACGCCCGGCGGGGCGAATCGCGGATAATCCTGACATGACCGAAACCGTCATTTCCTCACGCGACAACCCCCTCTTCAAGCGGCTGAAAAAGCTTGCCGAATCCGCCCGTGCACGCCGCGAGGCCAGGATGGCCCTGCTCGACGGCGAGCATCTGCTGGCAGCGTATCTCGACGCCGGCGGCCAGCCGCATACGCTGGTGCGCACGGCTTCGTTCGATGCCGGCCGCTTCGAACGGTTGGTTGGGCAGTGTCCGCACGCCAAGGCCGTCGAACTGTCAGACGGGCTGTTTGCCGAACTCGCGCCGGTTGCGACGCCGACCGGCCTGCTTGCCGAGGCTGCCTGGCTCACGCCGCCGGCCATAGAAGCCACGCCGCTCGTCATCGTGCTGGAAGATATCCAGGATCCAGGCAATCTCGGTTCCATGCTGCGTACCGGCGCGGCGGCGGGGGCTACCTTGGCGGTGCTGTCAAAAGGATGCCACGACCCATGGTCGCCCAAGGCGCTGCGCGGCGGACAGGGCGCGCAGTTCGTGCTGCCGCTCGTCAGCGGGGTCGATATCGTGGATTGGCTGGCGGGTTTCGAAGGAGAGAGCCTCGCGCTTGCGCTGGCCGAGGACAGCAACCTGTATGCGCATGCATTGACCGGCGCGTTGGCCTTGATCGTGGGCAACGAAGGCGCGGGTTTGTCGCGGGCGGTGTGCGACGCCGCAAGCGCCGCGATACGCATCCCGATGCCGGGCAGGATCGAATCCCTGAATGCCGCGGCGGCCCTGGCCGTGGCCGTGTTCGAGGCGGCCCGGCAGCGGGCCGCCTAGGGCTGCATGGGTGTCAGCACGATAAGGCGCGCGCGCCGGCGCGGCGATCCATCTGGATCCGCAGCTGGTTCGCCTGGGCGAATCCCATGACATAGTCATAGGCGGCCGGGTCGGCGGCTTGCAGCCAGCGTGCGACGATCAGGCAGTATTCCCCTTCGATCATGCAGGGCTGGACGCCCGATGAATAGCGCAGGCGGTTGTCAGGATGAAAGCTGGCCAGCGTGGACGACAGGCGTTCGGCCCAGTCCGACGGGCGGAATTTCTTTCCATTCTCCTGTATGCCGGTGATGACCAGGTTGTCTTCGGATAGCATCCGCTCTCCCATTCGCGAAGGGTCGCCCTTGCTGATTCGGCCCGGTTCCGCGTTTCTTTAACGGAAACGCGGATTGGGCCGTCCGGGAATGGCAGCCGCGGCCGACAGGTTCAAGTCTGCTCGAATTCCTTCAGCCAGTCGCGATCCAGCAGGGCGGCGATTTCATCTGCCGGCACCGGCCGGCTGATGAAATACCCCTGCACGACCTGGCAGCCGAGTTTGCGCAGGACTTCGAGCTGTTCCCGGTTCTCCACGCCTTCGGCGACGGTGCCGAGTTTCAGTCCCCGGCACAGGGCGAGAATCGAGCTGATGAGCGCTTCGTTGACCGGGGCGTGCGGGATGTCCTTGACGAAATAACGGTCGATCTTGAGGATGTCGAGCGGGAATCGCTTGAGGTGGGCCAAGGACGAATAGCCGGTTCCAAAGTCGTCGATCGCCACGGCCACGCCCAGCGCCTTCAAGGCCAGGATGATGGAGACGGCCGCCTCGACGTCCTGCATGAAAATGCCTTCAGTCAGTTCGAGATGCAGCGAGTGCGGCGGCAGGCCGGACTGCTGCAGGGCCTCGCGGACATCGGTGACCAGATTGTCGTGCCAGAACTCCTTGCCCGATATGTTGACGGCCACATCCAGGTCGACGAAGCCGGCGGCATGCCAGCTTGCCGTCTGGAAGCAGGCCGATCTCAGCAGCGTGCGGCCGACTTTGACGATGCCGCCGCTTTCTTCCAGCAGTTCGAGGAAAACCGCGGGGCTGAGCAGGCCTTTGCCGGGGTGATTCCAGCGGATCAGCGCCTCGACGCCCTGGATGCGCCCGGTCTCCAGGTTGAGCTTGGGCTGGTAGTGGAACAGGAATTCATCCCGTTCCAGCGCGTAGTGCAGTTCGGTTTCCAGTTGCAGCCGTTCTTCCGCCATGGTGTTCATGGCGGCGTCATAGAGCTGGAAGCGGTTCCTGCCGCCGTTCTTGGCGGTGAATGCCGCCGTGTCGGCATGCTTCAGCAGGCTGGTGCCGTCGCTGCCGTCGTTCGGATAGACGCTGACGCCGATGCTGCAGCTGGAAAACAGTTCGCGCTCCGCGATTCGATAGGGTTCGCTCACGACGCCGAGGATTTTTTCCACCACCTGCAAAACATGGCTGATCCGGGCGGCATCGATGACCACGCCGAATTCGTCGCCGCCCAGCCGAGCCACGACATCTTCTGCACGCGTGGTCGCGCGCAGGCGCTGCGCAACTTCGCAAATGAGCGCGTCGCCACTGGCGTGGCCGAGGGTATCGTTGACGCGCTTGAAACGATCCAGGTCGATGAACATCACGCCCACCAACGTGTTGCGGCGTTGCGCGCGTACCAGAGATTGTCCCAGGCGGTCCATGAACAGCATGCGATTGGGCAGGCCCGTCAAGGCGTCGTGCGTGGCAAGATGGTGGCGTTCGCGGCTGGCCCGCTTGGTGTAATGCATGACCGCAGCAGCGACGAAGATGCCCAGCAACAGGGCGATTCCCGACAGGAGATACATCCAGAAGCGCGCCACTTCGTGCGCCTGGTGCGCCTTGCGGCTGGCTTCCAGCGCAAGTTTCTGGGTTTCGGTATCGAGCAGCGAGAGTACGCTCAAGACGTTGTTCTGTGCCGGAATGGCACCGTTGAGAACCTGCTCCTCGGCTTTCTGGTCGAAATCGCCGCTCAGCGCATTGACGGCCCGATTCTGCATCGGCCGGGCGATGCCGGTCAGGTGTCCCTGCAGGTCGATGAGTTCGTGTTCGCGTGGGCTCAGGGGCATGTTCAGCAGCGCCATCCGGGCATCGGCAAACTCTGCACCGTGCTGGTTGAACTGTAAGAACAGGCGATCGCGTTCGAACGGGTCGTGACTCATCGACAACCTGAACATGCAGAGTGTGCGCTCGCGCGCGGCAGACATCATCGTCTTGGTGAGACTGAGCTTGCGCATATGGACATCGACAACCGTGCCGAGATTGTTGGCGGTCACCCGGAGCTGTTGCAGGCCGATGGTGGTGACGAACAGGATCAGTAACAGCTGGACAATGAATCCTGCCAGCAGCACGCGCCGCCAGGCTGCGGGAAGCACGGATTGCCTAGCCGTCGGCACCGGGGCGTTGTCCGGATCCAGGGCAAGGGTATTCACGCTGCGCATTTCCCGTGAGCGAAACGAAACAGGTCATGTGCTCCGTTCGGATTCGAATCGGAATGGGCCAGGCGTTCGCACGGCAAGCGATGGCGGGCATTCGGGAGAAACAAGGAAGCAGCTGGCATCAGCCTTCCTTTTGATGGTGCGGACAAGTGCGCCGAACCTGTCGTCAGCGCTGCAGTGACGACCAGAATGGGCAGACCGGTGCCATTGCAGTGTGTAGGCGGCTACGCGGACAGGGGCAAGACATCGGGGAACTCCTGATCATTGAACAATTGGCGGGACTGGAACGGCGGATAAGCGCGCACCGGGTCGTTTGTTCAATCGGGTGAAGCGCGCAAAACTTGAGGGTTGGCCCTTGGTCAGTGCGGCGGAACGCTCAGGACAGCCGCAAACGCGCGGCGATTTCTTCCACCGACATACGGGTGGTATCGACGACGGGAAGCGCGTGACGTTTGAAGAACGCCTCGGCTGCACCCAGCTCCATGCGGCATTGCGCCAGGCTGGCGTAGCGGCTGTCCGGGTAGCGCGCCTGGCGGATGGCGGCAAGACGCTCGGGCGACAGGGTCAGGCCGCGCAGCCTGGGCAGATGGGCTTTCAGGCAGGCGGGCAGGTCGTCCTGATCGAGGTCATCCGGCGTAAGCGGATAATTGGCCGCGCGCAGGCCATACTGCAGGGCCAGATAAAGCGCGGTGGGGGTTTTGCCGACGCGCGAAACGCCGACCAGGATCAGGTCGGCCTGGTCGAGACGTTCGGGATTGAGGCCGTCGTCCAGATTGATCGCAAAGTTGACGGCATCCATGCGCGCTTCGTAGTCGGATGCCATGCCGTGGGTGTGGCCGCCGCTGGGGGTGGCGGTCTGGCCGAGTGCCGATTCGACGGCCGGCGCGATCAGGTCGAATACGTCGAACAGACTGAGCCCGGCCTGGCGAAACGGCAGGCGAAGCGTAGGATCGGTCAGGGTGGAGAAGATCAGGGTACGAGGGGTCGTGGCGATGCGTGCGGCCGTGGCCTGGGCTTTCTCCGCGCTGTCGACGAAGGGTAGCGTAATCAGGCTAAACTCGAGATGAGGAAACTGCGCCAGCACGCTTTTGGCGACGGACTCGACCGTCACCCCGGTGTGGTCGGACACGCAGAATATGCTGTAACCGTTCATGGAGTTCACCTATGTCTACAGACTATATTGTGCCGCTGGATGCCCTGTCGATGGCGGATGTGCCTGTGGTGGGCGGCAAGAATGCGTCGCTCGGCGAGATGATCCGCCATCTGTCCGGTGCGGGGGTCAAGGTGCCGGGCGGTTTCGCCACCACGTCCAAGGCCTTCTGGGATTTCCTCGATCATAACGACCTGCGTGCGCGCATCGACGCGCGGCTGGCGCCGCTCGACGTCGCGGACGTGACGGCCTTGGCGCAGGCAGGCGCGGAGATTCGCGCGTGGATCGAGGCGGCCAGCCTGCCGCCTGCGCTGGAAACCGGGCTGCGCACAGCCTACGCGGGGCTTGGCGACACGGTATCGGTGGCAGTGCGTTCGTCGGCCACGGCCGAGGACCTGCCCGACGCCTCGTTTGCCGGCCAGCAGGAAACCTATCTGCACGTGCGCGGTGCGGCCGACGTGCTGACGTATGTGAAAAAGGTGTTTGCCTCGCTCTACAACGACCGCGCCATTGCCTATAGGGTGCACCATGGCTTTGCCCACGCTGGCGTGGCGCTGTCCGCCGGCATCCAGCGCATGGTGCGTTCCGATATCGCCTGCTCTGGCGTGCTGTTCACCCTGGACACCGAGTCCGGATTCCGCGACGTGGTGTTCATCACCGCAGCCTATGGTCTGGGCGAGACGGTGGTGCAGGGATCGGTGAATCCGGACGAGTACTACGTGCACAAGCCGATGCTGGCGCAAGGCTTCCCTGCGGTGGTGCGGCGCGAACTCGGTGAAAAAGCCACCCGTATGGTGTGGCGCGACGGCGCAACCGTGATCGAGGCCACGCCGCCAGCGTTGAGGCGGCAGTTCGCCTTGAACGACACCGAGGTGCTGGAACTGGCCCGCCAGGCAATGCAGATCGAGCAGCACTACGGCCGGCCGATGGATGTGGAGTGGGCGAAGGACGGCGAAACCGGCGAACTCTTCATCGTCCAGGCGCGTCCGGAAACCGTGAAGGCGCGCAGCGCCGGCAGCATCGAACGCTACGTACTGAAAGGCAGCGGCGAGGTGCGCATCAGCGGCCGCGCCATCGGCCAGAAGATCGGCGCCGGTGCCGTGCGGCTGATCGCCAGCCCGGCGGAGATGAATCGGGTGCAGCCGGGCGATATTCTGGTCACCGACATGACCGATCCCGACTGGGAACCGGTGATGAAGCGTGCGGCGGCCATCGTCACCAACCGCGGCGGACGCACCTGCCATGCCGCCATCGTCGCGCGCGAACTGGGCATCCCCGCCGTGGTCGGTGCCGGCAATGCGACCACGGTGCTGAAGGATGGCGAACTGGTGACGGTATCGTGCGCCGAAGGCGACACCGGCAAGGTCTACGCCGGCAAACTGGCGTTCGAGGTGGAGACGCTGGCCAGCGAGACGCTGCCAGAGCCGCCGGTCAAGCTGATGATGAACGTCGGCAATCCCGAGCGCGCCTTCGAGTTTGCGCAAATCCCCAATCACGGTGTCGGCCTCGCGCGGCTGGAATTCATCATCGCCCGCATGATCGGCGTGCATCCGCTGGCATTGCTCGACTACGTCGGCCAGACGCCGGCGTTGCGCGACGAGATCGATGCGCGCACTGCGGGCTATGCCGACCCGGTGTCGTTCTATGTCGACAAGCTGGCCGAGGGCGTCGCCACCCTGGCCGCCGCCTTCTGGCCGCAGCCGGTGATCGTACGGCTGTCCGACTTCAAGTCCAACGAATACGCCAATCTGGTGGGCGGCGAACGCTATGAGCCGAAGGAGGAAAACCCCATGCTGGGGTTGCGCGGCGCGGCGCGCTACGTGTCGACGATGTTCCGTCCGGCGTTCGAGCTGGAATGTCGGGCACTGAAGAAGGTGCGCGAGATGCTGGGTTTTTCCAATGTCGAGGTGATGATTCCTTTCGTACGCACGGTGGAGGAATGCGCGGCGGTGGCCGGGCTGTTGGCCGATAACGGCCTCAAGCGCGGCGAGAATGGCCTGCGGCTGATCATGATGTGCGAGATCCCCTCCAACGTGCTGCTGGCCGAGGACTTCCTGCACTACGTCGACGGCTTTTCCATCGGCAGCAACGACCTCACCCAGCTCACCCTCGGCATCGACCGCGATTCCGGCCTGGTGGCCGGCGGCTTCGACGAGCGCAACCCGGCGGTGAAAAAGTTGCTGGCCGAAGCCATCGCCGTGTGCAGGCGGCAGGGCAAATACGTCGGCATCTGCGGCCAGGGGCCGAGCGACCATCCCGATCTGGCCGACTGGCTGGTCGAACAGGGAATCGGCTCGATTTCGCTCAATCCCGACACGGTGGCGGCGACCTGGCGGCGGTTGGCTCGGTAGCGGATACCGTGCGGGCTCGGATCATTGAAAACTGACGAACGCGGGTGGCGTGTCACGGCCTAGTGCCGTGGTTATGTAAACGGTTCTGCCGGAAGCCCGGGTTCATGTACTTGCGTCTGGTGAGTCCTCCAACTCGACATATGCGCCATGGGGCCTGTCCGTTAAGTAAGTCTCCGACCAGTTTTCTCAGCGGTCATTGCAAAAATCAGTCATAACGAACAATCCGGCAAGCCGGATTGCATTTTCCGGTGCTATTTAAACCGAAGAAAGGACCAACTATATGATTTATAAGAAAAATAATTTCTGGCATGCCCTGTGCTTAAAGATTTATGCAAAAACAATGGGAACGTGTATGCAGGGTGTTGCCTGGTTTGTCGGCGTGCACAAGCATGCTGAGCGAGTCACGACTTATGTCGCGCGGGAAATCGACGTCCCGGGCGTAGGGATGGTGCATCTTGTGCGATCGGTTGATTGTCTTGGGGCAATGTGTCCGAGGCCACAGTTGTTGGCGTTGAAAGTGTTGGGCGAGATCGAGCCGGGCGACGTCATCGAAGTGGTGTCAGACAATCCGACCGCGGTCGAAAGCTTTCCGGCACTGGCTCAGACTTTGTATTGCACGCATCTCACGACGATTCGGCATGGCGACAACTGGCAAATCTATTTGCGTAAGGGTTTGTGAGGTTGGGCATGAAATATTTGGCTTGTAAGGAGAACGGGTAGTGAATATGGCGTCGGATAGTACCGCACCTGCGGTCTCTTTTTGGTTGTTGCGCAAGGGAAGCTTCAAGGCGTTGAGTGTCCTGTCGCTCGTGGTTGTGTTGTCGGCCTGGGCGTTATCTGTCGATACACGCTTTGTCTACATGCTGGTTTACGTTTGGTTTGGCCTCGCCTACGGAATGCTGCTGCAGTACGGGCGTTTCTGTATGGCGTCGGCCGTGCGTGATCTGTTTGCGGTGAAGGTGCCGCGCATGGCGGTCGGGGTCATGATTGCAGTGGCTTTGTACTCGGTGGTCGCGGCCATCGTCAGCCTCAGCGGTTTCAGCACCTTTCATCCCAATGCCATGGGGTGGCACATTCTCATCGGCGCTGTCATATTCGGCTTCGGCATCGTGTTCACTGGCGGTTGTGCGTCAGGCTCGCTCTACAAAGCGGGCGAGGGCAATATGAACTCGATGCTGGTCATCGTCACGATCTCATTCTCGCAGGCGATCGTAGTGTCCGCCAGTGGTTGGTGGGATGCGCTGGTGCCGCAATCCTGGGTTGCCTCGGCGGTGGCCAAGGACATGCCCCTCGAGTTGTCGGTGACCAAGGGCTGGTTCGATATCTTTACAGCCGGTTACGTCTGGGATCTCAAGGGCATCACGACTGCCGAGATCTTTGGCAAGTCGGGTCCGGCAGGAATCATTGTCTACAACACGCTCTTCACCGCGATCCTGCCGGTTCTGGCCATTCTTGTCGCGCTGTACGCCTTCTATTACCGCAAGGGCTATTTGCGTCGCACTGGAAAGGCCAATCCGGGTTTCGGTGATGAAATCGCGGGCATCTGGGCGATGTGCACCGCTTCGAAGAATACTGCGATCGCTGGTATCGGCTTGGGCATCCTGGCGGGGCTGCATATGTATGTCACCGGTGTGCTGCGCGAACACTACGGCATCTTCAACTTCGGCGAGCTGCTGGTAGCGATGGGATATCACGACGGCCTGTCGATCCAGGATACTGTGTTCGACCCAGGCTACTGGTACATCACCACGCAGGAAGCGCAGTGGGGCGGCTGGGTGATGTCCAAGCTGGGGATCAATAGCATGGACAGCATCTTTTTCGGACTCGATAACGGCCTGCCTAATCCGCTGCTGAATGCGCCCGGCTTTATGTCAATTGGCATCATTCTGGGCGCCGCGATCATGGCGCTCGCACGCCGCGAATTCAAGTGGAAGCTTCCGAGTTGGGAGACCGCCTTCTTCGCCATCGCAGGCGGCACGCTAATGGGCATCGGGGCTCGCCTTGCCATGGGCTGCAATATCGGCGCCTTCTTTGCCACCGTCACCAATGGTGATCCAAGCGGATGGGTGTTCCTGGCCGGCATGATCATCGGCGCCTACGCCGGAGTCAAAGTGTTCTCTTGGTGGTTGGAGCGCGGCGCCGCGAAGATGGCCGGCGGGTGTGAACTCTGACTGGCGCGACTGAATACCTCAAGAAATCGATCCATTGAAAAAAAGGAGACAGCATGGCCATGAGTTTTAACAAGGTGGGTGAGCATGAATGGAAGCTCGACGTGTGTGGGTACACCTGCCCTCACCCGCAAATGTATACCAAGAAAGCGTTGCAGAAGATCGAAAGCGGCGAAGTGCTCACGCTGGTTTTCGACAACCCCTCCTCGGGCGAGTCGATTGTTGCAATGTGCGAATCGGAAGGCAACGACCTGTTTGATCGCCAGGAAGGCAGTGGCTCCTTCGTCTGGAAGATCAGGAAGGCCTGACATGGAGCTGGGTATTGTTGTTACCGACGAACAGTTTCTGCCCCAGGTCGGCGCGCTTTTCGACGCGGCGACCCAACGGGGATGCGTTCCGCTGTGTTTTCTGACCGACACCGGGGTCAATCTGTTGCGCGATCCGGGTTTCGTGGAACGGGCGCGGGCACATCCGAACCGGGTCACGCTGTGTGAGCACAGCGTCGAGCGGATGGGGGCGGAGAACTTCGATCTCCAGGCGCTCGCGGACGTGGTCGTGGTCGGAGGTCAATACCAGGACGCGGAATTGGTGCGTACCTGCGACAAGGTACTGGTGTTCTGAGGCATATGCGATGACGGACAGAAAACGGATTCTCGTGGTTGCCGCGCAAAAACAGGCTGAGGCCCTGCGCATGGCAAGCGGGCTCACGCTGCTCGACGATGCGGTGCAGATCATTGCATGGGGCAAGTTGCCCGATGAACCGGCCGTGGAAGAGCAGATGGAAGCGCTTGGCTTCGCGGAAGTGCCGCTCGACGAGGTGGAGCCCTCGTCTGCGGGCATGGGCGTGCTGGCGCGCCAGATTATCGATAACGACGTGGTTTTCATCGTATGAGCGCAAACAAACGAATAGTGCTGGTTCACCTCGTGTGGCCGCCGGAGGGGAATGCGCTTGCCGCTTCCCTGCGCGCGGCAGGTGCCGAGGTGCTGGATGTGAATGTTGCGGATAGCGGGACATTACTGGATGCGCTGAAACAGGGCTGGATGCCGGTCGTCTTGAAGCCATTTGTGATTGGAGGGGCGCCTTGATCTGAGTGCGCCAATGCGACCGGCTGGATGACGCATGCATGCATGTCGTCGGCCGATATGGGAAAACGGGGTCATGGGAAAGTTTGAAAAGGACGGAGGACCGATGAAAATGAATATGCGGAGCATGCGGTTAAGCGCAATAGGGTTGGGTGTTCTGGCGATGATGGCGGGCCTGGGTGGATGTGATGGTGGTGGCGGCGGAGAGGACAAGACCTCTGTGGCTAGCCAGATCGTGGTCAACACGCCGGCGGCGTTGACGCAAGTGTCGGACGACGATTATGAGAACAACGTTAACGGACTGATCACCGCGGCCACGCTCAAGCGCTGGAAGGATGACTGGGTGAACCAGCGGCCTGCCGGCGTCACCGGGAAGCTGATCATTTTTCAGGCTACGGTTGGCCCGACGGGGTCTGAATATGTCAAACCCAACGGCACGAATGTCTTTACCTATCTGTCTCCATCCTCGGAATGGATCCAGACACGCAACAACGGAGTGATCGAGACACAGAGCATGGTGCCGGACGGCGCTACGATGGACGCGCTGCTCAAGAAGTACAACATCGATCCCAGCCGCGATATGATCGTCACCGCGATGGGCGCTGGTAGTCCCCCCAACGCGATGGCGCAGGGCCGCATCTGGTACGCGTTGCGTTACTGGGGCATGGATAAGAAGAACCTTGCGATCTTGAACGGCGGCAACCAGTGGCTCAACGGCAACGGCATGTCTGGCACCGATTTCCAGGCGACTGCGAGCACGGCACCCAACAATGGTACGCTTTCGGTCAAGAGCCTCAAGGTCGATAACACGCAGTTGCAGGCCACGGTGCAGGACATGATGGCCATCCTGCCCGGCTCGGACACCAACGTGAAAACCGACGGCGTGTTCATCTGGGATGCGCGTAGTCTGGCTCAGTATGCCGCTGGCGAAATGGTTGAGAACGGCGAGGACGCCGACACGGACACTGTCGGTACCCAAGCCTGTGCCACGGCCTACTGCACGCCGGTCAACGAGAACAACTATATGCAGTTCTTCCAGAATAACGGTTCGCGCCAAGGGCACCCGCGCGGCACGCTGCAACTGCAGTACACGCACATGCTGGACAGCACGAAAGGCTTCGCCTACCGGTCGAAAGCCGAGTTGATGGCGATGCTGAACGGCGATGCCAACGCGCTGGGCATTAGCTTCGTCGACGGCAGCTACGTTCCGGTCGGGCCAGGTAATGCCTATCAGCCGGGCGACACGATCTACGTCTACTGCGAAACGACCTTCCGCGCCATGATCACCGGCATCGCCAGTACTGTGATCCTCGGCAAGCCGGTGCGCTTCTACGACGGCGCGATGGTCGAATGGAACTCGCTGTCGCACATCGTTGACAAGAACGGCAACTACATCCTGCCGGCCGACTCGCCCTGGCGTACCGATCTGGTGTCCTTCTTCAAGCCCAGCGTTCCGCCCGGCGTGATCGACCCGCGCACGATCACCAACGCCTACGCCACGAACACCAACGCGGTCGTCAACGCCGACAAGGCCTACAAGACGGGCGAAAGTGTGGGCGGCGGTAGCGGTAGCGGCAGTGGCGGCGCACCGAGCAATCCCTGCGGCAGTTGATGGCAGTTGATTCGTCTTATGTACTCCTCCCTTGCCCACGGTATATCGTGGGCTTTTTTATGGCGCATATATGGATGCGATGATACGGAGAATCGTCGGTTGGACACGCTTCGTGGCGGCTGTGGCGGCGGGAGGGGTGTTGTTCGCATGTAGCGGCGACCGGCCCGACGATACGGAAGCGTTTCTGGAACAGCACTGGAACGAACCGCTCGCGCCGCAAGGAGCGCCGCCCAAGCATTTCTCTGCGCTCGAAGCTTCATTGCATCCTGAGGCATGCGGCCAGTGTCATGCAAAGGAGTATGCCGGCTGGCGCGCCAGCCTTCACAGCAGAACGATGGGGCCTGGTATACGCTGGCAGCTCAGGCTGATGGATCAGCAAGAGGGCAACCGCTGCCTGCGTTGCCATGCGCCGCTTGCCGAACAGAAAGCACTCGTGGCGATGGAACGTGGATGGCCGAACGCGCCTGTGCATTCGCCCCCCGCATACGTCATGCCGGATCTCGGGCATCAGGGGCTTGTGTGCGCGGCTTGCCACGTGCGCGGTCATCAGCGCTTCGGCCCGCCTTCTCGACAAGGTGCCGTGCCGGAGAGTCCGCATGGCGGATTTGTCGAATCCCGCGCCTTCGAGGACAGCCGGTTCTGTGCGCACTGCCATCAGTTTCCAGACGACGGCCCGCAGATCGCCGGGAAACTGCAGGAGGATACCTATAGGCAATGGCTGGCCAGTCCATATGCGCAGAACGGGCCGGGCAGACAGACCTGCCAGACTTGCCACATGCCGGATCGCCAGCATCTCTGGCGTGGCATTCACGATCCTGAGATGACGCGGCGAGCCGTGACGGTCAAGCTCGCGCTGGAGACAACGGGCGGCAACCGGTATCGCGCACGCGCACGAGTAAGCAATAGCGGTGCCGGCCATCATTTTCCAACCTACATGGTGCCCAAGGTCGAACTTGTGTTCTATCGCAGGTTGGCTGATGGCAGTATCAGCGAGTTGGGCCGCCACGTCATCGGCTGGCAGGTCGATACGCAGATCACGCACGAGATATTCGATACCCGGATTCCCGCAGGTGAAACGCGCGAGTTCGTGCAGCCTTTCGAAGCATCGGACACGGGATGGCGTCTGGAACTGGCGGTGCGCGTCTCGCCTGGTGAGCACTACGAGCGGATATTCCGCGATAGCCTGAACCGGGCCAGTCAATTCCCGCCCGATGCGGTCGAACTGCTGCGGCAAGCGCTGGCCGAGGCCGAGGGGAAACGCTACGAGCTCCTGCGGACCACATTGGACATGGACGCAGCAGTTTCGCTTTCCCGGGACATTGGAATTGCAAAATGAAAGATTGTGGCGCGCGGGCGCGGTTATGCAATCCGGCGGGTGTCGCCATCTGACTTTAAGTTGTTGAAACTTAAACAAAACAAATTCGGGTATGACTTGTGCTTTATAGGGGGGTGATTATTGATGAGCCGGGAGACGAGTGTGATGGGGATCAGGCAGGCCGTGGCCATGGCGCTTTCACTGCTGTTGGGCTCGACTGGGGCGGCAGCGCTCGAATCGATCGACAAGCCCCGGTTGAAGTTTCGAGCCAAAGGGCCTGTCTGTACCTGTATTTCGAATACCGGGGAGAAGGAAATCCAGGCAGCGTTTGAAGCAAGATTTTCCCAGCACGATGACGTGAGTCCGCCGCCCGCGGGTGAGCGTCGCACATACCGCGATGAGCAAAGGAGAGAAGTGAATGAAAAGCAGCCGTAACAGGGTTCGATTTGGAAAAAGTTTATGTGCCGGGGCGGCGTTTGCGGCCGTAAGCGCGCTTGCCGTGCTTTTGTCCGTTGGACACAAGGGCGGAGTTGGGGCGAGCGAGCAGGTGTCCGAAGGATGGGGCGGCGAAGCGATTGCTGTGCTGACGCAAGGCGCATCCACCCTGTCGCCAATTGGCCTGGCTAACGCGTGCGGCATGGGGGCGTCGAGTTGCTTCAAGTGCCACAACGGGAAACGCGCGGCGGCACCGACGGCCACAGCGCCCTGGCATGCGCAGCACGCCAAGGTCAACAACTCCTGCGTCGGGTGCCACAGCGGCAATCCCCGGGTGATGAAGGAGGATGTGGCGCACAAGAATCTTCTGGCCAGGCCGCGCGGTAGTGTCGAGGCCTGCGGGGGGTGTCACAAAGGGGATTTGTCAAAGGTACAGGGTGCTTATCAAGCTGTTTCGGGGGCTAAATGATGGAAATAATTGCGGAGAAGAAGGCGGCGGCGGGGGGGGCGGGCATGGGGCTGCGTCGCGCTATTGCGGTGGGAATGCTGGCAGGA
>JBDRCF010000045.1:0-27857 GCA_043821985.1 Pseudomonadota bacterium
CTTTCCAGGACTGGCGGGATACGACCCGCTTCACGTCGTCGTTCGAGATTGGCGCTGACCTTGGCTGAACGTGAAGAAATTTCACGTGCGGTAGTGACCGGCCAGTCGATACGCTCGGTTGCAAGGAAACTAAGGAGGGCACCCTCTACCATCAGCCGTGAGCTACAGCGCAACGGCGGGCAGCAATGCTACAGGGCAAGCCAGGCTGACCAGATGGCCTGGGATCGGTCCTGCCGCCCCAAGAGCTGTAAACTGGTGGAGAACCGTGCCTTGGCGCACATCGTGGCAGACAAGCTCCGATTGCAGTGGTCACCCGAACAGATTGCCGGGTGGCTCAAGCGCACTTATCCGGACGACGCGAACAGCCTGGTGTCACACGAAACCATCTATCGCAGCCTCTACATCCAAGCCCGGGGCGCCTTGAAAAAAGAGCTGTTACAGCATTTGAAACGCCCACGGGTGATGCGGCGTTCACGCCACCACACGCAGAAGACAGACAATCATGGCAGGATCCTTGACACGGTGTCGATCAGCGAGCGTCCGGCCACGGTGGAAGATCGAGCCGTGCCGGGCCATTGGGAGGGTGACCTGTTATGCGGCGACAGGAGCAGTCAGATTGCGACCCTGGTCGAACGCCAGACGCGCTACGTGATGCTGGTGAAAGTTGCCAGCAAGGATAGTGAGACCGTTGCTAACGCATTGATCAAGCATGCGCGCAAATTGCCCCAGGAACTCTACAAGTCGCTCACCTGGGATCGGGGAACGGAGATGGCCGATCACAAACGCTTTACGCTCGCGACCGACATCAAGGTCTATTTCTGCGATCCACGGAACCCTTGGCAGCGCGGAACGAACGAGAACACGAACGGACTCCTGCGACAGTACTTTCCCAAGGGAACCGATTTATCTGCCCACTCACAAGCCAGGCTCAATGCCGTGGCCCGGCGACTGAACGAGCGACCTCGTAAAACACTAAACTATGAAACACCTGCCGAGCGATTTAACCAACTTGTTGCATCCACCGGTTGAATCCGCAGGCATAGAGTGGATATAGAAGGTCGTGGAGATAGATGTAGGTTTGTCGGCGGCCCTGCTCATGACTGCGTGTGGTAGCGATCAATGCCTGCTCAGCCCATTGCGGCATGATTTCGCCTGCTCAGCCCATTGCGGCATGATTTCGTCCAGCGTCATCTCAGTGATGTCGATGGATATGAGCGCAAAACCAAGCGACTTGCCGATGAGGGCCTTGCGTCCATCGAAGGCGTGTCCGAGTTCGATTTCAACGCCACCGAGCACCATGGGCTCGGTCTGGATCGGCGGACCGAGTATCGCGATGTCGAGACGAAACCGACTGCCGAAGGGCGTATCCAATGGATGTTCGGTAACGACCCGATCGGCGCCGAGCAGCAGATTGCCCTCCAAGGGATAGTCCGATGCATCGGCGTCCTTGAACGCCCACGGCATCGCAAGACCGGCTGAAAGCCGGCGCGCCAACTCGGCGGCGATCAACTCCTTCGCGCGGCGGTGTTCGGGACTCTCATGCACGGCGCGCTGCCGGCTGGTCTCTTCCTCTTCGAATTGCGCCTTGAGGTCATACGTCTTCTCAACGGGAAGTTGCCGGAAGTGCGAACGTCGGCGCAGCTTGCCGTCCTCGAACGAGGGGCTCACCCAAGTCACCATTTGCTGGATCGCACCCGGAGCAACCAGGGGCCACAGTTTGCGTGCGTGCTCGCGGCTGCGAACCTCGCGCGCGGTGATTCGCGTCTGGAAAAGGCCCTTGCGGGAGAAGACGACGACTGCTTCATCCATGGTCGAAATGAACTCTGGCAGTCATCATGTTAGGACACGGGCAAGTCAGCTGCCCGAACCACCCGCAACACTTCGCGGAACACGTCATCGTATGGCGGCAACTGGCTCATTTGGTGTGCCAGGCGGTTGGTCCAGAGTCGACGCAGACGGTCTTCTTTGGCGGCAATAGCCTGCTCCATGCCGGCCGCGGTACGTTGTCGCAATGCCAACTTGGCATCAAGTTCCGCGCGAAGCTCGGCAATGCGCAGGTCGGTCGCGTCAAAGAGATACCAGAGGTCATACAGGTCTCGCGGTTCGTTGCGGGCGCGGTCGCTCAGCGCCAACAATTTCTCGACCACGATTTCCTCAATGGCATAGACCTTCACGGTTGGTCCTTCGGGTAAGTCGTCAAAGCTGTCGTAGGTACGGTGAATCGCGCGATCTTGTAGTGGGAAGCACAGGACTTCATTGATCGTGATGTCCACCTTCACGTCGTTTGCGGCCGGCAGTGGCCCCTGGTAGCGCAGGTAGAAGGTGTGGCTGTTCTGGTGACCGTGCCGGTCTTCGCGATCGAATGCGATCCGCAGGCCCGAGTCGGCTTCGACGGTCGCGAAGATTTCGTTCAACCCTGCCAAAATTTCTTCAAAGGTGATCGGACGGGTCAGCGTGAAGTCCAGGTCTTCCGAAAACCGATAGTCCTCGAACCAGCAGCGCCGTAGGGCGGTGCCACCCTTAAAGGCCAGTACGTCGCGCAGCGAATGGCCGGCCAAGCCGGTCAGGAACCAGGCCAGCACGTAATCGCGCTCGATGACGGCTTCGGGGATGCGCCGCCCGCCAGCGGTCATCAGCGTGTTCGAGATCAGGGAAATGTTGCGTTGAGGAATCATCAGCCAAGCCTCACGGCATCGAGTTCTTCGGGAGTCACATTGAGCTGGAGGCGCCAGCGTGAGACGAAGGCCCCCTCGGCGGGGAGCAACGGATCGAGGCGCTGGTAAGTCGCCGTCAGCATGCCGCACAAGGGCTCCAGCGCCGATGCATCGGCCAAACTATAGTGTTCCAGCAGGTAGCCGAGGCGACGCACCACGGCACCGACGCCGAGGCGTCGTGCGTAGTCCACCAGCCGTTCGGTCTTCAGTGAATCACGCTTCATCCACAAGCCCTTGGCGACTTCGGTGATGCCACCGGCAAATGCCGGATGGCGGAGACCATCAATGATGGTGCGCTCCATGTCGCTGATCATGACGAAGCGCTCCTTGTCGATCCAGTGCTTCATGACCCCGAATTCCTGTTCCGCGGTGATGTGAATAAACCGAAAGTCATAGCCGCCCACCGTCTGCGGCCGCACGCGCCGCGTGCATGACACATAGACGGTGAAGTTCGGCTGCGTCACCATGCGATGCAGTTCAAGCGCGGTGCCATGCGACAGGAAGTAGGGAGCGGTACCGGCGAGTTCACGCGCGATCAGGTACGGGCTGTCAATATGCTCTGTGGCCCGGCCGAGTTCAAAGGGCACGAGGTTGTACAGACCGGGCTTCAGTCGCGTCACCAAGCCGCGCTGCTGGGCCTTGTGCACGAGATTGCGGGCTGATGCCGCCGACAGGCCGGTGATCGAGCCTACATCCGTTAAGGTGAACGTAGACCGGCGCAGCTCATTCAGCTCAGTGAAGAGCTGCGCTGCTCGCGGGCCTAGCGTCTTCGTTTGCAAGTGATATTTTGCGCTCAATTTGCGCCCCTATAAAAAACGTACTGCGCGATAAATATAACATCAACGATACTCAGCGGCAAGTTCGTATCCTTCTGGAAGACGAATAGAGCGTAAAATGTAACAATGAAAATTCAAAGGCGAAGTCGCCATAAGCAGCGCCAAAAAAGGGAGTGCTCGATGACGGTCAGTGTCCACAATCCAGACCAGTACATGGCCAGTCTGCGGCAGATCATTGCCCAGGGACGCAAGCGGATCGGCCTTTTGGTCGGGGCGGGCGCGCCGGCCGGCATCTTCCCTCCCGGTAGCGACAAGCCGCTGATTCCTGCGGTAGCGGGCCTCACCGACATGGTGATGGAAGCGCTGAAAGCCGACTACGGCAAGACCTTGGACGCCGTACGGGCCGAGCTTGACACCCCGAACATCGAAACGATCCTGTCGCGGGTGCGCAGCTTGGCCAGCGTCATTGGCAAGACGAAGATCCATGACCTTGACGGGGATGGGTACAAGAAGCTGAGCGACGCGATCTGTGAACAGATCGGCACCATCGTCAACAAGCCCCTTCACGACGGCCCTTCGCCGTACACCGAGTTCGTGACGTGGATCAGCGGCACGGGGCGTGAACACCCCGTGGAAATTTTCACCACCAACTACGACCTGCTGTTCGAGCAAGCGCTGGAGCGCACCCGCGTCCCATTTTTCGATGGCTTCAGTGGTGCCAGCGAACCTTTCTTCGATCCGTCTTCAGTGGCGAGCAATGATCTGCCAGCGCGTTGGACGCGCTTGTGGAAGCTGCATGGTTCGCTCGGCTGGGCCGCCAATGCGCGAGGCGAGGTGGTACGCACCGGCCAGGCCAATGCGACGCACCTGGTGTTCCCCGAGCATCTGAAATACGACCAGACGCAGAAGGCACCATATGCCGCGCTTTTCGACAGGCTGCGTGCATTTCTGATGACGCCCGATACGCTGCTGATTGCGACCGGGTTTTCCTTCGCCGATGCGCACATTTCCGCGCGGATTGACGAATGCCTGGCCGCCAATCCGTCGGCCAGCGTGTTCGCGTTTCAGTTCAAGCCGCTCGAACAAGAAGTCCACGCCCGCGACATTGCTAGGCGTCGCGCCAACATGAGCTTGTATTCCCCGGACAAGGCCATGATCAATGGCATTGCCGCGCCGTGGATGCCGGGCGATATGCCGACTCGCGACTGGGGTGCCATTCGAGCCACCTATTGGGGCATTGATGAGAAAAGCGGGGCCGCGCAATTTCAACTCGGCCGCTTCGACCGGCTCGCGCGGTTCTTCGCATCATCACGCGCTGCGCAGCACTTTCCGTCTGCCGCTCCGACGGTGGATGTAGCAGTTGCTATCGCGCCGACATCGCCGGATGCTGCTGTCGCGTTACATGCGACGGCTCCCGTCGTTGGTGCAACATGAATTCGAAGCCGACACTGCTTGGCCACGTTGGTGCCGTGACTGGTGCCGCGATCAGCGTGCGTCAGTCGCCGAGCGTGGCGTCTGGCATCGCAATCATCGGTGGAAAAAGCTACCGCATCGGCCAAGTCGGTAGCTTCGTGCGTATCCCGCAGGGTTACCACGACCTGTACGGCATCGTCGCCGAAGTCGGCGCGAATGCAGCACCGGAAGCAGCGCGCGAACCAAACGATCGTGGCGACCGTTGGATGACGATCCAGCTTGTGGGTGAAATCGTCGGTGCGTCATTCGAGCGTGGCATCAGCCAGTACCCAAACGTCAAGGACGAAGTCCATCTCGTGACCGAAGAGGATCTCGCGGTCATCTATGGCACGCAGGATGGCGGCCAAGTGATGATCGGACGGTTGGCGAACGCTGAGGGCATCCCCGTTCGCATCGATCTCGACAAGCTCGTCACGCGCCATAGCGCGGTGTTGGGTTCGACGGGGGCCGGCAAGTCCACGACCGTCGCCAGTTTGCTGCGGTCGATCGCGTTGGGCGGAAGTGCCGAGGGCGGTACTGGTTTTCCGAGTGCACGGATTTTGCTGCTGGATATTCACGGCGAGTACGGTCGCGCGCTGCGCTCGGTATCGACCGTTTTTCGTGTCAATTCGAGTGTTGATGAGCAGCCGCTGCACATCCCGTTCTGGGCACTCGATCCAGCCGATCTCCTCACCTTCTTGATGGGCAAGCTCGACGATAAGCCGCTGTCGCAGATTCTTGATCGCATCTTTGACTACAAAACCAAGCTGGTGAACGACAACTCGGTTGCCGGACTGGATATCAACTCAATGACGGCTGACAGTCCCGTTCCATTCAGCCTTAAAAAGCTCTGGTTCGAATTGCTGGAACCGGAAATCAAGACATGGGCTGACCAACCACGCACTCAGCCGGCATTGGATGAAGCCGGTGATGCGGCGACGCTGAAGGCGCCCCGGTACAAACCTCATGGCGCCGGTTCCACAGCGCCCTTTATCAATCAGATCGGCGTGCTCGGCATTCGCCGTCCGTTGGATCAAATGCGGTCTCGCTTGCTGGATCGGCAATACGATTTTTTGTTGCATCCCGGTGAGTGGGAACCCGACCTCAATGGCAACGCCACGAAGGACTTGCCCGAACTCCTGCAGGCATGGCTAGGGCATGACAAACCCATCACGATCCTCGATCTATCCGGGATTCCCAGCACTGTGGTCGCCCGTCTGATTGGTGCGATTCTGAAGATCATCTATGAGGGACTTTTCTGGGGCAGGGAGAAGAGCGAGGGCGGTATCGCGAGGCCGTTGCTTGTGGTGATGGAAGAAGCACACCGCTATCTCTCCAAGGATGCTGATGGGCCGGCACGCGCTATGGTTCAACGGATCGTGAAAGAAGGGCGCAAGTTCGGTATCGGTGCCATGGTCGTCAGCCAGCGACCGTCTGAGGTCGATGAAACCATCCTCTCTCAGTGCGGCACGTTCATCGCGCTGCGTCTCTCCAATTCATCGGATCGCGCTAAGGTTCAGGCATCTTTGCCGGACAACCTGGCGGGCGTGGTTGACAGTTTGCCTGTGCTGCGCGTTGGGGAGGCCATCATCACCGGCGAGGCAGCGCGCCTCCCTATCCGTTGTCGTATCACTCTGCCAGATGAGAAGAACCGACCGAATAGCGAAGATCCGGCTGTCGCCAAGCGCTGGCAGGGTTCTCGTCTGCCGGAAAGCTACGAACGTGTTGCGGCATCCTGGCGCGCACAAAACCCGACCTGGACCACATTGTGCGCGTTGCGCAGCCCGCTTACGCAAGAGGAGATAGAGAGCATGGAACGAGAAACGGTGGATTCATCGACAGTGCTGTCGATTGGCTACGAGCCGACCAGCAGCACGCTTGAAGTTGAGTTCAAAAACAGCGGGGTCTATCAGTATTACAACGTTCCCGAGCCGATCTACCAGCAGCTCATGGCATCTGACTCGAAGGGCAAGTTCATGCACGCCTATATCAAGCCTGCCTATCCATGTTCGCGAGTGTGAGTCAGCGTGCGAATTCGAAATAAAGAGTGTTGAGAGGCATGGTGCGCGAATTCACAGATAAGCCCCCGAGCAAACTCATTGACAGACTTGAGACGAGTCATGATATTCGCCGTTTCCGGCGGCGCGCAGTGCTAACAAACGGGAATGGCCGTTGGGAACTGGTTTGTTGCACGGTTGAGGGGTTTTTGCTTGATGAGAGTACTCCCCAAACAGTTAATTCACGGCGCTACCGACAAGCCATCCTCTACGAAGAGTTCCTTACCGGAGAAGAATGTCTGCGATTCGTGAGTGACGTTCAAGAAGGGCATGCTCAATTCGGCGATATTGATCTTCAACGCGGCCAGAATTCGCAGTGGGCGACCGAACTCCTTCCTGTGAATAATGACTATATGGCCCGCGCAGGCTATGTCATTAGTTTGGGGTTCGCACAACATGGCAATAGGGCGTCGGTTAGCACGCTGTTGGCATCCGATCAGCCCTACTACCCTGAGATCGATGATGCCGCGCGCGACTGGTTACCATTCCCCATGTATCACGGGCATAGTGATGCGAGAAACGATCAGATCATTTTTCTGCTCCCAGAAACGCGGGCGTTTATTGCCAGTGCCATCTTCTCTGAGAAAGGAACGCTCGACATCACTGTGGCAGGCGCCGAAGTTGATCTGCTTTCCCTCCAGATCAAAGGCGCTTACTGGGAAGAAAAATCGATGCACCACGTCGATGCGAACGTCATTGACGCACGGGCTGCGCTTGTGGTGCCGGTAGCCGCAGATCGTCTTGAGTATTACCTGATCGACCGTGAAGGAACTGTCTACGATTTTCACCGTGAAGATCGTTTTTCACGGCTCACCTCGAACAGAAATGCACTCGGCTCGGTCAAGCATCCCTTGGAAGATCAAGTCCGTGGAGCTTGCCGCGACGGGGAGGGATTGCACGTCGAGTTCAAACCATTTATTGCGCCCGAGGATAAATTTAGCTTAGGCAGCAAGAAAACAAAGTTGCGCGAAGTAGTCACGACCGTCGTCGCGTTTGCAAACACCAATGGCGGGAATATTTATCTCGGCATTGACGATGATTGCATCATAACTGGCATCGGACAAGACCTGCAGAAATGGGCGGAGAGTGCTGTTGATGATTCCGTTATCAACAAGTATCTCGGAGCACTAAAAAACAAAATCAAAGAAGTCGTGCATGGAGAAGTAGCGCTTCATTTGGCGCACGCAGTGATTGGCGACGCTCTTGTCGTTGTTATCGAGGTTCCACCATCACCAAGCAAACCGATCTCGCTACAGCAGGATCAGTATCTCTATGTACGGACGGGGGCAAGCAATCGAAAGTTGCCGCCCGACCAATGGATGAGCGTTCTGCAGTCTGACAAATTACACTCCTTATTCTGAACATTGAAAGAAGTGAAATCTGTGTTCGAAAAGATTGTGACAAGTTTTATTTGTCCTCTTGAATCGCAGTTGGACTACGATCTGGCGTAATTTTTCAAGTGAAGGACTTTCGCAATAGAGAGCGATTGTTGACGATTGATGGGCTAGAGTAGTCGCCGCGCAAACCGAGTCCATCTCCCGCGCCAGCAAAAGCGCTCGTTTTTTGACGGTAAAAGTGACGGTAAAGTGTGATGATTAGAACAACCAAAGCTAGCATCCGTGCGGGCTTAAAAGCCTCGGAAACAATTGAGTGGGAGTGAAATCAGGTCCTTCGGGGACTATCGTGACCTATCGAAAAGCTGTCGTAATGTGTCTTTTTAAAAAGAAATACGTCATGGCAGCTATCGGTGGCTATCGCCGACCAGCGAAACGGATTGGCGGTAGAGGTGACGGTAGAAACTGGAGGCCGGATTAAGACCCTCCCGTTTACTATCCAGACCAAACCGGTCTTTGACGGTAAATCACTCCTCAGGAACGCTTGTTTCATGCGGCTTTCCGGGCATCAGCAGGTCTCCTGACCCCCAACGGTAAAAGCCGTCATGAACAGGAGGAAAAACCTCGATGCTTACCGACACCGCACTGCGCAATCTCAAGCCTAAGTCCAAGATTTATAAGGCTTCTGACCGCGATGGCATGTACGTAACGGTATCGTCCATCGATCAGTTTGGACTGACCACATCTTCGGGTCTACATTGGGAATCGTTCACGCGCCCGATGTCTTAAGGTGTTGCCTCGGTGGGGTGGCCGATGGTGTGCTGGGGCCAGCGCAACTCGAAGCAGGCCCCGCCTTTGGTCGAGGAATGGCAACTGGCGTATCCTTGGTGCGCCCGGGCAATGGCTGCAACAACCGCCAGGCCAAGACCACTCCCGGCATCAGTTCCCGCTTCAACGTCGTCACCCATACGTCGGAACGCCCTGAACACCTGTGACGCAGATCCTGGCGGGATGCCTGGCCCCTCATCTTCCACGCGCAGAATGCACCATCCGTTCTCCAGTCGCGTCTGGACGAGAACCTCGCCAGGCGCCGCGTGCCGCCGGGCGTTGTCCAATAACGCGAGCAATGCTTGGCGAATGCGCACTGGGTCGCACAGCACTGACTTGGCTTTAAGGTCAAGGACCGGATGCTGACCCGCTGCCTGCAGGGCGTGCCGGCAGACGTCCACCACCGATTCAACCTCTGCGGACAGGTCGGTCTCCAGGACCCTGAGATGCAGATGACCGCTCTCGGCAAGACTGACCGCGCGTAGATCTTCGATCAGCCGGGCCAGGCCATCGACCTGATTGAGCAGGCTACGGAACAGGGACTCATCGGGTGTGAACACGCCCTCGGCCAGGCCTTGCAAGCGTCCGCGCAAAATGGTTACAGGCGTACGCAGTTCATGGGCGATGGCCGCGTTCCAGAACGCCATTTCCTCCGTTGTGCGCTGCAATTGGGAAGCGAGCGCGTTGAAGTCATCAGCCAGGCCGGCGCCTTCGCCCAAGGAGCGATCGCCGGCGATGGCGCGCGCGCCCAGGTCACCCTGCGCGACGCGCCGAATGCCATCCGTCACGGAGTTCAGCGGCACCAGGATGCGGCGCGCCAGGTGCACCCCCACCACGATCGCAAACGCCAGCCCCGTCAGCGTGGTGGCTACAATCCAGATCCATTCCGGCCCGGTCGGGATCAAGGTGGGTTGGTTGAACAGCTCCGGCCAATAGCTGACGGCAAAGAAATAGAACACATAGGAGGTCAGCACCACCAGCAAGGTGACGCCAAAGGCGATCGCCATCATGGTCAGCGCGATCTGGCGGCTCAGGCCCACGAGTTTCATTCGATTCCCCAAAAACGGTAGCCGACACCGCGAATGCCGACGGGAATCCCTTGAACGCCCAAGTCCTCCAACTTCTTGCGCAATTTGCTGATATGGCTATCGACCGTGCGCTCCTGCGAATCGCCTTCCGGCAAACAGGCCGCCAGGAGTTCAGCGCGTGTGCAGACCCTCTTCGGCGCGCGAGCCAAATGCGTGAGCAGCTTGAACTCGGTGAGGGTCAACGCCAGGCCGTGAGTGACCCCGTCCACTTGCACGGTGGCTTCGTGCTGGTCCAGGTCGATCTCGAAAGGCGGCACCCTGAGCACACGGACGTTACGGCTGGTGTCGGCCATCGAACGACGCAACACCGCCTGCGTGCGTGCGACGACCTCTGCCGGGTTGAAGGGCTTGACCACGTAATCGTCGGCACCGAAGCGCAGGCCCATCAGCTTGTCGATGTCCTGGTCCATCGCGGTCAACATGATGACCGGGGTTTCACCGCGGTGGCGGATCTCGGAGAGTACCTTCCAGCCATCCATCTTCGGCATCTGCACATCGAGTAGCACGAGATCCGGTTTCAGCGACAGGTGCATGTTCAGCGCGCTGCGTCCATCGGTGGCATGGATCGTGCGCAGGCCGGCGCGTCCCAGATAGGCCTGGAGAATCTCGGCGATCTCGGGTTCGTCCTCGGCGATAAGCACCAGTGCTTGGAGAACCGCGGTTCCGCTGGGCGACATGGGGATGGTGGGCATGGGATAGCCTCAAAACTGATTCAGTGTCTCCATCGTACCTCCACATACACGCAGCACAAACACCACCCTGCTGATCCAGACTGACGTTCTGTCCGCTGGTGCCGGTGCGCCCGCGCATGAAGGAGTCGTCATGAAGATCGAACAATGGTGCCGCGTTGGCGGCTTGCATGTCCTGATGCTGGCCGCACTGGCCGGCTGCGGGTCCGCCGCCGAGCCCGAAGTGAGCGCTCCCGCTCCCCTGGTGATGGTCATGACCGTCGCTCCGAGCAGGCTTGAGCTGACCGAGGATCTGCCGGCGCGTGTTGCGCCCGTTCGCATCGCAGAAATCCGGCCGCAGGTCAGCGGCATCGTCCGGCGCCGGCTGTTCGAACAGGGCACGGATGTGCGCGCCGGGCAAGCTTTGTTCGAGATCGATCCCTCGCCGTTCCGTGCCGAGGAGGAAACAGCCGCTGCCGCCTTGCAGAGGGCCGAGGCTGTCCTGGCGCGTGCCAGCACCCATGCCGAGCGGCTGGAGCCGCTGGTCAAGGCCGATGCGATCAGCCGGCAGGTCTATGACGACGCGGTGTCGCAGCGCCAGCAGGCGGCGGCCGACGTGGCGCAGGCCCGCGCCACCTTGTCGCGCCGCCGCCTGGACCTGAAGTTCGCCACGGTGGAGTCGCCGATTTCCGGTCGCATCGACCAAACCTTGGTCACAGAGGGCGCGCTGGTCGCCAGCAGCGACAGCACGCCGATGGCGCGCGTGCAGCAGATCGATCAGGTGTACGTTGACGTGCGGCGCCCGGCCGCGTCGCTGGATGCCTTGCACGAGGCCATGGCGGCGCGACCGTCGCGCAACGGCGGCCTGCCGGTGTCCATTCTGCGCGGCGACGGTTCGCCCTACGAGGTGGCGGGGCGCATCCTCTTCTCCGGCATCAACGTGGATGTCGGCACGGGCGACCTGTTGCTGCGCGTGCTGGTGGACAACCCGCAGCAGCTCCTGCTGCCAGGCATGTTCGTGCTGGCCAGCGTGCCCCGTGCCAGCTATGACGCGGCGCTTACGGTGCCGCAGCAGGCCGTGGTGCGGATCAACGGCAAGCCGCATGTCTGGACCGTGGACGCTCATGCGAAGGTGCGGCTCTCCGCCGTCGAGCTGGGCGAAATGAGCGAAGGCAGGTATCGGATCAGGTCGGGGTTGGACGCGGGGCAGAAGGTCGTGGTCGCGGGGATGGAGCGTCTTGCCGAAGACGTTCAGGTCAAAGCGCTGACGCAGCAGGCGCCGGTGCCTGAGAACGCAGCGACATCCGCCCGCTGAGCCATCGGAGCCTTTGCCATGCCGCAGTTCTTCATCCATCGCCCGGTGTTCGCCTGGGTCATCGCGCTGTTCATCATCCTGTTGGGACTGATCGCCATCCCGCAACTGCCGATCGCGCGCTTTCCCTCGGTGGCGCCACCCTCGGTCAACATCTACGTGACCTATCCGGGCGCTACGCCCCAGACCATGAATGACGCCGTGCTCAGCGTCATCGAGCGCGAACTTTCCAGCGTCAAGAAGCTGCTGTACTACGAGTCCTCGTCCGATACCTCCGGCAGCGCCGAGATCACGGCCATCTTCAAGCCCGGTACCGATCCCGAGATGGCACAGGTGGACGTGCAGAACCGGCTGAAGGCCGTCGAGGCGCAGTTGCCGCAAGCGGTGCGCCAGAGCGGTCTGAGCGTGGAATCGGCATCATCGAACTTCCTGATGATGGTCGGCCTGAAATCCGCGGATGGTCGCTACGACGGTACTGCCTTGAGCGACTATATGGCACGCAACGTCGTCGAAGAGCTGCGCCGCATCGAGGGCGTGGGTCGGGTGCAACTGTTCGGGGCCGAGCAGGCCCTGCGCGTTTGGGTGGACCCAGCCAAGCTCAACGCGTTCAACATGTCGATGGGCGACATCAGTGCCGCGATCACCCAGCAGAACGCGCAGATCGCCCCCGGCCGCGTGGGTGACGCACCGACGACACCCGGACAGCGGGTCACCGTCCCCCTGACGGTGCAAGGCCAATTGGAGACACCCGAGCAGTTCGCGGCCATTGTCTTGCGCGCCAACGCCGATGGCTCCAAGGTGGTGCTGGGTGATGTAGCCCGGGTCGAGCTGGGTGCACAGTCCTACGGCTTTTCGACACGGGAGGATGGTCGAGTATCGACTGCAGTTGCGGTGCAGCTCTCGCCGGGCGCCAACGCAGTGCGTACGTCTGACGCCGTGCTCGCGCGGCTGGCCGAACTGGAGAAGACCCTGCCCAATGGCATGAGCTATTCGGCGCCCTTCAACACGGCGCCCTTCGTCAAGATCTCGATCCAGAAAGTCGCGATCACTCTGGTCGAGGCGATGGTGCTGGTGTTCCTGGTGATGTTCCTGTTCCTGCAGAACATCCGCTACACCCTGATCCCGGCGATCGTGGCGCCGATCGCGCTGTTGGGCACCTTCGCGGTGATGCTGGCGGCGGGCTTCTCGATCAACGTGCTGACCATGTTCGGGATGGTGCTGGCGATCGGCATCATCGTCGACGATGCCATCGCGGTGGTCGAGAACGTCGAGCGCATCATGGCCAAGGAGGGGCTGGGGTCGAAGGACGCCACCATCAAGGCGATGAAGGAAATCTCTGGTGCGGTGATCGGCATCACGCTGGTGCTGACGGCGGTGTTCATCCCCATGGCGTTCGCCAGCGGATCGGTGGGCGTGATCTACCAGCAGTTCACACTGTCCATGGCGGTGTCGATCCTGTTCTCCGCGTTTCTCGCGCTGACGCTGACACCGGCGCTGTGCGCGACCCTGCTCAAACCCATCGATCCGGCGCACCACGAGAAGCGCGGGTTCTTCGGCGGGTTCAATCACCGGTTCGAGCACATGACCCGGCGCTACGCGTCCGGTGTCGGCCGTCTGCTGGCACGCAGTGGTCGGGTGATGCTGGTGTTCGCGGCCCTGACCGCGATCCTGTTTCTCGCGTTCCGGCAACTGCCTTCGGCCTTTCTGCCTGAGGAGGATCAGGGGTACTTCATGTCGACGATCCAACTGCCGGCAGATGCCACCGCCGAACGCACGCTCGACGTGGTCAAGACCTATGAACAGCACCTGGCCTCGCGTCCGGGTATCGCATCCAACATGTCGATCTTGGGGTTCGGGTTTTCGGGGTCGGGCCCCAACGCGGCGATGGCCTTCACCATGCTCAAGGACTGGGGCCAGCGTGATGGCGCGACGGTGCGCGACGAAGTGGCGAGGGTCCAGCAGGCCATGGCCGGCACCAGCGAAGGCAGCGTGATGAGCCTGATGCCGCCGGCCATCGACGAACTGGGCAACAGTTCCGGCTTCACGATGCGCCTGCAGGATCGCGCCAACCAGGGATATGCCGCGCTGAAGGCGGCCGAGGCGAAACTGCTGGAACTGGCGGCACGCAGCAAGGTGGTCGCCGACGTCTATCCGGAAGGCCTTCCGCCCGGCACCAGCGTTCGACTGGACATCGACCGGGTCAAGGCTGAAGCCTTGGGCGTGTCGTTCACCGACATCAGCGAAACCCTGTCGACCGCGCTGGGTTCGTCGTATGTGAACGACTTCCCGAACGCAGGCCGCATGCAGCAGGTCATTATCCAGGCCGATGCGCCGGCGCGCATGCAGATCGATGACGTGTTGCGGCTGTACGTGCGCAACGCCCGGGGTGGCATGGTGCCGTTGTCGGAGGTGGTCACGCCGGTGTGGAGCGATACCCCGCTGCAACTGGTGCGCTACCAGGGCTTTCCCGCTGCGCGCATTTCCGGTGCAGCCGCACCTGGCGCCTCCAGCGGCCAGGCCATGGCAGAGATGGAGCGACTCGCGGCGCAACTGCCGCCGGGCTTCGCGGTGGCCTGGACCGGGCAGTCCCTGCAGGAGCGCCAATCGGCTGCGCAGGCGCCCCTGCTCATGGCCCTGTCGATGCTGGTGGTGTTCCTGGTACTGGCCGCCCTATATGAGAGCTGGTCGATTCCGCTGTCGGTGATGCTGGTGGTGCCGCTGGGCCTGATCGGAGCGGTGGCCGCGGTCCTGCTGCGTGGTTTGCCCAACGACGTGTTCTTCAAGGTCGGCATGATCACCGTCATCGGCCTGTCGGCCAAGAACGCGATCCTGATCGTGGAGTTCGCAAAGCAGCTACGCGAGCAGGGTAAGGGCTTGGTCGAAGCCGCGGTGGAAGCGGCGCGGCTGCGCCTGCGCCCCATCTTGATGACGTCCCTGGCATTTGGCCTGGGTGTGGTGCCCTTGATGATTGCCACAGGCGCCAGCGCCGAGACCCAGCGTGCGATCGGCACGGGTGTGTTCGGAGGCATGTTCACCGCCACCGTGCTGGCCGTGTTCTTCGTGCCGGTGTTCTACGTCGTCGTGATGGGGCTGCAGGAACGCTTCGACGGCTGGCGGGCATCCCGCCAGCCAGCCTACTGGCAAGCGCGTCGAGGACAGGAGGGTTGATGCCATGAGATGTCTGCCTCTTCTCCTCACGCTGTCGCTGTCCGCCTGCTCGCTGACGCCGCCGCTGGTCAAGCACGAGGCGCCCGTGCCGGCCGTGTTTCCCATGGCTCCAACGGAGCCCGCGTCGATCCAGGCAGCGGACATCGGCTGGCGCACCATGTTCCCCGATGCCAGGCTGCAGCGACTCATCGCGATTGCGCTGGAGAACAACCGCGACCTGCGCCTGGCAGCCTTGAACGTCGAGGCGGTACAGGCCCAGTACCGCATCCAGCGCACCGCGTATCTGCCCGGTATCGACGCCAGCGGCCAGGCGACGCGCCAGCGCACAGCGGCCAACGGACCGGGCGCACCGTCCCAGTCCACAGTAGTCACCGAGCAAGTCGGTGTCGGCGTCGGACTGAGCGCATTCGAGATCGATCTGTTCGGGCGGGTGCGCTCGCTGTCGGAAGCCGCTTTGGCCCGGTATCTGGCCACCGATGAAGGACGTCGCACCGCCCAGATCGCCCTGGTAGGCGCGGTGGCCGACGCTTATCTGGCCGAGCGCCTGACCCAGGAGCAGCGCGACCTGGCCGAGCGCACCCTGGCCGATTGGCGGCAGTCTCTGGACCTGGCCCGCTTGCTGCGGCAGGCTCACCAGAACAGCGGGTTGGAAGTGGCCCAGGCCGAAGGACAGGTCGCGACGGCAGAGGCTGATCTGGAGGCACGCACCCGGGCGCTGGCTCAGGCACAGAATGCGCTGCGCCTGCTGGCAGGCGCCGATCTGCCGGATAACCTGCCCCAGGGCTTGCCGCTTGACCGCCAGCCCGTGCTGACGGCCTTGCCCACCGGCCTTCCCTCGGATCTGCTGACGCGGCGGCCCGACATCCGGCAGGCTGAACAGACGATGGTCGCAGCCAATGCCGACATCGGTGCCGCGCGCGCGGCCTTCTTCCCGCGGATCTCGCTCACAGCCTCGCTGGGCTACGCCAGCCCGGCCATGAGCGGTCTGTTCGACAGCCAGCACCGGGTCTGGAGCTTTTCGCCGCAAATCGTCCAGCCTTTGTTCCAGGGCGGGCGACTTCGCGCCGAACTGCGCCTGGCCGAGGTGCGCAAATCCAGCACCGTGGCCGAGTACGAGCGCACCATCCAGACGGCATTCCGCGAGGTCGCCGATGGCCTGGCCGGGCAGCAGACCTTCGGCCGTCAGATCGCAGCACAGGCACGCGCAGTGGACAGCGCCGAGCGCCGTGCGCAACTGTCCCATCTGCGCTACCGCGCCGGGGTGGAGGGACGGCTGGAACTGCTGGACGCTCAGCGGCAACTGTATGCGGCGCGGCAGACGCTGCTGGACCTGCGCCGCGACGCGTTCGGCAGCGCCGTGGGACTGTACAAGGCTTTGGGCGGGGGGCTTGTGGAAGAAGCCTCGGAGTCGGCCGGATCATGACGGTACGACTCGATAGCCCTCGCAACGTCCCGCCGGCGCACATGTCCGAAGAGGGTAGTGGGGGCCGCTGGCAGCTCCGGTTCTGGTCCATCTTCGGTGGGCAGGCGATGTCGCTGGTGGGTTCGTCCCTGACGCAGTTCGTCCTGCTGTGGTGGATCACCGATACCACGGGCAGCGTGACCGCGTTGTCGGCTGCCGGCATGGCGGCTCTGTTGCCACAGGCTGTGCTGGGCCCGCTGGGCGGAACGTTGGCCGATCGCTACAGCCGCCGACTGCTGATGATCACGGCCGATGTCGTGAGCGCGCTTTGTATGCTGGTGCTGATCGCCCTGTTCCTCACCGAGCGCATCGAGCTTTGGCACGCCTACACGATGATGGCTGTGCGTAGTGCGATGCAGGCGTTCCAGGCGCCGGCTGCGTCCGCCAGCGTCGCGATGCTGGTGCCGCGCAGCTTCGTCGTTCGTGCGGCTGGATTGAACCAGTCACTGCAAAGCCTGACGGTGGTCGCAGCCGCCCCTATGGGGGCGCTGGCGATCGGCGTGATGCCGATCGGCTGGGCGCTTTCGATCGATGTCTTCACGGCCTTGCTTGGCATCGTGCCGCTGCTGTGTTTCCGCATTCCCCAGACCGCAAGCCGCGAAACGCGTCGCTCCGGCCTGTGGAGCGAATTCCGGGAGGGCCTCTATCTGGTCTGGCACACGCCTGGCTTGCGCCAACTCTACCTGCTGCTCGGAGTGGTCGTGTTGGCGATCATGCCCACCTTCGTGTTGGTACCCTTGCTGGTCAAGGTGCATTTCGGTGGTGGCGCTTCTCAGGTCGCACTGATGGAAGGCCTTGCGGGTGGCGGCATGCTGTTGGGTGGCATGCTGATGGCGGCCATGGCGCCGCGCAGGCTGGTGCGCTGGACACTGGCCGGCTTCGCGGTCTCCTGCGCGTCAATCGCGCTCACGGCCATGGCGCCGGCCAGCTTGTTCGGCGTGGCCGTGGCCTGGTGGGTGATGAGCGGCATCAGCTTCGTGTTGGGCAATGCCCCATTGACAGCGTTGCTGCAGACGACGATCCCCAACCAACTCCAGGGGCGTGTGCTGGCACTGTTGACGACCTTCATGGCGCTCGCGGCGCCGGTGGGCTTGGCACTGGCTGCCCCATTGGGCGAGTGGGTCGGCATCAGGGGCGTCTTCTTTGTGGCAGGCGCGCTCGGCGCGCTGGCGAGTCTGGCCGGGTTTCATTCCCCGTCCCTGCTTGCCCTGGATCACCAGCCAAGCCGACATGTCGACGAGAGCGCTTGACAGAAGTGCACGGAAAAGCCACCAAGGCTTGGTCGGGCGCCGTACTGAACACGAGAAAAGAAGCAAATGGAAGTCATTGAAACCGAACGCCTTGTTCTGAGGCGATTTACCCAGCGGGATGCAGCGGATCTTTTCGAGTATCTGCACGAGCCCGTGGCAACCTGCTTTCTGTCGCTCGCGCTCGCAGACATCAGAGACGCCGAGCGCGAAGCGCTGGAGCGAAGCACGCACGACAAAAGTATCGCCGTGTGTTTGCGTACATCCGGCAAGCTCATTGGCGATCTGTTCGCTGAGCCGGAGGGCGATACCTTCTCGGTCGGCTGGAACTTCAATCCTGGCTTCGATGGAAAGGGCTATGCGTATGAAGCCGCTGCCGCGCTGTTTGCCCACCTTTTTACAGAACGCGCGGCGCGTCGTCTGTATGCTTATGTGGAGGACACGAACATAGCCTCTCGAAGGCTGTGCGAAAGACTCGGAATGCGGCAGGAGGGAGTTTTCAAGGAGTTCGTATCTTTCAGGAACGATGACAGTGGGGCTCCGATCTATGAGAACACCATGCAGTACGCCCTTCTTCGGCGCGAGTGGTTGTCCCAGGGCAGCAGCCCGCAGTCCATTGTGCCTCGATAGGCTCGGCCTCAGGATGCGGCAATCGGTGGACGCCAAGGCCGGTACGAAGACATCGATGAGGGCGCACATACCGTAGTGGGTGGGCTTGAGCAGGTAGCAAGAATCCTCGGTGGGATGGCGCCGTACGCAGGGGAAAACTCGGGCGTTCCAAGGCAAGCCAGAGCGCGCTAAGATGTATCGTGATCGACGATGAGGCCGAAAGTGTCGACGCCGCGCAAACCGCTCCATAACCCGCGCCAGCATTAAGCGAGCTTTTTTGACGGTAAACGCCGACGGTAAAACCTACGCCGATCATCGAAAATCCCTTTAACTACGCGGGCTTGCGAGACTTGTTGATGATCGAGTGGGAGTGAGTTGACTCTTGATTTGTAGAATTTAGTATTAAGTTTCAATGGCTTGTAAAATATGGCTGACGATTGTGTATACATCATCAACGAAATGGGGTTCGAAGGTGAAAAATTGATGTCGAAGGATTTTGTACATTCCCGCTCGTGACCGTGGCGTATGTATTGAGCGAATATTTGTTGGTAAATATGGCGGTGGATTCTTCTTCGAATATCAGCTTCGCGTTTACCGTCACATCTGTGTGGCCCCAGAGGGTAAAATTAAATAAAAAAAGGCCTCGCAAATAAAGGCGCTTCAGAGCGCTTGAGTATTACGTAGTGGCGTTCAGATCCCTATTTGCTGCACAGTAAATAGGGCTGTTTCTCCAAATATCGGTGCGAATACGAAACCGATATTTCTCGATGTTCGAAAGAGTTTCAAAAGATTCGACGGCGTCAAGAAATAACCGTCATTGACCATGTGCTGATAGTCGATGTGCTCTTCTCCACGAAGAACACACTTTTGTGTTCGGAAACTATGCGGGCGAGGGCTTCACGATAGCTGCTTCGGCGAAGTTGGTGGCATTCAGTCGTGTTACGTCGTGCCAATGACGCGCTTGGCAGTCACCCCCCTCAAAACTTGCCTTGCGCACGGAAAACGTGAATTGTCGTGGCTTCTTCCCAGGAGGTGCGTTCGGCGCGCATGATCTGAGGTGTCGTGGTGAGAAACTCTATCCCTGCAGTACGCGGCCGCAGCGCTGCAGATATCCGTCAAGATTTGGATGCCATCAGTTCGCGACAGCGAATTTCCCATGTATTCATCCAACTCATCAGATCCGCCGCGGGCATGGGCTTTGCGATGAAATACCCTTGGGCCGTGTCGCAACCGGAAGTACGCAGAAATTCCCAGTCTTCTTGGTCTTCCACACCTTCGGCCACGGTCTTCATGCCAAGTTGTTGCGCCATCCCCAGGCTCGCTTCGAAGATGGCCCGGAGGGATGGATCACGGCAGGCGCCGTGGACGAACCCCCGGTCCACCTTGAGTTCGTCGAAGGGAATATCGCGCAACTGGGCGAGTGACGAGTGCCCGGTACCGAAGTCGTCGATCGACAAACCAATGTGTTTTAGGCGCAGGCGGGTAAGGATATCGAATGAAGCCAGCGGATCCTTCATCAACCGGCTTTCGGTGACTTCCAGTTCAAGCCTGGTTGGTGGCAGGCCCGACTTGGCAACTGCCTGCGCGACGAGGTCTGGAAATTTCAGGAACTCGAGGTTGTCCATCGAAACATTCACCGCCAGTTGTAGATGGAGCCCGTCCGCCTGCCAGGCACAGGCTTGGCGCAAGGCATTGGCGAGCACAGTGCGCGTCAACTCGTCGATGAGCCCGTTCTCCTCCGCCGTGCTGATGAATTGATCAGGAAATACCAAGCCATCTTCCGGGTGGAGCCAACGCACCAGCGTTTCCACGCCGGTGACCGTGCCGGAGACGAGGTCAACCTTGGGCTGGTAGTAGTTGACCAGCCTGCCGCCGATGATCGCTTGCCATAACTCCTCGCGCTCGTAGGTCTTGCGGGCAGGGTGAGGCATGGTGGTGCGCGAGGGGTGGCTCCCCAACACCTGCCGCAATTGTTCGATTGACACCGGTTTGTGCAGGGCGCCGAGGATATTGAGCCGATGGGCTTTGGACAGTTTCTCGGCGGTCTGCAGGATGCGGCTGTCCTCGCCACTCACCAGCACCAGTCCCCCGCTATAGCCGATACGTACCAGCTGCCGAATGAATTCGACGCCGTCTATTTCGGGCATTTGTAGATCGCACAGGATCAGATCGAATGTTTGTTTCCCGGATTCCAGCAAATCCAGGGCGTCTTCCGCGCGCTCGCGGGAAACGACCTCCCCGGCTCCCAGGCTCGCGAGTTGGCGCGAGAGCAACTTCAGTACGAAGGGCTCATCATCGACTAATAGAATTCTCATGGCTTATTTCTCCCCGCAGAATCTTCATTGGCCACCAGGATTCCGGCGATCTCCAACTCGACTTTCATCAGGTCGGCCTCGAATTGCTCCACATCTTGGGCAATGACGGTCATGTCGCCGTTTTTGGTGGAATTCTCGATCACGGCGCACAAATCGCCCAGTGCCAGCGCGCCGATCGAGCGGGACGAGGACTTGAGCTTATGGGCAATAAAGCCGATTTGCCGAGAATCTCCGGCATCCAGGGCCGCACGCATATCCTTGCCGAGAAGCCGTGCAAAGACGAGATAGTCGGCTAGAAATTCGCTCACCGTGGCGGGATTGCCGCCAAGCAAACCTTCCAGCACCGTTATATCCACGACGGAGTTTTCTCCCCTGACGACTTTCTTTTGCGGCGCAGCGGGTGCAGCGATGCCGGCTGCCTGCGACAGCCATTTTTCCAGCGTGGCCCGGAGCTTGGGCAGCTGTACCGGTTTGGTCATGTATTCGTCGATGCCCGCGGCGAGCGCGCGGCTCGCCTCGCCCCGCAAAGCATTGGCGGTGAGGGCAAGGATGGGGATGCGGCTGCGCCCCGCCTCTTCATGGCGTATGGTCTCAGCCAACGTATAGCCATCCATTTCAGGCATGTGCAGGTCGGTGAGCAGCAAGGCGTAGCATCCTTCGTTGTGCAACAGGCGTAGCGCTTCGACGCCGTTGCCCGCGATTTCTGCCGCATACCCTAGCAACGCGAGTTGCTGCCGGATGACTTTCTGATTGATTTCGTCGTCTTCCACGACCAGGATGAGACGCCCTTGGGCACGTGCCTCGGCGACGGTAGGCGGTGCAGTTTCGCCAGCCAGGTGGTTCTCGGGCCTCTCTTGAAAAACTTCAGGCGAGGCGCGTCCCGCGGCCACGGCTACCGCACGCAATAAGGCCAGCCGCCGCAGGGCGTTGCCGTCGAGCGTCACCAGATTGGATCGCTCCACCTGGGCGCGCCGACGCCGGCCGCGCGTGATGACCAATTGGCGCACGTTCGGCAGGGCAGCGAAGTGGGCAGTGGAAGCGACCAACTCGCCTCTCTGCCCGGCTCCCCGGATCACGACCACCGGCTCCGCCAGCTGCGTGGCGATCCGAGACGCAGCTGGCGCATCGCAGGCTGGATGGACGCGCGTACCGGCGTGCTCAAGATAGGCGCGAAGATCGTCGGCATGGAAATCCGGGCTTTCCAGCACGATGCAGTCCAGACCGGAAAGATCCGGCTGCGTGCGAACCGTCTGCACGGTAGCGGCCTCGAAGGGAAGGGTGACGGTAAAGGTGGAGCCCTCGCCGGGTACGCTCGACACGGTGATCTCGCCCTGCATCAGGTCGACCAGCCGTTTGCAGATCGTCAGCCCCAGGCCCGTGCCGCCGAAGCGCCGGGTGGTGGAAATCTCGGCTTGGGTAAAGGGGGAGAAGAGGGCGAGCACGGTGTCGGACGTCATGCCAATGCCGTTGTCGACGACGCGGATGGTCAAGCGCAGCGGCAGGGTTTGCGCGATCTCTACACGGACCGAAACGCGCCCCCGTTTACCGGCTTGCCCCGCGGAGAACTTGATCGCATTGCCAAGCAGATTGTAGAGTACTTGGCGCAGCCTCATGTCGTCCGACAGTAGCTGTTCCGGAATATCCGGCGAGACGAACAGGAACAGTTCGACTCCCTTGCGGGCGGCGACCGGGAGCAGCGAGTTGCATAGGCCTTCGACCAGCTCGACCACGGAAACCGGTTCGTGTTCGAGCTCCAACCGGCCAGCTTCGATCTTGGAGAAATCCAGGATGTCGTCGATGATGCCCAGGAGAGAGGTGGCGGACTCCCGGATGGTGCTGGTCAGATCGGCTTGGTGCACAGACAGGTTGCTCTGCGCCAGAACGTCCACCATGCCGATGACGCCGTTCATGGGCGTGCGAATTTCGTGGCTCATGGTTGCCAGGAAGGCGCTCTTGGCTCGCGATGCCTCCTCTGCCGCAGCCTTTGCCCGCGCCAACTCCTCATTGGCGACGGTGAGCGCCGCCGTGCGCTCCGCGACGCGTTCGGCCAGATGCGTGCGCTCGTTCCCGAGCTCCTGCTCGACTCGCTTCCTTTCCTCGATCTCGGCAGTGAGTTTGGCGGTGCGTTCCACCACCAGCGTTTCGAGATTTTCACGCAGTCGCGCGCGCTCCAGTGCGACCGCCATCTGATTGCCGACGCCATGCAGAACTTTCAATTGTTCCTCGTTGAACAGTCCCTGGCCTACTCCGGCCAAATTCATCACACCGAGGAGACGATTCTCCCCAAGCCATAAAGGGACGCTGGCGTGACAGCAGAGGCCGTGTGTTTCACTTTTTGCTTTGACGAGGCGCTCGCATTCCGGAATATTGATTGCCGATTCCAATTCGCCGCTCAGCAGCTTGCGCCGACAGGCACAATCGCTGTCGAAGACTCCCAGCCCGCTCAGTGCTGGCGGCAAACCGAGAACGCCGGCGAGCCGGAAGCCAGCCTTGCCGACGCGCAGAAAAATCCACCCGGTCTGGACCCCCGGCAACTCCAGTGCGTGCTGTAGCGCCGTTTTCACCACTTCGTGTTCGCTGATGGCGCTATTGAGGCCTTCAGCGATGCGGTTCAACCCCTGCAGCACCTGATTGGAGTAAGCCAACTCTTTTTCCCGTTCCTTGAGTTCGCTGTTGACGTGGACGGCCTGTTCATAGGTCGAGACAAGCAAATCAAGTATCTGCTGACGTTCGGCGGTGATGAAGTGCTTCTTGCCGCCAATATCGATCTCTATCGCCATCTGCATTCGCTGGTTCCTGCGCAGTTCGACGTTCATCAGTAAGTAATCGATGTGCGACAGCAGGTATTTCTCGTCGTATGGCTTGCGGATGAAATTATCCGCGCCACATTCCAGTGCGCGGATGACGTCGTCCGGGTCGACGAGCGTGGTCACGAGCATCACCGGGATATGCTTTAGCCTGTTGTCGGCCTTGATCGCTTTGCACAGGCCATAGCCGTCCAGTTCCGGCATCACGATATCGCTGATCACCAGCATCGGCTGGCGCTGGGCGAGCTGTACCAGGGCTGCCTTGCCATTGGGCGCCGTGGTGACCCTGTATTTACGTTCTTCGAGCAGCTGCCGCAATTGCTCGGCCTGTGTGGCGCTGTCCTCGGCAATGAGAATCTCGATCTGGTTGTTGTTCCTCCTCATGCGGTCCTCCATCGCGCGTGGCCGTTTTTTGCCAGACTGGTCAGCATGGCAGCGATCTTCTCCGGCGGCAGCACCATTATCGCCGCATCGAGCCTGATCGCCTCGCCCGGCATGCCGTGGACCACGGAAGTGTCCTTGTCCTGAGCGAAGGTAAGCGCGCCTTTCTCCTTCAGCAGTCGCAGTTCTTCCGCGCCATCGCGTCCCATTCCAGTGAGCAGGCCGGCGACGGCATCGCAGCCGTAGATCTCGGCCACTGAACGAAACAGGTAGGACACCGAAGGCCGCAACCCATTTTCCGGGTTGTCCTTGGTGAGCATGATCCGATCATGGTGCGCCACCTTCATCTGCACCTCGTCGGGGGCGAGGTAGACATGCCCGGGAAGCAAGGATTCGCCGTTGGCGGCTAGGTGCATGGGCAAGGTGGACGATTGCGCCAACCATTCCATGAATCCTTGGCTGAATCCGACTGCCATGTGCTGAACGATCACGACCGGGGCAGGAAAGTTCTTCGGCAGCGTTGCCAGGATGGTTTGCAGCACCGGCGGCCCACCGGTGGACGCGCCGATGGCGACGATCCGAAGCTTCGCAGGTTCCAGTGCCAATCCCATTTCAATAGTCCGTGGCCCCTGGTCTCCAGGAGGTTTCCGCGGCCAGCGGCGCACGACTTTTACCTCCGCCATCAGCTTCACCGTCTGCACTAGTTCGTGGACCATTGCATCGTGGTCGGGGTGACCGAAGCCAGCAGGGCGATGTAGCATCGCCAATGCGCCAGCCTCTACTGCGCCAAAAGACGTCACGGCCTCGTTGATGTTGTCACTGTCACTGACGATGACGATGGGGGTCGGATCGGTTTCCATGATCCGGCGTGTGGCTTCGAGCCCATTCATCTTCGGCATGTGGATATCCATGGTGATCACGTCCGGACGCACGCGGCGCACGGCGTCGAGCGCCTCCTCGCCGTCGCGTGCGGTGCCAGCCACCCTAATGTCGGGATCCGCGCCGAAAATGGACACGAGAAAATCGCGTACTACCGGCGAGTCTTCCACCACAAGGACCTTGATCACAGGATGACCTCGCTGTTCATATCAGCCGCCGGATAGTCTCTAAAAGGTTGCTCTGGTCGAAACTGCTTTTGACAATATAGGCGTTGGCGCCGACGTCGATGCCGCGCTCGCGGTGCTCACGTGATTCGAGCGCGGTCACCAGCACCACTGGCAGTTCCGCGATCCGCTTGTCGGTGCGGACCCTGGCGGTGAGGTCGAAGCCATCCATACGAGGCATCTCTATGTCGGAAACGAGCAGATCGAACGTTTCAGTCTTCAACGTCGTATAGGCATCCAGGCCATCCACCGCGGTGACGACGGCATAACCAGCCGACTCCAGGATATTCTTCAGCAGCGAGCGCGACGTAATCGAATCCTCGGCGACCAGGATGGATCGTTTCGCGCTGGGCGCGGGGTATTCTGCGGCAGTCGGCTCGCGCGGCGCCGCGACATGGCTCGCTGCCGATTTCAGCAGGTCGGCCGCGTTCAGCACCGGCACCACCTGACCGGTGCCGAGCATGCTGGCGCCGGCGACATTGCGCACGCGCACAAGCTGGGGGCCTAGGCTTTTCACGAGTATTTCCTGCTCACCGATGATTTCATCCACCCCAAACGCGACGCGTGCATCGCCCTGGCCAAGCACGATCACGGGCACATGGGTAATTGCGTCGCCGGCAGCGGAGCGGGGCATCTCCAGTACCTCGCCCAACCCGGACAAGGAGACCACGTGCCCGTCGAGTACGATGGTCTCCCGGTTTTCCACCGTGCGAATAGCCTGGACGGGCACCCGGGCCACGCGCTCGACGCCGGCCGAAGGAATGGCACAGAGGCGTTCGCCAATGCGTACTAGCACACCGCGGAGCGTAGCCAGCGATAGCGGCAGGACGATATGAAAAATAGTTCCGGTCCCGCGATTCGACTCGATCGATATGCTGCCGCGTAGGCTCTCGACCTTCTCACGTACGATCGCGAGGCCAAGCCCACGCCCGGAGACGTCGGTGATGATTGGGCTGGTCGAAACGCCGGACTGGAATACGAGTTCGAGCATATCGCGCTCGCTGAGCCGGTCGTCTGCCTCGGCGGGGAACACCCCCAGTTTTCTGGCAGATGCCTTCACCCGATCGCTATCGATGCCAGTACCGTCGTCGGCAATCCGCAACTCGACCTTGCCGCCGTCCCGTTGCGAAATCGCGAGCGTGATTGTGCCGTGCGACGGTTTACCACTGTCAGCACGCACCGCCGGCGTTTCGATGCCGTGATCAATGGCATTGCGTAGCAGATGGATAAGCGGATCCTTCAGATCGTCGAGGATGTGCCGATCGACTTCGATCTCGCTCCCGGTCACCAGCAATTCCACCTCCTTGCTTTGTTCGCGAGCAAGTTCGCGCGCGAGACGTGGGAGGACTTCGAGCAACGATGCGAATGGCAGTAACTGCATTTCCTTCACTTCATGCAGCAGGCTGTCTGTCATTCCAGTCAAGGTGCGCTGGTCGCGTGCAGCGGACTTGTTCAGTCGTGCCAGGCGGCTCTCGATCATGGCAATGAACAGATGCTCACCATCTAGATAGTCGAGCACTTTCAGGAGTCCCTTGCGGCTATAGACTTGATCGTTGGAGGAGCCCATACGTGCAGCCCAGCGTTCGATGCGCCGCAGCACCGGCTGTATTTGTGCGCGCGTTTTTTTCCAGGTCGCGACCATGGTTGCTGTGTCGCGCAGTTCCAGGGTGCGCTGGCATGCTGCCAGCCGCGGCGACAATAACTCCTCGACCTGGCGCATAACAATATCGAGTTTCGCGGTGGGAATCCTAACTGTCCCTGAGGATGTACCGATTGCGGTGGGCGATGTGTGCGGAATGGCATTCGCAATCGACGCTTCTACGACCGATTCCGGCGCAGCGGTCCGGGTTGGCAGGACCCCGGCCGCCGCCTGGCTAAGTTGGTAGTTCAGCGTAGCGATTGGCGGCGGAATCGTGGGCGAAGTGCCGAAGTCACCCGTTATCAGGTCACCGAGCCAGGCAATGGCCTGATGCAACAGATCCAGCAGAGGCAGGGAAACCGGGAGCCGTCCATTCTTCAGTTCAGCGAATACGCTTTCCAGCGATTGGCATAGCGATTCGACGGGTACGAGATTCACCGCCCGCGCGGCACCTTTGAGGCTGTGCGCATCGCGAAATACTGTCTCGATAATGGTCGCCGATTCGGCTCCCGCTGGGGCTTTTTCCAGCGCTAGCAAGCCCGACGTCATCGCTTTGAGGTGTTCGTCAGCCTCGATCCGGAAGGTCGCGAGAAGTCGTTTTAGCAGATCGTCGTTTTTCTTGGACATGGGCTTGCTCTACGCGCCGGTCAGGGTATCTGCTCTGGATAATGGCAGCCCAGTTGCAGCAACGATCTCGAGATGGGCGCTATTCGTTTGGCGCTTTCCACGGCCACTATGATCTGGTTCACCGAAGTCGTTGTTCCTGCCGAGCCGAAGGCGGCCTGATCCGTTCTGCAGGCGTATTGCGAGGCATGATTTTTTGTGGACAGGGCGGATCGTGTCGGAAAACTCAATAACGTCATGAACCATTTCTCCGTTAATTCGTATGTTGGAATC
>JBDRCF010000046.1:0-23178 GCA_043821985.1 Pseudomonadota bacterium
ACGTCGTGGCTGTGTAAGAGCCGCTTGCGAGATCTCGATGGCGAATTGTTGCTTCGATCGGCGTGTCAGTACGCTTGAATCGAAATCCGCAAAAACAAAACCCCGTCTTCGGAAAAAGACGGAGTTTGTCAGCAAGCTGAAGCGCGGCCATGGCCGCGCTTTTTGTTTGGAGTGGGGTGGGGAACGGTCAACCCAGCCGCGTGTGCTGCGCCTCCAGCTTCTGCAACATGGCCGCAAAGTCGGCAAGCCGGGCCTGCTCCTGCTGCACCACGGCAGCGGGGGCCTTGTCGACGAAGCTGGGGTTGGCGAGCTTGGTTTCGGCTTTCTTGATCTCGTTCTGGATGCGGGCGATTTCCTTGGCGAGGCGGGCGCGTTCCTCATCCTTGTTGATTTCCACCACCAGCATCATACGCATGTCGCCGACCAGTGCGACGGGGGCGTCGGCTTCCGGCAGCGCGGTCACCGCGCTGACTTCGCCAAGCTTGCCCAGGGCAACCATGTAGGGCGCCAGCGCGTTGATCACGGCGGCATCGCCTTCGATTACCAGCGGCACGCGCTGGGCGGGTGACAGATTCATTTCTCCGCGCAAGGTGCGGCAGGCGTTGACCTGTTCCTTCAGCAATTGAATCCGCGCAACACTGTCGGGATGGCGTTGTGCTTCATCGGTCTGTGGATAGGCTGCCAGCATGATGCTGTCGCCGTGCACGCCGGCCAGCGGCGCGACCTTCTGCCACAGTTCCTCGGTGATGAAGGGGATGATGGGGTGAGCGAGGCGCAGCGTGGTTTCAAGTACGGTGGCCAGGGTGCGGCGAGTGGCGCGCTGCTGCTCGGGCGTCCCATGGTTCAACTGCACCTTGGCGAGTTCCAGATACCAGTCGCAGTATTCGTCCCACACAAATTCGTAGACCGCGCGCGCGGCCTGGTCGAAGCGGTAAGCGGCGAAGGCCTCGTGCACGTCACCGACGGCCTGTTGCAGACGTGTGGCGATCCAGCGGTCGGCATCGGAGAAATCCATCGGCTGGTCGGCAGCCTGCCCGCAGTCGTGGCCTTCCAGGTTCATCAGCGCGAAACGGGTGGCGTTCCACAGCTTGTTGCAGAAATTGCGGTAGCCCTCGGCGCGCTGCAGGTCGAACTTGATGTCGCGCCCGTGAGTGGCGAGCGAAGCAAACGTGAAGCGCAGGGCGTCGGTACCGTAGGCGGCGATGCCATCGGGGAACTCCTTGCGGGTGCGTTTCTCGATGCTGGCGGCCTGCTTGGGGTTCATCAGACCCTGGGTGCGCTTGGCGACGAGATCGCCTACGGCGATGCCGTCGATGAGATCGATCGGGTCGAGTACGTTGCCCTTGGATTTGCTCATCTTCTGGCCTTCGGCGTCGCGCACCAGGCCGGTGACGTACACCTCGCGGAACGGGACCTTGCCGGTAAGGTGCTTCGACATCATCACCATGCGGGCAACCCAGAAGAAGATGATGTCGAAGCCGGTGACCAGCACCGAAGTCGGCAGGTAGCGCTCGAGTTCCGGCGTCTGTTCGGGCCAGCCCAGCGTCGAGAAGGGCCACAGCGCGCTGGAGAACCAGGTATCGAGCACGTCGTTGTCCTGCGTCAGTTCGCGGCCGCCGGCCTGCTTCCTTGCTTCTTCCTCGGTGTGCGCGACGTAGAACTCGCCGTCGGCGTCGTACCACGCCGGGATGCGATGGCCCCACCACAGCTGGCGCGAAACACACCAGTCCTGGATGTTTTCCAGCCACTGCCGGTAGGTGGTGGTCCAGTTTTCCGGCACGAATTTCAGTTCGCCCGAGTCGACCGCGGCGAGCCCTTGCTTGGCCAGGCCTTCCATGCTCATGAACCACTGGTCGGTGAGCATCGGCTCGATCACTGCGTGAGTGCGGTCGCCGCGCGGGATCATCAGCTTGTGCGGCTTGGCCGAGACCAGCAGGCCCTTCGCCTGCAGTGCGTCGAGCAGCTTCTGGCGCGCGTCATAGCGGTCGAGTCCCTGGTATTCGGTGGGGCAGAGCTCGTTCATTTTGGCGTCGAGCGTGAGGACGCTGATTGCCATGAGCTTGTGGCGTTGCCCGACCTGCCAGTCGTTGAAGTCGTGCGCAGGGGTGATCTTCACTACGCCCGTGCCGAACTCGCGATCGACGTACTCATCCGCGATGACGGGAATACTGCGCTCGGCGATCGGCAGGCGCACGTGCTTGCCGATGAGGTGCGCATAGCGCTCATCCTCGGGATGCACGGCGACCGCGGTGTCGCCGAGCAGGGTTTCCGGGCGCGTGGTGGCCACGGTCAGGTGACCGCTGCCATCTTCCAGCGGATAGTTGATTTCCCAGATGAAGCCGTCTTCCTCGGTGCTGACGACCTCAAGGTCGGACACAGCCGTTCCGAGTACCGGATCCCAGTTCACCAGCCGCTTGCCGCGGTAGATCAGGCCTTCGCGATAGAGCCGCACGAAGACTTCGGTGACCGCCTTCGACAGCCCGGCATCCATGGTGAAGCGCTCGCGACTCCAGTCGGGACTGGTGCCGAGCCGGCGCATCTGCCGCGTGATGGTAGAGCCGGAATGCGCTTTCCATTCCCAGACTTTTTCGAGGAATTTTTCGCGTCCAAGGTCGTGGCGCGAGATGTTCTGCGCATCGAGCTGGCGTTCCACGACGATCTGCGTGGCGATGCCTGCATGGTCGGTGCCAGGCTGCCACAGGGTATTGTCGCCCGCCATGCGGTGGTAGCGGGTGAGGGCGTCCATCAGGGTGTGCTGGAAAGCATGGCCCATGTGCAGCGTGCCGGTGACGTTGGGCGGCGGCAGCATGATGCAGTAGGCGGGAGCGTCGGGCGCATCCCCGCAAGGGGACTCCGATCCACTACGGACTGAAGCCCGTGTGGAGTCGTATGCGCCGGCCTTGAAGTAGCCGGCGCTTTCCCACTGGGCGTACCAGCGTTTTTCGATGTCGGCCGGTTCGAAGGATTTGGCGAGTTCCATGGGGTGCGGGCAAAGCCGTGATTATCCCAAAAAAGCCTTGGGACAAGTTACGACCGCCCGGGATTAATTCCAGCGACGCAATGGGCGATAGGCTATCGGCTTGATGGGTCGCGGGGTTGCTTGAGTTTCTCGGCGACGGCGTCCCGCACGATTTCCCGGACGTTGACGTCGAGCTGGCTGAGCAGGCTCGACACGGTCTGGTCGATGTTCTTGCGCAGTTCGGCGGCGACCTGTTTCTCCATGACCTCGGACAGGCGGGGCGCCAGTTCGCTCATCAATTGCTCGGCCAGCGTGTCGCTTACAGCGGAAGGCAGGGGCTCGGTAGCGGGCGTTTCAGCTTGAATGGGTGGTGAAGCGGGTGCGAGAGGCGGGCTTGCAGGCAGGGCGGCAGGTTCTGGCGGGGTCCCGCGTTCGATCACGTGGGTGAGCACAGGCAGCCAGGCGTCGGGTGGCGTAGCCTGCGTACAAGGCCCCGGCGGTTCGGCTGCCGCCACGCCCTCGGCGCCGCCGCGATGCTTTTTCAGCAGCGCATCCATCTTGTTCAACAAGGGGCTGTCGCTCATGGGGAACCTCCTAGCCGGCGGACTGGCGCAGATCGTGCGTTTTCAGGGCATAGCCGCGCGTCTGATAGAAACGGTATCGGGCGCGGCCCTGTTCGCGTCCGTTTTCGTCCTGGCCGACGATTTCGATCAGCCGTTCGAATCGGGCAAAGGCAGGAGGCTGTTCGTGATGCAAGTTGATCATCACATCTGCCTGGCGCAAGGCATCGGCGTCAGCGCCGATCAGTATCGGCGTTTCGTTTGCCAACGCGTCTCTGTCGCGGCAGTGCGGCACGAATCCCAGCGCAGGCGTTGTCCATAACAGGCGGTCGATGGCATCGGCCACTGCCGCGTCCGGCGCGTAGATCATCACCTGCCTGCCCTGGCCGTACGCCTTGGTCGCGACGCGGCGGGCGACGTCGAATGGGCTGTCGGCAAAGGTGTAGAAGGTGATTTCGGTCATTGCTGCCGGGTTACTTCTGGGCGCGGTTCAAGAGAAAATGTACCAACAGCGACACCGGGCGACCGGTCGAGCCTTTTTCGCGCCCGCCCTTCCACGCGGTGCCGGCGATGTCGAGGTGTGCCCAGTGGTATTTCTTGGCGAAGCGCGACAGGAAGCAGGCTGCGGTGATCGAGCCGGCCGGGCGGCCGCCGATGTTGGCCATGTCGGCAAGGCTGCTCTTCAGTTGCTCCTGATAGTCGTCCCACAAGGGCATGCGCCAGACGCGGTCCCAAGCGTGGTCGGCAGCGTGTTCGATCTCGCGCGCCAGCGGGTCGTGGTTGCTGTAGAGCGCGCTCGGGTGGGCGCCGAGGGCGATCACGCAGGCACCGGTGAGCGTGGCCAGGTCGACCACGGCGTCGGGTTCGAAGCGTTCGGCATAGGTCAGCGCATCGCACAGGATCAGGCGGCCTTCGGCATCGGTGTTGAGGATTTCGATGGTCTGGCCGGACATCGATTTGACGATGTCGCCCGGCTTGTTGGCGTTGGCATCCGGCATGTTTTCGCAAGCCGGGATGAGGCCGACGACGTTGAGCGGCAGGCCCAGTTCGCCGATGGCGCGGAAGGCGCCGATGACTGCGCCGCCACCGCTCATGTCGTAGTTCATCTCGTCCATCTCGGCGGCCGGTTTGAGCGAAATGCCGCCGGCGTCGAAGGTGACCGCCTTGCCGACCAGCACCACCGGCTTGTCGCCCTTGGTGCCGCCTTCGTGTTTCAGCACGATGAAACGTGGCGGTTTGTCGCTGCCCTTGCCGACCGACAGGAAGGAGCCCATGCCCAGTTTTTCGCAGGCGGCATAATCGAGAATCTCGCAGCCGAAGCCGTGGGCTTTCGCCATTTTCTTCGCTTCGCCGGCCAGATACTCCGGCGTGCAGATATTGGAAGGCGTATTGCCAAGATCCTTGGCCAGACCGATGCCGTGAGCGATGGCTAGCCCGCGCGCAAGCCCGGTCTCGCCGTATTTCAGTTCGCCGCGCCGCGACACGGCAAAAATGACGCGTTTGAGCGGACGGCGCGTCTCGCTGGACTTGCTCTTCATGTGATCGAAGCGATACAAGGCATCGTGGGCGCTGACCACGGCCTGTTCGACGTTCCAGGTGACGTCGCGTTTCTTCACCGGGATTTCGCTGAGCGTGATGGTGGCTTCCATCGAACCGGTATCACGTAGCGTACGCACCGCGCAGGCGATGGCGTCGCGGTAGCTTTTTTCATGGAAGTCGCGTTCCTTGCCGAGTCCGACCAGCAGGACACGGTCGGCCAGGATGTTGGGCACCCGGTGCAGCAGCAGCGTGCTGCCGGCCTTGCCTTCCATGTCGCCGCCGCGCAGGATGTCCGACAGATAGCCGTCGCTGGCACGGTCGACGTCGATACCCGGTCCCGACAGCTTGCGGCTTTCGAACACGCCGACGACGACACAGGCCGTGCGCTGTTTTTCGGGAGCGCCGCTTTTTATGCTAAATTCGAGTTCGATTTCCTTGTTTTCCATGTCTGTGCTCAAAAAAATACAATTTGCCGATTCGCCGGAATTCGGCGTTGCCCATGAGGCGATTATTGGCGCGGGCGCGGTGGAATGTCAAAAGCCCGTTCATTTCGTGAACGGTTTCCGGCCATTCCCATGCTCTATCGTCGCGCGCTGACCCGTGAAATGGCGCTCACTACCGGTGCCGTGCTGACGGTACTGGTGGCGATCGCGCTGGTCGTGTTGTTCATCCGCCTGCTCGGCGACGTGGCGCGCGGCGAACTTGCCAACGAGGCGGTTTTTTCCTTTCTTGGCTTTTCGCTGCTGTTCTTCCTGCCGGTATTGATGACGATCGCCCTGTTTGCCGGCGTGCTGTTGCCCTTGTCGCGTATGTGGCGGGACAGCGAAATGGTGATCTGGTTCAATGCCGGCCTGTCGCTGACGCAATGGATGCGGCCGGTGCTGGCGTTCGCCGTGCCGTTCTCGCTGGTCATCCTGCTGATCACCCTGGTGATCAATCCCTGGGCACAGACCAAGAAAATAGAGTATCGCCAGGACCTGCGCAGTCGCAGCGAAAGTTCGCTGATCGCCCCCGGCATGTTCGCCGAATCCACCGCCGGTCAGCGCGTCTATTACGTGGAGTCGCTGAATCCGCTGACCGGCATCGTGCGCAACATCTTCATGCAGTCGCGCATCGACGGCCAGCTCGGCCTGGTGGTGGCGCGCGAGGGGAGTCACACGGAAATGCCTGACGGTTCGCGTTATCTGGTGTTCAAGGATGGGCGCCGCTATGAGGGAACGCCCGGCAAGCTCGATTACCGGATTGTGCAATTCGAGCGCTACTGGATGCGGCTCGACCCGGTTCCCGTGAACGGTAAGGAAACCGGCATCCGCCAGGCGCCCCTGAACGAATTGCTGGCCGACAAGACGGCACCGGCGCGGGCCGAACTGCTGTGGCGAGTCGGTGTACCCGTATCCGCACTCATCCTCGCCGTCATGGCCATTCCGCTCAGTTTCGTCAACACGCGGGCACGCCGTTCCTACGGGCTGATGACCGCGCTGCTGCTGTACTTCGTCTACAACAACCTGCTGTCCTTGACGCAGGCCTGGGTGGCCCAGGGCAAACTCAACCCTTGGGGCGGCATGGTGGCATCGCACCTGGTGATGCTGTTTGCCGTGGTCGCCCTGTTCTGGCTGCGAACCCGTCAATTTGCGCCGCGCGGGAGACGTGCATGAGGCTGCTCGCGCGCTACCTGGGCGGACAGGTCCTGTTTGCCTCGGCCTTCGTGCTGCTGGCACTCCTGGTGCTGTTTGCGTTTTTCGACGTGATTCAGGAGTTGGGTGCGCTGGGCCGCAACAATTACGGCCTCGGCCAAGCGGTGGTGGTGGTGATGCTCAACGTCCCCGGGCATCTGTATGAAATCCTGCCGGTGGCTGCGCTGATTGGCACCCTGTTCACGCTGTCGCGCCTGGTGGGCAATTCCGAATATGCGGTGATGCGCGTGTCGGGCCTGTCGAACTGGCGCGTGGCCGGTTATTTCAGCGTGATCGGTGTGTTGTTGTCACTGCTGGTGCTGGTCATCGGCGAATATGTCGCGCCGTGGTCGGAGCAGGCGGCGCAACGCTACAAGTTGCTGGCCACCCATTCCGTCGTGGCGCAGCAGTTTCGTTCCGGTCTGTGGGTCAAGGATCGCAGCGCGTTCATCAATGTGCGCGAAGTGATGCCGGACAATACCTTGCGCGATATCGAGATTTACGGCTTTGATGCCGAAGGGCGCCTCGGCTGGATCCGTGCGGCCCAGGAGGCCCACTGGCGCGGCGGCCAGACCTGGGATCTGCAGCAGGTGGTGGAAACCCGGTTCGACGCCGACGGTATTCATGCGATCCGGAATGCGCATCTGGACTGGCAGTCGGTGCTTACCCCGGACATTCTCAGCGTGTTGCTGATCGCGCCGGAACAGATGTCGGCGCGCACCCTGTGGCGCTATGTTGCACATCTCAAGGAAAACGGCCAGAAAGCGACGCGCTACGAACTTGCCCTGTGGTCGAAGTTCGTCGGGCCCTTCGTCATCCCGATCATGATGCTGATCGCCATGCCGTTTGCGATCCAGGGGCCGCGTGCCGGCGGCACCAGCAGCAAGATTTTCATCGGGATTCTGGCCGGGCTTGGTTTTCATCTGCTGAGCCGGCTGTTCGGCCATCTCGGCTTGCTGAACGACTGGCCGGTGGTCGTGGTGTCGATTCTGCCCCTGTTGATTTTCCTGACCATCGCGCTGATGGGTATCCGGTGGGTGGACCGGCGCTAGATTCGTTGCCTCAGCGTGTGGCCGCGTGTCTGCACGCCCGCCTGCCGGCGGACAAAACGTGTTGCGTGCATGCATTGTGGGCCGACTGGCGGGCGGGCCGGATCGATCTTGCGGCCGGAGCGCCGCGTGTTCCCATCGACCAGCCTGGCCAGCCGGAAAAACCCGAGTTGATCGCGCCGCACCAGGTGCCGCGCCGCCGTACCGACACGCCGACCGGCCGGGCGGCACTCATCCATGCGCTGGCGCATATCGAATTCAATGCCATCAATCTGGCGCTCGATGCGACGCACCGCTTTGCCGGCATGCCACCGGCGTATTACGCCGACTGGCTTTCGGTTGCTGACGAGGAAGCGCTGCATTTCGAACTATTGAGTGCGCATCTGGCGACGCTGGGGTTTGCCTACGGGGATTTCCCGGCGCATAACGGCCTGTGGGACATGGCGCTGAAAACCGCGCACAACCCGCTGGTGCGCATGGCGCTGGTGCCGCGGGTGCTGGAAGCGCGCGGGCTCGATGCCACGCCGCTGATCGTCGACAAACTGAAGGCCGCGCACGATACGCGCATGGTCGAGATTCTCGCCGTCATCGAACGTGACGAGATCGGCCATGTCGCCATCGGCAGCCGTTGGTTCGGCTGGTTGTGCGCGGCACGCGGCCTGCAGCCAGATACGACATTTCGGCAGTTGCTGGTCGATTACGACGCGCCGCCCTTGAAGCCGCCATTCAATCTGGCGGCGCGCCGCCAGGCCGGCTTCAGTGAATCTGAGCTGGACTGGCTGAGCGGACTCTAGCTTACAAACCGAGCGTGGTCGCCGACACACTGGCCGGCGAACGTTGCCACATGCCTTCGAAGTTCTGGTGCAGTGCCGTCGCATTGCCGGGATCGTCAGGGTGCAGGGTGCCATGCACCGCGGACTTGTCGGCGCGCAGCAGGACGCCGTGACGGTCGGCCAGCACAAACGCCTGGTCGGGACGGGGCGCGTCGGGGTCGGCCTGGCGGATTTCGAGGACATGGCCGAAATCCCGCAGCAGCAGCATCAGGCGAGGGTGGTCGTGTGCGACGCGGCTGATGTCGTCGAGCAGCAGTTCGATGCGGCGTCCGCCGCCAGCCACGCAGAGTGCGCGCAATGCGGCGAGCCGCGACGCGTCGTCGAGGTCCAGCAGGTTCAGGTCATGGTCGTACACACGCAGCTGGCGGTGCGTCGCAGCCACCAGTGTGTCGAATGCAGCCCGGAATTCGGCAGGGGTTTCAAAGGCGTTCATGGGGTGTCGATCTCCAGCCAGCCGGCTTCATACCAATCGTACAGGCGCTCGCGCAGGGTGGCAGGCACGGGCGGTGCTGCGCCACGACCGCCCGCAGGGCGAGCACCCTGAAGGGCATAAACGTCTGGCGGCGTACCCCTTGCGGGTGCGAGATGGCGCTGGTCAGCCAGTTGCCGCAGTGCGGCGATCTCGCCTGCTGCGGGCGTAAAGGCCTCGCCGTTGATGAAAAAGCGCTTTCCGGCGAACAGCAGGCGCGATTTGGAATTGAGCGCGACGCCATGCTTGTTCGTGTATTTATTGAAGGCGGCCCGGCTGAGCGGCGTGTCCGGCGCATCGAAAAAAACATTCGGCTTGGGTTCGGACAGGTAGCGTCCGGCGAATTCGGCGACGTCGCGCTTGCTCCATTTGATTTTGGCGATCATGTCCTCGATCTGGCCCAGCATTGCGCGGCCGATTTCACCGGGATGGGCCTGCAGGCGCAGATCGGGGTCGGCATAGCGGCCCTCCAGCGCGATCGTGTCCTGCAGATGCATCAGAAAGCCATGTGCCATTTCTTCGGTGGTGGGCGCGCGAAAACCGATCGAATAGGTCATGCATTCGTCCTCGGCGACGCCGTAATGCGCGACATGTGGCGGCAGGTAGAGCATGTCGCCGGGGCCCAGCACCCATTCGTCTTCCGCTTCGAAACGGCGTAGGATTTTCAGCGGCACGTCGCCCAGGATCGTCAGGTCGGTCTGCGTGCTGATCCGCCAGCGACGGTGTCCCTGCCCCTGCAGCAGGAAGACGTCGTAGGAATCGAAATGCGGCCCCACGCTGCCGCCGGATACGGCGTAGCTCACCATCAGGTCGTCGAGGCGGGCATGCGGGATGAAGTTGAAGCGCGCCAACAAGGCGTCGGCTGCGGGCAGGAGGTGGTTGAGCGACTGTACCAGCAGCGTCCAGTCGGTCTTGGGCAGGCGCTTGAAATCGCGTTTGCTGAACGGGCCGTGGTCGAGTTGCCAGTGCGTGCCGCTGCCCTGGACCAACCGCGATTCCACATCGTCGCGGGCGGCCAGTTGCCGCATCTCGCCGGGAGACAGGAGGCCGGTGAAGCCGGGTACGGCGTTGCGGATCAGGAGCGGGCGCTTGTGCCAGACATCGCGCAGGAAACGGGCGGGGCTCAAGCCACCGAGCAGGGCAGTCATCATGGACGCGATTATAGCGATGCGGCACCTGCAGGGCTGTTAGAATGCTGCCGGAAATACACTAAGGCGGAGTAACCCATGCTGAAAGCAGGAGATCGGGCGCCGGACTTTTCCAACCCCGACGCGGACATGAACATCGTCGAGTTGTCTCAGTTCCGGGGCAAGACGCTGGTGCTGTATTTCTATGTGCGCGACGACACCCCGGGCTGCACGACCGAAGCGATCGAATTTTCCGAACTGGAAGGCGCGTTTTCCAAATTGGGCGCCGCCGTACTCGGCGTTTCGCGCGACGATTGCATCAAGCATGGCGAGTTTCGCGACAAGCACGGCATCAGCGTGAGGCTGCTGGCCGACAAGGAACAGGCCACCTGTACGGCATATGGCGTACTGCAGGACAAGGAAGTGGATGGCGTCATACGCAAGAGCATGGTGCGCTCCACCTTCATCATCGACAAACAGGGCGTCATCCGTCACGCACTGTATGGCGTTTCCAGTCGCGGCCATGCGGCGGAAGTGCTCCAACTGGTAAAGGAACTCAAGTGAATATTAGCAAGGATACCGTGGTCACCATCACCTATATCGTCAAGGATATGGACGGCAAGCTGCTGGAGGAAAGCGACGAGCCGGTCAGCTATCTGCACGGCGGCTACGACAACATTTTCCCGCTGGTGGAACAGGCGCTGGAAGGCAAGGCTGTCGGCGAGACCGTCGAGCTCAAGTTGCAGCCGGCCGATGCATTCGGCGAATTCGAGGAAGATCTGGTGCGGCTGGAACCGCGCGAGTCCTTTCCCGCCGACATCGAGATTGGCATGCAATTCGTCGGCTCGCCGGTCGACGGCAGCGAGGAAGTGCTCTACACCGTGACCGACGTCGCCGAAGACAAGGTGGTGGTCGACGGCAATCACCCTTATGCCGGCCAGGCCGTGCATTTTCAGTGCGTCGTGGCCGACGTGCGTGCGGCGACGGCGGACGAAGTCGCCCATCGTCACGCGCACGGTGCGCACGGCCATCACCATCATTAAGCCGCATGGCGCCGAATCGGATGGTAAAAGGCGCCGGGCTGCTAAAATGCCCGGCTGACCTGTTTTTGTGACAGTTTGATAAAGACCACCGATGAAAACCACTTTCCTCGATTTCGAGCAGCCGATTGCGGAACTCGAAGCCAAGATCGAAGAACTACGCTTTGTGCAGGATGACTCCGCGCTGGATATCTCGGAAGAAATCCGCCGCCTGCAGAAGAAGAGTCAGACGCTGACCAAGGACATCTACGCCAAGCTCAATGCCTGGCAGGTGTCGCAGGTGGCGCGCCATCCCCAGCGGCCGTATACGCTCGACTACGTGCAGGGGCTGTTCACCGATTTCGTCGAACTGCACGGCGATCGCGCCTATGCCGACGATGCCGCGATCGTCGGCGGCATGGCCCGCTTCAACGGCGAGCCGGTGATGGTGATCGGCCACCAGAAAGGCCGCGACACTAAGGAAAAGATCTACCGCAATTTCGGCATGCCGCGTCCCGAAGGCTATCGCAAGGCGCTGCGGCTGATGCGTCTCGCCGAGAAATTCAGCCTGCCGATTTTCACCTTCATCGATACGCCGGGCGCCTATCCCGGAATTGGTGCGGAGGAACGCGGGCAATCCGAGGCGATCGCGCGCAATCTCTATGTGATGGCCGAACTGAAGACGCCGATCGTGTGCACCATCGTCGGCGAAGGCGGCTCGGGTGGCGCGCTGGCGATCGGCGTCGGCGACCGCATGCTGATCCTGCAGTACTCCACTTATTCGGTGATCTCGCCGGAAGGCTGTGCCTCGATCCTGTGGAAGAGCGCCGACAAGGCCTCGGTTGCCGCCGAAACGCTGGGCATTACCGCCGACCGTCTGAAAGCCAATGGGCTGGTCGACCGTGTTGTCGAAGAACCGCTGGGCGGTGCGCAGCGCGACTGGGATGCCATGTTCCAGGCGATGCGCCGCGCCCTGACCGATACCCTCGCCGAATTGCGCAAACAGCCGCTCGACGCCCTGTTGGATACGCGTTACCAGCGTCTGCGGGCGTATGGAAGCTTCAAGGAAATCCCCGTCAAATAAGGCGATCGTTGCAGAGGTGGCGGACGTGCTTGGCCGTCACGTTCCTCCGCACGCGCGACTGACGCTGGCCCTGTCGGGCGGACTCGACTCGGTCGTCCTGCTGCATGCCCTGCTGGCGTTGCGCGACCGGCATCCGTTCGAACTGCAGGCGGTGCACGTGCACCATGGCCTGTCGCCCCATGCGGACGACTGGGCCGATTCCTGCGACCGGCTATGCGCAGCGCACGCGGTTGAATTAGCCATTCATCGCGTACAGATCGCGCGCGACGACCCGGCCGGCGTCGAGGCGGCCGCGCGGCGGGAACGCCAGCGCATCTTTGCCGCGTTGGATGCGGATTTCCTGCTCACGGCACACCATCAGGACGATCAGGCCGAGACGCTTCTTCTGCAATTGCTGCGCGGCGCCGGGCCGAAAGGCCTGGCGGCCATGGCCGAACGGCAAGACCGGCCCGGCTGGCGCGCAGCCCAGTTGCGGCCGTTGCTGTCCATTCCCCGCGCCGAGTTGTTGCGCGCCGCGCAGGAACAGGGCCTTGCGTGGGTCGACGACGAAAGCAACCGGGACACCCGATATCGCCGCAACGCGCTGCGTCAGCAGGTGATGCCGTTGCTGGCGCAGCATTTTCCCGGCGCCGGTCGCACCCTGGCACGTGCGGCCGCACTGCAGGCCGATGCCGCAGAATTGCTGGACGATCTGGCACGGCTGGATGCACGGGAGGCCATCGCTGGCGACCGTCTCGACTGTGCCACGCTGGCGCGCCTGTCGACTGTGCGGGCCCGCAACCTGCTGCGCCATTTCATCGAGCAGCACGGCCAGGCCATGCCCAGCCTGCGCCGGCTCGACGAGGCCCTGCACCAGTTGCGGGATGCGCATGAGGATGCACGCGTGCGCGTCAATCTGGGACAGATGGAATTGTGGCGCTACCGCGGCGGTGCCTATCTGGTGCCGCCGGCGCCGTGCTGGGCAGAGCCGGTACGCTGGCAGGGCGAAGCGGCAATCTGGGTGCCGGCCGCCGGAGTCCGTGTGCGGATGGACCGGGCGAGCGGAACGGGACTCCGGCAGACGGCCTTGGCAGCAGGCGAAGTCACGCTTGGCGTACGGGCGGGCGGTGAGCACCTTCGGTTGCATGCCGGCGGTCCCCGACGCAGCCTGAAGAATCTGCTGCAGGAACACGGGATCCCGCCCTGGCAGCGGGCGCGTATGCCGCTGATGTGGTGCGACGGCCGACTGGTGTGGGCGGCGGGAATCGGCTTCGAAGCCGACCTGGGCGCCGCGCCCGATGAGGCGGGGGTGCTGCCGCACGTCGACCCCTGACGGGCCAGGGCGTTGCGCGCACCCGGCAGATCCCGCAAACCGCCGCCGGCCGGCCGGCAGGACAAGACAGTCCGGGGTGGCCCATGTTATTCTAGCGGGCTGATTTTCATGGTTTTTTGAACCTTTTTTCCTGTTTTTCCTCTTTTGTCTGGAGCATATACATGGCTGTTCAGCGCACTTTTTCCATCATCAAGCCCGATGCCGTCGCCAAGAACGTGATTGGCAAGATCGTCAGCCGCTTCGAGAGCAACGGCCTCAAGGTCGTGGCATCGAAAATGAAGCACCTGTCGCGCCAGGAAGCCGAGGGTTTTTACGCCGTGCACAAGGAACGTCCGTTCTTCAAGGATCTGGTCGATTTCATGATCTCGGGCCCGGTGGTGCTGCAGGTCCTGGAAGGTGAAGACGCGATCGCCAAGAACCGCGCGCTGATGGGCGCGACCGACCCGAAGAAGGCCGAAGCGGGCACCATCCGCGCCGATTTCGCCGAGAGCATCGATGCCAATGCCGTGCACGGCTCCGACGCCCCGGAAACCGCGGCGATCGAAATTGCCTATTTCTTCCCCGCAAGCGAAGTCTACGCGGGCCGCTAAACCCTACGCATGCCGCAGAACCTGCTCGATTTCGATCTGGATGGCCTGACCGCCTGGTTCACCGAACTCGGCGAAAAGCCGTTTCGCGCCCGTCAGGTGTTCCACTGGATGCACCAGTCCGGCGTGGCCGATTTCGCGCAGATGACCGATATTGCCAAGAGCCTGCGCGAGAAGCTGCAGCAGCAGGCGGTGGTGCAGGCACCGGCGATAAGCTATGCGCATACGTCGGCGGACGGCACGCGCAAGTGGCTGTTCGACGTCGGAGTCGCCAACGGCATCGAAACCGTGTTCATCCCGGAGGAGGACCGCGGTACGCTGTGCGTGTCGTCACAGGTTGGTTGCGCGCTCGAGTGCACGTTCTGTTCGACCGGGCGGCAGGGCTTCAACCGCAACCTGACGGTGGCCGAGATCATCGGGCAGGTGTGGGTGGCGCATCACAGCCTCAAGACCGAGCCCAACCGTACCACTGGCGAAATCTCCGATCGGCCGGTGACCAACGTGGTGATGATGGGCATGGGCGAGCCGCTGGCGAACTTCGAAAACGTGGTGACTGCGCTCGGCATCATGCTTGACGACCATGCCTACGGCCTGTCACGGCGGCGGGTGACGGTATCCACATCCGGCCTGGTGCCGGCGATGGACCGCCTGGCCGAGCGTTGTCCGGTGGCACTGGCGGTGAGCCTGCATGCGCCCAACGACGCCTTGCGCGACCAGATCGTGCCGATCAACAGGAAGTATCCGCTGCGCGAACTGATGGCCGCCTGCCGGCGCTATCTGGTGCATGCGCCGCGCGACTTCATCACCTTCGAATACGTGATGCTGGCCGGCGTGAACGACCAGCCCGAGCATGCGCGCCAGTTGATCGAGCTGACGCGCGACGTGCCGTGCAAGTTCAACCTCATTCCCTTCAATCCGTTCCCGGACTCGGGCTACGAGAAACCGCGGGCAGAGTCGATGCGCGTCTTTCGCCAGATCCTGCAGGATGCCGGCTTGGTGGTGACCACGCGCAAGACGCGTGGCGACGATATCGATGCGGCCTGCGGGCAACTCGCCGGGAAAGTCGCGGACAAGAGCGGACGTGTCATGAAACGAATGCACAAGGAGGCAGCGTGAAGAAATGGGCAGGTGTACTGGTTACCGCGGCATTGCTGGCGGGCTGCGCGGCGCAGCCGATGGACGGGAGCGGCGGTGTGGCCGCCAGCGAGGCTGACAGCCAGAGCCGCGAACGTGCCCGTGCATTCACGGATCTGGCCGGGGCCTATGTCGCGCGTACCCAGTACAAGGTTGCGCTCGACGAGTTGCGCAAGGCGATCACGGCCGACAATCGCTACGGTCCGGCCTACAACGTCTACGGCATGATCTACATGGACCTGGCCGAGGACAAGCTGGCCGAGGAAAACTTTCGTCGCGCCCTTGAACTCGATCGCAACGACTCGAACGCGCACAACAACTACGGCTGGTTTCTCTGTACCCGCGGCCGCTACGATGAAGGCCTGGCGCAATTCAGCGCTGCCATTCGCAACCCTTTGTACACGCAGCCCGAGCTGGCCATGACCAATGCCGGTTTGTGCGCCGAGAAGAAGGGCGATATCGCGCTGGCCGAGGCCAATCTGGGCAAAGCGCTCAAACTGCAGCCCGATAGCCCCAACTCGATCCTCAAGCTGGCCGGACTGTATTTCCGCCAGGGGCGCCTGGTGGAGGCGCAGCGCCTGCTGGGGCGCCATGACGAGCTGGCGCCGCCGTCCGCCGAAAGCCTGTGGCTGGGGGTGCGGCTGGAACGCAAGCTGGGCGATCGGGCGCAGGAAGCTGCCTATGCCTTGCAACTGCGCAAACGCTTCCCCGATTCGAACGAGACGCAGCAGATGCTGACGGGACATTTCGAATGAGTGAGAACGGGCTGGCCTCGGTCGGCCAGATTTTGCGGGAGGCACGCGAAGCGCAGGGCATCACGCTGGACAATGCGGCCGTGCGCCTGCGTCTGATGCATCGCCAGGTGGAGGCGATGGAACGGGACGACTTCGAGAGTCTGGGCCAGCCCGTATTCGCACGCGGCTTTGTGCGGAACTATGCGCGTCTGTTGGGGCTGGTGCCGGAGTCCCTGCTGGCGCGCATGGATGGCGCACCGACCGAACCGGCTGCGTTCGTCCCGACCGAACCGGCCCTGCCGCGGTCATGGCTGACTTCTCCGTGGCTGATCCTGTCGCTGCTCGGCCTGTTGGTGGTAGTGGCCGCGCCGGTCGCGTTGTATGCGTGGCTCAACAGCGATGGGGGCGAACGCCCCGACGATCCGACACCGGCCGCCACGCAGCCGCATCCGGCACCGGCCGCCGCCAGCGCCCCTGTTGCGGCACCGGCTGGTGTCGCGGTGCCGGCTACCCCGGCAGTGCCCGTGCCGCCCGTTACTCCGGCCGCAGCGGACGGCACGCCACCTGAGGCTATGGCGTCTGGGACGGCCGACCCCGCGGCGGATGGCAGTGTGCTGCACCTCGATTTCGGTGACGAATCCTGGACCGAGATCAAGGATGCCAGCGGGCGCATGCTGATGCGTCAGCTGAATCCCGCAGGCAGCAGCGCAGATGTTCACGGCCAGCCTCCCTTCGATGTGGTGATCGGCAATGCCGCGCAAGTGCAGGTGACGTACAACGGCCGCCCCATCGACCTGAAACCCTTTATTGACGTGACGGTTGCCCGCTTCACGCTGGAAGAATGATGTCCCGGATTGTTCGTCGCTCCACCCGTCAGGTACGGGTCGGTTCCGTGCTGGTGGGGGGCGATGCGCCCGTTGTGGTGCAGTCGATGACCAACACCGACACCGTCGATATCACCGCGACCGTGCGTCAGGTGCAAGCGCTCGCCGAGGCCGGATCGGAACTGGTGCGGTTGACCGTCAACACGCTGGAGGCCGCCGCCGCGGTGCCGCGCATTCGTGAGCGCCTCGATGTGCTGGGCTGCCGTGTGCCGCTGATCGGCGACTTCCATTTCAACGGCCACAAGCTGCTGACCCAGGTGCCCGAGTGCGCCGAGGCCCTGGCCAAGCTGCGCATCAATCCGGGCAATATCGGGCGCGGCAACAAGCGCGACGAGCAGTTCGCCACGTTGATCGAAGTGGCATGCCGCTACGACAAGCCCGTGCGCATCGGTGTCAACTGGGGCAGCCTCGACCAGGCGCTGGCGGTGCGCATGATGGACGACAATGCGCGTCTTCCGCAGCCGGAAGACGCCGAGGTGGTGATGCGGCGTGCAATGGTGGCCTCCGCGCTGGAGTCGGCGAAGAAGGCCGAGGAACTGGGACTCGGCGGCGACAAGATCATTCTGTCGTGCAAGATGAGCCGGGTGCAGGATCTGATATCGGTCTACCGTGACCTCGCCGCGCAGTGCGACCACCCGCTGCACCTGGGGTTGACCGAAGCCGGCATGGGCTCGAAAGGCATCGTCGCCTCGACCGCGGCCTTGTCGGTGCTGCTGCAGGAAGGCATCGGCGACACGATACGGATATCCTTGACGCCCGAGCCGGGTGGCGAGCGCACCCAGGAAGTCCGGGTTGGCCAGGAAATCCTGCAGGCGCTGGGGCTGCGTGCCTTCACCCCGCAGGTCACCGCCTGCCCCGGCTGTGGTCGTACCACCTCGACCGTATTCCAGGAACTGGCGCAGGATATCGAAACCTATTTGCGTACCCAGATGCCCGTGTGGCGTAGCCAGTATCCCGGCGTCGAATCCATGCAGGTGGCGGTGATGGGTTGCGTGGTCAACGGCCCCGGCGAATCCAAGCATGCCAATATCGGCATCTCGCTGCCCGGCACGGGCGAAGTGCCGGTCGCGCCGGTATATGTCGACGGCGAGAAAACCGTGACGCTGAAAGGCGAGAAGATAGCCGAAGAATTCCAGGCCATCGTCGAAGACTATGTGCGCAGCCGTTACGGCGCTGCGTGAAATGCATCTCTGTTGATTAAGTTATGAGCAACAACATTCAATCCGTGCGCGGCATGAACGACTGCCTGCCCGATGTCAGCGACACCTGGCAGGGGTTCGAGGCGATCGTGCGCGACTGGCTGCGGCGCTACGGCTACCGCGAGATGCGTACGCCGATTCTCGAGCATACCGGGCTGTTCAAGCGTGCCATCGGTGAAGTGACCGACATCGTCGAGAAGGAGATGTATACCTTCGTCGACGAACTGAACGGCGAATCGCTGACGCTGCGCCCGGAAGGCACGGCGTCGTCGGTACGTGCCGTGATCCAGCACAACCTGCTGTACGACGGCGGCAAGCGGCTGTGGTACACCGGGCCGATGTTCCGTCACGAGCGTCCGCAGAAGGGCCGTTACCGGCAGTTTCACCAGGTCGGCGTCGAGGCGCTCGGCTTTGCAGGGCCAGACGTCGATGCCGAACTGATCGTGATGTGCGCCGATCTGTGGAAGGAACTGGGCATCGCGCCGACGCTGCAGCTCAACACCTTGGGCGATCATGCCGCACGGCAGCGGCATCGCGAAAAGCTGATCGCCTATTACGCGTCGCACCAGGACGTGCTCGACGAGGACGCCAGGCGCCGGCTGCACAGCAACCCGCTACGCATCCTCGACAGCAAGAACCCGGCGATGCAGGCGCTGAACGATGCGGCGCCCAAGCTGATGGATGAACTCGAGGACGAGGCGCTGGCGCATTTCGAAGGGGTGCAGACGCTGCTTCGCGCGAATGGCATTGCCTTCGAGATCAATCCCAGGCTGGTGCGCGGACTGGATTACTACAACCGCACCGTGTTCGAATGGGTGACCGACCAGCTCGGCGCGCAGGGCACGGTATGTGCGGGCGGCCGCTACGACGGTCTGGTCGAGCAGCTGGGCGGCAAGCCCGCGCCTGCAGCCGGGTTTGCGATGGGCATCGAACGGCTGCTGGCATTGGTCGAAGCGGGTGGGCGCATCATCGCGACACCGGCACCCGATGCCTATATCGTCCATGCCGGCGACGCGGCCCAGGCCTTTGCCTGGCAGGTGGCAGGGTCGCTGCGCAGTGTCGGACTCGCCGCGGTCCTGCATTGCGGCGGCGGCAGTTTCAAGTCGCAGATGAAAAAGGCCGATGCCAGCCGTGCACGTTATGCGGTGATCATCGGCGACGACGAGGCCGCTGCGCAGCAGGTGACGCTGAAGCCGCTGCGCGAAGCAGGCGAACAGACTCGCGTCGAGGTGGCGCGGGCGATTCAATTCATTCAAGAAGCATCAACTCAAAAGGCATAGCGCATGGCAACCTACGATCTCGACGAGCAGGAACGGCTGGACGAACTGAAAGCCTGGTGGAAGCGCTGGGGGAACCTGGTGATGATCGGCCTGGCCGTGGTGGTCGCGGGGGCGGCAGGCTGGCGCTACTGGCAGAACCATACGGTGACGCAAAGCTTGGAAGCGGCAACCGTGTACGAAAAGCTCACGCAGTCGCTGGCTGCGAATGACGCCAAGAGCGCACGCGAAGCGGGCGCGATGCTGCTCGACCAGTACAAAGGCACGGCGTATGCACCGCGTGCCGCGATGCTCCTGGCCAAGCTCAATGTCATGAACAAGGACCTGAAAAGCGCGCAGAGCCAGCTGGAATGGGCCGTGGCCAACAGCAAGGAACCGGCCGTCAAGGGTCTGGCGCGCCTGCATCTGGCGGGTGTGCAACTCGACCAGAAACAATACGACGCGGCGTTGAAAACCCTGGCAGGTTCGCATAGCGATGCGTTCGCCTTCCGTTTCGAAGACATGCGGGGCGATGTGCTGATGGCGCAGGGCAAGAAAACCGAGGCGCGCGTGGCGTATCAGGCGGCGTTCGGAAAGATGGAAAAAGACAATCCCTATCGCAGCATCGTCGAACTGAAGCTCGATGCACTGGGAGGAGAAGCCAAGTGAAGATGCGCATGATAGTCGCCGGCCTGGCGCTGGCCATGTCGGGATGCAGCACGGTCGGTTCGATGACCAGCACGGTGGGCGGCTGGTTCGGCCACGGTCCGGTCAAGGCCAAGCCTGCGGAGCTGGTCGAATTCAAATCCACGGCCAGCCTCACCGAAGCCTGGAAAGGCGAGACGGGGGATACCCACGGTTATCTTTTCCGTCCCCAGGCCGCAGGTGACGATGTGTTTGCCGCGGGCGGCAGCCGCGTGGTGCGCATCGCGGTAGCCAATGGCAACACGGTATGGAAAACCGATGCCGACACCAAACTGTCGGCCGGCGCAGGCGTGGGGCAGGGGTTGGTGCTGGTAGGCAGCACCAAAGGCGAGTTGCTGGCGCTGGATCAGGCCAGCGGTCAGGTGCGCTGGAAAGTGGCTTTGTCGAGCGAAGTGACCGGCCAGGCATTGGTCGTGGGGGACATTGTCATCGCACGCACGGGCGATGGCCGCGTGCAGGGGCTCGGGGTCGCCGACGGCAGCCGCAAATGGCTGTATACCCGCAACCTGCCGGTATTGAGCCTGCGCGGTTCGGGCGGTATGACCGTGCGTGACGAGGTGCTCTATGCCGGGTTCCCGGGCGGCAAACTGGTCGCGCTCAATGCGGCCAATGGCGCGCAGTTGTGGGAGGCCACCGTGGCGCTGCCGCGCGGGGCGACCGAACTCGAGCGGGTGGCCGATGTGATGGGCAATCCGGCCGTGGATGAACGCCAGGTGTGTGCGGTCGCCTATCAGGGACGGGTGGCCTGCTTCGACCGCCGCAACGGGGAATTGCTGTGGGCGCGCGACACCTCCAGCAACACCGGCCTGGCGATGGACGAACGCAATGTCTACGTCACCGACGACAAGGACGCCGTGACGGCCTACGATAAAACCAGCGGCCGCGCCGGCTGGCGGCAGGACAAGCTGGCGCGCCGCGCAGTGACCGCACCGCTGGCGCTCGGCGCCTGGGTCGTGGTGGCAGACGGCGAGGGATACGTCCACGTGCTGTCGAGCGAGGATGGCAGTTTCGCGGCGCGTGCGAAAGTCGACAGCGGCGTCCATTCGGCGCCTGTCGATATCGGGCCGGGTTTCGCGGTGGAGACGTCCAAAGGCAATGTCGTCGCGTTCCGGCTCAAGTAAACAACACGACGCGTCGGCTGTGCCGGCGCGTCAGCAAGGATAATCATCCTAAAAACCGCAGTTGACCGCTCAATTTTAGGAATGCTGCATGGATATCGATACTTCAACAACTCGCGATCGCACTCACCGGCAGGTGGGGGCCGCTACGCGCCCACCGGCACGCCTGATCACGCGCCTGCCTTTGTCGTTCGTTGTTGCAGGCCCCGGCCTGCCGCCTCCTCACTTCGCGGCAATCCCTTGCCCAGACGCGCCCTCGGGCGCGTCCAACTACGGTTTCTAGGATGATGCTTCCCACTCTGGTTCTTGTCGGGCGCCCGAACGTCGGCAAGTCCACCCTGTTCAATCGCCTCACCGGTACGCGCGATGCCCTCGTGCACGACATGCCGGGCATGACGCGCGACCGCCACTACGGACGCGGGCGCATCGGCGGCAAGCCCTATCTGGTGGTCGACACCGGCGGTCTCGAACCGGTGGCCAAGGAGGGCATCATGGCCGAGATGGCGCGCCAGACGCTGCAGGCCATCGACGAGGCCGACGCCACCATCTTCATGGTCGATGCACGCAGTGGCCTGACGCCACAGGACAAGGTGATCGCCGATCGCCTGCGCCGTGCGACGTGCCCGGTGCTGCTGGCGGTCAACAAAGCCGAGGGCATGAATCGCGCGGTGGTAACGGCCGAATTCCATGAGTTGGGACTGGGCGAGCCGCTGGCGATTTCCGGCGCACATGGCGACGGCATTTCCGATCTGGTGGATGAGGCGCTGGCGCCGTTTTCCGAAGAAGAAGAAAAGACCGACGAATTCGGCATTCCCAAGATCGCCCTGGTGGGACGTCCCAACGTCGGCAAGTCGACCCTGGTCAACGCGCTGGTGGGCGAGGAACGCGTCATTGCGTTTGATCAGCCCGGTACCACGCGCGATTCGATCTACGTCGAATTCGAGCGCGATGGCAAGCCCTACATCCTGATCGACACTGCCGGCGTGCGGCGTAAAGGGAAGGTGTTCGAGACGGTGGAAAAATTCTCCGTCATCAAGACGCTGCAGGCGATCGAAGACGCCAACGTGGTGGTGCTGGTGCTCGACGCGCGCGAGAATATTTCCGAGCAGGACGCGCACTTGGCTGGATTCGTGCTGGAAACCGGCCGTGCGCTGGTGGTGGCGGTGAACAAGTGGGACGGTTTGAGTGCCGAGCAGCGCGACGACATCAAGCGCACATCGGGCGCAAGCTGGCCTTCCTCGATTTCGCGCGCTTCAACTACATTTCGGCATTGAAGGGAAAAGGCCTGGACACGCTGCTGAAGGATGTCGAGGCAGCGCATGCCGCCGCCTTCCTCAAGATGTCGACACCCAAGCTCACGCGGGTGCTGGAAATGGCGGTGGAGCAGCACGCGCCGCCGAAGAACGGCCTGTTCCGGCCGAAGCCGCGCTACGCCCACCAGGGCGGCAAGAACCCGCCGGTCATCGTGTTGCACGGCAACGCGCTGGAAGGCCTGCGCGACGACTACAAGCGCTACCTGGAAAGCAGTTTCCGCAAGGCATTCAAGTTGCAGGGCACGCCGCTGCGCATACAGGTCAAGGAAGACAGCGGCAAGAATCCGTTCGAGGGCAAGGCAAGGGCGCCGCTGACCGAAAGCGAAGCGACGCGGATGCGGCGCAAGAAACGGGTACGGCGCAAGGTCTACGGTTCAACCTGAGCCGGGCCATGTGCACTCACCCGCAAGGAGAGCAGGCCGTGGTTGTCCCCGCAAGGGGGAGGCCATGTCTGTAAGCTGCTAAAGCAGCAACAGCCATGCACTAAGGCAACGCTGAACAAGTCCCCCTACGTGAATCAGTCCCCGCTAAACTGCGGTACATGATGAAACAACAGACCCTAGCGATGGCCGCCGATCAAGAAACGGGCTTTGCCGCGTACCGCAAACCCACGCGACGCGACGA
>JBDRCF010000047.1:0-265010 GCA_043821985.1 Pseudomonadota bacterium
CGAAGCAGGTGGTCCGCGGGAACCAGCTCCTCGAGGGTGACCATTTCCAGACGGTGCTGGTGGGGGGCGGGCGGTTTGAGCATGCCCACGATTCAAACACAAAGCCCCCAACGAGTGGGGGCTTTGTCAGCAGTCTGAGGGGGCAGATGCCCCCTTTCTCTCGGCCGGACGTCCGCGCAATCAGTCCTTGAAACGGCCCCGTACGCCGACGCGGCTGGTGCCGCCCCGGTTGTCGTTGCCACGTGGCTGGGCTGCACCGGCGCGCGCGCCGGGCGCGCGATTGCCGTAGCTGCGGGTCGCCGCGGCCGCTGCTTTGGCCTTGGCTTCGCGCTCGCGCTTCTCCCAATATTCGACGCTGTTGCCGTTGACTTCACCGTTCGGCTCGCGCGGCACGTCAGCACCGCGGAAACCTTCGTGGCGCGGTGGGCGATCGCCGGTCATGCGGGGCACGTCGGACGGGCCACGCACGGCGGCAGCCTGTTCAAACCGGTTGCCTCGCGGCGCATCGCTGCGGGCAGGACGCGCGTCGGCGCGGTAACCGCGATCGCGGTTGTCACGGCTGTCGCCACGTGGCGGACGGTCGCCGTAGCTGCGCGGTTCACTGCGCTCGCCAAAGCTGCGCTTCTGCCCATCGGGCCGCTTGTCGCCGAAGCTGCGCGGGCCGTTGTTGCTGCGCGGGCGACCCGACGATGACGGGCGCCCGGAAGCCGGCTTCTGGGTCGGCTCCAGCCCCGGCAAGGTGTGCACCTCGATGCGGTTGCCGGTGTAGCGTTCGATGTTCTTCACCAGCCCGCCTTCGCGCATGCCGGCAAAGCTCACCGCGATGCCGGTGCGGCCGGCGCGGCCGGTACGGCCGATGCGGTGGACGTAGTCCTCGGCCTGGCGCGGCAGGTCGAAGTTGATGACATGACTGATGCTGGCCACGTCGATGCCACGCGCGGCAACGTCAGTCGCCACCAGCACCTTGGTGCGGCCTTCGCGCAGGCGCTGCAGCGCGCGGTTGCGCTGGCCCTGCTGCATGTCGCCATGCAGTGCGTCGGAGGCAAAGCCGCTGTCGGCCAGCAGGTCGGAAATCTCCTCGGTGCTGCGTTTGGTCGAGGCGAACACGATCGCCTGCACCATCTCCACGTCACGCAACAGCGCGTCGAGCAGACGGTTCTTGTGGTCCATGTTGTCGGCAAACAGCAGACGCTGTTCGATCTTGGATTCCTTGTGCGGCACTGCCTCGATCTCGATGCGCTGGGCGTCGCGGGTCAGTTCGCGTGCCAGGTTGCCCACCACGCCATCGAGCGTGGCCGAGAACAGCAGCGTCTGGCGCTCGGCCGGGCAGCGCGCGGCGATGGCCTTGATGTCGTCGACAAAACCCATGTCCAGCATGCGGTCGGCTTCGTCCAGCACCAGCACTTCCAGGCGCGAGAAGTCGATCTTGCCGCGCTCCAGGTGATCGATCAGGCGGCCCGGCGTGGCCACCACGACATCCACCGGCTGGCTCAAGCGCTTCAACTGCAGGCCATACGGCGCGCCGCCGACCAGGCAGGCGGTGCGGAAACGGCGCATGTCCTTGCCATAGGTCATGGCGGCCTTTTCGACCTGCAGCGCGAGCTCACGCGTCGGGGTCAGCACCAGGACCCGCGGGCCCATGCTCTTGACCGTCGGCTCGGCCAGCATGCGCTGGATCGACGGCAGCAGGAAAGCCGCCGTCTTGCCGCTGCCGGTGTGCGAGGACACCAGCAGGTCGCGTCCCGTCAGCGCGGCGGGGATCGCCTGCATCTGAACGGGCGTGGCGTTTTCATAGCCAGCGGTCAGAACGGATTTAAGGATGAGGGGATCAAGCCCCAGTTCGGAAAAGCTCATGGCAATACCTTTTTCAGTGCGCATCAATGCGCAAACACGGCCTGTGCCCGGTTCGAAACCAGACAGGCCAACAATTACGAACCGGAAATAAGCAGCGTTTGGAATGTGTTAATCCCTGAACGCCCAACGGGTCGCGTCGATCACATCGGCGCCAACCACAAGACTTGCCACTGCCGGATGAAGAAACCCGGCGGCACAAAAGAGAGGTCGAAGACGATGGGGCTGTGAGAACAGTCCCGAGGCACGGCGGCAAAAGCCTGACCTGCCCACTGCTGTATGCACAACTCAGCGGAGTTTATCAGGAAACGCTGATTTTCCCCAGCATTTTTTACGCGTGGTGGTAAAGCTTGTGATAGAGCCCGCCCCGGTCGATCAACTCGGCGTGCGCGCCCTCCTCCACCACACGGCCGTTCTCGAACACCAGGATGCGGTCGGCCTGTTTCACGGCCGACAGGCGGTGGGCGATGATGAGCGTCGTGCGCCCGGCCAGGAACCCGCCGAGCGCCTGATGCAGCCGCCGTTCGGTGTCGGTGTCGAGTGCGGAGGTGGCCTCGTCGAGGATCACGATTTGCGGATTGGCGACGATCATGCGTGCAATGGCCAGGCGTTGCCGCTGTCCGCCTGACAACCGCACCCCCTGTTTCCCGACGATGGTATCCAGCCCGTGCGGCAGGGCGGCGATGATGTCCTTCAACTGCGCGATCTCCAGCGCCTGCCACAGCGTGGCGTCATCGGCTTTGCGTCCGAGCGTGAGATTGGCCCGCACGCTGTCGTTGAACAGTACCGGGTGCTGCAGTACCACGCCCACATGCTCGCGCACGGCTTCCCAGCCGATCTCGGTAACCGGCGCCGCCCCATACAGGATCCGGCCGGATTTCACCGGATAGAGCCCCAGCAAGGCCTGCACCAGCGTCGACTTGCCGCCCCCCGAGGCCCCGACCAGCGCCACCTTTTCACCCGCCGCCAGATCGAGGCTGACGTCGTCCAGCACCGTCTCGCCGTCCGCATAGGCAAAGCTCACGTGCTCGAGCGCGATCCCGACGGTCGGCCGGCCGGCGAACGGATCGCACCGCACGGAATGCTGCGGCTCGCTGTGCAGGCCGAGCAACGCGTTGATGCGGCCCAGTGCCGCATGGGCGGCGAACCACGAATACTGCAGGTTCACCAGTTCCTGCACCGGCGTCATCATGAACCAGAGGTAGCCGAACACCGCCAGCATCTCGCCGATGGTGAGATTGGAAAACACCACCATCAGCATCGCCCCCGCACGGAAGGCATCGAAGCCGGCAAGGAACACGAAGAACGAGATCCGGCTCATCGCGTCCGACTTCCAGGCAAACGCGGCCGCGTGCCGACGAATGTCGGCCGCCTTGTCCGTCACCCGCATCAGATAATGCTTTTCGCGGTTCATCGCCCGGATCTGGGTCAGCGCGTCGAGGGTTTCGGACAACGCGTCCTGGAACACCTCAAACGCGCGGTTTTCGTGCCGCTTCAGATCCTTCACCCGTTTGCCGAGCCGGGTGGAAAACAGGATCACCACCGGGTTCAGCAGCAGGATGAACAGCGCCAGTTGCCAATGCATCCAGAACAGCACCGCCGCCACCCCGATCAGGGTCAGCACCGACACCACCAGGCCCGAAACCGACGCGCCGAGGAAGCTGTCGATGGCATTGAGGTCGGTGACGAAATGCGAGGTGACCCGACCCGCGCCTACCGTCTCGAACTCCGACAGCGCGATGCGCGACAGCCGGGCGAGCATCCGCACCCGGATGCGGTAGACCACGTCCTTGCCCAGCAGGGAAAACGTCCGGCCCTGCCATACGTTGAGCAATATCGACGTCAAACGAAGCGCGACCGTCAGCAGCAGCGCCACGCCGATGAACAGCACCGGCCCGTGCCAGGCGGCGGGGAAGACCGCACCGATCCTGCCCACAAAGGCGCCCGGATGGTGCAGCAGCACCTCGTCCACCATCAGTGGCAGCAGTAGCGGCACCGGCACGGCGGCCGCCACTGCCAGCAGGGCAATGAGATTGGCCTGCAGCAGGCGCGTGCGGTGGATCCTGAGTTCGTCGGCGATGCCGCGCCACGTCAGCATGACTGGCCGTCCTGAAGAAAGTTACACGCTGCAAGCATAAGCGCGGACGCGTCCAGGTAAAAGCGCTGTGGCCCGGCCCGCCCGTGAACGACTTAAAGATTCGAAGCGCCGCCGCCCATCCAGAGCAGCGCGTAAACGAGCGCTGCCGTCAAACCCAACAGTACGAATGCCCGCCAGGTCGACACCAGGCGCCCGGCCGTTGCGCCCGCTATCCCCGTCTTCGTGCCGGTGAGCATCGCTTTGATCATGTCGTCGCGACGCAGCAACTGATGGGCCAGGACAGCCGCAACATGCAGGCCGATCAAGCCCAGCAGCAGGTCGAAGTTGTAGGTATGCAGGGTGGTGATGAGGCTGCTGGTGTCGTGGTCGAGCCAATGCGAAAGCGGCGCTTCGTAGTCGCTGTCATCGTTGCCGAACAGGCCGGTAATCGCCTGCAGCAGCAACAGCAGCAACAGGCTCACGATCATCCATCCGCCCAGCGGGTTGTGCCCCAGATAAGCCTTGGGCTGGCGTTGCAAAACGCTGCGAAAATACGCATAGCTGGCGCGCGGGCCCCGCACGAAATGCGCAAAACGCGCCGTATCGCTGCCCACAAGCCCCCAGCCAATACGGAACAGCACCAGCGTCAGGATGGCAAGGCCCGACCAGCCATGGTATTCCATCCATTGGTTACCCTGTTCCCCGCTCCACCAGGAGAATCCGAACAAAGCCAGCAGCAGCCAGTGAAACAGCCTTACCGGCACATCCCATACCCTGACCCGCGCAGACGGCTGCGTCATAACACCGACGGTCCCCGAAACGTTTTATGACAGGCGGCGCAGCTGTCGCTCACGTGCGTGTAGGCCGGGCGGATCGCGTCCAGATTGCTGGTCTTGGCCGTCGCGGCGAGGCCCGACACCGCCTTGATGTAAGTGTCCTGCGCCTGTTTGAATTGCGCGGCTTGCTGCCACACGGCGGGTTTGGCACGACTCGGCGCGTAGGTGCTGCCCGGCGGGAAATAGTGCCATGGCTGGGTGCTCAGGCTCTGAAGCTTGTCAGCGAGCGTAAGGAATTTCGCTGCGACATAAGGCGTTTTGCCGCGCACCATGATCCCCATCGGCTCAAACGTACGCAGGGTTTCCTGCAACAGTGCGCGGCGCTTGGTCACCGGCTGGCCGGGATGCGTATCGGCCTTGGGGCCACATCCGACCAGCATCAGGGCGGCGCCGATCAATAACGGTGCGGCGCGCAAATAGGGTTTGAGCGAAATCATGGTCATTCCTGGTCGAAGGCAGAAAACAGCAAAGGCTATGGATAGCGTAAACGCGAGCCGAGTTCCCCAAGGCACACAGGGGCCGGCAAATAATGCATGTCGCTTGCGAAGCGGAGCTGGCAGGCGGGTAAGGCCGTTTATTTTCCGATGCAGAACGAACTGAAAATCTCACCCAACAGGTCGTCAGCCGTGAACTCGCCGGTGATTTCCGACAAGGCGGCCTGTGCCAGCCGCAGCTCCTCGGCGAACAATTCCAGCTGGCCAGTCGATTCACGCGCAACGGCGAGATGGCCGGCGGCACGGCCCAGCGCATCCAGATGGCGCGCGCGCGCCATGAACGTGCCCTCGCCCGCCGCCTGCCAACCCGCCGAGGCCAGCAGCTTGCTGCGCAGGAGATCGATCCCGGCACCGGTCCGGGCGGAAAGCCAGACCTCGTCGCCCGCCACGCGCGGCGCTTCGCCGGTGACATCGATCTTGTTGTGGATCGTGAGCCGCACGACTGGCGGCAAGCGCGCCAGGATCGCCGCCTCGCGCTCGCTGAGGCCATGCGCCGCATCCACCAGCAACAACGCCACGTCGGCCTTTTCCGCCGCCTCCCAGGTGCGGGCGATGCCGAGTTTCTCCACCGTGTCGTCGGTTTCGCGCAGACCGGCGGTATCGACGATATGCAACGGCACACCCTCGATCTGGATTGCCTCGCGCACGGTATCGCGCGTGGTGCCGGCGATCTCGGTGACGATGGCGGCCTCGAATCCGGCCAGTTGATTCAGCAAACTCGACTTGCCCACGTTCGGCTGGCCGATCAGCACGACGGTCAGGCCCTCGCGCAGCAACGTACCCTGCTTCGCCTGCGACCGCACCGCGGCCAGGCTGGCGTCGATCGCATCGAGGCGCCCGAAGGCATCGGCCTGTTTGAGAAAATCGATCTCCTCTTCGGGAAAGTCGAGCGTAGCCTCGACCAGCATGCGCAGGCGCGTCAGTGTGTCGACCAGTTCCGCGATCCGTGCCGAGAAGGCACCTGCCAGCGAACGCACCGCCGAGCGCGCCGCCTCGGTGGAGGCCGCGTCGATCAGATCAGCCACCGCCTCGGCCTGGGCGAGGTCAAGCCTGCCGTTCAGAAACGCGCGACGAGAGAATTCGCCCGGCTCGGCCAGCCGCGCACCGAGCTCCAGGCAACGTTGCAGGATGAGATTCAGCACCACCGGCCCGCCGTGGCCCTGCAGCTCCAGGACGTGCTCGCCGGTAAACGAATGGGGGGCGACGAAATGGAGGGCGATTCCCTCGTCAAGGGCTTCGCCATCGCGATCGAGAAAGCGACAGAACGTCGCATGGCGCGGTGCGGGCACGCGTCCAAGCATGGCTTGTGCAAGGGGGACGATGTCCGCCCCCGACACCCGTACTACACCCACGCCACCGCGTCCGGGGGCGGTGGCGATGGCTGCAATCAGATCAGGCTTTGCTGGAGGCGGGCTTGCCACCGTCCTGAACCTGTTTGTTGATCACCCATTGCTGGGTAATGGACAGGATGTTGTTGACGATCCAGTACAGCACGAGGCCGGCCGGGAAGAACACGAACATCACGGTGAATGCCACCGGCATGATCATCATGATCTTGGCCTGCATCGGATCCATCGGCTGCGGATTGAGCTTGACCTGCAGGATCGACGTGATGCCCATGATGATCGGCAGGATGAAGAACGGATCAGGCGCGGTCAGGTCGTGGATCCAGCCCAGCCACGGCGCGCCGCGCATTTCCACTGCGGCCAGCAGCACCCAGTACAGCGCGATGAACACCGGGATCTGGATCAGGATCGGGAAGCAGCCGCCGAGCGGGTTGATTTTCTCGGTCTTGTACATCTCCGCCATCGCCTGATGCAGCTTGGCGCGGTCGTCGCCATAGGTTTCCTTCAGCTTCTGCAGGCGCGGCGTGAGTTTCTTCATCTTGGCCATCGACTTGTAGCCGGCAGCCGACAGCGGGAACAGCGCCAGTTTGAGGAGGATGGTCAGGATAATGATGGCCCATCCCCAGTTGCCGACGAAGTGCTCGATTTTTGCCAGCGACCAGTAGATGGGGAAGGCCAGCGGCGTAAGCCAGCCGTAATCGCGCACGAGATCCAGCCCGGGGGCGGCCGCTTCGAGCAATTTCTGCGTCTGCGGTCCCGCATACAAGGGCACGGTAAAGACTTTCTGCTGGCCCGGCGCCAGCGTGCCCTCCGCCAGGATGACACCCGCAGAGTAGAGATCATGCCCCAGGGCGCGTGCGTAATACTCGCGCTTGACGTTGCCCTCGGGCAGCCAGGCCGCCACAAAGTGATGCTGCACCAAACTCACCCATCCGTTGTCGGCCGTTTTTTCAAATTCGGCTTTGCCTTCCTGGATGGCTTTGAACGTGACTTTCTGGAATTTCTTGGCGTCCGTGTAGAACGCGGGGCCGGTAAACGTATGCAGGAAGAAGGATGCGCCGCGCGGGGCGCCGGAATGGCGGGTGAACTGGTAATACGGGGTCAGGTCGACCGGCTGGGTCCCGTTGTTGATGACCCGGGTTCTGAGGGCGATCTCATAGCTGTTGCGCTTGAAGATGTAGGTCTTCTCGACGCGCACGCCCGTGGCGGGATCGTTCCACACCAGCGGGACCTCCACTTGCGAGGCGCCGCGGGTCAGGCGGTAGGTGCCGGGATTCAACTGAAAAACGCTGCGGTGCGTCGGCAGATTCTTGCCGAGCAGGCCGCTCTGTGCGAGGTAAGGCTGCGTTGGATCCTCTTCAAACAGCGTGAAGATCTCGTTGCGCGTTTCTGTCTCGCGATAGGTCAGCAATTGAAGCTGGCGGAGATCGCCGCCATCGGCATCGATCGTGGCACGCAGCACATCGGTTTCCACCACCGCGCGCGCGCCCTTCGCAAATCCGGTCTGGGCCGGTGCGGCAGCGGGGGCGTTCAGCCCCTGGCTTGGAACGGGTGGGGTGCCTGCGCTGACACTCGGCGCGTTCGCCGCCGTGACGGCCGGAGGCGGCGGCGCATGCTTGTCCTGCCAGGCCTCCCACAACAAAAGCAGGGAGAAGGAAAAGACAATAAAAAGAATCAGCCGCTGGTTATCCATGGAACGGGGCGCTATGAGTTGGGATGGGGTTCCGGAGTGGCGATCAGGGGTTCGCCTGACGCCATGGCGGGCCATTTTGCCATGGCTCGATGGCCCGCACGTGCGAACGTGCGCAACAAATCCCGTGCCTCATCGCCCGGAACCGGCTTGGCAATGAGACGAACGACAAAGTCGCACGCGGGCAATTCCGGCAAAGCCTGTCGAAAACTTTCGCGCACGCATCGCTTGACGCGGTTGCGATCCACCGCACGCGCAAGCAGTCGCTTGGCAACGACCATGCCCAACCGGGGATATCCCACCTGGTTGGGCCGTGCCATCACCATCAGATAATCCGTTCGTGCGCGTTGATTGTCGGCAAACACCCGATCGAAATCGGCCTTGTCGACCAGCCGCGCATCGCGGAGGCGCACGCCACCCGCTGAGTCGTGATGCGCGTTGATTAGACGGCCAGACGTGCGCGGCCCTTGGCGCGACGCGCGTTGATCACGGCCCGGCCCGCCTTGGTTTTCATGCGGGCACGAAAACCGTGGGTGCGCTTGCGGCGGACGGTGGAAGGCTGGTAAGTGCGTTTCATGGCTTATCCTTTCTGGCAGGCATCAGCCCATCCCGCAGGGGCGGGCGAGCCGAATACAAAAAATCTGTTGAAAAACCGCGTATTAGACCCGTCCTACCGGGGACGTGTCAAGTTCAGCCGAGGACGCCCCGCAATATCCGGCGTACCCCGCCTGTGGATAACCTCGCCGAAGGGGAGTAAGATTCGCGTTTGAATCCCATGCTGCTTTCCGCCCCTCCCCCCTCGACTATGGATTCCTTCTGGGACCTTTGCCAAGAGCGCTTTCGCGCCAATCTGACCCAGCAGCAATTCAGCACATGGATCAAACCCCTGGTGTTTGAGGATGCTGGCGGCGAGGTGCGCATCCTGGCGCCCAATCATTTCGTGATGGACTGGGTACGCGAGAAATTTGCCGAACATATCGATGGCTGGGCGCAGGAATTCTATGCGCGTCCTGTCTCCATCACCTATGCCCTGGGTAAAAAACCCAGTGCGCCGCGTACGCACACGGCCCCGTCTGCCGTCTCTGCGGTTGCCCCGCAGCCTGCCGGCGTAACTGCTCCCGCCCAGATGGGGATGCGCATCAACCCCGGCTTCACCTTCGACAATTTCGTCTCCGGCCGCGCCAACCAGCTGGCCCGCGCAGCCGCGCTGCAAATCGCCAACAACCCGGGGGTCGCCTACAACCCACTGTTCGTCTACGGCGGCGTCGGACTGGGCAAGACCCACCTGCTGCAGGCCATCGGCAACACCGTGCGCCAGGCCAATCCCGACGCGCGGATCAGCTACATCCATGCCAACGATTACGTGGATGACGTGGTCAAGGCCTATCTCAACAAGCAGTTCGACGACCTCAAGCGGCGCTACATGTCGCTGGACCTGCTGCTGATCGACGACATCCAGTTCCTCGCCAAGAAGGACCGTACCCAGGAAGAATTTTTCTACGTCTTCAACTCGCTGATCGAAAACAAGAAGCAGATCGTCATCACCTGCGATACCTTTCCCAAGGAAATCAGTGGCCTCGACGACCGCCTGAAATCCCGCTTTGCCTGGGGCCTGACCGTAGCCGTCGAGCCGCCGGAACTGGAAATGCGGGTCGCGATCCTGCTGGCCAAGGCCCAGGCGGAAAACGTCAAGCTCGACGAGAATGTCGCCTTCTTCATTGCCAAGCAGGTGCGTTCCAATGTGCGTGAACTCGAAGGCGCCCTGAAACGGGTAATCGCTTTTTCTCGCTTCCACGAAAAACCCATCACCCTGGAACTGGTCAAAGAGGCGCTGCGCGACCTCATCGCCTCGACCTCGCGCATCGTCTCGATCGAGAACATCCAGAAAACCGTCGCCGACTTCTACAAGATCAAGGTTGCCGACATGTTCTCCAAGAAACGGACACGCAACCTGGCGCGCCCCCGTCAGATCGCCATGGCACTGGCCAAGGAACTCACCAACCAGAGCCTGCCGGAAATCGGTGAATCCTTTGGCGGACGCGACCACACCACGGTGATCCATGCCTGCCGCAAGGTCGCCGAACTGCGGGAGACCGAAGCGGATATCGGCCGTGATTATCTGGTGTTGTTACAAAGCCTGACAGGCTGAGGATGAAATGTGGATAAAGCGGGTCATGCGTGCAGAGCGGGAAATCCATCCTCTTTCCTCCCGTGTTTCCCCGCTGTTATCCACACCCCAAAACAAGCAACAAGTCGCTGTTTTAATTGAGTAAGAAGGCTTACCCCCAGTTTCAGGCCGCCTTTATTATGATTCTCAGGAATATATAAATGCTATTAGTACAAAGCGAACGCAACACACTCCTGGCTTCCCTCACCGCAGTTGTCGGGGTTGTCGAACGCCGCCATACCCTCCCCATCCTGTCCAATCTCCTGCTGGAGAAAAAAGGCAGCAAGCTGACCCTGCTGGCGACCGATCTGGAGTTGCAGGTGAGCACGCAGCTGGATGTGCAGGCGGGTGAGGATTTCGCCATCACCATCGCGGCACGCAAGCTGTTCGACATCGTGCGTGCACTGCCCGATTCCGCCAAGGTCAAGCTCGACTCCAAGGACAGCCAGGTCGTGGTCAGTGCAGGCAAGTCCCGCTTCACGCTGCAAACCCTGCCGGCTGCCGATTTTCCGCGAGTGGAAACCGGTGCAGGCCTGGGCGAAGCCATCAGCCTGCCGCAAAAAACGCTGAAGCGTCTGCTGCAGCTGGTGCAGTTCGCCATGGCCAGCCAGGACATCCGGTATTACCTCAACGGCATGTTGCTGGTACTGGACGGCAAGCAGTTGCGCGTCGTCGCTACCGACGGCCATCGGCTGAGCTATGCCGAAACCCAACTGGAAACCGAAGCCGAAGCGCGCGAGGTCATCATTCCCCGCAAGACCGTGGTCGAGCTTTCCAAGCTATTGGGCGACGTGGACGATCCGGTCGAGCTGCGCATCGGCACCAACCAGGTCACCATCACCCTGCCCGGCACCGAGCTGGTGACCAAGGTGGTGGACGGTAAATTCCCCGACTACCAGCGCGTCATCCCGGCCAACCAGCCGCGCCACCTCAAGGCCAACCGCCAGAGCGTGATGCAGGCCTTGCAGCGTGCGGCGATCCTGTCGAACGAGAAATTCCGCGGCGTGCGCCTGGTGATGAGCGAGAACACCCTGGGCATCGTCTGCAACAACAACGAGCAGGAAGAAGCCGCCGACGAGATCGAAGTCAGCTACAACGGCGATCCGCTGGATGTCGGTTTCAACGTGACCTACCTGCTGGACGGCCTGGGTGCCGTCAATACCGACGAAATCACGCTGTCCCTGGGCGACGCCAACAGCAGCATGCTGCTGACCAGCGAAGGCGAAGCCGGCTTCAAATACGTCGTGATGCCGATGAGAATTTAAATACGGCGCATCCAAGCCCGGCACCCGTCAGATTCCCCTAGCAATAACCGACAGGAACGCCCCATACGGGGCACGAACACCATGAGCGACAAGCCCGACAACGCGATGCCCGACGACATGAACGGCGGCTACGACGAAGACAGCATCCAGCAGCTGGAAGGCCTGGAAGCCGTGCGCAAGCGCCCAGGCATGTACATCGGCGATACGTCCGACGGTACCGGCCTGCACCACATGGTGTTCGAAGTGCTCGACAACGCCATCGACGAAGCGCTGGCCGGCTGGTGCGACGACATCAAGGTCATCATCCACCCCGACAACTCGATTTCGATCTCCGACAACGGGCGCGGCATTCCGGTCGGCGTCAAATTCGACGACAAGCACGAGCCCAAGCGCAGTGCGGCCGAAATCGTCATGACCGTGCTGCATGCCGGCGGCAAGTTCAACCAGAACAGCTACAAGGTATCGGGCGGTCTGCACGGCGTCGGCGTGTCGTGCGTCAACGGCCTGTCGAAATGGTTGAAGCTCATCGTCCGCCGCGACGGCAAGAAATATGCAATGACCTTCAACCAGGGCAAGGTGCTGGACCGCCCGATTGAGATTCAGAACGGCGTGGAAGTGTCGCCCATGCAGATCATCGGTGAAACGAAGAACCGGGGCACCGAGGTCCACTTCCTGGCCGACGAGGAAATCTTCGGCGTGGGCCAAGTCGTGTTCCACTTCGACATCCTCGCCAAACGCATCCGTGAACTGTCCTTCCTCAACAACGGCGTCAAGATCGAGCTGATCGACCACCGCGACGGCAAGAGCGAAAACTTCGCGCACTCGGGGGGGGTGAAGGGCTTCGTCGAATACATGAGCCGCCTCAAGAATCCGCTGCACCCGAAGATTTTCAGCGCCATCGGCGAAAAGGACGGCATGACCGTCGAAGTCGCCATGCAGTGGAACGACAGCTATACCGAGACCGTACAGTGTTTCACCAACAACATTCCGCAGCGCGACGGCGGTACGCACCTCACTGGCCTGCGCATGGCGATGACCCGGGTGCTGAACAAGTACATCGAAGAAAACGAAGTCGCCAAGAAGGCCAAGGTCGAGACCACCGGCGACGACATGCGCGAAGGCCTCACCTGCGTGCTGTCGGTGAAAGTACCCGAGCCTAAGTTCTCGAGTCAGACCAAGGACAAGCTGGTGTCCAGCGAAGTGCAGCCAGTGGTACAGGAAGTGGTCGGCCAGAAGCTCGCCGAATTCCTGCTGGAAAACCCCAACGACGCCAAGCTGCTGTGCGCCAAGATCGTCGACGCCGCGCGTGCCCGCGAAGCCGCCCGCAAGGCGCGCGAAATCACCCGTCGCAAGGGCGTGATGGACGGCCTCGGCCTGCCCGGCAAGCTGGCCGACTGCCAGGAAAAAGATCCTGCGCTATGTGAGATCTATCTGGTCGAGGGCGATTCCGCCGGCGGCTCGGCCAAACAGGGCCGCGACCGCAAGTTCCAGGCGATCCTGCCGCTCAAGGGCAAGATCCTCAACGTCGAGCGCGCGCGCTTCGACAAGGTCATCGGCAGCCAGGAAATCGCTACGCTCATCACCGCGCTCGGCACCAGCATCGGCAAGGACGATTACAACCCCGACAAGCTGCGCTACCACCGCATCATCATCATGACCGATGCGGACGTCGACGGCGCCCACATCCGCACCCTGCTGCTGACCTTCTTCTACCGTCAGATGCCCGAACTGGTCGAGCGTGGCCACATCTACATCGCCCAGCCGCCGCTGTACAAGGTCAAGCATGGCCGCTCCGAGCGCTACATCAAGGACGAGCACGCGCTGAAAGAGCACCTGATGGCCGAGGCAATGAAAGACGCCGAGCTGACCCCGATGGACGGCGCCATGCCAATTTCCGGCGAAGCGCTGGAAATCCTGGCGCGCGAATATTTCCTCGCCGAGGCCGTCAGCGAACGCCTCGCTCGCCTGCTGCCCGACGACGTACTACAGGCCTTGATGCGCATCCCGCGTCTTTCCCTGGCCGACAGCAGCGCGGCCATGATGGCGGAGGCCAGCCTCGGCGCGGCGCTGGATGCGCAGAAATTCGAGGTTGCCGCCGAATACATCAGTGAAACCGACACGCATCGTCTGCGCATCACCCGCCATGCGCACGGCAATGCGTATGTGAATTTCCTTGAAGCCGACCTGCTCGAATCAGGCGACTACAACCAGCTGGTCAAGGTCGGCGACCTGCTGCGCGACCTCATCGGCCTCGGCGCCCGCGCTAAGCGTGGCGAGAAGGAAGCCCCGGTGCAGAGCTTCCGCGAAGCGATGGACTGGTTCCTCGCCGAAGTCAAACGCGGCATGAGCATCCAGCGCTACAAGGGACTGGGCGAAATGAACCCCGCCCAGCTCTGGGAAACCACGATGGATCCCAAGGTGCGCCGTCTGATGAAAGTGCAGATCGAGGATGCGATCTCGTCCGATCAGATTTTCACTACCCTGATGGGCGACGATGTCGAACCGCGGCGGAATTTCATCGAGACGAACGCGTTGGGCGTGCGCAACCTGGATGTTTGAGTCAAGCTGTTAGCGTGCGTAAACGGAAATAGCGTCACGAGAAGCCATTCTACGGGACAGAATTTCTGAAATTGGCAACGTCTTAAGGCCAACTGATCTGGTTGGCCTTTTCCTTGGCGTAATGAAGAAGCAAAGAAAACGCAGACATGGGATTGGCCGAAGGCAATCCACCATCATTCCTGATGGTCCGGGCCAGAAGCCGCAGCGTGCATTTCCGGACTCTCAATATAAATTCTGCGGTTTTCCAGGCTTAGAAAGCCTCTCCGCTTTAGCTTGCTGAGCATGCCGGTAACCGTTTGGCGTGTCGTGCCAACCATATCGGCAATTTCTTGGTGGGTAAGGGTGATATCGAGATGGATATCCTGCCCAACATGGACACCGTGGCGCGCACTCAAACGTAGAATCAACTTCATGATGCGGGTCTCCACGTCGTCATTGACCAGATTGACGATGACTTCACTCAGGGTGCGCATACGGCATGACAACACCTGCATGACGAGATGCAGGGAATCAGGATGGTCGCGAAGAAACCCGGAAAACTGGCTCTGCGACAATTTAAGCACCTCCGATGCCTCGCCCACGTGCGCATGCACCACGCGTCCTCCCCCCTGTGCCACTTCTGCAAGGCCGAACATTTCACCTGCGAAACAGAACCACAGAATGACTTCCTTGCCGGTATGCGACGGCTGGCAAATCTTGACTCGGCCTTTGCGAAGGAAATAGACGTGCTTGCCGGGCGCCCCTGCACGGAATACGAATTCGCCCTTGGAAAAACGCTGCATCGTGCCGAGGGAAAGCAATGCCTCCCGGTCTTCCCCGCTCATGCGGGCGAGTATGTCGGTTTGCTGATCAAGTGGCATGCGCATCCTCTGTTGGATTGCCGCGCCCTAAACGACATTTTCTTTAATGCCGGAAATGTCAGTTGGCCGACATACTTTCCCCGAGATGGCCAGAATACTACTTATGCCGCTTCGGGAGTGTAAAGGGGTTGGTATCCGAGGTCGGAGAACCACAAACAGGAAGGGGACATTGTCTGTGTCCCTCATAACGGAGTTCTACTCTGATGGAGGTTACGATGCCTTACCACTCTCGAGCCCGATGCTTCTCTTCTTCCCGTTCCCTCAACATATGGGTGCTGTTGGCTGCAGTGATCGTCACAACCCCTATACGGGCGGCTGACGTGACACCCAAGATGCAGCCCAAGATCGACCCCTATAAAAAGCAGGCAGCCATATGGGCCATGGATCCTGCCATTGTGAAAGCCGTGAAGGAATCCAACGCCCAAGGCCCAATTCCCATGTTGGGCAATGCCAAGTGGCGTGAGTTGAAGGAAAGCGATCCCATCGTCAAAGGCTTGGTCGACAATCCGGCCGGGCTACGCCTGACCATGTGGATGAATGCCGACGCCAAGGGGATCAATAAAATCGTGCTCTCGGGCGACAAGAGCCATCGCGTCGCTTTTACGTCCATGCCGGCGATTTATATCGGCAAGGGCAAGCCGAACTACGACGAATCGTTCAGCGGAAAAGTGTGGCAACAGGGTGAATCCAAACCCGATCCCAGCACCAATATCGAATCGGTGCAGATTTCCGCACCCGTGAAAAATGGCAATGATGTGATCGGCGTGCTGCTGGTGTCGCTGACTGCAGCCAGTCTGCAATAGGGGGCCTTATGAGCGAACAAGTGCAGAACGGCGGCTTTATCGCCAACTGGGGTAGCAATATTCGTGATTCCGGACGATCGCCCGGCAAGTGTGCGTGCGGGTTCATCGCAGCCTGGATCGCGTTTTTTCTGATCCTGTGGGTGATGCCCGTGCCAGAGGGGCTTTCCACCGCGGGCAAGGCAACGCTGGCGGTCATGGTATGGGCATGTCTCATGTGGATTACCGAAGCGATCCCGGTCGGCGTGTCCGGAATGTTGATCCCTATGCTGCTGGTGATGACCGGTGCGATCGACAAGTTTCCCAAGGCGGCCAGTGGTTTTTCGACGCCGGTGGTGTTTCTGTGTCTGGCGGCATTCATTTTTGCTGCTGTGATGCAGGCGGCCGGTCTGGATCGACGCATCGCACTGGGGATGCTGCACAAGCTCAAGGTACGAACGGTCAATGGCGTGATCTGGGCTATGTTCGGCGCCAACTTGCTGTTGTCGTTGATCATTCCTGCAGCCAACGCACGTGCCGCGACGTTGTTGCCGGTGGTGAACGGCATTACCCATATGTTCGGCGATACACCGGAAGAACGCGCCGGCAAGAAGGCTATCGTCATCCAGACGCTGGTCTATGGTTCGATGATCAGCGGCATGTGCATCATGACTGCGCACCTGCCAAATCTGGTGATCGTCGGCTTGTTCGACACCGAGCTTGCGTTACACTTGTCCTATATCGACTGGTTCAAGTTGCAATGGCCCTATCTCGGCATGTTTGTCATTACCCAGTGGTGGATGCAGCGCTACTTCAAGACGCATGGCGTGGGTGTGCACGGGGGTTATGAGGCAGTGCAAAGGCAATACGCGGAACAGCCGAAGACCAGTCAGGCGGAATGGCTCATTCTCGTGGTATTCGGCGTGATAGCGTTGCTGTGGGTGACGGAATCCTGGCACGGTATCAAATCGCATAATGCGGCGCTGATGGGGTTGGCGGTTCTGTTCATGCCCGGCATGTTCGGCTTCAAGTGGAAAGAGCTGCAGGATCGCACGATCTGGGGCACCTTCCTGTTACTCGCGGGCGCGCTTTCGATGTCGTCCGCAATGGGCAGCACCGGGCTTGCACAGTGGTTGTCGGACATCATTCATCCGCTGGCGACGGGCCACCCGTGGTGGATGGTGCTGCTGATCCTGATGGCGGGCACGCATGTGATCCGGCTCGGCATGCTGTCGAATGTGGCGGCGATCACCATGCTGGCACCGATTCTACTGGCGCTTGCACCCAAGCTTGGGTTGCACCCGGTGGCTTTCACCATGCTTGTATCCGACACCGATACCTTCGCCTACATCCTGCCAACGCAAATCACGGCGGCGGTCATCGCCTACAGCAGCGGCACCTTCAGCATGGCCGACTACGCGAAAGTAGGCTGGGTTTCGGTGTTGATAGCGATCGCCTACGGCATCTGTGTCATGGCGCCATGGTATGCCTTCATGGGCATCCCGGTGTGGGATCCCGCAGCACCTTGGCCTTTCCAATAAATCTGCTCTGATCGATACATCCCCAACTGACTTCCGTTCGGCTGGGGATGTGCCTGGCCGTACCAGTAAAACGAGGAAGACAACATGAAGAAAATGACCGACGCCGAACTGAAAGAAAAACTTGGCGACTACATCGCACCGCAAGGCCTGTATCAGATCACCAAGGACATGCCCTTTCTGGGAAAGGTCTCGTGCAACATCGAGCGCATGGAAGCGGGCTCCTGGCAGGAAATCGTCATCGACTACGAACTCGGTGCCTCGGGCATGGCCGACGGATCCTGGTTCAAGGCGACGTTTCGCTTCTATTCCGACTGGGCGCTGTTCCAGAACACCGATCCGGCCGGTGCCAACTACATCTCCGCCGAATATCACGCCACCCCCACCATTCCCGGCCAGTCGCCGGCGACCGTGCAGAAGCTCAGCGTGCGCTTCGATCAGAAAGGCCATGAACGGCCTTTCCAGAAAGCGGTAATCGTCGATACCTACGACGGTTACCTCAAGGCCGGCGACCACATCATCATCCGCCTGGGCGACCGGCGTTTTGGCGGTGCCGGTACACGCGTGCAGACTTTCGTCGAGGAGAGTTTCCGCATCCGCTGCTATGTCGACCCCCTTGGCACCTCGCGCTTCGCCTCTATCGGCGAAGATCTGGTGATCGATATCAAACCCGGCGCACCGGCGCAGCTGATGTGGGCCGGCTCGCGCATCGTGCGCGCAAACGAAAAATTTCCGCTGCGGCTGCGCAGCGAGGATCAATGGGGGAATACTTGCTGGAATCGCGGCGACAAGGTGCGGATCAACGCGACGCTGAACGGCAGGCCGGTGTACAGCAAAGAAGCGACACTGGCGGAAAAAGGCTGGGCAGTGTTGTTGCTGGAAGATTTGCCGGCGCAGGAAGCCGGCGAATTGGCGGTCACCGCTCATCTACCAGAGCACCCCTGGGTCAAGCCGGCGGTCTTTTACGTCACAGTGGACAAGGCGTTGGCGGTGCCGCGTATTTACTACTGCGATCTGCATGTGCATTCCGAAGATACGATCGGCACCAATACCACGAGCTACAACCTCACCTACGGTCGCGATGTAAGCGGTCTGGATATCCTGGCCTTTGCGCATAACGACTTCAATATCACCACGGAGAAATGGAAGAGTACGGTCGAATTGATTCATTCGATCACCACGGACGGCAGCTTCGTGGCCTATCCGGGCACCGAGTGGTGCGGATCGAGCTGCGCAGGCGGCGATCACAACGTGGTGTTTCTGCACGACGGGGAACCGGAATTCCCCTACCTCAAGACCGGTGAGCATGTGCGATCGGTGGAATGGAACGAAGACATGCGCTCGGCCACCGTCGAGCCGGGTGCCTGGCCACTGGAAGAGTTATGGGTGGCCTATGCGAAAGATCCGGATGGCCACCTGCTGATTCCGCACGTGGGCGGTCGACGCTGCATTCTCGACTGGCACCATCCCAAGCTGGAGCGGCTGATCGAGATCGGCTCCAGCTGGGGCCATTTCGGCTGGCTGTATCAGGAGGCGATGACTCGCGGTTACAAGATCGGTGCGTCCATGGCCGGCGACGAACATCGCGGCCGCTGCGGCGGCGGCGTGCCCGGCACCGCGGTGTTCGGCACCAAGGGCGGCATCTCCGGCGTAATCGCGCCGGAGCTTTCCCGAAAGGCCGTGGCAGAGGCCTTACGTGCGCGCCACACCTTTGCGTCCACCGGCGAGCGCAGCTATGGCTTGATTCGCTGCAATGAGCACATCATGGGCGATGAGTTCGCGCACAAGGGGCCGGCGACGGTTGACTATCGTTTCCTCGGCGACGCGGGCTGGGACGAAATCATTGCCTTCGACCACACCGGCGAAATCTGGCGTCGCAATCTACAGCAGGAGCTCGGCTACTCCGAGCGCAAGATCCGCTTCCGCTGGGGCGGCGCGCGGGTCAAGGATCGCTATCGCTGGGCTGCCTGGAAGGGCAAGGTCACCATCACCAATGCGGTGATCAACGATTTCACCGGCCGCGGATTCGAACACCTCGAAGAAACCTGCTGGCGCGAATCCGCCACCACGGTGGGATTCAAGAGCGATACCTATGGCGACGTGGATGCCATCGAGCTCGACGTGTCGCACCTGGCCACGGCGAAAATTCGTGTCGAAGGCACGATAGACGGCTATGTCAAAGTTGGCGATCCGCTCAAGGGCAATCCTTTCGTGCACTGCCCGACATTCGAGTGGGAAATCACCGGGGCGGAATTGCTTGAAGCGGCGCGGCTCAAGAAGGATTTGCCCGGGGTGGAGATGTTTCTCGCCTTCGAGCGCATGAGTGATTCACCCGCACCACGGGAAGTCAGCGGTACGCTCAACATTGACCCGCACAATGGTCCGCACGGTCATCGCCCGGTTTACTTTTTTGGAAGGCAGATCGATGATGCAAAAGTATGGACTTCAGCGCTATTCATCGCATTTGATGGATGAACAGCTTCTCCCACAAGGAAACAATGGATGACCAAGAAAATACCATCAGCCTTTCCTTTCTTACGTTCTTGGGGCGGGTAACGGTGTTTAGCATGCCATGCCCATAAATCCATTGAACTGGCCGGATGAAACCGCTCGGCCCAGGAACCACGATGAGCCGTGTTTTTCGCAGCCCGGCTCGAACATCTGCCTGGATTTTCACGGCGATCCGATGCGTGCGCGCCTGGTGATTTTTTCCGACGGCAACCATCATATGGCGCTGCAGGAAACGTTGCGTGCCTTTCTGTTGAAATTCCCCGAAGTGGACGATGTCTTCTATGTCACCACCCCACCGCGCGTGGCGCTGCAAATGCTTCAGGCGGGGTGTCTGAATATCGGCAATCTCCGACTGTCGATAACGCCGCATGTCTTCATCAGCCCGCCGGCAGTGCTCGACCAACTGATAGCGGAGAAACGCATGACCGCTTATCGGCCTTTCATGCATAGCCGTGGTGTGGTGCTACTCGTACGCAAGGGTAACCCGAAGAACATCAGCGGTCTCCAGGATTTGCTGCGAGAGGATGTGAGGGTGTTTTTATCCAATCCCGTCAACGAAAAAGTCAGCTACCAGCTATATACGGATTGCCTGCGGCGACTGGCCCTGCATGAGAAAATTTCGCTGGATTTTCTCGCCAATCCACCGGCTTATCCGGGCACGCCCAACTTGATTTACGGCGATACCATTCATCATCGCGAAGCGCCGCAGGCCTTGATGGACGGACGGGCAGATGTGGCTGTGGTGTTCTATCACCTGGCGCTGCGCTATCAGCGTATCTTTCCTGAACTGTTTGATTCAGTTTGGCCAGCCGGTTCCCGGGGTAACCAGCATTGCGATATCAACCGCTTCGGTTTCGGCTTGGTGGGTGATGGCGGACCGTGGGGCAGTAAGTTGGATACGTTCCTGATGACCGATGAAGTGACGTCTATCTATGCTGCGCATGGCTTGGAACGCGCCGTGTGAAACCCCGCACGACTATATTGCTGCCAAAATTAATTTCCTGGACGATCATGTGTATTGCGCCAGTGGCGCGAAACATAAGACAGATGCGGCGCGTTTAAGCGCGCCTCAAATCGATGCAGGCGTATTTTCCAGCCAGTCCTGCAATGTCGCGCGCAACCGATCTTCCTGCACCGGCAGCGTCAGGGCGGCGTCGATGCGCAGTCGTGCGCTGACCTTGTCGAGCACGGCCTGGTGGGCCGTCTCGTAAAAGACCAGGACGCGGGTATCGGGCGCGCTTTGCACGGCGGCCAGCAGCGACTCGAGATTGGAGAGGCGGTCGCGGAAATCCGTCTGGTGGTAAAAGTCCGCCACGATGACGGCAGGCGGGGTTTTGCGTATCAGGCTGATGGCCTTGCGTTCCGACCATTCGCTGATGACGCTGAAACCCAGTTCCTGATAGAGCTTCTTGTAGCCCGCCGTGCCGATGAAGGCATTGAGCATGAGCAGCCGGGGCGGCGCGCTCATGCAGGGGCTTTTTTGCTGGCCGCTTTCTTGGTCGTGGCCTTTTTGGCGGCTGGCTTTTTCGTCGCAGGTTTCTTCGTTTCGTCCGCGTCGGCGGCCTTGGCTTTCTTCGCCGCGGGCTTGGCGGCAGCCTTCTTCGTCGGCTTCTTGACGGGCCCTTTGGCCACGCGCGCGGCGATCAGCCCGAGCGCCTCATCCAGCGTGATCTCTTCCGGCGTGATGTCCTTGGGCAGCGTGGCGTTGGTGGTGCCGTGCTTGACGTAGGGGCCGTAGCGGCCGCTGCGCACGGTGATGTCCTTGCCGTCTTCCGGGTGCGGGCCCAGATTTTTCAGCACCGAGGCGGCGGAGTCGGCGCCGCGCGGGGCGCGTTCCATCGCCAGGACTTCCAATGCGCGTGGCAGGTCGATCTCGTACACGCTGTCGGTCTTGGGGATCGACTTGAACTTGCCGTCGTGCAGCAGATACGGGCCGAAGCGGCCGTTGTTGGCGACGATCGGCAGGCCGGTGGTGGGGTGGTGCCCCACTTCGCGCGGCAGCGAGAGGAATTTCAGCGCCAGTTCGAGGGTGGCGTTTTCCAGCGGGATGTCCTTGGGCCACGAGGCGCGGCGCGGCTTCGGCGCCTTCTTGTCCTCGGGCATCTCGCCGATCTGTACGTAGGGGCCGAAGCGGCCGGACAGCAGCTTGACGTCGAGACCGCTGGCGGGATCCTGGCCGAGGATGTTGTCGCCCTCGGCGGTGGCGGCATGCAGCGGGCGCGTGTAATCGCATTCCGGATAGCCGGAACAGCCGATGAACAGTCCGCGCTTGCTTGCCTGCATGAAAAGCGGCTTGCCGCACTTGGGACAGGCTTCGAGGATGGGACAGCCGCGCTCGACGTCCTGCTTGGCCTTCAGTTCGCCATCGAAGCCCTTCCAGAATTCGCCCAGCAGCTGCAACCATACGCGCTTGCCGTTGGAGACGTCGTCGAGCTTGTCCTCCAGCTTGGCGGTGAAGTCATAGTCGACGTAATGGGTGAAATGCCGGGTCAGGAAGCAGTTGACCAGGCGGCCGATGTCGGTCGGCTGGAAGCGCTTCTTTTCCAGCACCACGTATTCGCGATCCTGCAGGGTGGAAATGATGCTGGCGTAGGTGGACGGCCGGCCGATGCCATACTCTTCCAGCGCCTTGACCAGGCTGGCTTCGGTGTAGCGCGGTGGCGGCTGGGTGAAATGCTGCTCGCCATGGAGCTTGTCGACCGGCAGGGTTTCGCCCTCGGTCAGTGCCGGCAGTTTCGACTCTTCTTCATCCTCGTCGTCCTGGTAGACGGCCAGGAAGCCGGCGAATGCCAGGGTCTGGCCGGTGGCGCGGAAGGTGCCCTCGCCCACCGTGATGTCGGCGGCGACCGTGTCGAATTGCGCGGGCGTCATCTGGCAGGCGACGGTGCGCTTCCAGATCAGCTCGTAGAGTTTGGCCTGGTCATGCGACAGAAACTGCTTCACCGCTTCCGGCGTGCGCGTCACGGAAGTCGGGCGCACCGCCTCGTGCGCTTCCTGTGCGTTTTTGGTCTTGGCCTTGTAGGTGATGGCGGCCGGCGGCAGGAACGTCTTGTCGAAGTTAGCGCCCACATACTTGCGGATGTCGGTGATGGCTTCCTGCGCCAGGTTGACCGAGTCGGTCCGCATGTAGGTGATGAGGCCGACCGGGCCTTCGCCGAGGTCGATCCCTTCGTACAACTGCTGAGCAGTGCGCATCACGCGGTCGGTGGTCATGCCGAGCTGGCGCACCCCGGCCTGCTGCAATGTCGACGTCGTGAACGGTGCGCCGGGATGACGCGCACGGCGCTTCTTCTCGATGCGCATGACGCGGGCGTCGCGGCCTTCGAGCATCGCCAGCCATTCCTTGCTGCGCGCTTCGTGTTCGACCGAGAACTGCTCGAGCTTCTCGCCCTTGAAGTGGGTGAGCTTGGCGGTGAACGGCTGTGTGCCTTTATGGCTGTCGAGGTGCAGCGTCCAGTATTCACGCGGAACGAAGGCTTCGATCTCTTCCTCGCGCTCGACGATCATGCGCAGGGCGGGCGACTGCACGCGGCCGGCACTCAAACCCGGGCTGATCTTGCGCCACAACAGCGGCGACAGGTTGAAGCCGACCAGGTAATCCAGCGCACGCCGCGCCTGCTGCGCGTCGACCAGGTCGGACGCGATCTCGCGCGGGTGGCGCACGGCGTCCTGAATGGCGGATTCAGTGATCTCGTAGAAGGCCACGCGCTTCATCGGCGTCTTGACCTTGCGTTCCTTGAGGATTTCGCTGATGTGCCAGGAAATCGCTTCGCCTTCCCTGTCCGGGTCGGTGGCCAGCAGCACTTCGTCGGCCTTTTTGGCGGCCTTGACGATGGCCTCGACGTGCTTGGCGTTGCGCTCGATGATCTGGTATTTCATGCTGAAATTCTCGGTGTCGACCGCGCCGGTTTTCGGCTCCAGGTCGCGCACGTGGCCGTAGCTGGCGAGGATTTCGTAGTCGGCGCCGAGGTATTTCTTCAGCGTCTTGGATTTGGACGGCGATTCGACGATGACGAGTTTGGACATGGTTGTTTTTAATGTACTGCTTAATGCAGTCGTCCCGGCTCGTGGTTCAGCAGCATGTCTTCGAGGTGCGTGAAATGTTCGATCAGGCCGCGGCTCCATAGCACGATCAGCGTCATCCAGCGCACGTGGTCGGGCTCGATGTCTTCGCCGCCCAATGCCATCAGCCCGGAAATGACCCATTCGCGCGATTCGGGATCGAGCACCTGCGCGCTTACCAGATAGGTCAGCTCGCTGCGGCAGGCGTCATTCAGGCGCTCCAGTTCTTCGGCGGCGTAGTGGCGGTCGTAGGCTTGCGCGAGCCGTTCGTGGGTGGCGCTGCCGGTCAGGTTGGCGTACCAGTCCAGCGCGGCGTTGATGTCGGATTCTTCGAACCCGGCGGCAAACAGGCGCTTTTCCAGCGCGTCGCGGTCGGGCGCCAGCTCCGCCATGCGGAAGCTTTCATATAGATAAACCAGGATGTCGAGCATAGTGTCAGTGAATTTTTTGGTAACGCCCGCCGGGCAAGGAAGCAATCAGCCCATCCAGTTCTAGCGTCAACAGCTTCGCTGAAAGCGCATCCAGCGTCAACCCGGTTCTTTGTGCGAGTGTGTCGAGCGTGGTCGGCGCGCCGTCGAGCGCGTCCAGCACCGGGTCGGGTCGGTTTTCCGGCAGTTCCGGTGGGGCCAGCCGCTGTTGCCAGGCCAGTTCGTCGAGAATGTCGGCGGCGGACTCGACCAGCTTGGCGCCCTGCTTGATCAGGGCATGGCAGCCGCGCGCCAGCGGGGAATGGATCGAACCGGGAATGGCGAACACCTCGCGTCCCTGTTCGGTAGCTACCCGCGCCGTGATGAGCGACCCGCTGTCGGGTGCGGCTTCCACCACCAGCACGCCACGACTCAAGCCGCTGATCAGCCGGTTGCGGCGCGGGAAGTGGCCGGGCAGGGGCGGCGTGCCGAGCGGGAACTCCGACACGATCAACCCGGTTTCGACCAGCTGATGCGCGAGCGCCTTGTTGCGCGCGGGATAAATACGGTCGAGCCCGGTGCCGACGACGGCCACGCTGGATCCGGCGCCGGCCAGTCCGCCCCGGTGGGCCGCCGCGTCGATGCCGAGCGCCAGCCCGCTGACGATGGTGAGCCCGGCATCCGACAGGGCATGGGCGAAGGCCTCGGCGTCGCGTATGCCCTGCGGCGTGGCGTTGCGGCTGCCGACGATGCCCAGTGCGGGCCGGTTGAGCAGATCGCGCGTCCCCTTGCAGTACAGCATGGCAGGGGGATCCGGGATCTCGAGCAGGGTCTTCGGATAGTCCTCGTCCGCCAGCGTCATCAGGCTGTTGCCGGGCAGGTCGAGCCATTCGAGGGCGGCGTCAAGCTGCGCGGCGTCGGGTTCGGCCAGCAGGGCATCGCATTGGGCGGACGTGAGGTGGGCCGCCAGCGCGTGGCGTCCGGACGACAAAACGGCCTCCGGAGAACCGAAGGCCGTGAGCAGGCGGATCAGGCTGGTGTTGCCCACCCCCGGAACGAGGGCGAGACGCAGCCAGGGATCAAGTGCGTTCAATCAGGGTTTTTCACGGTATCGAGCAGGTAGACCGGGCCTTCCGACTGCATGATGAGCGCGTAGGACACACGGTCGTACACCCGGTAGACCATCACCAGGCCGCTGCGGGTATCGGGCAGCTTGACGGCGCGATCGCTGTTGTTGCCGAGGCAGGTGCTGCGGAAGGAGTTGCGCACGTCGACGATTTGATCGTACGTGGCCTTGCCGTCCTCCTTCAGGCAGCGCACATCGCTGTATAGCCAGGCGCCGCCATCGGGAATGCCCGCGGATTTTTCCTTGACCCAGGCCATGCGGTCCTTTTCGTCGCGGGTAAGTGTCACCGCCAGACCTTCGCGGTATACCGCCAGCACGTGGCCCGGCTCCAGGCCGTCGCGGCTGCCGCGGTTGATGACGACCGTCTGGTAGCGCCCGCTGTCGGAGAGGCCGCCGTATGCCGAGATGATGCGGCCGCGGATCTTGCTTTCCGGGGCGTGCGGAACGTATTCGAAGGGGGTGCTGTTGTCCGCCTCCACCAGCTTGTCCTTGGGCAGGATTTCCCGCACCGACTGGGTGATGCGGATTTTTTGCGGCGCGCCTTCCACCAGCGTGCGGGCGTCGCCGAGGTATTCGACTTCATAGCCCAGGACTTCGCCGGTTTCCGGATCTTTCAGCGCCTTGCCCGGGCGCAGCACGTTCCAGCGGGTGACGCCGGGTTTGCCGCCGGTGGCAAAGGCATCGTCACCCGAGCCCAGCACCACCCGTTCGACGTTGCTGCCCAGAATGAAGGGCGCATCGTCGAGCGCGCCCTTGGCCACCACGCGCGGTTGCGACAGGAAGGGGTGGATCACCCGGATGGGAATGGACGGGACCGCCTCATTACGGATCTCGGTTGCACGTACGCCAGGCGACAGCTTGACCGTCTCCATGCCGTCCTTGTCGCCCTTGACCAGCGACAGGCGCGGCTCCTTGCCGCTGCGGTCGAGCACGATCATGTCACCGGGATAAATCCAGTGCGGGTTCTTGATCTCCTCGCGATTCATCTTCCAGATCTGCGGCCAGCGCCACGGGTCCTTGAGAAAACGCCCGGAAATGTCCCACAGCGTGTCGCCTTTGACCACGACGTACTTGTCCGGCGCGTTGTCCTGCAGTTTAAGGGTATCGGCCAGCACGGGAGCGGCGGCCAGCAGCAGGGCGAGAGAAACTACGAGTTGACGCACGGGGGAACCCTCCATTTAGACCTTGTCTAATTTTCAGCGTTGAAAATATACTGTGCGCTTAGCTTACGGCTATCCGCCGCCTTATATTTAGGGTTGCGCGCAACTAAACGCAGATTCTGCATCAAAGTGCGCGCCCAGCCCATTCAATTCTTAGACTTTGTTATGGCCAGACTCGACATTTTGCATTACCCCGATGCGCGCCTGCACACCGTCGCCAAGCCGGTGAAGGCAGTGGACGACCGCATCCGCACGCTGGTCGACGACATGGCCGAGACCATGTACGCAGCGCCTGGCATCGGCCTGGCTGCCACCCAGGTCGATGTGCACGAGCGCGTCATCGTCATCGACATTTCCGAAACCCATGACCAGCTGCGCGTCTTCATCAATCCGGAGATCGTTGCCCAGTCGGGAACCGAGGAGAGCGAGGAAGGCTGCCTCTCGGTGCCCGGAGTCTTCGACAAGGTGGTGCGCGCCGAGCGCGTCACCGTGCGTGCACTGGACCGCGACGGCAAGTCGTTCGAGCTCGACGCCGACGGCCTGCTGGCGGTGTGCATCCAGCACGAAATGGATCATCTGAAGGGCAAGGTCTTCGTCGACTACCTGTCCAACCTCAAACGCAATCGCATCAAGGCCAAGCTGCTGAAGCAGGCGCGCGAGCATCGGCCGGACGCGGCGCCGATGCGCGCCTCGCTCTGAGTTTTCCATGCGCATCATTTTTGCCGGCACGCCGCCGTTCGCGGCGGCCGCACTCGATGCCCTGGCGGACGCCGGGCATGACATCGCCCTGGTGCTGACCCAGCCCGACCGCCCTGCCGGGCGCGGCATGAAGCTCACGCCCAGTGCGGTCAAGCAGGCTGCGCTGGCGCGCGGTTTGCCGGTGTCGCAGCCGCCGAGCCTGAAATCGCCCGAAGCCCAGACCGAGTTGCGTGCCGTGGATGCCGACGTCATGGTGGTCGCGGCCTATGGCCTGATCCTGCCGCAAGCCGTGCTGGATCTGCCGCGCTTCGGCTGCCTCAACATCCATGCCTCGCTGCTGCCGCGCTGGCGCGGCGCCGCGCCGATCCAGCGCGCGATCCTGGCAGGCGACGCGGAAACCGGCATCACCATCATGCAAATGGATGCGGGCCTCGACACCGGGGCGATGCTGTCGAAAACCGCCGTGCCGATTCGCGACGACGACACGGCCGCCAGCCTGCATGATGCGCTGGCCGCGGCGGGCGCGTCCGCCATTGTCGCGGCGCTGGCGAATTACGCCACGCTTGTGCCGGTGGCGCAGGATGACGCGCAGGCCACCTATGCGGCCAAGCTCAGCAAGGACGAGGCGCAACTCGACTGGCGCCAGTCTGCCGATGCCCTGGCGCGCGCCGTGCGCGCCTACAATCCGGCGCCTGGCGCGTGGACGTTGCTGGAGGGCGCGCCGCTGAAAGTGTGGACGGCGGCGACCGCACCGGGCGCTGGCGACCCAGGCACCGTCCTGCGCGCCGACGCGGAGGGGCTGGTCGTCGCCTGTGGCGGTGGCGCGCTGGCCTTGCAGGCGGTCCAGCCGGCAGGCAGCAAGCGGATGAGCGCCGCCGCATTTCTCGCCGGGCGGCCGCTGCCACCGGGTGCCCGGCTCGGCCATTGAAACCCGGCCGACCGATCCCCATCTAACGCTCGTCGACGCGCCTGTGGGCGCGTCTCAAGGAGCCTCACATGTTCGGTAACTGGGTCAAGACCTCCATCCTGTTCGCTGGAATCATCGCGCTGTTCGGCGCCATCGGCGCGGCCATCGGCGGTGCCCAGGGAATGCTGATCGCATTGCTGTTCGGCGCCGGCATGAACCTGTTCGCCTACTGGAATTCCGACCGCATGGTGCTTGCCATGTACCACGCGCGCGAAGTGGACGCCGGCAGTGGCGGCCGTTTCTACGCGATGGTGCAGGAACTGGCCGCGCGCGCCGGGCTGCCGATGCCGCGCGTGTATGTGATCGACGAGGCGCAACCGAACGCGTTTGCCACGGGCCGTAACCCGGAGCACGCGGCCGTGGCGGCCACCACCGGCATCATGCAGCTGCTCTCCGAACGCGAACTGCGTGGCGTGATGGCGCACGAGCTGACCCATGTGAAAAACCGCGACACGCTGATTTCCACTGTCTCGGCGTCGATCGCCGGCGCGATCTCGGCGCTGGCCAACTTCGGCATGTTTTTCGGCGGCCGCGACAGCGAAGGACGTTCGGCCAATCCCCTCTTGGCCATCGCGATCATGATCGTCGCGCCGATTGCGGCGATGCTGATCCAGATGGCGATCTCGCGTGCCCGCGAATTCGGCGCCGACGCCGGCGGGGCCGAAATTTCGGGCGATCCGCAGGCGCTCGCGAGTGCATTGCGGAAGATCGAGGCCTACGCCAAGGGCCTGCCGATGCCGACGGCCGAAGCGCATCCGGAGACGGCGCAGATGATGATCATCAATCCGTTGTCCGGCAGCGGATTGGCCGGACTGTTTTCCACGCACCCCGCCACCGAGGAGCGCGTCGCGCGGCTGCTGCAGATGACACGCACGGCCTGACGCCGTCGCCTGTTATCATCCGCCGCTCCCCGCAGCAGGCGTAACCCCGATGAATCAGCAAGCACTCTCCGGCCCTTTCCTCCATGCGTAAGCTGCAGAAGCTGGCGGCCGGCGTGCTGGAAACGGTGCTTGCCGGCACGGCCCTGCATCAGGCCCTGCCGCAAGGCCTTCAGCAACTGCACACGCCGGGCGAGCGCGGCGCACTGCAGGACATCGTCTACGGCAGCCTGCGCCAGCTGGGCCGGCTCGACGCCTGGCTGGCAGCCCTGCTCGAACGTCCGCTGACCGATCCGCAACTGGGCTGGCTGCTGCGGGTGGCGCTGTATCAGCTGGCCTACACGCGTGCACCGGCCCATGCCGTGGTACACAACGCGGTCACTGCAGCCGGCCAGGGCTGGCGGCGCGGACTGGCCAATGCGGTGCTGCGCAACTTCCAGCGCCGTCGCGCCGAGCTGGACGAGATCGCCAACGCCCAGCCATCCGCGCACTGGTCGCATCCCGACTGGTGGATCGACATACTCAAGGCCGAGCATCCGCACCGTTGGCAGGGCATCCTGGAAGCGAGCCTGCTGCATCCGCCGTTTACCTTGCGCGTCAAGGCCGCCATGGCGACGTGGCAAGCTATCTGCGGCGCCTGAACGAGGCCGGGCTGCCCGCACATCAAACCGGGCCGGACGCGGTCACCCTCGACCGTGCGGTGCCGGTGCACGACCTGCCCGGTTTCGATGCGGGCCATGTGTCGGTGCAGGATGCCGGCGCGCAGTGCGCGGCTCGCCTGCTCGATGCGCAGTCCGGCGAACGGGTGTTGGACGCCTGCGCCGCGCCCGGCGGCAAGACCGGCCATATCCTGGAACGCGCGGACGTGGACCTGACTGCGCTCGACGTCGATGCGGCACGGCTGCTGCGGGTACAGGAAAACCTCGACCGGCTGCAGTTGCATGCCAGCCTGATCGAAGGCGATGCCGTGCATCCCGAGCGCTGGTGGGACGGGCAACCGTTCGATCGCATTCTGGCTGACGTGCCGTGCAGCGCTTCCGGCGTGGTGCGCCGCAATCCGGACATCAAATGGCTGCGTCGCCCCGAGGACATCGCTCAATTTGCCGCGCAACAGGCCGTTATGCTGGATGCGCTCTGGCGGCTGTTGGCCCCGGGTGGTACATTGCTTTACGCCACCTGCTCGATATTCAATGAAGAAAACGACGGGCAAGTGCGTGCGTTCCTGGCGCGTCATCCAGACGACGCGGAACGCTGTACGCTTCCTGAACCTTTGTCAGACGGGTCGCTGCTGCCAGATGCCGAGCATGATGGTTTCTTTTACGCCCTGTTGCGCAAGACGTGATTCCACCCTTCGCGGGTGGGTCGGGCTGCTGCTGGCTTTCTGGCTGACGGTCGCGGGCAGCGCGCAGGCCAGCGACAAGAGCGCGGTCAGCCAGGCTGCCATCCGTGCGACCCCGCAAGGCTACGTGCTGGACGGCGATGTCAACATCGTGCTCAACAGCACGCTGGAAGACGCGCTCAGCCGGGGCATCAACCTGTACTTCCTGCTCGAACTGGAACTGTCCCGGCCGCGTAACTGGTGGTTTGACGAAGACATCGCCGACCCGGTTCGCAAGATGCGGATCTATTACCACCTGCTGCTGCGGCGCTATGTGGTCGAAACCGGATACACCACGCGCACCGCCGCCACGCTGGGCGAAGCACTGGCCATGCTGGGGCGGGTGGACGGATGGCAGGTGCTGGAGCGGGGTGCGCTCAAGACCGGTCAACACTACGATGCGCGCCTGCGCCTGCGGCTCGACACCTCGCAACTTCCCAAACCGCTGTCCATCGGCGCGGTCGGGGGCGACCGCTGGGAACTGGTCACACCCTGGTACGACTGGTCGTTCGATGCACCCGCGGTTCCGGCCCCGCCCGCACCTTTGCCCTGATGCGCAGTCTGATTGTCGTCGCCCTGATCCTGGGTATCGTGCTCCTGTCGCTGCTGTTCTATGCCAGCGGCGGCAGCAGCGCCTTTTCCGACACGCTGCCCACGCTTTTCATTGGCGGCGGCATCCTGGGCGTGGCCTTGCTGGTACTGCTGGGCTGGCGCATGTGGTGGCTGCAGAAGCGCATCCGCCGCGGCGTGTTCGGCGCCAAGCTCACGTTGAAATTGCTGTTGATGTTTGGGGTGGTTGCCATGCTGCCCGGCCTGGTGGTGTACGGCGCGTCGGTGTTCTTCCTCAATCGTTCGATCGAGACCTGGTTCGACGTTCGGGTGGACAATGCGCTGGCCTCCGGCGTCAACCTCGGGCAGGCCGCACTGGACGACCTGCTGCGCGATCTCGATAAAAAAGCCCAGCGCATGGCGCTGGCCTTGTCGGACGAAGGCATGGGCTCGGTCATCACCAGCCTGTCCACGCTGCGCGAGCAAAGCTCGGTGCAGGAACTGACGCTGTTCGACGAGCGCGGCGGCGTGGTTGCCCACGTCAGTGGCGAACGCGAAACCCTGTTGCCGGTGCTGCCCGACCGCAATGTGCTGTGGCAGGTCCGGCAGCAGCAGCCCTACAGCCGCATCGAGGAGGTGCCGGAACGCGGCCTGATCATGCACGTCATCGTGCCGGTGTATACCAGTTCGCTGACCGGCGAGACGCGTGTGCTGCAGTTGGTGCAGCCGGTGCCGGCCCGGCTCGCGCACGATGCCCAGGCGGTCCAGCTGGCGTATCAGGAATACCAGCAGATCTCGGTCTCGCGGCTGGGGCTGAAACGCATCTACGGCGTCGCGCTCACCCTTACCCTGATGCTGGCTTTGCTGATGACCTTCGTGATCGCCTACCTGTTGTCGGAACGACTCGGCGCGCCGCTGCGGACGCTGGCACGCGGTACCCGCGCCGTGGCCAAGGGCGATTTCTCGCAGATGCCGTCGGTATCCAGCCGCGACGAACTGGGCGTGCTGATCCAGTCGTTCAACCGAATGACCCGCCAGCTTTCCGACGCGCGCGAACAGGTTGCGCAGAATCATCAGCAGACCGAGCAGGCCAAGGCTTTTCTCGAACGGGTGCTGGCGAACCTGTCATCCGGCGTGGTGGTGCTGGACGAGGCTTTGCGGGTGCGCACGGCCAACAGCGCCGCGGCGCAGATTCTGGGCGTGGACGCTTCGATTCTGGATGCCCGGCCGCTGGCAGAACTGGGGCAGCCGGGCGAGGCCTTGCATGTGTTCGGGGCCACGGTGGTGGCCCGCTTCGGCGAGCACGAAGGCGAGTGGCAAGAGCAGGTCGATTATGGCGGCCACGGCGGCCACCAATCGCTGCTGTTGCGCGGCACCCGCCTGCCGGTGGGTGTCGAACGCGGCTATGTGCTGGTATTCGACGACGTGACCAAGCTGATCGACGCCGAACGCAATGCCGCCTGGAGCGAAGTGGCGCGCCGCCTCGCGCACGAGATCAAGAACCCGCTTACGCCGATACAACTTTCGGCCGAACGCATCGCGCGCAAGCTGGACGGCCGCCTGGAAACGGCCGATGCCGAATTCCTGACGCGCGCCACGCATACCATCGTCAACCAGGTTGCCGCCATGAAGAGCATGGTGGATGCCTTTGCCGGCTATGCGCGGATGCCGCGCGCCAAACTCGATGCACTCGACCTCAATGCCTTGGTGCGCGACGTGCTGACCTTGTACGATGCCAAGGCGCTTGGACTTGTGCTGAGTCTCGACGCCGATTTGCCGCACATTGTGGGCGACGCCACATTATTGCGTCAGGTGATACATAATCTGTTGCAAAATGCGCAGGATGCGCTGGCCGGTCACGTCGCACCATGTGTGGAGGTCGGTACGCGCCTGCGCAGCAATCAACATACAGTTTGTTTATCCGTAACAGACAATGGAGCCGGGTTTCCGGAACATCTGATGACACGGCTGTTCGAGCCCTATGCAACGACCAAGGCCAAGGGGACGGGCCTGGGCCTGGCCATTGTCAAAAAAATCGTCGAAGAGCATCACGGTAAAATTCAAATAGAAAACCTCAAAACGGGCGGTGCGGCAATCCGCATTTCGCTGCCCGTGTTTGCGGGGGGCGGAGAGAACACGTGAGCGGGCATATTCTCGTCGTTGACGACGAAGTGGGCATTCGTGAGTTGTTGTCGGAAATTCTGACCGACGAAGGCTATGACGTGCATCTGGCGGAAAACGCCGAGGCGGCACGTGCCTTCCGCTCCCAACGCCGGCCCGACCTGGTGTTGCTCGACATCTGGATGCCCGATACCGATGGGGTGACCTTGCTGAAGGAGTGGGCCGGCGGCGGCCTGCTCACCATGCCTGTGGTGATGATGTCCGGCCACGGCACCATCGATACCGCCGTGGAGGCCACCCGGCTCGGCGCAGCCGACTTCCTCGAAAAGCCGGTGGCGCTCGCCAAGCTGATCGATACCGTCAACAAGGCGATCAAGCGCGGCGTCGCCCTGCCCCGGCGCGCCGCCAGCATGGATTTGTCGGCGCTCGGCAAAAGCCCGCTGATCCTCGAACTCAAAAAACGCCTTTCCCAGATCGCCGGCAATACCGCGCCCGTGATGCTGATGGGCGAACCGGGCAGCGGCTTTGAAATCTGCGCCCATTTCCTGCATCAGCCATCCACGCCGTGGGTCGAGATCAAGGATCGTGCACGGCTGGTGTCGGACCCGCTGAGCTTCGTCGAAATGCTCGGCAGCGGCACGCTCTACCTGCCCGAGGTATGCGAACTGGCACGCCTGGAACAAAAAGGCCTGGGCTTGCTGCTCGACCGCATCGAGGGCAGCGGCGCGCGTCTGGTGTGCGCATCCAGCCGCAGTCTCGACACCATGGTCGCAGCCGGCGAATTCGACAGCCGCCTGTTCTATCGCCTGTCCAGCCTCGCCATTCAGGTGCCGCCGCTGCGCGAGCATCGCGAAGACATACCCGAGGTCGCCAACTTCATGCTGGCGCAACTGATCGAAGCGAGCGTCTGCCCGGTGCGGCGGCTCACGACGCCGGCGCTGAACCAGTTGCGCAACTTCGACTGGCCGGGCAATCTGCCGCAGCTCAACAACGTGGTGCGCACGCTGGCGGTCACGGCGCTGTCGGGCGAGATCGATGCGGCCGACGTCAACCGCGTGCTGGCCCCGATGAAACTGTCGGCGCCGGCCGTGGCGCACGGCATTCCGCTCGACATTCCGCTGCGTGAAGCGCGCGACGCCTTCGAGCGCATGTATTTCGAACACCTGATCCAGAAGGAAGGCGGCAGCATGACCCGCGTCGCCGACAAATCGGGGCTGGAGCGTACGCACCTCTACCGCAAACTGAAACAGTTGAACATCCGGCACGGGCGACGTCTTGACGAAGACCTGTAACATGGTGAGGCGTGAGGGGTCAGGCGTGAGGGGCACGATCCCCAGCGCAAGACGCAAAGCGTCGGTTTTCCACCGCACCCCTCACCCCTCACCCCTCACCGCATCATGAAAATCATCATCCTCGGGGCAGGCCAGGTCGGGGCCAATCTGGCCGAGAGCCTGGTCGCCGAAAACAACGACATCACGGTCATCGACCTCGACGTCGCACGCCTGGCGCTGTTGCAGGACCGCTTCGACCTGCGCACCGTGCGCGGCCACGCGGCGCATCCTTCGGTGCTGAAACAGGCCGGTGCCGAAGATGCCGACATGCTGGTCGCAGTCACGCAAAGCGACGAAACCAACCTGGTGGCATGCCGCATCGCATCCACGCTGTTCAATGTACCCACACGCATTGCGCGCATCCGTTCGAATGATTTCCTGGGTCTGGAGCCGGGTTTTCTGGCGGAGCAATTCGGCGTCGATGACGTCATCAGCCCGGAGCAGGAAGTGACCGACACGCTGCGGCGGTTGATGGAGCACCCCGAGGCCCTGCAGGTGCTCGATTTTGCCGACGGCAAGGTGCGCCTGATCGCAGTACGCGCCTATCATGGCGGCCCGCTGGTGGGACATGAGCTGCAGGAGATCAAACGTCACATGCCGAGCCTGGAATGCCGCATCCCGGCGATTTACCGGCGCGACCGCGGCATCGTGCCCAAGGGGATCACCGTCATCGAGCCGGGCGACGAGGTGTTCTTCCTGGCACGCAAACAGGATATTCCCTCCGTGATGCGCGAACTGCGTCGCATCGAGCGTCCGGTCAAGAAGGTCATGATCGCCGGCGGCGGCAACATCGGACGGCGGCTGGCGGGACAGATCGAACGCGATTACGACGTCAAGGTGATCGACCATAACAAGAAGGTCAGCAACCTGCTGGCCGAGCAGCTTCACTATACGCTGGTACTGCAGGGCGACGCGACCGACGAGGAATTGCTGGAGCAGGAAAACATCGCTTCCATGGACGTGTTCTGCGCGCTCACCAACGACGACGAGGACAACATCATGTCGGCGCTGCTGGCCAAGCGGATGGGCGCGCATCGCGTGATTGCGCTGATCAACCGGTCGGCCTATGTCGACCTGGTGCAGGGCGGCGAAATCGACATCGCCATCTCGCCGGCGCAGGCGACAGTCGGGCCTTTGCTGTCCAAGATCCGGCGCGGCGACATGGTGGCGGTGCATTCGCTGCGGCGCGGCGCAGCCGAAGTGCTGGAGGTGGCGGTGCATGGCGATGCCAAGACCTCGCGTGTCGTGGGCCGGCGCATCGAAGAGACCGACCTGCCCGACGGCGCGACGATCGCCGCGATCATCCGCAATCACGACGTCATCATCGCCCACCATGACACGCTGATCGAGGCGGAAGACCACCTCATCGTGTTTGTTCTCAACAAGCGCATCATTCCCAAGGTGGAAAAACTGCTTCAGGTCGGTTTCGGCTTCTTCTGAATCATGCGCCGCGTCCTTCCTATCCTGCATGTGTTGGGACTGGTGGTCCTGATTTTCGCCTTCACCATGCTGCTGCCCCTGGGGGTTGCCTTCATCTGGCGGGATGCGGGGTTGTACGCCTATGACGAAGCATTCCTCATCACCTTTACTTCGGGCTTGCTGACCTGGCTGTTCACCCGCCACAACAAGCGTGAACTGCAGACTCGCGACGGATTTTTGCTGGTGGTGCTGGTATGGGCCGTCCTGCCCGCCTTTGCCGCCCTGCCCCTGTTGAACTTCCTCCCGGGCCTGAGTTTTACCGACGCGTATTTTGAAACCGCGTCCGGACTGTCCACCACCGGTGCAACGGTACTGTCTGGCCTGGATGCACTGCCGCCCTCCATCAATCTGTGGCGTCATTTGCTCAACTGGCTGGGCGGGATGGGCATCATCGTGCTGGCGGTGGCCATTCTTCCCATGCTGGGCATCGGTGGCCGGCAGCTATTCAAGGCCGAAACACCGGGTCCCATGAAGGATTCGAAATTGACCCCTCGCATCGCCGACACCGCCAAATCGCTGTGGCTGGTTTATGCGGCAATCACCCTGGCCTGCATCGTGGCGCTCAAAATCGCGGGGATGAGCTGGTTCGATGCGGTCTGTCACGCTTTTTCCGCCATGGGGCTCGGCGGATTTTCCACGCATGACGCCAGTATCGGTTATTTCAATTCGCCCCTGATCGAGGCCGTCCTGATCGTCTTCATGCTGCTTGCGGCCATGAATTTCGCCACGCACTTTCTTGCGTTCCGCAGCCGCAGCCTGCGCGTCTACCGTGCCGATCCGGAAGTTCTTCCCATGCTGGGGCTGGTGTTGATCAGCTGCATCGTGGCGGCGCTCTATATCTGGCACGCGGGCACCTATCCCAGTTACTGGACCGCCTTGCGCCATGTCAGCTTCAACCTGGTGTCGCTGGCGACGGATTGCGGCTTTGCCAGTGTCGACTTTAACCAGTGGCCGATTTTCGTGCCGCTGTGGATGCTGTTTCTCAGTTGCGTGACGGTCAGTTCCGGATCGACCGGCGGCGGCATCAAAATGATCCGCAGCCTGCTGATGTTCCGGCAGAGCCAGCGTGAGTTGCAGCGGCAAATCCATCCCACCGCGGTTTTACCGATCAAGCTCGGGGGCGCGCCGGTGTCCAATAAGGTGGTTTTCGCAGTGCAGGTATTCGTGATGCTCTACATCAGCAGCATTCTCGCCCTGACCTTGATTCTGGTGGCCAGCGGGCTGGACCTGGTTTCCGCCTTCTCGGCCATCATCGCCTGCATCAACAATGCGGGGCCGGGACTGAACCAGGTCGGTCCGGCGACCAACTACAGTGGACTGACCGACTTCCAAAAGTGGGTGTGCACCTTCACCATGCTGCTGGGCCGGCTGGAACTGATGACGCTGTTCGTCCTTTTTACCCGGACCTTCTGGCGTGCCTGAGCACAAGTCCGGGCATCTCATGAATTTGCGCACCCTCGCTGGTCAGCGGAGTCGTTGCGCTTTGGCGCGTACGAATCCGGCGTACCCTTGCGGGTGCTTGTGTTCTGTATGAAAACCTTGCTCAGTCGGGCATATGAATAACTACGCCGCTCCTTCACAATGTTCCCCTACAAAACAAAATCCTGCGCAATCATCACGTAACTTCATGAAATGTCCGGACTAGAAAACTTTCTTGCGATGCTGGCCAGCGGACGCGACAGCGCGCTGCTGCGTTTTTCACTCGGCAACGAATATCTCAAACAGGGGAATGCATCGAGTGCTGCCGAGCACCTGCGCCGCGCGGTTGAGCTCGATCCCAAGTATTCCGCCGCCTGGAAATTGCTGGGCAAGGCCCTGACCGACGCCGAAGCCTGGAGCGAAGCCCTGGCGGCTTACCAGCAGGGCATCGCAGTGGCCGAGGCGCGTGGAGACAAGCAGGCGGCGAAGGAAATGACGGTGTTTGCCCGGCGTATCGAGAAGCGGCTTGGGTTAAAATCGAGCGATTGAATTTTCAGGAGCAGCAAATGACGCGGATGGTGAATTGTGTGAAACTCGGGCGCGAAGCCGAAGGTCTGGCCTTCCAGCCGGTGCCGGGCGAGTTGGGCAAGAAGATTTTCGAGAACGTGTCGAAGGAAGCCTGGAGCGGCTGGCAGCGCCACCAGACCATGCTGATCAACGAGAACCGCCTCAACCTGGCCGACCCGCAAGCACGTACCTATCTGATGGAACAGATGGAGCGCTACTTCTTCGGCGGCGGTAATGTCGATGCCGCGGCAGGGTACGTGCCGCCCAGCAAGTAAGAGATCGTCGCACAGCAAAACGGGCGCCTGGGCGCCCGTTTTCGTTGGTGCGATGTCACGCGCTTAGAGCACTTCCTTCTCGATCTCTTCCAGCGAGGTGTGGCGCACGTCTTTGCCCTTCACCATGTAGACCACGTATTCCGACATGTTCTTGGCATGATCGCCCATGCGTTCGATCGCCTTGGTGACGAACAGGATGTCGATGAATACCGAAATGGTGCGCGGGTCTTCCATCATGAAGGTGATGAGGTGGCGCAGGTTGAGGCGGAATTCCTCGTCCACCGACTGGTCCTGACGCGCGATCTCGACCGCCTTGGTGGCGTCCAGGCGGGCAAAGCCGTCGAGCGCCTTCCGGAGCATGTCGAGCACCAGATCGGCCATGTATTTGACTTCGGAGAAACGCGGCAGGCTGATGCGCTCGGCCTGGTGGATCAGCCGGGCCATACGTGCGATCTTCGCGGCCTCGTCGCCGATGCGTTCCAGATCGGTGATGGTCTTGACCACCATCATCACCATGCGCAGGTCGGAGGCCGTCGGCTGGCGGCGCGCGATGATGTGCGTGCAATCCTCGTCGATGGCCACTTCCAGCGCGTTGACGTTGTGGTCGTTGGCGTCCACCTGGTTGGCCAGTTCCATGTCGCCCTGGATGAGCGCCTCGATGGCGTTCACGATCTGTTCCTCGACCAGGCCACCCATTTTCAGCACATTGGCACGCACGGCTTCCAACTCGGCGTCAAACTGCTTGTAGGTGTGTTCAGTTGGCATCGTGTTGACCCCTCAATAATCCACTTTTCATTATAGGCTTCGTATTATGACGCTTACATGTACGGAAGGTTTCAGCGCGTACTGAAGGGCAGCGCGTAATGCACCCCGTCGATCTCAAGGTAAAGGGTCCAATCGCGTCGTCCGCTGACGCATACCGGCAACGTCACGCTTGAAACAAAAGTGTCATTGTCGGACGGATGCAGGTCATAGCGGTTGAACCCCATTTCCATGCCGTTCATCTGGAACTCGGCGCTCACCCGTGCCGCCCCCGGCGCGTTGACGCTGAACCGGAACGCTTCCAGCGGTTTGGGATGGGCCGAAAAATACGCCGTTACCGTGGCCCCGTGGTGGCTGAAGCTGCAGCCTGCCACCGGATCGGTACATGCGACAGCCTGTGCTTTGGCCGGGCGATTCAGCCAGTAACCGGCCACCGCGATCGCTGCCAGCACGACGATCAACAGCAGCGGCACCAGCACCCGCATGGGGTACGCCGCCAGACGTTTATGCCCTTCAGGGTGCTCGCCCTGCGGGCGATCTTGGCGCAGCACCCGCTTCATGTCCATGCTCCGCGTAGCAGCGCCACGCCGTGGGCACCGTGCGACTGCGCCAACGCCACGTCCTCGCGCCCCAGTCCGCCCAGCCCATACACTGGAATGGGGCTGGCCGCGGCGAGCGTCGAAAAGGCTTCCCAGCCCAGCGTGGTGGCGCCCGGGTGCGTCAACGTCGGCAATACCGGCGACAGCAGCGCGAAATCGGCGCCGAGCGTGGCAGCCTGTGCCAGTTCGGCGCCGTCGTGGCACGACACGCCAACCCATTCGCAGTCGGGGCGCGTCGTCAGCCGGACGGCGGCGGACGAATCGAGATGAATGCCGTCGGCCCCCGCGGCGCGCACCAGGTCCAGCGGGCCGTTGACCAGCACGCGAGCGCCATGCAAACGGGCGCGACGCACAGTCGCGCGCGCGAGGTGCAGGCGTATCTCCTCCGGCAGCGTCTTGTCGCGCAACTGGATCAGCCGCAGGCCGTTGGCGAGCGCCACATCGAGACGGGCCAGGAAGGTGTCCACGCCGAGCGACTCGGCGTGCGAAATCCCCAGCACCGCGGGTAGCGAGAGCGCCTTCACGATCGGGAAATTGGCCGGCAGCAGCGGCGTCACTTCAACCGCGTCGGGCAACTGCCAGGAAAACACCTGGCCCTCGTGCGGATGCGGCGTACCTTGCCATTCGAACACGCGGAAAAAATTCAGCCGCACGGTGGCATGGGGGTATTCGAATACGCGTGTGATCCAGCGGCAGGCACGGGTGACGACGATCCCCAGTTCCTCGTGCAGTTCGCGCGCCAAGGTAGCGTCCAGCGATTCGCCCGGCTCCACCTTGCCACCGGGGAATTCCCAGTAGCCAGCATAGGCCTTGCCGGCCGGCCGCTGCGCCAGCAGCACGCGGCCGTCGGGCTGGGTGAGCACTGCCGCGGCGACTTCGGTGATGGGGGGCAGGCTCATTTTTTCCCGGCCCAGTCGCGGAAGGACTGCGTGCCGGACTCGGCGGGCGCGGAGCCCCCTTGCGGGGATAAACGCCGGGGGCGGGCAGGCACGCACAGTTCGCGCATGAGATTGCTCACTGTTTCCCCGCCCAATCCCGCGCGAACTGCCACGCCACCCGGCCATTGCGTGCACCGCGCCCGAGCGACCATTGCAGCGCGGCGCGCTCGAAGCCGTCGTCGCCAGACGCACCCAGCGTCTCCGCCCAGTGCCGCGCGATGGCGAGATAGGTGTCCTGGTCCATGCTATGGAATGGCACCCACAACCCGAAGCGGTCGGACAGCGAGATCTTTTCCTCGGTCGCCTCGCCCGGATGCACCTCGCCGCCGAGGTGGCGGGTCTCCAGGTTTTCCGCCATGTATTCCGGCATCAGGTGGCGGCGGTTGCTGGTGGCATAGATCAGCACATTGTCCGACGGGCCGGCCAGCGAGCCGTCGAGCGCGGCCTTGAGGCTGGCGTAACCCGGTTCGTGCTCGGCAAAGCTGAGGTCGTCGATGAAGACGATGAAGCGGTAATCGGCATCCGCCAGCAGGTCGAACAGATCGGGGAGGTGCGGCAATCCGGCCTTGTCCACTTCGATCAGGCGCAGGCCCCTGGGCGCGTACTTGGCATGCACGGCCTTCACCAGCGAGGATTTGCCGCAGCCGCGCGCACCGGTCAGCAGCACATTGTTGGCGGGTTTGCCGGTGACAAACTGGCGCGTGTTGGCGTCAACCCGCTGCTTCTGCTCGTCGATCGCCAGCAGATCCTTCAGCGCCACGCGTTGCGGGTGCAGGATGGGCTTGAGTTCACCCGTCTGCGCGGCCCAGCGCGCGGCGCGGATGGTTTTCCAGTCGAGGCCATGGGCAGAGGCGGGACTGTCGAGGCGGTCGAGCAGCCGCTCGATGCGGGGAAGGAGGGTGGCGAGGTCGGTCATCCGCAGATTCTAGCCGCTGGCTTAGGAAAAATTTAGGTTTCCGCTAGCAAAGACTTATCAATGCGCCTTGGGCAATCCGCCTAAGCTCCCTTCCGTCCGGATGCATGCGCAGCCGGCGAACCAGGAAGGAGAGAATATGAACATATCCATGAAAATCGCAGGCGCGCTCGTCGCCGGCCTCATTCCCCTCGTGGTCTGGGCCCAGGGTGGAGGAGACGCCGCCGAGATCCGTCACGGCCGCTATCTGATTCAGACCTCGGGGTGCAACGATTGCCATACCCCGGGCTACATGCAGAAAGACGGGCAGGTGGCGGAATCCGAATGGCTGACCGGCGACGCGATGGGCTGGCACGGGCCGTGGGGCACGACCTACCCGGCCAACCTGCGGCAGCTGGTCCAGCAGATGGACGAGAAGACCTGGCTGAAACGGGCACGTCAGCCGATGCGGCCGCCCATGCCGGCCCCGTCGCTGCGGGCCATGAGCGATGCCGACCTCAAGGCGATCTACCGTTACGTGCGCAGCCTCGGCGCAAAGGGCCAGACAGCGCCGGCCTATGTGCCGCCGGGCGGCCAGGTGGCCACGCCCTATCTCGATCTGACGCCGAAAAACCTGCCGGTGCAGGTGGCCCAATGAGCGCGGTGGGGACGACCGACGCCCTTCGCCGGCTGGAGGCCATGCGGCTGATCCGTGCCTACGAAGCAAAGCTCGTCGAATTCCAGCGCGGCGGTGCCCCCGGCACCTGCACCAGCGTCGGCCAGGAAGCCTGCGCCGTCGGCGTGGTCGGCGCGCTGGAGTCGCGCGACCGCATCCTCACCAACCACCGCAGCGCGGCGCATCTGATCGCTCGTGGCGCCGACCCCGGCCGCTTGATGGCCGAAGTGCTGGGGCGCGTCGACGGCTACTGCGGCGGCCGCAGCGGCAGCCTGCACATTTCGGCGAAGGAACTCGGCGTGGTGCTCACCTCGACCATCGTCGGCGGCGAGCTGTCGATGGCGTCCGGCGTCGCCCTTGCGCAGAAGCTGGGGCAGGGCGAACCGGGCGGGATCACGGCGGTGTTCTTCGGCGACGGCGCGGCCTGCGAAGGCATCTTCCACGAGGCGCTCAACCTTGCCGTGCAATGGCAGCTGCCATTGCTGTTCGTGTGCGAGAACAACGACTGGCAGGCTTTCGTGCACCGCCGCGAGACCATGCCCGACAATGCGATCGCCGACTGGGCGGCAGGTCACGGGCTGCCGGTTGCGACGGTCGACGGCAATGACGTCGAGGCGGTGTACGCGGCCGCCCGCGAAGCGGTCGCGGCGATCCGTGCGGATGGGCGGCCGCGTTTCCTGGAACTCGTCACCTACCGGCTGCGCGGACATTTCGAACCCGACGATCAGGCCTATGTCGACGCTGACGAACTGGCGCGTTGGCAGGCGCGCGATCCCTTGCAAGGGCAGGCGGATCGGCTGCTTGCGCAGGGCACCCTCGACGCGGCGGGTCTGGCCCAGTTGCGCGAGCGGGTCGCGGCGCGTATCGAGGCCGCCGCACGCTTCGCCCAGGCGAGCGCGTGGCCCGACCCGCGCTCGCTTACCCATCATGTGTATGTGGAGCAAGGAGCCCGCCCATGAGCCGAATGACGACCGAGCAGGCGATCCATCAGGCGCTTGCCGAGGAAATGCAGCGCGACGAACGCGTGCTCCTGATGGGAGAGGGCGTCGCCACCAAGCGCGGCGATCTGGTGCGGAATTTCGGCGCGGCGCGTGTGCGCAATACCCCGCTGGCCGAAGCCATTATCGCCGGCACGGCGGTGGGCGCAGCCGCGAGCGGTCTGCGGCCGGTGATCGACCTGCTGTTCGCGCCTTTTCTCACCTATGCGATGGACGCGCTGGTCAACAGCGCCGGCAAACTGCGCTACCTGTCGGGCGGGCAGTTCGAATTTCCGTTGGTGGCAATGAGCATGACCGGCAGCGGCTGGTGCGTCGGCGCGCAGCACAACCACAACCTGGAAGCGATGTTCGCGCATGCGCCGGGGCTGAAAGTGGTGATGCCGTCGACCGCGGCGGACTTCAAGGGCCTGCTCAAGGCCGCCATCCGCGACGACAACCCGGTGCTGTTCTTCACCGATCTTGCCCTGCTGCATCAGGAAGGCGAGGTGCCCGATGGGGCCGATCACCTCGTGCCGCTCGGACAGGCGGCCGTGCGCCGCGTCGGTGCCGACGTGACGCTGGTGAGCTATGCCAAGACGGTCGGGGTGTGCCTGCAGGCCGCCGAGCAGTTGCAGGCGCAAGGCATCGCTGCCGAAGTGATCGATTTGCGCACGCTGAAGCCACTCGATGAGACGACGGTACTGCACTCGCTGCGCAAGACCGGACGGCTTGTCGTCGTCACCGAAGCCAGCGGCCTCTGCGGCATGGTGGCGGAACTGGCCGCATTGGCCGTCACCCGGGCGTTCGATGCCCTGCGTGCGCCGGTCGTGCGGTTGACCGGGCCGGACGCGCCCGGCGCGTCCTCGTGGGTGCTGGAACAGGCCGCGCTGCCGACCGCCGAAGCTGTGGTGGAGGCTGTGCAGGGCATGCTGGGAGACGCTGTGGTCGGGTGTGAGGCACTTGCGACGAGCTGACGAAAGGATCAGGTGCTGAGTTGCAGCGGTCGATCGATGTTCAGCCGGAAGCGGCCGCGACCGGTTTTTTCCAGTGCGATCGTCGGGCAGCGTTCGGCGAGGCGGCGCTGCAGCAAAATCAGGCGCGTCTCCAGGTTGTCGCCGAAATCGGGTAGCGGCAGGCGCGGGTCGCGCCGCAGTTCGCGGTTGCAGAAATCGCGGCGACCGTTGCGGGCGTGTTCGTTGAGCAGCGTCCACAGGATGCTGCCGGCCACGCCCTTGATGAGGTAGTCGTTGTCGATGAAGACGCTGTGATCGGCGGCGAAGTAGCGCACCGCCAGTGGTGCGCCGGTCGGGCGCGTCGCAGGTTCGTCATGCGCGGGTTCGGCGTCGTCCGGCTCGCACGCGGCCTGCGCGACCAGCGCGGCGAGGTGGCGGGCGTAGACGACCAGTGCATCCTCGTCGGCATGGCTGAAGAAGGCGTCGTGTTCGCTTTTCGGCGTAGAGCACGCCAAGGAGGCGGCCGCCGTGAATGAGGGGGACGGCAATCCGGCTGTGCGGATTGGCCAGCACCGGCAGCGGGATGCGCGGCTCGGTCGCATGCGTTGCGCGCATCGCCGTCTGGTACGCATAGTCGCCCGTGCGGTAGTTGATGCGGACGGGAATCCGCTCGCATGCAGCGACGCCGATGAGGCCTTCGCCGACTTTCACTTCCGCGCCGATCCCGGAATCCGGATAGCCCAGGCTTCCCAGCGTATAGAGTGCGGCGCCGGCCTCGTCCAGCATCAGCAGCAGCGCGTGGCGGATGCCGAAGCCGGCGGTCAGGGCGGCGAGTCCTCGATCGGCCAGATCCGACAGATCGGTCGTCTCGCCCAGGCGGTCGAGCGTGCGCCGCAGGCTCAGAAGCGCATCGGACGGCGGCGGCGCGGGCGGGATATGGGGATCGACGGATTCGATGTCGAGCACCCGGTAGATGTCCGCACCGCGCAGTACGAACACCTTGTCCATGTGGGTTTGCGCCGCGATGCCGGCGAGCTGCGCCTTCATGTATTCGAACAGCGGACCTGCGGTTTCGGTGCGCATGTAATGCAGCTTGAGCCGGAAGTGGCGGAAGCTTCCGGGTTCGACCACCTGTACCTGCGCGTAAGGATGCGCGAGCACGTTTTCGCGTGTCTTGCTGAAGAACTGATAGGACAGCGCCACGTGTTCGGCGTCGACGTAATGCACCTGCGAGGCATAGGCCACATTCGGCGTGCCGTCCTGGGCGCTGGTGGCAACGACGGCAGGAATCGCGCCGTCGAGGCAGGGGCGCATCGATTCGAGCGATAGGTTCATGCGCGCGCCAGCACGCGTCCGGCGTCGGGTCCGGGCGTTTGATCGAACACGATTTCCGGCGCAAAGCGCAATGCCACCAGATCGTCCGTGGGCAGGAGCGCGGCCAGTGCCTGTTCCAGCCCCGCGCCGTAACCCAGCCCCTTCAGTTCGTCGGCGAACGCCGCCACACAGCGTGCGCTGCATGCGCGCTGGGCCGCGCCAGTCGTCGCGCGCGTGGCTGCGGATGCCTTGAGTTGCAGGGTGGCATGGGTGGACGGGCGGCTGACCACCAGCGTGATTCCGCTGCCCGCGTCGAGCGCGTCGATCACCGCGCGCCCACGGCTGGCTGACAGCAATACCGTCAGCGCGCGCCGGTCGCGCGCCACCATCACGCCCTGAGCCCGACACACGCATGGCCAACCGTCGCGGCCCACCGCGCCGACGTTCATCGACAACGGGCCTTGCAGAAAGGCAGTCTGCTCGACGGTCAGCTGCACACTCATGGCATCAAGTGCGGTACTCCGCGTTGATTTTCACGTAATCGTAGGAGAAGTCGCAGGTCCATACGGTGGCATTCACGGTGCCGCGATTCAGTGCGACGCGCACGGTGATCTCGGCTTCCTTCATCACCGCCGCGCCCTGCGCCTCGGTGTAGCTGGCGGCGCGGCCGCCGTTTTCCGCCACCAACACGTCGCCGAGCCAGACCTTCAGCGCATTGACGTCGAGGTCCGTCACGCCGGCGTAGCCGATGGCGGCGAGAATGCGCCCGAGGTTGGGATCGCTGGCGAAGAAGGCCGTCTTCACCAGGGGCGAGCGTGCGATGGCATAGGCGATCTGCTTGCACTCGGCGCGGTCGCGTCCCCCCTCGACGGCGATCGTCATGAACTTGGTCGCGCCTTCGCCGTCGCGCGCCATGGCCTGCGCGAGCTCGATGGCGACCTCGCTCAATGCCGTCTTCAGCGCGGCGTAATCGGCGCCGGAGGCGTCGGCGATTTCGGTATTGCCGGCCTGGCCGGAAGCGATGAGGATGAAGCTGTCATTCGTGGAGGTGTCGCCGTCGACGGTGACGCAGTTGAACGACACGTCGGCCACTTCTTTGACCAGCTGTTGCATCAGGGACGCGGCCATCGCTGCGTCGGTCGCGACAAAGCCCAGCATGGTCGCCATGTTGGGGTGGATCATGCCGGAACCCTTGGCGATGCCGGTCACCGTTACCGCCTTGCCACCGATCGATATCTGGCGCGAGGCGCCCTTGGCGACGATGTCGGTGGTCATGATCGCGTGCGCGGCCTCGCTCCAGTGATTCGGCGCGAGGTCGGCCTGCGCGGCAGGCAGGGCCGGCAGGATCTTGTCGACCGGCAGCGGTTCCAGGATGACGCCGGTGGAAAATGGCAGCACGTTTTCGGTCGCGCACCCCATCAGCTGTGCCACGGCGTTGCAGGTCTGGCGGGCCCGCGCGAGGCCTTCCTCGCCGGTCCCGGCGTTGGCGTTGCCGGTGTTGATCACCAGTGCGCGGATATTTCCCGTCGCCAGATGCTGCTTGCACAGCGTAACCGGTGCGGCACAGAAGCGGTTTTGCGTGAATACGCCGGCGACCTGGCTGCCGGCAGCGAGCTCGATCAGCGTGATATCACGCCGCCCCGGCTTCTTGATGCCGGCGGAGGCGATGCCGAGCCGCACACCGGCAACGGGCAGCAGTGAGGCAGGATCGGGAGCGGTAAGGTTGACGGGCATGGCGGCGGGGCAGGACGGAAAGCCGCTATTTTATGCCGGGCTTGCTGCAAATAGATGGCCGGGTCTTACTGCGCGCGCCCCAGCAGTACGTTCAGCAGGCGGCGGAATCCCGGCCGCCATGGCCACACGGGGTCGAGTTCGATCGAGCGTGCCAGCGCGGCCAGCGCGATCAGCGCAAAGACGAGAAACAGCAATTCCGAGATGAACTGACGCGAAGTAAGCATTCCCAGTGGCATGTCCAGAAAGCCGGGAACATAAAACAGACTGGCAAATGCTGCGAAGAGAAAAGCCGGGCCGAGATACATGGTATTCGCAGTCAGGGTTGTTGTAAGAGGAGGGATAGCAATCGTCGTGCCAGGAAATAAACGCCATAAGAAACAAGGCGCTGGCTTGTTTGAGCCCACGCAATGCGACGCGATATGTAAATTAATTCGACAGCTACTTGTCCATGGGCGGGGCGGCCAGCTTGCGCAGGATTTCATGCGACAGCGAGTAGAACTGCGGGGTGGGACCGAGATCCTCATAGATCGGATCGCCATAGTCGTCTTCGGCAATGATGCGGTTGCCCGGGATGTAGGGCATGGCAACTTCAAGTTCGTCGAGGGCGGCCCGGATCAGGTCGGCTATCAGTTGGGCGTCGCTGCAGTCGGGATACATCACGCGCAGCGCTTCGACGCGGGCGGCATCACGCAGTGGCAAATGAACCGTATAGGTGCGCGCATCCGGGTGCGCATGCCCCTCCTGGCCCCAGCGCTGGATCAATTCGGCGATGCGCATGCGAGTTCCCCAACCAACTTCTTAATGGTTGTGTTATAGCAAAGCGCCCCGCAAGGCAAAGCGGAATTCAGCCCGCCATGCGCCACACGAGCGTGCGATTGTTGGCCGGCATGGCAATGTCCTGTTGCAGAACCAGACCCTGAGAACGCGCCAGCGCCTCTACCGCCTCGAAATCGCGCACGCCCGAGGCCGGGTCGCGTGCCTTCAGCCAGGCGTCGAAGCGGGCATTGCTCTCCGATGTATAGCGGCCGCCGTAGTTGAACGGGCCGTATACCGCCAGGATGCCGCCGGCTTCCAGTACCGCGCCCACGCCCGCGAAGAATCTTTCCACCTCGGGCCAGCCCATAATGTGCAGGGTGTTGGCGGAAAACACCGCGTCATAGCGGCCGCTGCGCCAGGCGGCGTCGTTGACGTCGAGCGCCAGCGGCGGCAACACATTGGGCAGCGCGGCCTCTTCGAGCCAGGCCTGGATGCCGGGGTGATGCTGCGGCACGTCGGCGGTCTGCCAGACGAGATGCGGCAGGTCGGCCGCGAAATACACGGCATGCTGGCCGGTACCGCTGCCGATTTCGAGCACATGGCGGCGATCGGCGAACAGCGGGCGCAATATCGCCAGAATGGGGTCGCGGTTTTGTACGCAGGACTCGGAGAAAGGCTTGTCGATCAAGGTTGCAGGTCCTAGATAACGGTGAATGCAGGGTGTAGTTATACGCTGTTCAGTTCGACCAGCCGTCCGTCGGCCAGCAGCAATGCAGCATGGAGCGGCTTGCCGGGATACAGTGCCGCCAGCAGGGTGCGATATCCCGCCAGCTGTGTACGGTGGCGCTCGGCCAGCTCGGCGTCGGACAGCGTGCGGCTGTCGTCGCCGGTTTTATAGTCGATCAGCCACACCGAATCGTCGCGTTCCACCACGCGGTCGAGTCGCTGCAAGCGTCCGTGGCCATCGAGCAGGGTCAGTTCGTTGTACGCGCGCCGATACTGCGCGGGGTCGAAAAAACATGTCAGATGCGGCTTTGCCAGCAGCGTACGGGCGGCGGATTCGATGGCGTCCAGCTGATTTTCGAGTCCCAGATGCGTCGCCAGCGCCGCCAGATCGCGCGGGGTTCCGGGTGGCGCATGGTGCTCCAGGCAGGCGTGAAAGAGTTCGCCGCTTGCCGCGGTCGGGTTCGTCACCGGCGTGCCGACGCGCTGTCCGATTGCCGGGGCGTCGATGCGGGTCGGCGGCAGGCGACGATCCGCTGTCCGGGTGCTTGCGGGGGGCAGGTCGGCCGGCAGGTCCAGGTTTCGCCAGGCAGCATCGACACGCTGCAGCCAGGCGTTTTTCTCCGCGTCGCCGCTCACGATCAGCGCCTGTTCGGCGCGGGTGAGCGCGACATACAGCAAATTGTCGGATTCGCGCTGCGCCAGCCCTGCTTCTTCCTCGAACCAGGCTTCGCGACATGCGCCGTGTTCTTCCTGTCTGCCGAACAGGGAAAAATGCACCGGCCGCGGTGCTTCGGGAGGCCATGGCGCCAGCACGGCATAGCTGGTTCCTTTCTGGTGGTCGCTGCCGCCCAGTAGCCAGACGATGGGCGCTTCCAGCCCCTTGGCGCCGTGGATGGTCAGGAGGCGCACCGCGTTCTCGCCGTCGGCGGCCAGGCCTTCGCCGGGTGCGGCGTCGGCATCGTCGACCAGGCTGGCGAGTTCGCGGATGAAGCCGGCCAGCGTGGGATAGCGTCCCGCGTCCTGTGTCAGCGCCAGTTGCATGAAGGCGCGCAGGTTGGCGGCGACCTGCGGCCGCATCGCTTCCGGTACGGCGGCGCCATAGCGTGTTTCGAGATCGCCTTCGAAATAGATGCGGTCGAGCAGGTCGTGCACCGGCAGCGTGCCGCAATGCGTTCGCCAGCGACCGAGCAGGGACGCGGCGCGTGCCAGGGTGGACGGGCAGTCGGCCTGATGGATCAGGGTGGCCAGTCGTTCCCAGCCGCGTGTTTCGTCCGGCGGTTGCGGCGCGAACACCCGCAGCAGGTCCTCGTCGCTGCAGCCGAAGACCGGGCTTTTCAACACGTGTGCCAGCTTCAGGTCGGCGTGCGGCAGCAGCAGCGTTTCGAGCAGCGCGATCACATCCCGTGCTTCCAGCGCATGCAGCAGGCCGCCGCGGCGCGAGGTGATGAACGGGATACGTGCCGCTTCCAGTTCGCGTTCGTACAGATGCAGGTGGGTACGTTTTCTGACCAGCGCCATGACGTCGCCCGGGCGTGCCGCACGTGGGCTTCCGCCATCCATCACGCCCCAGCGGTCCAGCACCTCGTCGCGCAATACCCGTGCAAACTGCCGTGCTTCCGCGTGCACGGCGCGGTCGTCGGCTTCCGGTTGCGGTGTGGTGAGCGGGTTGCGCATAGGACGCCACACGTGGCCGGAGGCCGCGTAGTGGATCGGCGTTCCCGTGGGGGGCAGGCCATCGACCGTGGCGGCTTCGGTTTTTTCCACCTGCACCGGCAGGCTGCGCAGCGCGCCCGGACGGTCGGCGTTCTCCGGCGCGTGGGTGTGGGCGGCAAACCCCGCCACGTCGGCGAATACCAGGTTGATCGCCGCCACCACCGACGGCGCCAGCCGGCGTGTCATGTCGGTGCTGAAGCGGGCGGCGTCGAAATGCGCGGACAGAAAATCCGCCGCCGCGTCGAATACGCGCGCCTCGCCGCGGCGGAAACGGTAGATCGCCTGCTTGGGGTCGCCCACCATGAAGACGGTCATGCCGCTGTCAGCGCCGCGGGCTTCGAGCAGCCAGGTCGACAGCGCCTGCCACTGCAGCGGATTGGTATCCTGGAATTCGTCGAGCAGCAGGTGCCGGTAGCGTGCGTCCAGCTTCAGCGCCAGCGCCGGGGCATGCTCCTCGCTGGCAAGCAGGCGGCAGGCCTGCCATTCGGCGTCGGCAAAGTCGATCACGCCCTGCTGCGACTTGGCGGCCTGATAGGCCGCGATCAGCGCGTGGCCGAGCAGCAGGCCGTGGCGGTTGAGAGCCCAGATACGGATGTCGGTCTGGATCGCAGTCAGGGTTTCGAGCGCGGTTTCCAGCATGTCGAGGTCACGCAGATACGTGTCGAGTTCCACCCCGAGCGCTTTTTCCAGTTCCTTGGTCGCCTGCTTCTTGCGCCGTTTGCCTGCCGTCATCAGGTGCTTCATCAGCGCGGCATGAGCGTCGTCGGGCGGCAGATCCAGGCTGCGCTGGATTTCCGGCGCGCGCGCCTGTTCGCTCTTGCTGCCTTTTTCCAGCGCAAGGCCGACCCGCTTCACACAGGCCACGGTCGATTCGTCGGCCCAGAATGCGGCCACCGGATCGCCGTCCAGATCGGGGTGCAGCAGCGGGCGCAACTGGCTCAGCGCATAGGCCACCGGATCGGCTTGGCCATCGGTATAGGCCCACCATTCCGCGCGCGCCTGGACGAAGTGTTTCGACAGCGTGCGCAGGCTGTGCTCGCCGATGTCGGCCAGTAGCGCCAGCAGCGCGGCGCCTTCGGCGGTGTCCGGTGCGGCGGCCCAGCGGTTGAACTGGCGATCGCGCACTTCGCTCAGCAGCTGGCTTTCGCGTTCCAGCAGCGGCGCGCCCCATGGCAATCCGGCTTCCAGCGGCGCGCGTTTCAAGAGATCGAGAAACCAGCCGTGAAAGGTCGTCACCGTCGGCCCCGGCTGCGCAGTCAGCACCGTTTCCAGCAGGCTGCGCGCGCGCGGCAGCATCGCGCCGATCTCGGCGTCCGGCACCGCGCGCGCGCGCAGAAATTCGCGCACCGTCGCGTCGTCATCCAGCGCCAGCAGCCGTAGCCATTCATGTAGCCGATCGGTCATCTCTTGCGCCGCCTTGCGCGTGAAGGTGATCGCCAGCAGTTCCGACGGCGCCGCGCCGGCCAGCAGCAGACGCAGCATGCGCGACACCAGCAGCCAGGTCTTGCCGCTGCCGGCGCAGGCCTCCACCACCGCCGAGCGGGCGGGGGACAGGGCGATGGCGTTATCCAGCGGCTCACTCATGCCACATTCCCTTGCGGCACAGCCCGCGCGCTTCGCAGTATGCGCATACGCCGTCGATGCCATGAGCGGGGAGCGCAGCGCCTGCGGCGATGGCCTCGAGCAGGTCGGGCAGGCGGCGGCTGATGGCCTCGACATCGGTTTCGCCGTCCAGTTCGAGCGGCGCGACAGGCACTTCGTTGATCGGCAGGTAGGCGGCAGCGGCTTCGCACAGCCAGGCGTAGAACGGCAGCTGCACGGCTTCGTCCGGCGTCTTGAGTTTTTTCCTGAGGCTCTGCGCGGTGCTGGTCTTGTAGTCGATCACGTAGCGGGCGTCGTCTTTTGCATCGACGCGGTCGACGCGGCCGTGCAGGGTGACTTCGCCGAGGCCGGCAATGGTGTGCGGTACCGCGAAATCGGTTTCGCCGGATTCATAGCGCCAACCTGAAGATGCGTGGGTCAGCCAGGCGTCGAGGTAGGCCGGCTGGATTTTTTCCCACTTGCTGCGCCAGGCGGCGGCGGTCCAGGCGGGCAGCATGGCGAATTCGGCGGCCGAAATCGCATTCAGCCGGGCCAGCGCGGCGTCGCGTTCAAGCGGCGGATGGCTGTCGTGAAAGGCCTTGAGGATGCGATGCAGCGCGTTACCGTAATCGCTCTTGTCGAGCGCCTCGTCGGCCTCGTCGAGTTCACGGATGCCGAGCACGCTGCGCGCGAAAAACCGGTAGGGGCAATCGAGCAGGGTCTGGTAGGCGGTGGGCGAATAATGGTGCGGCAGTTGCGTGGCCGATACCGTCGGCGCAGGTTGCATGGATGCGCCGGGCAGCGGACTGGATTGGGCGGGCGGCACACCGATGGGTTGTGTCGGCAGGGCCGTGCCCCATGCGGCCTGGTGCAGGGCCTGCAACCGCAGCACCAGCGAGGAAGCTGGGTTGGGCTCGTCGTTGTTCCAGGCTTGCCAGCTCAAGAGGGCGGGCCCTTGGGTCAGCAGTTGCATCAGGTCGGCGGTGGCGGCGAGCGCTTCGTCGGCTGGGGTGGGCAGGCCAAGCTGCATGCGGGTGGCCTGGCTGAACAGGCCGGGGGCGGGGTGGGCGGGCAGATGACGGGCGTCGGCGCCGATCACCGCCACCGCGTCGAACAGACGGCCGCGCGCAGCGGGCAGCGAGGTCAGCACGATGGGACTGGCCACGCTGGCGTCGATGAAGCTTTCCGACTCCAGCGCCAGATTGAGCCAGCGCCGCCATTCGCCGAAGCCGTACTTTTCGCCGTCGTCCGCCAGGTCGCGGCGCAGGGTGTCGAACGTGTCGAGCACGCGGGCGCCTGCGGCGTCGGCTTTGAGGGGCGCAATGGCTTCCAGTTTGCCGAGGCTGTCGACGAGGCGGGTAAGCCAGACCGCCAGCGGGGCGCGGGTCTGGACGAAGCCTTGCCGGGCGTCGGCCAGCGTGGCCAGCCAGACGGGAAGCGCGGCGAACTCGCCGTGCGCCAGCCGCCGCATGTCGGCCATGCCTTGCGACACCCCGTGCCGGCGCAGCGCCAGTTCGAACGCGAGCACCTGATCCTGGCGCGCGCCGGGTTCGTCCAGCACGAACGGCGATTTCAGCAGATCCAGCAGTTCGATGTGAGGAAAGTCGCTCGTCACGCATTCCAGCCAGCGGTCGATCACGGCGGCGGCGGCGGTGGTCGACAGCGTCCAGCCGGTCTCGTCGGCCACCAGCACGTCCATGCGCTCGAGCAGCGCACGCACCCGGCGCGCGGTTTCGCGGTCGAGCGCGATCAGCGCGATGCCGCGACGGCCGGCCTGCAGCTGACCGGCCACCCAGGTGGCGACGGCGCGCGCCTCGGCTTCGAGGTGCGGCGCCGGGCTGAGCGTGATGCGGGCCTGCAGCGGCGAGGCGGGGCAGTGCTGTGCCAGCAGGGCGGCGCGCTCGCGCAGCGGCGGCTCGGTCTCTTGCCAGGCCTGCCGCAGGGCGAAGGCCACGTCATCGCCGGTGTCCTGCTCGAACAGCGTGAGCGGAACATGCTCGGCACAGCGCGCGAGAAATCGTTGTTCGACGGCGGTGAGCATGCCGAGCGCATAGCCATAGACAGGCCGTGGCGCAGCGCGAAGCTGTTCGAACAGGCTGTCGAGTGCACGGGCATAGCGCGCCTGCGGATCGCTGCCGTCGGTATTGAGTGCCTGCCACACGGCCTCGATCAGCGCGGTTTCCCGGTCGAGGGCGCCCCCATGCAGCGCGCGGATACGCGATCCGATGGCGTCGCCCAGCCGTGCGGCTGACAGTTCGTCGGCCAGCTGCAGGAGTTCATTAGCGAGCGCCCACTTATCGACTGCCCCTAGCCAACTCTGGTGTCGCAGCACACCGTGCAGCCGTGCCAGCCTGTGCGCCTGCGGTTCGGCGCGACCGTCGGCCAGGCTTGCGCCCTTCAGGGTGCTTTCGGCCCAGCTTTTCAGCGGCGTGAGGTGCGGCGGGATCAGAACGGGCCGGCCCGCGCCCTCTGCCAGGGCACGGGCGAGATCGAGCCCGGCGCGATGATTGGGAACGAGTACCGTCAGACCGGAGAGATCGGGCAGACGGCCGGCATGCTGGTCGAGCAGGCGATGGGCGACGGCGTGCGGCAGTGCCGGACCGCCCAGGGTTTCCAAGCGCGTCAGCGCTCCAGGTACTGGCGCTTGTCCTTGACGCCGGCCCACTCGTCGGCGTCGGGTAGCGCATCCTTCTTCTCGATGATGACTTTCCACACCTTGGCAAGATCGGCGTTGAGCGCGATGTAGGCGCGCTGATCGTCCGGAACGTCGTCTTCGGCAAAAATGGCTTCGACCGGGCATTCGGCCACGCACAGGGTGCAGTCGATGCATTCCTCCGGGTCGATGACGAGGAAGTTGGGGCCTTCGTGGAAGCAGTCGACCGGACAGACATCGACACAATCGGTATATTTGCACTTCACGCAGGCGTCGGCTACAACGTATGTCATTCGTAATTACCCAGATGAGTTGATAAATGCCCGGATGCTTGCAGGCGGCAATTTTGATGTAGCATATCGGCACAAAACCGAATTTTCCAGCATTACCATCTTCCCAAACTGTCCAAGCCGTATCCGGCTACCCCTACTTCTAAACTAGGAGCTTCACCGATGAGCGAGCATGTTCATTACATATCCGACGATTCTTTCGAACAGGAAGTCCTGCAGGCCGGTGTACCGGTGCTGGTGGATTACTGGGCGGACTGGTGCGGCCCCTGCAAGATGATCTCACCGATCCTCGACGAAGTCGCCAAGGAATATTCCGGCAAGCTCAAGGTGTGCAAGCTCAATATCGACGAAAACCAGGCCACCCCGCCCAAGTTCGGCATTCGTGGCATCCCCACCCTGATGATCTTCAAGAACGGCAATGTCGAAGCCACCAAGGTCGGCGCCCTGTCCAAATCGCAACTCACCGCTTTCGTCGACAGCAATATCTAACACGTTTCAACCGGACGGCGCATCGGCGCGCCGCCACTTCGCAGTACCGTCCGGCTTCGCTTCTCCCTCACGTCCGGCTCTTTCAAGCGAGCCCACTCAGGCCCACCCCATGCATCTTTCCGAACTCAAGCAGAAACCCATCACCGAGCTTCTCGAGCTTGCCGCCGCCAACGGTATCGACAATGCCAACCGTTTTCGCAAGCAGGAACTGATCTTCACCATCCTGAAAACGCTGGCCAAGCGTGGCGAGAGCATCTACGGCGATGGCGTGCTGGAAGTGCTGCCGGACGGCTTCGGGTTCCTGCGATCGCCGGAGTCCTCGTATCTCGCCAACACCGACGACATCTATGTGTCGCCGTCGCAGATCCGCCGCTTCAACCTGCATACCGGCGACAAGATCGAAGGCGAGATCCGCACGCCCAAGGATGGCGAGCGCTATTCGGCGATGACCAAGCTCGACCTGATCAACGGCGAGCCGCCCGAAGCCAGCAAGAACAAGATCCTGTTCGAGAACCTCACCCCGCTGCACCCGGACAAGCCGCTCAAGCTGGAACGCGACATCAAGGCCGAGGAAAACATTACCAGCCGCGTGATCGACATCGTCGCGCCGATCGGCAAGGGCCAGCGCGGCCTCCTGGTGGCGCCGCCGAAATCGGGCAAGACGGTGATGCTGCAGCACATCGCGCACGCCATCAGTTCCAACCATCCGGAAGTCGTGCTGTTTGTCCTGCTGATCGACGAACGCCCGGAAGAAGTGACCGAAATGAGCCGCACCGTGCGCGGCGAAGTCGTCGCCTCCACCTTCGACGAACCGGCCAGCCGCCACGTTCAAGTCGCCGAGATGGTGATCGAGCGCGCCAAGCGCCTGGTCGAGCACAAGAAGGACGTGGTGATCCTGCTCGATTCCATCACCCGCCTCGCGCGCGCCTACAACACGGTGCAGCCCGCCTCCGGCAAGGTGCTCACCGGCGGCGTCGACGCCAACGCGCTGCAGAAGCCCAAGCGCTTCTTCGGCGCGGCGCGCAACATCGAGGAAGGCGGCAGCCTGACCATCCTAGCCACCACGCTGGTCGACACCGGCAGCCGCATGGACGACGTCATCTACGAGGAATTCAAGGGCACCGGCAACCTGGAAATCCACCTCGACCGCAAGATGGCCGAGAAGCGCCAGTACCCCGCGATCAACGTCAACCGCTCCGGCACCCGCCGCGAAGAGCTCCTGATGCCGCACGACATCCTGCAAAAAGTGTGGGTACTCAGGAAGCTGCTGTACCCGATGGACGACATGGAAGCGATGGAATTTCTGCTGGACAAGATCCGTGCGACGAAGAACAACAACGAGTTCTTCGATTCGATGCGGCGCGGCTGACGTTATCGGAGAACTGCGCGCCCTTCGGCGAGCGGTGCCCGTAGCTTGCGCGCCGGACATCGCTCCGCTATACTCTCGCGTTCTCCGAATTCAACCCGAAGGAATTGCCATGAAAGCCGGCATTCACCCCAATTACAAAGAAGTCGCCGTCACCTGCTCCTGCGGCAGCACGTTCGTCACCCGCTCCACGCTGGGCAAGGACAAGCTGCACGTCGAAGTCTGCTCGTCCTGCCACCCGTTCTATACCGGCAAGCAGAAGATCGTCGACACGGCGGGCCGCGTCGAGAAATTCCGCCAGCGTTACGGCATGAAGTAAGCAGGCCTGCGCGAAACTGCGTATGCAATCCAAAGCGGCTTCGGCCGCTTTTTGCGTTTTTGCGGCGCGACGACGGTATCATTTCGTGCGCGCCATCCCGAGAAAGAGGCAGATGTGACGTCCCGAGTGTTTCGCCGTATCGCAGTAACCGCCTTAGGCGTGCTGGCGCTGGCCGGTTGTGCGCACAATCCGGTCAGTGGGGACAGGGATTTCGTGCTGATGTCCGAACAGCAGGAAATCCAGATGGGCGCCCAGGCCAACCTGGCGGTGTTGAAGGAATATGCGGCCCTGGATAATCCCGCGCTGCAGGCATACGTCAACGAAGTGGGCCAGCGGCTGGCAAAACAGAGCGAACGCCCGAACCTGCCCTGGCATTTCACCGTGGTCGACAGTCCCGAGGTCAACGCTTTTGCGCTGCCCGGCGGTTATGTCTACATTACGCGCGGGCTGTTGGCGTACCTGAATTCCGAAGCCGAGCTGGCGGGCGTGGTCGGCCACGAAATCGGCCATGTCACCGCACGCCACGGCGTACGCCAGCAAAGCGCATCCACCGCGGCCGGCCCTGGCGCGGCGCTGGGCTCGATTCTGGTGCCGGACATGGGCAATCAGGCGGGTTCCGCCCTGCTGCAAACGCTGGCGCAAGCCTGGACCGCCGGCTATGGCCGCGAGCACGAACTGGAAGCGGATCGGCTCGGTGCAGCGTATCTGGCGAAAACCGGCTACGACCCGCAGTCGATGATCGACGTCATCGGCGTGCTGAAAAACCAGGAACGGTATTCCGCCGAACAGGCCACCCGCAGCGGGCGCCTGCAGCGGGCTACCTATCACGGGACCTTCGATACGCACCCCGACAACGATGCGCGCCTCAGGCAGGTGGTAGCCGAGGCGGACAAATTCCGCGTGTCCCCTCCGCGCGAGGGCCGCAACGACTATCTGCAGAAGCTGCCGGGACTCTATTTCGGCGACAGTCCCGATCAGGGCGTGATCCGCGACAATGCCCTGCTGCATGAAAAACTGGGCCTGGCGATCCAGTTTCCGCCGGACTGGCGCGTGCAGAACCGGCCTGACCGGGTCGTGGCGACCAGTCCCCAGGGCGATGCCCTGGTCGAACTGGTACAGGGACCGAAGAACGACAATCCGCTGGAGACCGTGCAGAAAGGGGTCAAGCTGGATACGGGCGCGCGCTATGACACCGGTCACCTGGGCGGCTTTCCGGCCGCATTTGCCGCGGGAGCCCGGCAGGGCAAGCCGGTGGTGGTGGCGGTCGTGGTGTTCAACGGCACGCAATACCTGATTGCCGGCATGACGCGGGACGCGGCCACCTACGAGCGCGAACGCAGCGCCCTGCGGGCGGCGATCAACAGCTTCCATGCGATCACGCCGGCCGAGAAGCTGGCGGCCCGGCCCTATGTCCTGCAACTGCTCACGAGTCGCCCCGGCCTGACGATGGCTGCGCTGGCACGGCAGTCTCCGCTGGGTGTCGAAGCCGAAGGCCAATTGCGCCTGATGAACGATCTCTACCCCGATGGCGAACCCCGATCGGGCCAGCTTCTCAAAATTGTTCAATAAGCATCCGCTCCCTCTTGCCCGGCTCGGGCTGTTGCTGCTCTGCGCGGCGTGGCTGTTGCCCGGGCTGGTCGGACACGCGCCCTGGAAAGGCGGCGACGGCGAGCACTTCGTGCAGTTGTGGCTGCTGCTGAAAAGCGGTGCCACTCCGCAGTCCGTGTCGGCTACGCCTCCCCTGTACTACTGGGTGGCCACCGCCACCGCCTGGCTGACGTCGTCTTTCCTGAGCCTGGCCGATGGCGCACGCCTCGCTTCGGGGCTGTTCATCGCGCTGGCGCTGTTTTTCATCGCACGCACGGCCCGCGCACTGTATGGCGCGGAAACCGCATGGGCCGCCGCACTCACCTTGCTGGGCTGCATGGGACTCCTGGTCCGCGGCCATGAACTCAATGCGGCAACCGCGCAGTTCGCCGCCGCCGCGATCATGCTGCACGGCATCGCCACCCTGCCCCAGGGTCCGCGCGGCGGCTGGGCGCTGGGCGCCGGCGCCATCCTGATGCTGCTTGCCGGTGGCGCGGCGGAAGCGGCCTTGTTCCTGCTGTTGGCGATGGGATTGCCGGGCCTGCTCGAAGCCTTCCGTTCGCCGCCGGCACGGCGTGCGCTGGCGTGGGGGGTGGGCCTTGCCCTGGCGGCAAGCGCGGCATGGCTGGCCTACCTGACCACGCAGGCCATTCCGCTCAGGCAGGCGCTCAACCTGCAGCGCTGGCTGGGGGGCGCGTCTTTGCGTCCGGCGTTCTATCTGAGCATTCTTGGCTGGTACGCCTGGCCTGCATGGCCGCTGGCCGCCTGGGCGCTCTATCGCGGCCGGCGTCAGTGGCGCACCCCGGGCATCGTGCTGCCGGTGGGCGCGCTGCTGGGCCTGCTCGCCCTGTATGTATTCGACACCGATCCCGGCGAGGAACAAGGCCTCATCCTGCTGCTGCCGCTCGCCTTGCTGGGGGCGTCCGGCCTCTACACCCTGCGACGCGGCGCCGCCTATGCCTTGTTGTGGTTCGGCATCATGCTGTTCGGCTTTCTCGCCCTGGTCCTGTGGGTCTACTGGAGCGCGCACGACCTGGGCAGCCCGGCGCGGCTGGCGGCGCGGCTGACCCGACTGGGCATGACGGGCGTGGGCGTGCTGCGTCCGTGGGCGCTCGCGCTGGGCGTCGCCGTCACACTGGCGTGGGTTATGTTCCTCGCCCGCATTCGTCGTTCGCCGCTGCGTCCGATCCTGGTGTGGACGGCCGGCATGACTTTCAGCTGGGGGCTGCTGATGGCGCTGTTCCAGGCGCCGCTCGACCAGCGCCTCTCCTACGCCAGCGTGGGCGCGGTGCTGGCGGCACGGGTGCCACCGACGGAATGCATCCAGACCTACCAGGTGCGCAGCCAGCAGCGCCTGCTGCTGGCCTATCACAGCGGGCGCATGCTTGCACCGGCCGACATCGGCTGCGCCTGGCTGCTGGTGGAGACGCGGCAGCGCGATATCGAGCCGCATATCTCTCCCGACTGGGTCAAGGTGTGGGACGGTGCCCGCCCCGGCGACCGCTCGGATCTTTTCCACCTGTATGGCCACCGCTGACACCCCCGGCATGCAGGACGTGACGGCCGTCATTCTGGCCGGCGGGGAGGGCCGCCGCATGGGCGGCGCGGACAAGGGGCTGGTCGACTATCAGGGCCGTCCGCTGGTCGAATGGGTATTGACCGTGCTGGCGCCGCAAGTCGGGGAGATCGTCATCAGCGCCAATCGCAATCTCGAGCGTTACGCGGCCTATGGCCGGCGCGTCCTGCCGGACACCCTGCCCGACTATCCGGGCCCGCTGGCTGGCGTGTTGGCGGCGTTGCAGGCGGTGACGACGGACTGGCTGCTGGTCGTCCCGTGCGACACGCCGCACCTGCCTGCCGATCTGGCATTTCGCCTGCTGGGCGCGGCACAACTGGAAGGCGTGCCGCTGGCGGTGGCGGACGACGACGCGCGCATACACCATAGCTGCTTCCTCGTGCATACCGACCAGCGCGAGCATCTGGCCGGTTATCTGGCACGCGGCGAACGCGCGGTGCGTCATTGGCAGGCGGAACTGTCCTCGACCACCGTGCGTTTCGACGCGGCGGCCTTTGCCAACCTCAATCGGCCTGACGACCTCCAGTCCTAGCCCGCTCGTCCATCCCTGGACGGGGCCGATCCAGATCCAATCAGCCCTGGCGGCTTTCCGCGATCTGCGCGCAATACTGCTGCAAATGTTCCGGCACGCCGGGCGGACAGGTGCCGCATTCGCGGTTGCCGGGGACGGCATAGTCGATGAACTTGGGGTAGGCGAGCTTCAGCTCGTCCATCAGCCGGACGAAATCATCCAGCGTCCGGTCGCCGCCGAGCCGGGGATTGCGCGCCTTTTCCTGGCCGATGGTGCTGATGCGGCGCTGCTCGTAATCGTGGGCGGGATAGACCAGCGTATCGTCGTCGAGCGCGAACAGCTTGCCGCGCACCGAGTGGTAGAGCGCGGTCGCATCGCCATTCTGGAAGTCGGTGCGGCCGCAGGCCTCGATCAGCAGGGCATCGCCGCTGTAGAGGCGATCGCCGTGCAGATAGGCGAAGTGGTTGTCGGTATGGCCGGGCGTGTGGAGCGGCACAAGTTCGACCGTGCCCATTTTGAACGGCGTCCCCTCGACAATGCCGACCTCGGTGCACGGCAACCGGTCGAGCGCGGGGCCGGCGATGCGGCTGCCGGCAATGGCCTTGAGTTTATTGGCCGAGGTGATGTGGTCGGCGTGGATATGCGTTTCCAGCGTGAACGCGAGCTTCAGTCCGAGTGCGTTGACCGTGGCCAGGTCGCGTTCCCAGGCCGGCAGGACCGGATCGATCAAAAGGGCCTGGCCAGTTTCCTCGCACCCCAGAAGATAGGTGTAGGTACTGGAAATGGGCTCGAACAGTTGTTTGAAAATCATGTCATGCTCCCAAGGCTAGTCAGGATGCGGCCATCGCCTCGTCCAAAAGTTCCACCCAGTGCCGTACCGGAATCGGGCTGGCCGATTGCAGATGGGTCAGGCAGCCGATGTTGGCGGTCGCGATCATCTCTGGCCCACCGGCTTGCAGGTGGCCGAGCTTGCGGGTCTTGAGCGTGCCGGCGATCTCGGGCTGCAGGATCGAATAGGTACCGGCCGAGCCGCAGCACAGGTGTTTCTCCGCCACCGGCGTGAGCTCGAAACCGGCATCGATCAGCAGCGCCTCGACGTCGCCGCCGAGTTTCTGCCCGTGCTGCAGGGTGCAGGGCGGATGGTAGGCGATGCGCTTGCCGGTGAGTGGGGAGCGGTGAGGGGTGAGGGGTTTCAGCGCGTCGCGCTCGGCGGCGAGGAGTTCCGAGAGGTCTCGTGTCGCGGCGGAGATGCGCGCGGCTTTGTCGGCGTAGGCGGGGTCGTGGCGCAGCAGCCAGCCGTAGTCCTTCACCATCACGCCGCAGCCCGAGGCCGTCATCACGACGGCTTCCGCCCCGGCCTCGAGATGCGGCAGCCAGGCGTCGATGTTGCGGCGCGCGGCGGCGAGTCCCGCGTCGGTGTCGTTGAGGTGGTGCGCCAGCGCGCCGCAGCAGCCGGCCTCGTCTGCGGCGATCAGCGAGACGCCGATGCGGTCGAGCACGCGCGCGGCGGCGGCGTTGATGTTGGGCTTGAGGCCGGGTTGCACGCAGCCTTGCAAGACCAGCATGCGGCGAGGGTGGCGCGGTGCGGGCCAGGCGCCGGCGGTCTCCGTTGGCGGAATGCGGGACTTCAGAAAACCGGGCATGAGGCTGCGCACCCCCTGGCCGAGCTTCAACGCGCCGTTGAACAGCATGGGCGAGCCGAGGCCGATCTTGAGCGCAGTGCGCGTCGCGGACTCGGCGATGCCGCGCCCGACTTTGTCGTCCACGATGTGGCGGCCGATGTCGAGCAGCTTGCCGTATTCCACGCCCGACGGGCAGGTGGTTTCGCAGTTGCGGCAGGTCAGGCAGCGGTCGAGGTGGAGCTGGGTCTTGGCCGTCGGCGCCGCCCCTTCGAGCACCTGCTTCATCAGATAGATGCGGCCGCGCGGCGAGTCGAGCTCGTTGCCGAGAATCTGGTAGGTCGGACAGGTGGCGAGGCAGAAGCCGCAATGCACGCAATTGCGCAGGATGCGCTCGGCGACGTCGCCTTCGGGGGTGTTGCGATAAGGTTCGGCGAGCGTGGTCTGCATGTCAGAGCGGATTGGAAAGTTCGATCAGATTGCCGTCGGGATCGCGCACATAGACTGACAGGAGAGGGCCTTGCGTGCCGATGCGTTCGACCGGGCCGGCTTCGATGGCGACGCCCTGTGCGGCGAGTTGGCGCGAGATGTCGGCGATGGAGGTGCGCGCGAGCAGGCAGAGATCGGCCGCGCCCGGCGTGGGATGCGCCGCTTTCGGCTCGAATTCGCGGCCGGCCTGGTGCAGGTTCAATTTGCAGCGGCCAAAGGCCAGTGCCCGCCGGTCGTCGCCGAAAATCACCTCGCGCATGCCCAGCACGCGTGTGTAGAAGGCCACGCTGGCAGGAATGTCGCGTACGGTCAGCACCACGTGATCGATTGCGTCGAGGTCCATTCAGAATTCCGGATACAGGCGACCGCGGTTGAGAATGCCCTTGGGATCGAAACGCTGCTTCAGGTTGCGATGCAAGGCCCGCAGGGCCGGGGGCAAGCGGGGCGAACGCGCCGTCGATGGGCGCCGAACCGCGAAACAGGGTGGCATGCCCGCCTGCTGTTTTCGCCGCGTCGCGCAGGGTGGCTGCAGGCAGATCGGACGCCAGCCAGCGCACGGCCCCGCCCCACTCGATCCACTCGGCGCTGCCGAGATCCAGGGACGGTGTGGTTGGCTTGACCGCCAGCCGCCAGAGCGGGCGCTTGTCGAAGAAAGGTGTGGCCTGGTCGCGCAGGCGCTGCCAGAAGGCGGCTGCGTCATGCAGCAACTCGCCGCCGAGCCGGGCCTGCGCCGCATGCACCGCGGACTCCGCGCCCGACAGCCGCACCGTCAGCAGGTCCGCATGCCATGAGGTGGCCGACAGCGGCAGCGGCTGTCCCGCCCACCGGTTCATGTTCTCGATCGCGGCGGTTTCGTCGAGTTCGAATTGCAGCGTGGTTTCCGCTGCCGGTTTCGGCAGCACCTTGAGCGACACCTCGGTAATCAGGCCGAGCGTGCCGAGCGCACCAGCCATCAACCGCGACACGTCGTAGCCGGCGACATTCTTGATCACCTGGCCGCCGAAGCGCAGCGGCTGGCCGGTGCCGTCGATCATGCGCACGCCGAGCACGAAGTCGCGTGCGGCACCGGCATACGGTCGGCGCGGGCCGGACAGGCCGGTGGCGATGCTGCCGCCCAGCGTGGCCGCGCCGCCGAAGTGCGGCGGTTCGAACGCCAGCATCTGGTTCCGTTCGGCAAGCGCGGTTTCGATCTCGGCCAGTGGCGTGCCGGCGTGGGCGGTCAGCACCAGTTCCTTGGGCTGGTAGTCGACGATGCCGGTGAGCGAGCGTGTGCTGAGCACCTCGCCTTCGTCGGCGTTGCCATAGAAGGTCTTGCTGCCGCCGCCCTGAAGAATGAGCGGCGAGCCTTCGGCGTGGGCCGCGCGGATGCGGTCGATGAAGATCTCCAGCATCAGAACCTCGGCAACTCGGGGTGAGGGAGTTGGCCGCCGTGGATGTGCATCGCGCCCCACTCGGCGCAGCGGTGCAGCTCGGGCACGGCCTTGCCGGGGTTGAGCAGCGTGTCGGGATCGAAGGCGGCCTTCACCTCGTGGAAACGCGTCAGTTCCGGCGTGGCGAACTGCGCGCACATCTGGTTGATCTTCTCCAGGCCGACGCCGTGTTCGCCGGTGATGGTGCCGCCGACCTCGACGCACAATTCCAGGATCTTGCTGCCGAAGGCTTCGGCCTGGCGCAGTTCGCCCGGCTGGTTGGCGTCGAACAGGATCAGCGGGTGCAGGTTGCCGTCGCCGGCATGGAACACGTTGGCGACGGCCAGCCCGAACTCGACGCTCATCTCGCTGATGCGGCGCAGAACGTGCGGCAGCTGGGCGCGCGGAATGGTGCCGTCCATGCAGTAATAGTCGGGCGCCAGCCGTCCCACGGCAGGGAACGCCGCCTTGCGCCCCGCCCAGAAACGGAGGCGCTGTTCCTCGCTCTCGGCCGTGTGGATCTCGATCGCACCGGAGGCCGCGAGTACTTCGTGCACGGTGAAGATGTCGTCCGAGACTTCCTCGTTGACGCCGTCAACCTCGCACAGCAGCAGGGCTTCGCAGTCGAGCGGATAGCCGGCGTGAACGAAGGCTTCGGCGGCCTGGATGGCGAGGCGATCCATCATCTCCAGTCCGGCCGGAATGACCCCGGCGGCGATGATGTTGCCCACCGCGGCACCGGCTTTCGCCACGTCGTCGAACGCGGCCAGCACCACCTGCGCGCGCTGGGGTCGCGGCAGCAGCTTGACCGTGACCTCGGTGATCACCGCCAGCATGCCCTCGGAACCGGTCATCAGCGCCAACAGGTCGTAGCCCGGACTGTCGAGCGTGTCGCTGCCGATTTCAAGCAGTTCGCCGGCGATGGTCCAGGCGCGCAGCTTGAGGATGTTGTGTACGGTGAGACCGTATTTCAGGCAGTGCACGCCGCCGGAGTTTTCCGCCACGTTGCCACCGATCGAACAGGCGATCTGTGACGACGGATCGGGCGCGTAATAGAGGCCATGTACGGCGGCGGCTTCGGAAATTGCGAGGTTGCGCACCCCGGGCTGCACCGTCGCCGTCCGGGCCAGCGGGTCGATGTGCCTGATCTGATTGAGTTTGGACAGCACCAGCAGTACCGCGCCGTCGACGGGCAGCGCGCCGGCGGCCAGACCGGTGCCGGCGCCGCGCGCCACCACCGCCACCTGGTTGGCATGACACAGCCGCAGGATCGCGGCCACTTGCGACTCGTTTTCCGGCAGCGCTACCACGTCGGGCGTGTTGCGGTACGCGGACAGACCGTCGCTCTCGAACGGCACGAGATCCTCGCGCGCGTGGAGTACGCAATGGTCGGGCAGCAGTTTGCGTAGCTGGGAGAGAAAAGCGGGGCTGAGCATGAAAAGCGATGTGTACGTTCAGGCTGCGAGTGTAGCCGGGCTTGCCTGCGCGTGCGAGGGTGCGAGTCGTCGATAGGCCTCGGCCAGCGCGCCGTCGCCGCCGACATTGCCGGGAAAGATGACGACCGGCAACCGCGGCAAGCGGTGGTCGGGCGGCGTCTGTACCACGGTGACGCCGGGCAGGATCTGCCCCAGCACGCGCGATGCGGTCAGCGCCAGCCCGGTCGACAGCACGTCGTTGGAGGTGATGCCACCTTTGCTGATGAGAAAGCCGAGCGTGTCCGGTAGTCGTTTCACCACGTCCATCAGCGTGCCCGACACTGATTCGCCAAATGTCAGGCGTTCTGCAATGTTGGCGAATTGCCGTTCGCTACGGCTGGTGAACACTACCGGGGTGAGGCCGCGTGCGTGGGCGTGGGCGATGCCGGCGATGAGCTCGTCGACCACCGCGGCGCGCGCGCCGGGCAGGCGGGCAACGTCGAGTGGCAGGCCGACCACGCCGCGTTCCTTCAACAACGCGGTGAGTTGCGCGGTGGTCTTGGCGACGTGCGAGCCGACCACGACCGCGCCGGGCTGACGGTCGCGCACCAGAGTGGCGAAGGCTTCGGCGGCCACCGGCTGCGGCGGCAGCTTCGCCAACGCGGTGAGCAGCGAGGCGGCGCTACGGAACAGCCATCGCTTGCCGCCGGCCGCGGCCTTCAGCGCAGCGTCGGCGAACAGCCGGTAGTCGTCCGCCGTTTCGCCGTCGATCACCCCCACCTGATTGTCGTGCAGCGCCGCCAGCCAGGCGTCCGCCTGTCCTGTGCGCAGATCGGCCAGCGTCAGGCGCCGTACCGAATCGGATGCCACGCGGCCGTTTGTCTTCTCGGCGACATAGTCCGGCAGATACGCCGTGCGATAGCCGAACACCGAGTCGCGCGCGAACTCGGTCTCGTGGGTCGGCACCGGCTTGCCGTCGACCATCAGGTAATGCGTGCTGTCACGCGTGACGCGGCCGCCTTCGAAGAAAGCCGGCGTCAGCAGCGTCGCGTCGAATGGCCCGAGCACGGCGTTCATCACGTCGGTCTCCACCGGGTAGTGGCCGCGCAGGGTGGAATCCGAGCGCGACACGAACAGGACCGGCCCGGGGAAATCGGCGAGCGCGAACCTGAGGTTTTCGCACACCTCGCGCGTCACGGCGGCCGCACGTTCCGCATCCATCCCGCGCGTATTGGTGAGAATGAAGAACAGCGGCGCCGCATCGGCCAGCGCCGTCTTCAGCGTGGCGACATCCCAGCGCGTCAGCAGCAGACAGGAATGCACCGTCTGCGAGCCGGTGGGATCGTCGTCGAGAACGACGATCTTGGGACTCATGATGCCGTACGCTCCAGCATCGCCAGCGCGCGTGCGCTCATGGCCTGCGCATTCATGCCGTTGAAGTCGAACAGCTGCTGCGGGCTGGCGGTGGTTTCCCCGCGCTTCCAGCAGAACACGTCGCGCTGGGCGGCCTGGCTACGCAGCAAAACCGGCTCGAGCGGTGCCGACGGGCCGCCGCTGATACCGAGCAGGACGTCGCCGTGGAACATCGCCTTGAAGGAGTCGTCGTCCATGAAGCGGCCGTCGGGCTCCGACACGCTGCCCCACAGCACGTCGCCCGGACGGTACAGGCGGCGCGGGTTGACCACAGCGACGATGCGCGAGCCGATGCCGGCTTCAGACAACTTTTCGGCGGCGGCGAACACCGGCTGCAGCACCATGTCGCCGGACACCGCGAACACCACGGTTTGCGAACCCGGGCGCTCTTGCAGCACCATCGCGCCGTCGTCGATCGCCTGGTAGCTCTGCGCCATCGTCGCGTGGATCGGCAGCGGCGACTTCGAGGCGGTGATGACGATGCCCTTGTTCTTCTGCTTCAGCGCCCAGCCGTAGCTCGCCTGGATCATGTTGGCGTCGACCGGGAACAGCGGGTAGACGTTGCCGTTGCGCATCATCGCGGCGAAGTAGCTTTCGACTTCGGGACGCTGGTGGGTCCAGCCGTTGCGGCCCTGCTCGAGCACACCGGCGGTGAACAGGCACACCGTCGCCGGCGTCGGCCGGCGCAATTCGGCCATCGCCTGCGTCACCGTCTGCCAGATCGGCAGGCCATTGATGGCGAAGGATTCGTAGCTGCACCACAGGCTGCGGCCACCGAACAGCGCGATGCCCACCGCGAGGCCGGCGCACGCATCTTCGTTGAGCGGTTCGTAGACCTGGCCGGACGGGCCCTGGAAATACAGTTCGTCGGCGGTCGGGTGGCGGATTGTCAGCGCCTTGTTGATGTTGGCCATGCCCGAGGCTTCGTTGCCGTCGGCGTTGGTGACCACAAACATCGGGTCGCGCTTGCCCACCTCGCCGACCATATTGCCGAAGGCGGTGGTGGGCACATGGTTTTCGCCGAGGGCGAATTCGGTCAGCGGCAGGCCATCCAGGCTGGGCAGCTCGCGCACGCTTTCGGTCACCGCGATGCGTGCGGCGGGCCCGCCGCCAGCGTGACGGAAGTTTTCCCGCGTGATTTCCCAAGCCTTCGTCGGCAGCGCGCGGCGCTGCAATCCGCCCTTCACGTCGTCGGAGTCGAGCGTGTGGTGGGCATAGAGGTTGTGCGACTTGGCGCCGGTGGCGTGCACGCCCGCGCCCTTCAGCTGTTTGACGATGAGGCAGCTGCGGCGGCCCGACAATGCGCCGCGTGCGGCATCGTCGGATGCCTTCAGCACCGCGCCGGTGAACGCCATGCGTGCTTCAAAACCGAAGGTGGTGCTGTCGGTATACACCGGGGCATCGGGCGTGTCGGCGAATTCGCGGGCGTCGATCAGATGGATGTCGTCGAAGCCGTGCGCGCGCCAGTAGTCGGTCATGCGCGTGTTGTCCCACAGCGACACCATGCTGTGGTGTTCCTGCGAATAGCCGTTCCACACCAGCACCGGCAGGTAGTTGGTGACGTCGGGATACGCGGTGGCGAAGTGCTGGAACGCACTCATGATGTAGGGTTCGCCCAACCCGCCGTCGCCGATGGTGACCGGGAACAGCTTGTCGCGGTTCAGGTAGGCGCCGGCCATGGCGAAATGCTGGCCTTGTCCGAGCGGACCGGCGGGCGCGAGCAGGCCGGGAATCGCACCCGACAGGTGGCCGAGGAGGCCGTGGCGCTCGCGGAAGCGGGTGCGCATCTCTGCCACCGTGTGAATGCCCATGTCCTCGAGCGAGGTATCGAGGAACATCGCCGAATAGAAGCCGGGCGCGTGGTGGCCGACCTCGGTCACCATGTTGCGGTGGCCCAGCAGATGCAGCGCGGCGACCGCGTCGGCGCTGGAGGCGAAGCCGCCGGGGTGGCCCGAGGACTTGCTACCGGTGACCTGCAGCGTCAGGTAGCGCAGCGCGTCGGCGGCGAGCAGCGTTTGATAGATCGCGGCCTCGCTGGTGGCGTCCGGCAGTGCGGGCTGGTTCGGCCCCAGCAGCGGCGATGCGCCCAGGCGGTCGATTTCGGGGAAGCTGTCGGCGAAATACTGGATGCCTTCGCAAAACGCAGGGAGGGTCTGGGGGGTGGACTGCATCTGGGCGCTCATGGCTATGCCTTTCACAATATGAAAATGTTTCACATGATGTGAAACGATAAGCGTATTGAAGCAGTAAACTGCCAACAGTTTCACATTGCGTGATAAATTTTCACTTTATGAAAAACGGTGCTTCTTCCATCCAGGTCCTCGACCGCGCCATGGCGCTGGTCGGTGTGCTCGCCCGTGCGCCGGGTCCGGCCAGCCTGACCCGATTGGCCGAGCAGGCCGGCCTGCATACCGCCAGCGCCCACCGCATCCTCGGTGCACTGATGGCGCATGGCTTGATCGAGAAGACGGGCGCCGGCGAGTACGACCTGGGCGTACGCTGGTTGGAAGTGGGTAATCGCTTACGTGCGCGGCTGAATATCCGCCAGGTGGCGATGCCGTATATGCAGCAACTGGCCGAATTGACCGGCGAGACGGTCAACCTGATCGTGCGGCGCGGCGACGAGGCGGTCTACGTCGAGCGGGTGTCGGGCGGTCAGACGCTGATCCAGGTGGTGCAGGTGGTGGGTGCGCATGCGCCGCTTCACGTTACCGCGGTCGGCAAGATCTTCCTCGCCGAAGACAGCGCCAGCGGGGTAATGGGCTATGCCGAGCGTACCGGCCTGCCGGCCTATACGCCGAATACCTTGACCACCCTGGAACGCCTGTCGAGTGAACTGGACACCATACGCCGCGAACAACTGGCCCGCGACCGCGAGGAGGCCGAACTGGGTGTGGCCTGCATCGGCGCACCGATACGCGATGCCGAAGGCAAGCTGGTGGCAGGCCTGTCGATCTCGGCGCCAGCCGATCGCCACAAGCCGGGTTGGGCCGAAGCCTTGAAAAAAGCCGCCGGCCAGACCGGCGCTGCATTGGGCTACCAGGCCATCGTCTGAAACGAAGCGGGCGCGGGTGGTGTAGTGCGTGCGCGTTGTCGAAGGATTTTACAAATCGCCCCGAATAAGCGTGCCCCGCCGCGGCGCGGACGCACGCGATATTTGTAAGTCATTGAATTAAATACTGGATTCTGTGGTGCGCGTGTGGGCTGGCATACTCCGTGCTCATTAGCCTGGCAGGCCGGGCGGGCAGTTGCAAGGAATGGACAATCTGACCGCCAGCACAAACAAGATCGAGCGGAAAGCGGAGAAAATGAAAACCAACCTGAATAAACTGAGCCTCGCGCTCCTGCTGGCAGCGGGCATGACCTCGGCCCATGCCACGTATATCGAATCGGGCGACGCCTCGAATTTCCTGGCCTCAGCCCAACTGGCAACCGATATGCAGATCCAGGGCACGATCGGCCAGGACGACGAAGGCGATGTGTACAAACTCGTTTTCGCTACCGGCGGTCTGCTGACGATCAATGCCACGGGCCAGATTGGGACGAATTTGGATACCAACATCGCCCTGTTCGATGCGGGCTTCCAGGCCCTGATCGGAAACGACGATTCGGGTGGCCTTGATTCGATGCTGACCTATGCCATCAGTGCCGGGACCTATTACATCGGCATCGGCGATTACGAAATGTACGCGATCAATGCCAGCAACCAGGCCTGGTTCATGGATGGCTTGGCGCCTGCCGGATTCGGTGCCGTGTCGCATATTGAAAACCTGATCTCGATTGATCCGGGTGCCTACGCCCTGACCTTGTCCGTGCAACCGCGGAGCAATGGGGTGCCGGAACCGGCCACCGTGGGCCTGCTTGGCCTGGGTCTGCTCGGCCTGGGCATGATGCGTCGTAAACGGGTCTGATCCGGGCCGTTTGGGTGTGGCCCGGCTGCCGCGTAGGCCGGTGCTCAGCCCGACCTCGGCGTCGGGATTTTTCTGGCTGCGGATGCGCGCGATGGCCATGTCGTGCAGGGCTGTGGAACGCCGCAGGATTTCCCGGCCCGTGCCAGATACGGCTGCCATCCGCGACGCGGATTCCAAGAGGCCCAGCAGACGACCCGCCGGACGTTACAAGGGCGGCCACACCTGCGGCGGTGTCCACTGATACAGCCAGGTCTCCGTCAAAGGCTGGCCGTCCACCCGCAAAAACATACGAAGGTTGATCGGGGCCGGATCCGTATCGGTTGGCTTCAGGTCGAACATCGCGCGCAATCCCTGTATGGATGCCAAGGGGCGCACGGATGTGATCTCGACTTTACCGCGCGAAACGGCGATCACCGGTTCGACAACCGTGCCCTTGCCGAGCATGGCGAGATCGCCCCCCGCAAAATCGACCGCGAAACGCCAGGAGAAGTATTTGCGCTTCTGCCCCACAATGCCGCCGAGGCCGGTGCGGGTGGCGACGACCCGGGCAAGCGGCGCGGAGACCGGCGGCCTGTCACCCCAATAGAGACGATAGGCGAACAGCAGCTCCTGGCCGGGTTGGGGTTTCTCGGCCGGGTTCCAGAATGCAACGATGTTGTCGAAGGTCTCGTCGGACGCCGGCAATTCGACCAGTTGGACTGACCCGTTGCCCCAATCCGAGCGTGGCTCGACCCAGAGGCTGGGCCGGCGTTCGTAGAAGGCGCCGTCGTCTTGATAGTGGTCGAAATTGCGGTCGCGCTGGAGCAGGCCGAAGCCGCGCGGGCTGTCGTCGGCGTAGGCGTTGAAACGCAGGTCCGCCGGATTGACCAGCGGCCGCCAGATCCACTCGCCATTTCCGCGCCATATTGCCAGCCCGTCCGAGTCGTGGATCTCCGGTCGCCAATCGTGGTTGATACGATTTTCGTTCTCGCCGAAGAGGAACATGCTGGTCAGGGGGGCAACGCCGAGCCGCTCGATCGGCTTGCGCGGGTAAAGTGCGGCATCGACGTCCATGACCAGCCGCGCCGCAGGATGGATGAGAAAACGATAGGCGCCGGCGACGCTCGGAGAATCCATCAGCGCGTAGACCGTGAGCACGTCCGATTCGGGCTCAGGTCGCTCGAACCAGAAGGCGGTGAAACGCGGGAATTCCTCGCTGCGCGACATGCCGCTGTCGATGGCCAGGCCGCGCGCCGAAAGACCATACTGCATTTCCCCCCCGACTGCGCGGAAATAGCTTGCGCCGAGGAAGGCGGCGATGTCGCGCTTGGGATCGGTGTGATAGAAAAGCTGGAAGCCGGCGAACCCGAGATCCCGTGGCAGGTGCGCACCCCGCAATCCGCTTTTGCCGTAATCGAACATGGCGGGATCGTAGGCGATTTCCTGCGCCTGGCCATCCTGTATTTCGTACATGCGAACCGGTGTCTTGAAAAACAGGCCCAGATGAAAAAACCGCGCTTCGAAGCGCAGCCGTTCTTTCGCCCACAAGGCATGATCGGGGCTGTAGCGAATCGCCTGAAACCGATCCCAGTCGAGCTTCCGCACGCTTTTGGGAAGCGCCTCGCTCGGGGGCTGATAGGCGCGGGCCGCCAGCGCCCGGGCTTGCCCCTTGAGCGAGGCATAGTCGAACTGGCGGGCTTTGCCTACGGTTTTCGGCAGCGCGGGCGTCGCGGCGCTGCGGCCCCACGTCGGGAATGCGACAAAACCGAAGGCGATGCCGGCTTTCAGGAAATTGCGTCGATGCATGACAGGCGGTCTGTAATTTGTGAGGGTGTCTTGCGCCATGCAGGATGGGCCTCGGCCGAGGCCCATACCTCGAAGTGCAGACGCGAAAATGCGACGGGGTCATTGAGCAGATGCATCTTGTGGCCGGTGCCGAGGGCATCGGGGCCCTCGCGGAGCGCCTTGTCCACCAGTTTCGCGCGGTGTTCCGCAACGCGAGACTGGCGGAAACGGGGCACTCCGGTGGCACAGATCAGGGCATTGGTCACCGGATCGGTTACGGCTTCGAGGAAGTCCGGCGAAGCGCTGGCATGCGCGGTGTGTTCGCATGTCCGGCGCAACTCTTCGGGGGGATCCAGTTCCTCCGGAATCAGGAAAAGACGAAGCCTGCGCAGCCGCTGACCCAGGGAAATTCGGCTGGAAAGTACCGAGATCGGAATCGAAAGAACGAGTGCGCCCACGACCGGCAGCAACCACAACAGGTAGGAGGGCTTGAGCCAATAGACGCCTGCCGCCCACGCCAGACCCAGCAGCGTATGCCGCCCATGGCGGCGCAGCGCCTCGCCCCAGCCGGTTTCGACATCTTCCCGCGGCGGCGATTTCCATTGGATGCCTTGGCCCAGCAGCGGCGCCAGCACGAACGTGGTATGGAACAGCATGCGGATCGGTGCCAGCAAAGCCGAAAAGAGCGATTCCACCAACATGCTCAGAACGAGGCGCAGTCTTCCCCCGAAGTCTTTCGCGCCCTGGATCCAGACCAGCAGCACACTCAGTATCTTGGGCAGAAACAACAGCGCTGCCGTGAACGAGAAGAGTGCAATGGCGCGTTGCGGATTCCATTCCGGCCACACCGGAAACAACTGAAACGGCTGGATGAAGTATTGCGGCGTCGCAAGTGCGTGTTCTGCCAGCTGGGCCGTGGACAGGAGCAGGAACAGGAACCACAGCGGGGCGGACGCATACGCAGCCACCCCGGTCAGGAATACCGCCCGATGCGCCGGATGCACGCCATTTGCCAGGAACAGGCGAACATTCATCAGATTGCCCTGGCACCAGCGCCGATCACGCTTGAGTTCGTCAACCAGATTGGGCGGCACTTCCTCGTAACTTCCCGGAAGGTCATACGCGATCCATACTGTCCAGCCGGCGCGGCGCATCAGCGCGGCCTCAACGAAGTCGTGCGAGAGAATTTCTCCCGATAAGGGCCCGCCGCCGGATAGGCGGCCAAGCGCGCAGTGGCGCATGAAAGGCGCCACACGGAGGATGGCATTGTGTCCCCAGTAATGGGATTCGCCGAGTTGCCAGAAATGCAAGCCGGCGACGAAGAGCGGCCCATACACGCGGTTGGCGAATTGCTGCATGCGGGCATAGAGGGTGTCGCGTCCCGCGACCAACGGCGCGGACTGGATGATGCCGGCCCCGGGATTGGCCTCCATCAGGCGCACGAGGCTGGCGAGACACGCGCCGCTCATCACGCTGTCGGCATCAAGCACAACCATGTAACGGTAATTGGCGCCCCAGCGCCGGCAGAAATCGGCGACGTTGCCGCTCTTGCGCTTGAGACGGTGCTGGCGCCAGCGGTAGAACACGTGTCCGAAACCCTGCACGGCACGGCACAGCGCGAGCCAGGCATCGACTTCGGCGACGCGATTATCGGCATCGCTACTGTCGCTGAGTATGAAGAAGTCGAAGTGCCCCAATTCGCCGCTGCGCGCCAGAGATTCATAGGTGGCGCGCAGTCCGGCGAATACGCGCGCGACGTTTTCGTTGCAGATCGGCATGATCACCGCGGTGCGCGCATGCTCGTCGATAGGCGCATCGGCGGCCGCGCTGGCGGAAATTGCATGGCGGTCGCCGCCAGTGACTTTCAGCACAAAGCCCATTATCGCGGTCCAGAAGCCGAGCGAGACCCATGAAGTCAAAACCGCGAACACGATCAGGATCGCAACCTCGAGGAGCCGGCGGCCGTGATAAGGCAACACCGCAGCCATGGCGCTGGTAAAGAAGTAGACCTGGCCGGCGACCAGTACCAGCAATGCCAGGCGGCGCAGATTGGCGGCGGTTTGCCAGCCGCCACGGGTGACGCCGGAATCCGCTTTGCCCTTGCCAGACAGGGGACAACTGGCGCCATGCCGGGGCCGGCGCGACTTGAACAGCCGAAAACTGGGCTTGGGGGGCCAGCGCAACGGCGCCATGGTGCTGCGATTGACCACCGGACCGGTGGGCAGGCACGATTGCGCGAGCATCTCGTCCCCAGTTCCGGTCGCAGCTGGCAAACCGCTTTTGCCGATGGCGAGCCGGCTGCAAATGGAGGCGACGGCTGGATTATCCGGGTCCGTGTTGCGTCCGGGGCCTGTGAGCGCAATGTGCAACGCCGCCATCGCTTCGCGTGTGCTGGATACGTCAAGTTCGGCCAGTTGGGCCAGTAGCGCGTCACGCTGCGCCTGCGCCAACGGCAGGCGGTCGAGATAACGCTCACACCTGTCCTGTCCGGGAAAGCGGCCATTCAATCGGGTGGCAAGATGTAGCTCCATGTCTCGGATATCCCCTTGTTTCCGCTGCGCAAGGAAGCGCGTATTTCCACCGGTTTACCTGCGTCGAGCCGTTGCAGACGCAGCGAGAGCCGCCAGCCGCCGGTCGCGCCGTTGTGGATCATTTTCTGTTCGAGGAGCTTGGCATTCGCATCGACCGATACCTGCGCCTCGGGCTTGAGTTCGGGCGATTCCATGTCGGGCGGTCCTTCGAAGTCGACCGCCAGCGAGATGCTGCCGTCGGGCGTGTGCGTGTAGCCCCGCCCATACAGCGTCTGGGCCACGTGCAGTCCGGGCGGCTGCGTATCCTTGTCCTTCTGCCACCATACGCGGTAGGCGTAGTCATAGGCGGCCTTGGGCGCCGGCAGCCGGTCGGGCACCCAGTACGCAACGATATTGTCGTTAGTCTCGTCCGGCGACGGAATCTGCACCAGCTCGACCCGCCCGGCACCCCACTGGGCTTTTGGCTCGACCCACGCGCTGGGCCGCAACTCATAACGCAAAACCGGATCTTCATAATCGTCGAAATCGCGCTGGCGCTGCATCAGGCCGAAGCCGATGGGGTTGGTGGTGGAAAACGAGGTGACCAGCAGACGCTTGGGGTCGCTCAACGGGCGCCAGACCCATTCGTCATTGCCCATATGGATCGACAGTCCATCGGAGTCGTGCACCGCTGGACGGAAATCATCTTCGACCGGACGTTGACCTTGGCCAAAATAAAACATACTGGTCAGTGGCGCGAGCCCCAGCTTGCCCACAGCGCTACGCAGATACAGGCGCGCCGTGACGTCCATCACCGTGTCGATGCCAGGCGTCAGCACGAAACGATAGGCGCCGGCAGCGCGTGGCGAATCGAGCAGGCCGTAGATGACCAACTGTTTATCCGAAGCCTGCGGCCGCAACACCCAGAATTCCACGAAGCGCGGAAACTCTTCGCCTGTGGCCAGTGCGGTGTCGATCGCCAATCCGCGCGCCGACAGGCCATAGCGTTGCCCTTTGCCGAGCGCGCGAAAGTAGCTGGCACCGAGAAACGTCAGCACCTCATCCTTGTGTGTGGCCGAATTGACTGCGTAGCGCACCCGGAAACCGGCGAAGCCCAGACCGCGCAGTTTGCCGGGATCGACCTTGGTGGCCCCATAGTCGAAGGCGTCCTGATCGAGGCGGACCTCGCGTACGCCTTGAGCCGTGACTTCGTTGATCTTGACCGGCTGGTCGAAGTGCCAACCCGGAGGGAAGAAATCCAGTTCGAAAGGGAGCTTGGCGTTGCGCCACGGCATCCGCTCCGGCTTGTAGCGGATCTGGTGATAGTTTTCGTAGTTAAGGTTGCGCAATTCCGGCGGCAGGACCACATCGGGCTTTTTGTACGGGTCGTCCGCCAAGCGACGGGCACGCTGCGCGACATCCTGAAAATCGAATGCCGAGGCAGACGTGGGGAGGAAGCCAAGCAGGGCGCCAGCGACACACGCGAATCCCATGGCCCGCGCGTAAATGGCAGCTGTTCGGGGAAACGCAGGCGCACAAAAGCGGGAGAGTGGCGGCAAAAAAGTCAAATTCCTGACTCCGGTTTATCGTTATCGACGCATTGGTTCAGACTTGTCCATGCTTGAAAACTTCTGTGCCCGACTCAATGCAGACTGTTTTCTGAACAATATGTTTGGCAGAAAGTTCCCGGCCCGGCAAATACCCCGGCGACATGCTGGTATGAGGTAACACTTGCCCGTTAACCCGTTTCTTGGCACTGTGCGGCCATGACCGACATCCCCGTTTTTGCAGCGACAACCCGCTACCAGATCGCCGCCTGGTTGCTGATGGCGGTCGGATTGCTGTTCACCCTGATGTTTCACCTGCTCCCAGCCTTGCTGTCCGGTTTGCTGGTGGTTCAGCTGGTGCACATGCTGGCGCCGCGTTTTGTGATCGGCCGCCTCGATCATGCTTGGGCCAAGGTGCTGGTGGTGTCCCTGATCACGCTGACGGTGCTCGGCGCGCTGGGGGGGCTCACCGCAGGCGTGATTCTCTATTTGCGTACCGAAGGCGGGCTGGCCGGACTACTGACCAAAATGGCCGAGATCATCGAGAACTCGCGCCAATTGCTGCCGCTGTGGGCGGCCGCCTGGTTGCCGCAGGGGGATGGATCGGTCATCCGGGCGGGGCTGGTCGAATGGCTGCGCACCCATGCACTGGATATTCGCAAATTCAGCGGCGACGCCGGACGCGTCCTGCTGCATTTCATCATCGGCCTCATCATCGGCAGCTTCATTGCCCTGCGCGAGGCGCGCCAGACCCAGGCGCTGGCGCCGCTGGCCCAGGCGATGTGCGAGCGCGTGTCGCGCCTGGGCGAGGCGTTCCGCCGCGTGGTGTTCGCGCAGATTCGCATCTCGGCCTTGAATGCGTTGCTGACCGGGATTTACCTGCTGCTGGTGCTGCCCGCCTTCGGCGTGCATCTGCCGTTCACCAAGACCATGATCGTCGTCACTTTCCTCGTTGGCCTGCTGCCGGTACTGGGCAACCTCGTGTCCAACACGATCATCGTCATCATCTCGCTTTCCCATTCGCTGCATGTGGCGGCTGCGTCCCTGACGTTCCTGATCCTCATCCACAAGCTCGAATATTTCGTGAATGCCCGTATCATCGGCGGGCAGATCCAGGCGCGGGCGTGGGAACTGCTGATCGCCATGCTGGTGATGGATGCCGCGTTCGGCGTGCAGGGCGTCATCGCCGCGCCCATCGTTTACGCCTACATCAAAAAAGAACTGTCCGACAGGGAGTTAATTTAAGCATGTCCAACGACACCGAATCACTCGTCATCACTGCCAGCGGCGAGGACAAAATCGGCCTGGTGGAAGGGTTCACGCGACGCATTTCGGATAGCGGCTGCAATATCGAGGAGTCGCGCATGGCCGCGCTCGGCGGGCGCTTTGCGCTGCTGATGCGCGTGTCGGGGAACTGGGATGCCCTGGCCAAACTGGAGGCGCGCCTCCCTGCCGTCGCCGAGGAGCTCGGCCTGTCGCTGACCCAGCAGCGCACCCGCCCGACGCGCGCCGACAAGCCGCTGATTCCCTACACCGTGGAAGTTGCCGCGCTTGACCAGCCCGGCATCGTCAACAGCCTGGCCAATTTCTTTGCACGCCTGCATATCAACATCGAGGCGCTCGACACCGAAACCTATCCGGCCCCGCATACCGGCGCACCGATGTTTGCCGTCCACATGACGCTCGGCATTCCCGCCGACACCCATATCGCCACGCTGCGCGGCGATTTTCTCGACTATTGCGACGACCAGAATCTCGACGCGACGTTTGAACCGGTACGGATGTGAGGACGATGACGATGGGACGGCGGAACCACGCGAAGCGAATCGGACAGGCCGCCCTGCTGGCGCTGGTGTTGCATGCCGGGGCCGCGCAGGCGGGACCGTATTCGGACGATCTGGCCAAATGCCTGGTCGAATCGACGACGGCGGCCGACAAGAATGCGCTGGTCAAATGGATGTTCGCCACCGCGGCCCTGCATCCTGCGGTCAAATCGATCGCATCGGTGACCGATGCAGAGCGCGCCCAGTCAACCCGGTCCACGGCGGAGTTGTTTGTGAAGCTGCTGACCGAATCGTGTCGCGCGCAGGCGCAACAGGCCGTGAAATATGAAGGCGCCACCGCATTGCAGACCGGTTTCCAGATACTGGGGCAGGTCGCCGCCCGAGAATTGTTCGCCGACCCGAACGTGGCCCAGGGCTTGGCTGAACTGGAGCAATACATCGACAGCCGGAAAATCGAACAGGCGCTCGCGCCACAGCGATAGTCCGGCCTGGTTCCGGTTCAGTCCTGTATCTGCGTAAAGGAGGGGGCGCCGGATTATTCGTCGGCGCTGACGCCGAGCTCGATGTAATACATCGGCATGACCTCGGCCTCCGGTTTCTTGCGCGGCTGGCTGCGTATCAGCGCCGCCTCGACGCGCGCGACCTGCAGGGCCGTGCGGTCGAGCACGATGGGATAGAGCCGGTAGTGCTTCTCGATCAGTTCGGCCTGCTGGAATGCGCAGGACTCGAGCCGGCCGCGGACGGCCATGTCGAGATGCGGCAGCAACAGCATCCACGGTGCCTGCCACGCGTGGTAATCATGCACCAGCCGGGTGTGCGCCTCGTCCATGCCGACAGTGGAGATGAACAGTTGCGGAAAGGCGTCGGCCTCGAGCACGCGGCCGCGCAGGTGATCGCCGCCCTTGAGCGTATGCAGTCCCAGTCCGGCGCCGTCGTCCGAGCGGCGGAACCATTGCACCACGCCGCTGGCGAGGCTGTTCACATGGCGCGTCAGGTACACGCCGGCGGGCTCGTCGAGCCCGGCCACCGCCGCGCTCTGGAAATGTTCCTGTGCCGCCATGCCGGCGCGCCAGTCGAGCGGGGGCTTGGTGTCGGTCTCGATGTCGGTGCGCACGCTGTGCAGCAGGGCAAGCGGCTGGTCGTGCCGGTCGAGCAGCCAGAGCTCGAACTGGTCGCGAAAGGCGAAGGGCACCTCGCGATGCACCTTGAGCAGGTGTTCGTAGACCACGGCGCCCATGTCTTCCAGCCGTTTGAAATCGTCCGAGGGAAAGAGCGGGCCGCGTTTCAGGCATTTTTCCGTCGACCAGTGGCCATAGCGGATGTCGGAAATCTGCGCGCGCCGGCCGTCACGTCCCAGGCCGTCGAGCAGGGCGTCGTTGGCCACATAGATGTCCCACTCGACGCCGTCGGTCGTCACCGCCTCGGCCGACTGGTATCGGATCGTGTGCACCACCCCGCGAAACGGGTTGAGCAGGCGCTGGGCGTAGCATTCGATCTGCATGGGCGGGGACTCTCCTCGGCGATGGGCGATCAATTAGGTGAGGGCGGGCGTGCCGTCGATGTGTCGTGGGTTGCTGTGCTCATCCAGGCGAACAGCGAGGCGCGCATGGCCTCCTCCACCGGCATGTCGATCTGCTGCACCCAGGCGCGCGGCACAAAGACGGTATATCCGCCGATCATGTAGCCCATCGGCAGATAGACCGCCACGCGGTCGCCCTGCAGGAAACCGGCGGGCAAGGTATCGACACTCTGGCGTGTGATCAGTCCCACGACTTCGAGCGCCTGCCCCGGAATCTTCAGGACGACGACCGTTTGCTGCGCGGCCGCATCGCGGCGGGGCGAAAAATAATCGGCAAAATCCTTGAGCGACGAATAAATGCTCTTTACGACGGGCAGGTTGGTGAAGGGCAATTCCACCAGCGACAGCAGCTTGCCCACGCCGGGCTGCGATACGAGGATGCCGAGCAGGAAAATACAGGCCACGCCCAGCCCCAGCCCCATTCCCGGTACGTAATATTCGCCGATCAGGGGGCGCGTCAGTTGCATGGCCAGCGTCTCGCTCCAGTGCAGAAAGACGTACAGCAGGTAGACCGTCAGGCCGAGCGGCAGCGCAGTGAGCAGTCCGCGGAGAAAGTACTGGGAGATGCGTTTCATCGGTTTCGGGGCCGGGGGGCGGTAGCCATCATTTCATCCTGTACCCTTAGCATAGCAGCGACGGGCTACGAGCCGTGGGCGAGGGCCGGCCGGCCGAAATGCGCGTTGTACGGCCGGCCCGCTGCCCCACCCAAAATATTTGTGCGACGAGGCTTCAGTCCCGGGTGGCGTTGCCGATTATTCACGTGATGCGTCCAAGTCTGTTGTGGGGGAATGTAGCGTGCTGAATCGTCTTGTCGGAATGTGGTCGGGTAATCGGGAAAATACAGTTGCGCCGCCACCGCCGCGCGTCGAGGCCGTCGAGCCCGAGCCGGCAGTCAGGCCGGCTGGCAAAGCGCCGTCGGTCATGCGTCGCGAGGCCATGCTGGGACGCGACCAGCGCGTCGCAGGCTATACCTTCATGTTGCGTCGCACGGCCGACGAACACCCCGATCCGAACCTGCCCGATGTGCAGCGCCTCTACGACGAAACCCTGCTGGGCAACCTGCAGCGCATGGATATCGCGCGCCTGCTGGGACAGCGCCTGGCTTTCGTGCCGATTTCGCCGGCAACCCTGGACCACCCGCTCATCGAGGAATGGCCCGCTACCGGCACGGTCTGGCTCCTGAACATCGACGCCCGGGCCACGGTGGACGCGTCTCTGCTGGCCCGGCTGGCTGAACTGAAAACGCGCGGGTTCAGTTTTGCGGTGCAGGCGGATGCGGCCATCCGCCCCGAGCACCATGCGCTTCTGCCGCATATGGATTATGTGGTGATGGATGTCAGCAGTGAGGATATTCCCGCCATCACCGCGCAAATCGCCGCCGTGTCCAAACTGGCTGCGGGCAAGCGGCTGGTCGCGACCGACGTGCAGACGCTGGAAGCGTTCCACATGTGCCACAAGCTGCAGTTCGCGCTGTTCATGGGGCCGTTCATCACCCGTCGCGAAAATCTCGGCAATCCGGTCATGGGGCCGTCGCGCGCCAAGGTGCTGGACCTGATGAACCGGGTGCGTACCGGTGCCGAGCAGCCGGAACTGGCCGCCCAATTCCGTCACGACCCGGCGTTGTCGGTGCGTCTGCTGCGCTACGTCAACTCGCCCGGCATGGGCCTGATGAACAAGATCGGCGGCATCGAACAGGCATTGATGGTGATGGGGCAGGACAAGCTCTATCGCTGGCTGACGCTGATCCTGTTTACCGGCGGCCAGACCCAGGAACTCGACCAGGCCGTGCTGGAAAATGCCCTGGTGCGCGGGCGGGTGGCCGAACAACTGGCCGGCCGCGCCCTGTTTGCCAAGGCACGCGACGAAATTTTCGTCGCCGGGCTGTTTTCCTTGCTGGATGTCGTGATGCACATGCCGATGGAGCAGGTATTGAAGCAGATCAGCCTGCCGGCCGAGATCACCGAGGCCATCGTCTCGCAGCGCGGCCCGTATGCACCCTATCTGGCGCTGGCCATTGCCTGCGAACACGACGACCAGAGCAGCATCGAAGCCCTGGCCAAGCAGATCGGACGCGACGTGGCCGACATCAACGGCGTGCACATGGATGCGCTGTTGTGGGCGCAGCAGCTGTCCGGCGACGTATGACCTGACATGCCGACCGCTCCGGACGCCGCATGGTGTGTCTACATGCTGCGCTGCGCCGACGGCACGCTCTACACCGGCATCACCACCGACATCGCCCGCCGCGTCGCCGAGCACAACGGCGAAGGCGGCCTGGGCGCCCGCTATACCCGCAGCCGGCGTCCGGTGCAACTGGTCTACGTCGAAGCCGCAGCCGATCGCGCCGAGGCGGCGCGGCGCGAAGCGGCGATCAAGCGCCTGGACCGCGTGCGCAAGCTGGCCTTGTGCGCATCCGGCCGATAACCCCCACCCCCTCAGCCTTTCAGACGCCGCTGTAACTCTGGCATGGCCCCTTCGACGGCACGCCGCCCGGCATCGATCGCGACATCGCCCCGGTGAAACTCCATCAAGCCCAGGTCCGCGAGCAGCGGCGTCACCATCACGTCTGCCGGCTCGCCAGCCAACCGGCTGCGCGTGATCAGCACCTGCATGATGTTGATGCTGCTTGCCAGTACGTCGAGCATGGCCGGCGGTTTGAGTCCGCTTTCGTGGTTGAGGCCCAGTTGCGACATGCCGTTCTGGATACGCGCCATCACGCTGTCGGTCAGGGTCTCCGGCTCTGCCGGGGTGCGCTCGCGCGACCTGTCCTTGGCCGGCCGGGATTTGAGATGGCGGCCGAGCAGATCGGCATTCAGGTCGACCGCAATCACGAGGTCGGCCCCCATCGCCCGACATAGCGAGACCGGCACCGGGTTGACCAGACCGCCGTCGACCAGCCAGCTGCCGTCGTGCAGCGCAGGCGTGAACAGCCCGGGCAGTGCGATCGAGGCGCGCACCGCATCCGTCACCCGGCCTTCGCGCAGCCAGATTTCGCGACCGCGCTGCAGGTCGGTGGCAACGGCGCCGAACGGGCGGGCCAGTTCGCGAATGTCGCGATCGACGAAATGGCTGCGGAAGAACTCGATCAGCCGGTCGCCCTTGATCAGCCCGCTGCCGAGCGAAAAATCCAGGAAGCCCACCACGGTCTGCAGGCGCAGGCTGCGCACCCAGGTTTCCAGTCGGTCGAGTTCGCCGCCGACATAGGCGGCACCCACCAGTGCACCGATGGAAGTGCCGCAGACCAGGTCGGGTTCGATGCCCGCTTCCGCCAGTGCGCGGATGGCGCCGATATGTGCCCAGCCGCGCGCCGAGCCGCCGCCGAGCGCCAGGCCGATGAGGGGAGGTTTGCTCACGATGGAGTCAATCCGCCTCGCGTTCGATGCCGCAGCATTGGACCCGTTCGCCGGCCGGCTCGCTCAGGATGGCGCCGGTGACCGGGTTGGGACGGAATACGGTGCAGCCTTTGAGGCCCAGCGCATGCGCCTGCCGATAGAGATCCTCGAAACGCTCGAACGGGATGTCGGCGGCGACATTGATGGTTTTCGAAATGGCGTTGTCGACGAAGGGCTGGAGCGCTGCCTGCATGTGCAGATGGGCGATGGGGTCGATCTGCTGAGCTTCGATCAGTGCAGGCGGCAGGCCAGTATGGCCTTGCTGCTGCCACAGGTGGGCGGCGTGGTCGACCACGCGATGGGTGTGATACTCGCCGTCCGCTTCGAGCACGCGGCGTTCCGCTTCGGCGGAGAAAATCGGCTCGATGCCGCTGGAAAGATTGTTGGCGAGCAGGCTGATGGTGCCGGCCGGCGCGATGGCCAAAACATGGCTGTTGCGGATGCCGTGTGCGGCGATGGCGTCGCGAATGCCGGCCGGCAGGCGGGTGGCGAAACCGCTTGCCAGGAAGGCGTCGCGCTCGAAGGCAGGAAACGTGCCTTTCTCGTGCGCGAGCTCGACCGACGCCTGATAAGCATGGTCGCGTACCGCCTGCATCGCCTGTGCGGCCAAGCCTTGCGCAGCTGCGCTGTCGTAGCGCAGGCCCAGTAGCACCAGTGCGTCCGCCAGTCCGGTGATGCCGAGGCCGATGCGGCGTTTCAGGCGCGCTTCCTGGGCCTGCGCCGGCAACGGGTAGCGCGAGACGTCGATGACATTGTCGAGAAAACGCACCGCGTGCGCTGCCGCGTCGGCCAGTGCGGCGAGATCGAGACGTGCGTCGGCGGTGAAAGGCGATGTCACGAAGGCGGTCAGATTGAGCGAACCGAGGTCGCAGGCGCCATAGGGCGGCAGCGGGATCTCGCCGCACGGATTGGTGGCGGTCAGCGTCTCACGACCCGCCAGCGTGTTGTCGCGGTTGATGGTGTCGGCAAACAGCACGCCAGGCTCGGCGGTGTCGTAGGCGGCGCGCAGGATGCGCTGCCACAGTGCGCGCGCCTTCACCGTGCGCGTGCTGGCGAAGCCGGGAAACACCAGCGGCCAGTCGCGGTCCCCGGCCACCGCCGCCATGAAGGCGTCGCTCACCAGTACCGACAGATTGAAATGCCGCAGCACCGCGGGGTCGCGCTTGGCGTCGACGAAGGTCTCGATATCGGGATGGTCGCAGCGCAGCGTCGCCATCATGGCGCCTCGCCGTGCGCCGGTCGACAACAGGGTCGCGCACATCGCGTCCCAGATGTGCATGAACGACACCGGGCCGGACGCGATGCTGCCGGTGGCCTGGGCCACCATGCCGGCCGGGCGCAGGGTGGAAAAGTCGTAGCCCACGCCGCCGCCGTGCTGCATGGTGAGCGCGCCTTCCTTCAGCGCCTCGAAAATGTGCTCGAGGTCGTCGGCGATCTCGCCCATGACGAAGCAGTTGAACAGCGTCACCCGGCGGCCGGTGCCGGCGCCGGCAAGAATGCGCCCCCCGGGCAGGAAGCGGAAATCGTCCAGCAGCGTGGCGAAACGTTCGGCCCATTGTTCACGCCTGTCCGTTTCGGCCTGCGCGATCGCCTGCGCCACGCGTCGCCAAGTGGCGCGGATATCGGGCTCGCCCGCGGCACGGTAGCGGGTTTCCCAGATATGGCGGGAGATGTCCATGCTGAATGGGTCGTTCGTCTTCATGCGGATACGATGTCAGGCGGCGTTTGAGGCATTATCTGCCTCCTGACGTTTTCTGGGCAGCGGTCCTTTGGATATAGCTGCTTTGTTCCTGACCATGATGGATTCATCCCACCCGTATTCCGCCCTGACGCCGGACTGTGCCCTCGACGCGCTCGACAGCACCGGCCTCAGGGCCGACGGCCGCCTGCTGGCCTTGAACAGCTACGAGAACCGCGTCTACCAGATGGGCGTCGAAGACGCGCAGCCGGTCGTCGTCAAGTTCTATCGTCCCGAACGCTGGAGCGACGAAGCAATCCTGGAGGAACATGTCTACACGCAGGACCTGGCCGAGCGTGAAATCCCGGTAGTGGCGCCGCTGACTTTGAACGGCGCCACGCTCCATCGCCACGCCGGTTTCCGCTTTGCGGTCTATCCTAAACAGGGTGGTCGCATGCCCGAGTTCGATCGTGCCGATGCCCTTGAATGGATGGGCCGCTTCCTCGGGCGCATCCATGCGGTCGGGTCGACGGCCCCTTTCGCGCATCGGCCGGTGCTCGATCTGGAGACCTTCGGCTACGCGTCGCGCGATTTCCTGCGCCAGGGCCGCTGGCTGCCAGCCGACCTGATCGCTGCGTGGGACAGCGTGGTCGAGCATGCGCTTGCCAGCGTGGCGCACTGCTATACACGCGCTGGCGCGGTGCATGCCATCCGCCTGCACGGCGACTGCCACGCCGGCAATGTGCTGTGGACCGAGGCCGGACCGCATTTCGTCGACTTCGACGACAGCCGCATGGGGCCGGCGGTGCAGGATCTGTGGATGCTGTTGTCCGGCGAACGCGAGGAGCAACAGGCGCAGATGAACGCGATCCTGACGGGCTACGAGGACTTCATGGAATTCGATCCGCGCGAACTCCATCTGGTCGAAGCGCTCAGAACCTTGCGGCTGATCCACTATGCGGCCTGGCTGGCCCGGCGCTGGGACGACCCGGCTTTCCCTGCTGCGTTTCCGTGGTTCAATACGCAACAGTATTGGCAGGCGCGCATCCTCGAATTACGCGAGCAGATCGCGCTGATGGACGAGCCGCCATTGGTGGCTTGATGAGGACAAAGGCATGTGCGGCATAGCAGGTGAATTTCGCTTCGACAACACGGCGCCCGATGCGGCAGCGATGGCGCGGATGCTGGCCAGGCTGGCGCGGCGCGGGCCCGATGCCGAAGGCCAGCACACCGATGGCCCGGTGCGCCTGGGCCACCGCCGGCTGGCGATCATTGACCTGTCGCCGCGCTCTCGGCAGCCGATGGTCGACGCCGCCAGCGGCACCGCGCTGGTGTTCAACGGCACCATCTACAACTACCCGGAACTGCGTGCCGAGCTGATCGATCTCGGGCATGTTTTTCATTCCGACGGCGATACCGAAGTCATCCTGCGTGCCTACCTGGAGTGGGGCGAGGCCTGCGTCGAGCGCCTGCACGGCATGTTCGCGTTCGCCATCTGGAACCGCGAGGAACTGTTCCTGGCGCGCGACCGCCTCGGCATCAAGCCGCTGTACTACAGCGAAAACCTCGGGCGCTTCCGCTTCGCTTCGACGCCCCAGGCCTTGATCGCCGCAGGCGGCGTCGACACCAGCATCGACGCGGTGGCGTTGCACCATCTGTTCACCCTGCATGCGGTGGTGCCGGCGCCGCGCACGATCCTCAACGGTATCCGCAAGCTCGCCCCCGGCACCACGCTGACGGTGAACGCGCGCGGCGAACTCTGTCACCGGAAATACTGGTCGCTGAAGGCGCAACGGCCGGCCCAGCCGAAAACCGAAGCCGAGTGGACCGAGGCCATCCACGACAGCCTGCGCCAGGCGGTGAAGAAGCGCATCGAGATCGCCGACGTCAAGGTCGGGGTCTTGCTGTCCGGCGGACTCGATTCGAGCCTGCTGGTGGCCCTGCTCGCCGAACAGGGCGTGCCCGACCTGATGACCTTCTCGGTCGGCTTCGAGGACCAGCCGGAAGAGCGCGGCAACGAGTTCGAGTATTCCGACCCGGTGGCGGCCATGTACGGCACCCGCCACCACAAGTACCTGATCCCCAATTCGGAGGTGCTGCGGCGCCTGCCCGAGGCCGTCGACGCCATGAGCGAGCCGATGTTCGCGCAGGATGCGGTGGCCTTTTACCTGCTGTCCGAACAGGTCAGCAAGACGGTCAAGGTGGTGCAGAGCGGGCAGGGCGCCGACGAGGTGTTCGGCGGCTATTTCTGGTACCCGCGCATGGCGGCGGAAACGGACGGGACTCCGCTGGAGCGCTTCCGCCGCCACTACTTCGACCGCGACCACGACGAGTTCCTGGAGATGGCGATGCCGGCCTACCACGGCCCGGATTACACGGCGGAAACCATCGCGGCGCATCTGGCGGAACCTTTCGCCGACGACTTCATCGATCAGGTATTGCGCATGGACACGACCATGCTTATCACCGACGACCCGGTGAAGCGGGTCGACAACATGACCATGGCCTGGGGGCTGGAGGCGCGCGTGCCTTTTCTCGACCACCATCTGGTGGAACTTGCCGCGGCGATGCCCGCCGAACTGAAGTTGGCATCCGAGGGCAAGCACGTGCTGAAGAACGTCGCGCGCGGCTTGATCCCGGATGCGGTGATCGACCGCAAGAAGGGCTACTTTCCCATGCCGGCGCTCAAATTCGTGCGAGGAGATTTTTTGTATTTCATGCAGGACATATTGAATTCCCAGGCCTGCCGCGAGCGCGGCCTGTACCAGCGCAGTTACGTGAACAGGCTGCTGGATGCGCCGGAGAAGCACCACACCCGCATCCAGGGCAGCAAGCTGTGGCACCTGGCGCTGCTCGAATACTGGCTGCAAAAACATGCGTAGGACGTTCTTGTTGCTGGCTGTGCTGGCGGCAGGCCCGGTTCAGGCGCAGGACGACTTCGACAGCTGGCTCGGCGCCTTCCGCCAGGATGCCAGGGCGCAGGGCATTTCCCCGGCCACGCTCGACGCCGCGCTGTCCGGTGTCGTGCCGAACGAGCGCGTGATCGAACTCGATCGCCGCCAGCCTGAATTCCTGCAGACCTTTTCCAATTATCTGGAGCGGCGCGTCACGCCGGCCCAGGTGGCGCGGGGTCAGGCCCAGCTGGAACAGCACGCGGCGCTGCTGGATGCGGTCGAGCAGAAATACGGCATTCCGAAGACCGTGCTGGTGGCGTTCTGGGGACTGGAAACCCGTTACGGCGCCGTGCTGGGCAGCCTCAACGTGCCGACGAGCCTGGCCACGCTGGCCTGGGACGGGCGGCGCAGCGGGTTCTTCCGCAGCCAGCTGCTCGACGCGCTGCGCATCATCGACGCAGGACACGTCAGCGCGACCGACATGAACGGTTCCTGGGCCGGCGCGATGGGCAATATGCAGTTCATGCCGTCGACTTTCCGCGCCTATGCGGTGGATGGCGACGGCGACGGCCGCATCGACGTGTGGCAGTCGCTGCCCGATGCCTTGTATTCCGCCGCCAACTACCTGCAGCAGGCAGGCTGGCACGCGAACGAGCCGGTGGCGATCGAGGTGCGGCTGCCGGAGGGATTCGACTGGCGTCAGGCCAGGGTGGCGCACCGCCTGCCGGTGGCGGACTGGAAGGCGCTGGGCGTCCAGGCAGCGGATGCGGATGCCTTGCCCGAGGTAGCCGGACGCGCCGCCGTCGTCCTGCCGCAGGGCTGGCAGGGGCCGGCTTTCATGGTGTTCGACAACTTCGACGTGGTGATGAAATGGAACCGCTCGCAGAACTACGCGCTGGCGGTGGCGCTGCTGTCGCACCAATTGGCGGGGGGCCATGCGCTGGCCGCGCGTGAAGGCGAAGCCGAGGCACTCAGCGTCGAACAGTTGAAAGCGCTGCAACAGGCGCTCAACGAAATGGGCATTGACGCCGGCACGCCGGACGGCCTGCTCGGGCCGCGCACGCAAACCGCGATCCGCGTATATCAGGCCCTGCACCAGCTGCCGGTCGACGGCTATCCCGCACCCAGCGTGCTGGCGCACGTCGAGCAGGCCCATGCCGCCGCCGCCGCGGCAGGCAAACTCACGCTGGCGCCCGCGCCGACCTTCGCCGAGCCCAGCGGCCTGCCCTGACGCACGCATATGGCAACTGTGATATTTTTTAGCCGTTCAATCCGGGAGACGAAGGGTGAGTGACGCGCGCAATGTGCTGGGAGGCCTGCTGCAGGTGTGCAGCGTCTCGCCGATGACCGGGTTCGTTCGCGATGGCGTCTGCCATACCGGTCCGCAGGATATCGGCAGCCATACCGTCTGCGCGCAGATGACCGATGCCTTCCTGCAATATTCGCAAAGCCGCGGCAACGACCTCGTCACGCCGGTTCCGGAATATGGCTTTCCCGGCCTGAAGGCCGGCGACCGCTGGTGCGTGTGTGCCGCGCGCTGGCTCGAAGCCGCCGAGGACGGCATGGCGCCGCCGGTGGTGCTGGACGCGACCCATGAGCACACCCTGCAGACGGTCGCCCTGGCGGACCTCAAGTATCACGCCCTGCGCTATCCCGATTACCCGGGCCAGTTGTTCCCCGAATCATGAGTCTGGTCTGCTGGAAATGCGGTGCCAGCCTGGCCGGCATGCCGTTGCCGCTGGCGCGCCGCGATACCTGCCCGAGCTGCCGCGTCGACCTCCACGTCTGCAAGCTCTGCCGCCACTACGATGCGCACCGTGCCGGCCAGTGCCGCGAACTGGCGGCCGACCGGGTCGCCGACAAGACGCGCGTCAACGATTGCGGCTGGTTCGTGCCGCGGCCGGAAGCCTATCGGGGCGGCGGCGCGGTGATGGCGCAGCCCGGCCGCAGCGCGCTCGATGCGCTGTTCTCGAACGCATCCGGCGCGAACCCGCCGGCCGACGGCGAACCTGACAAGCCAGCCCCCTCGGCTTCACTCGACGACCTGTTCAGGAAATAAGCGGCCGCTGCAATTGCCGCAGCGCCTGCCACTCGTACAGCAACAGGCCCGCACCGATCAGCGCGATGCCGGCCCAGCCGATGCCCGGGATGCGTTCGTGGTTCAGCGTCTGGCCGAGCAGCAGCGCCGACACCGGCGTGACCAGCATGATCAGTGCAATGCGGCCGGCGTCGAGATGCTTGATCATGTAGTAATACAGCGTGAACCCCACCACCGAGCCGAGGATGCCGAGGTAGACGATGGCCGCGCCGGCGCGCAGCGTGGCGTCGGGCGGCAGCCGCGCGGCGTCGGCGATCAGCCAGGCCAGCACGAAGCAGGGCACGGCGACGCCGAGCGAGCCGGTGGTGATGGCGAGCGACGACACCCGCACGTTGAGCCGCTTGATCCACACCAGCCCCAGCGCCTGCAGCGACATGCCGGCCACCGTCGCCAGCGTGCCGAGCGTGGCGCGGCCGTCGCCCGGCCACGGCTGGCCGAAGATCAGCCACAGCCCGGCCAGCGCCAGCCCCAGCCCGGCGATGCGGAGCGGCGTGAGCGTGCGCTCGGCGAGCCACAGCGCGGCGAACACGCCGGTGACCAGCGGCGACAGCCCGAAGATGACCGAAATCAGCCCCGACGGAATGTGCAGCGCACCCCAGTAGGTGAGCAGCATCGACGCGAACAGCGACAGTCCGCTGACCGCATACAGCCGCCGCGCGGCCGGGGTGAAGGGAAACGCGGTGCGGGTGGCGAGCAGCAACACCAGGCAGACCGCCAGGCCGATCAGCATGCGCGCCATCACTGCGAAGCTGAAGCCGGCCCCCTGCGCGCTCCACTGGATGGCGAGCGGCGTGGTCGACCAGATGAGGATGACGCCAAGATAGGCGGCAGGAACGGACATCGGGCGCCCGGCTCAGAGCATGTAGTCGCCCGCGCGTTCGGGCTGATAGAAAATGTCGATGATGCGCGCACGCACGGTCTGCCCGCCCGGCACGCACCATTCGATATGCTGGCCGATTGCCAGGCCCAGTACGGCGATGCCTGCCGGTGCGGCCACCGACAGCTGATCCGGGCGGCCGGCGAAGTCGCGCGGATACACCAGGGTCATCTCGACTTCCCGGTCCGCCGGTTCGAGTACGAAACGGATGCGCGAATTCATCGTCACGACGTTGGGCGGCATCGCTTCGGGCTGGGCGATCTGCGCGCGATCGAGTTCCTCGCGCAACGCTTCCACTCCGGGCTGGTTGCCCGGCAGGCCGGCGAGCATGGTTTCGAGGCGCTCCAGGTCGCGTTCGGATACGGTGATGGCGGGACGGGTCGTGATTTCCATGGCGGTCTCCTGGAACAAGTCTGAAAAATGAAAACCGCCCGGGCCGAAGCCCGGGCGGTATATGCGCAAAACTATAGCACCGAAGGGGTGCCCGGGCCAGCCTCCAACTAGGCTGCTGACGGCAGGGACCCCAGGCTCTCCGCGGCGATCTCGCGGACGTCCGCGTCTTCGTCCGTCAGCCGCGCGTCCAGCCAGCTGCGTGCGGCGGCATCCCCGGTCAGCCCCAGGTAATGGCAGGCATCGGCACGCACCCGTGCGTCGGCATGCTGCGACAGCTCGCCCAGACGCGGCAGCAATGCGCGCAGGGTGTCGCTGCCGGCAAAGTTTTCCAGCAGCACGCCGGCGCCCAGCCGCACATTGAGGCTGGCCTCGACGTTGCCGACGATGGGCAGTACCGCCGCAAGCAGCGAGGAGTCGGCCTCAATCAGCGCCTGCGCACGCGGCAGCTGGCCTTCCTTCAGCAGCATGTGAAACCAGTCGGCCAGGCCGGCCTCGCTGTCGGCCTTGGCCGCCCATTCGGCGAGTTCGGCCGGGCTGCGCATGCCGGCGAGTTCGATGCGGCCGAGCCGCAGCCACGGCACGGTCCAGACGCCGAGTGCCTGCCCCACCTCGGGGTGAACGTTCAGGTTCACGGCTTCGAGGCGCCCGATCGCGCCCCGCTTCACCAGGTCGGCAAGCGCCGACAGCATGGCCGGACAGTACGGACATTGGGTGGAAATGAGCAGCAGGGCGTCGGGAGCGGACATGGCGGCATGAATCCGGTGCGGTGGAATCGGCAGATAATGGCAGGATGGAATTTACCATCCTCCCCGTCACCCCGTATCAACAAAACTGCTCGCTGGTATGGGACGCCGACGGCCGTGCGGCCTTGATCGATCCGGGCGGCGAGGCCGCACGCCTGCTGGGCGAAGTGCAATCGCGCGGCCTCGCGCTGGAAAAAATCCTGCTCACCCACGGCCATCTCGACCACGTCGGCGCAGCAGTCGAACTGCGCGAAACCCTCGGCATCCCTATCGTCGGCCCGCAGCGCGAGGAGCAGTTCTGGCTCGACCTGTTGCCCCAGCAGGCCGAGCTGTTCGGGTTTCCGCCTGCGGCGGCGTTCACGCCCGACCAATGGTTGAGCGACGGCGATCGGGTGGACGTGGGGGCCATCCGTTTCGACGTGCTGCATTGTCCCGGCCATACGCCTGGCCATATCGTGTTCTACCAGCCGGATGCGCGGCTCGCCTTCGTCGGCGACGTGCTGTTCAAGGGCTCGATCGGCCGTACCGATTTTCCGCGCGGCGACCATGCGGCGCTGATCGCCGCCATCCGCGAAAAGCTGTTCCCGCTTGGCGACGACGTGCGCTTCGTGCCGGGACACGGCGCGATGTCGACGTTCGGCCACGAGCGGCGCGAGAACCCCTTCGTCGGTCTGGAGTCAGACTGACATCAGGCCTGCGAGCCGCTCAGGAAACGAGGCGCCGACATGAAATCTTCTTGCTTGTCACGGGCCGCCCTGCCGGCCGCGCTGCTGCTGGCGGTCGTTGCGCAGGCGCAGGACCTCTCCGTCATCGTCGTCCCACCGCCCGAGGCGCCCGCGCTCACGCAGACCGCGCAAGCGCTGGTCGACGCGGCCAACGCGCGCGTGCCGCAACTCGACACGGCCGGCGTGCTGACGCAGCTGAAGACACAGCCGCAAACGGTGGTGCTCGACGTGCGCACGCCGGCCGAAGTCGATTACTCAGGCCACATCGCGGCGGCGCATTTTTTCAATATTACGCGCGGGCTGCTGGAATTCAGGATCGAAGCTGCGGTGCCGGACAAGGCCACGCCCATCGTCGTCTATTGCGGCGTCAGCCAGCGCAGCCCGCTTGCGGCCGACACGCTGATCAAGCTCGGCTACACGAACGTGAAGAACTACCGCGACGGCTTCGTCAACTGGATGCGTGCCGGCCTGCCGATCGAGTAATCAGGCAACCGGGCCGGTTTCAAAGCGGCGTGATGGCACCGGCCAGCGCGCCGGCGGCGTCGGCCGTGGCATGCCCGCGGTCGCGGCGCGGATTGTATTCGACGATTTCCATCGCCACGAAGGCGCGCTCGCCGCGCAATCGGGACAGCGCATCGGCAAGCTCGGCACGGCGCAGTCCGCCGGGCACCGGCGTGCCGACGCCCGGTTCCTCCTCGGGGTCGAGCGCATCGAGATCCACGCTCACGCCGAAACCGGCGGTGCCGTGCCGCACGATGGCGAGCGCCTCATCGAATACCGTGGCGAGTCCGCGCCGGCGCACCTCGTCCATCTCGAACACGCGTACGCCCAGCCGCTGTAGCAGCGCCGCCTCGCCCGCCTCGTAGCTGCGCACGCCGATCAGGCACACGTGCTCGGGGCGCAGCTTGGCTTCCATGCCCTCGATCCCGGTGAGTGCGGCGTCGCCGTGGCCGAGCAGGGCGGCCAGCGGCATGCCGTGGATCTGGCCGCTCGGCGTGGTGGCGAAAGTATGGCTGTCCATGTGGGCGTCGATCCAGATCAGGCCGATGGGACCCCGGTCGGCCAGCACGCGATGCACGCCGCTCCAGGTCCCGATCGCGCAGGAATGGTCGCCGCCGACCACCAGCGGAAAGTCTCCCGCCTGCAGTACCCTTTCCACTTCGGCCGCCAGCCGTTCGCCGAGCGCCCTCACCGCGTGCAGCGGCGTGTCCAGCGCTTCGCGCGGCACGCGCAGGATCGCATTCCATTCCATATGCTGCAGCGGCGTGTCGTGAAAGACGCGGTAATGGCGCAGCGTGTCCGGTCCCTCGGCGGTGGCCGCATCGGGCGCGCCAGCCCCGCTCGCGGCGCCGATGACGATGATGTTGCGGGAGGAAAAAACGGAGGCCGGGTTCATGCCGTCAGCCTAGCAGGTGCAACGACTTATCCCAGCCCACCCAGGTTCACGTACTTGCTTTCCAGGTATTCGTCGATGCCGCTGCGCCCGCCCTCGCGTCCCAGTCCCGATTGCTTGACGCCACCGAACGCCACTTCGGCGGTGGAAATCAGCCCGGCATTGATCCCGACCATGCCGTAGTCGAGCTGCTCTGCCAGCCGCCAGGCGCGCCCGAGGTCGCGCGTGTAGGCATAGGCGGCGAGGCCGTACTCGGTGTCGTTGGCCATGCGGATCACCTCGGCTTCGTCGGCGAAGCGGATCAACGGCGCCACCGGGCCGAAGGTCTCGTCGCGGCAGATCTGCATATCGGGCGTGCACTGGCTCAGCACCGTCGGCTGGAAGAACAGCCCGCCGAGCGCGTGGCGATGGCCGCCAGTGAGGAGTGACGCGCCGTGGGTGAGGGCGTCGGCGATGTGGGCTTCGACTTTCTGCAGTGCGGCGCTGCTGATCAGAGGGCCGGTCTCCACTTCCGGCGTGAAGCCCTCGCCCACTTCCAGCTGCGCCACCGCGGCGGCGAATTTTCCGGCGAAGGCATCAAAGATTTTGTCCTGCACGAACACGCGGTTCGCGCATACGCAGGTCTGCCCGCTATTGCGGTACTTGCTGGCGAGCGCGCCCGCCACTGCGGCGTCGAGGTCGGCGTCGTCAAATACGATGAAGGGCGCGTTGCCGCCGAGTTCGAGCGACACATGCTTCAGGGTGCCCGCGCTCTGCGCCAGCAGCTGCTTGCCCACCGCCGTCGAGCCGGTGAACGAGACCTTGCGCACCCGCGGATGCGACGTCAGCACAGCGCCGATCGCCGCCGCGTCGCCGGTGACCACGTTCAGCACCCCCGCCGGCAGCCCCGCGCGCTGCGCCAGCTCGGCCAGCGCCAGCGCGGTGAACGGCGTCTGCGATGCCGGCTTCGCCACCACCGTGCAGCCGGCGGCGAGCGCCGCGCCCGCCTTGCGCGTGAGCATCGCGGCAGGAAAATTCCACGGCGTGATCAGAGCCGCCACGCCCACCGGTTGCTTCAGCGTGAACATGCGACGATCCGCCCACGGCGACGGCACCACGTCGCCGTACACGCGCCGCGCTTCCTCGGCGAACCACTCGATGAAGCTCGCCGCATAGTCGATCTCGCCGCGCGCTTCATCCAGGGGCTTGCCCTGCTCGGACACCATGATCGTGGCGAGATCGTCGCGGTGTTGCAGGATAAGATCGAACCAGCGGCGTAGCAGCTGTGCGCGAGATTTGGCAGGCGTGTCGCGCCAGCCGACAAACTCGGCGTGTGCGACTTCGATCGCGCGTTCGACATCGGCGGTGGCACAGCGTGGTGCATGGCCGACGATTTCCGCATTGGCCGGGTTGTGGACGGCGAAGGTCGCGCCGTCGGCGGCGTCTTGCCATTCGCCGCCGATCAGCGACTGTTGTCGGAAAAGTGTGGGGTCAAGGAGATTCATGTCGGTTGCCCCATCCCCATTCATTCATAGTGTGTCCACATGCGCAGCACGCGCACTGTGCGTGCTGCGGTGAAGACTTCATACACCAGCCGGTGCTGGATATTGATGCGGCGGGAATAGGCTCCCGCGAGATCCCCGACCAGCTTTTCATAAGGCGGAGGATTCTGGAAAGGATCCTGTTCAAGAATTGCCAGCAGTTCGAGCGCCTTGGGTTTAAGGCCGCTTGCTGCCAGCTTTTTTGCATCCTTGAGTGCATGCTTGGCAAAAACGACTTGCCAGTTCACCAGTCGAGCTTCCTGGCGCTGGTGTCGAGCGGCTCCGCCATGCCTTCCTTGATGGATTCCCGCATGCCAGGTACCGAGAGGAGATGGAGGGTTTCCTGGATTGCCTTCCAGTCTTCTTCGGACACCAGCACTGCGCTGGCGCGTTTGCCCGAGATCAGGATGGCTTCGTGCGACTCGGCCGCCTGGTCAATCAGGCGATAGAGATTCGCGCGTGCTTCGCTGGCTGTGAGTGTGGACATGGTGACCTCCGGTAAGGCGTACGTTAAAGAGTACGTCATGTTGCCCTGGAAGGGAAGCATTAACCGAAATGACTAAACCGCCAACATGCCGTTGGCTATCAAGCGTTATTCACCAGCGTTTCAAGCAGCCTGATCAGTGCCAGCCCCGGCGCGTCACTTGCGGGTAAATGCCACACCGCAATCCCCCGCGCCGCACACACATTCGCATCGAGCACTGCAGGGCCGGTGACAACCATGCGGGTGAGCTTGTGCAACTGGCCGAGACAGTTGGCATCGATCGGGCACGCATGGGTGATCGCGGTTGTGGCCCAGAACAGCCGCGGCACGATGTCGGCCGCTTCGGTGTCCGGATACTCGCTCCAGTTGTGCTCGAAGTTCGGAATCGGCAACTCGTCCGCAGTGAAGGCGGCGCGGTCGAGGAAGACGACGCGCTCCTTGCTGCTCATTTGCCGTTGCCGAGATTCTCGCCGGTCAGCCGCTCCAGCGCGCGCATGATCGCCGACGAATCGAGTTCGCTGTCGCCCGCGCCCATGAGCGCGTTCATCTGCTGCGCGATCAGCGCGGCGCCGGGCAGCGGGGTGGCGGTTTCCTGCGCGTTGTCCATGACGATGGCCATGTCCTTGTGGTGCAGTTTGACCTTGAAGCCGGGCTTGTAGTTGGCGTCGAGCATGCGCTGGCCGTGAACGTCGAGGATGCGGCTGCCGGCGAAACCGCCCATCAGCGCCTCGCGCATCTTGACCGGATCGACGCCGTTGCGCCGCGCGAGCAGGATGGCCTCGGCGACACCCTCGAAGGTGAGGCCGACGACGATCTGGTTGCAGCATTTGACGACCTGGCCGGCGCCGTGGCCGCCGACGTGGACGACGTTCTTGCCGAGCACCTCGAACAGCGGGCGCACCTTCTCGAAGATCGGCGCCTCGCCGCCGACCATGATCGACAGCGTGCCTTCCTTGGCGCCGGTCTCGCCGCCCGATACCGGAGCGTCGAGCATGTGAACGCCGCGCTCTGCCAGGGCGGCGGCGATGCGGCGGGTGGCTGCGGGCGACACGGTGCTCATGTCGACGATGGTGTGGCCGGGCTTGGCGCCGTGCACCAGGCCGCGGTCGCCGAGGATGATCTGCTCGACGTCGGTGGTGTCGGAGACGACGGTGAAGCTGATGTCGGCCTCGGCGGCCACTTCGGCGGGCGTGCCCTTGCCGAGCGCGCCGGCGACCAGCATGGGTTCGATACGGTCGAAACGGCGACCGTAGACGTAGAGCTGGTGCCCGGCGCGCAGGAGATTTTCCGCCATGGGGCGGCCCATGATGCCGCTGCCGATAAATCCGATTTTCATGATGCAAGTCCCTTCAGCAGCCATAACCAGAATGGCAGCGTAACCAATCCCGTCAGCGTTGACCAGCCCATGATGAGGCCGGCCAGACGGGTGTCGAGCCCGAAGCGGTCGGCCAGTGCGATGACCATCACCATGGTCGGCATGGCGGCTTCCAGGACACCGGCTTCGCCGGGTTCGGTGAGCGGGCCCGGCCACGCCAGCGCGACGCCGAGCGCGAGCAGGGGCATCAGCGCCAGCTTGATGAGCAAGGCTACGGCGACAGCCTTTTGCGGGCGCAGATCATGCCAGGGTATGGTCAGGCCGAGCACGAACAGCATCAGCGGAATGGTCGGGCTGCCGGCCCAGCGCGCGGCCTCCACCAGCGGGTCGAGGTGCGCGCCGGACAGGTTGACCGCGATGCCCGCGGCGAATCCCCATACCGGCGGCAGTTTCAGCCACATTCGCAGAAACGAGGCGTGTTCGGTGTGCTTGCCGCAACGGAAGGCGATCCACACGCCGAGCGACCACACCAGCGGCGTGGTGGCGAGCATATCGGCGAAGAAGGGATAGCGCGCGCCGCGTTCGCCGAAGACCGTGGTGAGGAAGGGATAGCCGAAGAACAGGACGTTGCCGAAGCCTGCAGCCAGCATGACCGCGCCGCGTTGCGGCCGCGACAGGCCGTGGCCGAGCGGGGTGGCGAACAGCGCCAGTGCGGCGAGCCCCAGGCCGGCCAGCGTGGCGAGGCCGAGAATCAAGGGCACCTGCAACAAGTTCAGGTCGACCGTGGCCGCTGCGCCGGCCGAAAAGAACAGCACGGGCGCGAAGAAATTCAGCACCAGCCGGTTGATCTCGCCGCGCAGGCCGACGATGGAAATGCCGCTTTGCCAGCGCGGCCAGATGCCGCCCGCTGCGATCAGCAGGGACAGGGGCAGCAGCGTTTTCAGCAGCAGTTGCTGGGCGAGATCGGCAGACATGAAACGAGACGTCGGGCGGACGGGGCGGCCATCATAACGCGTGTCGCCCCGGTTACGGCGGGATCCGGCCCCGCGGTGCGCCCGTCAAATGAAACGGGCTTTCACGGGACGATGAACCCGTGAAAGCCCGTTGGGCCGGCGCCGGGAAGCGTCAGGTACGGGACGCGGCGGTGTAGTGGGTTACGGTGTTGCGCGGAGGGTTGGTTTCTTCCAGCCAGGCCTTGATGCGCGCGGCGTCCTTGGCGCGGCTGTTGTTGCCGCTGGAGTCGAGCAGCACGATGATGACGTCGCGCTGCGCCACCTCGGCCTGCATCACCAGGCAGTGCCCGGCTTCATTGATGAAGCCGGTTTTCGACAGACCGATATGCCAGTCGTCCATGCGTGTCAGGCGGTTGGTATTGTTGAAGGCAACGGTGCGGTAGTACACCTTCGCCCGCTGGTGGCGCTTCTTCTTCAGCACCACGCGCTGGGTCCCCAGCGTGTACTGACCGGTCGCGGTGATCTGGCGGATTTCGGGATAGTTCTGATAGGCGTAATCTGCAAGCTTGGCGAGATCGAGCGCGGTCGAGCGGTTGCTGCTCGACAGGCCGGTGGGTTCGACGTACACGGTGTCGTGCATGCCCAGCACGCGCGCCGTACGGTTCATGGTGGCGATGAAGCGGTCGAGTCCGCCCGGATAGGAACGGGCCAGCGCGTGCGCCGCGCGGTTGTCGGAGGCGATCAGGGCAAGATGCAGCAGCTGTTCGCGGGTGTAGTGTGCGCCGATCGCCAGACGCGAGCCGGTCCCCTTGATGGTGTCACGGTCATCGGACGTGATGGTGATGCGCTCGTCCAGAGGCTGGCCGGCATTGATCACCAGCATCGCCGTCATCAGCTTGGTGATCGACGCGATCGGCGTCTGCATGGTGGCGTTCTTGGCCAGCAGCGGCCGGCCGCTGGCCTGGTCGTACACCAGTACGGACTGCGCATTCAGCTCGGGCATGGACGCAGGTTCGGGCTGCGACTGCGGGGCGGCGGCTGGCTTGTCCACTTCGAGCGCGGTGTTGCCGTCGAGCGCGGCAGCGCCGGTATGGACGTACAGCAAAATCAATCCGGTCAGAACAGCTTTCATGTGCATTCTGCTTCCAAAGAGGGTGACGAAAATATAACAGCTATGGCGAATACGGACATCCAGACCAAAACTTGAAAACAACAGTTCATGGCACCCGCCCAAATATTTTAAGCCCTAGATTGACGGTGTAACAAAATTTATTATATATAGCAATGACATGGGAGAACTTTCGAATAATTTACTAAAGAAATCGGGGCTAACAGCATGTCAGTGCGCCCCCGGCGTGGTGGCCGAGGCGCTGGAGCTCCTGATGCGAGGCGAGGCCGCGCAGGCGGAGTTCGCCGCCTGCGTGCGCTGTGATCCCGTATTGGCGCTGCGATTGCAATTGCTGCCCGTCGATTTCAGTGCGCAGCCGGACCTGCTGCGCGCACTGCTATTGGCCGCGCCAGTTGCGGCGGGCGCGGCGCAGGTGAGCTATGTGGGCCGCTGGCGGCAATCGATCGGGGTGGCGCATCTGGCGCAGGCCCTGGGCGTGCGGTCGGGCGCGGTGGATGCCGAGGCCGCCTGGACGGCCGGCCTCGCCCACAATCTGGCGGACTATCTCGATACGGACATCATGCCGCCGGCCCATGCGGCCGACTGGCTGGAGGCGCTCGACACCGACGGCTGGCTGGCCGATGCGGTGCGCTATCACGCCGAACCGCTGGCGCGCGGGCGCGCCGCCCATCCGCTGGTGCGCATCGTTCAACTGGCCTATCAGCTGGCGACGCGTGCCGACGCGGTGGACAGCGTGGATGTGCGGGCCGCGCTCGCCGCCTTGCAGATGGGCGCGGGCGAAGCCGCCCAGCTGCTGGCCGACAGCCAGGTTCAGGTACGCCAGCTGGCGCAGCGCTTCGGACTGCTCGATGCCGTGGCGCAGTCGGCCAGCGGCGGATTCGACCGCCTCGCCCGCCTGTATGCCGCCCAGGCGGCCCAATCCGCGCTGCACGGACACTTCCGCCAGTCGGACGGGTCGTCCAGCCAGACTTTCGGGCTGTTGCAGGACAGCCTGCGCGCCCTGTTCGGGATCGAACATACCTGTCTCTTCGCCCCCGCGGCCGACGGCACCCTGCGATTGACCACGCTGATTCCGGCGGGAGCCGGTTTGCGGGCGCTGGCGATCCCTCCGGATGACGGCCACTCCGCGCTGCCTCGCGCGCTGGCACGCAACGCGCCCCAGCAGTTCGAACGCGGCGAGGCAGATGCCGCGCTGGTCGACGAACAGATCGCCCGTTTGCTGGGCGTGGCGCGCTTTCTGTGCCAGCCGCTGGCACTGCACGATGGCCAGATGGGCGTGCTGGTGGCAGGCGATGCCCTGCCCGGCCTGGGACTGTCGCCGCTGTGGCGGTTCACCTTGACGGAATGCAGCGAAAGGTTGCGACCGGCCGTCGTGCCGGCTGCCGCGCCGCCCGCCGCCCCGCCGTCCGTTGCGCCCGCCGCACAGAGCGACGATATTCCGCGCGACCGGGTGCGACGGGCCGTTCATGAGGTGGCCAACCCGCTCACCATCATGCGTAATTACGTCAACCTGTTGTCCGAGCGCCTGGGTGCTGATTCGGCCGTGCAGCGCGACCTGGGCATCATCAGCGACGAAATCGAACGGGTGGCGCGCATCGTGCGCGGCATTACGCTGGCCGAGGAAATCGCGGTGCCCGCCGCGTCGCTTGAACTGGTGTCGGTCAACAGCGTGGTCTCCGAACTGGTGCGCATGGCGCTCGGCACCCTGTTCGCGCCGAACAAGGTCAACGTGCAGATCGACCTCAACCCCGACGTGCCGCCGATGCCGCTGCAGAAGGACCTGCTGAAGCAGGTGCTGTTCAACCTCGCCAAGAATGCGGTCGAGGCCATGCATGCGGGTGGCCATCTCAAATTCATCACGCGGCTGGTTGCGGCCGACGGCCAGCGTCAGATCGAAATCGAAGTGGCCGATACCGGCCCCGGCCTGCCGGCCGCCGTGGCGTCGCATTTGTTCGAACCGGTGATCAGCGAGAAGGGCGGCGACCATGCCGGCCTCGGGCTGACCATCAGCCGCAGCCTGGTCGAGCGCCTGAACGGCCAGCTCAGCTGCACCAGCACGCCGCAGGGAACCCGTTTCCTGATCCGCCTGCCGACTTTGCAAAACGGCCAGGCCCCGCTCACAACAACACGCTACGGGTCCATGTAACCCGCGCTCAAGGAGAACACACGTGTCAGACGATCCCATCGAATCCTCCCCGCCACGCAGTACGGTCAGCGCGTTTCCGGTGCGCCCGCGCCTTCTGGTGGTGGACGACGAGCCGCTGATTCTGGAGGGGTTGACGCGCCTGCTGGCCACCCGCGATTACGACGTGGTGACCGCCAACGGCGGTTGCGACGCGCTGATCGCCATCGGCAAGCAGCAGTTCGACGCCATCCTGCTCGACCTCGGCATGCCGGACCTCAACGGCAACGAGGTGCTGCGCTTCGTCGCCGACCGCAGCGCCGATACGCCGGTGATCGTGGTGTCGGGCGACAGCACCATCGACGCGGCCATCCGCGCGCTGCGCGGCGGCGCCGCCGATTTCGTGCGCAAGCCCTACGAACCCGAGGAACTGTTGCGGCGCATCGACAACACGCTGACGCGACGACGGCTGGAAAAGGAAAACAACCATATCCTGCAGCGCCTGCAGCAGTCGGAGAAGTGGCATCGCTTCCTGGTCAACAGTTCGCCCGACTTCATCTACACGCTGGATTGCGATGGCCGCTTCACCTTCGTCAACGACCGCGTCGAAAGCCTGCTCGGCTATCGCAGCGAGGAACTGCTGGGCCAGCACTACAGCCTGGTCATCCACGAGGACGACATCGCGCGTGCCGAACACGTGTTCAACGAGCGCCGCGCCGGCGACCGCAGCGCGCGCAACACCGAAATCCGCCTCAAGTGCAATCCGGGGATGCGCCGCCCGCGCCTGATGAACGGCCGCTGCAAGTCGGTCGAGCTGACCGCCACCGGCATGTACGACGAGGAAGCCAGCCCGTTCGAGAAGCGCTTCATCGGCAGCTACGGCGTCGCCAAGGACGTCACCGAGCGCAAGCAGGCCGAGGAGACCGTGCACTACCAGGCCTACCATGACCTGCTCACCGGCCTGCCCAACCGCGCGCTGTTCCGCGACCACCTCGGGCTCATGCTGGCGCAGGCCAAGCGCAACCAGAAACCGCTGGCGGTGCTGAGCCTCGACCTCGACCATTTCAAGGTGATCAACGATTCGCTCGGCCACACCATCGGCGACGAACTGCTGCTTGCGGTCGGTGCCCGGTTGCGCCAGTGCCTGCGCGAGGGCGACACGCTGGCACGCCTGGGCGGCGACGAATTCGCCGTGCTGCTGCCGACGCTGGTGTCGCGTAGCGACGTCGAGCACATCTGTCGCAAGATCATCCAGGTGCTGTCCAAGCCGGTGTACGTCAAGGGCCACGAGATCTACATCTCGGTCAGCATCGGTGCCTGCGTCGCGCCCGAGGACGGCGACATGATCGACAGCCTCATCCGGCAAGCGGAAATCGCCATGTACCAGGCCAAATCGCAGGGCCGCAGCCGGCTGCAATTCTGGGAATCCGGCATGCAGGCGCCCTACTCCGAGCGCATGCAGATCGAGGCCGATCTGCGCCGCGCGCTGGCGCGCAACGAATTCGTGCTGTTCTACCAGCCGCAGGTCGACACCATCACCGGCGAGGTGCGCGGGTTCGAAGCCCTGCTGCGCTGGTGGCATCCGCAGCGCGGCCTGCTGACGCCCGCCGACTTCATCCCGGTGGCCGAGGAGTCCGGCGTCATCGTGCCGATCGGCGACTGGGTGCTGCGCCAGGCCAGCGCGCAAATGGCCGACTGGCGCAAGGCCGGGCTGCCGCCGGTGCGCCTGTCGGTGAACATCTCGGCGCGCCAGCTCGAGAATCCCGATTTCGTCGACAGCGTCATGCGCGCGATCCAGGTGTATTCGCTGGACGGTCACCAGATGGAACTGGAAATCACCGAGAGCCTGCTGATGCGTGACTTCGAGGCCAACGCGATCAAGCTCGGCCGGCTTTCCGCCTCGGGCATCCGACTGGCCATCGACGACTTCGGCACCGGCTACAGCTCGTTCAAATATCTTTCGCGTTTCCCCATCCACACCCTGAAGATCGACCAGTCCTTCGTGCAGGATCTCGAGCGCGAAGAGAACCTATCCATCGTCAACGCCATGATCGCCATGGGGCGCGGCATGAATCTCAACGTCGTCGCCGAGGGGGTCGAAACCGAGGCCCAGCGTGCCAGCCTGCAGCAGATGCAATGCCACGAAGTGCAGGGGTATTACTACAGTGCCGCCATGTCCAGCCATGAAGCCACCACTCTGCTGGGCCGGCATGCGCGGGGCTTCGAGCAGGCACAGCAGCAGATCGCGGGTTGATTCCGGGATGCGGACCTAATACAGGCGGTGCCGGAACAACCAGCTGGCGAGGCTCAGCGACACCAGGCCAATCACCGCCATGGGCCATAGCTGGCCGGTCAGCACATCGAAGCCTGCGCCCTCCAGGAACACCTTGCGCAGGATCACCAGAAAATAACGCAGCGGGTCGATCAACGTGATCGTCCGCACGACCGCCGGCATGTTGGCGATGGGCGTCGCGAAGCCGGACAGGATCACTGCCGGCACCATGAACAGGAAGGCGCCCAGCAGACCTTGCTGCTGCGTCACCGCCAGCGAGGAAATGAGCAGTCCGGCGCCCACTCCGGATAGCAGGAACAGCGCCAGCCCGGCGTAGAGGGCGGACAGGCTGCCCAGCAGCGGAACCTTGAACCACAGCGTGGCGATCAGCAGGATCGCCGTGCCCTGCACCATGCCGATGATGAACCCCGGCAGCGCCTTGCCCAGCAGGATCTCGCCGGGCCGCAGCGGCGTGACCAGCAGCTGGTCGAAGGTGCCCTGTTCCCGCTCGCGTGCCACGGTCAGCGCCGTCACCAGCATGGTGGTCACCAGGGTGAGCATGCCGATGATGCCGGGGATGAAGAACCAGCCGCTTTCCAGGTTGGGGTTGAACCAGGCCCGCGTTTCCAGGCGGGCCGGCGGGGCTGGCAGGCCGTGCGCATTGATCCATGCCCGGTTGAAGCCGTCCACGATGGCGCGCACGTAGTTCAGGGCGATCATGGCGGTATTGGAGTTGCGGCCGTCGATGATGACCTGCACCGTGGCGCTGCCGCGCGATTGCAGATCGGCGCTGAAGCGCGGGCCGATGTGGAGCACCACCAGCACAGCCCGCTTGTCCACCAGCGGCGCGATCTCGCCTTCGGCATGCAGGGTGGCCACACGATGGAAAGCGGGTGCGCCGTCGAATGCTGCCACCAGCTCGCGCGAAGCCGCACCGCGGTCCTCATTGTAGAGCGCGTAGGAAATGTCCTTCAGGTCGAAGGTGGCGGCGTAGCCGAACACCAGCAACTGGATCATCGGCGGCACGATGAGCACCATGCGGCTGCGGGGGTCCTTGAGCAGGGCCAGGAATTCCTTGCGGATGAGCGCCAGCAGGCGGATCAGCATGCGGACGTCTCCGTCATTCGAGCCGCTTCCGCGACTTGCGCCAGGTGATGCCGAGAAAGATGGCCGCCATCAGTAGCAGGGCCAGGGCATTGGGCAGCACGACCGACCACACGTCGCCGGCGAGGAACAGGGTCTGCACGATGGACACGAAATAGCGCGCGACGATGAGGTGGGTGATGCCCTGGACCACGGCCGGCATGCTGTCGATGTCGAAGATGAAACCGGACAGCAAGAAGGCGGGCAGGAAGGTGCCGATGATGGCGACCTGCCCCGCCACGAACTGGTTGCGCGCCACCGCGGAAATGGCCAGGCCCATGCCCAGCGCCGCCAGCAGGAACAGCGAGGCGCACGCCCACAAGAGCCAGAATGAACCGCGCAGCGGCACGCCGAACAGCCCAACCGCGAGACCCACGGTCAGCAGCATGCCGCCGGTGCCCAGCACGAAGTAGGCGATGATCTTGCCCAGCAGGATTTCGGTCATGCTGGCCGGCGTCACCAGCAGCGCCTCCAGGGTGCCGCGCTCCCATTCCCGCGCCATCACCAGGGCGGTGAGCAGGGTGCCGATCAGGGTCATGATGATGGCCACCAGGCCCGGCACCAGGTAGTTGCGGCTGCGCAGTTCGCTGTTGAACCACACCCGCTGCTCCAGTTGCACCGGCGTGGCCAGAGCCTGTCCCTGGCTTGTGGCACGGCGCGCCAGCCAGTTGCCCCAGGCGCCCTCGATATAGCCCTGGGTGAGTCGAGCGGTATTGGCGTCGACGCCGTTGACGATGACCTGGATGGGGGCGCCGTTGGGCCGCCGCAGTTGCTCGGCGAAGTCGGCGCGCAGATGCACGATGGCGTTCACCCGGCCTTCGCGCAGCGCCTGTTCCGCCGCGGCAAGCGTGCGGGCATGCAACGGCGCGAAATAATGGCTGCTCTCCAGGCTGGCGAAGAAATCCGCCGTATCCGGCGAAGGGGCCTCCGCCACCAGCGCCACCGGCACGTGGTCGGCATCGAGCGACACGCCGTAGCCGAACAGCACCAGCAGGAAAATCGGCATGACGAAAGCGATGGCGATGCTGCTCGGGTCGCGCACGATCTGCAGGAACTCCTTGCGCACCAGGCCTTTCAGCCGCATCAGGCCGCCGCCGCGCAAGGACGGGTTCTGCGCAGCGCTCATGCCGCTTCCTTCGCCGCATCGGCGGCTTCCACCAGCCGGATGAAGGCGTCTTCCATGCTGGGCTCGGGCTGCGCGGGCGTGCGGGCGCTGGCCTTGATGGCGGCAGGTTCGTCCATTGCGAGGATGCGGCCGGCGGCCATGATGGCCAGGCGGTCGCAGTATTCCGCCTCCTCCATGAAATGGGTGGTCACCAGCACCGTCACGCCGGCGCGGGCCAGCGCATTGATGCGCTGCCAGAATTCGCGCCGGGCCAGCGGGTCGACGCCCGAGGTCGGTTCGTCGAGGAACAGGATCTCCGGCTGGTGCATCAGCGCGCAGGCCATCGCCAAACGCTGTTTGTAGCCGAGCGAAAGATCCGCGGAAAGCTGGTCGGCGTATTGCGCCAGCTCGAATTCCGTTAGTGCCCACTCGCGTCGCTGCTGGCGCGCGGTTGCCGCCAGGCCGTAGGCACTGGCGAAGAAGTCGAGGTTCTGCGCCACGCTCAGGTTGCCGTAGAGGGAGAATTTCTGCGACATGTAGCCGATGCGCCCGCGCGCCGTGGACGCCGCATGGCGCAGGTCCAGTCCCGCCACGCGCAGGCTGCCGGCGCTGGCGGGCAAGAGGCCGCAGAGCATGCGGAAAGTGGTGGACTTGCCGGCGCCGTTGGCGCCCAGGAGGCCGAAAATCTCGCCGCGCCGCACCTCGAAGCTGATCCCGTCCACCGCCCAGAAATTGCCGAAGCGGCGGCGCAGGCCGTCCACTTGGATGACTGGTGCATCGTCCGCGTCGGCACGTTGCGGCAACGCGTCGACGCGGGGTACGCCATGCGGGGCGGCCACCGGGCCGTTGCGGGTATGCAGCAGATCGATGAAGCCGTCCTCGAAACGCGGCGGCACGGCCTCGATGTGGGCATCCTGCAGACCGGGCAGCCGGGTCAGCTGTGCCGGATCGTCAGCCGTCTGCGTCACCAGGCGCACGCGATCGCCCTGGACCAGGGCATCCACCACACCGGGCTGGCCCGCCAGGCTGGCTTGCAGGTCGCGCGGGCGCTGCCCGGCGACGCTGGCGGCCCAGGTGCGTCCCGCCATGCGCGCGCTGATCGTCGCCGGCGGGCCCTGATCGAGGATCTTCCCCCGGTCAAGCAGGATCACGGCCTGGCAGCGTTCCGCCTCGTCCAGGTAGGCGGTGGACAGCAGCACGCTCATGCCTTCGTTCTTCACCAGGCGGTCGACGATGGCCCACAGTTCGCGGCGCGATACCGGGTCCACCCCCACGGTGGGCTCGTCGAGCAGCAGCAGGCGCGGTGCCCGCACCAGGGTGCAGGCGAGGCCGAGTTTTTGTTTCATGCCGCCGGACAGGCGCCCGGCCAGACGGCGGGTGAAAGGGCCGAGACCGGTCATGTGCATCAGTTCAGCGTAGCGTTGGGCTCGTGCCGTATGGGGTACGCCCTGCAGGTCGGCGTAGAGGTCGAGGTTTTCCTGCACGCTGAGATCCTCGTACAGGCCGAAGCGCTGCGGCATGTAGCCGAGCGCAGCCTGCACCGCGAGAGATTCGCGGGTGGAGTCCATGCCAAGTGCGCGGATGTGGCCGGCGTCGGGGACCAGCAGCCCGGCCGCCAGGCGCATCAAGGTGGTCTTGCCCGCCCCGTCCGGCCCGATCAGCCCGGTCACCACGCCGGGGCGAATGGCGAAGCTCACACCATCCAGCGCCTGGGTGCGCTGGTGGCCGGAAGCGAAGGACCTGGCCAGGTCAACCGCCTCCAGGATCGGCGCATCGTCCATGACGGCGTTGCCTATTTGCTGTCCGTGCAGGGGGCCGCGCCCTGCGCCGGCGGTGTCTGGTCGAGCGGAATGGTCACCGTGGCAGGCATGCCCAGGCGCAGCTCGCCTTGTCCTTCGCAGACGAACACGCGGGCCTGGTAGACCAGGCTGGAACGGATTTCCGCGGTTTCCACTGATTTAGGGGTGAACTCGGCGCTCGGCGAGACATAACCGACCCAGGCACGGTAGCGCTTGTCCGGGTGACTGTCGGTCCGCACCCAGGCGCGGGCGCCCACGGGCACGCGACCCAGTTGCGGTTCGGCCAGCCAGGTGCGCACCCAGACCGGATCGGTCAGCGCCAGGGTGAACACCGGTTTCTGCGGCGAGGCCATGTCGCCCGGCTCCAGGATGCGGTTCTCGATCACGCCGTCGGACGGCGCGTGCAGTTCGCCTTCGTCAAGATCGCGCTGGAGCACGGCCACGGTTGCCTCGTCGGCAGCCAGGGTCGCCTTCGCCGCCGCGATGTCTTCCTTGCGCGGACCGAGTTCGGCCAGACGCAGCGTTTCCTCGGCCGCCTTCAACTGGTCACGCGCCTTGTCGAGGGCGAAACGGGCGCTGTCCGCCTGCTGCTGCGAGATGAAGTTGCGGGCCACCAGGTCAGCCTGGCGCTGGTAATAGGCCTGGGCGTCCGCCACTGCCACCCGGGCCGCGTCGCGCTGCGCGCGCGCCTGGCGGATTTCCTCCGGACGGGAACCCGCCAGGTAGCGCGCCACCACCTGGCGCTGGACGGCTACTTGCGCCTCGGCCTGCTGGCGCGAGAGGCGCAGCCGCTCGGTGTCCAGACTGGCCAGCAATTGCCCGGCTTTCACACGCGTCCCTTCCTGCGCCAGGACCTGCGCGATGCGGCCGCTGGCGTTGAAAGCCAGTTCGACCTGACGGATGTCCACGTTGCCGTGCAGGGTCAGTTCGTTCTGCGGCGGCGGCCCCTCGTTGCAGAACCAGCCGACGCCGACAAGCACGGCGACGACAGCGACGATGATCAGGATGATTTTGATTTTCATGGTACGTCCTTCGAGCGGGTCGACCGGTCTGCCTGGTTCGCTAGGCATGATAGGGCAGATCGCGCGGACGTGGCGGGGGGTGGCCGAGCAGGCGTTCGGGAACTTCATGGCCATGCCGCGCTTCTCTATCAGGCAACTCAACAACACGCCTGATCGGAAGGATGCCGTGGACGCCGCAACTGCCTCAGTCACCCCCCCCGCGCTCGCTGCCCTAAACGGCCTGCGCACCTATCTCAACGACCAGATCCTGGGCCAGGAAGGCCTGGTGGAACGCCTGCTGGTGGCCTTGCTGGCGGACGGCCACCTGCTGGTCGAAGGTCCGCCCGGGCTCGCCAAGACCCGCGCCATCAAGGCGCTGGCGCACGGTCTCGAAGGTGATTTCCAGCGCCTGCAGTTCACCCCCGACATGCTGCCGTCCGACCTTACCGGCTCCGACATCTACCGGCCCGAGGAAGGCGGCTTCCATTTCCAGCGCGGGCCGCTGTTCCACAACCTGATCCTGGCGGACGAGGTCAACCGCGCACCCGCCAAGGTGCAATCCGCGCTGCTCGAGGCCATGGCCGAACGGCAGATCAGCGTCGGCGCCGCGACCTATCCCCTGCCGCGGCTGTTCCTGGTGATGGCCACGCAGAACCCGATCGAACACGAAGGCACCTATCCGCTGCCCGAGGCGCAGCTCGACCGCTTCATGCTGCACACCCGGGTCGACTACCCGGACCGTGCCACCACCCTGCGCATCATGGAACTCGCCCGCCGCGAGGCCCGGGAAGCGCGCGAACTGCCGCCGCCCCGCCGCCTGAGCCAGGAAACGATCCTCGCCGCGCGCCGCGAAGTGCTCGATCTTGCGCTCGCCGATTCGGTGGCGGAATACATCGCTGCCCTGGTCGAGGCCACGCGCAGCCCCGAGAAGTACAGCGCCGACCTGGCCGAATGGTTGCGCTGGGGTGCCAGTCCGCGCGCGGCGATCGCCATCGAGCGCGGCGCCCGCGCGCTGGCCTGGCTGGATGGACGCGATTACGTCAGCCCCGACGACGTCCAGGCCATCGCCCCGGACGCGCTGCGCCACCGGCTGCTGCTCGACTACACTGCGCAGGCTCGCGGCGTCACCGCGCAGCAATGCGTGGCCGAATTGTTGCAGCAGGTGCCCGCCCCGTGAGCCTGCCCGATCTGGCGGAACTGGTCGCGTTGCGCGGCTCCGCTCGCGGTCTCAGTCTGCACGCGCACCGTCCCGCCTTGGCGCTGCTGCAGGGCTCGCACCGCAGTGCCCAGCGCGGGCGCGGCCTGGAGTTCGAGGAGGTGCGGCCCTATGCGCCCGGCGACGACGCCCGCAACATCGACTGGCGCGTCACCGCCCGGCGCGGCCGGCCGCACACCAAACTATTTCGCGAGGAACGCGAGCGGCCGGTCTGGCTGCTGGCGGACCTGCATCCCGGCCTCTACTTCGGCAGCCGCCGCCAGCTCAAGTCAGCCCTGCTGTTGCGGTCGGCGGCCCTGCTGGCCTGGGTTGCGGTGCTGGGCGGCGACCGCCTCGGCGCCCTGATCGCCAGCGGTCATGATCAGCCACGCATCTTCCCGCCGCGCGGTCGTGAAGCCGGCGTGCTGCCTGTGCTCGAAGCGCTGGTCGAGGCGCAGCCGCAGGCGCCCGGCGTGCCCGATGCCGACAGCCTGAATGCCCTGCTGGCCGGGTTGCGACCGTTGCTGCAGCCCGGCAGTCTGGTGCTGGTGCTGAGTGACTTCAGCGCGCTGGACGCGCGCACCGAATCCGCCCTGGCCGCGCTGAGCGCGCACAGCGACTGCCGGCTGTTGGGACTGAGCGATCCGCTGGAACGCAATGGCCTGCCCGCCGGCCTGTATCGTGCCGGCCTGCCCGGCCGGCTCTGGTGGCTCGATGGCGCGCGCAGCCGGGACGCCTGGCAGGAAAAATGGACGGCGCGGCGCCAGCGGCTGGATGCGCTGGCGCGTCGGCTCGCCTTGCCGCTGACCCACCTGGATACCGCGGATGCCGTGGCCGAGTCGCTGCCGCCGCTACTCAGGGAAACGGCATGGGCGGCATGAATGCCGACTGGCTGTCCCAACTGGCGCCAGCCCATGCGCCGCCCCCGCCGGGCTGGTGGCCGCCGGCACCCGGCTGGTGGGGATTGGCACTGCTGCTCGGGCTGATCGCTGCTGGCTTGGTCTACGTAGTCCGCCGCCCGCCCGTCCGCCTGCGCCGGACCGCCTTGCGCGAGCTCAAGCGCCTGGAGGAGGACACGAACGACGATGCCCGCCTGGCCGGTGAACTGGAACACTTGATGCGTCGCTATGCCGTGGCTGTCTACGGCCGCGAGACCGTGGCGCATCTGAGCGGATCGGCCTGGCTGGACTTCGTCGTCGCGCACGGCGGCAAGGACCTGGCGGGCGACGCGGGCCAGGCGCTGCTGCGCGCGGCCTATGGGAGTCCGGTCCCAGCCGATCGCACCCGCTGGTTGAAGGGGGTGCGCGGCTTCCTGGGGACGCGCCGGTGATCCACGTTGCCTGGCCCTGGATGCTGCTGAGCCTGCCGTTGCCCTGGCTGCTGGCGCGCTGGCTGCCACCTGCCCAGCCGCAGGGCGCGGCGCTGTTCCTGCCTTTCGCCGCCGCCGTGGCGGATGCTTCGCTGCCGGTTGGGCGCCCGGTGTCGCGGCCGCGCAAGCTGCTGTTCGCCCTGGTCTGGCTGCTGCTGGTTCTCGCCGCCATCCGGCCGCAGTGGCTGGGCGATCCCGAAGCGGTCGCCGCCACCGGGCGGCGTCTGCTGCTGGCGGTCGACGTGTCGGGTTCCATGGCCAACCAGGACATGGCGGGCGGCGCCACGCGCCTGCAGGTGGTACAGAAAGTGGCCGGCGATTTCATCCGCCGCCGTCACGGCGACCAGGTCGGCCTCATCCTGTTCGGTACCCGGCCCTATCTGCAGGCGCCGCTCACCCCCGATCTCAATACGGTGGACCAGTTTCTCGACGAGGCCATGATCGGCGTGGCGGGCACGCAGACGGCGATCGGCGACGCCATCGGCCTCGCCATCAAGCGGCTCAAGCAGGACCCAACCCGATCGGGCCACCCGGGCGATACCGTACTGATCCTGCTGACCGACGGCAGCAGCAACGCCGGCGCCATGCCGCCGCTCGAAGCGGCCAGAATGGCCGCGCAAGCCGGGTTGCGCATCTACACCATCGGCGTCGGCGCCGCCGCGCAAGATGGCTTCTTCGGCATCAGCGGCAACAGCGACCTCGACGAGGACACGCTGAAAAGCATCGCGAAGACAACCGGCGGCGAATACTTCCGCGCCACCGATGCCGCCGCCCTCGAACAGGTCTACGACCGTATCGACCAACTGGAGCCGAGCGCTGCGCGCCAGCAGTGGTATCGCCCGCGCGACGAATGGTTCGCGTGGCCATTGGGGCTGGCGCTGTTGCTGAGCCTGCCGGCTGTGTTGTGGAGCGGACGATGGCGCTGATGCACACATTCCATTTCCTGCGCCCGACTTGGCTGCTGGCTCTGCCCGTACTCTGGGGCCTGGTCTTCTGGCTCGCCCGGCGTCGCGGCCGCGACGGCGACTGGGCCCGGCTCATCGACCCCGACCTGCTGCCGGCGCTGCGCCTGGACGGTGGCGGCACACCCGGGCGCTCGCCGTGGCCCTGGCTGGCGCTGGCCTGGAGCCTGGCGGCGCTGGCGCTGGCCGGTCCCAACTGGCAACGCGCGCCTTCGCCTGCTTACCGCGGCAATGCAGCCTGGGTGCTGGTGCTCGATCTGTCTCCTTCGATGAACGCGTCCGACGTGCCGCCGAATCGGGTCACCCGCGCCCGCTACGCCCTCGACGATTTGCTCGACGCCGCACACGATGCCCGTGTCGGCCTGGTGGTGTTCAGCGACGAGTCCTATACCGTTGCGCCGTTGACCGACGATGTCGCCACCGTACGCGCCCTGCTGCCGCCCCTCGACCCGGGCATCATGCCGACACGCGGCGACGACCTGGCACCGGCGCTCGAACAGGCCGGCAAACTGCTGGCACACGGCGGGAGCCGGTCAGGCCAGGTGGTGGTGCTGACCGACGGTTTCGCCGACCCGGCCGCCGCCTTCGACGCCGCCGGGAAGCTGCGGTCGCGCGGCATCGCCGTCAGCGTCGTGGCGGTCGGTGCCCACGGTGGCGGTTTCGTCCGGACGGGCCAGTCGAGTGCCAGGCCGCCCGACGTCGACCGGCTGCGGCAACTGGCCGCCTCGGGCGGCGGACACTATGTCGATATGGCCGGCTTGCCCGCTTTGGTCGGCGACCTTCAGGCCCGCGCCAGTCGTGCCGGCATGACACGGGCTGCGCAGGATATCCGCGTGGCGCATTGGCTGGACGGCGGGATCTGGCTGTTGCCGTTTTTGCTGCTGTTTGCCGGCCTGCTGGCGCGGCGAGGATGGCTGTGATGCGCGGCCTGTGGCTGGCCGGGCTGCTGCTGTGGGCCGCTGCCGTGCAGGCAAGCCCGACCTGGGACAGCCTGTGGCGTACGCCCGACCAGCGCGCCCAGCAACTCCTGCATCAAGGCAAGCCGGCCGAAGCGTCCCGGTTGTTCCGGGACCCGCGCCGCAAGGCCTATGCTGAACTGCAGGCCGGCAATTTTCCGCAGGCGGCACAGGATTTCACTGTCTTTGGCGACAGCGACAGCCAGTACAACCGGGGCAATGCCCTGGCGCGCGCAGGCCGTTTGCAGGAGGCGATCCAGGCCTACGATGCGGCGCTGGCGCGCGATCCGGACAATCGCGATGCGCGGCACAACCGCGAGCTGGTGGCCAAGGCCTTGCAGACGCAGCCACCCAAGCCGCAATCCGCCTCGGGCCAGGGCCGGCAGGGCAACAAGAGCCAGAACGGCCAGAAACAGGGCGACCAGGGCCAGCAGAAACAGAATTCCGGCTCGCAGAACGGCGAGGCGTCGAAGCCGTCTTCGAACAATACGGCGCAAGCGGGCAAGCAGGACCGAAACCAGGCCGGCGGCGCCCAAACCCAACCCGCCGGACAAGGCCAGCCGCAGCAGGGGCAGACCCAGGCCGACCAGGCCAACCCGGGTCCGCCGTCCGATCGCCGCAACACGGACGCAAACGGTTCACAACAGGATCAGGCAGCGAACGACGCCGCCCAGGCCCGCAACGATGCCGCCGCCGGACTGGCCAAGCCGCAAGCGGTCCAGGCGCCACAGGCCGCGACCCGCCCGCCCAGCGAACGCCAGCTCGCCGAGGAACAATGGCTGCGCCGCATTCCGGACGATCCGGGCGGCCTGTTGCGACGCAAATTCATGATCGAACATCTCATCCGACAGCAAGGGACGCAACCATGAACACCCCATGCCGCCTCTTCGTTTTCGCCGTACTCAGCACCCTCAGCCTGACCGCTTCCGCGGCGGTGAGCGCCTGGCTCGACCCGACCCAGACCGGCCCGGGCGAAGCGGTACAACTCATACTCAAACACGACGGCCAAACGGGAAAGCAGCCCGACCTCGGCCCGCTCAAGCAGGACTTCGACGTGCTTGGTCGCAGTACGGGTTCCAGCATCCAGATCGTCAACGGCACGATGTCGGCGCAGACCGAAATCAACCTGACGCTGATGCCGAAACACGGCGGCACGCTGCAGGTGCCGGCCCTGCAATGGGACGGCGAGACGACGCCCGCCCTCACCCTGACCGTAAGCGGAAACGCGGCCGCCGCCCAGCCGGGCAACGTCCCCGCCAGCGGCTCGGCGCACGTCTTCCTCACCGCGACGCTCGACCAGAAACAGCCCTACGTCCAGGCCGCCGACACCCTGACGGTGCGTCTCTATACCGACCAGCCGCTTTATCAGGCCAGCCTCGAACTGCAACCGAGCAACGACGTGCTGGTGCAGCAGCTGGGCCAGGACAGCCAGACCAGCGCCACGCGCGACGGCCGCAGCTATCGGGTGGTCGAGCGCAAATACCTGCTGTTCCCGCAGCGCAGCGGCATGATCCACCTCGACGGTCCGGTGTTGAATGCCGAGGTGCAGGACGACCGCGGCGGCAACGACCCGTTCGGCACGAATGCCTTCTTCGGCAACGTATTCGGCCGCAACCCGTTCGCCGGCATGATGAATGCCACCAAGCCGCTACGGGTCCGGGCCGACCCGCTGGTCCTCGACGTGCGCCCGCGTCCCGTGAGCGGCACCGGCCACGACTGGCTGCCTGCGCAAAAAGTGACGCTGGCGGAAACCTGGCAGCCCGACAACGGGCCGCTCCATGTCGGCGACCCCATCACCCGCCATGTGCATCTCAGCGCGCTCGGCCTCACCGCCTCGCAACTGCCCGACCTGAGTGTGCTGATGCCGCTGCCGGACGGCCTGCGGGCCTACCCCGACCAGGCCAAGCTGGATACCGGCGTGCAGGGCGACGGCGTCGTCGGCACCCGCGACCAGGACATTGCGCTGATCGCCAGCCGTTCGGGTCGTTATCAGATCCCCGCGTTGCATCTGTACTGGTGGGATACCACTCGCAACCAGCAGCGTGAAGTCGAGTTGCCGGCGCGCACCTTGTTTGTCCTACCCGGTTCCGGCGGCGTCGCTGCCACGGCCACATCCGCAGGTCCGACTGCCGGCACGCCGCTGCTGCCGGCCAGTCCGTCCAAGTCGATCGCCGAACAGATCCGCGCACCGGCCAACCCCCACGGGTACTGGCTCAGCCTGGTTCTGGGCGCGCTCTGGCTGGGAACGCTGACAGCATGGGGGGTCAGCCGGCGTCGCCGCCCGCCATCCAGCCCGGACGCAAGCAAGCCGACACCGACGGTTGCCGTTGCGGATGCGCGCAAGGCCTTCCGGCAGGCCTGCCACGACGACGATCCGCACGCGGCGCGACGGACGCTGCTCGACTGGGCGCGCACCACCTGGCCACTGGATCCGCCGCTGGGTCTCCAGGCCTTGTCGGACCGACTGGGCGATGCCGAATCGACAAGCTTGCTGAAGCAGCTCGACCGGGTCTGTTATGCCGGCGGGACGTGGACGGGGAACCCGCTGGCCGACACGCTCACGCGTCTGGATGGAAACACAAAAGGAAGAACTGCGGCCACGCCGGGATTGGCCGGACTCTACCCCTAGCATTGCTTTCGAATACCGCCTATTGTCCGTTCTTCAGGAATGGTGTGGTTAGAACCTGACCCTTTGTGTGGCTGATGAAGGGGAAGTTGTGTGCAGTTAAGCCAAGTAAGCCTGAATGCTTGTAGTATTTAGTTCTCTCAACCAACGAAGGGATATTTATGAACAAATCCGAATTGATCGAAGTCGCCGCAACCGAGGCAGACATCAGCAAGGCCGCAGCTGGCAGAGCACTCGACGCAATCCTTGATGCAGTCGTCAAGGCCGTGGCGAAAGGGGACACCGTGACCCTCGTCGGCTTCGGCACCTTCAAGTCGTCCAAGCGTGCTGCGCGTACTGGCCGCAACCCGCAAACCGGCGCCGAGATCAAGATCGCCGCGTCGACGGTGCCGCGCTTCACCGCAGGCGCCGGCTTCAAGACCGCCGTCGCAGGCAAGAAAGCCGCGAAGAAGAAGTGATGTAACACAAGCGGGGAGGGTGCCGCCACCCATCGTGGTGCCATCCCCGCTATCAATACGGGCCGGCTTCTCTATGCCTTCCCGCCAGCGTCCGTCCCTGCTTCCATGAAGTCAGCAAACGCAAGGTTTGATTGCACTCGGTGTTGCCAAGGGCCGCAAATTCAATCCGCCCCGTACCGATTCGTAGCGCATGCAAACCCCGGTGATGCCCGGCGTATCTGGCGGGATGGCACAGGATGATTTGCAATGAAAACGGCCCGCGAAAAGCGCGAGCCGTTGGAAGTGGTGGCCAGTCTCGGAATCGAACCAAGGACACGCGGATTTTCAATCCGCTGCTCTACCAACTGAGCTAACTGGCCATTTCATTTTATTAATCGGTTGCTGGACGGTATGCCCGCCAGCTAATCGAAGCCCGGCATTAAAACCTTAAACATGTTTCGAGTCAAGATTGCAGATGCCTTTTGTAGGGCGTCGCGCTTTCTGATCGCGTGCTGTGGTAGTTGCAAGCGGTCCAAGGATGAGTGAGCATGCGGTTTCTGGCTCATACGCAAAAACTGGATAACGCATGGATGACTGGTTTGTCTGGCTTGCCCGTTTGATGTTCGTTGGCATTTTCCCCTTGGGCATCGGCATGCTTTTCCGCGCCTGGTCAATCGCGGTGCGCAGGGATTATCGCTACGTGGCGGATTGGCGTGGCCGGTCGATTCAGGAGGGGAAACGCTGGGCCGCTGTCGTTATGGGCGTCAATGGGCTGTGCGGGGCGGGGCTGCTTGTGGTGGGGCTTTTGGTCCTGCTGATCGGCCTGCCTTTTGCAATCTGGTCGGGGCTGACGGCGTTCATTATCTGGAGCTATTATTTCGCTCTGCAGGTTGTTGTGCAGCGCGCCAGGAGCCAGCGCGCAATCGCCTGACCGGTCGGGAAAGCGTAGCGGGGTTTTCCGGGAGTGGTTTGAATTGACTATCGCCGGACAGCCGGATGGGCTATACCGTTGCAAAGGTGTAGAGTGCGCGCAATAACATAAACCAAAGCAAGTCCGAACTTGTTCATAAATCACAGCCACCAGCGGAGGAGAACTGTCGATGTTCAAACCACAAGACTTTGATGCAAAAGCGTACTGGAGTGCAACGCTCCGGCTACTTGTCATAACACTCGTTATCTGGTTCGTAGTTTCGTTCGGTGCCGGCATCCTGTTCCGCGATGCGCTCGACGGCATTCACCTCGGCGGGTATCCCCTGGGCTTCTGGTTCGCCCAACAAGGTTCCATTTTCATCTTCGTCGGCCTGATCTTCTGGTATGCCAAGCGCATGGACAAGATCGACCGCGATCACGATGTTCACGAAGAATAAATAGCAGACCGAGGAGACAGCACAATGGATTTGAAAACCCTGACTTTCGTCGTGGTGGGCCTGTCGTTCGCCCTCTATATCGGCATCGCCATCTGGGCGCGCGCCGGCACCACCAAGGAGTTCTACATCGCCGGTGGCGGTGTGCATCCGATCATCAACGGCATGGCGACTGGCGCCGACTGGATGTCCGCCGCCTCCTTCATCTCCATGGCAGGCCTGATCGCCTTCCTGGGTTATGGCGGCTCGGTCTACCTGATGGGCTGGACCGGCGGCTACGTGCTGTTGGCCGTGTTACTTGCCCCGTACCTGCGCAAGTTCGGCAAGTTCACCGTGCCCGAGTTCATCGGCGACCGGTATTACTCGCAGACGGCACGGATCGTCGCGGTAATCTGCCTGATCTTCATCTCCTTCACCTATGTCGCCGGTCAGATGCGCGGCGTCGGCATCGTGTTCTCCCGCTTCCTGGAAGTGGACATCACGACCGGCCTGATCATCGGTATGGGCCTGGTGTTCTTCTATGCCGTGCTCGGCGGCATGAAGGGCATCACCTACACGCAGGTGGCGCAGTACTGCGTGCTGATCTTCGCCTACACCATCCCGGCGGTGTTCATCTCGCTACAGATCTCCGGCAACGTGTTCCCGCAACTGGGACTGGGTGGCCACATGGGGGACATGTACTTCCTGGACAAGCTGAACAAGACGGTGACCGATCTGGGATTCTCGGCTTACACCACGGGCAGCAAGACCATGATCGACGTGTTCTGCATCACCCTGGCGCTGATGGCGGGCACGGCGGGCCTGCCTCACGTGATCGTGCGTTTCTTCACGGTGCCCAAGGTGCATGACGCGCGTCTGTCCGCCGGCTGGGCGCTGGTCTTCATCGCCATCCTCTACACCACCGCTCCGGCGGTCGGCGCCATGGCCCGCTACAATCTGCACGCCACGGTAAACACCGCGGTGGCTACCGGTGGCGACAAGTTCGCCCCCGACGCCAGCATTGTCGGCGAGACCCGCCCCGAGTGGATGAAGCGCTGGGAAAAGACCGGCCTCATCATGTGGGACGACAAGAACGGCGACGGCCGCATCCAGTACTACAACGACAAGAGCAAGAACCCCGACGTGCTGGCCAAGGCAGAGGCCGCCGGCTGGAAGGGTAACGAGCTCGGTTCCAAGAAGGATGGCAAGTTCGTCGGTACCGTCGACAACGACATCATGGTGCTGGCCAACCCGGAAATTGCTCACCTGCCCGACTGGGTGATCGCCCTGATCGCCGCCGGTGGTATCGCTGCCGCCTTGTCCACCGCCGCCGGCCTGCTGCTGGTGATCTCTGCCGCCATCTCGCATGACCTGATGAAGGGGGTGTTCGCCAAGAACATTTCCGAGAAGAGCGAACTGATGGCGGGCCGCATCGCCGCTGCCGTCGCGGTGCTCATTGCCGGCTACCTGGGCTACAACCCGCCGGGCTTCGTCGCACAGGTGGTGGCGTTTGCCTTCGGTCTCGCGTGCGCGTCGCTGTTCCCGACTATCGTCATGGGCATCTTCAGCAAGTCGATGAACCGCGGCGGCGCCATTGCCGGCATGCTGACCGGCCTGGTCTTCACCCTGGCCTACATCGTCTACTTCAAGCGCGATGTGCTGCTGGGCATGCCCAAGGTGCCCGACACCGAATGGCTGTTTGGCATTTCGCCGGAGGGCATCGGCGTCGTCGGCATGATCCTGAATTTCACCGTGTCCTTCGTGGTGATGAAGCTGACGCCCGCGTGCCCGGATCACATCCAGCACCTGGTCGAAGGCATCCGCTACCCGCGGGGTGCCGGTACGGCTCAGGCTCACTGATCCAAAGGGTGAAATGGCAAGGCCCCCGCTGCGGCGGGGGCCTTTGTTTTTGCACGGCCGTCAGACTGGCAGGGTTTGCCGCCTGTGTTCCTGTTCCAGCCGCTTCAGGCCCCCGAAACTGTCCATCCCGCGCGGCGCCAGGCCGGGGCGCAACGCCAGCAGCAGTTCGGCCGTGGACAGGGCATCGGCCAGAGCATTATGGCGGGCGTAGTTGCCGATCCCGAACCGGCCCATCCAGTCATCCAGCGTGCGATAGCGCCGGGCAAGCTGGGGATGCAGCGCGGGTGCCACATACGCCAGATCGGCCCAGGCATGCCGGAAACTGAGCCCAAGAAAGGTGCGCATGGCCCGGCCGATCATCGACTCGTCAAACGCGACGTGAAAGGCGATGAGCGGATCCTTGCCCAGGTATTCGAGGAAGGCGAGCAGGGCATCGGCAGCCGGCATGCCTTCCCGCTGGGCGGTGCCGCCGATCCCGTGGATCAGGATGTTGTCCTTTTCGCTGGCCTGCGCCTGTTGCAGCACGATTTCGAAACTGTCGTCCAGCCGGATGCGTCCGTTCGCCACCGCGACCGCGCCAATCGCGATCAGGTGATCGCGGCTGATATTGAGCCCGCTGCTTTCCACGTCCACCACCACGTAGCGGCTTTCGTTGAAAGGCGTGTCCTGACGCGGCGGCGGCAGCGCCTGCCACGCGGCCAAGCGCCGCATTTGTGGCGGGGTCAGGTCCGGCTTCCTGCCGACGAGCCGATCCAGCAGCCAGTTCATACCTGATAGTCCAGGCCCAGTTTGGTCTGCAGCTTGCGTGCCTGGCGAAAGGCTTCCTTGAGAATGCGCTGGTCCAGATTGTTGAGCGTGTCGGGATCCACCCGATTGGTGAGCGTCGTGCCCTGCTCGCTTTGCACGTGGTGCAGGCGCAGGCGCAGCAATTGAATGAACAGGAAGGCCTGGCAGTAGGCGTCGACGTCGCGCGTGCTGATATTCAAGGGAAGGGCGATCTCGCGCAGGCGCTGCAGCGTGTTGGTGTGCGTGCCACCGATCGCCAGGCTGAAAATCCGCGCGGCATCGACGAAAGGCGTGATGCCGTTCATCTTGAGATCGATGGTGTGATCGTCGCCCGTCACGAAATCGCGCACCATGCCGAGGGGTGGCCGGTTGCGCAAGGCATTGACGGCAAGCTGGTGGAGGAAGCGCGAGTTCTTCGGTGCGGCCGCCTGCAGCCATTCGCGCAGCGCCGTCCCCAGGTGGGTCGCACCGTAGAGCGGACGGAAGTCGAAGAAGATGGTCGAGTGCAGCAGATCCATCGGACCGCCGTGGTAGATCCATTTGTCGAACGTGGCCTGCCATTCCTCGAGCGACAGGCACCATTTCGGGTTCGACGCCATGACCTCGCCGCCGCACAGCGGAAACCCGCACTCTGCGAGAGCAAGATTGATGCGTTTGGCGAAGGGCAGCAGCACCGCGCGCAGCGCGGCCGGGTCCTGGTTTTCCTTGAGCGCGAAAATGATGCCGTTGTCCTGGTCCGTGTTCAGCGTCTGCTCGAAGCGACCTTCGGAGCCCAGCGCCAGCCAGCAGAATTCGATGCCCCGCGCCGGGCTCTCCTGCAGTTCCAGTTCGATGATGCGTGTGGTCAGCAGGTCATTGAGCGTCGTGATGATCTGGGTCAGCTGCTCGGCGGCCACGCCCTGGGCCAGCATGTTGCGCGCGAGCTGCTGGATATCGCGCGCGCACTGCTTGAGCAACGCAAGATCGGGCGCGTGGCGGATGGCGGTGCTGATCCGGCTCAGTCCGACGCGTTGCAGGCTGAACAAGTCCTTTTCCGATATCACGCCGGTCAGCCGGCCGCTGTCGGTCACCAGCACATGACGGATACCCTGTTTGGCCATGGCGAGGGCGGCCTCCTGGGCGGCCGCATGGGGCGGCAGGGTGATGAGATCGGTGCTCATGATGCGAATGACGGGCTGGTCGAGATCCGTTCCGGCCAGGGCCACGCGGCTCAACACGTCATGCAAGGTAAGGATCCCCTTGGGAACATGGGCTTCCACGGCAACCATGGCGCCCACGCCGTGGTCCTCCATGCGCTGCAGCGCCTGCCGGATGGGCGTGTCCGGGGCGCAGGTCACCGGCTCGCGCCGGATGACGGACGCGAGACTGCTGCTCATCGACTGCTGTTCCGAGCTGGCCTTGGAGTAGCCAGCCTGGATGAGGTGCTTCGACTGCTCGAGCAGATTGGCGATGCGGCGGGTGCAGAAATCGTGGAAGGCTGCGCTCAGGCGGGTCAGCTGCAGGAAATCCCCGGCCGGCAAGGCATAGCAGAAGACATCGCTGCTGGCGCGGTAGACGCTGGTGACGGGGCGGTCGGCGAGCAGTGCGCCCAGCGGGAAACACTCGCCCTCGTGCAGCTCCAGCCAGGCACTGTCCTCCTGCGTTTGTGCAATGCCCTGCTCGCCCTGCACGATGCCTTGTTTGATGATGAGGAAAGGAACCGGGTCGGCTTGTCCGGGCGAGAGGATCACTTCGCCCTTTGCAAAATAGCCCAGTGTCAGTTTCCGGGCCATCCACAGCAGGTGTTCATGGGCCATCTGGTCAAACGGCGCAAACTGGCTCAGGTGCTCAACGGTAGCCTGAATCAGCGAATTGGCGGCCTCCGACATCGTTTCCCCTTGGCGTGTCTTCTGTTTGTGGCCCATTATCGTCAGGTGCCGGCGCATTCCGCAAGGCGCCGCGTACCTGGAGTGGAATGCCACCCATGAAAAAGCCCCGCCGAAGCGGGGCTTTGGGACTGCTTGAATACCCGAAACGGGTCAAACGGGCAGGCGTTTGCTTCCTTACATCATGCCGCCCATGCCACCCATTCCGCCCATGTCGCCGCCGCCCATCGGCATGGCCGGCTTGTCTTCCGGCAGGTCGGCGACCATGCAGTCGGTGGTCAGCATCAGGCCGGCGATCGACGAGGCGTTCTGCAGCGCGGTGCGGGTGACCTTGGTGGGGTCGAGCACGCCCATCGCCATCATGTCGCCGTATTCGCCGGTGCCGGCGTTGTAGCCGAAGTTGCCCTTGCCTTCCAGCACCTTGTTGACGACGACCGAGGGCTCTTCGCCGCAGTTCTTGACGATCTGGCGCAGCGGCTCTTCGATCGCGCGCAGCACGATCTTCACGCCGGCGTCCTGGTCGTGGTTGTCGCCCTTCACCGCAGCCGCAGCGGCCTTGGCGCGCAGCAGCGCGACGCCGCCGCCGGGAACGACGCCTTCTTCAACGGCGGCACGGGTGGCGTGCAGCGCGTCTTCGACACGGGCCTTCTTCTCCTTCATCTCGACTTCGGTCGCAGCGCCGACCTTGATCACCGCCACGCCGCCGGCCAGCTTGGCCTTGCGCTCCTGCAGCTTCTCGCGGTCGTAGTCGCTGGTGACTTCGTCGATCTGCTTGTTGATCTGGGTGATGCGGCCCTTGATCGCGTCGTGATTGCCGGCGCCGTCGATGACGGTGGTGTTTTCCTTGCCGATCTCGATGCGCTTGGCGCGGCCGAGGTCGGTCAGCTGGGCTTTCTCCAGGCTCAAACCGACTTCTTCGGCGATCACGGTGCCGCCGGTGAGGATGGCCATGTCTTCCAGCATCGCCTTGCGACGGTCGCCGAAGCCCGGGGCCTTGACGGCGCAGGTCTTGAGGATGCCGCGGATGTTGTTGACCACCAGGGTGGCGAGCGCTTCGCCGTCGACGTCTTCAGCGACGATCAGCAGCGGCTTGCCGGCCTTGGCAACTTGCTCCAGTACGGGCAGCAGGTCGCGGATGTTGGAGATCTTCTTGTCGAACAGCAGGATGAAGGGATCTTCCATGATCGCCATCTGCTTGTCGGGGTTGTTGATGAAGTAGGGCGACAGGTAGCCGCGGTCGAACTGCATGCCCTCGACGACGTCGAGTTCGTTTTCCAGACCCGAGCTGTCTTCAACCGTGATCACGCCTTCCTTGCCGACCTTGTCCATCGCGGCGGCGATGATGTCGCCGATCGAGGCATCGGAGTTGGCGGAAATGGAACCGACCTGGGCGATTTCCTTGCTGCTGGTGCAGGGCACGGAAATCTTCTTCAGTTCGGCGGTGATGGCGATGACGGCCTTGTCGATGCCGCGCTTGAGGTCCATCGGGTTCATGCCCGCGGCGACGAACTTCATGCCTTCGTTGACGATGGACTGAGCCAGCACGGTGGCGGTGGTGGTGCCGTCACCGGCGACGTCGGAGGTCTTGGAAGCGACTTCCTTGACCATCTGCGCGCCCATGTTCTCGAACTTGTCCTTCAGTTCGATTTCCTTGGCGACCGAAACGCCGTCCTTGGTGATGGTCGGGGCGCCGAAGGAGCGCTCCAGAATCACGTTGCGGCCCTTGGGGCCGAGGGTCACCTTGACTGCGTCGGCGAGAATATTGACACCACGAACCATGCGTTGACGCGCGGAATCGCCAAATTGAACTTCTTTAGCTGCCATTATTTAATCTCCTAGAATTCTGTATTGATATGTCCCGGGCAGGGCCTGGGCACGGTATCCACTGGCGGGATTAGAGCTCGACTACGCCCATGATGTCTTCTTCACGCATGACCAGCAGTTCGTCGCCGTCGACCTTGACGGTCTGGCCCGAGTACTTGCCGAACAGCACGCGATCGCCAACCTTGAGCGACATCGGGCGAACTTTGCCGTCGTCCTGGATCTTGCCGTTGCCGACAGCCTTGACTTCACCTTGATCGGGCTTTTCCGCGGCGTTGTCGGGAATGACGATGCCGGAAGCGGTTCTCTTCTCTTCTTCGAGGCGCTTGACGATTACGCGATCATGCAAGGGACGGATTTTCATGGGGTGATCTCCTCTTAAACTGGGTTGGAACAGAAATGAGCAGCTGCGGCCGGGCCGCAAGACTGAATCGGGCAGAGGGCCGTGTTTGGCACTCATCGCCAGCGAGTGCTAATAATAGGGCCTTATGTCCCGTTCTTCAAGGGGTTCCCGAATAAATTGCTGTCGCCAACGACGCCAGCGGGGGTGGCCGCGACCCGAACTTTTGCGTCTTGGGGCTGCCGTATATCAACGATTTGCCGCGCCATGACCGGCGCACCGGCCCCCTTGGTCGCCTGTAAATGGTTGCCTGTAAGGATAAGCCGCCCAGTGCCGACCAAGGACCACAAAGAATAATCACGACCCCGGAGCCCACCCATGCGCGACACCTACCCCCTGCTGCAGAAGACCGATTTCCCGGCCTTGCGCCGCGGCAGGCTGGAAACCCTGCAAGCCAACCTCGGCTATCGCTGCAACCAGTCCTGCTTCCATTGCCATGTCGCGGCCAGCCCCAAGCGCACCGAGGAAATGGCCTGGGACACCATGGAACTGATGCTGCAGTTTGCCCGCCGCCAGGGCATCGTCACGCTCGACCTGACCGGCGGCGCGCCGGAACTCAATCCGCATTTCCGCCGCCTGGTGCAGGCCGCCCGCGCCCAGGGGCTGCGCGTCATCGACCGCTGCAACCTGACCATACTCAACGAGCCGGGCCATGAAGACCTGGCCGCTTTCCTCGCCGCCAACGCGGTCGAGATCGTCGCCTCGCTGCCCTGTTACCTCGAAGACAACGTCGACCGCCAACGCGGCGACGGGGTGTTCGATTCGAGTCTGGCCGGCCTGCGCAAACTCAATGCCCTCGGCTATGGCCTGCCGGACAGCGGCCGCATCCTGAACCTGGTCTACAACCCGGTCGGCGCGACCCTGCCGCCCGCGCAGGAGCCGCTGGAAGCGGCCTACAAGGAACAACTGGCGACCCGCTACGGCATCGTCTTCAATCGCCTGTTCGCGCTGGCCAACATGCCGATCCAGCGCTTCGGCAGCCAGCTCGTATCGCGCAATCAATTCGACGACTACATGGGTTTGCTCAAAGGCGCGCATCGCGACGAAAACCTGGCCGGCGTCATGTGCAAGACGCTGATTTCGGTAAGCTGGCAGGGTCAGGTCCATGACTGCGACTTCAACCAGATGCTCGGCATGCCGCTGGGATGCGCCGCGGCGCCCGTGCATCTGGCCGACTTGCTCGACCATGATTTGAACAACACGCCGATCCGCATCGCCGGCCACTGCTACGGCTGCACCGCCGGCCAGGGCAGCAGCTGCGGCGGCGCGCTCGACTCACATTCGCCCCAGGAGGAAACATGCACGAACTCGTGAAGGACTATTACGGCAAGCAGCTTGCCGGCACCGCCGACCTCAAGACCAGCGCCTGCTGCGACGCCTCCAGCGTGCCGGGCTGGCTCAAGCCGCTCTTGGAGCGCATCCACCCCGAGGTGCTGGAGCGCTACTACGGCTGCGGCCTGGTGGCGCCGCCGCTCCTGGCCGGCTGCCGCGTGCTCGACCTGGGCAGCGGTTCCGGGCGCGACGTGTATGCGCTGGCGCAGCTTGCCGGCGCGGCGGGCGAGGTGGTCGGCGTGGACATGACCGACGAGCAGCTTGCCGTGGCGCAGCGCCATCGCGAACATCATCGCGTCGCCTTCGGCTATGAACGCGACAACGTGCGCTTCCTGCACGGCTACATCGAACGCCTCGACGAACTCGATCTGACGCCGGGCAGCTTCGACGTCATCGTCTCGAATTGCGTGGTGAACCTCTCGCCCGACAAGGAAGCGGTGCTGCGCGGCGTGCATCGCCTGCTCAAGCCCGGCGGCGAGTTCTACTTCTCCGACGTGTATGCCGACCGGCGCGTGCCGGAATCCGTGAAGAACGATCCGGTGCTCTACGGCGAATGCTTGGGCGGCGCGCTGTACTGGAACGACTTCCTCGGCCTGGCGCGGCAGGCCGGCTTTCGCGATCCGCGTCTGGTGGAAGACCGGCCGCTGCTGGTCACCGATCCCGAACTGGCGCCGCGCACCGCCGGCGTGAATTTCCATTCGGCCACCTACCGCCTGTTCAAGCTCGACGGCCTGGAAGCCGACTGCGAGGATTACGGCCAGGCCGTGATCTATCGCGGCAGCATCCCGCAGCACGCGCAGGCCTTCGTTCTCGACAAGCACCATCGCATCGAGGCCGGGCGCGTGTTCCCGGTCTGCGGTAACACCTTTCGCATGCTCCAGGAAAGCCGGCTGGCGCCGCACTTCGATTTCATCGGCGACTTCTCGCGCCACTACGGCCTGTTCGAGGGTTGCGGCAAGGCACTGCCTTTCGGTGCAATTGCGGGGGCCAATGCGGGCACGAACGCTGCCAATAGCGCTGGCAGCAGCAGCGACGAAAGCTGCGGCTGCTGCTAGGCGATCCGGGCGATGGAAATCATCCTGATCGGCATCGCCCTGTTCCTCGCCTTCGGCAACGGCGCCAATGACAATTTCAAGGGCTTCGCCACGGTCTGGGGTTGCGGACTGCTGAACTACCGGCGCGCGCTGGTGCTGGCGACGCTGGCCACGGTGGCCGGCAGCCTGGTCTCGCTGCTGCTGGCGCAAACGCTGGTCGCGCAATTCACCGGCCGCGGCCTGGTGCCCGATGCCGTCGCTGCGGCGCCGAGCTTCATGCTGCACGCCGGGGCCGGCGCCGCATTGACCGTTTTCGCGGCGACGCGCGCCGGCTTGCCGGTGTCGACCACCCATGCGCTGATCGGCGGCCTGATCGGCGCCGGCTTGGCCGAGCCCGGCGGTGAAATGCGCTACGGCGCGCTCGCCAGCCTGTTCCTCTTGCCCCTGCTGGCGAGTCCGCTGCTGGCCGCCGCGCTCGGCACGCTGGCGTCGCGCGCCATGCGGCTGCGGCCGGCGAATTGTGCAACCAAGGACTGCGCCTGCCTCATCGCGCCGGCGCCGGATTTCGTAGCGCAGGGCGACGGCAGCCTGGCGCGGGCGTCGACCGCCGTGTCGTCAGCGCCAACTCTTGTGATCGCGCCGGACGCGCAATGCCGGCGGCAATCCGGCCTGATCGCGCGCCTGACGCTGCCCGATCTCGGCGACCGCGCGCACATCCTCTCGGCCGCGGCGATCTGCTTCGCCCGCGGTGTGAACGACACGCCCAAGCTGGCCGCACTGCTGCTGGCCGGGCAGATCATGGATGCCGGAGTCGCGGTATTCGCCATTGCCGCCGTGATGGGCGCCGGCGGCATCATTTATGCGCGTCGGGTTGCCGAAACCATGAGCCGGCGCGTCACGCGCCTGGACAACGGCCAGGGCCTGGCCGCCAATCTCATCACGGCGCTGCTGGTGCTGTTCGCCAGCAAGTTCGGCCTGCCGGTGTCCACCACCCATGTCTCGGTCGGCTCGATCGCCGGCGTCGGCGCGGCCGCCGGGACGCTGGACCGGACCACCGTGCGCAACATCGCGCTGGCATGGATAATCACGCTGCCCATGGCGGCCGCCGTCGCCTGGCTGGCCGCGAACCTCTTCGTAAGCTTCATAACTCTGGCGTAGGATGACCGACATGAACGAGCAAACACTGAAGCAAATTTCCGCCTGCGTTTTCGATGCCTACGGCACCCTGTTCGATGTCAGCAGCGTCGCCCGCGGCGCGCAGGATGCGCTGGGCGAACGCTGGCAGGCGCTGTCCGAGCTGTGGCGCACCAAACAGTTGCAATACACCTGGCTGCGCGGCCTGGGCGGGCATCACGCCGACTTCTGGCAGGTGACGGGCGATGCCCTCGACTTCGCCATGGGCACGCTCGGCATCAAAGACGACGCCCTGCGCGCGCGGCTGATGGACCTGTATCTGCGCATCGCGGCCTACCCGGAGGTACCCGCCATGCTGGCCGAGTTGAAATCGCGCGGCATCAAGCTGGCGATCCTCTCCAACGGCTCGCCGGATATGCTGGCAGCGGCCGTCGCGAATTCCGGAATCGCGGAGTACTTCGACGCCGTGTTGTCGGTCGAGGAAGTCGGCGTCTTCAAGCCGCATCCCAGTGTGTATGGCATGGCGCCGCAACGCCTCGGCGTGAGCAAGGAGCAGATCTGCTTTCTTTCGTCCAACGGCTGGGACGCCTTCGCCGCCAAGGCCTTCGGTTTCCGCGTATTGTGGTGCAACCGTTTCGGCCAGATGCCCGAGCGCCTTCCCGGCACACCGGACGGCGAAATCACCGACCTGTCGCTGCTGCCGGCCAGGCTTGCGCACTGAATGTTTCGCCAGGACCTGTCGCAAGCCTTCACGCGCACCATGGGCTGCAGCGGCAGCGAACTGGCCGCCTGGTTGCAGCGTGCCTTGCCGGACGCCGGCCTGACCATCGAGTCGCATGCCGCGCGTGGCAGCTGCCGCGCGAGCTATGCCGATGGCGAACTGCTGATCGAATGGCGTGCCCTGGAGCCGCGCCGGATCGCGCTGATCAGGGTGCCGCAACTCGACGTGCGCTTCAGCTATAGCGGTTTGTCCCTGGAGCGGCGACAGGCGATCCAAACTTACTTCGATCGCGCCACGCAGCGCGGCGGTGGCTAAGGAGGTGGATAAGGGTGCCCGCCTGCTGACCCCGCGCGCCGCCGACCAGCCGGGAGCGCGCTGAATGCACGCCAGCGGCAGCCCGGTGCTGCGCGACATCGTGCTGGTCGGCGGCGGCCACAGCCACGTCATTGTGCTGCGCATGTTCGCCATGCGGCCACTGCCGGGCCTGCGCCTGACGCTGATCTGCACCGACACCGACACGCCTTACTCCGGCATGCTGCCCGGCTACATCGCCGGGCATTACAGCTTCGACGAGGTGCATATCGACTTGCGCCGGCTGGCCGGGTTTGCCGGCGCGCGCTATTACCGCGATGAAGTCGTCGGCATCGACCGCGCCGCGCGCCAGGTGATCTGCCGCGGGCGCCCGCCGGTGGCCTACGATGCGCTGTCGATCAACATCGGCTCGACGCCGCAACTCGGCGGCGTGCCGGGCGCCATCGAGCATGCCGTGCCGGTAAAGCCGATCCGCCGCTTCAACGAACGCTGGCTGGCGCTGTTCGAGCGCGTGCGCAGCCATGCCGGTAGCACCACCATCGCCGTGGTCGGCGCCGGCGCCGGCGGCGTCGAACTGACGCTGGCCATGCAATACCGCTTGCGCAAGGAACTCACCGCGCAGGGCCGCGATCCCGACGAATTGCGCTTCCATTTGTTTTCGGCCGATACGGAAATCCTGCCCACGCACAACGCCTCCGTGCGCCGCGCCTTCGAGTCGGTGCTTGCTGCGCGCGGCGTGACGCTGCATCGCGGCGCCGAAGTCAGCCGCGTCGATGCCGGCCGGCTGCAAGCCCGCAGCGGCGAAACACTGGAGGCCGACGAGATCGTCTGGGTCACCCAGGCCGGCGGCGCGCCCTGTCTGGCTGGCACCGGGCTGGCGCTGGACGAGGCCGGATTCATCCGCGTCAATGAGAACCTGCAAAGCGAGACCGACCCGCTGATTTTCGCCGCCGGCGATTGCGCGGCGATGAACGGCCATAACCTGGAAAAGGCCGGCGTCTTCGCCGTGCGCCAGGGCGGCCCGCTGGCCGAGAACCTGCGCCGCAGCGTGAGCGGGCTGGCCTTGCGGCCGTATCGCCCGCAGCAACGCTGGCTGGCGCTGATCAGCACCGGCGACCAGCACGCCGTCGCCTCGCGCGGCGCGCTCTACGCGCGCGGCGACTGGGTCTGGCGCTGGAAGGACTGGATCGACCGACGCTTCATGCGCAAGTTCAGCGAGTTCGAGGCCATGCCCGACGCCGCGCCGGCGAGCGGCGACGCGATACCGCTCGATGCCGGCGAGCAGGCGCAGGCCATCTCCGCCATCGCCATGCGCTGCGGCGGCTGCGGCGCCAAGGTCGGCGCCACGGTGCTGTCACGCGCGCTGGCCAGCGTGCAGCCGATAGAGCGCGAGGACGTGCTGATCGGCCTGCACGCGCCGGACGACGCCGCTGTCATGCGCGTGCCGCCGGGCAAGGCCATGGTGCATACGGTCGATTTCTTTCGCGCCTTCATCGACGACCCCTGGCTGCTCGGCCGCATCGCCGCCAACCACGCGCTGGGCGATATCTTCGCCATGGGCGCCGAAGCCCAGTCGGCCACCGCCGTCGCCACGGTGCCGCCGGGGCTGGAAGCCAAGGTCGAGGACACGGTGTTCCAGATGATGTCGGGTGCCGTGTCGGTGCTCAACGAGGCCGGCTGCGCGCTGGTCGGCGGCCATACCGGCGAGGGCAGCGAACTGGCGCTGGGCTTCGCCATCAACGGCCTGATCGACGAGAAGCTGTCCGGCGTGCTGACCAAGGGCGGCATGCGTCCCGGCGACGTGCTGATCCTGACCAAGCCGATCGGCACCGGCACGCTGTTCGCCGCCCATGCCCGGCTTCGTGCGCGCGGCAGATGGATCGACGCGGCACTCGAATCGATGCAGGTCTCCAACCGCGCCGCGATGCCCTGCCTGATCGCGCACGGCGCCACGGCCTGCACCGACCTGACCGGCTTCGGCCTGCTCGGCCACCTGGTCGAGATGACGCGGCCATCGGGCGTCGATGCCGAGATCGAGCTTGCTGCCCTGCCGCTGCTGGCCGGCGCCGCCGAATGCGTCGCCGCCGGCGTGCTGAGTTCCCTGCAGCCGGCCAACCTGCGCTTGCGCCGGGCGCTCGCCAACCAGGAAGAAGCCTTGCCCCACCCGAACTATCCGTTGCTGTTCGATCCGCAAACCGCCGGCGGCCTGCTCGCCAGCGTGCCGGCCGCCGCAGTCGACGCCTGCCTCGCCGCGCTGCGCGCAGCGGGCTACCCGCACGCGACGCGGATCGGCCGGGTGGTTGAACAAGGCGAGGCGATCGAGCCGATCCGCCTGATTGTTTAGAAAGTTGGCGCTGGCGACACGGCGACGCGGGCGCCGACGGCGATCAATCAAAGCCCTCGGACCGCGCGCGCAGCAGCAGATCGGCCCAGCGCGACAGCGTGCCGGGGCCGCCGGAGCCGCGCGCTGCGCTGCCGGCAACGCCGTTCCAGATGGCGTCGCTGTTGAAACTGAAAATCGGCTGCAGGTCGCGGCGTTGCGAAGCCGGTTTGAATTCCATGATCAGGTTGTCGAGCACCAGCGGCTCCGCATCGGGCGTCGGGTAGAAGGCGAGCATCCTATGCGCCTGGGTGAATGGTTTCCCCTCTGCGCCCGGCGGCGGCCGGTAGGGGCCGATGGCCCGGGTCAGGGTCGCCTTCACGTAAACCAGGCGCAACTTCGCCGTCGGGATGCCGCTGTAGCGCAGGGACAAGTATTTGGCGATGGCGAAATCCTCGCAGTCGCCCTGGCCGCGAGCGATATGAAAGCCGCCGCCAGCCATGCCGGCGGCTTGCCCCTGCGGCGGCCCGGCAGTCCGGGATGGGCACCCGCCTGCATCGTAGGTTCCGCCGCGGGCCAGCAGCCTCCGCTCAGCGACGGCTGCTGGCGCGGCGATGACAAAGGGCTTGCCTGACATGGATGGTTCCTCTGTTGGGGTCGGGGTTGGCGTCGGGATTGTTCTTGCGAGAAGCTCTCCCTTGGTCGTTCGTGGCGCACATTGCTTACAACGACCCGGCTTGTTGCTTAGTCGAAGAAAACTGCCTAACCTCCGGCTACAGTCGGCACGGGCCTGCCAATCGGTCGCAATTTTTTTGCGCATTGCATCGCTGGCCAGCCCAGGAGATCTGTTGCCGTGTTCTTTCTGAAGTCATTGCCACCCGCGAAGTTGACCAGCCTCGACCACCGGGCGAGCTCATGACGAGCGTCTCGTCCAAGGCAGCGCACGGTCCCGTCGGCATCGTGCTGGCCGTGGGGCTGCTCTTGCTGCTTGCCGTCGGCGTCGGCGCCTGGTGGCTGTGGCCGGCGGAATTCAGCTTCAGTGGCGAAAACACGATCGAGGGCATGGTGGCGCAAATACGCTCGTGGGGGCCATGGGCCGCGCTGGGCTCGATCGTGCTGATGGTCGTGCACTCGTTTCTGCCGTTCCCCGCGGAAATCATCACGCTGGCCAACGGCATGGTGTTCGGACCGTTCTGGGGAACGGTGATCACCTGGGTCGGCGCGATGCTCGGCGCCATCAGCACCTTCGCCCTGGTGCGCCTGCTCGGCCGGCCGTTCGTGCATCGAATGCTCTCGGCAAGCCAATTGCGCCGGCTGGCCGACTGGTCATCGACCAGCGGCGGCATGGCGCTGTTGATGGGTCGCCTGATTCCTCTCGTGGCCTTCAACCTGCTCAATTACAGCGCGGCGCTGACCGAAATATCGTGGTGGACATTCATCTGGGCCACCGGGCTCGGCATCCTTCCGCTGACCATCCTGCTCAATGTTTTCGGCAGCAGCATATTGACCCTGGCCCACTCCTACTGGGTATGGCTGCCGCTGGTTGCGCTTGCGCTGCTCGGCTGGGTGCTCGCAAGACGGCATTCGAGGGCGGGCAAAGCCCGGTAATTCACTGGCGCGGGCGAAATCCGCGAAACACTGAATTTCCGCTTGACTCTGGAGTCAACTCCAGGGTTTAGGCTTGCATCGCGACATGACGGTCGCGTCGCGTATCGCCCAAGCTCACCCTCATGCAAAGGAGTCCGGAAATGACTGTCAAACGCAATGTGGAAGTCTTCAGTGCCGGCTGTCCGGTATGCGCCGACGCGGTCGAACTGGTGCAGCGACTGGCCTGTCCCTCGTGTGGTGTGGAGGTGCTCGACATGAACGACATCGAAGTAGTGAAGCGCGCCAGGGCACTCGGCGTCCGCTCGGTGCCGGCGGTGGCCATCGACGGGAAGCTGGCCGGCTGCTGCGCCGGGCGCGGCGTTAACGAGCAGGCGCTGCGCGCCGCCGGCCTTGGCCAGCCCTGAGGCGGCGTCGGTGCTGACCATCGGCAAACTGGCGGCGGCGGGCGAGATCAGCCCCGATGCCCTGCGCTATTACGAGAGCGAGGGCCTGCTCGCCCCGACGACCCGGACGGCCAGCGGCTATCGCCTGTATGGCGAAGACGCACTGCGCCGGGTGCGCTTCATCCAGCACGCGCAGGCCTGCGGCTTCACCCTCGCGGAAATCCGCGAGCTGTTGCAACTGCGGCAGACGGACAAGGCCTGCTGCAACGACGTGCGTCAGCGCGCCATCGAAAAGCGCCTGCAGCTCGCCGCCAAGATCCGCAGCATGCAATCCATGTCCGCCGCGCTCGACCGGCTGATCGCCGAATGCGCCGACGGCAGCCAGTCGGTCGATGACTGCCCGATCATGGCCGCGCTGGAACAGATCGATGACGGCACGGAGCCGACGCGGTGAAAGTGGAACTGATCTACGTCCCCGGCTGCGCCGAATGCCTGACCGCCAGGGCCGGTCTGCGCTGCGCCGCCGAAGCGGCGGTCGCCGGAGTCGAGTGGGCCGAAGTCGATGTGCTCGATGCGCTCGACTACGCGGTCGAGCTTGGAGTGCTGACGCTGCCCGCGCTCGCCATCAATGGCGCCCTGGTTTTCGCCGCGCTGCCGACGCCGGCGCAATTGCGCGACGAATTGTTGAAGCGCGCCGGCCATGATTGATCTCACGCCCGAAGCACTGAGCGCCGCGGTCGAGGCGACGGGCTTTGCCGCGGCCGGCATCGGCTTCCTCGCGGGACTGGCCTTCAGCGTCAACCCGGTGGCGGTGGCCGCCATCCCCATGATGCTGGCCTACGTGACGCAGGCGCGCGAAACGCGCGAGGCGGTGCGGCTGGGCGGCATGTTCATCCTCGGCATGCTCCTGACCCATGCCGGGCTCGGGCTGGTCGCCGGCCTGGGCGGCCAATGGGTAGCGTCGATCATGGGACGCGGCTGGGGCGCGCTGCTCGGCCCGGTGTTGATCCTGCTGGGACTGTTATGGACCGGCTGGTTGCGCCTGCCGCTGCCGGCGCTCGCACTGCGCGCCAAACGGCCGGCCGGTGCCTGGGGCGCGTTCGCGCTCGGCATTCCGTTCTCGGTCGCCGTCTGCCCGGCCTGTACGCCGATCCTGCTGGCGCTGCTGGGCGTGGTGGCCGCCATCGGCTCGCCCTGGCTCGGCGTGGTTTTGCTGCTGGCCTTTGCGCTGGGCCGGGCGCTGCCGATCATCCTCGGCGCCTGGGCGGTTGGCTGGCTGGAAGGGCTACGCACGCTGGGCCGTTTTCGCCGCGCCTTCGACGTGGCCGGCGGCGTGACCCTGGTGGTGACCGGGCTCTACCTGCTCAACGCCTATTACTTTCTGCTTCCCGAACTGGCAGGATGAGCACCATGATTCTTGAATCCACGCTGACCTGCCCGCACTGCGGCCATGTCAAGACCGAAACCATGCCCACCGACGCTTGCCAGTGGTTCTACGAATGCGAGGGCTGCCACGTGCTGCTAAGGCCCAAGCCCGGCGACTGCTGCGTGTTCTGTTCCTACGGCACGGTGCCCTGTCCGCCGATCCAGGAACACGGGCGCGGGCATTGCTGCTGATGAATGCGGTCGGCGAGTCTTTGTCGGCCATTGTGGCCGCTCGTCGAAATCCGTTCGGCCCGCACGATTGACCGCCACACCCGGCGTCAGGCACACTCCTGACAAGCCGGTTGGATTTTCTGTCCGTCACGAGGAGCCCGCGGTATATGGAGCAAGTTGCCGAAGTCGGTATAGAAAAATACGAAATCACCCGGGAGCTCGGCAGGGGCGCGACGAGCATTGTTTACCTTGCTTACGACACATTCAACGATCGCGAGGTGGCGATCAAGGTCTTCAAACCAGAGATCCTGTCCGACACCGAGCACGGCAATACCTACCGCAAGTTGATCGCCAACGAGGCTGCCCTGGCCGGTCGCCTCAACCACCCGCACATCGTCGGCATCTACGACGCGCTGCTGGGCAAGGACGACGGCTATATCGTCATGGAATACGTGCAGGGCGAAACGCTCGAAAAATACGGCCATGTCGAGAACCTGCTGCCCGTGGACAAGGTGATCGAGATCGCCTTCAAATGCGCCCTGGCGCTCGATTTTGCGAGCCGCAACGGCATCATCCATCGCGACATCAAGCCCGCGAACATCATGCTTTGCGAAGATGGCGCGGTGAAGATCGCCGACTTCGGCGCCGCGATCCTGGCGAAGAACGACGAGACGCAACTGACCGGGGTCGGCTCGCCCGCCTACATGTCGCCGGAGCAGGTCAGGAATGACACCCTCAGCTACCAGACCGACATCTATTCCCTGGGCGTGGTGATGTACAAGCTGCTCACCGGCCGCCTGCCCTTCGAAGCCGACACCAACTACGGGCTGACCCACAAGATACTGAACGAAGACCCGCCCAGCATCCGCACCCATCGCCCCGCGCTGTCGGCGCGGCTGGCCGACATCGTGACCAAGGCCTTGCGCCGCAACACGCCGGAGCGCCATGCCAACTGGCGCGAGTTCACCGAGGACCTGTCGACCATCGCCGAGCTGGATCTGCCGCAGGAAGCCGACTCCGAGACCCAACGCTTCAACATGCTGAAGGCGCTGCCGTTCTTCCAGGACTTCAGCGAAATCGAACTCTGGGAAGTGCTGCGCATCAGCATCTGGGGGCGCGTGCCATCCGGCACCTACCTGGTCGACGAGGGAACCAAGGGCAACTTCTTCTTTGTCATCGCCGACGGCAGCGTGGGCGTGATCAAGGGCAACAAGAAGCTGAGCACCCTGGGCAAGGGGCACTGTATCGGCGAGATGTGCTACATCCGCCAGGGCGCGCTGACGCGCACCGCCACCATCGTGGCCGACACGCCGGTCACCCTCTTCAAGATCAAGGCCGACTCCCTGCACAAGGCGTCGGAAAACTGCCAGCTGCGGTTCAATCGCTCGTTCATGAACATCCTGGTCGACCGGCTGGCGCAGGCGACCAGCGAACTGGCCACGGTGTACTGAGCCCGCGCCCGGTCGACAACTAGCGGCCGATCCTTGCGTCGAGGAAGGCCTTGATCTCGAGGAACTTCTCTTCCTCGCGCTTGACGAACTCGACGGTGCAGTCATCGAGGCCCGCCAGCTTGAAGCCTTCCTTGGATTCCGGCAGGACGATGGTGATGTGGCCCGCCAGCAGGGCGCTGGCCGGCTTGAGCTGGATCGAGGCGATCGAATCGATGGGGATGTACTTGTCGCCCTTGATGCCTTCCAGCAGGTCGCCCTTGAGGCTCTGCAACAGCACCTTGACGCCCATCTTGCGCTTGATCACGACCTCCTTGTCATAGACCTCGAGGCGGTCGCCGGTTTTCGACTCGGCGCTCATCAGGACGCCCGGCGTGGTGGCATAGCCCATCTTGCAGGAAGGGCACCTGTCTTGCGCCACCTTGGCATCCTTGGGCAGGCGCTTGTAGCCGCAGTGCGGGCATTCGCCCGCCGCCACGGGGTCCCTGGCGGCGGCCGGTGCCGCGGACCGCTTGGCCTGGGGCGCCGGTGCCGGTTTGCCGGCGTCCGGCGTCGGCGCCCTGGCCTTGTTCGCCGCCGAGCCGGCATCGCCGCGCTTGACCTCTTCCTCGACGAAGCGGAGCTGACAAGTGCCGACCGAAATCAGGTCCTCGTCGCTCAGCAGCAGCCTGGTAATCTTTCTGTCGTGCACCAAGGTGCCATTTGCACTGCCAAGGTCTTCGATGACATAGAGATCGCCGCAGCGGGTGATTACCGCATGCTCGTTGTCGGCATTGACATTGTCGAGGGGAATCTCATTGGACGCCTTGCTGCCAATGACCATCCGGTCCTTGTTGACCGGGAATTCCCCGAGCACGTGACCATTCGAGTTAACCACCAGTTTCGGCATGTCGCTTCCCTCGGGAATGGAGATATCCAATGGTGCAAGCATAGCGCAAGGACCGGTAGCTCATCCAGGCTCAGTCATTGCCTGCTATGGCGGGCAACCTGACCTATTCAATCTTGTCGCCATTCCCACCGAAAGTTGGCGCTGGCACCACGGTGGCAAGGCACCGCCGTTGATTCGAACGCCCGCGGCACATCATCGGCCGCCTGCCGCAAGCGCCCGCACCCACGCCGACGGGCTCATACCGGTTTCGCGGATGAAGGCACGCGAGAAGGCCGGCTGGCTGCCGTAGCCGGTGTCGTCGGCGACCAGGGCCACGGGCCGACCCTGGCGCAGCTGGCGTTGCGCGAGGACCATGCGCACACGGGTGAGGAAATCCGCCGGGGTGATGCCGACCACATTCCTGAATTCCTGCGCGAAGCCGTTGCGCGAGAGATGGGCGCGCGCCGCCATGCTGTCCACCGTCCATGGCTGGCGCGGGTCGTCGAGCAGCTCGATCAGCAACGGCGCCAGGCGTGGATGGGCGAGGCCGGCCAGCACGCCGTGCTGCACCCATTCCTGTGAGATGGCGTAACGGACGATCTGGATCAGCAGGATGTCGCACAGGCGATCGAGCATCACCTGGCGGCCGGGGCTGTCGTCGCCGGCCTCGGCGAACAGCGCGGTCAGCGTCGGCTCGATGCGCCGCAGGCCGCTGAAGGGGATCACCACCACCGCCGGGAAGGACTGGGTCAGGGGGTTTTCCTGTCCGGCGTCGTAACGCACGCTGGCGCACAGCACGTCGGCCGTCACCGCGTCGTCGACATCGAGCCGGTGGTTGATCGGGCGCGGGTAGAACAGCAGCATCGGCTCGCTGACCTGGATCTCCGGGTGGCCGGCCTGCACCGCGCGCATCGTGCCGGCGCGGATGACGTGCAGGTGGCCGACACCTTCGTCGGCGGCGAAGTCGTGCAGGCCGCACAGCGGCCCGGCGTAGAAGGTGTTGGCGCGCAGCCCGATGTGGTCGAGCAGGCGCGAGATGCCGTCCGGGTTCATGGCGGTACGAATGGTTATGAAAGATGTACGGATGATAACCAAACAGCGAAGCGATAACCGTAATCTGCAGCCGTGCCGCGGGAAACGCGGCGCCCCATTGACAACCCACGGTTCAAATCATTCGGAGAACATCATGACGCAACACTTTGTCGCCCGGACCCTGCGCCCGGTCAGCCTCGATTCCGCCGACGCCACCCAGAAGGAAGTGCTGGAAGGCGCGCTGAAGGCGGTCGGCTTCATTCCCAACATGTACGCCAACATGGTCAATGTGCCTGGGGTACTGACCACCTATCTGCACGGCTACGCGGCCTTCCGCCAGAAGTCGGGACTGACGCCGGCCGAGCAGGAAGTGGTGTTTCTCGCCATCAGCCAGCAGAACGGCTGCACCTATTGCACCGCAGCACACAGCATGCTGGCCGACAAGATGTCGGGCGTGCCGGCGCCGGTGCTGGCTGCGATTCGCGCCGGCCAGCCGATTCCGGACGCCAGGCTGCAGGCGCTCTACAGCTTTACCCAGGAGCTGGTCAGGACCGCCGGCAAGCCGGGTCAGGCGGTCGCCGAGGCCTTTCTTGCCGCCGGCTATACCGAAGCCACGGCGCTGCAGGTGATTCTGGCTGCGGCGGTGAAGACCCTGTCCAACTATACCAATCACCTGTTCCAGACCGAGGTCGACGACAAGTTCGCGGCCTACAAGGTGGCCTGAGAGCGCTGAGTGTAAGTAATCCGCGTCGAGCCCGACTATGTAGATAGCAGGCTCGCAAGCGCGCTTCGGGGGCCTGCTACCCACGGAAGCTTCCCAGCAATCATTACAAGGAGATTCACCATGACCAAGACCATGACCGCCGCTTCACTCGCCCTGGCCCTGGGCGCCGCCCTGACCGTCGCCTCTGCCCCTGTCTTTGCCGCCTCTCACGGCGGCGCCATGAAGATGGAGACGGAAAAATGCTTCGGCGTGGCCATGAAAGGCAAGAACGACTGCAAGGCAGGCGCCGGCACTTCCTGCGCCGGAACCTCGAAGGTCGATCACCAGGGCAATGCCTGGTCGATGGTGCCCAAGGGCACTTGCGAAAAGACCACGTCGAAGACTTCGCCCACCGGCATGGGCCAGCTGGCCGAGTTCAAGGAAAAGAAGGCCTGACCGCCACCTGATGATCGCGATGGAGCGCCAGTCATGAACGCCGACCCACAACGCTTGCGCTCCGTCGGCGACGTACGGCCGACAAAGCTCCGGTCCCTGCCCAGCCGGGCGGGGGTCGGCCTGAAGCCGGAGCACTTCCGCGAGATCCTCATCACGGCGCCGGATATCGGCTTTTTCGAGATCCACGCCGAGAACTACATGGTGGACGGCGGCCCCTTCCACCATTACCTGACGCGCATCCGCGAGCGTTATCCGCTGTCGATCCACGGCGTCGGGCTGTCGATCGGCGGCGACGCGGCGCTGGACGAAAGCCATCTCGACCGGCTCGCGCTGCTGCTCGACCGCTACGAGCCGGAATCGTTTTCCGAGCACCTGGCCTGGTCCAGCCACGGCGGCGCGTTTCTCAACGACCTGCTGCCGGCGCCCTATCACGCCGCTACCCTGGCGCGCGTCTGCGAACACATCGACCGCGTGCAGGATCGCCTCAAGCGCCGCATGCTGCTGGAAAATCCGGCCACCTATGTCGAGTTTGCGGCGTCGACCCTGGCGGAACCCGATTTCATCAGCGAAGTCATCAGCCGCAGCGGCTGCGGCCTGCTGCTCGACGTCAATAATGTTTACGTTAGCTGCGTCAATCACCACCGCGATCCGCACGCCTATATCCGCGCCTTGCCGCTGGACGAGGTCGCCGAGATTCATCTGGCCGGCTTTGCCCGGGACGAGGATGCCGACGGGGCGCCGCTTTTGATCGACAGCCACGGCGCACCGGTGGCGCAGGCCGTGTGGGAACTGTATTGCTACGCCCTGGACTGGGTCGGGCCGACGCCGACCCTGATCGAGCGCGACAACGATATCCCGGCTTTCCCCGTGCTGTTCGCCGAGGCCCAGCAGGCCGAGCGCATCCTGTGCCGGCTGCAACCTAACAAGTCACGCGAGGCGTGCGCATGAACAGCCAGGGCGCATTTGCCGAAGCACTGCTCGCCGTGGAATCCGCGTGTCCGCCGGGCCTGACGACATGGAACGGATCGGCACCCGAGAAGCGCTTTGCCATCTACCGCAACAATGTCATCGTCTCGCTGATCGATGCCCTGGCTGACAGCTTTCCGGTCACGCGTGAACTGGTCGGCGAAGCTTTCTTCCGCGCCATGGCGCGCCAGTTCGTGCGCGCAAATCCGCCGCGCTCGCCGGTGCTGGCACTGTATGGCGACGGGTTTGCCGAATTCATCGAGGCATTTCCGGCAGCGTCCGGCGTTCCGTATCTGGCCGACGTGGCGCGCCTGGAACTGCTGCGCGTACAGGCGTGGCATGCGGCCGATGCCCCCTCCCTGGCGCCGGAGAATATGACCCGGCTGCTGGGTGACGCAGCGGCGCTGCCCGAGGTCGTATTCACTTTTCATCCTTCGGTTCGCGTGCTGCGCTCGCCTTATGCCGTGGTCTCGCTGTGGGCGGCCCACCAGTCGGAGGATGACGCGCTGGCATTGGCAGACGTCGACCCGACACAGGCCGAGACGGCGCTGGTCCTGCGCAACGGCCTCGACGTCGAAATCTCGACCATCGCCGAAGCTGCGGCGATATTCATCCTTCACCTGCAACAAGGCACGGCCTTTGGCCCGGCGGCGGGGCAGGCCCTGGGCGCGGACAGCGGTTTCGATCTGGCCGCCACGCTCGGCCTGCTGATCCGCGGCGGCGCCCTGGCCGGCGCAACTTTCCCCAGGAGTACAAGCTCATGACCACCACAGCGCCCGCCATCGCGCCGCAAGGCAAGCCCTCCCGGCTGGAGAGCCTGGTCCGCTTCGCGATCAGTTTGACCGAGCGGATTCCCGATTCGCTGATCGCCCTGCTCGGCCGTTTTTCCATCGCCGCGGTGTTCTGGAAATCCGGCCAGACCAAGGTGCAGGGCTTCGCCATCGACATCGTCAGCGGCGAGTACCAGTTCGGGATACCGCGGCTGTCCAATTCCGTCGTCGGCCTGTTCCGCGACGAATACCGCCTGCCCCTCGTGCCGCCGGAAATCGCGGCGCCGCTGGCCGCTTTTGCCGAGCATCTGTTTCCGCTGCTGATCCTGATCGGGCTGGCCACGCGCCTTTCGGCGCTGGCGCTGCTGGTGATGACCGCCACCATCCAGTTGCTGGTCTATCCGGATGCTTATCCGACCCACGGCGTATGGGCGGCGGTGCTCCTGTTCCTGATCGCCCGGGGACCAGGCGCGGTGTCGATCGATCGCCTGATCGCCCGGCGCTTCACCTGATGGAGTGGACGCAGCCCGATACGCCGGCCTGGGGAGAAGCGTATAGAGTTGGCACCTATCTACCGGAGAACGGCAGTGAGCGAATTCGAGTTTGATTTCTTCGTCATCGGCGGCGGTTCGGGCGGGGTTCGCGCCGCCCACGTTGCCGCAGGACTTGGAGCCCGCGTGGCGATCGCGGAAAGCAGCCGCTACGGCGGCACTTGCGTGATTCGCGGCTGCGTGCCGAAGAAGCTGCTGGTGCAGGCCGCCCATTACGCGGAGGACTTCGCCGACGCCGCCGGCTTCGGCTGGACCGTGCCGCCCGCCGAGTTTTCGTGGCCGGCCATGGTGGCGGCGAAGGAAACGGAGATTTCGCGCCTGAGCGGGATTTACCAGGACATGCTCGCGCGTTCCGGCGTCACGGTGCTGCAGGGCACGGCGCGTTTCGTCGATCCGCGTACGCTGGAAGTGGACGGCCGCCGGATTCGCGCCCGCCACATTCTGATCGCCACCGGCGGCAAGCCCAGGCGACCGGACGTGCCCGGCATCGAGCATGCGATCACCTCGGACGAAGCTTTCGATCTGCCGGTATTTCCGCAGCGCGTGCTGATCGTCGGCGGCGGCTACATCGCGGTCGAATTCGCCGGCATCTTCAACGGCCTGGGCGCCGAGGTCACGCTGTCCTACCGCGGCGAGCAGATCCTGCGTGGCTTCGACGACGACGTACGGCGGCATCTGCATGAGGAAATGTCCAAGAAGGACATCAGCATCCTGCTCGGGAGCACGGTCACGCGCATCGACCGTCAGGCCGATGCATCGCTTTTGGCATGCTTCACCGGAGCGAGCGAGGGCGTGCTGCCCTTCGATGCCGTGATGTACGCCACCGGGCGGATACCCAATACCGGCGGCCTCGACGCCGCCGCGGCCGGTGTCGAACTGGCGCCGGGCGGCGGCATCCGCGTCGATGCCTGGTCGCGCACCAGCGCCGACCACATCTACGCGGTCGGCGATGTCACCGACGGCATCGCGCTGACGCCCGTGGCGATACGCCAGGGCGCGGCCGTGGCCAACTGCCTGTTCGGCCCGGCGCCGCTGGCCGCCGACCTGGCGCTGGTGCCCTCAGCCGTGTTCAGCCAGCCGCCGATCGGCACCGTGGGCCTGTCCGAGGCCGCGGCGCTGGAACAGTTCGGCGAGGTCGACATCTATCAGTCCAGCTTCAAACCGCTGCGCCATGCCTTGAGCGGCCGCGACGAGCGAACGCTGATGAAGCTGGTGGTGGCGAGCGACAGCCAGCGCATCCTCGGCGCCCACATGGTCGGCCCGGATGCGCCGGAAATCATCCAGGGCCTGGCGGTAGCGCTGCGCATGGGCGCGACCAAGGCCGATTTCGACGCGACGCTGGGCATCCATCCGACATCGGCCGAAGAGTTCATGACGCTGCGGGACAAGCAGACCCGGCGCCGGCCCGCGCAGTAGATTTACTCGCAAGCTCTGATCTCATGTCCTATCAGTTGCCCGCCATCGGCTCCATTCGCGCCCGCCTGGCGCTCGGCTTTGCGGTGCTGCTCGGTCTGCTGTTCGCCGTTGCCGCCGTGCCGCTGCAGCGGCTGGAGGATTTGACGGCGCGTACCCGCGACATCGTCGATCGCCAGGCGCAGCTCGCGATCCTGTCGCAGCGCGCCAACCAGCATTCCCAGGCGGCCGCGATCGGCCTGCTCAATCTGATGCAGACGGCAGAGCGCGAAGCGCGGGTGCCGCAGTACGCCGCGATGGATGCCGAACTCGCTGCGGCCGACAGCGCGGTCGCCGGCCTCGAAATGGCGATGCTGACGCCGGCGGTGCGGATCGACGTCGAACGTCTCACCGATCTGCGCCGACGCTACGGCGAACTGTTCCAGGCCACCGTGGAATTGATCGAGATCGAAGGCAGTGCGCCGGCGCGGCGGCATTTCGAGGACCGCACGCAGAAGGTGCTGAATACGCTGCTGTTCGAAACCCAGGCGCTGGAAGCCCGGCTGCAACAGGCCATGCAGGCCGAACTGGAAGAACTGCGGCAGGCGGCGACGAATGCCCGGCGCCTGGTGATTCTGCTCGCCATCGGCGCGCTGGCGGCCGGCGCCGTCATGGCCTGGGCCATCGCCCGCAGCATCGTCGGGCCGGTGCGCGAGGCCGTGGCCGTCGCCGAGAAAATCGCCGGCGGCGACTATCAGGCGGCGATACCCGCCGGCCGGCGCGACGAGATCGGCGCCCTGATGGGGTCGCTGGCGACCATGCGCGACAGCATTGCCAGCCGCGAGGAGCGGATTTCGCGCCTGGCCTATGTCGATCTGCTGACCGGGCTGCCCAACCGCACGCGCTTTCTCGAAATCCTCGGCCTGCTGCCGGCCGGCAGCCGCGGCGCGGTACTCATGCTGGGCATCGACCGCTTCGCGCCGATCAACAATGCGCTGGGCCACGCGGTCGGCGACCGCCTGTTGTGCGAGATCGCCGCGCGCCTGTGTCTGGCGCAAGGCGGGAATTGCGTACTGGCCCGCCTCTGGGGCGACGAGTTCGTCATGCTGCTGGAGGGTGCCGACCGGGCTGCGGCGGCGCTTCATGCCGAGCGGGTACTCGCGTCACTGCGCGCGCCGATGATCGTCGATGGCCAGCGCCTCGACATCGATGCCAGCATCGGCATCGCGCTGTACCCGCGCCAGGGCGAAAGCAATGCCGCGCTGTTGCGCCGCGCCGACCTGGCGATGGCCGTCGCCAAACGGCGGCATGCAGGCGCGGCCTTCAGCACCGGCACGGATGCCGAGCTGCCCCACGAAGAGCTGTCCCTGATCGGCGAAATGCGCGAGGCGCTGGCGCGCGGCGAATTCGTTCTGTACTACCAGCCCAAGCTGCACCTGGGGCAGCAGCGCATCACGGCCGCCGAGGCGCTGGTGCGCTGGCGCCATCCGGACAAGGGCATGATTCCCCCGGGACGCTTCATCCCCTTTGCCGAGCAGACCGGCTTCATCCGCGAGATCACGCCCTGGGTGCTGGCGCAGGCGATCACCGACGCCGCGCGCTGGCGCCGGGACGGCATCGACGTGATCGTCTCGGCCAACCTGTCCGCGCTTGACCTGCTGAACCGCGACCTGGTCGGCCTGGTGCGACGCCTGCTCGACGAATCCGCGCTGCCCGCCGACCGGCTCTGCCTCGAAATCACCGAGAGCGCGCTGATGGATGAGCCGGAACTGGCCCTGCTGCATCTCAATGAACTGGCTGCGCTCGGCGTCAAGCTGTCGATCGACGACTACGGGTCGGGCCAGGCCTCGCTGGCCTACGTCAAGAGCCTGCCGGTGGATGAACTCAAGATCGACCGCGCCTTCGTCGATGGCGTCGACCTCAATGCGAAGAACGCCGCCATCGTGCGCTCGACCATCCTGCTATGCCGCGAGCTGGGTTTGACGGTCGTCGCGGAGGGGGTGGAAACGGCTGCGGAACTCGACTGGCTGGCGGAAAATACTTGTGACCTCGCCCAGGGATACAGAATCGCCAGGCCGCTTCCGTTGGACGAGTTCATCGAATGGGTGTGCGATTACAACAACAGGGACAAGGGGACAACATGTTTTTCTCGGGAAACAGAAATGCCACAAGGGAGCTGACGGCTCGCCTGGCCGCCGTCGAGCAGGAACGCGACGGCTTGCGGCGCGAACTCGACGCGGCGCAGGCGCGGCGGAATGACGCCGAACTCCGGATTGCATCGCTGACGGCGGACCGGGAGCGTGCGGCGAACATCGCCCGCGCGACGCATTGCCTTGGCGTATCCTTGGCGGCCCTGCAAACCTCGATGGGATCGCTGGCCGCGGAATTGGAAGCCAAGCGCCGCCTGGCCGCCGCGTCGAGCGCCGAAACCCTGACCAACCGCGATGCCATGCGGCGCATCCTGGGCTATTTCGATGTCATCGCCGAAGGCACGCGCGCAACCATGAACCGCATCGAGACCCTGGCCGAACGCGCCGGCCAAATCAGCGGCATCATCCAGATCATCCGGGAGGTGGCCGACCAGACCAACCTGCTCGCATTGAACGCCGCGATCGAGGCCGCGCGCGCTGGCGAACAGGGGCGCGGTTTCGCGGTGGTCGCCGACGAGGTGCGCAAACTGGCCGAGCGAACCGCCAACTCGGCCAATGAAATCACCTCGCTGGTGACCGCGAATCGCACGGAAATGCAGGAAACCCGCCAGCACATAGGCGACTGGACGGCCACCGCGCAACAGTTCGGGAGTGAAGGCAAAGCCACCGCCGAACTGATGGAAGCGCTTTATCAAACCACCCGCGGCCTGGAGACGACGCTTGCGCAAAGCGCGCTGCATGCATTCGTCGAAACGACAAAGATCGAGCATCTGGCCTTCAAGCATCAGGCTGCGGATGCGCTTGCCGGCGACGGCGCGGGCCGGCTCGATGCGGCGGCCACCGACGAACACAAGTGCCAGTTGGGGAAATGGGTTCACGAGGGCGACGGCAAGGCCTGCTTCTCGCGCCTGGGCACTTTTCGCGAATTGGAGACGGCACACCGCGAGTTCCATCGCCTGATGACGGCGATGTCGTGCCGGTCCACTGCGTCCACTGCGTCCGCTGCGTCCGCCGGCATCGCACAAGGCTTCGACGCCATCGACCTGGCCGAGAAGGCGCTTGTGCGCAGTCTCGACCGGCTGATCGTCGACGCAGAACAGCACGCCGACGTGTTCTGCACCAGCTGATCACATGCTGAAGCTGCCGCGCCAGGCGCCGCCGGCATGATCGAGACTGACCCGCTTGGGCGCGATGCGCCGCGTCGCCGGGGTGTCGATGTCCATCTCGGGCTGGCGGCCGAGGCGCTCGGCGGTTTCGAAACTGCAGGCGGTCGAGGTCACGGGGCGGAAATACAGCTGCAGCATGTCGCCGGCGGCGACCGTCGGCCGGCCGCGCGAGTCCTCGCGGAAGTGCACGAACTTTTTGACCAGGCAGGAGAAGTAAAGCTCCAGCTCGACGATCAGCGGCGCCGTGCGGCGCGCCAGCTCGCGCGCCGCAGCCGGCGTCCATTCCACGACGACTTGATGATTGTTGATGTTTACGGTGGCGCGTTGCATTTCCGTTTCCTCCTCGGCTATTCGTCCTTGCTTGGTCGCACATGCCCCCTTGGACCTTACACGCGGGGGCCGCACTGCGACTCTGTAAGCTTTCGTACTACCGCCCGACCAAGCTGCAAGACCGAAGACAAACAAGTTTAGTTTCGGCACATCTGCCCCGGGAGATTAAATGTCATTGCGCAAACTGCTGGTCCTAGCTTTCGTCGCCATCGTCGTGGCCTTGTATTTCATGCTCGATCTGGGCCGCTATTTCAGCCTCGATGCGCTGAAGGCCCAGCAGGCGGCGATCGAAAACTACCGTCAGGCGAATCCCTGGCTGGCCGCCGGAATTTTCTTCGCCATCTATGTGGCAGTCACGGCGCTCTCGCTACCCGGTGCGGCGGTGATGACCCTGGCCGGCGGTGCGGTCTTCGGCCTGCTCTGGGGCACGCTGCTGGTCTCCTTCGCCTCCAGTTTCGGCGCCACGCTGGCCTTCCTCGCCGCGCGCTTCCTGCTACGCGACTGGGTGGCCGCACGCTTCGGCCAGCGCCTGCAGGCGATCGACGCCGGCATCCGGCGCGAGGGCGGCTTCTATCTGTTCACGCTGCGCCTGGTGCCGGTGTTTCCCTTCTTCATGATCAACCTGCTGATGGGCCTGACGCCGATGCGCACGGCGACCTTCTACTGGGTCAGCCAGCTCGGCATGCTGGCCGGCACCCTGGTGTATGTGAATGCCGGCACCCAGCTGGCCGGCATCGAGAGCCTCTCCGGAATCCTCTCGCCGGGGCTGATCGCCTCCTTCGCCCTGCTCGGCATCTTCCCGCTGATCGCGAAGAAGATCGTCGACACCGTGAAGGCGCGCAAGGTGTATGCGCGCTGGACCCGGCCGGCACGCTTCGATCGCAACCTGGTGGTGATAGGCGGCGGCAGCGCGGGACTGGTCACGGCCTACATCGCCGCCGCGGTGAAAGCCAAGGTCACGCTGATCGAGAAGCACAAGCTCGGCGGCGACTGCCTCAACACCGGCTGCGTGCCTTCCAAGGCGCTGATCCGTTCGGCGAAGTTTCTGTCGCACACGCAGCGCGCGGCCGAGTTCGGTTGCCGTAGCGCCACCGCCAACTATTCATTCGGCGAGGTCATGGGGCGGGTGCAGCGCGTGATTCGCCAGGTCGAGCCGCACGACTCAGTCGAGCGCTATACCGGCCTCGGCGTCGATGTGGTCGAAGGCAGCGCGAAAATCGTCTCACCCTGGGAAGTCGAGCTCACGCGCAACAACGGCGCGACCGAGCGCCTGAGCACGCGCAGCATCGTCATTGCCGCAGGCGCCAGGCCCTTCGTGCCGCCGATTCCCGGCATCGACGAAGTCGGCTATCTGACCTCCGACACGGTCTGGGCCCTGCGCGAACTGCCGTGCCGGCTGGTGGTGCTGGGCGGCGGGCCGATCGGTTGCGAACTGACGCAGGCCTTCGCCCGCTTCGGTTCGAAAGTGACACAGGTGGAAATGCTGCCGCGCCTGATGATGCGCGAGGACACGGAGGTTTCGGAACTCGTGGCGAAGCGCTTCCGTGCCGAAGGCATAGACGTGCTGCTGAACCACAAGGCCAAGCAATTCGTCGTCGAGAGCGGCGAGAAAATCCTGATCGCCGAGCATGAAGGGCGGGATGTACGTATTCCCTTCGACGCCGTGCTGGTCGCCGTGGGGCGCGTGGCGAATCTCAAGGGCTATGGCCTCGAAGAAGTTGGGGTGGCTACCGCCCGTACGGTGGACACCAACGACTTCCTGCAAACCAATTACCCGAATATCTATGCCGCAGGCGATGTCGCCGGCCCCTACCAGTTCACCCACACCGCCGCGCATCAGGCCTGGTATGCCGCGGTCAATGCGCTGTTCGATCCCTTCAAGAAGTTCAAGGCCGACTACTCGGTGATTCCCTGGGCGACCTTCGTCGAACCCGAGGTGGCGCGCGTCGGCTTGAACGAACTGGAGGCGAAGGAAAAGGGCATCGCCTATGAAGTCAGCCGCTACGACATCGACGACCTCGATCGGGCGATTGCCGACAGCGAGGCACACGGCTTCGTCAAGGTGCTGACGGTGCCGGGCAAGGACCGCATCCTCGGCGTCACCATCGTCGGCGAGCACGCGGGCGACCTGATCGCCGAATACGTGCTGGCGATGAAGCACGGCATCGGCCTCAACAAGATCCTCGGCACCATCCACATCTACCCGACCATGGCTGAAGCCAACAAGTATGTCGCCGGCGTCTGGAAGAAAGCCCATGCGCCGCAACAGTTGCTGGAATGGGTGGGGCGCTTCCATGCCTGGCGGCGCGGAGTCTGACGATGGTGCTGCGCCGCTTCCTGCTCGCCATCGCCCTGCTGCTGCTAGCCGGCATGGCGCAGGCCTTCGATCATACGCACGCCGCCTGGCAGGGCCTGCTGGCGAAGCACGTCAAGCCGCTTGCCGGCGGCAATGCCAGCGTCGTCGACTACGCCGCGCTGAAGGTCGAGCGTGCGGCGCTGACGGCCTATCTCGCCGGTATCGCAGCGGTCGGCGAAGCAGAGTACGCCAGGTGGAGCAAGCCGCAGCGCCTGGCCTTCCTGATCAACGCCTACAACGCCTGGACCGTCGAACTGATCCTGACGAACTATCCCGACCTGGAATCGATCAAGGATCTCGGCTCGCTGTTTCAGTCGCCGTGGAAGAAGAAGTTCTTCACCCTGCTCGGCCAGGAGCGCAGCCTCGACGACATCGAGCACGGCATGATCCGCGCGCCCGGCGCCTTCGACGATCCACGCATCCACGCCGCCGTGGTCTGCGCCTCGATCGGCTGTCCCATGCTGCGCGCCGAAGCCTTCGTCGCCGAGCGCCTCGACGCCCAGCTCGACGACGGCCTGCGGCGTTTCCTCGGCGACGCCACGCGCAACTGCTTCGATGCCGCATCGGGCCGCCTGCTGGTGTCGAAAATCTTCGACTGGTACGGCAAGGATTTCGAGCAGGGACACCAGGGCTACGATTCGCTGAAGACCACCTTCGCCCGTCATGCCGAGCAACTGGCGGCAGCGCCCGAAGCGCGTGCCCGCCTGCGCAAGGGCGATTACCGCGTCGACTTCCTCGACTACGACTGGCGGCTCAATGACGCGAAACGAGCGCCGCGCTGAAATCATGGGCAACGACGTGCCGAATGCCACTGCACCACGCAGGCGCCGCCGATGAACCGGGCATCGACCTGGCTGGGCAGCTGGCTGGCGCGCTGGTTGAGCGGGCAGGCCCATGTCTGCAGTACCTCGCCGGCGACCGACATGAAGCTCCTGGCCGGGGCGCTGCAACCCGGCGATGTGCTGCTGGTCGAGGGCAGCAGCCGCATCAGCACGGCGATCAAGTACCTGACCCAATCCACCTGGTCGCACGCCGCGCTGTACGTCGGCAATGCCCTCGGGCGTCGCGACAAGGACGGCGCGCCCCTATGCTGCGTCGAAGCCGATATCGTCGAGGGGGTGCGCGCCGTCGGCCTCTCGGTGTTCGCCGGTTTGCATTGCCGGATCTGCCGGCCGGTCGGGCTGACGGACGAAGACCGCCAGCGTCTCATGGCCAACGCCTGCGCGCGGATCGGCCACCGGTACGACTTGAAGAATGTCATCGACCTGGCGCGCTACCTGATCCCGACGCCGCCGGTGCCGCAGCGCTGGCGGCGCCGCATGCTGGCGCTGGGCAGCGGCGAGCCGACCCGGGCCATCTGCTCGACCCTGATCGCGCAATGCTTCCAGTCGGTGCACTACCCAATCCTGCCGCTGGTCTCCAGCCGCTCCATCGACAGCCCGGAATGCCCCGGCTGTCGCGCCGAGGTGCTCGCGGTTCGCCACCACAGCCTGTTCGTGCCGCGGGACTTCGACGTCTCACCCTACTTCGAAGTGATCAAACCGACGCTGGCGGCCGGCTTCGACTATCGCCTCGCGCAGTGGGCCGAGCGGCCCGAGGCCGATGCTGCAACTGCGGAAGTCCGGCCATGAGGAGAACTATCTGCGCCTTGCTTGCGCTGCTGCCCCTGCCCGCGTTTGCCGCCGCGGTCTGGGTCGGCGATTTCGCCTCGCCCGATGGAACGATTCCGCCGCCGTGGCGCATCGAGCGGCCGAATCCGGACGCGCCGCCGACGAGCTACCGCGCCCGGCTCTGGGATGGCGTGCATGCCGCCCGTGCCGTCAGGAGCATGGCGCTGCTGGCGCGGCCGCTGACCATCGATCTGGCGCGCACGCCCATCCTGTGCTGGAAGTGGCGCATCGATGCGCCGCTGGAATCTGCCGACATGGCGCAGAAGTCCGGCGACGATTACGCAGCCCGGGTCTACCTGAGTTTCGCGGTGGCGCCCGAGCGACTTGGCCTCGGCACGCGCATGGGCCTCGGCCTGGCCCGCAGCATCCACGGCGACCAGGTGCCCGATGCCGCCGTGAACTACATCTGGGACAACCGCCATGCCGTCGGCACCTGGCAGCCGAATGCCTATACCGAGCGCGCGCGCATGCTGGTGCTGCGCTCCGGCAGCGCATTCGCCGGGCGCTGGGTCGAGGAACGCCGTGACGTCAGCGCCGACTTCCGAACCGCCTTCGGCCATCCGCCGCTGCGGCTGACCGGCATCGCCATCGCCACCGATACCGACAACACCGGCGAGGAAGCGCGCGCCGGCTTTGCCGATTTCCGCTTCGTCGCCTCGGCCGGCGATTGCGCGCCGGTGTAAGGCATGGGGCTTTCGACCGACTGCCCTGCATAAGCATCCGAAACAAGGACTTCATCGATGAACACGAAACGTATCCAGAATTTCTGGCTGGCCACGCAGGACCCGAAGCTGCGCAGCCTGTTGCGGGCGGCCCTGACTTCCCAGGGGCTGACGCCGCTCGACATCAAGCCGGAGCACCTGTTCCCGAAGGCTGCCGCCCCTGCCGGCGTCGCGCCCGAGCCCGGCAGCGTCTTGCTGCTCGACCTGGCGACCGAGGCGATCGCGCCCTACCGTGCGGCCGAGGCGATCCGCCGGGTCCGCGCCCTGCCCTGGCAGCCGCGGGTGCTGGCAATAGCCGGCACGGACCGGACTGTCTGGACCAATGAAGCCGCCTGGGCCAAAGGCCTGAGCGGCTACACCCTGCTGCCGCGCCTGACGAATTCAGCCGCCGCCTTCCTCGCCACATTGCTGAAGGAACTGGACCTCGGCGAAGTCGACATGCGGCGCCTCGACACCCACCTGCGCGTGATGCTGAACGCCGGCGAGGACCATGCGCCGGAGGCACTGGTCCGCCGCCTGAGCGGCGGGTCCGCGCAAGACCTGGCGGCGGCGCTGCTGGCCGGCGGCAATGTCGCCGATCGCCGCTACCACCTGAAGAAATACCCCGAGTGCATGGTCGGCAGGGATGCGGTAGGCTGGATGTCCAGGCGCTACGGCACCAGCCGCGAGGATGCCGTGCTGCTCGGCGAGGCGCTGCTGCGAAGCGGCCACCTGCATCACGTGGTCAAGGAGCAGCCGTTTGCCGATGCGGAATTTTTCTACCGGGTCGCGACGCAGGGGCGCTTCGACGCGATCCCGCTTGACGCCGCCACGGCCTTCCTGCGCGGCGCCGCGGGGCTCATTGCCGATCGCGCCTGGCGCGGCGTCAACTTCCTGCAATGCATGGTGGGCAGCGAAGCGGTCGACGCCCTCGCCGCGCAGTTCCGCCTGACGCGCGCCGAGGCCACGGTGCTCGGCCAAAGCCTGCTCGATCTGGGGCTGCTGCGCCACGTCGCCGACGAGCATCCGTTTGTCGATGCCAATCTGTTCTACGAACTGCAGCCCGAACGGCAGGACGCGGCAGCGGGGATCGTGGCGAAAGTTGAATCATGAATCCCGTCATGAGTCGCCGTCTGCTCGTCGCCCTGCTGCTTGCCGCCGGCCTGCAGGCGGCAGCGCTGCCTGCCGCCGAGCTTGCGGCGCAAAAGCATCCCGACGTCGTGAGCGCAAACGTCAAAGCCCGGGATGCCGACAGCTTCGACTTCGATGTCACGTTATCGTCGCCCTACGATACGCCGCAACGCTATGCCGACGGTTTTCGGGTCGCGGGCAAGGATGGCGCGGTCTACGGCGAGCGAAAATTGCTGCATGACCACGCCAGCGAACAACCCTTCACGCGCGACCTTTACGGCGTCCGGATCCCGCGGCACATTCGCAGCGTCGTGTTGCAGGCGCGCGACCGGAAGTTCGGCTACGGCGGCAGGACGCTGGAGCTGATGCTGCCGGGGCGCTAGGCAGATCTGTCTCGCTGGTGATTTGCCGGAGCGCGATCCGCTGCGTCGTTGAACAGGCCGGCGAATGAATAAACTTGAAAAATCGATTCCCCCTGATGCAAACCTTGGTTAAAGTCCCTGCTGCCAATTGGGACGCGTGCCCTGTCGACCCGTCGCCCGAACGGGTTACTGTCAGAAAGAGGTCTGTAATGAGCTTGCGCAGGGAACTCATTTTCGTACTCACCGTTCTGGTAATCGCCACTCTGGTGGCCAACGGGTTCAGCTTCTACATGGTTTCCAGTCTCGGCGAAGCCGCACAGAAGGTCGATGCGGGTCTTGCTGCCCGTGCCGCCGATGCGCGGCTTTGGATGGGCGTGGTCACCGTGCTTGCCTCGATTTGCGGATTTGCCGCCTTCCTGATGCTGGTGCGGATGCTGCTGCGCCTGCTGGGCGGCGAACCGCAGTACGCGGCTGGCGTGGTGCGGCGCATCTCGGAGGGCGACCTGGCCTTCAAGATCGAAGTCGGCGCCGACGGCAGCCTGCTCGGCGGAATTGCCGCCATGCAGGCCAGCCTGCACGAGATGGCGAGCCAGATCCGGATGGCGGCGGACCGGCTCAACGGCGGCGCCGACCGCATGCGCGCGACCACCGACAGCATCAGCCGCGGCAACGATCAGCAGTGCGCCACGGTGATCGAGACGACAGCCACCATCGGCAATGGCGAGGGCATCGTGCGCCGCGTCGCCGACAGAGCCGCGGAAGTCCGCGAGTTGTCGGCGGCGAGCATGAGCCGCATGCAGGAGGGCAACGAAAGCCTGTCGCGCCTGATTGGCGAAATCGACAGCGTGGAAAGTTCCGTGGATGAGATATCCCGCACCGCCGAGGCCTTTATCGACAGTACCCTGGCCATCGCGGGGATGACCCAGGAGGTCCGCGAGATAGCCGACCAGACCAATTTGCTGGCCCTAAATGCGGCCATCGAGGCCGCGCGGGCGGGCGAACAGGGACGCGGCTTCGCGGTGGTCGCCGACGAAGTGCGCAAGCTTGCCGAAAAATCGGCGCAGACGGCAACCGAGATCAACAAGGTGACCGCCGCCCTGAAAGACAAGTCGGCCATCGTCGAGCGCGCCATCGAACACGGCAGGGAAGCGTTGCGCTCCTCGCAGGCGCATCTGGAGAAGGTGGCGGAAGGCCTCGGCGAAGCCAACCAGGCGGCGCAGCGCACCACCCAGGGCATGGAAGAAATCTCGTCCTCGGTGATCGAGCAGACCGCGGCCAGCACGGCGATCGGCAACAATGTCGAACGCATCGCCCGCGTCGCGCGGGAAATCAGCGTGCCGATCGGCCATGCCGAGCAGGAGGGGCTGCAGCTGCAGGCGCTGGCGGCCGAATTGAACGGGATGCTGAACCGCTTCAAGTTGTAGCCGGGGCCGCGCCGGGCCGGCGCTGGCGTAGAGCGGCGCTGTCGTCCCCCGCGTCCGACCGGCAATCCCGCGAGCAGCGACCGCGCAGTTGCCGGATCGCGCCGGATACTTGAGATCGCAAGTAAGATTGCCGCACTTCAACCTTGCAGAAAGAGCCCCCATGAGCGTCCTGATCCTCGGCCTGGCGCTGTTCCTCGGCGCCCATTCGGTGCGCATCTTCGCCGGCGGCTGGCGCGATGCCCAGCTCGCCCGGCTCGGCGAGGCGCGCTGGAAAGGCCTGTTCTCGCTGCTTTCCGCCACCGGCCTGGGCCTGATCGTCTGGGGCTATGCCATGGCGCGCGCCGAGGCGCCGATCCTATGGACCAGCCCGCCATGGACGCGCCACCTGGCCGCCCTGCTGACGCTGCCGGCCTTCGTCCTGCTGGTGGCCGCCTACCTGCCGCGCAGCCACATCAAGGCGGCAATCGGCCACCCGATGGTGGCGGGGGTCAAGCTGTGGGCGCTGGCGCATCTGCTGGCCAACGGCGGCCTGGCCGACGTGGTGCTGTTCGGCGCCTTCCTGGTCTGGGCGGTCGCCAATTTCGCCTCGGCGCGGCGGCGCGACCGCATTGCCGGCACGACCCATGCCGTCTGCTGCTGGACACGCGACGCCAGCGTGACGGCGATCGGCCTGCTGGCCTGGACGCTGTTCGCGCTCTGGGGCCACGCCTGGCTGATCGGCGTCAAACCCTTCGGCATTTAGGCGTCGAAGGCCTCGCCGGTGGCGAAGAAACGGCCGCCGGCCTGGTAGTGGATGCTGCGCCGTGCGTCGTCGGCAAACTGCCAGCGCCCATTGGCGAAGGCTGCCGGGTCGGCCCAGGCGGCAACGACTTCGCCGAGGAACAGGTCGTAAGTCTGCTGGATGTGCGGCTCGGCAATCACGCGGCACTCAAGCCAGGCCAGGCAGCCCTCGATCAGCGGCGCGCCGACGACGCCAGCCGCCGTTGCCTGCGCGCGAAGCGCTTTCCCAGGCACGCAGAGCGAGCCAACGCCAACTCTTGAAAACTTGTCGATCTCGCGCCCCGATTGCGTGCCGACCGCCAGCGTCATGGCCGCCTGCTGCCTTGCGGGCACGTTGAGCACGAACTCGCCCGAGGCCTCGACCAGCTCGCGCGTCAGCGTGGCTTTGTCGATCACCACGGCGACCTTGGGCGGATCGAAATCCAGCGCCATGTTCCAGGCCGCGGCCATGACGTTGCGCCTGCCGCCGTGCGCGCTGGAGACCAGCACGGTCGGCCCGTGGTTGAGCAGCAGATAGGCCTTGGGCAGCGGCACCGCGACGCGGCCGCTCATATTGCATGCTCCGCGGCGTCGCGGCGTGCGGCGAAATCGACGAACCACTGCAGGCTGGCGGGATTGGCCATGGCGTCGGGATTGGCGATCTGTTCCAGGGCATGGCCGAGCAGCAGCTTCTTCACCGGCAGCTCCATCTTCTTGCCCGACAGGGTGCGCGGAATCTCGGCGATGTGGAAGATCTCGTTGAGCACGTGGCGCGCCGACAGCGCCTGCTTGATGCGCTCCTTCAGCGTGGCCGCAAGCTGCGGCGTCAGATCAAAGCCGGGGCGCAGCACGACGAACAGCGGCATGTAGGATTCGCGGCCGAGGAATTCGAGATCGACCACCAGGCTGTCGAGTATCTCGGGCAGTTCCTCGACGGCACGGTAAAGCTCGCTGGTGCCCATGCGGATGCCGTGGCGGTTGATGGTCGCATCCGAGCGCCCGTAGATGATCGCGCCACCGCGCGGCGTGATGCGAAGCCAGTCGCCGTGGCGCCAGATGCCGGGGTACATGTCGAAGTAGCTCTCGCGGTAGCGGCGGTCTTCCGCATCGTTCCAGAACCTGAGCGGCATCGAGGGCATCGGTGCGCTGCAGACCAGCTCGCCGACTTCGTCGATCAGTGCTCTGCCGGCTTCGTCGAAAGCCTCGACCTTGGCACCGAGGCAGCGGCATTGCATCTCGCCCAGATACACCGGCAGCGTCGGCACGCCGCCGACGAAGCAGCCGGCGAAATCGGTGCCGCCCGAGATCGCATTGAGCCAGAGGTCGCGGCGCACGTGGTCGTAAATCCACTGGTAACCCTCGGGCGGCAGCGGCGAGCCGGTGGAGCCGACCGCGCGCAGGCGCGACAGGTCGGCCACAGCGTTGGGTTCGACCTGGGCCTTGAGGCAGGAGAGGAAGAAGGCCGCGCCGGCGCCGAAAAATGTCACGCCGGTTTCGCCGACGAAGCGCCACAGCGCGTTCCAGTCCGGCCAGCCCGGATTGCCGTCGTAGATGCAGATGGTGCTGCCCATCAGCAGGCCCGTCATCTGGCAGTTCCACATGATCCAGCCGCTGCTGGAAAACCAGTGGAAGCGGTCCTCGGGGCCGAGGTCGAGTTGGAAGGCACCGAGCTTGACGTGCTCGACGACGATGCCGCCGTGAGAATGCACGATGGGTTTCGGCAGGCCCGTGGTGCCCGAGGAATACACGACCCACAGCGGATGGTCGAAGGGCACATGCTCCACCTGCAAGGGCGCATGGCCGGCCGTGGCGGCATTCCAGTCGATGCACTGGGCGAAGCCGGCGGCGTCGGCCGCCGAGCCGAGGCTGGGCAGCAGCACCATGTGGTCTATGCTCGACAATTCTGTCAGCAGTTCGCGGATCAGCTCGCGCCGGTCATGGGCCTTGCCGCCGTAGCGGTAGCCGTCGACCGCGATCAGCACCTTGGGCGCGATCTGGCGGAAGCGGTCGAGCACCGCGATGCGCCCCATGTCGGGCGAGCAGGCCGACCAGATCGCGCCGACGCTGGCCACCGCGAGAAAGGCGACGACGGTTTCGGCAATGTTGGGCAGGTAGGCGACGACGCGGTCGCCGCGCACCACGCCCATGCCGCGCAAGGTCGCGGCCAGGGCGCCGACCTGGCGCTGCAGTTCGGCCCAGCCCAGTTCGCGCTGCTCGCCGGCCTCGTTGCGCGCGACGATGGCCGGGCGCAGCGCCGTGGCATGGCGCAAGACCTGATCGACGTAGTTCATGGTGACGCCGGGAAACCATTGCGCGCCGGGCATCCGCGCATCGGTCAGGACCGCCGTGCGCGGCGTCGCGGCGGGGATCGCGAAGTAATCCCAGAGCGCGCCCCAGAAGCCTTCGAGATCGTCCACCGACCAGCGCCAGAGCGCGTCGTAATCGGCGAAGCGCAGCCCGTGCTCGGCCGCGAGCCAATCGGTGAAGGCGGTCAGCTTGGCCGCGCGTATGGTGGCGGCGGATGGCTGCCAGGCTGGATTTTCCATGGCTGTTTTTCCCCTCGTTCTCGACTGATTCTATATGTCCCCGCCGGGGCGGGGACGGTATTCCGGCGATATGTCCCCGGCGACAGGCGGGGACGGTATCCAGGCGATAAGATAGGCTCATGCTCAAGGTATTTCTCTCCCTGGCCTGTTGGTGGACCCTGCATGCCGCCGCCGGCGACCTGCCCGCCGCCGTGGCGCAGGCGCTCGGCGGCGCCGGCATACCCGTGGCGGCGACCGCGGTCTGGGTCAGGGAAGTGGACGCCGCCCGGCCGCGCCTGGCGGTGAATGCCCGTGCCAGCCTGAACCCGGCGTCGACCATGAAGCTGCTCACCACCTTTGCCGCGCTCGACCTGCTGGGGCCGGCCTATGTCTGGAAGACCGAGGCCTTTGCCAACGGCATACAGAGCGGGGATGTGCTGAACGGCGACCTGCACCTGAAGGGCGGCGGCGACCCGAAACTCACCTACGACCAGTTCGCGCGGTTGTTGCGCCAGATTCGCGCGCGCGGCATCCGCGAGATTCGCGGCGATCTGGTGCTCGATCGCGGCGCCTTCGCCATCGACGCGAGCGACCCTGCCCGCTTCGATGCGCAACCGCTGCGGCCCTACAACGTTGCGCCCGATGCCCTGCTGCTGAACTTCAAGTCGGTCAGGCTGCAACTGATTCCCGATCCGGCGCAGAGAACCCTGACGATTGCGATGGAACCGATGCCGGCCAATCTCCATCTGGTCAACAAGCTCGTGCTGGGCAACGGCAATGGCTGCGGCGAGTGGCGCGAACGCCTGCGCGCGGACGTCTTCAGCCATGGTCCGAGCACGCGGCTGGTGCTGACCGGCGTCTACCCGCAAATTTGCGGCGAGCAGCGCTGGAGCATCGCCGTGCAGGAACACCCGCAATTCGTGCTCGGCGTGTTTCAGCAGCTGTGGGCCGAGCTCGGCGGCAGCCTCGCCGGCGGCGTGCGCGAGGGCCCGGTGCCGGCCGAGGCACGCGCGGTCGGCGTGCTGCCATCGGCAACTCTTGGCGAAGTGGTGCGCGACATCAACAAGTATTCCAACAACGTCATGGCGCGCCAGTTGTTCCTGACCCTGGGCATGGAGGCCGGGCGCCGCCCGGCCGGCGCCGCCGATGCCGAAGTCGCGCTGCGCGCCTGGCTCGATGCGCGCGGCCTGGCGCTGCCCGAGCTGGTGCTGGAAAACGGCGCCGGCCTGTCGCGCCAGGAACGGATTTCGGCCGAGGGCCTCGGTCGTGTGCTGCAGGCCGCCTGGCGCAGCTCGGTGATGCCCGAGCTGATGGCCTCGCTGCCGGTCGCCGCGACCGACGGCACGATGAAAAAACGCCTCAAGCAAAACGGCGTCGCCGGCCAGGCGCACATCAAGACCGGTTCGCTGGAAGGCGTGCGCAGCCTCGCCGGCTACGTGCTGGACCAGACCGGGCGGCGCTGGATCGTGGTCTTCTTCGTCAATCACGCCAATGCCGGGGGCGCCCAGGCGGCGCAGGACGCCCTGCTGCAATGGGTGTACGAAAGCGGCGGGGCATGAGCGCCCTGCACGGCCGCCCGAAGGGGCGCCATCCATCACAAGGAGCCGCGCAGCGGCGAACCATGGTCACCCCCTGCCGCGGGGCGAAGGCAGGGTTTCGCAGAGCATTGCTCGGCGCTGCCGCAGCCGGCCGGCTATGCAGAGCCGGGCGTGAGGCCGGGGTTGGGGGGAGGGTAGTCCGATGAAACGCATTGCGCTGCTGGGCGCCGCCTTCGCCTACATGGTGCTGCTGATCGAAGCCGTCCGTACCGCCGTGGCCTGGTGGCAGGGCGAACTGGCGCAGCCGGGCTGGAGCGACATCGCGCTGATCGCCGCCTTGCCGCTGTTGGTCTGGGTCTGGTGGCGCTACATCTCGCCCTTCGGCCGCGACTGCCAGAAATGCGCGCTGCCGCCCGAGCCGGGCCCGCGCCAGGACAGCTAGTTCCAGACCGTCGCCAGCAGTTGCGGCAAGACCTGCGCCGCGGGGCCGGGCAAGACCGTCACATGCGGCGTCAGGGTGGTCGGCTGGGGATTGATCTCGATCACCGTCGCGCCGCGACGCAGTGCGCGCCAGGGCAGGCTGGCGGCCGGCTCCACTTCGAGCGAACTGCCGATGCAGAGCATGGCATCGCAGGCATCGACGGCATTCATCGCGGCGTCGAGCACCTGCGGATCGAGCATTTCGTTGAACCACACCACGTCGGGCCGCAGGCGCGCGCCGCAGCAGGGACAGCAGGGCACCGGACCGGCCGCCAGGCGCAGCCGGGCGAAATCCTCGCGGCTGGCCCAGGGGTCGCAGTCGCGCCACGCCGCGTAGCCGTCGCAGACGCGGCAGATCACCGGCGGCTCGGCCGCGGCAAACGCGGCGTCTTCGTCGATGAAGGGCTTCAGGCGGAACAGGTTGCCGTGCAATTCGATCACGTCGCGGCTGCCGGCCGCCAGGTGCAGGCTGTCGATATTCTGCGTGACGACGCTGACCCGCGGCAGCTTGCCGGCGAGTTCGGCGATTGCCTTGTGCCCGGCATTCGGCTGCGCCGCGCCGACGGTCGAGGCCAGATGCACATGCCAGTCCCAGACCCGCTGGGGATCGCGGCGGAAGGCCTGCGGCGTCGCGACTTCGGCCGGATCGGTGTGCGCCCAGAGGCCGGTGAGCCGATCGCGAAAGGTCGGGATGCCGCTTTCCGCCGACATGCCGGCGCCGGTGAACACCGCCAGGTGCTGCGCCCGGCGCAGGCGGTCGATCAGGCTGGCGTTCAGAATGGCTATCATGGGCGGTCTCTTCACCCGTATTGTGCCACCCCGTGAAACCCCAACCGCCCGAGCCCTGCCCCTGCGGCCGTCCGCTGTCCTATGCCGCCTGCTGCGGCCGCCATCACGCGGGCATCCCGGCCGCCGACGCCGAATCGCTGATGCGTTCGCGCTACAGCGCCTATGTGCTGGGACTGGAGGACTACCTGCTGGCGACCTGGCATGCCTCGACACGTCCGGCAGCGCTGGATCTCGAACTCGGGCCGCAGCCGAAATGGCTGGGACTGGAGGTGAAAGCGCAGACCAATATGGACAACACGGCCGATGACACGGCGACCGTCGAGTTCGTCGCCCGCTGCCGCATTGGCGGGCGCGCACAGCGCCTGCATGAGTTGAGCCGCTTCGTGCGCGAGGCCGGGCGCTGGTATTACATCGACGCCGCGACCGACTGAGCCGGGGCCACGACGACAAATATAGCCATAACAATCAATCAAATAACCGCAACGACCCGGCCGTGAAACAACTTGTTTCAATTAGGCGTTGAACCGATCAGCACCGTCCCCATCTATCATTGCACCGCAACAGACAGCCGCCGAGCCGAACATGCAGACCAACGTAATCCTTAAATTTCTCGACGATTCACGACGCTACCTCGACAGCTAGCGCAAACTTTTCCCTTGGCGGCCGGTTTCCTCCTCCTTCCGGCCGCCCGAAGGCTCCTTGCTTAGGAGCCTTCGCCCGTTAACGAGGACGTGACCCTGGACATCGAAACTCCAGTCATAGAAAACCTGCAACCCAGGAGCCGCAAATGACCCACCGCGCCATGAGTCTTATGGACGTTCTCGCCCCACCCGGAAACAACTGGCTGAAAGAACTTTCGCGGCGCAAGACCGATCTGCCGGCCGGCGTGCATATCGTGCGCTTCAGCGACAGCGACGACGAAGCTGCGACGCATGAGGAAAGCGCCGGCGCCAAGCCGCGACGCCGGCAACCGCGGGCTGCCTGAGGCTTCGGACGCCTGCGCCTAAAGCAGGCGTTCGATGTCGGCCGCGATGTCCTCGGGCTTGTGCGCCGAGGCATAGCGCGCGACCACCCGGCCCTCGCGGTCGACCAGGAATTTGGTGAAATTCCACTTGATGCCTTCCGTGCCGAGCACGCCGGGCGCGGCGGCCTTGAGGAAGGAGAACACCGGATGGGTCTGTTCACCGTTGACGTCGACCTTGGCAAACATCGGGAAGCTCACTTCATAGTTGAGGCTGCAGAATTCGCCGATGGCGGCTTCGTCGCCGGGTTCCTGGGCGCCGAACTGGTTGCAGGGAAAACCCAGCACCGCCAGGCCGCGTTTGCCGTACTTCCGCCACAAATCTTCGAGGCCCGCATATTGCGGCGTGAAGCCGCAGCCGCTGGCGACATTGACGATCAGCAGCACCTTGCCCTGGTAATCCTTCATCGACTGCTTGCCGCCGTCGAGGCGCTTCGCCGACAGTTGATACAGCGCACTCACGGGACCACCCTCCCCCCTGCCCCCTGCCCAAGGCAAGGGGTGATGGCGGTTCGCCGCTGCGCGGCTCCGAGTCGTGGCTGGCGCCCCTTCGGGCGGCCGTGCGGCGCGCTCATTTCGCCGGGTCGAGCTTGGCCGCGTAGCGTTTGAGATCGGCCAGGCGCACGACTTCCAGCGCCGCGGACGAAGTGGATTCGAGCACCACCAGCGGCGCCTTGCCGGCCTCCAGGGCTTCCTGCCAGCGCGCCGAACACAGGCACCAGCGCTCGCCCGGCTTGACGCCGGGGAAATCGAATTCGGGATGCGGCGTCGACAAGTCGTTGCCGCGTGCGCGCGAGAAGGCCAGGAACTCCGCCGTGGCGACGATGCAGACGCCGTGGTTGCCGATATCCTCCTCGGTTACCTGACAGTCGCCGGTGCGGAAGAACCCGGTCATCGGGTCGGTGCTGCAGGGCTGCAGGACGCCGCCCAAAACATTCTTTGCCAGATCATGCATGTTGTTCTCCAGAGTCTTCCGGATTATTGACCACGGGCGCAGACATAGGTTTGCCGACGGCAAAAAAAATGGCCCGCGAACGGGCCATTTCCCTTTGCGTTGAATGGGCTTAGAGGCCGGCGTCGTCCCGCAATGCCGCCGCCTTGTCGGTGGCTTCCCAGGTGAATTCCGGCTCGTCGCGGCCGAAGTGGCCGTAGGCGGCGGTCTTTTCGTAAATCGGGCGCAGCAGGTCGAGCATCTGCACGATGCCTTTCGGCCGCAGGTCGAAATGCTTCTTCACCAATTCGGCGATGGTCGCGTCGGCGACCTTGCCGGTGCCCTGCGTGGTGACCCAGACCGAGGTCGGCTCGGCGACGCCGATGGCGTAGGAAATCTGCACCAGGCACTTGCTGGCCAGCCCCGCGGCGACGATGTTCTTCGCCACGTAGCGGCCGGCATAGGCGGCGGAACGGTCGACCTTGGAGGGATCCTTGCCGGAGAAAGCGCCGCCGCCGTGGGGCGCCGCGCCGCCGTAGGTGTCGACGATGATCTTGCGCCCGGTCAGGCCGCAGTCGCCCTGCGGGCCGCCGACGACGAAGCGGCCGGTCGGGTTGACCAGGTACTTGATCTCGCCCTTGACCAGTTCCTTGGGCAGGATGGGCTTGATGATTTCCTCGATCACGGCTTCGCGGATCTGCTCCAGTTCGATGTCGGGGGCATGCTGGGTGGAGATCACCACGGTGTCGATCGAATGCACCTTGCCGTCCTGGTAGCGGATCGTTACCTGCGACTTGGCGTCGGGACGCAGCCAGGGCAGGCGCCCGTCGCGGCGCAGCATGGCCTGGCGCTCGACCAGGCGGTGCGAGAGGTAGATCGGCAGCGGCATCAGCACCGGGGTTTCGTCGCAGGCGTAGCCGAACATCAGGCCCTGGTCGCCGGCGCCCTGGTTCAGGTTGTCGTCGTAGGCCTTGTTCACGCCCTGGGCGATGTCCGGGCTCTGCTTGTCGTAGGCCACCAGCACGGCGCAGCCCTTGTAGTCGATGCCGTACTCGGTGTTGTCGTAGCCGATGCGCTTCAGCACATTGCGCGCAACATTGATGTAATCAACGTTGGCATTGGTCGTGATCTCGCCGGCCAGCACCACCAGACCGGTGTTGCACAGGGTTTCGGCGGCAACGCGGGAATGCGGATCCTGCGCCAGGATGGCGTCGAGGATGGCATCGGAAATCTGGTCGGAAACCTTGTCCGGGTGGCCTTCGGAAACCGATTCCGAGGTGAAGAAGTACTCGTTTGCCATAGTGTCCTGCTCCAGAAACTGAAACGCCCCACAATTGGCGAGGCCAGCTATGGGGCGAGAGCAGGCGACGCTTTAGCGATATTTGTTTTCCGACCGCCGCATTTCCCCGGGGGTCTTCTCCGCCTCGCAAGTTGTCTTTTTAACTCGGCGGAACAGCGCGCATTGTAGGTCCGGACCGCGGTGGGCGTCAATCCGGAAGAAATCAATGACCTTGCGCCACGGTGGCCTATTCCCGCCGCGGGTCCCTGCCGAATCGCCTCTGAACGGCCCTAAACTGCGGCCATGCCCTGGCTGCTCCAGTTCTGCGCCGCACGCGCCGCCTTCGCCACGATGTTCACCGCCTGGTCGGCGGTGCTGCCGCTGCTGCGCAGCGACTGGCAGATCAGCGCCTGGCAGGCCGGCATGGTGCAGTCGGCCTATCACGTCGGCTTCCTGATTTCGCTGTTCTCCGTCGGTTTCCTCTCCGACCGCCACGGCGCCAAACGCATCTACCTGCTGAGCAGCGTGGCCGCGGTGGCCAGCGGCCTGCTGTTCGCGCTGTTCGCCGACGGCTTCGTTTCCGCCTTGCTGCTGTATGGCCTCACCGGCCTGTGTTCGGGCGGCTCCTACACGCCGGGGTTGGCCATCGTCGCCCAGCGCATGAAGCAACGCCAGGGACGCGCACTCGGCTACTACCTCGCCGCCGCCTCGCTCGGCTATGCCATCGGCCTGCTGATCGCCAGCGCCATGATCCCGCTCGCCGGCTGGCGCGGCGCCTTCGTCGTCACCGCCTGCTGCCCGCTTGCCGGCATGGTACTGGGCTGGCGCGCGTTGCGCGACGTGCCCAATGTGGTCCATGCGCTGCCCGACGGACACGGCAACCACAGCCGCCTGCTCGAAGTGCTGCGCAACCAGCCGGCGATGCTGTCGATCTGGGGCTACAGCTTCCATGCCTGGGAACTGCTCGGCCTGTGGGCGTGGTTGCCGGCCTTCCTCGCCGCGGCGGCGGTTGCCGGCGGCACGGCAGGCACCCAGGCGGTCAGTCTGGGTGCCACGCTGACCGCAATAACCTATCTCGCCGCCGTGGTCGGCAGCGTCTTCGGCGGCTCGCTGTCAGATCGCTGGGGACGCACCGGCGTGACCTTGCTGATGTCGGTCGCCAGCCTGGCCTGCTCCTTCGGCTTCGGCTGGATGATCGGCGCACCGATGTTCCTGCTGGTCGCCGTGGCGGTGTTCTACAACGTCACGGGGGTCGCCGATTCCTCGATCCATTCGACCACCCTGACCGAACTCATCGATCCGCGCTACCTCGGCGCCGCCTATTCGCTGCGTTCGGTGCTGGGCTTCGGCGCCGGCGCGATTTCACCCTGGGTCTTCGGCCTGATGCTCGACTGGGGCCGCAGCGGCGGCAGCCTGCCCGATCACGTGGTGTGGGGGCTGGCCTGGTCGACGCTGGGTGTCGGCGGCCTGGTCGGGCCGGTGGTGATCTGGCGCCTGCGGCGCATGCCGGCGGCGATCAAGCTGGCCGGCGGCAAGCGCTAGCGCGTCGGGTGGGCGAAGCCGCGCTTGCTGGCGGCGATGAAGTCGGCGACTTCGGTCACGGCGGCGCTGCCCATGCCGCGCATCTCGGCCAACGCTTGTTCGAGCGGCACACGCGAATACAGCATCCGATAGGCGTCCTTCAGCGCGGCTATCTCGTCCTTGCTGAAGCCGTTGCGCTTGAGGCCGACCAGATTGAGGCCGCGCGCGCGGCCCGGATTGCCGTCGGTGATGCAGAAGGGCAGCGCGTCCTGCACCACCTTGGCCGAGAGGCCGATCATCGCGTTCCTGCCGACGCGGCAGAACTGGTGCACCGTGACGGCCGCCGAGATGAAGGCGCGGTCGTGCACCACCACTTCGCCGGCGATGCCGGCGGTATTGGCCATCACCACGTTGTTGCCGACCTGGCAGTCATGCGCGACATGGCTGTAGGCCATCAGGAAGCAGCCGTTGCCCAGGCGCGTAACGCTGCCGTCGCGCGAGCCGCGGTGCACCGTGACGCCCTCGCGCAGCCAGTTGTCCTCGCCGATCTCGGTGTAGGAAACGCAGTCCGCCTTGAACTTGAAGTCCTGCGGATCGCCGCCGATCACGGCATGCTCGGCGATGCGGCTGCGCGCGCCGATGCGCGTATGGCGTTTGATCACGGCATGCGCGGCGACTTCGCAGGCGTCGCCGAGCACCACGTCCTCCTCGATCACGGCGAAGGGGCCGATGCGCACACCGGCACCGAGTTTGGCGTCAGGTGCGACAACCGCGCTGGGGTGAATGCTCATTTCCCGACTCCCTCGCGAAGCGGGGGAAAGGCCTTCATGCCAGCGCCTGGCGGATCGCGCCGACGATGTGCTTGATCTGTTCGTCCTTCAGCATCGGCGAGATCGGCAGCGAGAGGCAGCGCCGGGCCGTACGCTCGGTCACCGGCAAGTTCACGTCGCCGTGGGTCGCGGCGAACATCTCCTGCCGGTGCAGCGGCACCGGGTAATACACGGCGCAGGCGATGCCGGATTCGCCCAGCACTTTCTGGATCGCGTCGCGCTGATCGGACAGTATCGTGTACTGGTGATAAACATGGCGGCCATGGCCGTCGGCGCAGGGCGTCTCGACCAGGCCCGCGAGCTGCTCGTTGTAAGAGTTGGCGATGGCGATACGGCGCGCGTTGAAATGGTCGAGGCGCTTGAGCTTGACGCGCAGGATCACGGCCTGGATTTCGTCCAGGCGCGAGTTGTAGCCCAGCACATGATGGTGGTAGCGCACGCGCGAACCGTGGCTGGCCAGCACGCGCATTTCCGCCGCGAGCTGGTCGTCGTCGGTGATCATCAGGCCGCCGTCGCCGAAAGCCGAGAGATTCTTCGAGGGATAGAAGGACGTGCAGCCGATGTCGCCATAGGCACCCGACTTGCGTCCCGCATAGTCGGCGCCGAAGGACTGCGCGGCATCCTCGATCAGCTTGAGGCCGTGCTTTGCGCACAGGGCCTTGAGCGGCGCCAGCTGCACCGGCTGGCCGAAGATATGCACCGGCAGGATAGCCTTGGTACGCGGCGTGATCGCGGCCGCGACCTGATCCAGGTCGAGGTTGAAGGTACGCGGATCGATATCGACGAAGACCGGCCTGGCGCCGCACATGACGATGGTCGAGGCGGTGGCGACGAAGGTGAAGGGCGTCGTGATGACCTCGTCGCCCGGCCCCAGGCCGATCGCGCGCAGCGCGATCAGCAGGGCGTCGGTGCCCGAGGCGCAGGAGATCGCGTGCTTGACGCCGGCATAGGCGGCGGCTTCGGCCTCGAAGGCCTTGACGTTGGGGCCGCCGATGTACTGGCAGGCGGCCAGCGCCTCACACACGGCGGGTTCGATTTCGTCCTTCAGCAAGGCGTACTCGGCCTTGAGGTCAAGCATCGGGATGTTCATGGTTATGGCTTCAGGAAAGCGTTAGCTTCGGGAAAGTGAATTCTGGCGCGCGGCGATCATGCGGTCGATCTCCAGCGCGATGGCCAGCGCGTCGCGGCCCTCGCGGCCGCTGACCACCGGCGCAGTACCGTTCGTCACCGCGGCGACGAAGGCTTCGATCTCGGTCATCAGCGCATCGCCGGGGGCTTGCTGGAAGGTCTCGGTGTCGATTGGTTCCTCGCCTTCCACCAGGGCCTCGCGGCGCCGCGAAATGCCGATGCGGCGATCGCCGAAATCGACGGAAATGTATTCGTGGTGCTGGAACACGCGCAGGCGGCGCAAGGATGCGGTCGAGGTGCGGCTGGCGGTCAGGTTGGCGACGCAGCCGTTGGCGAATTCGATGCGCGCGTTGGCGATGTCGATGCCGTCGGTCAGCACCGAGACGCCCGAGGCGCGCAGGTCCGCGACCGGGCTGGCCACCAGCGGCAGGATCAGGTCGAGATCGTGGATCATCAAGTCGAGCACCACCGAAACGTCGATGCCGCGCGCCTTGAACGGCGCCATGCGGTGGGCCTCGATGAACACCGGCCGCTTGATCTGGTCCTTCACCGCAAGCCAGGCCGGATTGAAGCGTTCGAGGTGGCCGACCTGCAGCACCAGATGTTTCGCGTCAGCCAGCGCGATCAGTTCGTCGGCTTGTGCCACGGTGACCGTGATCGGCTTTTCCGCGAGGACATGGACGCCGGCGGCGAGGCAATCGCGCGCCACGGCATGATGGGTTTCGGTGGTGCTGGCGACCGAGACCAGGTCGATCTTGCCGCCGGCGAGCAGCTCGCGGTAATCGGTGAAGGCCGCCACGCCCAGCTCTTTCGCCACGCGCTGCGCGGTTTCGGCATGGGCATCGACCACCCCGACCAGTTCCACGCCGCGGTTCGCAGCACTGAGCGCGGCATATTTTTGGGCATGGAAGCGGCCCAGGTAGCCGACGCCGATTACGGCTGCACGAAGTGGCTTGGACATGACGGGGAAATCGGAGGGGTGGTTTGAGGGGCGGACAGTAGGCGATAATTCTACTTGCTTTGGCACCTTCCCATTCTTCGATGCCCTCCCTGTTCCCCGTTGTATTCAAGGCGCTGGCCCGCTTGCCGCTGCCGTTGCTGCACAACCTCGGCGCGCTCGCCGGCTGGCTGGCGTGGTTGCTGTCGGCCACCTACCGGCGCAATTTTTCGCGGCACATCGAACAGGCCGGCCTGACGCAGGCGAAGTCGGCGGCTATCGCCGAGGCCGGCAAGGCGCTGCTGGAACTGCCGAAGATCTGGCTGCGGCCGCAGCAGGAAGTCGTCGGGCGCGTGGTCAGGGTTTCCGGCTGGGAACTGGTCGAAGACGCCTGGCGCCAAGGCCGCGGCATCCTGTTCCTGACGCCGCACCTGGGCTGCTTCGAGATCACCGCGCAGTACTACGCGGCAAGGAAACCGATGACCGTGCTCTACCGGCGGCCCAAGCAGGACTGGCTGGCGCCGCTGATCGAGGCGGGCCGCGGCGCCAACCTCAAGCTGGCGCCCGCCGACCTGTCCGGCGTGCGCCGCCTGCTGAAGGCGCTGAAAAGCGGCGAGGCCGTCGGCATGCTGCCCGACCAGGTGCCCGGCAACGGCGAAGGCGCCTGGCTGCCATTTTTCGGCCGCCCTGCCTACACCATGACGCTGGCGGCGCGCCTGGCGCAATCCGTACCCGGCGGCGCCACGGTACTGCTGGCCTATGGCGAACGCCTGCATTACGGCGCCGGCTTCCACCTCAAGCTGTTTGCGCTGTCGGCGCCGCTGGCCGGCGACCTGACGCAACGCGCGACGCAGCTCAACCGCGAACTCGAAACCTTGATCCGCCAGTGTCCCGCTCAATATCTGTGGGGCTACAACCGCTACAAGGTGCCGGCCGGCGCCGAGCCGCCACCCGAAGCCGACGCGCACTCATAGGCCGCTCGACACAAGCGCGATTCCGGATATCAGCAGCAGGCTGAAAATCAGCCTCTGAAAATCGTGATTCGTGAATCGGCGGAAGATTCGCGATCCCAGCCAGGCCGAAATGACGATCGGCAGGGCCGCGGCCAGGACCAGTCGCAGGCTGCGTGCGTTGACCAGTCCCATGGCGAAGTAGAAGCCGACGATAAGGACCTGGATGCCGATGAAGAATGACTGGAAGGTTGCGCGCTGGGTTTCCTTGTCCCAGCCGCGCAGGGCGCACCAGAGGATGACCGGGGGCCCGGGAATTCCGGTGGCTCCACCCAGAATTCCGGCCAGCAGCCCGACGCCGCCGTCGGAGCGCTTGCCGCCATGGCGGAATACCGGCAGTTCCTTGATTCCCAGCATGACACTGCAATAGACGATGAGGACGATGCCGATGCTGGCGCGAAAGGCGGTTGCGTCGAGCAGCGGCAGCAGCAGCACGCCGGCCGGAACGCCAAGCACGCCGCCGATCAGAAAAGGCGTCGCATGCTCGGCTCTGGGCCTGGTCCCGGCACTCGACAGCGAGGTGATCTGCCCCAGCAGCGAGGTGATGACGACGGTGGGGGCCAGCACTTGCGGCTCGACGATCCAGGCCAGCAGCGCGGTGGCGACCAGGGCGAAGGCGAATCCCGACAGGCCCTGGATGAACCCGGCCAGCGTCGCGACCACGATGACCTGAACAATGACTGGATCCATGGCGGTCCGCTGCCTTACGGCAAGGCCGCTATTCGGCGCAGGTCGCGCACCTGGATGCCGACGGGCTCGGCATCGAAGATGGCGACGGCGTAGCCGCCTGCACCACGGTAACCGCAATCACATGAAACACGTCCTCGCTGCTGCAGCCACGCGAAAGATCGTTGGCCGGCTTGGCCAGCCCCTGCAGCAGCGGCCCGATGGCGACGGCGCCACCGATCCGCTCGGCCAGTTTGTAGCCGATGTTTCCGGCTTCAAGGTTGGGGAAGATCAGCACGTTGGCGCGGCCCTTCACCCTCGATTCCGGCAGTTTGCGACTCGCGATGTGGGCAACGATCGCGGCGTCGAGCTGAACGTCGCCATCGATGCACAGGCCGGGCCGCAGGGCCTTGACGCGATTCGTGGCGGCGACCACCTTATCCACGGCGGCGTGCTTCGCGCTTCCATCCGTGGAAAACGACAGCATGGCCACCCGCGGCTCTTCCATCAGGAGGCTGCTGGCGCTATCGACCGCCGCCAGAGCGATTTCGGAAAGCTCTTCGGCGTTGGGATCGACCACGAGGCCGCAATCGGAAAAGATCAGTCCTCCCTTCAGCGAATGGAAGGGCTCGCACAACATCATCAGGAAGAAGCTCGACACCAGTTTGATGTCGGGGTTCACGCCGATAACCTGGATTGCCGTGCGCACGACATCGGCCGAGGTGCGGACCGCGCCGGAGACGGTGCCTTCGGCGAGCCCCTGGCGGACCAGCAGGTTGGCGCAGACGAGGGGGTCCTGCGCGCTCGACTCGGCCTCTGCCATGGACAAACCCTTGTGGCGCCGCAGTTGGTACAGGGCCTGGGCCAATTCCCGCTGGTTTGCCGCTTGCGCCGGGTCGTGAAAGTCGATGCCGGCGAGTTCCAGTCCTTGCCTGCCGGCGGCATCCGCGATGCGCGCGCGGTCGCCCACCAACAGGATGCGGGCAATGCCTTGCCGTGTCGCGCGAACCGCCGCCTCGAGAATGCGCGGGTCTTCCGCTTCGGACATGGCGATGCGAACCGGGGCTTCCCGGGCTCGATCCATGATCCGGTGGAGAGCTTTCATCGATCTAAATCCTCGCGCAGCGCGGTGACAAAGTTGCAAAAAGAATCGGAACCACGATCTGTTCAGCGTGGTTCCGAAAAAGCTCAACCCGGAGGAGAGAGAGGGTGAGCGGAGAGCATCGACAGGCCTTGCACCGCCTCAGAGCTTGTGAAGAAATCGTAGCGAGCGGGCCGCAGCGGGGTGCGGCCGGAGCGCAGCTACCGGAATGTACGCGTTTGTACATGAGGATAGCGAGCACCGCCCAAGCCCCGATCCGGCACGCGCAGTAGATTTATTCACAAGCTCTCAGACGTAGTCCTTGTACTTTTCAAGGTGACGCACCGGTTTGGACAGCGCATCGCGCCGGAAGGGATCGCCGAGTTCGCGGGTGCACATGATCTCGATGATGCAGGTCTTGCCCTGGTTCATCTGCAGGTCGATGGCCTTTTTCAGCGCCGGGCCGACATCTTCGAGCTTGTCCACCGTGATGCCCTCGGCGCCCATCGCCCGCGCGATGCCGGCGAAGCTCTGGTTGTCGAGTTCGCCGGCGACGAAGCGGCGGTTGTAGAAATCCACCTGGTTCTTCTTCTCAGCGCCCCACTGCCGGTTGTGGAAGACCACGGCGGTGACCGGGATGTCGTGGCGCACGCAGGTCATGGTTTCCATCAGGCTCATGCCCCAGGCGCCGTCGCCGGCATAGGAAATCGCCGGGCGATGCGGCGCCGCCGCCTTGGCGCCGATGATGGTCGGGAAGGCGTAGCCGCAGTTGCCGAAGCTCATCGCGGCGAAGAAGCTGCGCGGCTTTTCGAAGCGCAGGTAGCTGTTGGCCACCGAGTTGATGTTGCCGATGTCGGTGGACACCATGACGTCGGCCGGCATGGCCTTTTCGAGTTCGCGCAGCACCTGGCGCGGGTGCAGGTAGCTGCCGCCGCTGAAGGGCTTCTCCTTGCCGTTCTCGTCGATCATGTCGAGGCTGAACGGGTCGCGCTCGTGGGTCCATTCGTCGAGCTCCTTCTCCCACGCGGCCTTCTCGGCCTTGATCGTCGCCGCACGCTCGGCCTTGCTGGCGTCGCAGGCCAGCGTGCGGCTGACGAGGCGCTGCGTCAGCGCGATGGCCGCCGCCTTGGCGTCGCCGCAGATGCCGACGGAAATCTTCTTGACCAGGCCGAGCATCTTGTTGTCGGCGTCGATCTGGATGATCTTGGCCTTGCTCGGCCAGTAGTCCATGCCGTGCTGCGGCAGGGTGCCGAAGGGACCGAGGCGCGAACCCAGCGCGATCACCACATCGGCCTGCGCCATCAGCTTCATCGCCGCCTTCGAGCCCTGGTAGCCGAGCGGGCCGCACCACAGCGGGTGGCTGGCGGGGAAGGAATCGTTGTGCAGGTAACTGTTCACCACCGGCGCGCCGAGGCGTTCGGCCAGCGCCTTGCACTCCTCGACGCCGTCGGCCATGACCACGCCGCCGCCGGAAATGATGACCGGGAACTTGGCCTTGGCCAGCAGCTCGGCGGCTTCGTTGAGGCTCTTCTCGCCGCCGGGTCCGCGATCGAGGCGGAAGGGCTGGGGAATCTCGCAGGTGATGTCGCCGTAGAAGTAATCGCGCGGAATATTGAGCTGGGTCGGACCCATTTCGCTCATGGCGCGGTCGAAGCAGCGGCCCGTGTATTCGGCCATGCGCTTGGGATTGTTCACATGGCCCTGGTACTTGGTGAATTCCTCGAACATCGGCAGTTGATTGGCTTCCTGGAAACCGCCCAGACCCATGCCCATGGTACCGGTCTCCGGCGTCACGATCACGACGGGACTGTGCGCCCAGTAGGCGGCGGCGATGGCGGTGACGCAGTTGCTGATGCCGGGGCCGTTCTGGCCGATGCAGACGCCATGGCGTCCCGAAACGCGCGAATAGCCGTCGGCCATGTGGCCGGCGCCCTGCTCATGCACCACCGGGATCAGGCGGATGCCGGCCGGGGCGAAGATGTCCATGGCGTCCATGAAGGCCGAGCCCATGATGCCGAACATGTCGGTCACGCCGTTGGCGACCATGGTTTCGACGAAGGCTTCGGAAGGGGTCATGCGGGTCGGGCCTTCGGGCACGGTGCGCTTATCTGGTTTGCTCATGATCTGCTTGCTCTCCTCGATGGGAATCGATAAATCGGTACCGAATCGGTACCGAATCGATACCGAATGTTCCGATATTCAAAATCAGGCCAGACTTTAGAGCCTAAAAAAGCGAAAGTCAATAAAAAATGAAACGCCTTGTACCGATAAATGAAATTGGCTATGATACGAGGACCATGAATGAACCCAGATCGACTCCCCAGCCGGAACCGCTGCGCATCGACGGCGACACCCCGGCCCTGCGCCTGTTCGCCCTGCTCGAAGTCATCGCCGGCCGCGACCAGTTCTTCAACTTGCAGTGGCTGGTCGACGAAACCGGCCTGCCCAAGCCGACCGTGCATCGCATGCTGCAGCAGCTCGAAGCCGCCGGCATGCTGCAGCGGGAAAGCGATGGCCGCCACTACAGCACCGGCCTGCGCCTTCGCCGGCTGGCCGAGAACCTGCTGCTCAACAACACCGTGCACGGCGCGCGCCATGCCGTGCTGCGCAAACTGGTCGAGGAAGTCGGCGAAAGCTGCAACATCACCGCGCTGTCGGGCAGCGAAGTGCTCTACCTCGACCGCGTCGAGACCGTCGCGCCGCTGCGCTTCTACCTCCATCCGGGATCGCGCGTGCCCGCCCATTGCTCGGCCAGCGGCAAGCTGTTCCTGGCGCAGATGAGCGCAAGCCAGCGCCAGCGCCTGCTCGAACAGCTGCCGCTGGAGCGCTACACGCCGCGCACCATCACCGACCCGACCCTGCTCGAAGCCGAAATCCGGCGCGTCAAAGGGGATGGTTACGCCTGCGACGACGAGGAATTCCTGCCCGGCCTGTTCTGCGTCGCCATGCTGGTGCCGGCCGCCGACGGCGGCCGCTCGAATACCGGCATCGCGATCCAGGCTCCGGTGATGCGCCTGTCGCACGACCGGCTCGGCGAACTATTGCCGCCGCTGCGGCGTGCGGTCGAAGCCATCGCGGCGATCGACGCCGCCGCAATGCCAGGCGCATTGCGTTCCGGCACATGAGCGCGCCGCAGGTGCGCCAGCAAGCATCCGGAGCCGCGCAGCGGCGAACCGTAGTCACCCCCTTCCCTGGGGAGGGGGGCGGGGGGAGGATTGTCTATGGCTGATCTGGCACAGACAGGTCCCGACCGCGAAGTCTCGGTGCGCGAAACCTTCGGCATCGATATCGACCTCATGGTGCCGGCCTTCGGCGAGCGCGACGACCACGTGCCGGAAATCGACACGGTGTACCGCTTCAACCCCGAGGTGACGCTGGCCATCCTCGCCGGCTTCGCCAACGATCGCCGCGTGATGTTGCAGGGTATGCACGGCACCGGCAAATCGACCCACATCGAGCAGGTCGCGGCGCGGCTCAACTGGCCCTGCGTGCGCGTCAATCTCGACGGCCACATCAGCCGCCTCGACCTGGTCGGCAAGGATGCCATCGTGCTCAAGGACGGCCTGCAGGTCACGGCTTTCCAGGAGGGCATCGTGCCCTGGGCGCTGCAGCGGCCGGTGGCGCTGATCTTCGACGAGTACGACGCGGGCCGCCCGGACGTGATGTTCGTGATCCAGCGCATCCTCGAACGCGACGGCAAGTTCACCCTGCTCGACCAGAACAGCGTGATCAAGCCGCACCCCGCATTCCGCCTGTTCGCCACCTCGAACACCGTCGGCCTGGGCAATCTCTCCGGCCTCTACCACGGCACGCAGATGCTCAACCACGCCCAGATCGACCGCTGGAACATCGTCGCCACACTCAATTACCTGGCGCACGCCGAAGAGATCGCGATCGTGCTGGCGCGCGTGCCGGGCAAGGACAACGAGCGCGGCCGGCAACTGGTGAGTTCGATGGTCGCGGTGGCGGACCTGACGCGCAAGGGCTTCGCCGTCGGCGACCTGTCCACGCTGATGTCGCCGCGCACCGTGATCAGTTGGGCGGAGAACTGCGAAATCTTCCGCGACCCGGCGCTGGCCTTCCGGCTTTCCTTTCTCAACAAGTGCGACGATGCCGAGCGACCCATCGTCGCCGAGTACTACCAGCGCTGTTTCGGGGCCGAACTCGACGAATCCTGGATGCGCTCGGCGCATCGGGAATGAGCGCTCCGCATGGCCGCCCGAAGGAGCGACATTCACCATCCGGAGCCGCGCAGCGGCGAACCGTAGTCACCCCCTCGCTTGGCGAGGGGGGCGGAGGCGGGGATTCGCAAGGCACTGCCTTGCGCCGGCGGAGCCGGGCCGCTGTGCAAAGCGGCCCGTGGATCGGGGGGAGTGTGGTCACGGTTCGGCAGGCGCAACAGATTGAGGAACTCTGCGCCGCCACGCTGCGCGCCCTGACCGGCGACGGCGAACTGCGTTACGCCGGACATCGCCTGCAGCGCGGCTCGAGGGTGATTCCGGTCCATGCGCCGCATCTGCAAACCAATGCCGCCGCTGACGACTTCGCCGCCTGCCGCGCCGCCGCCGACGGCATGGCGCTGCGTCTGCTGCACAGCGACCCCGAGCTGCATCGCCGCCACTGTCCGTCCGATCCGGTCGAACGCCTGATCTTCGAGTTGCTTGAACAGTTGCGCGTCGAGACCCTGGTGCCGGCGGCGATGCCGGGCATGGCCGGCAACCTGCGCCAACGCTTCGAGGAATGGTCGCGGGCTTTCCACGAATCGGGCCTGACCGACAGCAGCCTCGGCATCCTGCTCTACACCGTGACGCAGATCTGCTGGTCGCGCCTGCATGCCGTGCCGGTGCTGGAAGAGGATCTGATCGAAACCACGCGCGCCGGCATTGCGGCGGTGATCGGCACGCCGCTGGCCGGCCTGCGCCGGACGCGCCACGATCAGGCAGCCTTCGCCCTGCATGCGCTGGCCATCGCCCACATCGTCGGCGAGCGCGTGCGCGCCGAAGATGAAGACAGCCGGAACGAAAGCGAATCGGCGCAGGCCGCGGCAAAACGCGGCTTCGCCCTGCTGCTGGATTTCGACCGGGACGAAGCCGAAACCTTTCCCGCCGCGAATTCCGGGGAAAGCAAAACGTTCAAGGAAAGCGAATCGGGCTACCGCGTATTCACCACGCGCTTCGATGTCGAAGTCAATGCCGCGAGCCTGGTACGCAAGGCATTGCTCAATGAATACCGCCAGCGCCTCGATGCGCGCGTGGCGCGTCAGGGCATCAACCTCGCGCGTCTGGCGCGGGTGTTCGCCGCCGTGCTGACTACGCCCGAGCGCGACGGCTGGCGCTTCGACGAAGAGGACGGCCGCATCGACGGCCGCCGTCTGGCGCAGCTGGTCAGCTCGCCGGCCGAGCGGCGCCTGTTTTGCCAGGAACATTTGCGGCCGCGCGTCACCAGCGCGGTCGGCATCCTGATCGACTGCTCGGGCTCGATGACGGGTTTGAGTGAAACCCTGGCGACCCTGGTCGACATCCTGGTGCGCGCACTGGACATGGCCGGCGTCGACAGCGAGGTGCTGGGCTTCACCACCGGCGCCTGGAACGGCGGCCGCGCCTGGAAGGAATGGCAGGCCCAGGGCCGACCGCCGCAGCCGGGGCGGCTCAACGAGGTCTGCCACCTGGTGTTCAAGACTGCCGAACGCAACTGGCGGCGCTCGCGTCCCGACATCGCGGCACTGCTCAAGGCCGACCTGTTCCGCGAGGGCATCGACGGCGAGGCGGTAGACTGGGCCTGCGACCGCCTGCTGGCGCGCATGGCGGAACGGCGCATCCTGCTGGTGATCTCCGACGGCTGCCCGATGGACAGCGCCACGGGCCTGGCCAACGATGCCTTCTATCTCGACAATCATTTGAAGGAAGTGGTCGCGCGGCGCGAGCGCCAGGGCAAGGTGGAAATACTCGGCCTCGGCGTCGGACTCGACCTCAGTCCGTTTTATCGCCGTGTTGCCAGCGCCAACTTTGCGCAGGAGCTCGACAACCAGCTGTTCTTCGACATCGCCGGCCTGCTGCGCAAGCGCTAGCAGGCTCCGGGTCAGGGCTCGGCGGGTTCGAAGGTGCTCGCCATGTCAGCCGCGGCGCGCTGCAGGCTGGGCACGAACTCCAGCGCGCGGCCGATCGACAGCCGCGCGACCGGCGCCTGCAGGGCCACGCTGGCGATCATGCGGCCTTTCGCATCCATGACCGGCACGGCGATCCCGATCACCCCGGCCTGGAATTCTTCGTTGTTGGTCCCGACCTTGGTGACGGCAATGCGCTCGATCTGCGATTCCAGCAAGTCGATATCGGTGATGGTGTTGTCCGTGTAGCGCTTGTAGACCAGCGATTCCAGCATGCGCCGGCGCTTGGCCCTGGGCATCTGGCTGAGGAACAGCTTGCCGCTCGAGGTGCAATGCAGGGGCACCCGCGAACCGGGCTTGAGGTCGGCCTTGAGCGGCCAGTCGGTTTCGATGCGGTCGATGTAGATGATCGCGTCGCCGCCGAACATCGCCAGGTTGCAGGTCTCGCCGATTTCGTCCACCACCCTGCGCAGGATCGCGCGGCGCTCGGCGCGCACCGAGTTGTTGGTCATCACGTCGACGCCGAAGCGCGCCAGGCGATGGCCGACGCCATAGGTCTTGCCGGTCGGCTCGCGCTGCACCAGGCCCGCGCCTTCGAGCATCGAGAGGATGCGGAAAGCCGTGGGGCCCGGCAGCCCGGATTGCTCGACGATCTCGGCCAGCGGCACCGGACGGTCCGACCGGGCCACGAGTTCCATGATCGCGAAGGCACGCAGTGCGGCGGCTGAGGATTTTGTGCTGTCGTTCATAGGGAGCGTTGACCTGGGACTGTCAGGAGCATACACGAAGCGCAAGCGCCGGAATGAAAATCCTGTGTTTAACGGAATGAATTGTTCCAGTTTTGAAGAAATCCGTTGACATCGATCGAATGCTTGTCCTACAGTAGATAAAACGGAATCAAAGTTTTCATTTTCTGATAATTGTGAAGCGGGCCAGTGGCCCGCCATCGCCTGGAGACCAAACGTGGCAAGCAAGCCGGCAACGCAAGAAACAGCTTCCGCAAGCGCAGATGTCGTCGCCGAGCTGATCGCCCGCGCCCGCGCCGCCCAGCGCCGATTCGAACAGTGCAGCCAGGAGCAGGTCGATGAGGCGGTGCTTGCCGTCGGCTGGGCCATCATGGAGCCGGGACGCAATCGCACGCTGGCCGAAATGGCGGTACGCGACACCGGGCTGGGCAACGTAGACGACAAGATCCAGAAGAACTACCGCAAGACCCTTGGCCTGCTGCGCGACCTCAAGCGCGTCAGGACCGTAGGCGTGATTGCCGAATACCCGGAACTCGGCTTGGTCGAAATCGCGCGCCCGGTCGGCGTCGTGGTCGCCATCACGCCCTCCACCAACCCCGGGGCGACACCCGCCAACAAGATCATCAACGCCCTCAAGTGCCGCAACGCGGTGATCGTCGCGCCTTCGCCCAAGGGGCTATCCACCTGCGCCGCGCTGGTCGGCTACATCCATGCCGAATTGACGAAGCTCGGCTTGCCGCTGGATCTGGTGCAGTACCTGCCGGCACCGGTGACCAAGGAAGCCACCCAGGCGCTGATGCAGCAGGCCGACCTGGTGGTGGCAACCGGATCGCAGAACAACATCCGCGCCGCCGCCACCTGCGGCACGCCGGCCTTCGGCGTCGGCGCCGGCAATGTCGCCGCGATCGTCGATGTCGGTGCCGATCTCGATGCCGCCGCCGCCGCGATCGCCGCCTCGAAGACTTTCGACAACGCGACCAGCTGCTCGTCGGAGAACAGCGTCATCGTTCTCGATCAGGTATATGCGCAGGCGGTCGCCGCACTTCAGGCCGTCGGCGGCGTCATGCTGGACACTGGCGAGAAAGCCCGGCTGCAGGCGGCAATGTGGCCGCAAGGCAAGCTGTCGAGTGCGGTCACCGCGCAGAATGCCGCACGGATTGCCGAGTTGGCGGACCTGGCGGATGAGCGTTTCCGGCGCGCCCGCTTCCTGATGGTCGAAGAAACCGGCACCGGCCCCGCCTATCCGTTTTCCGGCGAAAAGCTGTCGCCGGTGCTGACCGTCTATCGGGCGCGCGACTTCGACGACGCCTGCCGCCTCGTCAATGAAATCTATGCCTTCCAGGGCGCCGGCCACTCGATCGGCATCCACACCAGCGACGACGCGCACATCCTGCGCCTCGGCCTGGAACTGCCGGTCGCCCGCGTCATCGTGAACCAGGCGCATTGCTTCGCCACCGGCGGCGCCTTCGACAACGGTCTGCCGTTTTCGCTGTCGATGGGTTGCGGCACATGGGGCGGCAACAACTTCTCCGACAACATGACTTACCGGCAGTACCTGAACACCACCCGCATTGCCCGCAAGATCACGCCGCGCATGCCGAGCGACGAGGAAATCTTCGGCGACTACCTGCGACGGCATGGTGCCTAAGCAGACCTTCCCCAGTCCCGACAGAGCCGCTGCCACCATGCAAAGAACCATCCGCGACCACGTGGATCACCAGGCGGCCGAGAGGCCCGGGGCGACCTACCTGATCGCTCCCGAAAGCGGGCGCAGCATGAGTTTCGGCGCGCTGCAAAGCGCCTCGCGCCGTCTTGCGCACAGCCTCATTGCGCGCGGTATGGAGCCCGGCGACAAAGTCGCCCTGCTGATGCCGAACGGGTACCAGACCTGCCGCCTGTTCGTCGGCGTCATGTATGGCGGATTCTGCGTCACGCCGATCAACCTCCTGGCACAGACCAGCCAGCTGGCCTACGTGCTAGAGCATTGCGACGCCCGGCTGGTCTTCGTCTCGCCCGACCAGCTCGGTCGCCTCAACGAAGCGCTGGCTGCCGTATCGCGCCCGATCGAAGTGGTGGTATGCCATCCGGATGTCGAGGAGTTCATCGAGGGTAACGATGCCGGGGCCGGCCTGGCGCAGCTCGCCGAGGATTCCGCGGCATTGCTGATGTACACCTCGGGCACCACGGGCAAGCCGAAAGGCGTGGTGCTGAGCCACCGCGCGGTGATTGCCGGCGGCGAATATGTGTCCCGCGCGCATCAACTGACCGAGACGGATCGCGTCATGGGCGTGCTGCCGCTGTATCACATCAACGCGCAGATCGTCACGGCCACCGCGCCGCTGGTGCATGGCGGCAGCCTGGTGCTGCCGCAGCGCTTCAGTGCATCGACCTTCTGGGAGACCGTCGCCGCGCAGCGCTGCACCTGGGTCAACGTGGTGCCGACCATCATCGCCTACCTGCTCAACGGCGCGACGCCAAAGGAAAAGGGCCTCGACACTTCCACAGTGCGCTTCTGCCGCTCGGCCTCGGCGCCGCTTGCGCCCAGCCACCACCGGGCCTTCGAGGACAAGTTCGGCATCGGCATCATCGAGACCATGGGCCTGACCGAAACCGCGGCGCCCTGCTTCACCAACCCGCTCGACCCGGCGCGGCGCAAAATCGGCAGCCCGGGCCAGGCCTACGGCAATGCGGCGAAGATCATCGATGCCACGGGCAAGACGCTGCCGCCTTGCCAGCCCGGGGAAATCATGATTCGCGGCGACAACGTCATGCAGTGTTATTACAAGAACCCCGAGGAAACCGCGAAGAACATCACCGCGGACGGCTGGCTGCATACCGGCGATCTCGGCTATCTCGACGAGGACGGCTTTGTCTTCGTCACCGGCCGCCTCAAGGAGCTGATCATCAAGGGCGGCGAGAACATCGCGCCGCGCGAGATCGACGAGGCCCTGCTCAGGCATCCGGCCCTGCTCGAAGCCGCCGCGGTCGGCATTCCGGACGACAACTACGGCCAGGAGATCATGGCCTGCGTGGTGCTCAAGCCGGACCAGACCTGCTCCGAGGCGGAGTTGCGCAGCTACTGCGAGGCTGCCCTCGGCAATTACAAGACACCTCGGCAGTTCCGCTTCGTGAAGGAATTGCCGAAGGGACCATCGGGCAAGGTACAGCGTCTGAAGTTGCTCGATCTCGTCGGCCAGGCAACACCGCAGACCATGCCCTTGACGTAGCCAGGCAGCAAAGCGCCGCAGGCGCTCAACATAATCAGGTCGCAGGCAGACCATATACAGGAGGAAGACCAGCATGAAGAGCATTTCCAGCATTGCGAAAAACACCCTCGTCGGCGCCGCGATCGCAGGCAGCCTTTTCGGTGCGGTTCAGGCGCAGGAGAAGTTTCCGGCGCGGCCGATCGAAATCATCGTCACCTTCGGACCCGGCGGCGGCGCCGATGCCATGGGCCGCAAGATGTCGCAGTTGCTCGAACCGGTACTCAAGGTGCCGCTGCCGGTATCCAACATCGCGGGCGCCTCGGGCAACGCCGGCCTGACCAAGCTGACGACCAACCCGGCCGACGGCTACACGGTTGCTACCATGATTGCGCTCAGTGTGTCCTCCTGGGCGGCCGGATTGGGTACCGCCAAGCCCGACGATTTCACGGTGGTCGCCGTCACCCAGAATTCGCCGTCGATGCTGTTCGTGCCGATGGACAGCCCGTTCAAGACCTTCAAGGATCTCCTCAATCACACCAAGGCCCATCCCGGCGCGCTGAAGGTGGCCACCTCGGGCTACGGCACCCAGGATGACATCACCCTGATGTACCTGACTTCGCAGGGCTACAAGATGACCAACGTGCCTTTCGCCAAGCCGGCCGAGCGCTATTCCTCGCCACTGGGCAAGCACACCGACGCCATCTACGAAGAACCCGGCGACGTCGCGCAATTCATCACCGGCAAGCAACTGCGGCCGCTGGTGGTGTTCGACGACGAGCGCCATGCATCTTTCCCCGATGTGCCGAGTTCGAGGGAACTGGGCTTCAACATCAGCGACCTGCCCAACTTCCGCACCATCTCGGTACCCGCGAAGACGCCGAAGGACCGCGTCGATGCACTGGCGGCGGCGGTGAATACAGTCATGGATAGCGCCGAATGGAAGAAGTTCTGCGCCGAGACCTATACCTGCGTCACCAAGAAGTACACCCCGGCTGAAGGCGGGGCCTACGTCAAGGCGTTCTACGTCACCACACAGAACTACCTGAAGAGCATGAAGAAGTAAGCTGACCAACAAGCGCTCTGGCCACCAGGAAATCGGGATGATCTATCACCGCCAGCATCTTATCCATGCCATCTTCGCCGAACTGGTGGCCTTGAGCGCCCTGATCCTGGGCCATACCATCGTCGATGACCCGCAGATGGTCCAGGGCATGGCGCGCGGCCTGGCGACACCGCTGACCTGGCCGAAACTGATGCTTGCGGGCGTCGGCATATGTGCGCTCGGCTGGGCGATCGAGCAAGGCTGGAAGGCATTCAATGTCCTGCCGCCGCCGCAGAGCGCGGCAGAGGAGGCGCTCGAATTCGGCGACGTCGGCTTCGAGCACGAGGAGGCTGCGCCGACACTGCCGATAGTGCTCGGACTGGTGCTGGCGCTGGCTTATGCCTTTGCTATCCCCTACGCCGGCTTCACGGCGGCGACGGTGGTGTTCCTGGTGCTCTGGTTCCTTCTCGGCGGCATCCGCAAGCCAGTGCAACTTGCCTCGGTCACGCTGATCGGCACCCTCGTGCTGCTCTATGTCTTCGTCAAGCTGGCACTGATGCCGCTCGATCGGGGCCAAGGCGCGTTCGGCGAGTTCACCATCGCGCTGTTTCGACTGCTGGGCATCTACTAGGAATCTTCGCCATGGAAGCTTTGTCTCTCCTCATCACCGGTATGGCGACGGTGCTGCAACCCAGCCATTTCATGATGATTGTGATCGGGCTGGCGGTAGGCGTGATCGCCGGCGCACTGCCGGGAATCTCCTTCGTCAATGCCATGGCCATGGCCTTGCCCTTCACCTACTTGATGTCGCCGCTGGACTCGATGGCCTTCCTCGGCGGCATCTATGCCGGCGGGGTGTTCGGCGGATCGATTTCGGCGATCCTGATCAACATCCCCGGCACGCCGGCCTCGCTGCCAGCCTGCTGGGACGGCTATCCAATGACCAGGCAGGGCAAGTCGGGACGAGCGCTGACCATTGCGATCGCCGCCTCGGCCACGGGCGGCATCGTCAGCGCGCTGCTGCTGACCTTCGCCGCGCCGCCGTTCGCCAAGTTCGCCTTGCAGTTCGACCAGCCGGAATTCTTTGCGGCCACCTTCCTCGGCCTGGTCAGCATCATCGCGGTAGCAAAAACGGCGCCGTGGATCAGCTTCCTGTCGCTGTTCATCGGCATGGTGATCGGCACCGTCGGCGTCGATCCGCTTTATGGCATTCCGCGCCTGACCTTCGGCGTTGCCGACGCGCAGAGCGGCATCAATTTCGTCGTCGTGATGATCGGCCTGTTCGCGCTCGGCGAGGTGGTCGAAATGCTGGCCAAGTCGGAGTCGGCGACCAAGGTGATGGGCAAGATACGCTTCGAACGCCCCAAGCTTTCCGAAATGTGGGCGCTGCGCGGCTCGGTCGTGCGCGGTACGGCGATCGGCAGCATGATAGGGATGATTCCCGGCGCGGGCGCCACGGTCGGCGCGGTTATCGCCTATGGCGTGGAAAAACAGGCGTCGCCGCGCGGGGCGGAGTTCGGCAGCGGGGTTCCGGATGCCCTGGCCGCACCGGAAGCGGCCAAGAATGCCACCACCGGCGCGGCGATGATTCCCTTGCTGACGCTGGGCATTCCGGGCAGCGCCGCAACGGCGATCATGATGGCGGCCCTGGTGCTCAAGGGCGTGACGCCGGGACCGATGTTGTTCAGCACGCAATCCAGTCTGGTCTATGCGATCTTTGCCGCCATGCTGCTCGCCAACATCCTGATGATCCTTGCCGGGGTGGTGATCGCGCGCGGCTTTTCGCATTTCATGCGGGTGCCGCCGGCGATCCTCAGCGGCTTCATCGTCGTGCTCAGCGTGCTCGGCGCCTACGGCGTGCGCAACAACATCTTCGACGTGTATGTCTGCATGGCGTTCGGCGTGATCGGCTATCTGATGAAGCGCTTCAATTTTCCGGCGGCGCCGCTGATCCTCGGCGTCATCCTCGGGCCGCTCGCCGAGCGCTATTTCCTGACCTCGCTGGCCAATTACGACAACAACGTCGCGATTTTCGTGCAGCGACCGATCAGCGCCTTCATCCTCGGCCTGTCTGTCGCGTTCATCGCCTGGGCGACCCTGCCGGGGCTGATCAAGAAATACCGGCAACGCAAGGCTGCCCTGCAGTCATAACCCGACAATTGGCCGGCTTCTTCCGGCGGTCGAAACGTTCTCCGGAATCAGTTTCATCTGCGCTTTTGACGCCGCCGATCCTGATTTCGTTTCATTTGTCGCCAATCCCAGCGAATTGTCTTGCCATCAGGGATGGATTTTGACGATAGTTCGCGCCTGCAATATTGAAACATATCGTTTCATATTTATATCGACGAAGTGGCTCCTTGAAGCCGCTACGAGGCGGAGGGAAGCGGCAAATGTCTTACGATTTCGACTACATCGTAGTCGGTGCCGGATCGGCCGGATGCGTGCTGGCCAGCCGGCTGTCGGAGGATCCTCAAAACAGCGTTTTACTGCTCGAGGCCGGCGGCGAAGACTGGAATCCCTGGCTTCACATTCCGGTCGGTTACTTCAAGACCATGCATGACCCGAAGCTGGACTGGTGCTATCTGACCGAACCGGATCCGGGCATCGCCAATCGCCAGCTCCAATGGCCACGCGGCAAGGTGCTGGGCGGTTCCAGTTCCCTCAACGGATTGTTGTACATCCGCGGCCAGCGAGCCGACTATGATCACTGGGCGCATCTGGGCAACCCCGGTTGGCGTTACGACGAAGTGCTGCCCTATTTCCGGAAGTCGGAAGACCAGCAGCGCGGGGCCAATGCGTATCACGGCGTCGGCGGGCCACAGAAGGTTTCGGACCTGCGCCTGAATCGACCGATCGCCGATCATTTCGTCAGGGCGGCCCAGGAAATCGGCATTCCCTTCAACGAGGATCCAAACGGGGCGGAACAGGAAGGCGTCAGCTATTTCCAGCAGACGGCGCACAAAGGGCTGCGCTGGAGCACGGCAAAAGGCTTCCTGAAGCCCGCGCGTCGTCGCCCGAATCTGAAGCTTGAAACCCGCGCCCAGACCACGCGCGTGCTGTTCGACGGCAGGCGGGCCGTCGGTGTCGAGTTCATCCAGGGCGGACACAGGCGACAGGCCACGGCCAGAGCCGAAGTGGTCCTATCGGCCGGTGCGATCGGTTCGCCGCAGATTCTGCAGTGTTCGGGGATCGGCTGCGCCGGACTGCTGCAGCGGGTGGGCGTGCCGGTGGTGCTCGACTTGCCCGGCGTCGGAGAAAACCTTCAGGATCACCTTCAGGTCAGGCTGGTGTTCAAGACCCGCGAGCGCACGCTGAACGACGAGGTCAACAGTCCGCTGAACAAACTGTGGATCGGCATGCAGTACCTCCTGTCGCGGACCGGCCCGCTTACGCTGGCCGCGAGCCAGGTCGCGATCTTCACGCGCTCCGGCCCGAATGCGACGCGCCCGGATATCCAGTTCCACATGCAGCCGCTGAGCGCGGACAAACCCGGCGAAGGGGCGCATCGCTTTTCCGCCTTTACGTCGTCGGTCTGCCAACTGCGTCCGTTCAGTCGCGGGCGAATCGAAATCACGTCTGCTGATGCCCTGGAGTATCCGGCGATCCATCCGAACTATCTGTCGGATGAGCGCGACTATCCGATAGTCATAGCCGGCATCAGGATGGCCCGCCGCATCGCGCAGGCACCTGCGCTGGCTCCGCACATCGTTTCCGAATTCGTGCCGGGTGCCCGGTTCCAGACGGACGAGGAATTGCTGGATGCCGCCCGACGCTACAGCCAGACGATCTATCACCCGGTCGGCACCTGCAAGATGGGCAAGGACACCCTGGCGGTGGTCGATGAGCGGCTCAGGGTGCGCGGCATTTCCGGATTGCGCGTGGTCGACGCGTCGATCATGCCGGAGATCGTCTCCGGCAACACCAACGCGCCAACAATCATGATTGCCGAAAAGGCCGCCGACATGATTCGCGAGGATGCCGGCAAATAGGGAATTCTGGAATTGCCCAGGAGGCAATGGTGGGCCCCTTGTGATCCGACGGATCCCGGGGTCCGGTTTTTAAAATAACGGAGGAGGCAATGATGGCGACTTTGATGCGGAAATTCTTGATCGGTGCCGTCGCGGCAATGCTGATCACCGCCGGTGGAATGGCACAGGCCCAGCAAGTGACGCGGATGAAAATCCAGACCGCGGTTCCGACCGCGAGCATCTACTTCGACTTGATGAAGCGCTTCGGCGAACGCGTGGACAAGATGTCCAACGGTCGCGTCAAGATGGAGATCCTGCCCGACGGCGCGGTGGTCAACGCCTTCGAGATCCTCGACGCGGTGGACAAGGGCGTGGTCGATGGCGGCTTCGCCTGGACGCACTACTGGTCGGGCAAGAACAGTGCGGCGGCCCTGTTCTCGAATCCGGCCGCGGGAGCCGGCACCGGCATGGACCAGATATCGCACATGGCCTGGCTGTCGCAGGGCGGCGGCAATGCGCTCTACGAAAAGCTGTACGAACAGGGTCTGAAGATGAACATCAAGCCCTTCATGATGCAACCGATGGGTCCCGACCCCTTCGGCTGGTTCAAGACGCCGATCAACTCGATCGCCGACATGAAGAAAATGAAATACCGCTCGCCCCCCGGATTGACAGGCGAAATCTTCAAGGAAATGGGCATCACGGCAGTGGCGATGCCGGGCGGCGAGATCGTTCCGGCCGCACAGCGCGGCGTGATCGACGCGGCCGAGTGGATCGGTCCGGCGGACGACATGATCCTCGGCTTCCACACGGTGTTCAAGCACTACTACCTGCAGGGTCTGCACCAGTCGTCGGACATCGGCGAAATACTGTTCAACAAGACCGTATGGAACAAGCTGCCGGCAGACCTGAAGGCGGTGATCGAGGGCGCGGTGATGGCGACCATTACCGAAACCTATGCCTACAACGTCGATCGCAATGCGAAGGCGCTGGAAAAGCTGCAGAAGGATCACAAGGTCATCGTGCATGACACGCCGAAGGAGTTCTTCGCGGCTTTCCACAAGGCAACCAATCTGGTGTACGACCGCGAAGCCGCACGCAACCCGCTGTTCAAGGAGGTTCTGGAATCGCAGCGCTCCTACGCCAAGCTCGTGGTGCCCTACTGGACCAAGATCAACGGGCTGTATTACGGAATTGGCGTCGAAGCGGTAAGTCACAAGTAGGCTCGTCGCCAAACGCAGCGGTGCACGGTCGCGACCGTGCACCGCTCTCAAACTGCAGGATTTCGCTCGTACACAGGACTCATGACCGGACACCCTTCCAAACTGCTGCGCATCGCGCATGCGCTCGATCCGATCGCCATCTGGTCCGGAAAGCTGACCGCCTGGCTGATCATCCCGATGGTGCTGTCGCTGGTCTACGAAGTCGTGGCGCGCTACGTCTTCGATTCCCCGACGCTGTGGGCCTACGACATGACCTTCATGCTCTATGGGGCCTTCTTCATGCTCGGATCGGCCTACACCCTGCAGCGCAAGGGGCACATCCGCACCGACTCGCTGTATGCCGGATGGTCGCCGCGCACTCAGGGCATCGTCGATGCAATCTGCTATCTGGTGATGTTCATGCCCTTCGCCGCGATCTTCCTGTGGTTCGGCTGGGGTTACTTCGCCAAGGCCTTCATGACCGGCGAACGCTTCGTCAGCAGCCCCTGGATGCCCATCACCTGGCCCTTCAAGGCCGCAATGCCATTGACCGGATTGCTGCTGGCGATTCAGGGCGTTTCCGAATTCTGCAAGAGCGTCGATGCCGCGATCAGCGGGCGCTGGCCGGCAGGCGCAGGACAGACCGGCCTTGGCCGGGAGGCCTCATGAGCAACGAAATTTTCGGGCTGGTTGCCCTGATGGCCCTGTTCGGCATCATTTTCATCGGCTTTCCGATCGCCTTCACGCTGGGCGCCGTGGCGCTCGGCGCCGGCTTCATTGCGTATGGCCCGATGGTGTTCGATCTCGCGGTGCTGCAGACCTTCTCGGTGATGAAGGACACCGTGCTGGCATCGATACCCTTCTTTCTGTTCATGGGCTTCCTGCTCGAACAGTCGGGCCTGATGGAGCGCATGTTCACCGGCATCCAGCAGTTGCTGGCCGGGCTGCGCGGCTCGCTTTACCTCGCGGTGCTGATCACTGCGACAATTTTCGCGGCGGCCACCGGCATTGTCGGCTCCGCTGTGACGCTGCTCGGCGTCATGGCCGGGCCGGCGATGATCAAGAGCGGCTACGACACCCGAATGAGCGCCGGGGCGATCGCCGCCGGCGGCACGCTGGGCATCCTGATCCCGCCCTCGGTGATGCTGATCGTGATGGGGCCGGTGGTCGGCGTGCCGGCGACCGACCTGTTCGCCGCGGCGGTGGTTCCGGGCTTGCTGCTTTCCACCATCTTCACCGTCTGGTGCCTGGTGCGCTGCTGGCTCAATCCGGCGCTCGGCCCCGCGCTGCCGCAGGAAATGCGCGCCACCTCGATGACGGCAGTGGTGCGCGATCTGGTGATCGGCGTCCTGCCCGTAATCGTCGTCATCATTGCCACCCTGGGCGTGATCCTGATGGGCATCGCGACGCCGACCGATGCAGGCGCGGTGGGTTGTGCCGCCGTGTTCATCCTGACGCTGCTCTCCCGGCGCATGACCATGGCGAAGATACGCCGCTCGGCGTTCCAGACGCTCGAGGTGTCGAGCATGATCCTGATGCTGGTGACCGCATCGAACCTGTTCGGCGCCGTATTCTCGCGCCTGGGCAGCGCCGAGTACCTGGCCGGCCTGCTGACCAGTCTGGCCTTGCCGCCGACGCTGATGCTGATCGTGATCCTGGGCCTGATCTTCGTCCTTGGCTGGCCGCTCGAATGGGTACCCATCGTGCTCATCGTGGTGCCCATCGTGTTGCCCATCGTCCAGGCGCTGAACATCGACCTGATCTGGTTCTGCACCCTGGTCGCGATGACGCTGCAGACCGCCTGGCTTTCACCGCCCGTGGCATTGTCCGCCTACTTCCTGAAGGGCGTGGTGCCGCAATGGGAACTCAAGGATATCTATGCGGGCATGTCCCAGTTCATGATCCTGCAACTCATCGGCGTCGCACTGGTCATGATGTTCCCGCAACTGGCGACCTGGCTGGTCACCCGCAATTAGAACCGGAGAAACTCCAGCATGCTAGCCAAAGACGTCATGACAACGGCGATCCTCAGAGTGACGCCCGACACGGATGTTGGGGAGATTGCCCGCACTCTGCTCGATGCCCACATCAGCGCAGTTCCCGTGATCGACGGGGGCGGTAATTTGATCGGCATCGTCAGCGAAGGCGACCTGCTGCACCGCGCCGAGGCGGAAACGCGCCACCGTCCGTCATGGTGGTTGCGCCTGCTGGCAACTCCGGAGGAACTTTCGGAGCGCTATTTGCGGGAATTCGGCCGGCGTGCACGCGATGTGATGACCCGCGACGTGATTACCGTCGAGCCCGATACCCCGCTCACCGAAATCGCCGCCATGCTCGAGAAATTCCACATCAAGCGCGTGCCGGTGATGGAGCACGGCAAACTCGTCGGCATCGTCAGTCGCGCCAATCTGCTGCGCGGCGTGGCGACGTGGCAAAAGCCCGGCGATGTCCGCGTCGAGGACTCGGCCCTGCGCAGCTTGTTGCTGAAGGCGCTGAGCGAAGCCGACCTGCCGATGCACCTGGTCAATGTCACGGTCACCGACGGCACGGTGGGACTTTGGGGCGTGGTCGACTCGGAGCTGCAGGTCGAAGCGGCACGCGCCGCGGCGGAAGCCACGGTCGGCGTGCTGCGACTGGAAAACCACCTCGTCCGGAAACGCTGACCACGCGGGTGGCGCCGAAAGCCCTGCGCAGGGCGAAATGCCGTGCTGGGATAGACTTCGGCGTCACCACCCGCCGGCATGGATCGGGTAACGGGGATAAATCCATCGAGGAGACGGGACATCAAGCGCAGCAAGACCCTGGCGGGTCAATATCAAACGGCGGCATGGGTCGAGTCCGGCGCGGATGAGGCGCAGGAAGGCATGGATGAGGAAACGAGCGAGGACATTCGGCGCCTGCGGCCGCTGACCGTCCTCGAACACCTGAGCGAAGCGTCGCAGCCGCTGACCCTGGCGCAACTGGCCACCACGATGCGAGTGCCGAAAAGCACCCTGATGCGGCTTTTGCGGTCGATGGAAGCGCAGGGTTATCTGCTGCACATGCCGGCCGAACGCGGCTATGTGCCGGGGACCCGCTCGACCACCCTGGCCCTGCGGATGCTGCGCGGCTCCAACATCCGGCGCGACTGCCGGGCGGTTCTGCGCAACCTGGTGCGCTCGCTCGGCGAAACCTGCAACCTGACCGTACCGGATGCGGGCCGCGTACTCTATGTGGAACGCATCGACACGACGGCGCCGCTGCGCATGCACCTGCAGCCCGGCATCTGGGTGCCGATGCATTGCACGGCCAGCGGCAAGCTGTTTCTCGCGTCGATGCCGCTGCTGGAAAGGCGCAGCATCCTCGACCAGATGCCGCTGACGCGACATTCGCCGCGCACCATCACCGACCGCCGTGAGCTTGACGCGGAACTGGATCGGATCGCCCGCCGCGGGGTGGGCATAGACAACGAGGAATTCGTGCTGGGCATGGTCGCCGTGGCAGTGCCGGTGCGAGGCGAGGACGGCAAGCTGGTGGCGGCGGTTGCCTGTCACGCGCCGACGGCACGCCGGTCGCTGGATGAACTGCTGAACTGCGTTTCGGAGTTGCGCACGGCGGCCAGCGCCATGCAGCGAATCCTGTGCCCGGCAAAATATTGACGGTGCGCGGCAAGAACTGAACGCCCAAAACTGTTGAACTTCCAGCCGCCACGCAGCAGACTCGCGGGATAATCCCGGTTTGCCGCCGAATGGAAGTTCCGATGTTTGCGCATTGCGCCTGTTGCCCTTTTGCCCGCTCAGTCCCGGCCGGTTTGCAGTGACGCGACTGATCCTCGCCCTCATGTGGCTGCTGCACTGGCTGCCCCTGCCCCTGCTGGCGGTCTTCGGCCGCGCGCTCGGCCTGATCTTGTACGTTCTGGTGCGCGAGCGGCGGCAGGTCACCCTGACCAACCTGGGCCTGTGCTTTCCGCAGCTATCGCCGGCCGAAAAGTCGACGCTGGCGCGCCGCCACCTGATGGCCTTCGGCCGCAGCTTCCTCGAACTCGGGCTCTGGTGGTGGGCCTCGCCGGCGCGCATGCGGCGCCTGGTGCGGCTCGAAGGCGCCGAGAAGCTCGCCGCCTGCAAGGGCCGCCCGGTGATCCTGCTGGTGCCGCATTTCGTCGGCATCGACGCCGGCGGCATGCGCCTGGCGCTGGAACTGGAGCGGGGGCTGGTGGCGATTTACACCCACCAGAAGAACCGCGTCTTCGAGGCGGCGATGAACAAGGGCCGCTGCCGCTTTGGCAACTTCGAGATGGTGTCGCGCCAGGAAGGCACGCGCCGCGCGCTCAAGGCGGTGAAGGCTGGCCGCGTTTTCCATTACTCGCCGGATATGGATTACGGCCCCAAGGAGTCGGTCTTCGTGCCCTTCTTCGGCGTGCCGACGGCCACCATTACCGGCTTGTCCCGCCTGGCCCGGCTGACCGGAGCGACCGTGATCCCGCTGGTGACGCGCATGGCGGATGGCGGTTACGTCGCCACGGTCGGCGAACCCTGGGCGGACTTTCCCGGCACCAGCGAGCTTGCGGACGCGCGCCGGCTGAATGCCTTCATCGAAGCCGAGGTGCTGCGCTCGCCCGAGCAGTACTATTGGCTGCACAAACGCTTCAAGACGCGGCCGCCGGGCGAAAAAGGGCTTTATTGACCCCTCAATTGCCGAAAGTTGGCGCTGGCGACACAGCGTATGCTCGTTAACGCTCATGACAGCAAGTGCAACCCATCGATGATGAAACACGAGTTATTTCGCCTTAAATGAAGATACGCTTCACCAAAATGCACGGCCTCGGCAACGATTTCGTCGTGCTCGACGCCATCAGCCAGGACTTCGTGCCGACACCGGCCCAGGTGCGCTGGCTCGCCGACCGGCACTTCGGCATCGGCTGCGACCAGCTCCTGGTGGTCGAACGCGCCACCACGCCCGGCGTCGATTTCCGTTACCGCATTTTCAACGCCGACGGCGGCGAGGTCGAGCAATGCGGCAATGGCGCGCGCTGCTTCGTGCGCTTCGTGCATGAGCAGGGCCTCACCGACAAACGCGAGATCCACGTCGAGACCAAGTCCGGCCTGATCGCCCCGCGACTGGAAGCCGATGGCCAGGTCACCGTCGATATGGGCCTGCCGCGCTTCCTGCCGGCCGAGATTCCCTTCGACAGCCCATTGACGGAAATGAGCGACGCCGTGGTGCAGCCGCTCGACGTGAACGGTATGCAAATCGACATCAGCGTGGTCTCGATGGGCAACCCGCATGCCGTGCAGGTGGTGGCCGACGTCGATGCCGCGCCGGTCGCCGTGCAGGGTCCGCTGATCGAATCCCACCTGCGCTTTCCGCGCCGGGTCAATGCCGGCTTCATGCAAGTGGTCGACCGCCATGCGATCCGCCTGCGCGTCCATGAACGCGGCGCCGGCGAGACCCTGGCCTGCGGCACCGGCGCCTGCGCTGCCGTGGTGGCCGGCATCCGCCGCGGCCTGCTGGATACTCCGGTGCGCGTCGCGACGCGCGGCGGCGAACTCTCGATCGCCTGGGACGGGGCAACGAACGCGGCCGCGCCGGTCATGATGACCGGCCCCGCGACTACCGTATTCAGCGCAGAAATCGAACTCCCGAACAACCTCACAGAAAGCTGATATGAAATCGGAAGACGTTGCCCGCTATCTCCACGATCACCCGGAATTCTTCGACCAGTATGCCGACCTGCTGACCCTGGTCACGCTGCCCGATCCGCACAGCGGACGCGCCATCTCGATCACCGAAAAGCAGTTGTTCAATCTGCGCGACAAGGTGCGCACCCTCGAAGCCAAACTGGTCGAGCTGATCAGCTTCGGCGAGGAGAACGACGTCATTTCCGACAAGGTGCATGGCCTGGCGGTGGCCCTGATCGCCGCCGGCGACCTGGCTGGCGTGGTGCGCGCGCTGTATTCGCATCTGGGCGGCGCCTTCGCCGTGCCGCATGTCACGCTGCGGCTGTGGGGCATCGGGTCCGGCGATGGCCATGAATTCGCCGCCGTGACGGATGGCGTCAGGGACTTCGCCGCGCGCCTGCAGCAACCCTATTGCGGCACGACGAAAGAACAGCAGGCGCTGGACTGGTTCGGCGATGCCGCGGCGAATCTGCGCTCGATGACCCAGTTGCCGCTGCGCGACGCCGCCGGCAACTGCTTCGGCCTGCTGGTGATGGCCAGCGACGAAGCGGACCGCTTCTATCCGGAACTCGGCACGCTCTACCTGGAACGCATCGGCGCCATGGCCGCGGCGGCCCTGCTCAGAGTCGCCGCCTGAGGCAATGGACGGTTCGGTCGAGCAGTTTCTCGCCGAACTGGCCCTGCAACGCCGCGCCAGCCCGCATACCATCGCCGCCTATCGCCGCGACCTGAAGCGCCTGACGGCGCTGGCCGGCGAACTCGCACCGGCGGCGCTGCAAACGCCGCAGCTCAGGCGCGGCCTGATGCAATTGCATGCCCGGGAACTCGCGCCGCGCTCCATCGCCCGCACCCTGTCGGCCTGGCGCAGCTACTACACCTGGCTGGCGCGACGCGGCGCCATCGCGCTGAATCCCGCGGCCGGCCTGCGCGCGCCGAAACGCCCGCGCAGCCTGCCCAAGGCGCTGGGCATCGACCAGGCGGCGGCCCTGCTCGAGCGCCCGGCCGCGGGCGAGACCCGCGACCCGCTGCAACTGCGCGACGCCGCGATGTTCGAACTGCTGTATTCCTCGGGCCTGCGCCTGTCCGAACTGGTGAGCCTCGACTGGCCCGGCGGGCTCGATCTGGGCGCCGGCGAAGTCACCGTCATCGGCAAGCGCGAAAAGACGCGCAAGGTGCCGGTCGGCGACCAGGCGCTCGCCGCCTTGCGGGCGTGGCTGGCGCTGCGTCCGCAATTCGCGCCGGACGACCAGCCGGCGCTGTTCACCGGCCGCCACGGCACCCGCCTGACGCCGCGCCAGGTGCAAAGCCGCCTCGCGCAGTGGGCGCAACGCCAGGGCGTCGGCGTCCATGTGCATCCCCACATGCTGCGCCACTCGTTTGCCTCGCATGTGTTGCAGTCCTCCGGCGACCTGCGCGCGGTGCAGGAAATGCTCGGCCACGCCAGCATCGCGGCGACGCAGATTTATACCCATCTCGACTTCCAGCATCTGGCGAAGATCTACGACGCCGCCCATCCGCGCGCGAAGAAGGCCTGAAAAGTCCTCGCGCGCCGGGCCGGTCTACAATGCGGGCCCAGCCCCATTCACGCATCCCGCCCTGCCATGTCCCTGCGAATCGGAATCAACGGCTACGGCCGCATCGGCCGCTGCTTTCTGCGCGCGCTGCAGGAATCCTCCCTGCGCGACCGGCTGTCCGTGGTGGCCATCAACGAACCGGCCGACATCGAAAGCATGGCCTACCTGACGCGCTTCGATTCGACCCACGGCCGCTTCCCCGGCAAGGTCGAGGTATGCGGCGAAACGCTGTGCATCGACGAGTGGTGCATTCAGGTGTCGCATGCCCGCACGCCGCAGGACGTGGACTGGCGCGCGCTCGATCTCGACCTGCTGGTCGAGGCGTCCGGACAGTATGCAAGCCGCGGCGAGCTCGATGCCTTTCTCGACGCAGGCTGCCCGCGCATCCTGCTCTCGCACCCGGGCCACAGCGCCGAAGACGTCGATCGCACGATCGTCTTCGGCAGCAACCATGAAACCCTGACGGGAAACGAGCGCATCGTCTCGGCCGCATCCTGCACCACCAATGCCATCGTTCCCGTGCTGGCGATGCTCGACGCCGCCTGCGGCATCGAGCACGCCATGATGACCACGCTGCATTCGGTGATGAACGACCAGCCGCCGATCGACGGTTATCACCATGCCGACCTGCGCCGCACGCGGTCCTCGATGCAGTCGATCATCCCGGTCGCCACCGGGCTGGCGCGCGGCGTCGCGCGCCTGCTGCCGCAACTGGCCGACCGGGTCGAGGCCAAGTCGATCCGCGTGCCGGTGACCAATGTCTCGGCCATCGACCTGGTGGCGACGCTGACGCGCCCCGGCACGGTCGCCGGGATCAACGCCAGCCTGCGCCGCGCCGTCGATCAGGGCTTCCCCGGGCAGATCGCCTACACCGAGGAAGCGCACGCCTCGGTCGACTTCAACCACAGTCCGCATTCGGCGATCATCGATGCCAGCCAGACGCGCATGAGCGGGCCGCAACTGGTGAATCTGCTGATCTGGTTCGACAACGAATGGGGTTTCGCCAATCGCATGCTCGAACTGGCCGCCTTCTGGGGGCGCCGCATGCAGCCGGCAGACGCTGTTGCGCCAAGCGCGCGCCGTCCCGCCAGCGCCAACTCTTGAGCCCAGCCCGGCCGCTCAGCCGCCCGCCAGCGCGCGCAGCCCGAGCAGCACGGCCATGCCGGCGATGAAGGGCAGCCAGGGATTGCGCGACAGCAGCGCGGCGGCGACGGCGGCGATGACGCCGGCGAGCTTGGGATTCAGCGGCGCGAAATCGCCGCCGGCCACCAGCACGTCGGGCACCACGATGGCCGCCAGCGCCGCCGCCGGCGCGTAGCGCAGCGCGCGCTGCACCACCGAGGGCAGGCGCACGCGGCCGCCGAGGACGATGAAGCTGGCGCGCGGCAGCGTCGTCGCCAGGCCGATCAGGATGAAGGTGAGCCACAGCGTCAGTTCTTCGCTCACTGGACTACCCTCCCCCCGTCACCAATCCCACGGGCGGCGCTCATGCTTTTTCTCCCCTGGCGTGCCAGTGCTCGGCGGCAAAGCCGGCGAGGATGCCGACCACGATGGCGACGATCAACCCCAGGCGCAGCGGCATGCCGCGCAGGAGCACTGCCGTGGCGCCGCTGCTCACGGCGGCGACCAGCATCGGCCGCTGCCTTGCCATCGGCACCAGCAGCACCAGCAGGGCGATGGTGGCCATGAATTCCAGCGACCAGTGTTTCGGGATCGAGCCGGCGGCGAGCACCCCGACCAGGGCAAAGGCCTGCCACAAGGCCCAGGACCAGAGCGAGGGCGCCAGGTAGTAGCCGAGCCGCCAGCGCGGATCCTCGACCTTGAGCATCTGCTCCAGGCAGCAGGCGAACACGCCGTCGGTCAGCAGGTGGCCGGCGAACCAGCGCCGCGGCGTATCGACGCCGCGCAAGCCCTCGGCGATGGCCGCGCTGAAAATGATGAAACGCAAATTCAGCGCCAGCGCCGTGACCACGATCAGCCACAGCGGCGCGCCGATCCCGATCAGCGGCAGCGTGCCGAGCTGGGCGGTGCCAGCGAAGACGATGAGGTTCATGCCCATCGCCTGCGTCGGCGTGAAGCCGGTGCTGATCATGGCCATGCCGGTGACCATGGCCCAGGGAATCAGGCCCACCGACATGGGCAGGAAGCTGCGGAAACCCTCGCGGGCGCCGGCATGGAACGATGAACTTGGCATGAAGGGGAAGCGGTTACGAATCCCCCGCATTGTATGAAGATTCGCCGTCGGCCCGCCAGCGGTCGCTCAGGTTTGCGGCAGGTGGCCTTCGGCGAGGGCGGCGCGATACACCTTCAATGCCACGTGCGCGTCATCGGCGGCGTAGAGCATCTGGCGCTCGGTCAGCCGCGGATGAGCCCAGTTGGAGGTGGTGGTGCGCTTGGATTTCTGCATGCGCCGGCCGAGGTAGCGAGCGACGGCCGTTTTCGCCCCCAGGGTCTGCCGTGGCTGGTCGGAGGGCAACACGCGCGAAAGATCGAGCACATGCTGCGCCTCGATACCGAGGCGCGTGCGCAACTGCGCCAGATCGCTGCCGAGGCCGAAGCCCACTTTCAGGATGCGCCGCGATTCGAGGATTTCCTGCAGTCCGTGGTGATGCAGGTGGTGCTCCATCTGCGCCCTGACCGGAAACAGATAGACGCGGTCCGCGGTCGCCAGTTGAATCAGGTGCGGCCCGGTCGATAACTCGCCCTTGGCGAAGGTCGGCTTGGCCTCGGTGTCGAAGCCGAGCACGGCTTCCGCCAGCAGCAGCCGGCAGGCATCGGCCGCGGCCGCCGGCGTGTCGACCAGCACCACGTCGGCGATGGCGATGCCCTGATAGGGCGGCAATTCGGCAGCGGGCGCGGTGTCGTGCGGGGTGTCGGGCGGAGTGTCCACGGTGTGTCGCGGTCGAGCGGGTCGGATTGTTGCGGCGTTTTGACCGACTGAAGTCTATAGGATCATGGCCGCATCTCGGTTTACAATTGCAGGCTTCAACGTGTACGAGTTCCCGGGCATGTCCGAAACTGCATTCTGCTACCACTGTCGCCAGCATCATCCGAAGACGGAGATGCGCCAGATCGAAACCAAGGCCGGCAAGCGCTGGCGCTGCATCCGCAGCATCGAGGCCACGCGCCAGGGCCAGGCCGCGCGCGAAGCCTACGGCCGCCAGGTTTCCGAGATGAACAAGTCCGAGGCGCAAAGCCGGGCGCGACTGTCCAAGCCGATCGTCGTCTGACGGCGGCCCCGCCCGCATCGGCCGACCATGATGCTGCGCGGGTTTGTGCTCCTCCTGGCGGCCCTGCTCGCCGCCTGCGCACCGCTGCCATCGGGCCAGGTGCGCGGCGCGCTGTGGCAGCCTTCGCCGAACTTCGACCAGCGCCGGCCGAATTTCGTCATCCTGCACCAGACCACCAATGACAATGTCGGCCAGGCGCTAGCGACGCTGACCGATCCAGAGCGCCGCGTCAGCGCCCATTACCTGATCGGCCGCGACGGCACCGTCATGCAACTGGTCGATGAGGCCGCCCGCGCCTGGCATGCCGGCGAGTCGCGCTGGGGCGGCATGAGCGATCTCAACTCGGCCTCAATCGGCATCGAACTCGACAACACCGGCGAAGAAGAATTCGCCGAACCGCAGATGCTCGCCCTGCTGGCGCTGCTCGACGAACTGCGCAGGCGCCATGCCATCCCGGCGGCCAACTATCTGGCGCACGGCGACGTGGCGCCGACGCGCAAGGTCGATCCGAGCCGCCTGTTCCCCTGGCGAAGACTCGCCGCGCAGGGCTTCGGCCTCTGGTGCGAAGCGCCGCCGGCGGTGGCCCCGGCCGGCTTCGATGCGCTGCTCGGCCTGCAGGCGCTGGGTTATGACGTCGCCGTTCCCGCCGCCGCGCGCGCGGCATTTCGCCGCCACTTCCTGGCGCAGGATAGCGAGGCCGACCTGGCGCCCGACGAGCAGGCGCAGCTCTACTGCCTGCTGCAAAAGAAAGCGCAGCGCGACGTGCCGGCGAATGCGTCGCCAGCCGCGGAGCAAAACCGATGAAGACGCGCTACGCGGAAGTCCCCGCCTACCTCACCAGGGACGGCTCCGAGATTCGCGAACTCATGCATCCCGCCGTGCACGGCAACCGGCAACAAAGCCTGGCCGAGGCCACCGTCGTACCGGGCACGCGCACGCATCTGCATCGCCATGCGCTAACCGAGGAGTTGTACCACGTCACATCGGGCAACGGCCTGATGACCCTCGGCGACGCCAGCTTCAGAGTCGGCGTTGGCGACACGGTGCTGATCCCGCCCGGTACGCCGCACTGCATAGCGGCGACCGGCAGCGTAGCCCTGCGTTTTCTCTGCTGCTGCAGCCCGCCCTATGCGCACGAGGACACCGAACTGCTGGAGCAAGCATGAACTCGGGCAACCTGTTCGCCGATCTGCTGCCCGCGACAGCGCAAACCGCCGAGCGCTTCGACACCCTGCTGACACGGCCCGGACTGCGCATCGAGCGCATCGTGTCCACCGGCCAGGCCAGCCCGCCCGGCTTCTGGTACCGGCAGGACGATGCCGAATGGGTGGCGCTGCTGAGCGGCGAAGCCCTGCTGCGCTTCGAGGACGAAGCCGAGGCCCGGCGCCTGCGCGTCGGCGACTGGATTTATATCGCCCCGCAGCGGCGCCATCGCGTGGACTGGACCGCGCAAGAAACACCGACGGTTTGGCTGGCCGTGCATCACGCCGGCGACCGATTCGACGCCAGACGCAAGAGTTGGCGCTGGCGCCACGGCGCCGCGCCCGGGCTAGCCGCCGGCCTTGCCCAGGGAGAGCTTGAGCGGAACCTCGCGATCATAGCCTTCGTGCTTCCCGGGCTCGCCGAGTATCACCCGCGCGACCGGCGCCCCGGCCTCTTTCAGCGTAGCCAGCGCGGCCTCGCCGCGCGCCTGCGCGAGCTGACGCAGCCGATCGTCGGGCAGCACCTCCTTGTCGCGCAGGCGCTGGTAGAGCACGGCATGAAAGTCGGCACCCTTCAGCGCGCCGACTTCGTCCGCGGTGAGCGCGCGCGGCGGATTCATGAGACCGCTCAGGCGCGACATCACCTTGCCGCCCAGGCTTTCCTCGAGCTGGCCCGGATTGGCGCCACGAAAGCCCTGCTTGAGCCCGGCCAGCTCGGCCTTGCCGAAACGCTCGGCGAACAGTTCTTCGAGCGCCGCCTGGATCTGCGGCTGGCGCAGCGCAACCGGTCCCGGATCGCCCTTGCTGTCACCGCTGTTGCCACCGCCGTTACCACCCTGGTAGCCGCTCTTTTGCAGCAGCGTGCGGCGCAGCTGCAGGTCCTGCAGGGCGCTCCGGTCGGCTTCGTTCCAACTGCCCTGCACCGTCAGCGCCAGCGCCGGACGCTTGTTCAGCGCCGCGGCGAGCTTGACCAGCTTCTCGCGTTCCGGCGGCGTCAGGCGCCGCGCGCCGGCGTCGAAGGCGATGCTTTCGAGTTTCTCGTCGCCGCCGCCGAACAGCGCGCCGAGCGCCCGGAAAGGCGCGGTGACGATCTTGGTCAGGACATTGGTGATGACTTTCCAGACCAGGCCGCCATAGCTGAACTGCGGATCGTCGAGGCTGCCGCTGACCGGCAGGCCGAGATCGATGCGGCCATCGGAATCCTCCAGCAGGGCGATCGCCAGATCGAGCGGCAAATCCTTCGCGCTCGGGCTGGCAATGCGCTCGCCGAGCACCAGGCGCTCCATCACCACCTTGTTCTGGCTTTGCAACTGGCGCTTCTTGATCACGTATTCGAGATCGAGCGAGAGCTTGCCGGAATTTATCCGGCGTCCGGCGAAGGTCGCCGAATAAGGCGTCAGCCGCGTCATCTCGACATTGCGGAAAATCACGCGGATGTCCATGAAGTCGGTCGGATCGAAAATATCCACCTGGCCCGTGGCGCGTGCCAGGCCGTATTCATCCACCTCGCCGTCGAGTTCGAGCTGGGCATGGGCGCCGGGGCGCGAGGAAAGCCCGGCCAGCGATCCGCGCAAGCGATGGATGCGCGTGCCGAAGGGCAGCAACAGCGACTGGTCGGCAAAATCGAGTTCGCCGTTGCGAAAACGCAGGCGGTCGATGTCGACCAGGAAAGCCGCGGACGCGGCCTGCGGCTTCGCTGCGGCGGGCGCTGCCGGCGCTGGAGCCACGGTGGCAGCGTCTGCGCCGCCGGCTGGCGCCGCCGGCGGCGCATCGCCGCGGCGCAGGATGCGCTTGAAATTGGTCGACTTGTCTGCCGCGATCAGCAACTGCGTATCGAGGCCATCAAGCGTCAGTTCGGCGATATGAAGCTGCTTCGCCGTCACTTCGAGCTGGCGCGTCGCCAGCGACTTCCAGGCGAGGAAAGCCGTCTGCGTGCCGGCCTCGTTGAGGCGCAGGTCGTAGAGCGCCAGGCTGCCGCGATAGGCCGTGGTTTTTTCGTTGTGCACCAGTTTGCCCGCGGCGGCGAGACGGCCGCCGGCAAGATCGAGCGCGGCGTAGCGGCCGAGGAAGGATTGCGCCGGCTTGAGCGCCAGATCGTCGAGCTTGAGCTGCAGCTCCGCCGCCGCCGTGGCCGGTACCAGCTTGCCGTCGAGCGTCAGACGGCCGCCGCTGGCAACGCGCAGCGCGCCCTTGAGCGGCAACGGCTTCTGAAGTCGGTCGCTGACCCCCGCCACGCTGAGCGCAATGTCGGCGAAGCCGAGTTCCAGCGCCGGCTTCATCGATTCGTCGCGCAGGCTGGCGTCGAAGCCGCTCAAAGCGACGCGTTCGATTTCGTAACGCCAGGGCGCGGCCGGCGGTTCCGCCTTGGCCGGCGCCGCCGATGCCGCCGGTGCCAGCGCCTGCAGCGCGGCCAGCAGGTCGATCGCGCCCTTGGCGTCGCGGCGCGCGGCGATGCTGCCGCCCTTCAAATCGACGGCGCCGAGCTTCGCGCTGCGCCGCTCCAGGTCGATCTGCGTCGGCGCCACGGCGATCGCGGTCAGCGACAACATATTGGCGCGCGTCTTGCCGTCCCGCGCCGCTTCGAGACGGGTTCCGCGCAGTTCCAGGGCGCCGAATTCGAGCTGCCGCGTGGCAAGTTCGAAGCGACCCCGCTGCAGCTCGATGGCCTCCACGGCGAGCAGCGGTGCGCCCGGCGCCTGCGGTTTGCGCAACGCGAGCCCGGCGAGCTTGACGGTGATCGGGTCGAGCTTCAGTTCGAGCTTGCCCGCGGCATGGCCGACGCGGTAGTCCAGATTCAGGCTGGCGACGCCTTCGGGTGGCGCGAGGCCGAGTTCGGGCGGCAAATGCGGCTGGAGCAGGGCGGCGAGCTTGCCCAGATCGATGCCGCGCAAATCGACATGGCCGCTGGAACCCAGCGGATTGAGCGTGGCCTCGCCGGTCCATTCGAGCTGCGCGCCGAAGGCGGTCTTCGCCGTCAGCCTGAAGCGGCCCGAGTCGTCGGGCAGCGTCGAGATGTCGCTGAGTTCGAGGTCGAAGGATTCGATCCGGCTGACAAAGGGCGGCACGCTGCGCCGGTCGGCGATATCGGCCTGCGCGCCGGTCAGCGCCAGATGCCGGATAGCGATGCGCGGCAGCGGCGCAGCGGGCCTGGGCTCGTCCTTGCCGGCGAACGCGGCCAGCAGGCGGCTCCAGTTCAGCGGGCCCTGCGCGCCGTCGCGCAGTATTGCGCTGGCGCGCAGGCCGTCGAGCCGGATGTCGTCGAACACCAGGCCGCGCTGCTTAATGCTGGCGGCGGAAAGATCGACCAGGAGTTCGTTGAAGGCCAAGAGCGGCGCGCCTTCCGGGTCGTCGAGCTTGAGCTCGCGCAGGCGCAGGCTGAGCGCCAGGAGATTGAATTCCGGCTTGGCCAGGCTCAGGCGGTGGCCGCTTTTCTCGGCGACGATCTGCTGCGCCTGCGACTGCAGGATGCCCGGCAGCGCCAGCCAGAGCACGCCGAACAGGATGAACAAGGCGGCGGCGGCAAACAGGATTGCCTTGCTCATGCGCCGAAGAGTGATCGCCATGTCTTTGTCCTATGGAAATACCGGTGACAGACTTATCAAGCCTAGCCTATGCCGGAATAGTACGCCAGGACGCCTAGCCGGAGCGCACGGCGGGCCGAGCGCCGGCAGCCCGCGCCATCAGCCGCCGCAGCCAGGCCTTGCGTCCTTCCTCCAGCAGCCACATCGCCGCGGCGCCGACCAGCGCCAGCAGCCAGACCTCGACGCCGACGGGCGCGGTGCCGAACAGCCAGTTGCCGGCCGCGGTGTAGATGATGAACAGGATCACGCCGAGTTCTGCCGCCAGACCCAGCAGGATGTAGCGATTGCCGAAGGGTCCGAAGGTCAGCGAGGACTTGATCGGGTGGCGGCACAGGAACACATTCATCATCTGCATCACCACGATGGTCGCCAGGCAAGCGGAAGTCGCCTGCAGGTACAGCGGATCGGTCCTGTCGAGGGCCAGGCCGTAATGCCAGCCGGCGGCTTCGAGCACGAAGAAGAACACCGCCATCGCCGCCGCCGCTTCCAGCACGCCGAGAAACAGGTAGGCGCGAACCAGCATGCCCCAGGTCAATAGCCGCTCGCCGCGCGCCCGGGGCGGCCGCCGCATCACCGCGGGATCGGGTTTTTCGGTACCCAGCGCGAGCGCCGGCAGCATGTCGGTGCCGAGGTCGACGGCGAGGATCTGGATGATGGTCAGCGGCAGCGGAATGCGGAACAGGACGAAGGCGAGATAGGGCACGATCTCCGGAATGTTCGAACTCAGGATGTAGGTGAGGAACTTGCGGATGTTGTCGAACACCGCGCGGCCTTCCTCGATCGCGGCGACGATGCTGGCGAAGTTGTCGTCGAGCAGGATCAGGTCGGCCGCTTCCTTGGCTACGTCGGTGCCGCTGATGCCCATGGCGATGCCGATGTCGGCGGCCTTCAGTGCCGGCGCATCGTTGACGCCGTCGCCGGTCACGGCGACGATTTCGCCCTTCTTCTGCAAGGCCTGAACGATCAGCATTTTCTGTTCGGCGGCGACGCGGGCAAAGATGATCTCCCCGGCATCGAGTGCGAGTTGCAGGTGCGCCGGCGAGATGGCGCGCAGTTCGTCGCCGGTGATCACCACCGGCTGCTCGGACTTGACCAGGCCGATCTGGCGGGCGATGGCCAACGCCGTGTGCGGATGGTCGCCGGTGACCATGATGATGCGGATGCCGGCCGTGGCGCAGCGCGCGACGGCATCGGGAACTTCGGCTCGCGGCGGGTCTTCCAGCCCGACCAGTCCGGAGAGGGTCATGCCGCGTTCTTCGTTGGGCAGCCCATCCCGAATGTCGCCACTGAGCGCGCAGTGGGCGAAGGCCAGCACGCGCAGGCCGGCGTCGGTCATCTGCTGCTGCGCCGCCAGCAGGCGCGTTTTCGCCGCCGGATCGATGGGCACGATGCCGGCATCGAACTGCACGTAGTCGCAAGCGGCAAGCACGGTCTCCGGCGCGCCCTTGCAGTAGAGCATGCGGCCGTGCGGCCCGTCGCAGACCACCGACATGCGCTTGCGGTCGGTGTCGAAGGGAATCTCGTCGATCCGCTTGCAGTCGGCCAGTGTGCCGGCCACCAGGCGGCCCATGGCGGCCAGCGCTACTTCCATCGGGTCGCCCAGCAGCGAGTTTCGACCGTGCGCGTCGACGATCTTCAGGTTGTGGCACAGCGCGGCATTGGTGAACAGTTCGCGGTTGTCCGCGGACAGCCGAGGCTGTGCGGAGAGATCGCCAAAATCGAGAAAGCCGCCGCCCAGCCACAGGCGCTGCACCGACATGCGGTTCTGCGTCAGGGTGCCGGTCTTGTCGCAGCAGATCGTCGTCGTCGAGCCGAGCGCCTCGACGGCAGGCAAATGGCGCACCAGCGCATTGCGCCTGGCCATGCGCTTGGTCGCCATCGCCAGGGAGAGCGTCACCGTCGGCAAGAGGCCTTCCGGCACGTTGGCGACGATAATGCCGATGGCAAACAGCAGATTTTCCCAGGTCGGCAGGCCCATTGCCTGGCCGATTAAGAACAGCGCCACGCCCATGCCCGTGGCAAGCGCCGCGACGATGCGCGAAAGACGCGCAATTTCGCGTTGCAACGGCGACGGCCCGGTGCCGACCGTCTGCGTCAGGTGGGCGATGCGACCGAACTCGGTATGCATGCCGGTGGCGTACACCACCGCGCGCGCCTGGCCCGACACCACCGAGGTCCCGGCCAGCACCACGTTCTTCGCATACAGCGGCGCATCCTTGCCACCGAGCTCGGTGCTGGGCTCGGTGTTGCGCGCCATGGGCCGGGATTCGCCGGTCACCGTCGCGGTGTTCACGCGCAGCGCGAAGGCCTCGATCAGGCGGCAGTCGGCCGGAATGAAATTTCCTTCTTCCAGCAGCACGATGTCGCCGGGCACCAGTGCGCTGGCCAGCAGCTCGACGACCTCGCCGCCGCGCAGCGCCAGCACCTTCTGCGGCAAAAGCTGACGCAGCGCCGCCACGGCCTGTTCGGCCCGGTATTCCTGCCAGAAGGAAAATATGCCATTGACGACGATGACGCCGACGATGGCGAAACCGAGGCGACCCATGCCCTGCCCCGGATCGAAATAGTCGGCGAGGAAGGCCAGTGCGGCACCGATCCACAGGATGATGGCGAAGAAGTGGGTGAATTCGCGCGCAAAGCCCAGCAGCAGGTGCTCGCGCGCGACTTCCTCGACATGGTTCGGGCCGAACTCGGCCAGGCGGCGCGCCGCCTCGTCGGCAGTCAGGCCGGCCGCCGTGGTCTTCAGGCTGGCGAGCGCCTGCTCGGTGCCGAGGCCGTGAATATGCATGGCCTAGGCCATCATCTGACTCCGGCGCGTTGCAGTTGTGCCCGCAACGCGGCGATTTCATCGAGCAGGTCGAGCGCCAGCGCCACGCCGGGCGGATTGATTTCCAGATCCTGCGACAGGCGCAATGCCAAGCGCGCGCGGCGCAGCGATTCGCCGCTGAAGCGCCAGTCCTGGGGGGAACTTCCCACCGGTTCCAGCACGCCCTCGATAACCCAGGTCAGCACATGCTCCTGTTCGGCGCTGCAGGCCTGACAGAGTTCCACCAGCGTAAATCGGACTTCCTCTTCGACCACCGGACCCTCTATGTATGTCATGGCGATTGGGTTCATCGGGCTCATTCCTCCAGGGCTTGTCTGGGGTTGAAGTCAAAGGCCCCGGCCATCGCGCGGTAGGCCTCGCGCGCGGCTTCGCTGTCGGCCGGCGGCAGGGCGATGGTCAGCACAACGTACAGGTCGCCCGGCGGCGTACCGGGAATGCCGCGGCCTTTCAGGCGCAATTGGCGGCCTGCCACCGAGCCGGGTGGAATCGTCAGGCGCACCGGTCCTTCCGGCGTCGGCGCCATCACCGCGGCGCCCAGCGCCGCTTCCCAGGGCGCCAAGGGCAGGTTCGCGTAGACATCGCGGCCGTCGGCGCGAAACTTCGGATCCGGCTTGAAGACGATTTCCAGGTAGAGGTCGCCCGCCGCGCCGCCGCCCAGCCCCGGAGCGCCCTGGCCGGCCAGACGCAGGTGCTGGCCGGCACGAATGCCTTTGGGAATGCTCACGTCGAGCTTGCGCTCCTGCAGCGCGACGCGGCCCTCTGCGTCGAGCTCCGGCATGCGCAACTCAATGCTGCGCTGGGCGCCACGGTAGGCATCGAGCAGATCGATCTGCACCTTGGCATGGTGGTCCTGACCCTGGGCGCGCATGTGTCCGCGCTGCCCGGTCCCGAAATGGCGGCCAAACAGGGCTTCGAAGAAGTCGCTGTGCTCGCCGCCTGGGCCGGGGCCGAATTCGCCGCCGCTGAACTCGAAGCCGGTATCCCAGCCCGGTGGCGGCTGGAAGTCCTGTCCGGCCTTCCACTGGCTGCCCATCTGGTCGTAGGCCGCGCGCTTCTCCGGGTCCTTCAGCACCGCATAAGCCTCACCCAGCTCCTTGAAGCGCGCCTCGGCATCGGGGTCCTTGCTCACGTCCGGATGGTATTTGCGCGCCAACTTGCGGTAGGCGTGCTTGATCTCGTCCTGGGTTGCGCTGCGCGCCAAGCCGAGGATCTCGTAGTAATCCTTGAACTTCATGGTGCGGGGCTCATCGCGATCTGCACGCCGTTGCCCGCTGCTGCCCGCTGCTGCCAGGCGCGGATCAGGCCGGCTGGCGGCGGTCGAGGTATTCTCGCAAGCGGCGCCATGCCTGCCAGCCGATAAACGCCCGGCGTCCCCAGCGCCAGGCCCTGCGCGGCCGGACCACGGCCAGCGCGACGCCTGCGGCGACCACCAGTTGCGGGTTGCGCCCCATCCAGCGGGCGCCTTCGACCGCGCAATCCGCCGCGCCGAAAGCCGGCGCCAGCCCGGCGGCATGGCGGCCGAAATCGCTGCGCAGGCTCTCGCTGGCGATCTGCAGCCGCTGCCTCTTCAAGGCAAGCTCGAGCGCGCTGGCGTTCACTTCGGTCCGGCCGCGTCGGCGGCCGACAAGGCATCGCGGTCCTTGCGCAGTTCGGCCAGGCTGGCGGAAAACAGCTTCGAACCCGCGCGTGCCCGACTCATCGCCAGCACCAGACTGACGCCGCCGGCGCCGAGAAAAAGTGCCGAGAAAATGCCGAGGGCAAGCAGGCGATTGGATTCCCACAGCATCACGGTGACAAAGATGGCAAGGAAGATCAGGCCGGCTGCGATGCACAGAAAGGCGGCGGCGCCATAAACCAGCAGGGAAACCACCCGCACCCTCTCCTCGGCCAGTTCCACGCCGAGGAGTTCGAGGCGATTGTGCAGCAGCTTGACGCCGGTGCCGAGCAAACCCTTGCTCGACGCGAACAGGCCGCCCTGCTCCGGCGTGCCGCCGGCCGCATCAGCCATGGCTGGGTTCAGCGACGACCGATCAGCAGGCCGACGATGAAACCGAATCCGGCGGCGACTCCGACCGAACGCCAGGGATTGTCATGCACGTAATCGTCGGCGGCGCGGCCGACCTGCTTGGCCTTGTCGACCACGACCGCCTCGGCTTCGGCCAGCTTGATCTTGGCGGCAGCAACGCTGTCCTGGGTCCGCGCGCGAATCTCGGCGACCTTCTCACCCGCCTGGCCCGCGGTGGCACGCAGCAGTTCTTCCGTGTCGGCGATCACCAGCTTTACGTCGGCGATCAGTTTGTCCTTGCTTACATCAGTCATGTCGCTCATGTTTCTCTCCTGGAATAAAGATCTTGCAGTTGAAGGCTACCCATTTTGTCGCTGCACCGCAATGATCCATGTCACAGGCTCGCGAAGTCGTAATCCACGGTCAGCGGCGCATGATCGGAGAAACGCTGCTCCTTGTAGACCGACGCACGGCGCGCAGCAGCCGCGAGGCCCGGCGTCGCGATCTGATAGTCGATGCGCCAGCCGACATTCTTGGCCCATGCCTGGCCCCGGTTCGACCACCAGGTGTAGGCCTCGCCGGTCGCTTCCGGCAGCAGCTTCCGATGCACGTCCACCCAGCCCAGATCGTCGAATACCGACGACAGCCAGACCCGCTCCTCGGGCAGAAAGCCGGAGTTCTTCTGGTTGGACTTCCAGTTCTTCAAGTCGATTTCCCGGTGCGCGATGTTCCAGTCGCCGCAGAGCAGGATTTCCCGCCCGGCCCGCCGGGCATCGTCGGCCAGGCGTTCCAGCTGCGGCCGGAACTGGTCGAGGAAGCGGAACTTGGCCTGCTGCCGCTCGTCCGAACTGGAGCCCGAGGGGAGGTAGAGCGAGACCACCGACAGCTTGCCGAAATCCGCTTGCAGGTAGCGCCCCTCGGCATCGAACTCGGCGTTGCCGAAACCCTCGACGATGCGGTCGGGCGCCTGCCGCGAATAGATGCCGACGCCGCTGTAGCCTTTCTTCTCGGCTGCGTGGAAAAAGCCGGTGAAGCCCGCCGGCGCGCGCAGCGCGGGGCTCAGGTCGGGCAGCTGCGCCTTGAGTTCCTGGACGCAGACGACGTCGGCCTGCTGCGTCGCCAGCCAGTCGAAAATCCCCTTGCCGGCCGCGGAACGGATACCGTTCAGATTCAGAGTGAGTATTCGGAGCATGTGTCTGTGCATGTAGAATGCGCTGGATGAATGCGAACGCCGACCACACCGCCGCCAGCGAGTTGAGCCGCGAGTTTATCGCCTTCGCCTGCGAGCTGGGCGTGTTGCGCTTTGGCGAATTCAGGACCAAGGCCGGGCGTCTGAGCCCCTATTTCTTCAATGCCGGATTGTTCAACGATGGCGCATCGCTGGCGCGCCTCAGCGATTTCTACGCGCGCCGCATGCTGGCGGCCGGCGTCCAGTTCGATGTGCTGTTCGGCCCCGCCTACAAGGGCATTCCGCTCGCCGCGGGCACCGCCATGGCGCTCGCCGGCCTGGGGCACAACACGCCCTACGCCTATAACCGCAAGGAAGCCAAGGATCACGGCGAAGGCGGCACGCTGGTCGGGGCGCCGCTCAAGGGGCGCGTGCTGATCATCGACGACGTAATTTCCGCGGGTACTTCGGTGCGCGAATCGGTGGAACTGATCCGCGCCGCCGGCGCCGAACCTGCCGCCGTGCTGATTGCCCTCGATCGCCAGGAACGTGGCCAGGGCGAGCTTTCGGCGGTACAGGAAGTGGAACGAAATTACGGCATGCCGGTGATCAGCGTTGCCAGTCTGACCGATTTGATCGATTATCTGTCCGGCCATCCGGAACTTGAAAGCAAGCTCGCCGCCGTGCGTGCCTATCGCCTGCGTTACGGCATCGACTGATGCCCTCCACATCTCCAGGGAGAACCCCCATGCGCCTGATTTCCGCCCTGCTGTTTGCCTCCTCCGCCCTGCTGGCCATGGGTGCCACCGCTCAGACCCGCATCTATTGCTGCGATGACGCCAACGGACGCAAGGTCTGCGGCGACTTCCTGCCGACCGCCTGCCAGGGCCGGGCCTACGAGGAACGTGACAATCGCGGCTTTGTTTCGAAAAAGGTCGAGGCGCCGCTGACCGCGGAGCAGCAGGCGCGCCGCACCGCCGAACTGGCCCGGAAGGAAGAGGAAGCCAAGAGGGCCGCCGAGGAGCGTCGCCGCAATCTGGCCTTGCTCGCGACCTATTCCAGCGAGAAGGACATCAACTCGGCTCAGAACCGCGCCCTGGCCGAAGTCGAGAAGAACATGAAACAGGCCCAGCAACGACTGGAGGAAGCCAACAAGCGCAAGAAGAAGCTGGAGAGCGACAAGGAGTTCTACAAGGGCAAGCCTTTGCCCGAGCAGGTCAAGGCGGATATCCGCGACAACGAGAAGGAGATCGCGGCACAAAAAACAGCGGTTGCCGCCAAGTCCAAGGAAATGGACGAAGTCCGCAGCCGCTTCGCCGACGAGAAGAAACGCTATCTTGAATTGACCGGCAAGAAGCCGATGGAAGCCGCGCCTGCGGCCGCACCGGCTCCCGCACCCGCTGCTGAGCCTGCCGCCGCGGCACCGGCTCCGTCGAAGCCGGCCGCGCCGTCCTCGAAGAAGCCGGCCGAATAAGGTCCGTCAGGCGCCGAGTTTTTTCTTCAGCAGGTCGGTGACCTGCTGCGGATTGGCCTTGCCGCGGGTGGCCTTCATGGCCTGTCCGACCAGGGCATTGAAGGCCTTTTCCTTGCCGGCACGATATTCATCCACCGACTTCTGGTTGGCGGCCAGCACTTCATCGACCAGAGCCTCGATCGCGCCGGTATCGGTGATTTGCTTCAGGCCCTTCGCCTCGATCACGGCGTCGGCATCCTTGCCGTCGCCGGCCCAGAGCGCGTCGAAAACGTCCCTAGCAATCTTGTTGGAAATCGTGTTGTCGGCAATGCGGCGCACGATGCCGGCGAGCTGCGGCGCCGACAGCGGGGCGGCGGCTATCTCCAGCCCTTCCTTGTTGAGGCGCGCGGACAGTTCACCCATGATCCAGTTGGCGACCGGCTTGGCGTTTTCGCGGCCGGCCGACTCCAGCGCGGCCTCGAAGTAGGCCGCCATTTCGCGCGATGCCGTCAGCGCCGCCGCGTCGTAGGCGGAAAGCCCCAACCCGGACTGGAAGCGCTGCTGCATGGCCTGCGGCAGTTCGGGCAAGCCCGATTGCACCTGGGCAATCCAGTCCGCCTTGATTTCCAGCGGCAGCAGGTCGGGGTCGGGGAAATAACGGTAGTCGTGCGCGTCTTCCTTGCTGCGCATAGCGCGCGTCTCGCCCGTGTCGGGATCGAACAGCACCGTGGCCTGGCGAATCGCGCGGCCTTCCTCGATTTCGGCGATCTGCCACTGCACCTCGAAGTCGATCGCCTGCTGCATGAAGCGGAAGGAATTCAAGTTCTTGATCTCGCGCCGGGTGCCGAGCGGTTCGCCCGGTCGGCGCACCGACACGTTGGCGTCGCAGCGGAAGGAGCCTTCCTGCATGTTGCCATCGCAAATGCCGATCCACTGCACCAGCGCGTGCAGCGCACGGGCGTAGGCGACCGCCTCAGCCGACGAGCGCATGTCCGGCTCGGTGACGATTTCCAGCAGCGGCGTGCCGGCGCGATTCAGGTCGATGCCGGTGCGACCGTGGAAGTCCTCGTGCAGGGACTTGCCCGCATCTTCTTCGAGGTGGGCGCGCGTCAGATGGACGAATTTCTCCGCCGCCGTCGCATTCGGGTCATTTGCAGCACCAACTCTTATCGCCAGGCCACCACCGGAGACCACGGGGATCTCGAACTGGCTGATCTGGTAGCCCTTGGGCAGGTCCGGGTAGAAGTAGTTCTTGCGCGCGAACACCGAACGCGGCGCAATCGTGGCGCCCACGGCGAGGCCGAACTTGATGGCGCAGACCACGGCCTCGCGGTTGAGCACCGGCAATACGCCGGGCAGTGCGATATCGACCGCGCTGGCCTGGACGTTGGGTTCGGCGCCGAAGGCGATGCTGCTACCGGAAAATATCTTCGATTTCGTTTGCAACTGGGCGTGGGTTTCCAGCCCGATCACCACTTCCCACTGCTTATCCCGGCTCATTTCGCCACCTCTGCCAACTTGGGCATTTGCGTGTGCCAGTCGGTAACTTGCTGGTATTTGTGCGCAACGTTCAACATCCTGGCTTCATCAAACAGATTACCGATGATCTGCAGGCCGACCGGCATGTTGTTCCGGCCAAAGCCGCAGGGCAGCGACATGCCGGGCAGGCCGGCGAGATTGGTGGAAATCGTGTAGATGTCCGACAGGTACATCTGCACCGGATCGGCGCTCTTGGCGCCGAAGGCGAAGGCCACCGAGGGCGAGGTCGGCCCCATGATCACGTCGCACTGCTGGAAGGCGGCCTTGAAGTCGGCGGCGATCAGGCGGCGAATCTTCTGCGCCTGGAGGTAGTAGGCATCGTAATAGCCGTGGGACAGCACATAGGTGCCGATCAGTATCCGGCGCTTGACCTCGGCGCCGAAGCCCTGCGCCCGGCTGCGCGAATACATCTCGGCCAGGTCGGCATAGTCCGGCGCGCGGTAGCCGTAGCGCACACCGTCGAAGCGCGAGAGGTTGGAACTGGCCTCGGCAGGGGCGATCACGTAATAGGCCGGCACGGAAAGGCCGGAATTGGGCAGGCCCACCTCGACCGTGACGGCGCCCAGCTTGCGGTACTCGGCCAGCGCCGCCTCGACCGCGGCGCGCACGTCCTCATCCATGCCCGCGCCGAAGAATTCCCTGGGCAGGCCGATCTTCAGGCCTGCCAGCGGCTGGTCCAGGTCGCGCGCGTAATCCTCGGCAGGGCGTTCGAGCGAGGTGGAGTCGCGCGCATCGAAACCGGCCATGGCATTGAGCAGCAGCGCGCAGTCTTCGGCGCTCTTCGCCATCGGCCCGGCCTGGTCGAGACTGGAGGCGAAGGCGATCATGCCGTAGCGCGACACCGCGCCATAGGTCGGCTTGAGCCCGGTCAGCCCGCACAGGGCCGCCGGCTGGCGGATCGAGCCGCCGGTGTCGGTGCCCGTCGCCGCAGGGCTGAGCCGCGCCGCGATGGCGGCCGCCGAGCCGCCCGAGGAACCGCCGGGCACGCGGGAGAGGTCCCAGGGGTTCTTCACCGGGCCGAAATACGAGGATTCGTTCGACGAGCCCATGGCGAACTCGTCCATGTTGAGCTTGCCCAGCATGACCATGCCGGCGCCGGCGAGCTTTTCGACCACATGCGCGTCGTAGGGCGAAACGAAGTTCTCCAGCATCTTCGAACCGCAGCTCGTACGCCAGCCCTTGGTGCAGAAAATATCCTTGTGCGCCAAAGGGATGCCGCACAGAGGCGAAATCGCCGGGGCGCCAGCGCCAACTCTGCGGGTCTCGTCGGCGGCTTGCGCCTGGGCCAGGGTCTTGTCGCGGTCGAGCGCGATGAAGGCGTTGAGGCCGGGATTGAGCCGGGCTATGCGGTCGAGGAACAAAGTGGCCAACTCGACGGCCGAGACTTTTTTGGCTGCCAGTGCAGCCGACAGCTGCTTGAGAGAGGCGTTGATCATTTCATTTCGTCGCCGCAACGCGGCGGCGCCAATCAGTAGCCCCCGCCCTCGGGGCGGGGGGCGAAGCAGGGAATTCGCGGAGCACTGCTCCGCGCCTGTGCAGCCGGGCGGCTGTGCAAAGCCGCCCGTGGACCAGGGGGTGGGGGGACTTTGCGGGTGAATGAAGCGATAGCTTCATTCCACCACCCGCGGCACAAGGTAAAGCCCGGCTTCGGTTTCCGGCGCCACGGCCTGGAAGTCGGCGCGGCGGTCGCTCTCGGTGACGACGTCGGCGCGCAGGCGCTGCACCACATCGACGGCATGCGCCATCGGCTCGATGCCGGCGGTATCGACGGCCTGCAATTGCTCGATGAAGCCGAGAATGCCGTTCAGCTGGTCGCGCGTGGTTTCGCGCTCCGCCACCGAGAGTTCGATGCGGGACAAAAGGGCGATGCGGGAGACGTCTTCCAGATTCAGGGACATGGTGGCAAGTGGGGTAGATGACGGGGCGCCCGTCGGAAATCAGGCCGGCGCATTGGCCAAATCGACGGGCGCGATAGGTTATCATATGCGACCTTCTGGCCCCAGCCCGTCCTGGGCGGGCTTCAACACTGGAACCACGATGTTCGGCTTTCTCCGCTCCTATTTTTCCAACGATCTCGCGATTGACCTCGGTACCGCCAACACGCTGATTTACGTGCGCGGCAAGGGCGTCGTGCTCGACGAACCTTCGGTCGTCGCCATCCGCATCGAAGGCGGCCCCAACGCCAAGAAGACCATCCAGGCCGTCGGCCGCGAGGCCAAGGGCATGATCGGGCGCAATCCCAAGGAAATCCAGGTCATCCGCCCGCTCAAGGACGGCGTCATCGCCGACTTCACCGTCACCGAGCAGATGCTCAAGCAGTTCATCAAGCGCGTGCATGAGTCGCGCCTGTTCTCGCCCAGCCCGCGCATCATCATCTGCGTGCCCTCCGGCTCGACCCAGGTCGAGCGCCGCGCCATCCGCGAGTCGGCGCTCGGCGCCGGCGCCTCGCAGGTGTATCTGATCGAGGAGCCGATGGCGGCGGCGATCGGCGCCGGCCTGCCGGTGTCGGACGCCACCGGATCGATGGTGGTGGACATCGGCGGCGGCACCACCGAAGTCGGCGTGATCTCGCTGGGCGGCATGGTCTATGCCAATTCGGTGCGCGTCGGCGGCGACAAGTTCGACGAGGCGATCATCTCCTACATCAGCCGCAACTACGGCATGCAGATCGGCGACAACAGCGCCGAGAACATCAAGAAGCAGATCGGCTCGGCCTTCCCTGGCGCCGAAGTGCGCGAGATGGAAGTCTCCGGCATCAACCGCGCCGAGGGCATTCCGCGCAAGTTCACGATTTCCTCCAACGAAGTTCTCGAAGCCCTGTCCGAGCCGCTCAACCAGGTGGTCAAGGCGGTCAAGGATGCGCTGGAAAAGACCCCGCCCGAACTCGGCGCCGACATCGCCGAGCGCGGTCTGGTGCTGACCGGTGGCGGCGCCTTGCTGCACGACCTCGATCGCCTGCTGACCGAGGAAACCGGCCTGCCGGTGATCGTCGCCGACGATCCCCTGACCTGCGTCGCGCGCGGCTCCGGCATGGCACTTGAAAAGATGGACAAACTCGGCAGTATTTTCGCCAACGAGTAAAGCCCGCCCCGTGTAGCTTGCAGATTGGCCCCGTAGCCGCAGCACGCTGGGTCCCACCGGGGTTCCATCACATTTCGAGGGCGTAATGCCTTGATGTCCGTCGCTGGCCATGTTCCGCCACCCTTTTTCAAACGGGGTCCGGCGCCGCTCGTGCGGCTGGCGTTTTTCGTCTCGCTCTCCGTGCTGCTGTTGGTCGCCGACCTGCGCTTTCATACCCTGGAATGGGCGCGTCTGGCCGTCGCCACGGTGGCCTGGCCGCTACAGCGCGTGACCTGGATGCCGATCGACGCCGCCGGCGATTTCGGCGCCTATCTGGCACGACAATCCGCGCTGCTGAAGGAGAACCAGGAACTGCGCCGACGCCAGCTGGAAGCCGCCAACCTGCTGCTGCGCCAGCAGCACCTGGAGCAGGAGAACCTGCGGCTGCGCGCCCTGCTCGACATGCGTACGCGGCTGCCGGTGGAAGGCCGCATCGCCGAAATCCTGTATGCCGCGCGCGATCCGTTTTCGCGGCGAGTGATCATCGACAAGGGCAGCCAGCACGGCATTGCCGGCGGCCAGGCGGTGGTGGATGAGGTCGGCGTGATCGGCCAGGTGGTGCGGGTGTTCCCGCTCACGGCGGAAGTGTTGCTGCTCACCGACAAGGATCAGGCGATACCCGTCGAAGTGCAGCGCAACGGTTTGCGCGCCGTGCTGGCCGGCGTCGGCGCCGGCATGATGGAACTGCGCTTCCTGGCGGCGAACGCCGAGGTGCAGGTGGGCGACGTGCTGGTAACTTCGGGACTCGACGGCGTCTATCTGCGCGGCCTGCCGGTGGCCAGGGTGGTCAAGATCGACCGCGACAGTTCCTACTCCTTCGCCCGCATCACCTGCGCGCCGCTGGCCGGCGTCGAGCGCCACGGCCTGACCCTGGTGCTGGGCGCACGCACGACCCAGCCACCGCAGCCCGACGACGCTCCGGCGACTCCCGAGCGACCCGCCGGCGGCAAGCGCATCAAGAAAAAGGCTAAGCCGTAGATGCAACCCACCCATTCCTCGCGGCGCATCCTGCTGCCGGTCAGAAACTGGTTCATCGTGCTGACGCTGTTCCTTGCCCTGCTGCTGAACCTGGTTCCTTTCGGCCGTTTGCCCGGCATTCCCGACTGGGTGGCGCTGGTGCTGGCCTTCTGGTGCGTGCATCAGCCGCTCAAGGTCGGCATGGCGGCAGGCTTCGTGCTCGGCCTGGCGATGGACGTCGCCGATGCCAGCGTAATGGGACAGCATGCACTGGCCTATGTGCTGCTGGCCTTTGCCGCGGCGGGCCTGTCGCGCCGCGTGCTGTGGTTTCCCCTGGCGCAGCAGGCGCTGCATGTGCTGCCACTGTTCCTCGGCATGCAACTGGTGATGATGATCGCGCGCATGATCGGCGGCGCCGAGTTTCCCGGTGTGCTGTGGTTTCTTTCCAGCTTCGTCGCCGCGCTGCTCTGGCATCCGGTGACCTACCTGCTGCTGATTCCGCAGTTCCGCCCGGAAGACAAGGACGTCCATCGGCCGATATGATTCTGCCGGCAAGCCCTCCGTCGCTTCCGTCCGTACCGGCCTAGGTCAGGAATGGAATTCAAGAACCCGCAGCAGGAACTCGAGCGCTTCCGTGCGCGCCTCGTGGTGGCGGGCGGCTTCGTGCTGCTTTGCTTCAGCCTGCTGTTCGCCCGCTTCGTCTGGCTGCAGGTGGTCCAGCACGATTACTACCAGACCCGCGCTGAAGACAACCGCATATCGCTGGTGCCGGTGGTGCCCAACCGCGGCCTGATCCTAGACCGCAACGGCGTCATGCTGGCGCGCAACTACCCGGCCTACACCCTGGAGATCATTCCTTCCAGGACCGGCCAGCTGGAACAGGTGATCGACGAGCTGGCTGAAATCATCGAGATCCAGCCCAAGGACCGCAAGCGCTTCCGGCAACTGCTGGAAGAAAGCCGCAACTTCGAGTCGCTGCCGATCCGCACCCGGCTGACCGACGAGGAGGTGGCCCGGTTCATCGCCCACCGCTACCGCTTCCCCGGGGTAGACATCAAGGCGCGGCTGTTTCGCCAGTATCCGGGCGGCGCATTCGCCTCGCACCTGCTGGGCTATATCGGCCGGGTCAATGACCGCGACCTGGAGAAGATCGAGGAGCGCGAGCAGGACGCCAATTATCGCGGCACCGATCACTTCGGCAAGACCGGACTGGAACAGCGCTACGAGTTCGACCTGCATGGCGAGACCGGCTTCGAGCAGGTCGAGGTCGATGCCGGCGGACGTGCCGTACGTACCCTGGCGCGCAGTGCGCCGGTGGCCGGCAATAATCTGACCCTGACCATCGATGCCGAGCTGCAGCGCATCGCCGAGCAGGCCTTCGGCTCGCGCCGTGGCGCGCTGGTCGCCATCGAGCCGGCCACCGGCGGCATCCTGGCTTTGGTAGCGGTGCCCAACTACGATCCCAACATGTTCGTCGACGGCATCGACACCCAGAACTGGAAGGAACTCAACGAGTCTCCCGACAAGCCCATGGTCAACCGCGCGCTCAACGGCGCCTACCCGCCGGGCTCCACCTTCAAGCCTTTCATGGCGCTGGGCGCCCTGACGCTGGGCAAACGGCGTCCGGAACAGGCGATTTCCGACCCCGGCTTTTTCAATTTCGGCGGCCACCATTTCCGCGACGACAAGAAGGGCGGGCATGGCATGGTGGACATGTACAAATCCATCGTGGAGTCCTGCGACACCTACTACTACATGCTGGCCAACGACATGGGCATCGACAACATCGCGGCCTTCATGGGCCGCCTCGGCTTCGGCAGCCGCACCGGCATCGACATCGACGGCGAATCGGAAGGCGTGCTGCCGTCGCAGGAGTGGAAGAGAAAACGCTTCAAGAAGCCCGAACAGCAGAAATGGTATGCCGGCGAAACCATCTCGATCGGCATCGGCCAGGGTTACAACGCCTATACGCCGATCCAGCTGGCGCACGCCACTGCGATCCTGGCCAACAACGGCGTGGTGTTCCGGCCGCATCTGGTGAAGTTCATCACCGACACCCGGACCGGCAACAAGACCTTGATCGAGCGAGAGCCGACGCGCGATATCGGGCTGAAGCCGGAACACGTCGAGGTGATCAGGAACGCCATGGTCGGCGTGAACAAGGAAGGCACCGGCGCACGAGCCTTCGCCGGCGCCGAATATGTCTCGGCCGGCAAGACCGGCACCGCCCAGGTGTATTCGCTGAAGGGCGCCGAGTACAAGGCGGGAAGCGTCAAGCATGAACTGCGCGACCATGCACTGTTCATCGCCTTCGCGCCGGCCGAGCAACCGAAGATCGCACTTGCCGTGCTGGTCGAGAACGGCGGCTTCGGCGCCCAGGCCGCCGCCCCGATCGCACGCCAGGTGCTCGACTACTATCTGCTCGGCAAGCGGCCGCAGGCGCCGGCCCCCGTCGACGAGGCCGCCGTAGAGGAGGATGAGGAATGAACCACGGCACCGGTCTGGCCATGCTCCGCAATTTCGCGCAACGCCTGGTGGCGCCGATCGACGGGCCCCTGATGCTGATCGCCGGCATGTTGCTGCTGCTCGCAGTGGGCATGATGGGTAGCGCCTCGCCCGAGCGACTCAATACGCAGCTGGTCAATGTCGCGGTGGCGCTGGTGGTGATGCGGATTGCGGCCCAGGTGCCGCCGCAGCGCCTGATGCACCTGGCGGTGCCGATCTACCTGGCCGGCCTGCTGCTGCTGATCGCCGTGGCCCTGTTCGGCGACGTGTCGAAGGGCGCGCGGCGCTGGCTGAATCTCGGCTTCATGCGCGCGCAACCGTCCGAACTGATGAAAATCGCCATGCCGCTCTTGCTCGCCTGGTACTTCCAGCAGCGCGAAGCCATGCCGCGCCTGCGCGACTACGCCATTGCCGCCTTCCTGCTGCTGATTCCGGTGGCCCTGATCGCACGCCAGCCCGACCTGGGCACGGCCGTCCTGGTGCTGGCGGCCGGCTTCTACGTGATCTTCTTTGCCGGACTGTCGTGGAAGATCATGATCGGCATGGTCGTCGCGGCGGCCGCGGCGGCGCCGCTGGCCTGGACCATGCTGCACGACTACCAGAGGAATCGCATCATCACCCTGCTGGATCCGGAAAAGGACCCGCTGGGCAAGGGTTTCCACATCATCCAGTCGACCATCGCGATCGGTTCCGGCGGCATCTTCGGCAAGGGCTGGCGGGAAGGTACCCAGGCGCAGCTGGAGTTCATCCCCGAGCGCCATACCGACTTCATCTTCGCGGTGTTCTCCGAGGAGTTCGGCCTGCTCGGCAACCTGCTGCTGCTCTTGCTCTACGCACTGCTGATCGGCCGCGGCCTGCTGATCGCGGCCAACGCGGCGACGCTGTTCTCGCGCCTGCTGGCCGGCGCCGTGACCATGATTTTCTTCACCTATGCCTTCGTCAACATGGGCATGGTCTCCGGCATCCTGCCGGTGGTCGGCGTGCCGCTGCCGCTGATCAGCTACGGCGGCACGGCCCTGGTGACGCTGTTCATCGGCATCGGCATACTCATGTCGATCCACGGCAATCGCATGCTGGTGCAGAAGTGATTCAGAACCCTTCACCACAGAGACACAGAGGCACAGAGGAAGCTCAGAGAACTTCAAGAGCTATTCAATTGCTTTTCTCGCCTGGCTTTTCCTCTGTGCCTCTGTGTCTCTGTGGTAAAGCTTTTTCGCTCTTGCTTCTATCGCTGTTCCTTGCCGCCTGCGGCACGCAGGCGCCGCGCCCGATCATCGACCGCGCCGAGACGCCCGCGGTCGCCGTGCCGCCAACGCCAACTCCTGGCGGCACGGCGAGCAAACCGGCGCCGGTGATCAAGTACAGCGGCGGTTTCTACCAGGACGACGGGCCCGGCGACCAGCCGCCGCCGGAAGTCATCGACGCGATTCCCGACGCGGTGCCGAAGCCGGAGCCGCTGCACCGCTTCGCCAACAAACCCTACTCGGTGTTCGGCCGCGACTACGTGCCGTTGCGCACACTGCAGCCCTACAAGGCGCGCGGCATCGGCAGCTGGTACGGGCGCAAGTTCCATGGTCAGAAGACCTCCAGCGGCGAACCCTACGACATGTACGGCATGACCGCCGCGCATCCGACGCTGCCGATTCCGTCCTATGTCCGCGTCAGCAATCCGGCCAATGGCAGGGCGGTGGTGGTGCGCGTCAATGACCGCGGCCCCTTCCATGCCGGACGCGAGATCGACCTCTCGTGGACCGCCGCCTGGAAGCTCGGCTATATCGGCAGCGGCAGCGCGGTGGTCGAGGTGGAAAGCGTCCTGCCCGGGCAGACCCTCGCCGCGGCAGCGCCGCCGCCGACCCCGCCGCAAACGCTCGACGACGACCCGATCGCCAGGCTGGCGGCGGTCGAATCCGAACCGCCGCTGCCGCAGGTGCAGGATGCGCGCGGCCATTTCCTGCAACTGGGCGCCTTCGGCAATCGCGACAATGCCGAGGCCTTGCGCGCACGCCTGACGCGCGAACTCGGCGAACTGTCCGCCAAGCTGGTGGTTCAGGCCGCCGGCAAGCTGTTCCGCGTCCAGCTCGGGCCCTGGCCCGATGCCGCGGCGGCGCAGCAGGCCGGCGGACGCCTGCGCGAGAACCTCGGCATGGCGCCGGTGATCGTGCAGCGCTAGTCAGGAATCAGAGGACGATTCCGCTCGCGCCGTATAATTCGCAGCCTCTCATAGGCCGATTCCCCGATGCGATTTCTTGTCTTTGTTCTGAGCCTGCTGCAGTTTGCCGCAAGCCACGCCCAGCCGCTTCCGGTGCCTTCGCTGAGCGCCCGCGCCTGGATCCTGATGGACTACGCCACCGGTCAGGTGCTGGCCGCGCAGGACGCCGACACGCGCCTGGAGCCGGCCTCGCTGACCAAGGTCATGACCACTTATCTGGTCGCCGAAGCGCTGGCGCAGAAGCGACTTGACCTGCAGCAGCCGCTCACGGTGTCCGAACGCGCCTGGCGCACCCAGGGTTCGCGCAGCTTCGTACCGGTGAACAAGGGTGTTTCGGTCGACGCCCTGTTCAAGGGCATGGTGATCCAGTCCGGCAATGATGCTTCGGTGGCGCTGGCCGAAGCCATCGGCGGCAGCGAGGACGCCTTCGCCGCAATGATGAACCGCACGGCGCAGCGCATGGGCCTCAAGGACACGAATTTCCTCAATGCCAGCGGCTACTTCGACGGCCCGACGCCCAACCACTATTCGACGGCGCGCGACCTCGCCCGCCTGGCCGCAGCGCTGATTCGCGAACATCCGGAAACCCATGCCCTGCACGCGACCAAGGAATACACCTACGCCGGTATCCGCCAGCACAACCGCAACCGCCTGCTGTGGGCCGACCCGACCGTCGATGGTCTCAAGACCGGGCATTCGAATGCGGCCGGCTACTGCCTGATCGCCACCGCCAGACGCGGTCCGCGGCGTTTGATCTCCGTGGTGCTCGGTACGCCTTCCGAAGAAGCCCGTACCCGCGATTCGCTGAACCTGCTCAACTGGGGCTACACCGCGTTCGAATCGGTCAAGCTCTACGACAAGGGCCAGGCGGTTTCTCAGCTCAAGGTCTTCAAGGGCGCGCAAAACCTGGTCGGCGCCGGCTTCGCCGAGGATTTCGTGATCTCGGTGCCGCGCGGCATGGCCGACAAGGTCAGCGCGCAACTGGTCAGCCGGCAGCCGCTGGTGGCGCCGATTGCGGCCGGCAGCGCGGTCGGCACGCTGAAACTCGCGGTCGGCGACCAGCCCTGGGGCGAGTACCCGGTCGTGGCCCAGAATGACGTGCCCATCGCCGGCTTCTTCGGCCGGCTGTGGGACGACATCAGGTTGTATTTCCAATGACGGCGCGAGTCTTCCTCAATGGGCAGTGGCTTGCGCCAAGAGACGCCAATGTCTCCGTCATGGACCGCGGCTTTCTCTTCGGCGACGGCGTCTACGAGGTGATCCCCGTGTATTCGCGGCGGCCGTTCCGCCTCGAACAGCATCTGTCCCGCCTGCAGCACAGCCTGGACGGCATCCAACTGGCCAATCCGTATCGCCTGGACCAATGGATAGGATTCGTCACCCAGCTCGCGCGCGAGGCCGAATGGGAAGACCAGTCGATCTACATCCAGGTCACGCGCGGCCCGATGGCCGTGCGCAACCACGCCTTTCCGAAGCAGGTCGCGCCGACCGCGGTGATCTTCGCCGAAGCCATGCAGACGCCGCCGGCGAGCCAGCGCGAGCTGGGCATCGCCGCGGTTTCCGCGGCCGACATCCGCTGGCTGCGCTGCGACCTGAAAACCACCTCGCTCCTGGCCAACTGCCTGCTGCGCCAGATGGCGGTGGCCGCCGGCTGCGTCGAGACCGTGCTGTTCCGCGACGGCTTCCTCACCGAAGGTTCGGCCTCCTCGATTTTCGTGGTCAAGGACGGCGTGCTGCTGGCGCCGATCAAGAACCACCTGATGCTGCCCGGCATCACCTACGACGTGGTGCTCGAACTCGCCGCCCAGCACGGCCTGGCGCATGAAGTACGCGACATCACCGAAACCGAGACGCGCGCCGCCGACGAGTTGTGGATGTGCTCCTCGACCAAGGAAGTGCTGCCCATCGTCACGCTCGACGGGCGTGCTGTCGGCTCAAAAGTTCCCAACGGGACGCAGCGCGCTGGCGCCGGCGGCACGCCGGGGCCGGTGTTCGCGCAGATGTACGCCTGGTATCAGGAATTCAAGGCCACGGTGATGCGCGCGGTGTCATGAGCAAGGAAACGCTGCTTGAGTTTCCCTGCGACTTTCCGCTCAAGGTCATGGGCGCGAACCTCGCGGATTTTGCCCAGACCGTCGTCGCGATCGTGCTCAGGCATGCCCCAGACTTCGATCCCGCCTCGGTCGAAATGCGCCCCTCCAAAGCCGGCAACTATCTGTCGCTGACCTGCACCGTGCGCGCCGTGTCGCAAGCCCAGCTCGATGCGCTTTACCGCGAACTGACGGCGCACCCCGCAGTCAAAGTCGTATTGTGATCGTCAAGACCCTGGGGCACGTCGATTACGCAGCGACCTTCGCCGCGATGCAGGAGTTCACCGCCGCGCGCACTGCCGACACGCTGGACGAACTCTGGCTCTGCGAACATCCGCCGGTGTTCACCCAGGGACTGTCGGGCAAGCCCGAGCATCTGCTGCGTGACATCGGCATTCCCGTGGTGCAGATCGACCGCGGCGGTCAGATCACCTACCACGGCCCCGGCCAGGTGGTGGTCTACCTGCTGCTCGACCTGCGCCGGCGCGATATCACGGTGCGCGGCCTGGTCAATCGCATCGAGCAGGCGGTGATCGACCTGCTCGCGGGCTACGGCGTCAGCGCAGCGAGGCTGGCCGGCGCGCCCGGCGTTTATGTCGGCAGTGCCAAGATCGCCGCGCTAGGCCTGCGCATCAAGCACGGCTGCAGCTACCACGGCGTATCGCTGAATGTCGATATGGATCTGGCACCCTACGCCGCGATCAACCCTTGCGGCTACGAGGGCATGACGGTCACCCAGCTGCGTGCGTGTTTGCCACAATGGCGCAACGCTGACGAAACTGCGATAGTAGGCCAGGCTCTGGCAGAACAGCTGACCCGGCAACTGGACGAAACGATATGACGACCAAGCAAAAAGGCGAGGCCAAGACCGCCCGCATCCCGATCAAGGTGGTGCCGGCCGCAACGACTCTGAAGAAACCCGACTGGATCCGCGTCAAGGCCGGCAGCAGCGCCGGCCGCTTCGGCGAGATCAAGCAGATCCTGCGCGAACACCATTTGCATACGGTGTGCGAGGAAGCCACCTGCCCCAACATCGGCGAATGCTTCGGCAACGGTACGGCCACCTTCATGATCCTCGGCGACCTGTGCACCCGCCGCTGCCCCTTCTGCGACGTCGGCCACGGCAAGCCGCTGCCGCCCGACGCGGAGGAACCCGAAAAGCTGGCGCGCACCATCGCCGCGATGAAGCTGAAATACGTGGTGATCACCAGCGTCGACCGCGACGACCTGCGCGACGGCGGCGCCCAGCACTTCGCCGACTGCATCGCGAAAATTCGCGAGTACTCGCCGGGCACCAAGATCGAAATCCTGGTGCCCGATTTCCGCGGCCGGCTGGACACCGCGCTGGACATCCTGGCGCTGAACCCGCCCGACGTGATGAACCACAACATGGAAACCGTGCCGCGCCTCTACAAGCAGGCGCGCCCCGGCGCCGACTACGCCAATTCGCTGCAGTTGCTGAAAGCCTTCAAGGCGCGCGTGCCGGGCGTGCCGACCAAATCCGGGCTGATGGTGGGCCTCGGCGAAACCGACGAGGAAATCCTCGACACGCTGCGCGACCTGCGCGCCCACGACGTCGAAATGCTGACCATCGGCCAGTACCTGGCGCCGTCAGGCCACCATCTGCCGGTATTGCGCTACGTCCATCCCGACATCTTCGCCATGTACGCCAGAGAAGCGACGGCCATGGGCTTCACCCACGCCGCCTCGGCACCACTGGTGCGTTCCAGCTACCACGCCGACCAGCAGGCGCACGGCGCCGGAGTTGCCGGCACCTGAGAGTTGGCGATGGCGGTACGGCGATCAGGCCGCAGAGAGATCCTTGCTTGCCTGATCGAGCACGGATTCCGGCACACCGCGCTTCTTGAGTGCTTCAATCAGCCGTGCCGTCTGGTCGGGGGCGAACTTCGCTTCGTCCTGACGCAGCCCTTCGCCGATATAGGCTTTAAGCAGTGTCTGGTAACCCGAGAATCCCTTCAGCGGGGCAATCTGCTTCAGAGATTCAACCACGTCCACCGGGATGCGCAGGGTGATCGAGGTCATCGGCCGATCCTTCGCCAGTCGCTTCTTTGTCCGTTCACTCAGCATAGCGTGCTTCCTCCTCGGGTTCCGTGCGTCGCGCAGAAACAATGCGGATGCAGATGTCTTCGATCTCGACATGGACCACATACAGCAGCCGGCCGGCGGCATCGAAGCCGATTGCCGCGTATCGCGCCTCTTCGTCGCGCGACGCCTCGGCCAGGACGAACAGCGGATCGAAGAACACCGCCGCCGCTTCCTCGAACCGCACGCCATGCTTGCGCCAGTTCGTTTCGGCCTTCGCGGCGTCCCAGACAAAGCTTTCGCCGTTCAACTCGAAGTGGAAATCCATGCGGCAAGTCTAGTCAATGTATTGGCGTTGTCAATACGTGTTCAGGTTTGTGAGCGGGATGCGCGTGGGGTCCGCGTGGCCTGACAGTCGGCGCTGGCAGTACGGCGCTCAAGTGCCGCCGCCCGCGAGTGCTTCGACATTCGGCCAGATCACCGGCACTGGTGCGCCTGCCGAGCGCTTGAAATAGATCAGCAGAGGCCGCTGGCGTTGACGGTTGTCGGCATAGTGGCCGGCGCCGCCACCTCGTGTAGGGGCCACCTGTAGCGCTAGCGTACCTTGCACGGCGACGACGTCTCCGGCGGATGCAGCAATATCAGCATCGACGATCGAGCCCTTCATTGTTGGTGGTGGGTCGATTAAGGGAGCGTCGCGTTTTCGCGTTTGCCGGTCCACCAGGAACATCTGACGTAACGCATCGATCAAAAGATGGCTGCCATGCCAGTCAGCGAAGAGAATCTTGAAGGCTGATTCTCCCCGGGCGTTCAGCACCTCTAATTGCGGGGTCGGTGTCGACACAACCTCGAAGCAATGAACACCATGGTCGACGTAGTCTCGTCGCCCGGTCGACTCCCAGCCACAACTGCGAAACCGCTTGCCGTCAGGCGTGTAATGCGGTGACGCGAACTCGTGGTCCCATGACATATTTCCCCGCACACCCTGCAACTTGTTCGCTTCCCGGCCCGTCGTCAGGTCGAACTCGTACAGGCTGCGCGCACCGGCCATGCGGCCGCTGGCCTGGCGCATCGTGCCCACGGTGCGCCAGTAGAGCAGGGCCCGGTCGTCGGGCCGCCAGGCGGGCCGCGCCGCCGAGGCGATGGGGATCTCACGATAGCCGACGCGGATGTCCACGACGCTTTCGCTCACCGCCGGGCGTGCGAGGAAGAATTCGCAGTCGACGGGCGGCGGCACGGCGGCACCGGCCTTGCCCTCGGCCGCCGGCCAGCCAGGGGCGCGCTCAACCGAGCAGTCGGCGACGGTGAAGGCCAGCTTCTTGCCTTCCCAGGAAACGGTGGGCCAGATGTAGCTCTTGTCCGGCGCCTGCCCGGCTACCAGCCGCCAGCGGCCGACGCTGGTCAGCCCACCCTCCACCGGCTGGCCGGGGGCGTCCGGGTTCCAGCGCACGATGCGGCAGAAGCGCGGGTTGTAGTGGTTGCACAGATTGACCACCAGCCAGGAGCCGTCGGGCGCGAACCGCGCCTGGATCGGGAACCAGCGCACGACCTTGCCCGCGTCATAAGCCGGGGTGGCCGCCTCCGTCTGCGGCGCGCTTGGTGAACCGCCGAAATTGCCGAAGCCGGGGACGGTCGGCGCCGTCTGGCAGCCGGCAAGCAGGGCGCAGAGTAGGACCGCGACGTAGCGGGTACCCGCGCCTGCCATGCGTCGCACGCCACTCACGCGGCAGGTTTCCTTACTGCGCTGGCTGTGTGTGTTGTCCATGATTATGTCCTATCTCCGCGCAAGGCGGCGACGTCCGTCTGCAACCTTTCCGGTACTGCCTCCGCTGCCTGCACGGCAGCACCGATGACCAGTTCGATGCGCGAGAACACGCCGCGGCGGAAGGGCCGGGTCATTGCCGGGCCGTCCTTGCGCGAGAAGAAGCTGCCCCACAGGCCGCGCAGGGCCATCGGCACCACGGGCACCGGGTTGCGCGCGAGGATGCGCGTGATGCCGGGGCGGAAGGGGTTGATGTTGCCGTCGGCGGTGATCTTGCCCTCGGGGAAGATGCCGACCAGATCGCCGGCGTCGAGCGCCCTGCCGACTTCCTCGAAGGCCTTTTCCATCATCGCCGGGTTTTCCCTGGCCGAGGCGATCGGGATGGCCTTGCTGGTGCGGAAGACGAAATTCAGCACCGGCCAGCGGAAGATGCCGTGGTCCATGACGAAGCGGATCGGACGCCGGCAGGCCGCCATGATCACCAGCGCATCGACGAAGCTGACGTGGTTGCAGACGATCACCGCCGGGCCCTCGTCGGGCACCTGGTCGAGGTTTTCCACGCGCACGCGATACACGCTGTGGATCAGCATCCAGACCACGAAGCGCAGCAGGAATTCGGGCACCAGGCCGTAGATGAACAGCGCCACCGCGGCGTTGCAAAGCGCCGCCACGGCGAACAGCATCGGGATGGAGAGGCCGGCGGCGAGCAGGCCGGCGGCGCAGAGCGCGCCGACCACCATGAACAGCGCGTTCATGATGTTGTTGGCGGCGATGACGCGGGCGCAATGTTCGGGGTTGGAGCGTTGTTGCACCAGGGCATACAGCGGGACGATGAAGAAGCCGCCGAAGACGCCGATCAGGACCAGGTCAGCCAGCACGCGCCAGGTCTGTTCGTAGGCGAGCAGGCCGATTGCCCCCAGCGGTAAAGGCGAGGGCGCGGCGGGTGAGGCGAAGGCGAGGTCCAGTGCAAACAGCGTAAGGCCGATGGAACCCAGCGGCACCAGGCCCAGTTCGACGCGCCCGGCCGACAGCTTTTCGCAGAGCAGCGAGCCGACACCGATGCCGAAGGTGAAGGTGGCGAGCAGCAGCGTCACCGCGGTCTCGCTGCCGCCGAGCACGTCCTTGGTGTAGGCCGGGAACTGGGCGAGGAACAGCGCGCCGAACAGCCAGAACCACGAGATGCCCAGGATCGACAGGAAAACAGCCTGGCTCTCGCGGGCGAAACCGATGTTGCGCCAGGTCTCGGAGAACGGATTGATGCTGATCGCAAGAGTTGGCGCTGGCGGCACGGCGCCCGGGATGGCGCGCGAGGCAAGGTAGCCGCCGATGGCGACGGCGAGGCCGACGACGGTGATCCAGACGGTCGCCGCCTCACTGGCGGCAAGCAGTCCGCCGAGCAGGGTGCCGATCAGGATGGCAATGAAGGTGCCGGCCTCGATCAGCGCGTTGCCGCCGACCAGTTCCTCGCTCTTCAGGTGTTGCGGCAGGATCGCGTACTTGACCGGCCCGAACAGCGTCGATTGCAGGCCCATCAGGAACAGGCTGAGGAACAGCACGTTGAGGCTTTGCACGAAGAAGCCGACGCCGGCGATGAGGACGATGGCCACCTCGAGCAGCTTGGACAGGCGTGCCAGTGCCGCCTTGTCGTACTTGTCGGCGAGCTGCCCCGCCGTCGCCGAGAACAGGAAGAAGGGCAGGATGAAGATGCCCGCGGCGAGGTTGGCCAGCAGCTCCGGCTTGATCGCGGTCCAGCTTGCCGCCTGGAAGGTCAGCAGCACGACCATGGCGTTCTTCAGCACGTTGTCGTTAAGCGCACCGAGAAACTGGGTGACGAACAGGGGAGCGAAGCGGCGCGCGCGCAGCAGCCCGGATTGGGTACTCATCGGGAATAGTCCTTGATAAGGCGTGACGTTGGCAGGTTCCGAAGCGAGGTCGAATTGTCGCAGGAATGACGGACGCCGTGAATGGAAATGCCGATCAGATAGCGACGGCGCCGCGGCGCTGCGGCCCGTCGAGAGGCAGCGTGCGCAAACGCAGCGGCGCGGCGCCGAGGCCGGAGCGCTGCATCCAGGCGAACACCGAATCCACCGTGACTGTGTCGATCTGCCCGGCCATGCGCCGGCCGAAGGGATGGTCGTCGAAGGCGATGTGCGCCGACGATAGGCGCGCACCGAGGCGCGTCAGCGAGGAAATCTGCAGCGTCGTCGGCCGATAGTCGTGGGCGCGCAGCCAGTCGCGCGCAGCCGCGCGGCTGGTGACGCCCGGTTCGGCCAGCAGCGCCAGGGTTTCGATCGCCCACTGGTTGCTTTGCTGGTAGGGCCCCGACCACGGGTAGGCAAGCATGTTGTAGCGCGGCTCGTGCAGCTCGGTCAGCACGCCGTCATCCTTGAGTGGCTCTGCCAGACGCAAGGCGAGCGCGGGCTTCAGCACCACCACCCCGGCTTCATGGGCGTAGAGCCCGTCGCCGAAGAACTCGGCCAGGCCCTGCCGGTACAGCGCGCTGCGACTGCTGCCGCACTGGTTGAGCTTATGCACCACGCGCCAGGCGCCGCGGCCGGCCAGCGCCGCGTCGTCGCGATAGGCGATGCCCAGATGCGAATAGCGCAGGCCGTACTGGCCGAGATCCTGCCCGGCGCGGGCGATCAGAACAACCCGGGTGCCGTCGCGCTGCGCCATCCCGTCGAGCTGTTCGGCGACGCTGGCGGCGAGTGCCAGGTCGCGCCGCATCGAGTCGAGGCTGGGCCGGCGCGGCTCGCAGTTCTGTCCGGCCAGGACCGGGCCGGCGCTGGCGATCAGGGACGCCAGGACCAGCGCGGCGCACAGCGCGCGGCGGATCATGTTCATCAAGCGGGTCGCCGTGTTCATCACCGTATCCTCTCGTTGTAAAGCAGCGATTCGCCCAGGGCATTGGGCACCAGGCAGATCACCTCGCCAGCGACCGAGAGCAGCCAGCCGGCGGCGATGGCGGTCACCGAGACCGCGGTGCCGGCCACCACCAGCGATGCCGCGGCGGCTTCGCCCGAAAAACGCAGGCTCGCGGTGGCGCCGTCCGAAACACGGCGCAGCAGCCACACCGTGCCCGAGGCGGAGGCCTCGACGGCGACCACGGTCAGCATGGCGCCGGCGCTGAGGATCATCACCGGTGCGGCGCTTAAAACCGCGACCGGCAGCGACAGCGAGAGGCTGGATGCGGCGCTGGCGTCGGCACCATGGGCATGCGTCGGCGCGGTCAGCAGCGCGGCGGTAGGGGCGAGGGCGAGACCGACCAAGGCGCGCAAGGCGCGGCGGCGGGAAATGGCATGTGTCATGAGAGTCTCCTTGTGTCAGCGCAGGGCTTAGTGGTTCGTGGCAGCGGCTTCGCCGGCGGGCAGGACAAGGCCGGGGTCCTGTGCGCGCTCCAGCCGGTCGGCCTCGTAGGCATCGCGCAGGGTCTTGGCCAGCGTGAAGGCCGAGGAGATCAGGTAAAGCCAGCTCACCAGCAGGTAGGCCTTCCAGGTCGGGTTGATTTCCATGCGCCACAGGCCCCAGGCGGTCAGCGCCATGGACAGGGCGAAGCCGCCCCAGACCACCATGGCCCACATCGGTGTGTCGGACGGAGCGAGGGCGTTGTCGCGCACGTACTTGGACAGCGCGAAGGCCGACGAGAGGCAGAAGAAATAGCCCATGACCATGAAGGCGCGGTCGAGATCGCCGCCCGGCAGCCAGGCCAGGCCGGTGCCGCAGACCAGCACGGCGATGCCGAAGGAAATCCAGACCTGCATGCGCCAGGCGCCGGTGTCGCGTTGCATGATGCGTACGGTGTTTTCCATGATGTGCTCCTTGTCGAATGTCAGGTGACGGGTGTCGGCTGACGGGCGCATCATCGGCAAGGCGCGCCGACGGTACAAGCAAGGGCGACGATGTGCCATTTGTCTGGACTTGTAGTATCGTTTGCGGCTACTTTCCCCCGGTATTGTCAATGTCATGAGCACCACTGTCGATCTGCTGGCACTGCTCAAGAGCGAACTCAAAACCGCCGGCGTCACCTACGCCGTGGTCGCCGAACGCCTCGGCATGGCCGAATCCAGCGTCAAGCGGATGTTCTCGAAAGACGGCGACATGCCGCTGTCGCGCATCGACGACATCTGCCGCATCATCAATCTGGACTTTGCCGACCTCGCCCGCCGCGTTGCCGACACCGCGCCGCTGATGCTGGAGCTGACGCTGGCGCAGGAAAAAGCCGTGGTGGCCGACCGCACGCTGCTGGTGGTGGCGATCTGCGTCATGAGCCAGGTGCCGGCCGAGGAAATCCTCGCCATCTACGAGCTGAGCGAGGCGAAATTGGTCAAGGCGCTGGCGCAACTCGACCGCATCGGCATCATCGACCTGCGCCCCGGCAACCGCTACCGGCTCAAGGTGGCCAAGGGTTTCCGCTGGCTGCCGCACGGACCGGTGATGGAGTTCTTCCGCAAGGAAGTGTTGCACGACTATTTCGCCGGCGGCTTCGACGGCGAATCCGAAATGCTCATGGTGGTGCATGGCGAGATCGGCCGCGGCCTGGCCAATTCCTTCCGCGAGCGCCTGATGCGCGTCGGCCAGGATTTTTCCAACCAGCACCTGGCCGACCAGAAGCTGCCGGCCGAGCAGCGCCGCCCCTACACCATCGTCATCGGCATGCGTTCCTGGCTGATGGCGGCGCTGGCCGACATGCAGCGGCGCAAGCCCTGAGCCGGGCGCGGATTACGCCGCTTGCCGGCTCGGGCGCGGCGCATGAACCCGTTGCACCAGGCGCATGACGATCAGCGCGGCCGCCGCGGTGGCGAGCAGATGCTTGAGCGTATGCCCGGTGACGGCGCCCAGCGCGGCGGCGATTTCGTGGTCGCCCAGTTCGGCGAACTTGGCGACGACATAGATTGCCAGGGCGGAACCGAAGGCCAGGCGGTCGGCGCCGGGCATACGGTAAATCCGTTGCCAGAGCGGGATCAGCAGGATCGGCAGAAGCTGCAGCAGCAGATAGGGGCGCAGGTCGCCATTACCCCCATTACCCCCATTGCCCCCATTACCCCCATTACCCGCCAAGTCCGTGAAATACCACCAGGCGACGCTGACCACGGCGGCGAGCGCCAGCCAGTTGACCAGGCCGCGGCTGTCCCGATCCCGCACATCGCCAAGCACGCCGGCCAGCAATCCGGCACAGGCCAGGGCGATCGGCAGGCGGTCCCAGACCAGGCTGGCATTGTCCGGCGCCAGGTGATACCAAGACGAACCGAAGGCGGTCAGCAGCAGTCCGACCAGAAACAGCCGGTAGCCGGCCCAGCCGCAGCGCAGTTCGCGATGCGCGCGCAGCGGCGCGAGCTTGATCCAGCCCCAGAGCGCCGCCAGCGCGAAGCCAATATTGGAGGTCACGTCGCAAAAATGCGGAACGGCGAAACGCACAGTCTGGTCGGCGAAGTCGTGATAGCCGGCGGGTTGGTGAATCGGGCCGTGGAACAGCGCGGCGGCGGCCAACAGGACCGTAACGAGCAGCGGAAGACGGCGTTGCAGGGATTTCATGGCGTTCTCCTGAGTGATTCAGGCTCAGGATGCGGGCGGTCGGCAAGCGGGTAAACCGAGTATCTCAAAGGCGCATCGACAGGCACGAAGGGTATCGGTTGCCGATACCGGGCCGCCCATTTTCACTGCTGACGGCAGGCATGGCAAATGCAATAATGGCGGGCAACAAAAACGGAGGAGACCAGAATGGAAAAGCTGTGGCTGAAGCAGTATCCCGCCGGCGTACCTGCTGAAATCGACGTCAATCAATACCAGACCGTCTCGCAAGTACTCGAGGAGTCGATGAAGAACTATGCCGCGCGCACGGCCTTCATCTGCATGGGCAAGTCTATTTCCTATGCCCAGCTCGATACCCTGTCGCGCAATCTCGGCGCCTGGCTGCAGTCGCGCGGGCTGGCGCCCGGCGCCCGCGTCGCGCTGATGATGCCCAATATCATGCAGTACCCGGTCTGCGTCGCCGCGGTGCTGCGCGCCGGTTATGTCGTGGTCAACGTCAATCCGCTGTACACGCCGCGCGAACTCGAACACCAGCTCAAGGACAGCGGGGCCGAGGCCATCGTCATCATCGAGAACTTCGCCACGACACTGGAGAAGGTCATCGCCAACACGCCCGTCAAGCACGTGGTGGTGGCCGCCATGGGCGACCTGCTGGGCGGCCTCAAGGGCATGCTGGTGAATTTCGTGGTGCGCAAGGTGAAGAAGATGGTGCCGGCGTTTTCGCTGCCGGGTTCATTGCGCTTCAACGATGCCGTCGCCCAGGGTGCCGGCATGACGCTGAAGCCGGTGGCGCGCACGGCGGACGACGTCGCCTTCCTGCAATACACGGGCGGCACCACCGGCGTCTCGAAGGGCGCCACATTGCTCAACCGCAACGTCGTCGCCAACATGCTGCAGGTCGAGGCCTGGATGCAGCCGGCGATCGACACCCACAGCGAGACGCAGAACAACTTCGTCTGCGCCCTGCCGCTGTACCACATCTTCGCGCTGACGGTCTGCAACATGATCGGCATGCGCACCGGCTCTTGCAACCTGCTGATCCCCAACCCGCGCGACATCCCGGGCTTCGTCAAGGAGCTGTCCACCTTCAAGTTCAACGTCTTTCCCTGCCTCAACACGCTGTTCAACGCGCTGGCCAACAACCCGGAATTCGCCAAGCTGGATTTCTCCACGCTGAAGATCAGCCTCGGCGGCGGCATGGCGACCCAGCGGCCGGTGGCCGAGCGCTGGATGGCGCTGACCGGCAGCGCGATCGTCGAAGGCTACGGTCTGTCGGAAACCTCGCCCGTGGCGACCTGCAACGTCGCCAACCTCAAGGGCTTCACCGGCACCATCGGCCTGCCCCTGCCCTCGACCGAAATCGCCATCCGCGACGAGGAGGGCAAGGACGTACCGCTCGGCGAATCCGGCGAGATCTGCATCCGCGGTCCGCAGGTAATGGCGGGTTACTGGAACCGCCCCGACGAGACGGCGAACGTCATGACCGCCGACGGCTTCTTCAAGTCGGGCGATGTCGGCATCATGGACGGCGAAGGCGCCACGCGCATTGTCGATCGCAAGAAAGACATGGTGCTGGTGTCGGGTTTCAACGTCTATCCGAGCGAAGTCGAGGAGGTGGCCGTCAAGCATCCGGGCGTGCTCGAGGCCGCGGTGATCGGCGTGCCCGACGAACACTCGGGCGAAGTCGTCAAACTGTTCGTCGTCAAGAAGGACCCGGCGCTGACCGAGGCCGCGCTGCAGGATTTCCTCAAGGAACAGCTGACCGGCTACAAGCGGCCGAAGTACATCGAGTTCCGCGCCGATCTGCCGAAGTCGCCGGTAGGCAAGATCCTGCGCCGCGAACTGCGGCCCAAGAGCTGACGCCCGCGCGCCGCTGCCCACCGGCGGCGGCGCATAATCAAGCCTCCATTCGCGAAGAAACCGACCATGCGCTTTGTCCTCACCCTGCTCGCCGGCCTGCTGCTGGCCACCGCCGCCCATGCGCTGTCGCTGGCCGACATCTCCGGCCGGGACGCCAGCGGCGGCCTCAAGGAAGCCCTGACCCAGGGCGCCGGCAAGGCCGTGGACCTGCTCGGCAAACAGGATGGCTTCCTCGGCAATCCGAAGGTGAAAATTCCGCTGCCCGAAAGCGTGCAGCAGATCGAGGGCCTGCTGCGCGGACTGGGTATGGGCCGTCAGGCCGACGAACTGATCAATGCCATGAACCGCGCCGCCGAGGCCGCGGTGCCGCAGGCCAAAACCCTGCTGGTGAATTCGATCAGACAGATGTCGGTGCAGGATGCCAAGGGCATTCTGTCGGGCGGCGAGGATTCGGCCACGCAGTATTTCCGCCGCACCACGGCAGGACCCCTGACGGAAAAGTTCAAGCCCGTGGTGAAGAAGGCCATGGCCAAGGTGAAACTCGCCGATAAGTACGACCAGCTGGCCGGCAAGGCCGCCAAGCTGGGGCTGGTGCGCGAACAGGATGCGCAACTGGAAAACTACGTGACGCAAAAAACCCTCGACGGGCTTTACCTGATGATCGCCGAGGAAGAAAAGGCGATCCGCAAGGATCCCGCCGGGGCGGCCGGCAAACTGGCGCAGAAGGTCTTCGGCGCGCTCAGGTAAGCCGGAAACAAAACCTCACCACAGAGGCACAGAGACACAGAGAAAAGCGAAGACAGGCAAAGACCAAGGAAGCGGGGGTGTTCTGGCCCGGAATCCTTTGCCTTTCTCTGTGCCTCTGTGTCTCTGTGGTTCAAGCTTTTTAGCCCATGGTCAAACTCAATCCAGCGCAGCAGGAAGCCGTGCATCACCTCGACAGCCCCTTGCTGGTGCTGGCCGGCGCCGGCTCGGGCAAGACGCGCGTGATCACGCACAAGATCGCCTGGCTGGTCGACGAGTACGGCGTCAAGCCCTCGCAGATCGCCGCCATCACCTTCACCAACAAGGCGGCGAAGGAAATGAAGGAGCGCGTCGGCAAGCTGATCGGCGCGCGCGCCGAAGGCCTCATCGTCAGCACCTTCCATGCCCTCGGCGTGCGCATCCTGCGCCAGGAGGCCGCCGCCGTGGGCCTCAAGCCGGGCTTCTCGATCCTCGACGCGGCCGACACCACGGCGCTGTTCCAGGAACTCGCCGGCAATATCGACAAGGCTCGGCTGCGCGCGCTGCAGTCGCGCATCTCGCTGTGGAAGAACCAGCTCATCGAGCCGGCCGCGGCGCTGCAGGAAGCCGCGGACGAGACCGAATCCGCCGCGGCCACGCTTTACGCCGCTTACGAACGCACGCTGCGTGCCTATCAGGCGGTGGATTTCGACGACCTGATCCGCCTGCCGGTAGCACTGTTCACCGAGCACGACGAAGTCGCGCAGCGCTGGCGCAGCCGCATCTGGCATCTGCTGGTGGACGAATACCAGGACACCAATCGCGGCCAGTACCGGCTGGTGCAGTTGCTGACCCAGGGACGCGACTCCTTCACCGCGGTCGGCGACGACGACCAGTCGATCTACGCCTGGCGCGGCGCCGACAGCGAGAACCTGCGCCTGCTGAAAGACGACTACCCGAGCCTCAAGGTGGTCAAGCTGGAACAGAACTACCGCTCCACTTCACGCATCCTGCATGCCGCCAACACGCTGATCGCCAACAACCCCAAGCTGTTCGAAAAGAAGCTCTGGTCCGAGCACGGCCAGGGCGAGGCGATCCACATCCAGACCTGCCGCGACGGCGACCACGAGGCGGAATGGGTCGCCTCGCGCCTGTCGGCCCATCGCTTCGAGCGGCGCACCAAATTCTCCGACTACGCCATCCTCTATCGCGGCAACCACCAGGCGCGCGCCATCGAGCAGCAATTGCGCGCCCAACGGATTCCCTATGTCATCTCGGGCGGGCAATCCTTCTTCGACCGCGCCGAGATCAAGGACATCACCTGCTACCTGCAGCCTGCTGGCCAACCAGGACGACGATCCGGCCTTCATCCGCGCCGTCACCACGCCCAAGCGCGGCATCGGCGGCACCACGCTGGAAGGCCTCGGCCGCGCCGCCGGGCGCAGCCACCAGGGCCTGTTCGCCAGCATCTACGCGCCGGGGCTGGACGCCGAACTCAATACCAAGCAGCGCACCGCGCTGCGCGAGTTCGGCGACTTCATCCGGCGTATCGAGGCGCGCGCCGCGAAAGAACCGGCCGCGCAGGTGCTGAACGACTTGCTCAAGGCCATCGGCTACGAAAGCTGGCTGTTCGAAGCGCTCGAGGTGCGCGAGGCCGAAACCAAATGGGCCAATGTCTGCGACTTCGTCGAATGGCTGGGCAGGAAGGGCGAGGAGGAAAGCAAGAACCTGCTCGAACTGGCGCAGTCCGTCGCGCTGCTGTCGATGCTCGACAAGGGCGAAGACGAACAGGATGCGGTGCAGCTCGCCACGCTGCACGCGGCGAAGGGCCTCGAATTCCGCCACGTCTTCCTGATCGGCGTCGAGGAAGGCCTGCTGCCGCATCGCGACTCGCTCGACGCGGCGCGCATGGAAGAAGAGCGGCGCCTGATGTATGTCGGCATCACGCGCGCGCAGGCCAGCCTGACCGTAAGCTGGTGCGAGAAGCGCAAGCAGGGCCGCGAATGGATGCCGCGCGAGCCCTCGCGCTTCATCGCCGAAATGGGCGAGGCGGCGCAGAAAGCCTCCGTGCAGCGCAATACCGTGCCGGAACCCGAAGCCGCCCGCGCCAGAGCCGGCGCCTTGCGCGCCATGCTGGCCGGCAAGCGCTAGCATCCGGCAAACCTGTAGAGCCGGCTTCAGCCGGCCATGGCGATACAAAAAAAGGGACCGATGCGGTCCCTTTCTCCCGGCGCGCCTATGCGCGGACTTACTTCGCCGCCGGTTCCTTGAAGCTGGCGCCGGACTTGTTCGCCATATAGACGATGGTGCGCGCCAGTTCGGCATCATTGGCGTCCGAGCCGCCCCGGGGCGGCATGGCATTCTTGCCGGCAATCGCCGACTTCATCAGGCCATCGAGACCCAGCGCGATGCGCGGTGCCCAGGCGGCCTTGTCGCCCAGCTTCGGCGCGTTGGCCACGCCGGCATCGTGGCAGGCATTGCAGATGGCCTTGTAGATCTGCTCGCCGCTGCGCTCGCCGCCGGCAGCGGCAGCCGGGGCCGCCAGTTCGACGCGGGCCACCGGAGCGATGCGCTGGTTGACGGCTTCGGCGTCGCCTGCGGGGCGACCGCCCATGGCGATGGCGGATACGGAGAGAACGAGCACGCCCGCCGCTGCGAGGGTGTGGATATTCGAATGGACCATGAGCAGCCTTCCCGGAAGAGTCAAACAGAGCGGGCGATTATAGCGGATACACCCGTCCCGCAATGGACGCCGCCCCCCGAACGGGTTATGCTTCGCCCCCTCGCGCGCTCGTAGCTCAATGGATAGAGTACTGGCCTCCGAAGGCAGGGGTCATCCGGAAATGTCGCGTTAAAATGAATACTGCTTTCACTTAGTCGCAACGACTAATCCGCGCTCGTAGCTCAATGGATAGAGTACTGGCCTCCGAAGCCAGGGGTTGTGGGTTCGATCCCCGCCGAGCGCGCCAATGCAGCTTCAAGAACTTGAAAGTCTTGGAGCTTTTTTTGGACTTGACGGTTTTTCCACTTTGGTGTGCCACTTCGGTGTGACACCGCGCGGAGACCGACATGTCATTCAAGCTCGCCACGCATCTCTACCGGAACCGGCATGGAACGATTTACTTCCGCCTCGCGCTTCCGAGAGACCTACGAAGCCACGTACAGCAAAACGAGATCCGCTTCAGTCTGCACACTGAACAGCGTCGCGAGGCCATTTCGTCTGCGGCATTGCTCATTGCGAGCCTTCCAATCCTGATCGCAGACCTTCGACGAATGGCTGACAACAATGAAGCAGTACCACCAGACTACTTCAAGCTCTGGAAGCAGCAAAATGTCGAGATTGCGGCCCTGAACTCTGAGCTTGCCGAGCAGAGCGCTCTCATTGAGCAACTGAAGCCTCGTGCCAGCTTCGTTCAAATGGTCGAGTCCAGTTCTCTCCAGGCGAAAATCTCGGTGCTGAAGTCAGATATTGCGGAAAAGCAAGACCAAATCGCTCTCATGGTGCCCCTCACCAGAGCTGAAGAGATTGTCGAAAAGGCCCATAGCAAAGGTCGCCTAAGCGGCATGAAAGAGCTTGGGGACAAGCTCATGTTTCCGTGGGAACCAGAAAGGACGGTTCTATTCTCGGAGCTAAAGGTGGCTTATCTGAAAGCTATTGCCAATTTTCGACCAGATAGCGGCGTCAAGAAACCCCCGAGTAAGAACACCCTGCGCGAGTATGAGCGGTCTTTAGACCTATTCATTTTCATCATGGGCGATTGCAGGATAGGTGAGATCAGGAAGAACAAAGCCGTAGGCGAATACTTCATGCTCCTGAAGCGGCTACCGGCACACATGAACGTGAAGGCCAAGTATCGCGGTAAGACAATTCCCGAATTGTTGGCCATGAATGACCCACCTCAGGCAGAGGTGACTTGCTCGCAGAAGATCGAGCGCATCTCGTACATGTTCGATTGGGCGCTTGAAGACAAGCGCGAATGGGGTATCGACGCCAATCCGTTCTCCGGTTTCGGGCAAGCCAAGAGCGACAAACTCACGCGGCGGCCCTTCACCAACGACGAACTGATTGCGCTCCTGAGTCATCCAGATTTTGCCAATCGAAGTTTCACGAACAGCTACACTTTCTGGCTCATTCCGCTGGCAACTTATACCGGCGCACGGCTCGGAGAACTCGCGCAGCTTGACCTGAAGGACTTCATTGAAGTCGATGGCATCCCTTGCATCGACATCAATGACATTGACGCCACCGAGACTGTCAAAGACGCGAACGGCAAAAAGAAGCGAGTTAAGAACCACAATGCGAAAAGGCTGGTGCCAATACACAAGGAGTTAATTCACATCGGCATTCTTCGTCACGTTGATCGCCTACGCCAGACAGGCCAACAACAACTGTTCCCTGAACTAAACAGAGATCGACGAGGCGGGGCGGCAGATTGTGCGAGTAAGTGGTTTCAGCGTTTCAGAAAAACAGTAGGGGTCACCACCAAGCAGGAGACCGTGTTTCACAGCTTTCGCCACATGTTTGTCACGAACATCCTCGACGCTGGTCGTATTTCTCCGCACATGCTGGCCCCAATCGTCGGGCATGAGCGTTCCCTGATCACTGGGAAAGTTTATTGGAACGTGAAGAACGCGAAAAACCGACAACCTGCGGTCGAGGCGTTCTCCCTGTCTGAATCTGTGCGCCGGCTCTTCCCCATAATTGAGGAAGTCAGGTTTACCGCTCGACGAGGGCCGCATCGTGGCGGAGGAAAAGTCATAGAAGTCGTCGCCTGACCTTCAGGAACTTCGACGGGGATCAGCCAGGCCCGTCCTGGTGCGTCCAAGCGCTTGGTCTGACGCTACCCTGCGTCGGAATAATTTGGACCGCCCTGGCGTCGTCCTGGCGGGCCTGACGAGTTGCAGTTAGGACGACGACTGATCGACTCTTACCCGTCGCTTTAAGATTTCGACAAATGCTGTGCGTTCGGCTTCGTCCCGAGACCTTCCAGCCTCGAATTCCTGCGTGGCAGCTATTTCGTCGAATAGTTCGCGCTCGTCATCATCGCGAAACTGTCGGTGGATTTCCGGCGGCGGCGCTGGCGTGGCTTTTGGTTCTTGCGGTTTCGTGAGTTCAGCCAACCGCTGTTCAATGCTCGTCACAAGTTTGCGGTAAAGAGCAAATACCTTATTGGGTGGCGGCTTAAATTCCCAAATGCCGTAGCTCTTGTTGTAGCGTCCCTCAAAGCTCTTCGCGGTATCAGCAATTAGTTGCTTGAAACTGTCGTTGTTGGCATCAAAATATTCATGTTCTTTTATCGTACAGCGAATCTCGCTATATGCGACTTGCACAATGAGACCACGGGTGAGTTTGAATGTGTGAGTGTCGATCTCCCTAATTTGCTCGATAAATTCATCCCTACGTTTCCGATCAGCTTTCTTTCTTGCCACCTTCGCTTCAAAAGCCCTGTCGGTCTCTGCATGCTGTAAGCGCAATCGGTTTTCCCAAGTGTCGGGCAGGTATTCAAGCAATACCAGACGCAGCAGATGGGCGGGATCGACATTCAGCGCCTTAGCGAGTGGGCCAACGCGGTTGATGGGCAACTTCGTTTGACCCTTCTTGAACATCGTGATGACGTTCGCGCTTTCAAAGCCACACTCCGCTGCAATCTGGGCTTGCGTCTTGTTGATTAGGGCGATGCTGTCGGCGAGAAATTCTGCGACGGTGGGGCGTGTAGGGAAAGGCTTGGTCATCGTGGGGCTCCGGTTCATTCGTTGAGTTCGACATGCACTTAGCGTGTCGTTGAATGAAGTATTGCGATCTCACGGTTAAGCAATTAAGGCAATTCTTGCTTCCGCCCAAGTGGGGTGACATTTCTCGCCTGGATCGCGTGCGAGCCGTTGCAGGAGTAAGCCGTCGAAAATTTCAGCGCGGGAAAAATGTCATGTAGTCGTCACCTAAATGTCACCCTCGGCAAGGTTTGCTCACCTTGGCAGTTTTGGCGAAACCGCGCGCTCAGGCAAACATTTGCCGGTATTCTGCTAAGTCGCTGATTGCCATGTTGGAAGCGACTAGCTTAACCAGCTCTAACGTCTCCCTACTGTCTCCCTAATGTCGCGTTCAGCCGGTTTGTCTGACAGGGGGTCGAAGTCTTAGGTATAAGAGGGAACCGCGATGGTAGTGGCTCCATTAATCCAGGCCAAAAATCGCGGACTTACTTATACAAGGCGCGCTATGATCACATTTCGGTGTGACATTTCGGTGTGACACTTCTAGCCGTCAAGTTCGTCAAGTCACTGAATTAGCAGCGTTCCAGGGGTTGTGGGTTCGATCCCCGCCGAGCGCGCCAACTTCTTGTATCACAAGGATATTAGGCGATAAGCTGAATCAAGGCAATCAATAAATTCTTATTTGGCATTTTCGGCCAGGATTCAATTCGTCGTCATAGAGCATTCGACGCCGACACGAAGAGCAGGGGTCAGCGATTTCGATCAAGTTAGTCCCGTGACCAAACTGTGACCAAACCGTGACCATCGTGTGACCAAGCGGATTCGGCTCGGGAGTTACCGTGGGGATTTTTGACTACTGCCGTCCGTGACTGATTCGTCAGGAACGTATTCGGCCAAATCTCCTAGCGCAGTTGAAGTAGCGACATACCCGTGCGTCGAACAGTTGACGCTGGCGGTACGGCGTGCGGTTTATCGGCAGGCCTCGATTTCGGCCAGCATGCGCAATGCCAGTTCCTTGCGATCGTAACGACAGGCTGCGGCAAGGCCATTCTGGCAATAGCGCTGGCGCAGGGTGTCGTCTGCCTTAAGCGCCAGAAGTCCGGCGCACAAAGCGTCCACATCTTCCGGCACGAACACCTGGCCGCAGCCTTCCTGCTCGACGATTTCCGCCGATTCGCCGGCCACCCCGTGCAGCACCGGAATTCCCATGCCCATGCACTCGAACAGGATCGCCGCCGCCATGAAGCTCTGGTAATCGAGGCCTGGATCGGCCCAGCACTGGGCAATATCTCCGGCGCGGCGCGGCGCGATCTGGAAAGGAATTGCCCGGCCGCTGGCTGGCGCCATTCGCTCCGAGCAGATCATCGAATTTCTCGGCGCGCTCAAGCGTCAGATCAAAAAGCCTCTGCTGATCATCTGGGATGGCGCTGCGATCCATCGCAGCCGCAAGGTCGGCGCCTGGCTGGAAGAACTGAACGGGCATATCGCGGTTGCGCGCCTGCCGGCCTACGCCCCCGAACTCAATCCGGTTGAAGCGATCTGGGCCTATCTCAAGAAGCATGAGATTGCCAATCTGTGCCTCGACACCATCGGCGAAGTCGGTCAGTACGCCCGCAATCGGCTCAAGTCCATGCAGCGGAAACCAACGCTGATCACCGCGTTCTGGAAACAAGCTGAGCTGGCTTTCTGATGTCATCTACTTATACGACTCTCAATAAAGTCACCTCACCGATTCACCCAGCGCACGTAGTTCGTCAAGATACCGATCGATGACGATCCGCTCGTTAAATTCGCACTCCATCTTCTTCCTGCCGCGCCGCCCCATTTCCAATCGGGCTTCGGACGACAAGGCAATCATTCTTTCCATCTTGTCCGCCAGATCAGCCGCATCCCGTGCCCTCACCAGATAACCATTGACACCATCCTCTACCACATCGCGGCAACCGGCTGCGTCCGTGGTGACGACTGGCAGGCCCATCGCGGCCGCCTCCAACAGCGTTCGCGGTACTCCCTCGCGGTAGTATGAAGGAAGGACCACGCAATCACTGTCTCCCAGGAGCGGGCGGACATCGTCCGTCACGCCGAGGTACTTGACTACCCCTTCTGCAACCCAACTTTCCATCTGCTCGCGCGGGATCGCATCCGGATTCTTCACGTCGAGAAAACCGAGCAGCCGGCATTCCACGTCTGCGTGACGTGCCCGAAGCAAACGCGCAGCCTCGACATACTCCGCCACGCCCTTGTCCCACAGCATCCGCGCAACCAGCAGGAAACGGAACTTTCGGCCGTCCCGGGGCAGTGCCAGCATGGGAACAAACGCCGACAAGTCCACCCCCGACCCCGGCAACCGCCGGGCTTGATCTGCACGCACCAGCCCCCCCCCGACGAAAGCCGCGAGATCGTCGCTGTTCTGGAAGAACACCCGGCGCGACTTCGACAATGCAACCCGGTACAAGCAACGAACGAGACTGGTCAGCCAGTTGCCACGCACAAATACCGTGCCCAGACCGGCGATGTTGTTAATTACCGGTATCCCGAGGATATGGGCGGCGATAGAACCATAGACATTCGGTTTGACCGTGTAGCCGAGATAAGCGAACGGCCTTTCTGCCCGCAACAAGCGCAGAAACCGCCACAGCAGTATCAGATCGCGCCCCGGATGCGTACCCTGGTTGTCCATGGGCAAGGGAACATGACCGCACCCGAACGAAACCAGCCGGGATACATAGTCGTCTGGTGGCGCGACCGCTACCACGTCATAGCCTTCGGCCAGCAGCGCCCGGATCAGTCCGGCGCGGAAGTTGAACAGGTTCCAGGTGGTATTCAGCGCAATCACGATCTTCGGTTTCAAGCTTGGTACTCCTCGCGCCAGGCTTGGAACATCAGCACGTTCCACAGAGGTTGCTGCCAATTGCGGCGCCCGGACAGGTGCTCCTGCCACTTCCGGCGCACTGCGACAGGATCGAGAAAGCCTTCGCGGCGCAATCTTTCCTCAGCTAGCAACGACTCGGCCCAGTCCCGCAACGGACCGCGCAGCCAGAAGTCAATCGGCACCGAGAATCCCTGCTTGGGACGTTCCACCAGTTCCCGCGGCAGATGCCGGTACAGCAACTGGCGAAGTATCCATTTCCCCCGACCGTTACGGATCTTCATCTCCAGCGGCAGCCGCCAGGCAAATTCGAATATCCGGTGATCAAGCAGCGGCACCCGAGTTTCGAGGCTCACCGCCATGGCCGCGCGATCGACCTTCACCAGAATGTCATCCGGAAGGTAACGGGTTGCATCGCGCAACATGATCCGCTCCGCCAGTGTCGGCAATCCTTCACCGCCAGGCGGCTGCAGGCCCGGATCGCCGCCAGCACCAATGACAACAGTTTCGTCATCCCCCCAATGCGAAATGAAACGCCGATACAGATCCTCGTCGTCGGCAGCACCGATCACGCCCGCCAGCTTGCCCATCCGTTCATCGAGTGTGCCCATGGCTAATCGTCGCGGAATCATCCTGCCCGCCGTGCTTCCGACCATACGCCAGGCCCGGGGGCTGATGCCGGCCATTGTAATTGCCATCAGCCGGCGTGCCGGACCCGGAATCATCCTCAGCCTGCCCCACCAGCGCTGGGTCAGGAAGTGCCGGTTGTAACCGCCGAACAGTTCATCGCCGGCGTCGCCAGAAAGTGCCACGGCAACATGCTGCCGCGCTAGGGCCGCCAGCATGCAAGTCGGAATTTGGGAGGCATCCGCGAATGGCTCGTCATAAACAAGCGGAAGACGCGGAATGACCCTCAGCGCATCTTCGGGAGAGACGTAAAGCTCAGTGTGGTCTGTGCCGAGATATCGCGCGACCGCCCTGGCATGTCCTGCCTCATCATAGCCGCCCTCATTGAACCCGATCGAGAACGTCCTGACCCGGCCGGGCGCGTGGGCCTGCATCAACGCCACCACTATCGATGAATCGACCCCACCGGATAGAAACGCGCCGAGAGGAACGTCCGCAATCATCTGGTCGCGAACAGAATCCGACAGCACGCGTTCCAGCGCGTCTACAGCCTCCATTTCGCTTGCATAACGCGCTGGCGACCGACTGCCCGCCAATGCAGCAGCCGAGGCGCACCAATAGCTGAGCGGCAGCGGCAACATCCTTGTCGCCACCGCATGATCATTGAGTTGCAACCAGCTACCGGCCGGCAGTTTTGCAATGCCGCTATATATCGAATGTGGCGCCGGCACATGGCCGTATCGCATATACAGCGCCAAGGCATCGCGATCCACCTCGCCTCTGAACCCCGGCGCAGCCCGCAGTGCCTTCAGTTCGGACCCGAAGGCAATGGTGCTGCCAGCCCAGCCGTAGTAGAGCGGCTTCTCTCCGAAACGGTCGCGCACCAGGGACAAGGTACGCGAACGCCTGTCCCACAGCGCGAACGCGAACATGCCGCGCATTTCCGCCAAGGTTCTTTCCAACCCCCAGCCAGCAATGCACTCGATCAGCGTTTCGGTATCCGAATGCCCCCGCCAGGCAATGTCGCCGCCGAGTTTTGCTCGCAAATCTAGATGGTTGTACAACTCCCCGTTAAAAGCGATTACTTGGTCGCCGTCGGCGGAAAGCATGGGCTGGTGGCCTGCGGCACTCAGATCGAGAATCGACAAACGCCGATGGCACAAGCCTATGCCACAGTCCCGATCCGACCATATGCCTAAGTCATCTGGCCCCCGGTGAGTCAGCGTCTCGGCGATGGCATAGAGATCGGCATCCTCCCAGTCGGCTCTAGCAGGTGAGGGGGTCCATAAGCCGGCAATTCCGCACACGCTAGCCCACCCCCGTTGCGAAGGTTCCGGCAGACGTTGCCGCGAAGGCGTACGGGAAAATCGTGCGTGCCGCAGCCTGCCACGAATAATGCTGGAAATATTCGACTGGTGTGGGTGCCCCGGGCTTCCCTAGGTACTCGGCAACCTTTCCCGCAACCTGGTCCAGCGGTTGGTCGCAACCCACCACGCAAGCACCCGGGGGAGCAATCTCGGCAATCGCGCCACCATCAGAAAGAATCATGCGTCGGCCGTAGTGCGCCGCCTCCACCACTGGCAGTCCGAAACCTTCATATTCGGACAGAAACAATAACGCGTCGGTCGCCGAATACAGCATGCTCAACTGCGCGTCGCTCACGTTGCCAAGGAAGCGCACATCTGTGCGCCCAGCGACATGGGCTTCGGCGTCAAACCCGTAGTTGCGCGTAGACCCAGCGATAATCAGCATGCCCTGGTACCCGTGTCTGGCCCGCAACTCGAAGAAAAGGTCAATGACCCGCCGGATATTCTTATGGGGTCGGCGATCTCCCACGTAGAGCAGATAATTCCTCCCGATTTCCATGTCGATAACGACCGGTTGGTTTGCGAATCCGGGAGCCAGCACCGGACCTTCCGGCGCGACAGTCACTTTCTTCTCGTAGCGCATCCCCATCAACCTCAAGATGTCGTTCCGGGTCGTCATTGATACGGCGATACAGCGCTCCGCCCGCTTCAATCCGAGGCGGATCATTTCACGAAAGTAGGCCTTCTTGGCCCAGGCCAGCGTCTGAACGTATCCAGGGACCAGCAGTGGAATCAGATCATGGACAACGAACGTGATCGGCACCTCGATCCGGAGCGGCACGTCAAAGTGCGGATAAAAATAGGCATCTGCACCGCGGCAGTTCACCCACCCGGGGACAATCCACTGCTGGCGCAACGAAATTGCCGGTGCATCGAGATAATAGAGTTGGCATCTACCACGGCCGGCATGGGCCGCCAGCCGCAAATGGTGTTCATTTCGTTCGCGGTCCGTAGCCGCATCCAGGAGCACATCTATGCGCATGCCCGGTGCATCCGCATAGTCGAGCAGCGTACACAGCAGCGAAGCCGTGTACCGGCCCAGTCCGGTGAACTGCTGCGCAATGGGACGCGCATCGAAAATTAAGTGCATGGTCCTGGGAAAACAGGATCGGGAATAGTTTCGGCCAGCCAGATCGTCTGATCCAGGGAATCCAGATAACGGCTTACGTCCATCAAGCGCCCATCTTGCGCCGAATGGCGTCGTGCCACGCGTCGGCATTGGAGTATTCCGCAATCAAGCACTCCGCAGCGCCGTCAACTGACTCAGGAAGTCCGCCGATTTTGGATACCAGCAGAGGCAAGCCGAGCAGGTAGGCTTCGCGTGAAACCCGGCCGTAACCTTCCTCGCATTGGGAGGGAACAATGACCAGACTCGCATCCTCATATATACGCCACGGATCGGACTGCCACGGACTCCAGAGCACATTCCCCTCCACATGTTCCTCCCTGACAAACCTGGAAAAAATGCGGAATTCCAACTCGGGTAGGCGCTGCGCCAACCCGAGTACCAGTCCAAGTCCCTTGATCGGGCTGTCACCGACGAACACTACCCACCGCGGATTACTTTGCCTTGCGTCAAGCTTCGCCCTGATCAGCGCAACGTCCACGGACGGATACCAGACTTCGGCATCTACACCCAGACATTCTCTGGCACGGTTTGCCATATGCATAGAGTTGGCAACGACAACAGCATTCTTTACCGTGCGCCGCAAGTCGCTGAGATAGACGGACCGGGCCGGCCATTCCGAGAATCCATAGGCCGCCCTGAACCCGCGGCGAAAGCCTCGTTGGTAGTTGCTCGCGATACCGAGGTCCGACTCCGATCGGATAAAATAGCGTACCCGCCCGGAAAAGCCGAGCATAGCTGCGGGTGCCCACAATCCATAGGTCCACAATTCATCGACCACCAGTCTACTGAACCAGCCACGTACACGTGCGCGATTCAGCAGGTACTCGGTGAACGGAAAACGTGCAAGCTGCGTTACTGCCTGAAGATCGACACGTAACCAGCCTTCCTCCAGAGGCACTTCGCGCATCGGTGCGCCAAGAAAGCGCGCGCTGGGAATCGACACCAGGATAACCTCATTGCCGCGTCTTGCTTCAGTAGCAAGCAGTTCCCGGGTACTGACCTCCGCGCCACCAACCTCATACGCCAGGTACTTGGAAAAAGCGGCAATGACGGACATTAACTGTTGAGGAGGCGTTGGAATAACGCTCGGTATACGATATCAATATTCCGATGACCCACCCCTGTTCCGTCTCATCAGGTCGGATTAAAGTTCTGCAACAGGTCTGCGAAGTTCACATCCGGGATGAAGTTATACGGCGCATAGAATTTTCCGTGCCGGGAGTACAAGCCATAGACGTAATCGAAGTCCTGGTCGAATATTCCGGCACCCGGAGACTTATCCAGATTTGTATATTTGAACGTCTTGTCGGCGCGCATTTCTTGCAGAGAAACCGGGGAGCCGTTGCGTCCGTGGGAAACCCATGGGTAATTCGATCCAACCACAATCCAACCCTTGGCCGTCAGAACCTCGGTCACCGCATGCGATGACACATTGCGCCGAAGCAAGGACTTGACCAGCGACCCGGTGGCAGAAGTCTTGTACACGGAAACGTGCCTCGTCTCGAATCCGGCATACCCGAGCAGCTTCTCGATGGTGCGGCTGCGGTCATAGCACAATCCGCTGCCGCGCCCAAGCACATCGGCTGGCTCCCTGGATTCGCCGTGCGGGATGCCATCATTGCCGGGAACCGCGGAAAATATCGAATTTTGTGCCTGAACGATGTATCTGAGTTCCTCGGCATAATTCGTATGGTCGACGCGGGAAGGAAGACCCCATTTGATGGTATGCGCCTGCAAGGCGGCTCGATCCTGAACGGTTAGCCCGGTGGGCACGTTATGGGTCCATACCAAAATGGCCGAAATCGCAGCGCCCAGCACCAGACCCAACGCCCAGCGTGATCCAGCCGGCCGCACCTCATCGAATTCCAGTGTTTCACTGCCAACATTCGTCATATTCTTATGACCTCGCGATTTACGGAACAAGTCGCACGCCATCGAGCCCTACCCTGGGCATCCGGTGATTCCCGGGACCGCCGACAGGGTCGGCCACATATGCCCATTCGTAGTGGCTCCGCGCAACGGCCTCGATTCTATCCGACACGAAACCATAGGGATAAGCCAAACCCACTACGTCCGTGTTGAAACTTTGGCCAAGTTCAATTCCGGGAGCAACGACTTCCTTCTTGATCTCGTGGTCGGTCCCGAGTCTGTCGAACCGGTAGTGCATACTCCCGTGCGCCCCGATTTCGACGTTCGGAAAGTCCTGCTGCAAAATTCTAACATCTTCGGCCCGCATCAACATCAATTCGCGGCAGGGAGCGTCCAGAAGCACCCGGTACTCGGACTCCACAGCGCGCATCGCGTCGGCATATTCGCAGAGCGTGCAGGTCTGCATCAGATGGCGATTGATCCTGAAGGCCAGCATTGCCCGGGAATAGGGGGTTCTACATGACAGCCGTAGGTCGAGTCTTCCGACCCGGAGCCTTTCCCCCTGCGGCAACCGCTCCATGACGATCCGCAGCATGTCCTTCGGCAAATAGCGAACTCCGGCTGATACGACGGGCAGAAAAACGATGACTCGGTAACCCTCCGCTGCAAGCCAGCGCACGGGTTCCAACGCGGAAACATAGCCGTCGTCGAAGGTAAAGCAGACATCGGCCTTCGCGTTCCACCCCCTGCCTTGCCAATGTTCTCCAATCAACCGCGTGTGGCGCACGAGATCTGCGAACGAAGACATTAATGTTTGGTGATCGGCAATCGAGTGGTACATGAAGGTAGCCTTGCGGGGCAAATCCCCGAGCCTGACCTTCCGTACCGCCGGACCGGCCATGTCGACTTTCGCCGAAATCAGGATCTTGAACAGTGGGAACAGGCTCATTTGGCAATGTCCATTAGTTGCCGGCAGCGGCCTTGACAAAAAGCAGGATAACACCAGCATCCATCATGAGTATTCGATGCTCGACGAACTCATGGAAAAAATGCTCCCGTATCCGGCTATCCAGAAGCCCAAGCGGATCATGCCCATTATTAATACTGAACAGCAGCCGTCCGTCACCCCGCAATCCCCTGGAAAACCCTGATAGTGCCGCAACAAGGCCGTTCGCATTATCCAGGCCGTAGCCGTAGACACCGACACAATCGATCAATCCGTAATACGCAAGTTTGGGTTGCCAATCCTGAATTAGGCAATGCCAGCGTTCAACTGCGCTCGGCACTGATATATTTCGGTTGGGCTCGACCACGTCAACCACTCCCAGAGCCTTGTAGCCAAGGATGTAATGGTAGTTGTACGATTTGACTCCGACCAGAAGGACAGGTGCATGCCCGCACAGCATACCGGACAGAATTTCGCGTTCAAAGTGACGCCTGTCCCCGCTAACGCGGCCTCTAAGGTTGAGCACGGAAAGAATGTCCAGCAGCATCCACCCGCCCATCAGGCGATGGATGAAACGAAAAGAGCCAAGCGCCAAACCGCAGCCCAAAAAAATACTGATGAAACGGTTACCGATCGTCATGGCCATCCATCAATCCAGTTCATCATAGACTCGGGCCATGGCGGTGAGCCATGAATCTACAGACAGATTCTTTTGCGCGAACTCAAATTGCCGCTCGAGCATTGCCGCGTACGGCCCGCCAGCATCCAGTCCCGATATCGATTCGACCAGCGCATCCTCCGCATCCCGAAAAAAACCTTCTTCATGCAGCTTGGCAAGATAGTCGGGAAAATCGCGAATGGTCCATTTCAGGTCGAACCGTTCCTCCTCCAATTCGAAAATCGGCGCTTCCAGCATCAACCCGGTGCCCACTGGAACGAATGAACCGCCGTGCTGGCCCGGATAGCCAATCATCGGAATGTTGAATTGACAGCATTCAAGAAACACACCGAGGGCATTTCCCAGCGACAGATTGAGCAGGTAATGGTGGCTGGCATAGATCCATCTTCTGGTCTGTTCGTCCATGCGATCAATCACCAGCACCTCCAGGCCATCTATGGTCGCCATCCCGGGAAGCGGAACCGAACTGACACACGTAAAGCTGATGTCCGGACGACAGCGCCTCGCCGCCGGAATCACGTTTTTCAGAAGGAACAGCCCCTTCCGGTAGTTTGAGCTACCTATCGTCAGGATCTTGATCTCCGATTCGCTCGCCGGTACCGGCCTTTTCTGAATTGCCTGCGGAACAACTTGCACCGTTCTGGAGATCGCTTCGATTCGGGGCGTCATCCACTTGCTGCTAACCTCGAACGCGGATCGACTCTGGAAAATGATGCGCCTCAGTTTCCCGCTCTCGACCTCCTTCTCTATCCGCCTTACCGCACCCGGCACCGAGAAATCCGGGCTTCGCGTGTAGTCCTTGTGCAATATCGAGAATAGTGCCTCGGTTTCCGAAACATAGCGAAACCCCTTGAGCACGTTCGGCAGCCGGTTCACCACATGCAGCGTCTTGCCAGGAAGTGGCCATGCGGTCTTGTCCTGCAGAAAATTCACATGCGCCATCCATGCCGGATGCGTATCTGTGCTAAGAGGCAAAAAGCTGACATTGGGAAATGCCGGGTTCAACAGCGAGCGGCGCAGCAACATCGACGCTCGATCAAGAGTTTTCATAATTGCCATCCATCAAGAAGCATTTCCCGCAATTTCCACCCGGCTCAATATCCTGCGCTTACGCAGCCACCAAGCGCGTATGTGAAGTCCAGAATCTTTCCGACACGAATATGCCATGAGTAACAGGCATTCGCCTCGTGCAGCGCACGCTCGGCCCGTTGTTGCGCTTCGGATCGATTCGACAGACAGGCAATCACCGCCTCGAAGACACTTTCGGGCCGCTCCGGGTCGAAGCAGAAAGCATTGGATTCGTTCATCACCTCGGCGACCGAACCCAGATTCGAGCCGATGATCGGCGTCCCGCTTGCCATGTACTCGAACAGTTTGAGCGGCGAAGTGCACCAATAAATCGGGGAACTTTTCGTCGACACGTACAGCAACGCATCGGCCGCCACCTGGTATCGTCTTGCCATATCCTGCGGCTGGTGGGGGATGAATCGCAGATTTTCCGTACCCCGGTCCATGTAGAACCGGTTCCATTCTTCGCATTCCCGGCGGGTTCCCCCGATGTGCACCAGCAGCGACCGTGCTCCCGCGGCGGCGGCGGCGGCGCCGAACAACTCTGCCCCCCCCTTGTAAAGACTGCCCGTATGCACGATCAGAAACCGTTCCTGCGGCAGGCCGCACTCCGCGCGCAACGCAAACTTGTCGCGGGACCGCAATTCAACGTAATCTTCCGGAAACACGCCGTCGTGGGCGACCAGCAATCGGTGACTCGGGATTCCGTAAGCCCCGCGATAGTAGTCGCCAAGCGCTCCTGAAATGGCCACCAGCAGAAACCGTTCTGACCTTGCCAGACGGCGCGTCAGGATTTCCGCCACTTTCCCCCGTGGCTCCTTGTGGGCTTCATAGACCGCCAGCTTGCCCGCGGCCACCGCTGCGCCGGCCACCGCGATATCCCGGGTATACACGGTCCAGCTACTATCCCGCATGGCAACTGCACACGCCTCTGCATAGCGTATTCGTTCGCTGCATTGCCAGCGCAGAAGGCGTTGCCGATAGGCAGTCTGCACTGCCGCACCGCCACAGACCAGTTGGAAGTCATCTCCGATCCGGGCCTGGAACGCGCGCGCCATGGCGTCTATCTGCCTTGCCTGGGCGGCAGGTGACGAAACGGCTGACCGCGTGATGTAGGTCAGTTTCATTAAGCCAGACCTCGATATATATCCAGCACGCGTCCGGCATACCTGGTCCAGCTGAATTCCGCTGCTCGACGTCGCGCCGCTTCGCCCATGATTCTCACCTGCCCCGGGTTATCCTTGAACCACAGCATGCGTGCCCGCAAGGCATCCACATCCCCAGCCTCAATCACGAAGCCCTCCACGCCGTCGCGGACCACCGACCCGGCGCTACGTGTCACGATGGCTGGCAAGCCGCAGGCCATGGCCTCGAACACCGCCTTGGCGGAGCCCTCCAGCCACGACGGAAAGACGAACACATCGCAGTTGCTGAAATAGTCGAAGGTGGATACAAAGCCTGGCGCCACCACCTGACCACCGCCTGCCGTGGCCAAGAGGCGCTGCGCATCGGGGAACAAGCGACCGCAGAGATGGAGGCTGTCCTGCCTGAAGCGCTCATCCGACCAAGCGGCCAGCAGTTCAGCGACGCCTTTGCGGCGGTTGACGGTACCAGCGAAGCAAAAGGCCAGTCCGCTGCCGTCAAACCGGCCAGAGCCGGCGGACTTGCCATGCGGCACCGAATCCACACCAAATTCGATGACAGCGATGCGCTCGCGCGGAACACCCACACGCATCAGTTCCTCGGCCACAAATTCGGATGGCGCGATCAGGTGGTCCGCGGCTGCAAATGCCTTCGATTCGATCTCCACATGGCGCTGATGCACAACAAGAAATCTTGCGCCTCCATCCCTCATCCGCAACGTATAGGCCGCAGGTGCCACCGGCACATCCAGTACTACCCTGACCCCATTCGATTTCAACTGCTCGATAAGCCGCGGGCAGTAGTCCCAGACATGGGCAATACGCGGCATCGACTCCGAACGATCGCAATGCCGGTTTCCGATCGAAAACCGTTCAAACAAAGCAATGTCGGCCGGCCGATGATCGAAACGCGGAGCAATGTAGATGCGAAAGGCATTCAGCAGGCGTGGCACATGACCAAGCAAACCCATGTCAACATACTCAACACCGGAAATGCGCTCGTCGGCACCGCGACAATAACAACTGCCGCCCCCCCCAGCGGCAACCAACTCACGCAAGACCTTCGCTGTCCGCACCCCGATGTTGCCCGGCCGACCGACAAAGGTATTGGCGAACTGGTCGACAGTGAGGGCCGCAGAGCTCATCCTCCAATCACCCGATGCCAGGTGCGTCTCAGTTTCGCGGCAGCGCGACGCGCAAAAATGCTCCCTTGCGCGGTCGCCGCGGTGATCGATGTGAGGTCGGGCGAATACAGGCACTGCGTTTCAATGCAAAGAGCATGCTTGCCTGACAATCTGGCGATGTCCATCGCCTGTCCGCTTTCGCTCTCGATGAACAGTTCGGCGCCACAGTTGCGGAACACGTCAGCCTTGAATGCGGCATGCACTCCCAGTCGCCGCCGAGTCCGTGCATCGGGTAGGTCAAGCATGACCAGGTTATCGAATTCCACCTTGTGCCGACGCAGCCATTCCAGGCTCTCGGTGCGGTACTTCTCCAGCCGACTGGTAACGATCCAGCCGATTCGCTGGGTGGCGACAAACCGTGGCGTCGCATTGAGCAGGAACTTTCTGTAATACTCCCCATCGTCATTTTCGTCTTCGCTCGGGTCGCAGCACAGCACGCCGTCAAAATCAACACAGCAGGTCTTTAGCAAGGGGTGGTGCATCACGTTCCACTCGAACATGCGAGGCATTCCGACAACTTCGAAATGCAGGTCGACTTGGTCGCGTGTCGACCGCGTCACGTAGGCTGCGCAATAGATGATTTGGAAGGGCAAGCGCGCAGCGACGATCTGCTCACGCGCCCTGCGCATCGATCCCCCGGAGGCAACACTGTCGTCCACCACCAGCACGACTTTCCACTCCTCCGGATGGCCACGCGGCCGGCTCATTCCGGTGATCCGTGTCTGGCCGCCGACCAATTCACGGCCTGCGCACAAACCGTCAATGTCCGTGAGCGGGCGATTCAGGCCAAGCGCGATCATGCTGGCGGCCAACAGTCCGCTACGCGGTACACCCGCGACGACATCAACCTCGACCGGGACTCGATGCAGGTTTGCACGAATCAGCGCCGAAAGATCCGCGATAGAGCGATAGTTCATGGCTTGCGGCCGGTGACACCGAGATCAATCCAGCCGTGCCCCTGGCCCCGCCTCTCGGAGACATCCAGTGTTCGGACGTCCTCCAGCCCGGCTTGCTGCAACAGCAATTGCAGATACCTGGCGCTGAACAGCGCCCGGTGCCAATTGGGATGATCCAGTGTCCCCTGTCCATCGCCGTAAGCGTAGATGCGGCCGGATGCCCACTTCGCTGGCTCCTTCCCGGCATTCAACCTAAACCATCCGTCGGCTTGCATGCCTTCGGTATTCGACTCATCCTCAAAGCGGATCCATGCCTTGCATATCTTGAGAGTATCGGGCGTCCATATTTCCAGCACCCCTCCCGGCTTGAGTATCCGTGACCACTCAGCAATCGCATGTTCGACCTGATACCAGGGCAGGTGTTCAATAATGTGGCTCGCGAATACCACATCAAATGTCCCGGCCCGGAACGGCAATCGTGAACTTGCGTTGCCTATGTAATCGACACCTGGACTCCAACCTACATTGATGGATTCAAAGCCCGCTATTTTTTTGAGCCCAGGGCCAATTTCAAGCGTTCTGACCAACTTTGCCTTATTGCGCTGGAGATTTAGCGGAGTCAGGATAACCGCGTGAAATGTGGTTAACAGTGTGCGTGTAAGGTTCTTGAGCGGTACAGGCAGGATAGTTCGGTCGAGTCTCACGTCATGGCCTTGTCGAAATCGCGCATCTCCGGGGAAAAACCTGGTCAGTCAATGTTTCCAAAGATAACTACTCCAAACAGAATCAGCTTGAATACCACCAGTGGTTTCAACAAGCGAAGTTCTACCATGCAGGGCAGAATCAGCATTGGCAGCACGAATATGCGCTGGGCCAGCACGAAGTCCGGGTAGACCAACAGCGCCAGCCCTAGCGAGACCAGTACCATGGTGGCCAGCTGCAGTCGCAATGACGAGGCGTCACCGGCAGGTTCCATGAAATACTCATGCGTACCCATGCGCCTGAACCACTGGGTCATCATCAGCGGAACCAGTAACGCGACGCCGACTTGCGCAAGCAAACTCTCAGTCAAGGGTGCGAAGGTGGTCAAACCTCGGGTCACGGACTCGGACTCATAACCAAGAGATTTTGGGTCAGTGGTCTCTACCCACGGTATAAGCACATTATCCGTGACTACCCGGATGCAAAATGCAATTATCCCGGCAAATACCAGAAATCTGACGAGATGAGGCCAACTCCTGAGCATCCAGCTCATGACATAGATCACACTCATCATCATTGCGACATACAAATGAAACCCGAATGCAAGACCCATCAGTGAAAGACGCAACCAGCTATTTCCAGACAGCAACCCCTGCATGAAAATGAGCAACGCTATGGTTCCCCGCGTGGTGTTCAGCGAAAGATCGATGTACAGCCGGTCGCAAACAGCGATTAGCAGCACCAGCGGCAAGTAGTCCCATGAAATAATCCCCCTACGTGCAAGTGAGGCGACCACCGCTGTCATCAACAGGAAGGTGATTGCCGTCAGCGACGCGCTGAACATTTCGGGAGTCATATCCACCGGCATCAAGTGCAGCATGTAGGTAAACCCCAGATCGCGCGCATCCAGATCATGGATGATGCTGCCCGCGTTCAGATACCACACGAAATACTGCCAGCGATCCTGAGCCACGTCATCAGTGACATTCAGGGACAAGATGACAAAAGCAATCAGAACGGGCAACACCGTATACACACGCAGCCTGACCCATCCCGCCTTGGATATGGCCATTGCAACCGTCACTGAAAGCAAGAACATTATAGCGAAGTATGCCATTTCACTTTAGCTGCAATAAAAATACTCTGGTTGAAAACATATAGGGCAATCGCCTTGGGATATTCCTTCATCATCTAACTAAAAGCTGCCAAGCCAAAATCGGGATTCCCCATTTTTTCGTTCTAAGGTTTTCGAAGGACTGCGACAATATGGTGGCCTGTTCTGGCATCCGCGATTCGACAGGTTTTCCACATGTAGTCCCACACAAGCTTGCGTACTATGTTCATTTCGAACATCCAGTAACGATTTAATGTGGCCCGCAGATAAGCCTTGAGCCATAGAGGCTCACGATAGACACGTTCCAAGGAGCATATTTCGTATTTGACGGAGGAATCATTTAATTGAGTATGGATGAGTGCCTCAGTGTAGTGCCGGTAATGTTTGCTGTTCTGGCGCAATACTGTGGATGGAACCGATATGATTACATGACCCCCACTCCTCACTTTGGAGAATAGGCCTTGAATAAACGGTGGCACAGCCTCGTCCGAGACATGCTCCAGCACTTCGATCGCGACTGAAATGTCGAAAATTCCATCAACATCCGCTAATACTCCACACTTGAACTCTACGTCGCCATTGAATGCCATTGCAAACTTTATGGCGCGCTCATCACGATCCACTCCGAACCGCCTGATGCGTTTGTCGAGCCTTCCAATAAAGCGGCCATCACCGCAACCTACATCCAAAACAGAGTCTGGTGACAGCTTTTCAACCAACCGCTGAATATGTTCCTGATAGCATAAATACTCGAGTCCCCATGTCATTGCCGTATAGCGCATACCTGCGCCGTTTTGATCATAGTCGGGAATATAGTGATAAGGAAACCGATACTGCTCAGCTTGTTGCATTTCCGCTGGTGGATCCACTTTTCTTTGTCCAAGATAGTTCATCTGTACTCTCGATAGCGACGAGTCCAGCCATGCTGTGGAACATTGCGATAGCTGAAGGTTGAATGGGACTCAAACATAGTTCCGCATGACTTTCGTCCAATAGACGTACAGCATAAGGGCAAGTAAAAGCATGCAGGAAGCCGCGCCCATCATTCCTGAAAACTGGATAGACGGGTACAGGCTGATCAGCAAAAAGCCGCTGGCATACAGATTTGCGCGCAGAGATATATCTGGGTTAACGGAATTCGAAAAGGGTCTGGACCACCACAGCAGGCCATTGACGATTGCAGCAGTCAATAGCAGCAGAAACGATACCTTCTCCCCCAAATGCAGGCCTTCCCTGATCCACCACAGATAGGCCGTCAGGCAGACAATTATTAACATAGAAACAATGACATAAGCTACGATTAGGCGACGATTAACCAAACCTATCGATTTACGCACTAAGGATATCTTGTGCCCAGCTACCGCTTCCACAAACTTGGGATAGACCAGCGCGGTAAACGGGGAGCTCAGAAACGGAAGAGCGCCAAGAAACTGCCTGAACAATCCATATAGCCCCACTGTGTGCGTACCTGCCAGATATCCCAGAACGAGGCTGTCGATGTTCTGGTTTCCCGCCTTGAGTGTCGAGGACATAAACGTGCTTACGCTAAAGCTAATGTATTCGCGAATCATTCCTCCACTTCTGCAGACGCGGACCTTGCGCAGGCCAACCAACGCTAGCCACAATAGGTAACCATATGCTGAAAGATAAATGACTGCTGCCGGAAAAAGCATCGACATCACTGAACTCTCCAGCGACATTGCACTCCCCGCAAGGATGAATAATCCCGCTACTGCAAGCTTTCCTCCGTTGGCTGCCAAGGACATTGTCCAGACCAGTTTGAAGCGTCCCTTCGCCATGAGGTAGGCGACAGGGGTCGAAGTCACGAGTTGGACCAGCACCATCAATGCGTACAACTTAATGGCGCCGACCGTTTCCGGGTTATGCAGAAGTTCGCCAGCAACTACGTCCGCAAAGATTGCGAGAATGAGCATCAGCAGTAGTCCGACCAGGGTATCCAACGCAACGCCGGCAAAAAGGGAGAGCTTGCATAATCCGTGATCGCCATTTACCTCCCCCCTTTTGTAAAATGCAATGACAGCCTCATTCGTCCTGAACGTCAAAAGGTTGCTCAGGAAGCCAGCGAGAGCTATCAGCAGTGTCAATTCGCCGAAGACCTCAACACCCGCATATCGGGTCACCAGTAGGGAAAACAGAAAACTGGACCCCATGGATCCCAATTGGGATCCATACATGAACATGGTGTCCGTCTTGAACTTCCTGTCGATCATTGAGTTTTTAGACAATTACGGTCACGGTCAAAATACGGCGGTCAATCGGCAGAACTGACTGAGGTTCCCGAGGACGCTCGATCGATCCAGCAGAGCATGCGTTCGACGCCGTTCCGGCAACTTACAGTGGGTTGCCAGGACAGCATTTCCGATGCCTTGCCAATATCGGCGATAAAAACTTTCTGGTCGCTTTGCCTTACCGGCAGCCTTCGATATGCCAACGACACGCCGGTCATCGATTCAAGCATTGCAAACAATTCCAGGAGCGACAGACTTTCTCCGGCCCCTCCCCCAATATTGAAGGCCTGACCGGCAGCACCGTCTATCCTTTCCAGCGCAGCGTAATAGAGTCTGACCATGTCGTCCGCATGCAATACATCGCGAACCTGCTTGCCATTGCCGGATATGGTGAAGGGCTCACGGGCGCCGCCGTTGGCGGCTTCGACCGCCTTCTGGCAGAACCAACCGACCCAGCCCTGATCGTAGGTCGAGAACTGGCGTCCTCCATACATTGACGAGTGTCGGAAAACCACGGTTCTGAGGCCGTAAATGCGGGCATAGTCGAGCATGTACTGATCTGCCGCCCCCTTGGAGCATCCGTAGGGTGAGCGGAAATCGAGCGCGATGCCTTCATCGAAGCCGCGAGGATACTCCACGCATTCGTACCGAGTAGTGGTGTCCAGATATGTGAATTGCTCCAGATCACCATAGACCTTGTTGGTTGAGGAATAGACCACAATGGCCTCTGGCGCATGCTGGCGCACCGCCTCCAGCAGATTGTGACTGCCCAATACATTGATCTCGAAGTCCAAACGCGGATTGGCTATGGACGTCGTCATGGCAACTTGACCGGCCAAGTGAAATATTGCATCTGGCTGGAATTCCTGTATCAAGCGCGTAACGTCATTGGCGTTACGGATATCACCGTGGACGTGGCGAAATTCCCCTTGGCTACGCAACCACGCCAGGTTGTCGGTGGATCCCAGGCGCGACAGGTTGTCGAATACGACGAGTTCGTCGCCCCTGCGCAGGGATTCCGCAGCAAGATTGCTGCCCAGAAAGCCGCAGCCTCCCGTAATAAGTAGCTTCACTATCGTTTGCTCCTGATGGTCTTTGTCAAGCCAGCCTCTAATGAATAGTGACAGGTCCAGCCCAGCGCTTGAAGTTTGCGGGTATCCGCTACAGACAACATGATCTCGTTGGCACGATAAGGAATCGCGCCGTAGCACAGCTGCGCTGATGATCCCGCCAGTTCATGCACCGTGTCGACAAATTCGCGAATGCTGATCGCGTGTCCTGAACCCAATGGAATGTCATGGTAACCGTGCAGCCCATTGCCGATGCAACCGAGCACGGCGTCGTATGCGGCAATTACGTCGTCAATAAAAATGAAGTCTCGCTTTTGCTCACCCGGCGTGAGCCGGAGTTCTGGTTGGTTGTTCAAACATGCTTCGATGACATAGTCAGAAAACTTCGTAGGGTCGTCACCGGGGCCGTACATGTGATCGAGCAGAAAATTGATGAAAGTAGTGCCATTCCTTTCGGTGAAGTGTTTTCCCCAATCGGCAAATTGTGCCTTTGAAAGCGAATAGGCATTGAAAGCACGCGGTAGCGCGCTATCGGTATTGATAAAGGCATCGATGCCTGATGCGCTGGCGACATCGAGCAGGCGCAGAGGAAATGCGATATTGGTGTTGATTACCTCGGCCAAGGACTCGTTGTTACGCCCGTAGCTCGCGGCGGTATGCACGATGGCATCCACACCTGCCAGGATCTTATCCGTGCTGGCCCAAAGTTCGTCGATCAGATGCCACGAAATCTTGTTTTCCAAAGCTGTCAGGCGATGCATGGAAGACGTCGGCCGACGCAAGCCAACTACTTCATGCCCCAGCGCAATGAAGTGTTTCGCGAGGTGGCTCCCGAGAAAGCCCGTCGCACCCGTCAGCAATATCTTCATTCAGGCTGCGCAGTTCAGAAATTCACGCCAAGGAAGTTCTCAATCTTCCCGACAGCGAAGTCCAGCATTTCCTCGGTCAGGCCCGGATACACGCCAATCCAGAAGGTGTTGTTCATGATCGTGTCGGTATTGGTCAGCGCGCCGCTGATGCGGAAGTTGCGCCCGATCATGTAGGGCTGGCGCGTCAGATTGCCGGCGAAGAGCAGGCGCGTGCCGACTTTGTTCTGGTCGAGATAATTGAGCAGATCGACACGGCTGACGGGCGCGTTGTCGCGCAGCGTGATCGGAAAGCCGAACCAGGACGGCGCCGAATTTTCCGTGGCCTCGGGCAGGATCAGGAATTCGTCGCAGGACTTGAGACGATTCTTGAGCCAGGCAAAGTTGTCCTTGCGCGCCTGGATGAAGTGATCGAGCCGATCCATTTGCGCCAGCGCGCAGGCGGCTTGCATGTCGCCGATCTTGAGGTTGTAGCCGAGATGGCTATAGGTGTATTTGTGGTCGTAGCCTTGCGGCAGATCGCCCAGCTTCCAGCCGAAACGCTTGCCGCAGGTGTTGTCCTTGCCGGGTGGGCAATAGCAGTCGCGGCCCCAGTCGCGGAAGGATTCGGCTATGCGTTTGAGTTCGTCGTTGTTGGTGAATACCGCACCGCCTTCGCCCATGGTGATGTGGTGGGCAGGGTAGAAGCTGAGGGTGCCGATGTCGCCAAAGGTGCCGACGAGTTTGCCGTCGTAGGTGGAACCCAAAGCATCGCAGCAGTCCTCGATCAGCCAAAGATTGTGCTTTTTCGCGATGCGGGTCACTTCGGCCAGGTTGTAGGGGTTGCCCAGGGTGTGGGCCAGCATGATGGCCTTGGTCTTGGGGCTGATGGCCGCTTCGAGCTGGGTGACGTCGATGTTGTAGGTGGGGATGTCGACATCGACGAATACCGGCACGGCGCCGAACTGCAGGATGGGGTTCACCGTGGTGGGAAAGCCGGCGGCGACGCCTATCACTTCGTCGCCGGGCTTGATCGCGCGATCGCCCAGCTTATGGCTGGTGAGCGTTGAAAACGCGACCAGATTGGCCGAGGAACCAGAATTGACGGTGATCAGGTGCTTGACGCCCAGATACCCGGCCAGCCGCTGTTCGAAGGCATCGTTGAAGCGGCCGGTGGTCAGCCAGCCGTCGAGCGAGGCCTCGACCATGTTCTTGAGTTCCGGGGCGCCGATGACCTTGCCGGAAGGGGGAACGACGCTGGCGCCGGGGGTGAAGGGTTTGGGGGCAAAGGCGATCGCGGCGTATTCCTCAACGAGGCTGGCGATCTGCTTGCGGAGCTGTTCTGTTTTTTCCATAGTGCTTCAGATTCCGGTGTTTTCGTATTGTGAGATTTGGCCGCACGTGAAAGCCTTCATGTCGGCACGGTTTAGCATCGCCTTGTGCCATTCGACAATGCCCGCCAAAGTGGCCGACAGTTGCCATCTTGGATACCAGGCAAGCTTCGCCTTTGCCTTGGAGCAGTCAAGCTTCAGGTAATGGGCTTCGTGGGGTTGGGGGTTGGTATCCAGTTCCCAGGAAGCACCTTCGCCCCATGATTGCGTAAGACGTTCGACTATCCATTGCACCGGTTTGGCATCTTCGTCGGCCGGGCCGAAGTTCCAGCCCTCGGCGTAGGCCGGGCCGTCGGTGAAGAGCTTCTCGGCGAGGGAGAGATAGCCGCTCAAGGGTTCCAGCACATGCTGCCAGGGGCGGATGGCGTGGGGGCTGCGGATGTTGACGGGCTGGCCCGCTTCGATGGCGCGCAGGATGTCCGGGATCAGGCGATCCGCCGCCCAGTCGCCACCGCCGATGACGTTGCCGGCGCGGCCGCTGCCGATGGCGACGCCGTGTTCGCTGTGTTTGGCGGGATTGAAGTAGGAATTGCGGTAGGCGGCGGTGACCAGTTCGGCGCAGCCCTTGCTGTTGCTGTAGGGGTCGTAGCCGCCCATGGGTTCGTTTTCACGGTAGCCCCAGGGCCATTCCTTGTTCTCGTAGCATTTGTCGCTGGTGACGATGACCACGGCGCGCACCGCGTCGGCCTGGCGTACGGCTTCGAGCAGATGCACGGTGCCCATGACGTTGGTGGCGTAGGTTTCCACCGGCGCCTGATACGAATAGCGCACCAGCGGCTGGGCGGCCATGTGGATGACGATGTCCGGCCGGGCTGCGCGCATGGCTTTGGCAAGGGCGTCGGCATCGCGGATGTCGGCGATGATCGAGCGCATGCCCTCTTCGACTTTGGCCACTTCAAACAGGCTGGGATTGGTGGGCGGCTTGAGGGCATAGCCGGTGACCTCGGCGCCAAGCTGCTGCAGCCACAGCGAAAGCCAACTGCCCTTGAAGCCGGTGTGGCCGGTCATGAAGACGCGCTTGCCGCGCCAGAAGCCGAGGGTCATGCCCAGACCTTCCATGGCGCCTTGCCGGTGGCCCAGAGCTGTTCCAGGTGAAGTTTGTCGCGCAGGGTGTCCATCGGCTGCCAGAAGCCTTCGTGGGGGTAGGCTTTCAGCTGGTTCGACTCAGCAAGTTTTTCGAGGGGCTCGCGCTCCCAGATGGTTTGGTCATTGGTGATGAGATCGATGACCTTGGGTGAAAGCACGAAAAACCCGCCATTGATCAGGCCCCCATCGCCTTTGGGCTTTTCCTTGAAGGAGGCCACGCGCTGGTCGGGATGGATATCGAGTGCGCCAAAGCGGCCGGGGGGATAAGTGGCGGTCAGCGTCGCCTGCAGGCCATGGGCGCGATGGAATTCGATGAGTTGTGTGATGTCCACATCGCTGACGCCGTCGCCGTAGGTAAAGCAGAAGGCGTCTTCGCCTTCCAGGTAAGGAGCCACGCGCTTGAGGCGGCCGCCGGTCATGGTGTCTTCGCCGGTATCCACCAGAGTTACTCGCCAGGGCTCGGCATAGCGATGGTGGACTTCCATCTTGTTCTGCTGCATGTCGAAGGTGACATCGGACATGTGCAGGAAATAGTTGGCGAAGTATTCCTTGATGACATAGCCCTTGTAGCCGCAACAAACGATGAAATCGTTGATCCCGTAATGGGAATAGGTTTTCATGATGTGCCAGAGTATCGGCTTGCCGCCGATTTCGACCATGGGCTTGGGCTTGAGGTTGGTTTCCTCGGAGATGCGGGTTCCGAGACCACCGGCGAGAAGGACGGCTTTCATTTCATTTACTCGCTCAGGTTAAGAGTTGTCGCTGGCGACACGGCACAGCGCGGCGGGACTCACAGTCGTCCATCAGCATCATTTTTCGAAAGCAACGACTTGACGTCGTAGAGCACATGCCCCGGCTTGCCGAAAGCATGGATGCCGGCGGCGCCGATTTGCAGGAATTCCGGATGCGCCACGGCGAGGATGATCGCATCGTAGGTGTTGGCTTGCGGTTTGTCGGCGAGGGGCGTGACCTTGTATTCGTGTTCGGCTTCGGCGATGTCGATCCACGGATCGTAGATGTCGACCTTGGCGTGGTAGCCGGCGAGTTCGCGCACGACGTCGATGACCTTGGTATTGCGCAGGTCGGGGCAGCCTTCCTTGAAGGTGAGGCCTAGCACCAGGATTCTAGAATCGACTACCTGCATCTTGCGCCGGGTCATGAGTTTGACGACTTCATCCGCCACATAGGCGGCCATGCTGTCGTTGATGCGGCGGCCGGCGAGGATGACTTCGGGGTGGTAGCCGATTTCCTGGGCCTTGTGCGTCAGGTAGTAGGGGTCGACACCGATGCAGTGGCCGCCGACCAGGCCCGGCCGGAAGGGCAGGAAGTTCCATTTGCTGCCGGCGGCTTCGAGGACTTCCAGGGTGTCGATGCCGAGGCGGTGGAAGATCAGGCTGAGTTCGTTCATCAGGGCGATGTTGAGGTCGCGCTGGGTGTTTTCGATCACCTTGGCAGCTTCGGCGACCTTGATGGAGCTGGCCTTGTGGGTGCCGGCGGTGATGATGCTGCGGTAGAGGGCATCGACTTGCTCGGCGATTTCGGGGGTGGAGCCGGAGGTGACCTTCTTGATGCTGGGCAGGCGGTGCTGTTTGTCGCCGGGGTTGATGCGTTCGGGGCTGTAGCCGCAGTGGAAGATGTTTTGTTCTATTTCCTTCCCCGTCTCCTGCCCCATCCCCTCCCCGGCCCTCCCCTTCTCGTTCCCCATCCCCTCCCCGGCCCTCCCCTTGTAGGGGAGGGAGTAGTAGCGGAGGCCGGAGTGTTTTTCTAGGATGGGAACGCAGACTTCTTCGGTGGCGCCGGGGTAGACGGTGGATTCGTAGATGACGATGGCGCCTTGGGGCATGACCTTGCCGACGGTTTCGGAAGCCTTGATCAGCGGGGTGAGGTCGGGGCGCTGGGCATTGTCGACGGGGGTGGGCACGGTGACGATGAAGACATTGCAGTTGCGCAGTTGTTCCGGGTCGGCGGTGAAGCTGAGCTGGCTGGCTGCGGCGAGTTCGGCGGGTTCGACTTCGCGGGTGCTGTCGCGGCCGGCCTTGAGTTCGTCGATGCGGCCTTGCTTGATGTCGAAACCGGTGACCGGGTATTTCTTGCCGAATTCAACGGCCAGCGGCAGGCCGACGTAGCCCAGGCCGATGATGGCGATTTTCGGGGTGGCGGGGAGTGTCATGGGTGGCGGAGTGGAAAGTTGGCGTTGGCGGGACGGTGCTTGTTCATTTACCGCCCAAGCTCTTTTTTACCCGCTGCAACAGTTTGGCGTATTCGGGCAGCCGGGCCAGGATGGTCATGAACTCTGTCGGATCGTAGATGTGGCTCAATTTGTTGCGATCGTCGATGGCGGCAATCAAAGCCAGGTAGTCATCCTCCGAGAGATGTCCGGACAGGTACCAGGCTTTGACAACTTTTTTTGGGGAGGCTTCGTCGATGCCGTCCTGTTCCTTGAGGGCAAGCTTGATG
>JBDRCF010000048.1:0-5930 GCA_043821985.1 Pseudomonadota bacterium
ACATGGCAGTAACCGAAGCGAAGGAGGCCGCCTGATGAACCCGATTGCCCTGATCGCCCGCAAGGAAAGCGGGGAACTCCTCATGAGCGGACGGGGCCTGGCCTGGCTGCTGGCGCTTTCCGTCATCATGTCGGTGCTGAGTCTGCTGCTGGTGAGCAATACCGAACTCAGCCTCCTCGACAACGCCCAGGTGGTCTGCATGGTGATGGGTACCGTCACCGCCCTCGGTGCGCTCCTCGCGGTGGTACTCGGGAGTGATACCGTGGCCGGCGAGCGCGAACGCGGCAGCCTGATGCCGCTCATGCTGGCACCCGTCACGCCATCGCAGATCGTGTTCGGCAAGATGGGCGGCCAGGTCGCGGGCTGGGCCGTGATGTATCTGCTCAGCCTGCCCTATGTATGGGCGGTCGGCTCGAGCGGCCAGAACCTCGCCCAGGCTATCGTCTATCTGGCCTTGTTCGGCACGCCGGTGGTGCTGGGCTTTGGCTTCCTGGGCATTGCCCTGTCAGCGCGGTTACGCAGCGTTCGTTCGGCTTTGCTGACATCGCTCATCACGCTGATGCTGCTGGCCAGCCCCTTGCTGCTGGGGCCGAGCTTGCGTCAAAGCGGTATCGGCAAGCTGTTCGACGCGGTCAATCCGTTCTCCGCCGCCGTCAACACCTTCGATAGCGTGGTGATCGATTCGCAGCCGCTGGCGATGCAATTCACCCGTCTCGCCGTCACGCTGGTCTGGCTGGCGCTGACGACGGCGTTCGCCATCCGCAGCGTGCGAAAAATGGAAATCTGAAGGGGCCCAGCCATGAAAACAACTTTTGTCGCCTTGCTTTTGGGTCTGTCGCTACTTGGCGTGGGCAACGCTTGGGCGGCCGATTCGTTGAATATCTCCCTCGTGCCCGATCAAGCCAATTCGCCTTCTCCGCAAATGGGTGACTGGCTCAAATTCCACAGCGTAGTCAGCAACCCAGGCACTCAGCCAGCACACGGCGTTGTGGCCTGGATCAGTCTGGTGCAGGTGGACCCGGGACACGAGCAACCCGTGGATCTGGAAGACTGGAGCGCCCATAAGGCGGTGACCCAGGCCGTCCTGCAGCCGGGGCAGCAGGTGAAGGTGGAGTGGCCCATGCGCCTTATCCAGGCGGGCGCATACCGGGTGGTGATCAGCGCGGTGGACCGGGAGACTGGCCATGTCATGACGAGCCCGTTCGTGGATTTCCAGGTACGACGCAAGCCGGTAGTGGAATCGAGCCGTATCCTGCCGGTGGCGTTCGGGGTGCCCGCGTTGGTACTGGGTGTGATGGCCTGGCGCCTCTATCGTCGGCGTGCCGCTTGACCGCTTCGCTTGCTGCATCGAACTGAACGAGTCTACCCACTGTACGTGGCTTCTTATTAATCAGAACGCAAGGAAACCATCATGCAATTGACCCAGGATCGTCCCATGCGGGCCATGCTCAACAAGGTACCGGAAGTCACGCTGTATTTCTGGATCATCAAGATCCTGGCCACCACCGTCGGCGAGACAGCGGCGGATTTTCTCATCTTCAACTTCAAGATCGGCCTCACCAACACCACCTATTTGATGGGTGCATTGCTGGCCGTGGTGCTGGTCGCACAGTTCCGCACGCGCCGCTGCGTCGAGTGGGTGTACTGGCTGGCAGTGGTGCTCATCAGCATCGTCGGCACGCTGATCACCGACAATCTGGTGGACAACCTGGGCGTGCCGCTGCAGACCACCGTCTGGTTATTCGGCGCCGCGCTCGCCGCCACGTTTGCGCTGTGGTACGCCAGTGAAAAGACGCTGTCGATTCACAGCATCACTACCACCGGACGTGAGGCCTTCTACTGGCTTGCCATTCTCTTTACTTTCGCGCTTGGCACCGCCGCCGGCGACCTCGCCGCCGAAACCATGAAGCTTGGCTATGTCAACTCTGCGCTGATGTTCGCTGCCATGATCGGCGCGGTGACGGTTGCCTACTATGGCTTCCGAGCCAACGCCATCGCCGCGTTCTGGATTGCGTACATCCTCACGCGCCCGCTTGGCGCATCGTTCGGTGACTGGCTGTCGCAACCGACGGCGAACGGCGGATTGGGCTGGGGCACGATTAGCACCAGCACAGCTTTCCTTGGCGCAATCCTGACGCTGGTGCTGTTTGTCAGTCTGCAGCGTAAAAGGCAGGCTGCATAACTCGGGATGCAGGGGGTCAATGAGCGATTCCAGCGCGGTGTTGAAGCGTTCTGCGGCCAGGATGATTTTGTGAATACCGGAAAAACGACTGGTACGCACTCATGGCACTCGATGACATAGCCACCACGAACACGCCTCACGGCTTGAGCGCAGCGGAAGCGGCGCTGCGTCTGACGCAATTCGGCCCCAATGAGATCGCGGAAGAAAAGCCCCATCCGCTGCTCGCCCTGCTGCGCAAGTTCTGGTCGCCGGTGCCGTGGATGCTGGAGGTGACGATTGTCCTGCAACTCGTTCTCGGCAAGCCGGACGAGGCTGCCGTCATCGCCGTCCTGCTCGTGGTCAACGCCGTGCTGGGCTATCTCCAGGAAGGGCGCGCCAACAAGGCGCTGGCCCTGCTGCGGCAGCGCCTCGACATCCAGGCGCGCGTGCTGCGTGACGGCCGCTGGCAACGGGTGCCGGCGCGCAATCTGGTGCCCGGCGACGCGGTACATGTGCGCATGGGCGATCTGGTTCCTGCCGATCTGCGGCTGGCGGAAGGACAGGTTCAGCTCGACCAGTCCAGCCTCACCGGCGAATCGCTGCCTGTGGAAGCAGGGCCCGGCAGCGAGGCTTACTCCGGCTCTGTCGTCACCCGTGGCGAAGCCAGCGGCGAGGTGCTCGCCACGGGCGGCGGCACCCGTTTCGGCAAGACTGCGGAACTGGTGCGCGGCGCGAAGACGGTCAGCCACCTGGAAGCGGTGATTTTCGGCATCGTCAAATATCTGGTGCTGCTGGATGGTGTACTGGTCGTGGCGCTGCTGGCCTATGCCGTTGCAACGGGCATGCCCCTGACCGAAGTGGTTCCCTTCGCCCTGATCCTGCTGGTCGCATCCGTTCCCGTGGCCCTGCCTGCCACCTTTACCCTGGCCACGGCCCTGGGGGCGCTGGAATTGGCCAGGCGCGGCGTATTGGTGACGCGACTGTCCGCCATCGAGGAGGCCGCCGCCATGGACATGCTGGCGAGCGACAAGACCGGCACCATCACCGCCAACAGCCTGAACCTGGCGGCGCTCAAGCCCGCCGGAACCACCACGGAAAACGATCTGCTGCGCTGGGCGGCGCTGGCCTGCGACGAGGCCACGCAAGACCCCATCGACCTGGCCATCCTGGCCGCCGCCCGCGAACGCAAGCTGCTGGAGCATCCGCCACGGCGCATCCGCTTCACCCCTTTCGATCCGCAGACGCGCCGTTCCGAAACGCTGTTCGAGGAAAACGCGCCCACCCGCAGGGCCGTCAAGGGTGCGGCGCTCGAAGTCGCAGCCCTGGCCGGCGCGCCGGATGTCGCAGCCGAAGTCGAAGCCCTCGCGGCAAGCGGCTATCGCGTGCTGGGCGTGGCCATCAGCGACGAAACCGCGCTGCAATTCGCCGGCCTGGTGGCCCTGCAGGACCCACCGCGCCAGGATTCCGCCGCGCTGGTGGAGAGCCTGCGCCAGCTCGGGGTGCGCGTGGTGATGGTGACCGGCGACGGCCAGGCCACGGCACGGACGGTGGCCAGGGCGGTGGGCATCGGCGAACGGGCCTGCCCGGCGAGCATGCTCGCGGAAAACGCCACTCCATCCATCATGCAATGCGACGTGTTCGCCCAGGTGTTTCCCGAGGACAAATTCCACCTCGTGCAGGTATTGCAGCACGCCGGCCACGTGACCGGCATGACCGGCGACGGCGTCAACGACGCACCGGCGCTGAAGCAAGCCGAGGTCGGCATCGCCGTGGCCAACGCCACCGATGTGGCCAAGGCCGCCGCCAGCCTGGTGCTCACCAACCCCGGCCTGTCCGACGTGGTGGCGGCGGTGGAAACCAGCCGGCGCATCTACCAGCGCATGCTCACCTACACGCTCAACAAGATCATCAAGACACTGGAAATCGCCATTTTCATGAGCGTGGGCGTGATGCTGACCGGCGTGTTCGTGATCACGCCGCTGCTCATCGTGCTGCTGCTGTTCACCAACGATTTCGTCACCATGTCCATCGCCACCGACCGCGTGGCCTTCTCGCGCAAGCCCGAGCGCTGGCACATCTCCACCCTGATGCTGACCGCCGTCCCCCTGGCCGCGCTCATCCTGGTGTTGTCCTTCTCGGTTTTTTTTGCCGGGCGCGACCTGCTCCACCTGCCGCTGGCACAGTTGCAGACGCTGATTTTCGTCATGCTGGTATTCACCGGCCTGGGCAACGTCTTTCTGGTGCGCGAACGCCGCCATTTCTGGCAATCGCGCCCCAGCAGGTGGCTGATGTCCGCCACGGTTCTGGATCTGGCGGTGGTCTGCGTGATGGCCAGCCAGGGTATTCTCATGACCGCGATCAGTCCGGCGCTCATTGCAGGGCTGCTGGCGCTGGCGCTTGCTTATCTGGCCATGATGGATTTCCTGAAAATACGCATTTTCCGGCGCTTTGAGCTGGTATGAAAGGATGGAATGCGCATACTTCTGGTTGAAGACGACCGCATGATCGGCGAGGCCGTGTCCGTGGCTTTGCGCGATGCCGCCTACGCCGTGGACTGGGTGCAGGACGGGGATACGGCTTTGCGCGTGCTCGACAATCAGGAACACCAGGCTGTACTGCTCGACTTGGGTCTGCCCAAGCGTGGTGGACTGGAAGTGCTCCGCAGGCTGCGCGCCGACGGCATCCGGTTGCCAGTGATCATCGTCACGGCCCGCGACGCGGTGGAGGATCGGATCAAGGGGCTGGATCTGGGCGCAGACGATTACCTGGTCAAGCCCTTCAACGTCGATGAACTCCTGGCCCGATTGCGCGCCATCATCCGCCGCCAGGGCGGGCAAGCAACGCCTGTACTCACCAATGGCATTGTCAGCCTCGATCCAGCCACGCGGGAGGCACGCTGCGGCGATGTCCAGTGTCATTTAAGTGCACGTGAATTCCCACTGTTACAAGCCTTGCTTCTGCGTCCTGGCACGATACTCACCCGGGCCGAACTGGAAGAGCGCATTTATGGCTGGAATGAGGAGGTGGAGAGCAACGCCGTTGACTTCCTGATCCACGGCATTCGTAAGAAGCTCGGCGCGAATGTGATCAAGAACGTGCGTGGGGCCGGCTGGATGGTGGCGCGAAACTCGTGAATCACTCACTGCAACAGCGCTTGTCGGTCTGGTTGAGCATGGCGATCGTGGTTATCGGCCTTCTGGCTGGAGGCGTGTCATTCTGGCTTGCCTATAACGAAGCGCAAGAATTTCAGGACGGCTCCCTGCGTCAGATCGCGACCCTGGTGGAGGGCGCCGATCGCCTGCCATCCGATGGGCAACGTTCCGCGGGGGCGATTGATAATGATCCCGAAGCGCGAATAGTCGTTCAGCGCCTTTCTGCATCAGGGGACCGCACCTCTGCCCAGCTCGCTTTGCCGGAAAATATGAAGCGGGGTTTCCACACCCTGGACATCGGAGGGGTACAGTGGCGCATCTACGTCCGCACCTTGAAGTCGGGGGAGCGTATAGCGGTCGCGCAAGAGACTCAGGTACGTAGTGAAGCCGCCCAGGATAGTGCCTTGCGCACCCTTTTGCCCTTGGTTGCGTTAATCCCGCTGCTTGTGTTCTTTTCCAGGCGTCTGGTCGGTGCCAGTCTGGCACCGGTTCGCGCCCTTGCGAAAGTGGCCGATGCCCAGTCGGAAAACACGCCTGCTGCGTTGCCCACTGCCCACGTGCCGGACGAGATTGCCCCTTTCGTGCAATCGATCAACCGACTGCTTGAACGGATCAAC
>JBDRCF010000049.1:0-2797 GCA_043821985.1 Pseudomonadota bacterium
ACATGGCAGTAACCGAAGCGAAGGAGGCCGCCTGATGAACCCGATTGCCCTGATCGCCCGCAAGGAAAGCGGGGAACTCCTCATGAGCGGACGGGGCCTGGCCTGGCTGCTGGCGCTTTCCGTCATCATGTCGGTGCTGAGCCTGCTGCTGGTGAGCAACACTGAGCTCAGCCTCCTCGACAACGCCCAGGTGGTCTACATGGTGATGGGTACCGTCACCGCCCTCGGTGCGCTCCTCGCGGTCGTACTCGGCAGTGATACCGTGGCTGGCGAGCGCGAACGCGGCAGCCTGATGCCGCTCATGCTGGCACCCGTCACGCCATCACAGATCGTGTTCGGCAAGATGGGCGGCCAGGTCGCGGGCTGGGCCGTGATGTATCTGCTCAGCCTGCCGTATGTGTGGGCGGTCGGCTCGAGCGGCCAGAACCTCGCCCAGGCAGTTGTCTATCTGGCCCTGTTTGGCACACCGGTGGTGCTGGGCTTTGGCTTCCTCGGAATCGGGTTGTCGGCACGCCTGCGCAGCGTTCGTTCCGCATTGCTGACATCGCTCATCACGCTGATGCTGCTGGCCAGCCCCCTGCTGCTGGGGCCGAGCCTGCGCCAGAGCACCATCGGCAAGTTCTTCGATGCGGTCAATCCCTTCTCCGCTGCCGTCAATACCTTCGATAGCGTGGTGATCGATTCCCAACCGCTGGCGATGCAGTTCACCCGTCTCGCCGTTACGCTGGTCTGGCTGGCGCTGACGACGGCGTTCGCCATCCGCAGCGTGCGGAAAATGGAAATCTGAAGGGGCGCAACCATGAAAACAACTTTTGTCCGCTTGCTTTTGAGCCTGTCGCTACTTGGCGTGGGCAACGCTTGGGCGGCCGATTCCTTGAATATCTCCCTCGTGCCCGATCAAGCCAATTCGCCTTCGCCGCAAATGGGGGATTGGCTCAAATTCCACAGCGTGGTCAGCAACCCCGGCACCCAGGCTTCACACGGCATTGTGGCCTGGATCAGTCTGGTGCAGGTGGACCCGGGACACGAGCAACCAGTGGATCTGGAAGACTGGAGCGCCCATAAGGCGGTGACCCAGGCCGTCCTGCAGCCGGGGCAGCAGGTGAAGGTGGAGTGGCCCATGCGCCTTATCCAGGCGGGCGCTTACCGGGTGGTGATCAGCGCGGTGGATCGGGAGACCGGGCATGTCATGACCAGTCCGTTCGTGGATTTCCAGGTACGACGCAAGCCGGTAGTGGAATCGGGGCGCATCTTGCCCGTGGCTTTCGGAATACCCGCGTTGCTTCTGGGCGTGGTGGGATGGCGCCGCTATCGCGGTCGCGCCGGTTGACAGGGTTGACCCTTTCCCGACGAGTCCTTTAAGAAGCGATTCTGTGTCATTGACGCAAAGAACTCCCATCACTGAAATCAACCCGATTGCTGATCGCCGGATTGCTTGATAATGATGGACCTTTTGGAAAGCCGTATCTTTACGATGCGTTGGGCAGGCATGAAAGGGTTGAATGCGCATTCTCCTGGTTGAAGACGACCGCATGATCGGCGAGGCCGTGTCCGTGGCTTTGCGCGATGCCTCCTACGCCGTGGACTGGGTGCAGGACGGAGATACGGCTTTGCGCGTGCTCGACAATCAGGAACACCAGGCTGTACTGCTCGACTTGGGTCTGCCCAAGCGTGGTGGACTGGAAGTGCTCCGCAGGCTGCGCGCCGACGGCAACCGGTTGCCAGTGATCATCGTCACGGCCCGCGACGCGGTGGAGGACCGGATCAAGGGTCTGGATCTGGGCGCGGACGATTACCTGGTCAAGCCCTTCAACGTCGATGAACTCCTGGCCCGATTGCGCGCCATCATCCGCCGCCAGGGCGGGCAGGCAACGCCTGTACTCACCAATGGCATTGTCAGCCTCGATCCGGCCACGCGGGAGGCGCGCTGCGGCGATGTCCAGTGTCATTTAAGTGCACGTGAGTTTCCACTGTTACAAGCCTTGCTTCTGCGTCCTGGCACGATCCTCACCCGGGCCGAACTGGAAGAGCGCATTTATGGCTGGAATGAGGAGGTGGAGAGCAACGCCGTTGATTTCCTGATCCACGGCATTCGTAAGAAGCTCGGCGCGAATGTGATCAAGAACGTGCGTGGGGCCGGCTGGATGGTGGCGCGAAACTCGTGAATCACTCACTGCAACAGCGGTTGTCGGTCTGGTTGAGCATGGCGATCGTGGTTATCGGCCTTCTGGCTGGAGGCGTGTCATTCTGGCTTGCCTATAATGAAGCGCAAGAATTTCAGGACGACTCCCTGCGCCAGATTGCCTCCCTGGTAGATGCCGACCGCCTGCCATCCGATGGGCAACGTTCCGCGGGGGCGATTGATAATGATCCCGAAGCGCGAATAGTCGTTCAGCGACTTTCTGCATCAGAGGACCGCACCTCTGCCCAGCTCGCTTTGCCGGAAAATATGAAGCGGGGCTTTCATACCCTCGACATCGGGGGGGCGCAATGGCGTGTCTACATCCGTACCTTAAAGTCGGGGGAGCGCATAGCGGTCGCCCAGGAGACCCAAGTACGCAGTGAAGCAGCCCAGGATAGTGCCTTGCGCACTCTTTTGCCCTTGGTTGCGTTGATCCCGCTGCTTGTGTTCTTTTCCAGGCGTCTTGTCGGCGTGAGTCTGGCACCGGTTCGCGCCCTTGCGAAAGTGGCCGATGCCCAGTCGGAAAACACGCCTGCTGCGTTGCCCACTGCCCACGTGCCGGACGAGATTGCCCCTTTCGTGCAATCGATCAACCGACTGCTTGAACGGATCAAC
>JBDRCF010000050.1:0-37377 GCA_043821985.1 Pseudomonadota bacterium
ACAGGTCAACCAGGCCGTCGGCCAGATGGACGAGATGACGCAGCAGAACGCGGCGCTGGTCGAAGAGGCGGCGGCGGCGGCCGAGAGTCTGCAGGACCAGGCGGGCAAGCTGGCCGAGGCGGTGAGCGTGTTCAAGCTGGAATCCGCTGCGCAGGCCTACAGTCGGCCGGCCGAGTTGCCGATATCGAATGGCAACGTGGCCCGCCTGCCGGCTGCCCGGAAGCACACGCCGCCCAAGGCGGTGCCGCTGTCGCGTTCGAAGAAGCGTGCAGCCGGCGGCGGCAACGACGAATGGGAAGAATTCTGAGCGGCGGCACAGGAGAGTGACGCGCCGCTACCAAACCTAAAAAAGGAAAAAAGCAATGCGATCCAACCTGCCTGTCACCAATACCGAATACGTCCTGAAGGACCACGAGACGCTGACTTCGAAGACGGATGTCCACGGCAGAATCACCTTTGTCAACCGGGATTTCGTCAACATCAGCGGCTTCAGCGAGGACGAACTGATCGGGGCGTCGCATAACATCGTGCGCCATCCCGACATGCCGGTCGAGGCGTTCGCCGATTTGTGGCGCACGCTACGGGGCGGCAAGGCCTGGACCGGGCTGGTGAAGAACCGCTGCAAGAATGGCGATCATTATTGGGTGGAAGCCAATGTGGCGCCGATCGTCGAGAACGGCACGGTTGTCGGCTATACCTCCGTTCGCGGCAAACCCGGTCGCGACCAGGTGCAGGCAGCGGACAGCGCCTATCGAGCGATCAAGGCCGGCGATTCGACGCTCGAAATCCACGAGGGCGAGGCGGTCAAGCGTTCCTTCATCCAGCGCTGCCGCCTGCTGAAGAACCTGTCGCTGAAGACCATGCTGGCCATCGCCGCCGGGTCGGTCGGCGCCCTGTTTGCCGGAATCGGCATTCTGGCCTGGCTGGCGACGACCGGCGACGGTACGTCCTACCTGAACTGGCTGATGACGATTTCGATATTGGGCGTGCCGCTGGCCGTGGTGTTCGGGGTGTTGTCCTATCGCAGCGTGGTGGTGCCGCTCGAGCACGTTCGTGAGGAAATCGACCGGATCAGCTCGAGCGACCTGACCGGACAGATCGAGGCCAAGGGAATTGTCGAGTTGGCCAGGCTGATGCAGTCGCTGCGCATCCTGCAGATCAACACCAAATGGCTGGTCGGGCAGATCAGGGAAAGCACCGATCTGGTGAATGCGGGCGCAAGCGAAATTGCATCGGGCAATGCGGACTTGTCTGCGCGCACCGAATCGCAGGCCTCGAGCCTGGAAGAGACGGCTTCCTCGATGGAAGAACTGACCAGCACCGTCAAGCAGAACGCCGAGAGCGCGCATCATGCGAGCAAGCTGGTTTCCTCGACGGCGGAGATCGCGGTCAACGGCGGGGAGGTCGTCGGCAAGGTCATCCACACCATGGGCTCGATCAAGGACAGTTCCCGCAAGATTGCCGACATCATCGGCGTCATCGACGGCATTGCCTTCCAGACCAACATCCTGGCCTTGAACGCCGCCGTCGAAGCAGCGCGAGCCGGCGAACAGGGGCGCGGCTTTGCCGTCGTCGCCTCCGAAGTGAGGAACCTCGCCCAGCGCAGCGCGGGTGCGGCCAAGGAGATCAAATCCCTGATCGAGGACTCGGTTGAGAAAGTCGAGACCGGCAGGAAACTGGTGGACGAAGCGGGCGAGGCGATGGAAGATATCGTGACCTCGGTGCAGCTGGTGGCGGATATCATCGGCGGAACCGCGACGGCGAGCCAGGAACAGAGCGCGGGCATCGAACAGATCAACCAGGCCGTCGGCCAGATGGACGAGATGACGCAGCAGAACGCGGCGCTGGTCGAAGAGGCGGCTGCTGCGGCCGAGAGCCTGCAGGACCAGGCGGGCAAGCTGGCCGAACTGGTCAAGACTTTCAAGCTGGCCCGGGTGGGACACATGTCGAGTGGTGGCGGTCGCCAAGCCACGGCGGCCATGGGACAGTCCCGTTCGCAGCCCGCCGTAGCGGAAAGCCTGGCAGCGTAGACGGATAGACGGTTGGATGTTCCCGCCGGGTGAGTCCGGCGGGCGTGGCGCGTGACGGAATGGTCCAGAACAGAGAAATCGGGCTTGGTTTGATTCGTGCGTTCAGCCTGGAACGCAACATAGATTGGACGCACATTTCGACATGAAGCCTGTATTGAAGAACACGCCAGACAGCGCCAAGGTGTTTGCGTTCACCCCGCGCGATTTCGCCCGAATACGGTCGTTGATCTACCGGCAGGCCGGGATTGCGCTGACCGACAGCAAGCAGGAGATGGTCTATAGCCGCCTGGCGCGCCGCCTCCGGGCAAAGGGCCTGAATTCCTTCGAGGAATACCTCGACGAACTCGAAAACGGACGCGACAGCGACGAATGGGAGGCGTTCACCAACGCGCTGACGACCAACCTGACCTCGTTCTTCCGCGAGGCGCATCACTTTCCGATACTCGCTGAGCACATGCTCGGCATGAAGGCGCCGCTTTCGATCTGGTGCTCGGCCAGTTCGACCGGCGAGGAGCCGTATTCGATCGCCATGACGGTATGCGAGGCATTCGGGACGCTCACGCCCCCGGTCAGTATCGTGGCCACCGACATCGACACCAATGTGCTTGAGACGGCGGCGAACGGGGTATATCCGATCGATCGCATCGACAAGATGGCGCAGGATCGGGTCAGGCGTTTCTTCCAGCGCGGCAAGGGCGAGCGTTCCGGCCTGGTGCGGGTGCGCCCCGAACTTCGCCAGCTGATCACGTTCAAACCCCTCAATCTGCTGGCCAGCAGCTGGCCGGTCAGCGGGCCGTTCGACGTGGTTTTCTGCCGCAATGTGATGATTTATTTCGACAAGCCGACGCAGAGCCGGATTCTGGAGCGCTTCGTCCCGCTGATGAAGCCGGAAGGCCTGCTGTTCGCGGGGCATTCCGAAAACTTCATGTACGCGTCGGACGCCTTCAAGCTGCGCGGCAAGACGGTGTATGAACTGAATCCCCGTCATGCCGCTGCAAGGAAACACGCATGAATCCTGCCATCGAAGAGCAGCTAGCGACCAATCTGTATTACGACCGGACCTTCGACTGCGAGGCTGCCAAGATATTGCCCGGCGAGTATTACTTCACCAATCGTCCCATGCTGATCGTTACCGTGCTCGGTTCCTGCGTGGCGGCGTGCATCCGGGACAAGGTATCGGGGATCGGCGGCATGAATCATTTCATGCTGCCCGACGGGGGCGGGGAAGCCGGCAATCCGATGTCGGCATCGATGCGCTACGGCGCGTATGCCATGGAGGTGCTGATCAACCAGCTGCTCAAGGCGGGCGCCCGTCGCGACAATCTCGAGGCCAAGGTGTTCGGCGGCGGCAATGTCCTGCGCGGCTTTACCAGCATGAACGTGGGCGAACGCAATGCCCAGTTCGTGCGCGATTTCCTGAAGGCGGAGAACATCCGCGTGGTGGCGGAGGACCTGAACGACGTGCACCCGCGCAAGGTGTATTTCTTTCCGCAGACCGGCAAGGTCCTCGTGAAAAAGCTCAAGCAGCTCAACAATTACACACTGGTGAAGCGCGAGCAGGATTACGCGAGCCGGCTTAAGACCAATGAAGTGGGTGGCGAGATCGATCTGTTCTGACCACCGGCAGGGTGAGACCCGGAATTTAGCATGACGAAAATCAAGGTTCTGATCGTGGATGACTCGGCGCTGATCCGCGGCGTGATGAAGGAGATCATCAACAGCCAGCCGGACATGGAGGTCGTGGGCGTGGCCCCCGATCCGCTGGCGGCGCGCGATCTGATCAAGCAGACCAACCCGGACGTCCTGACGCTGGATGTCGAAATGCCGAAGATGGACGGCCTGGAGTTCCTCGAGAAATTGATGCGCCTGCGTCCGATGCCCGTGCTCATGGTGTCGACGCTGACCGAGCGCGGTTCCGAGATCACCATGCGGGCTCTGGAACTGGGGGCGGTGGATTTCGTCACCAAGCCCAAGATTTCGATCCAGAGCGGCATGCTGGAATACACCGACCTGATCGCGGAGAAGATCCGCATCACGTCGCGCGCCCGGATCAAGCAGCGCACGCCGGGTGCCGCTCCGGCGCATGCAGCAGGACCGCTGGCGCCGTTGCGCAACCCGCTGACCAGCAGCGAGAAACTGATCATCATTGGCGCCTCCACCGGCGGCACCGAAGCCATCAAGGATTTCCTGATCCAGCTGCCTTCCGATTGCCCGGGCATTCTGATCACCCAGCACATGCCGGAAGGTTTTACCCGTTCGTTCGCCAACCGGCTCGACAAGCTCTGCAAGATTTCCGTCAAGGAAGCCGAGGGCGGGGAGCGGGTGCTGCCCGGCCATGCCTACCTCGCGCCGGGGCATTCCCATCTGATGCTGGTCCGCAGCGGCGCCAACTACATGACCAAGCTCGACCAGGGACCGCCGGTCAACCGCCATCGTCCCTCCGTCGACGTCCTGTTCCATTCGGCGGCCGCCAGCGCAGGCAAGAATGCGGTCGGCGTCATCCTTACCGGGATGGGCAAGGACGGCGCGGCGGGGATGCTGGAAATGAAAAAGGCCGGGGCCTACAACCTGGCGCAGGACGAGGCATCGTGCGTGGTGTTCGGCATGCCCAAGGAAGCCATTGCCAGCGGCGCCACGCATGAGGTGGCCCCGCTGCACGAATTGCCGGGCCGTGTGATGGAGTTTTTTGCGGCGCATGGCAACCGCGCGATGCGGGTGTAAACGTCCGTTTATACCCGTTGCGCGGGCGGATTTCACGCTTAAGTTTGACGCCGCAATGCCGATTAATCCAGTAACAATGAACTGCACCAATGGAGTACTGCATGGCCGATCCGAACACGAAATTCCTGGTTGTCGACGACTTTTCCACGATGCGCCGCATCGTGCGCAATCTGCTCAAGGAACTGGGATACTCCAACGTTGAAGAAGCGGAAGACGGTGCCGACGGCCTGGCCAAGCTGCGTGCCGGAAATTTCGATTTCGTCGTGTCCGACTGGAACATGCCGAACATGGATGGCCTGACCATGCTGCAAACCATCCGTGCCGATGCCGCCCTGTCCAAGCTGCCGGTCCTGATGGTGACGGCCGAAGCCAAGAAGGAAAACATCATCGCTGCGGCGCAGGCTGGCGCCAGCGGCTACGTCGTCAAACCTTTCACCGCGGCCACGCTCGACGAGAAGCTCTCGAAGATATTCGAAAAACTCGACAAAGCGGGAGCCTGACGTGGAAACGCAATTCGTCGGCTCCGCTGTAGCCGTGACCGTGTCGCATGCCGCGAGTCCCGAAGGCTGCGAGTCGGAGGAGATGCTGGCGCGGGTTGGCCAGATTACCCGCACGCTGCACGATAGTCTGCGCGAGCTCGGCCTGGACAAGGTTCTGGAAAAGGCGACGACGGACATTCCAGACGTACGGGAACGCCTCAACTACGTGGCGCGCATGACCGAACAGGCGGCGCAGCGTGTGCTCAACGCCACGGATGCGGCCATTCCCATGCAGGAACGCATCGATGCGGGCGCCGACGAAATCCTGAATGGCTGGCAGGCCGCCTTCAAGGCGCCGTTTTCCGAGGCCAATTACCGCGACATGGCGACCATGACCATGCAATGCCTGGCGGACATGCGCAACGACACCAGTGCCACCAAGCAGCAGTTGCTGGACATCATGATGGCGCAGGATTTCCAGGATCTGACCGGGCAGGTGATCCGCAAGGTGACCGACCTTGCGCACAACCTGGAGCGGCAACTGGTGCAACTGCTGATCGACTATGCGCCGGCCGAAGTGAAACGGGAATCCAGCAGCGGCCTGCTCAACGGCCCGCAGATCGATCCCACGAACAAGAGCGACGTGGTGGCCGACCAGAGCCAGGTCGACGATCTGCTCGACAGTCTCGGTTTCTGACAGCTAGAAGAATCAAGGTCCAAGACACACGTTGCAGGGTTTTCCTTGCGACCTGTGTCTTGGACCTTTTGTCTCGCTAGGGGTGCAGCGCCCGGATGACCGCCGTCGTGGCTGCGAAACCGTTCCTGAACATGTGCTCGAACTGGGGCGTGAAGTAGGGCAGGGTGATGTCCAGCGCAATCAGCCCCACTCCCAGGGTGATGGGAAAACCGATCGCAAAGATATTGAGCTGGGGGGCCGAGCGCGTGAGGATGCCGAGCGCCAGGTTGGTCATCAACAGGATGGCGATCAGCGGCAGCGCCAGTTGCAGGCCGACGGAAAACACCACGGAGCCATAGTTGGCGACGCTGTAGAAACCTGCTGTGGAGAGCGGCTGCGGGCTGATGGGCAGGCTCTTGAAACTCTCGACGAGGATGCCCAGCAGCAGCAGATGCGCATTGACTGCGAGGAACAGCAGCGAGGCCAGGAGATTGAAGAACTGGGAAATCACGATCGTCTGGCCGGCGCTTTGCGGATCGAAGAAGGACGCAAACCCCAGACCCATCTGCAGGCCGACGATCTCACCCGCCGCCTCGACCGCGGCGAACACGACGCGCATGATGAAACCGATCGCCATGCCGATGAGCAGCTGCTGGATCAGGATGAACAGACCATACCAGGAGCCCAGCCCGACATCGGGCATGGGCGGCAGCGTGGGCGCGATGATCAGGGCGATGAACACGCCCAGGCCGATCTTGACGCGCCGCGGCACGGAGCTGTGGCCGAATACCGGCGCCAACATGATCAGGCCCAATATGCGGGTGAGGGGCCAGATGAAACTGATCAGCCAGGCGTTGAGCTGGGCGTCGGTGAGGCTGATCATGGGCGCTTGACGGGGCTAGCCGATGATTCCGGGGAGGTCGGTCAATACGCGCCGCATGTAGTCGGTCATGACCGTCAGCATCCACGGGCCGGCAATGGCAAACGTGGCGAGCACGGCGATGACCTTGGGAATGAACGAGAGGCTGGCATCGTTGATCTGCGTGGCGGCCTGGAAGACGCTGACGATCAGACCGACCACCAGGGTGACCAGCAGGACAGGAGACGCCACCAGGATGGTCATTTCCAGTGCGGTGCGGCCCAGGGTCATTACGCTTTCTGGCGTCATGGCGGATCTCCGTTAGTAGAAGCTTTGCGCGAGCGAACCCAGCAGCAGGTTCCAGCCGTCCACCAGGACGAACAGGATGATCTTGAAGGGCAGCGAAACGATGGAAGGCGACACCATCATCATGCCCATCGCCATCAGGATGCTGGCGACGACCATGTCGATGATGAGGAAGGGGATGAACACGGCAAAGCCGATCTGGAAGGCCGTCTTGAGTTCGCTGGTGATGTAGGCCGGGATCAGCACGCGCATCGGCACGTCGGCCGCGGTTTTCGGCGCGGCCGAGCCGGACATCTTCACGAACAGGGCGAGGTCGGTTTCGCGCGTCTGCTTCATCATGAACGCGCGCAGCGGCACGGCCCCCTTGTCGAGCGCCTCGCCCATCTGGATGCGGTTCTCGGAAAGCGGCTGATAGGCTTCGGTGTAAATCTTGTCGAGGGTCGGTCCCATCACGAACAGGGTCAGAAACAGCGCCAGGCCGATCATCACCTGGTTCGGCGGCGACGACTGGGTGCCCAGTGCATGGCGCAGCAGAGACAGCACGATGATGATGCGGGTGAAGCTGGTCATCATCAGCAGCGCAGCCGGCAGGAAGGATAGCGAGGTGAGCAGCAGCAGGGTTTGCAGGCTCAGCGTGTAGGTCTGGCCGCCGCCGCTGGGGGTGCTGGTGAAGGCGGGCAGTCCCGCGCTCTGCGCCAGCGCCAGCGAGGGCAACAGCAGGGCGGACAGCATGAGCAACGCATGCATCATGCGGCGATACAGCTTATTTTCCACGGCGTTTCTCGATCAACTGTTGCAGACCTGCCGCAAAACTGGTGTTGAGGGAGGAGGCGGGCGTGGACTGGATTTCGCCGCGCGGCAGGGTCATCAGGGCATTGACGCTGCCGGGGGCTACCCCGACCACCAGCCACGATTCGCCCACCTCGACCACCACGACCCGCTCGCGGGCGCCGACGGATGCGCTGCTGATCACCTGCAGCACGTTGGACGCGCCGCCGCGGGTGACGCCGAAGCGCTTGGCGACCCAGGCCGTGGCGGCAATCAGGAGCAGTACGGCGACGAGGCCGATGAATACCTGGAGCAGGCTGCCGGCGGCCGAGACCGCGGGAGCCGGCGCGACGGCATCGGCGGCTTGTGCCAGGATCGGCAGACCCGATGCGATGCTTGCGGCGAAACGCTTCATTTGTTGAGTTTCCGGATCCGTTCGGCCGGTGTGATGATATCGGTGAGACGCACGCCGAACTTGTCGTTCACCACCACCACTTCGCCCTGCGCGATCAAACAGCCGTTGACGAGTACGTCCATCGGTTCGCCGGCCAGTCCGTCGAGTTCGACCACCGACCCCTGTGCCAGCTGGAGCAGGTTCTTGATCGCGATCTTGGTCCGCCCCAGTTCCACGGTCAGCAGGACCGGGATGTCCAGGATGAAGTCGATGTCCTTGGCCAGTCCGCCCGCGGCGGTGTTGCCCGACAGTTCCGGAAAGATTTCAGGACTCGACTGGACGGCCGCAGGCGTGGCCTGTTCGGCCATGGCGGCCGCCCAGTCGTCTTCGGCGATGGTTTGGGTGATGTCTTCAGACATGTTGATCTCCTGTTTGCGGGTCGCTCGTACTGGTCGACAGCAGTTTCTCGACCCGCAGGGTGTATTGGCCGTTGAACTTTCCGTATGCGCATTCCATGACCGGGACGCCGTCCACCTTGGCCTCGATCGTTTCGGGGATATTGAGCGGGATGATGTCGCCGACTTTCATGTCGACGATGTCGCGCAGGCTGATGGCAGCCGTTCCCAGATCGGCGACGATCTCGACTTCCGCCATCTGGATCTGCTGCCGCATGAGCCGGATCCAGCGCTTGTCGACTTCCAGATTTTCGGCCTGCAGGCTGCTGGTGAGCAGATCCTTGATCGGTTCGATCATCGAATACGGCATGCAGATATGCATTTCGCCGCTGATCTGGCCGAGCTCGATGGCGAAAGTGACCGCCACCACCACTTCGTTCGGGGTGGCGATGTTGGCGAACTGGGTGTTCATTTCCGAGCGGACGAATTCGAATTCGATCGGATAGACCGGCTCCCAGGATTTCGAATAGGCCTCGAAGACGATGTTCAGGATGCGCTGGATGATGCGGTGTTCGGTCTGGGTGAAGTCGCGCCCTTCGACGCGGGTATGGAAGCGCCCGTCGCCGCCGAACAGGTTGTCGACCATGAGGAAAACCAGATCGGGGTTGAAAATCATCAAGGCGGTGCCGCGCAATGGCTTGAACTGGACCAGGTTCAGGTTGGTGGGCACGACCAGGTTGCGGATGAATTCGCTGTATTTCGATACCCGCACCGGGCCGACCGAGATCTCCACGCCGCGCCGCAGGAAATTGTAGAGGCCGATCCGCAACTGGCGCGCAAAGCGTTCGTTGATGATCTCGAGCGTCGGCATCCGGCCGCGCACGATGCGTTCCTGCGTGGCGAGGTTGTAGGGACGTGCGCCCGAATGATCGTCCGATTCGGCCGGCGCCTCGTCAACTTCGCCGGTCACGCCTTTCAGCAGCGCATCGACTTCGTCTTGCGAAAGAAAGTTGTCGGCCATGGATGGGGTCTACTTACTGGATCACGAACGTGGTGAACAGGACGTCGTCCACCTGTTGCGGTTTGCCGTTGGGATCGAACGGCAGCTTGATCTGCGCCAGGATTTCCTGCGCCAGCTTTTTCTTGTCGTCCGGCGTGATCAGCTCGTCAGCCTGCTTGCTGGAGAGCAGGGTCAGCAGACGGCTGCGCACGCGCGGCATGTGCACCTTGATGGACTCGACCTGGACCGGATCGGCCACCTGCAGCGTGATATCGGTTTGCAGATACTGCTCGCCCCCCTGCAGATTAACGGTGAAGGTTTCGAGCGGCAGATACACCGGGGGTTTGGCTGGCTCGGCAGCCTTTTCCTTGGTGTCATGCGCACCATGCATGAAGAACCACGCACCTGCGCCGCCGCCGCCCAGCAGGACCACGAGGGCGCCTGCGATGATGAACAGCTTTTTTTTCGATTTCCTGGCCGGGACGGTTTCTTCGGCTTCGGACGATTCGACAGGTACGGCAGGTGCGGCCATTGTTGCTTTCCTCTACATGTGCAATGGGGGGCAGATGTTTGTCATTATGAAAAGGAACATGCGTCTTCGATTCGGTAAAAAGAGGGGGAAAAGGGACGCATATCGTGTGATGTCGCGCCTGCCCGGTCAGGCGAAGGTGTCGACCAGGCCGCGCCCGGATTGACGGATCGGCGTCTGAACGGCCTGCAGGCCGGCCGATGCGGCATGGTCGGCGCCGGAAAACGGAAGCGCGATGCGTTGCGGCTGACGGTCGGGCGTGCTGTTTTGCTGCGGCGTATCCGCGCTGACCGTTGCCTGCCCAAGCTGGATGCCGGCGTCGTTCATCATTTCGCGCAGCCGCGGGAAGGCCGCTTCCAGGGCCTGGCGCACTTCGGGCTGGGCGGAGAAGAAGCTGGCCGTGGCCTGGTCGTTGGTGACATGCACCACAATCTGCAGCGGCCCGAGATTGGGCGGGTTGAGCGTGAGCGAGGCGGTTTGCTGGGCGCCCGATGCCATCCACACCAGTTTATCGCCCAGCGCCTGGCCCCAGGCCGCCGTACCGACGGAGGGTGCGAGGCGGGAGGACGACGCGTCGGCTGGTGCGAGCTGGGTGTCGACCGATGCGTGCGGAGCCATCCGCAGTGCAGGATTGCCGACGAGATCCGATGGAATGTCGCCCGTCTTCATGGCGTCGGCGTGTCGGGCGGCCGCCAGCTGTCCCTGGAACGCGGCGGCGGCATCGACCGGCGCGGCGGTCCGGGCTGTCCCGGCTGCGTGCATGTCTTCCTGGCCGGCAAGGCGCGGGTCGAGTTTCTGCGTGCCGCGTTCGTTACCGGCCTGGCGGGCATCGTGTTGCGCGGCTTGTTGCACGGTCTGCGTGAGCGGAATGGCGCGGCCCTTGCGGGCATCCTGGGCGGATACGCCCGGTGTATCCAGGGCAGGGCCGGCAGCCGCACCGCGGTCGGATGCCGTTTCCGGAACGGCGCCTTCGGCGGCGGCTTTCGTCCCGACGGGGACCACCGTCGGCTTGAATACATCCGGGCCGATCGGCAGACCGAGCAGGGTTTCCGGTGCGACCGTGGCCGCCTCTGCAGCGTCCGTCTCGCCTTTCTTGTCATGATCACGCTCGGTTTTCTCACCCGCCTTGGCCGCCTGCGTGGAATCGGTCTTGCCTTCGGCCGACCCGACAGGACGGGAAGCGGACGGATCCGGTTTTGCATCGGCATGGCCGCTTTCCTGGGGCGCCTCGCTTTTGCGGGTCTGGGCGATCTCGCTGGACAGCACCTGGCTGAACGGAACGTCCGGCGTACCGGCGTCTGCCGATTTTCCGGCCTGCGGCGCGGGCTGAACGGCATTGCCGGACGTGGGATTCATGGGGGTCGCATTCATGGCGTCGGTCCTGTCTCAGGAAGGAGTTCTTTTGTGTTGCGAGCGCCGGGCGGCATGCTCGTCGTTCTGCTTCTGGTCGCGCCACAGTTCGCGGCGGGACTGTTCCTTGTTCGCGCGTTCGGCCAGCGTGACGAAGGACATTTTCTTCTGCTCGCAGGCCTGCCAGGCGGCACGCGCCTGGGCAATCCGCAGTTGGGTGTCGTTGACGACCTTCTGCTGGCCCGAGATGGCGTGGTCGAGCTTGTGCATGAACATCTGGAAGTTGTTGAAATGCGTCGTGCTGATCCCGCTGGTCAGGTTGCTCTGGCAGCGTTCCGCATAGTCGTTTCGGTACTGCAGCAGCAGATCGAGTTTCTGCACCGCTTCGTCGCCGATGCGCAGGGCGAGGCCCAGCTGCTTGGCGGCCTCGTCGGTTTCCTTGTGCGCCAGGTCGATCAGGGTGTTGAGAGCGGAGGGGGAAGCCATTCAATGTGCTCGATTCATCGGGGGGTTATTGGAACAGGGCTGCGAGATCGGCCAGGCTTTCCTGGACGTCGGCGCGTTCGTGAATGGCTTGCTGCAGAAAGGCCTCCATGCCGGTTTGCAGCCGGATGGCCTCGTCCAGCAACGGGTCGGTGCCGGCCGCGTAGGCACCGACGTTGATCAGGTCGCGGCTTCGCTCGTAGCGCGAATACAGTTTTTTCAGGCGGCGCGCGAGCTGCTGCTGCTCCAGCGTCGTGATGCTGTGCATGGCGCGACTGATCGATTGCTCGATGTTGATGGCCGGGTAGTGCCCGCTCTCGGCCAGCGAACGATCCAGCACGATGTGGCCGTCGAGAATGGCGCGTGCGGCGTCGGCGATCGGATCCTGCTGGTCGTCGCCTTCGGTGAGCACGGTATAAAACGCAGTGATCGAGCCGCCGCCCGGTTTGCCGTTGCCGGCGCGTTCGACCAGCGCCGGCAGCTTGGCGAACACCGAAGGCGGGTAGCCCTTGGTCGCAGGCGGCTCGCCGATCGCCAGGGCGATCTCGCGCTGCGCCATGGCATAGCGGGTGAGCGAATCCATGATCAGCAGCACGTTCTTGCCCTGGTCGCGGAAATGCTCGGCGATCGAGGTGGCGTACGCCGCACCCTGCAACCGCATCAGCGGCGGCGTGTCGGCCGGCGCGGCGACCACCACGGCGCGCGCCAGGCCTTCCTCGCCGAGGATCTGCTCGATGAATTCCTTGACCTCGCGGCCGCGTTCGCCGATCAGGCCGACCACGATGACGTCCGCGCTGGTGTAGCGCGCCATCATGCCGAGCAACACGCTCTTGCCGACGCCGGAACCGGCGAACAGGCCCATGCGCTGGCCGCGGCCGACGGTCAGCATGCTGTTGATGGCGCGTACGCCGACATCGAGGATGTCAGTGATGGGCGCGCGCGCCAGCGGGTTGGCGGCGCGGTTGTTGAGCGGCGCGGTGGCCGAGGCGTGGACCGGGCCGAGACCGTCGAGCGGACGGCCGCCGCTGTCGAGTACGCGCCCCAACAACCCCTCGCCGACCGGCAGATGGCGGGTGCGGTCGCTGGGCCGCCGGCGCGGATGATTGACTTGGCCGGCACGGGGCAGGGTGGGAATGACTTCCACCGGGAACACGCGTGCGCCGGGGACGATGCCCTCGACGTCGCTTTGCGGCATGAGGAACACATGATCCCCGGCGAATCCCACCACCTCGGCTTCAAGACTGGAGCCGTTGGGAAGCGGCACGGTACAGGCGCTGCCGACTGGCAGTTTCAGCCCGACGGCCTCCATCACCAGCCCGGCCACCCGGGTGACGCGGCCGGATATCTGCATGGGCTCGGCGATCGCCAGCAATTCCCCGCAGTCCTGCAGGTAGGCCTTCCAGCGGGTGCTGTGGGCATGCGTGTCCATCTCCATCAGGCGGCCAGCCAGTCCGAGTTCTTGCTGAGCGCCGCGGTCAGGCGCTGCCAGCGGGTGGGCAGCGAGGCATCGATCTGGTTGCTGGCCGTTTCCACGCGGCAGCCGCCGGGTTCGAGCTGCCCGTCGTCGGCAAGCTGCCAGCCCATTTTTTCGAGTTCGTCGCCGATCCTTGCCTTGACCAGCAAGGCGTCGGCCGGATTCAGGAACAGCAGGGCCGGCTGGTGCAGAACCGGCAGGTAGCGCACCGCTTCCTTGACGATGGGGATGACCAGTTCGGGACGGATCGCCAGCGCCGATTTCAACAATGCACGAGCCAGATCGATCGACAGGTCGAGGATTTGCTGGGAGATGATTTCATCGGCCTGGGCGACCTCGACCGAGAAGGTGTTGGCCAGGTCGTGCAAACGGGCCGCTTCGCGGGCGGCCTCTTCGCGCCCGGCGGCGAGCCCTTCGGCATGGCCGGCCTGGTAGCCTTCCTGCCGCGCCTGTTCCTGGATGGCGGTGATCTGCTCGATCGTCGGCAGGACGACGGCGGTGTGGCCGGCATGCTTTGCCGGATGCAGGTGGGCATCGAAGCTGGTCATCTCCCAAGGCTGGCAGGCGGCCTGGTCCACGCTGGACATGACATTGGCAGTTTGTCTGGTTGTATTCGTCATGCGCGCCGGGCCTCTACGGGATGCAGTGCAAGGCGCGGGGAGCGCCGTTGTGCCACCCACAAAAAGCGGCCCGCAACGCCGCAATGCGCCCGTAGCGGCCCGGCCCTTCGGGTTGTCGCCAGAAAGCGCGTCTGCGGCGTTACGGCGCTAGGCAAGGGAATGGCCCTTGCCGTCGCGCCGCGCCTTGCATCCATCGCTTTCTGGCGACAACGCACACGACGAATACAGCCAGACAAGCTGCTAAACATACTGTTCCTCTCCTTTGGCGCCCAGCGATATCTGGCCTTCGTCGGCCAGGCGGCGGACGATCATCAGGATTTCCTTCTGCTGCGCCTCGACCTCGGACAGGCGCACCGGACCCTTGGATTCGAGGTCTTCCCGCATCATTTCAGCGGCACGTTGCGACATGTTCTTGAAGATTTTCTCGCGCATTTCTTCCGACGCGCCCTTGAGCGCGATGATGAGCGAGTCGGACTGCACTTCGCGCAGCAGCAGCTGGACGCCGCGATCCTCGATGTCCATGATGTTCTCGAACACGAACATCTCGTCCATGATCTTCTGCGCCATGTCGGGGTCGTAGCTCTTCAGGTACTCCATGGCGGACTGCTCGTTGTCGCCGCTCATGAAGTTGAGGATGTCGGCCGCTGCGCGCGTGCCGCCCATCGGCTGTTTCTTCAGGACGTCGCTGCCCGACAGCAGCTTGGTCAGGACGTCGTTCAGTTCGCGCAACGCGGCGGGCTGCACGCCGGAAAGCGTGGCAATGCGCAGCAGTACGTCGTTGCGCAGGCGCTCGGTGAAGCAGCCCAGCACTTCGCACGCCTGGTCGCGCTCCAGGTGCACGAGGATGGTCGCGATGGTCTGCGGATGTTCGCTGTGGATGAGGTCGGCCACCGATTCGGCGTCCATCCACTTCAGGCTTTCGATACCGCTGGCATCGCCGCCGCCGCCGAGGATGCGGTTGAGCAGCGAGTTCGCCTTGTCGTCGCCCAGCGCTTTCTTCAATACGCTGCGGATGTAGTCGTCCGAATCCAGGCCCAGCGAGGAATTCTGGTCCGCCACGTTGTTGAAATCGTGCAGCACGGTTTCGACCTCTTCCTGCGGAATGGCCTTCATGCTGGTCATCGCCTCGCCCAGCTTCTGCACTTCACGCGGGCCGAGGTATTTCATGACTTCCGACGCCCCTTCCTCGCCCAGCGCGAGCATCAGGATTGCGCCTTTTGTAATGCCGTTATCACTCATGGCTGCCTACCCAGGTTTTGACGATGTTGGCGACGACACGCGGGTCTTCGTTGGCCAGTTTCTGCGCGCGCGCGAGGTTTTCCTGGTAATTGCGCTGGCCGGGCAGCGCCATCATGTCGCCGCCGCCATGGTGCAGATGGGCATCGTGGCCGGGCGCAGGCAGGGCGGGGGCCTCGGCGATCTTTTTCAGCATCGGCTTGAGCATGCGCAGATACAGCAGCAGCAGCGCCACGGCCATCAGCAGGTATTTGCCCGCCTGCATGGCCATGTCGATGGTCTGGGGCTGCTTCCACAGCGGCACGTCGGGGATGATTTCCGCCGGCTGGCTTGCAAAGGAGCTGTTCACCACATTGAGGGTGTCACCGCGTTCCTGGTTGTAGCCCATGGCTTCCTTGACCAGGTTGGTGATCTGGGTGATTTCGGCCGGGCTCAGCGGCTTCATGACGACCTTGCCGGCCTTGTCGACGGTTTTCCGGTAGTTGACGACCACGGCAACCGACAGACGCTTCAGACCGCCGCCCGCCTTCTGCACGTATTGAATGGTCTTGTCGACTTCATAGTTGACGGTGGAATCCTTGTGCGTGTTGGTGGTCTGGGCGGCCGACACGGCTGCGGCAGGGGTCTTCTGACCGGGCACCGTGATCGGGGCGGTGGCCGGGGCCGGCGGCTGGTTGGTCAGCGCGCCCGGCACGCCGGAGGGACTGGCGCTGCCGTTCTGCGATTCGCTGGTCTGTTGGCTGCGGATGGCCATGGCATCGGGCGTCTGGTTCGGCTTGTAGGACTCGACTGCCTGTTCGCTGTGCGAGAAATCCATGTCGGCCGTCGCTTCGGCCCGCACGTTTTCCGCGCCGACAATGGGGGAGATGATGGATTCGATCCGCTTGGCGACGTTCTGCTGGTAGTCCTGTACGTACTTGATCTGGCTCGGGTCCATGCCGTTTGCGCTGGCGGTCCGGGTCGTATCGGACAGCAGGTTGCCGTTCTGGTCGACGATGGTCACGTTCTTCGGCGAGAGTTCAGGAACGCTGCTGGCAACCAGGTGCACGATGGCGCTGACCTGCTGCGCATCCAGCACGCGGCCGGGATGCAGGTTGAGCAGCACCGAGGCGGTGGGCTGTTTCTGTTCGGAGACGAAGATCGAGTCCTTGGGCATGGCCAGGTGCACGCGTGCGGCCTGCACGGCCGAGAGGGATTCGATCGAACGGGCCAGTTCGCCTTCCATGGCGCGCTGGAAATTGACCTGTTCGAGGAACTGCGAGGCCCCCAGCTTCTGGTTTTCCATCAGTTCGAAGCCGACATTGCCGCCTTTGGGCAGGCCTTGCGCAGCCAGTTTCAGGCGTGCGTCGTGGACGCGGTCGGCCGGCACCAGCAGGGCGCCGCCGCCTTCGGCGTATTTGTAGGGGATGTTCATTTTCTCGAGCTCGGCGACGATCGCACCGCCGTCACGGTCGCTGAAGTTCGCGAACAGAACGCGATAAGTGGGTTGCTGCCCCCATAGCCAGACGGCCGCCATGATCGCGATGACCGCGGCCGCGCCCAGCATCAGCATGATTTTTCGTCCGCCGGCCGTCCGTGTGAAATCCATGACGTTGGCCGGAACCACCATTTCGCCTGCACCCGCCATTATCTTGCCCCTATCGTTCTGGCGTCATGGTGCGCCCTGTTTTCGATTGCCGTATTCATGCCATGTGATCCCATGAGGATGTCGCTATGTGAACGAATTATCGGCAGTGCAAGAGTTTTCAATCGGGGGAATAGAAGCCGGTTTCAGGCGCTTATCGCGCTTATGGCTTGCGGTCTGACTGGTAAGGTGGGCACGTGGGAAACCGCCTGGACAGACAAGGAGGGCACAATGAGCGTAGGCATGATCGATACCAGCAGGATCGAGGCGATGGTGGCGCAGCTGAAGGCTGCCGCGGCCAAGGCATCTCCTGCGAACGTCAATCCGGTAGGCGAGGGCGCCCTTCAGGCCAAGCCGGCTACCGGCGCGGTCGATTTCCAGTCGGCCCTGAAATCCTCGCTCGACCAGGTCAACGAGGTCCAGTTGCAATCGAAGAAGCTGGCCGACCGCTTCGAGATGGGGGATCCCAGCGTCAGCCTCTCCGACGCCATGATTTCATTGCAGAAATCCAGTATTGCCCTCCAGCAGACCGTGCAGGTACGCAACAAGCTGGTGTCCGCCTATCAGGAAATCATGAACATGGGCATCTAAAACAGAGCGCCTCCCGCGCAGCGGGGGGCTTCAAGTTGCAAGATTCAAGATACAAGGTTCACGCGGAGCCCAGGTTTCAGTACTGGACATAGACTTCTTGCAACTTGCAAACTCGCATCTCAGTGCACGGTGCTCAGTGCCTGGCGTAACGCATTCGCCAGGTCCTCGGCGACGAATTTCGCGACATAGGCATCTGCGCCGACCCTTTTGACGTGCGCCTCGTTGGTCGACCCGGTCAGCGAGGAGTGGATCACCACGGGAATCGCGCTGAAGCGCGGATCCTGCTTGATGTTGCGGGTCAGCGTGAAGCCATCCATCTCGGGCATTTCCAGGTCGGTCAGCACCAGGGCGACCCGGTCGTGGACGGTTTTGCCTTCTTCCTGCGCCTTGGCGGAGAAGGCCTGCAACTGGTCCCAGGCTTCCTTTCCGGTCTTGCACATGATGTAGGGCAGGCCCATGGCCTCGAGCCCCTGCTCGATCATGGTGCGCGCGATCAGCGAGTCGTCGGCCGCCAGGATGACGGTGCCGGGTTTGAGGTCGACATGCGGGCCGATATTGTCGGGATCGATTTCCAGTTCGGTCGACGGCATGACCTGGCGCAGGATCGTTTCCACGTCGAGTACCTGGGCCAGCCGATCGCTGTTCTCGCCGTCCAGGCGGGCGATGCTGGTGACCATGCCGCTCGCACCATTGCCTTCGGCAGACAGCACCTGGCGCCAGTCGAGCCGCACGATGTCCTCGACCGATTCGACGGCGAAGGCCTGCGTACTGCGGGCGTATTCGGTGATCAGCAGGATGTTCAGGCCCGTTTTCGGGGTGCAGCCCGCCACGGCCGGCAGGTCGATGACCGGCAGGATCTGGCCGCGCAGATCGACCACGCCCATCATGTGGGGCGGCGAGCCGGCGACGGCCGTGATGGTCGGCATGGGGATGATTTCGCGAATCTTGAAGACGTTGATGCCGAACAGCTCGTTGCGGTCGAGACCCGGGTCCTCGCCCAGACGAAACAGCAGCAGTTCCAGTTTGTTGGAACTGGTCAGATTGGTCCGTTCGTCAATTTCCTGCTGGATCGTTTGCATGGCGGTGTCTCCTTGAAGCATTCATGTAGGGTGGGCGTGCGTTTTAGAGGCTGTTGCGCCGCGCACGCTCGATATCCATGACAAAGCGCTGCAGCTTGGCCGCCATGTCGTTGGGTAGATCAATGAACTTGCAGCCCAGGCGCGTCTGGAACGCCCCGTTCTGCAAGCGTATCTGAGCCGAATTGCGAACCTCGAGGGTGGTCACGATCGCTTCCGTCTCGGGCAGCAGCAACTTGCAATCGGGCATGATGCGGCCGGCCGCATTGCCGAGGCGTCCGCTGGTGTCGGCCAGCGCCACGCCGCCGCAGCCGATATCCACGATGTGCGCGGAGATCGGTTCGTTGTCTTCCGTCGAGAAGGCGGGCACGATGCACCTGACCGGGTTGGCGATGGGCATCGGCACCCTGAAATGCTCGCGCCGCTGCAGGCGGATGATCGCGCGCGGCAGGGCGATGCGCAGCGCCGGCAGCTTCTCGTATTCGCACAAGGTCACCGGGCCGGTAGCAAAAGTGATGGATACCCCGTCGAGCTGGGTGACGAACTCCGCGCCCTTGCCGGACAGCAACTCGTGGTTGAGCGCGTCGCCCCGGGCACTGTCGAGGATCAGAGTGTTACTGGATTCGTTCACCTTGAGTACCGACGTGACGATGATCTGCCGACTGCCCGGCAGATCGAGATTGACCAGCAGCTTGCGTTTCTGGATCGCACGCAGCAGGAAGAGTATCTCTGTGCGCGAATGCAGGGTAAAGCGTGCCAACTGGCCGTCGTGTTCGGGGGAATGGGGGTCGTGTTGCTCGGATGAAGAAGCCATTCTGATCAAGTGTTGTTATGTGGCAGTGCCTGTTTATCGGATTCTTCCATGTGGTAGAGCCAGGCCAGCAACTCCGCCACCGCAATATAGAGCTGCGGCGGAATGTGGCTGTCGAGGTCGATCTGCATCAGCAGCGCCAGCAACTCGCGCGATTCGTGGACGTATACGCCCGACGCACGCGCCTTCTCGATAATAGTATCGGCAAGAATTCCCCGACCCTTAGCGACCACGCGCGGTGCCGCGTCGCCGGTCCGGTAGGCGAGCGCCGCCGCGGCCCGTTGTTTGTCAGGCGCCGTCATCGTGTTGCACCGTCAGACTGTGGAGCGCGCAGCCGGCGTCGGCCAGCCGTTTCGCCAGTTGTCCCCGATTTCGCTGCAGCAGGGTCTCGGATTCGGGCTGTTCCGGCACCATCCGGATGCTGAATGCCTGGTGGGCATCGAGCTTGATGTGCACGGTCAGGTTGCCGAGTTGCGGCAGGCTCAGTTTGAGCTGCGATTCCCAGCCGGTCCCGGCGTCGTCGGCCACTTCGGCGCGCGCATGGCCCGGCTCGGGGTCGGTTTCCTGGCGCAGCTGCCACTCCAGCGGCTGGCCCGGCCAGACTTCCCCGCGCCAGACGAATTGCGGGGACTCCAGTACCTGCAATTGCTGCGACAGCAGGGCGTGCATAGGGTTGAGCGGCTTGTCGCCGGCTGCTTCGGCGGGATTGGGCAGGGCGAGCGTGCCGGCGGGGCTGGCAGCGGCGCGCGCGGTTTCCGTCGCGGCGAGTCGATTCTGCGGCTCCTGCATCAGGCCGTCCAGACTGTCCTGGCCGACTGCCCAGTCGGCCAGGTGGGATTCATAAAACAGGCCGCTGCGGACCAGCGCGGTGCGCAGCGCAAGTGCCATGACGGCCGGGTTCGTGGTCGGCTGGTCGAGCAGGGGGCCGTTCGGGGTGACCGTGGGCAGGGCATTGTGCCCCGGCAGATGCTGCATCAGGTCGCTCAGCATGCGGGCCGTCTGGCTCAACTGCGGGGCGTCGCTGGCGGCAGCTTGCGGGGTGGCGAGCAGAAATACGGGCTGCGGCATTTGCCCGGCGAAGCGCAGGCGCAGCGTATCGCCCGGTGCCGTTTCGGGGGGCAGCCGCATCGCAACGGTTTGCCCGTCGATCTCGACCAGCGCCAGGCCCTTGCTCAGGCTCTTGACCAGGCCGGTCAGCGTCTGGCCCAGGGCCAGGTGTTCGAATGTCGGACGCGGGGTGGTCTGGTCGCGTTCGGTGGCGTTCAGAACCGCCTGTACAGCTACCAGTCCGGACACGGGCCGCGGCGGGGTGTCCCGCGAGAGCGGGGCATCCATCATGCGAGCCATGAACTGAACCGGGAACATGGGGAGGCGTCAGGTTCGCTGCGCGTTGTAGGCCTTGACGCTACGCTGGCTTGCACGCGACAGGCTCAGGCGCTGCTGCAATTCGTGCAGGCGTGGTTCGGCCAGCGCACGGATCTGGGCGTCGTTCTGCAGGATGGTGCGGATGATCGCGACCTTGGTGCGTTGTTCGTTTTCGTTCAGGCGAACCCGATCGGTTTGCATCAGGCTGCCGACATAGGCCTGGCAGCGTTGCTCCAGCACGGCCAGATCATCCCATTCGCCCTGGCGGGCGGCATTCAGCATGCTGCCGGTCAGTTCGGAGAGCGATTCATAGGTGGTGAGGATTTCGTGGCTGGTCATGAAAGTCTCCGGTTCAAGCGGCGATGGGATGTTGGAGGGGGACAGCGGGGGTTTGGCCGGTGACGCCGATCTGTTTCCAGGCGTCATGAAGCTCACGCAACAGCCCCAGCACTTCTTCCAGCGGCTCGGTCTGGTTTTTGAGATGGGCGAGCATCAGGCGCTTGCCCATGTAGTCATACAGGGCGTCGAGCTGCATCGCGAGTTTGCCTCCCTGGCGGGTATCGAGTGCAGCGCGCAGGCCTTCCAGAATGATGGTGCTGGCCTTGGTGATGGCGGCCGATTTCTTGACCAGATCGCCTTCATTCATGTGCCGGATCGCCATCCGCACCGAAAGTTCGGCCCCCTCGTACAGCATGATGATGAGCTGGTGCGGATTGGCGGCCATCACGCCGGTTTCGAGGCCGACGTTGGCGTAGGCGTTGGCGGCAATTCTGGATTGGGTGTACACGTCTTCCTCCTGGTTTATTGATGCGGACGGCCGACGGGGCAGTCACGTGGCGCGGTCGGAACGATGCAGGCGGCGCTCATTTGGACGAGGTGCTGCTCAGCTGCTGGGTCAGGTATGTGCTGGTGGAATTCATGCGGCTCAGCAACAGGTTCAGGTTGGTATATTCGGTCGTGTATTTTTTCTGCAGGGCCGTCATCTGGTTTTCCAGCCGGTCGATTTCGTCGTTGCGGTCCTGGACATATTTGTTGAGACTCTGGGTGCGCGTATCGATCAGGCCGCCGGGATCGAGCGTGGACTGGGCCCAGTCGGCCAGCCGGGTGGCGAAGCCCGTCGACGACGAGAACAAATTGGTCACATCGCTGAAATTGGCCGAGATGGCGCTGTTGAGCTTGCTGCTGTCCAGGCTCAGCGAACCGTCCTTCTGGAAGGCGATACCGACCTCGGCCAGCGAGGTCAGGGTGCCGCCACTGGCGGGCGTATTGAAAATGCCGCGCAACTGGTCCTGCATGACGCGCAAGGTGCCGTCGCCCGCCAGGGCGCCCCCAGCCGAGCCGTTGGTGCCGTAGGCGGAGCGGGATTTGATCTGGCTGGCCAGGGCGTTGTAGGCGTCGACAAAGCCGGATGCCGCGGTGTTGATCGCCGTGGTGTCGCGCGCGACCGTCAGGCTGGCTGGCGCGGCGGTGGTGTTCGTGAGCGTCAGCGTGACACCCTGGATGGCCTCGCTCACCGTATTGGATGCGCTGGTGATCGCGATGCCGTTCACCGTGAGATCGGCATTCTGGGCGGCGATGGTCTGGGTCAGGTTCTGCGTGCCGGCCGGGTCATAACCCAGCAGGCTGCCGATGGAGCCGTCGCCGCCGCTGGTGGTGATTTTCATGCTGTTGCTGGCACCGGAGCTGCCGGAGGTCAGCGCCAGGCGGTAGGGCGTGCCCGACCCGTCGTTGACGATGGTCGCGGTTACGCCCATGGCAGCAGAGTTGATCGCGTCGCGTATGCCTTCCAGGGTGTTGTTGGTGCTGTCGATGGTGATGCTGGCGGTGCCGTTGCCGTTCGAGGTGAAGGCCGCGCCGCTGTATACCCCGTTGGTCAGGGTGCCGCCGCCGATGGTGCCGAAGTCGAACGTGACCGTGGTGGCGGTGCCGTTGCCGATGGCGGCGGTGCTGCTGGCTTGTCCTGCGGCAACCAGGCTCTGCGACTGTGCCAGCTTGCTCACCTCGACCGTGTAGTTGCCGGGCACGGCGGTGCTGCCTGCCGTGGCGGAAAAGACGCTGGGATCGGAGGGCGTGGCGGCGAGTTTCTGCAGGGTGGTGCCCAGATTCTGGGCTGCGGTCTGGAAGCTCGAGACCAGGCCGCTCAGGGTGCCGAAGGAGGAGATCTTGGTCTGGTAGCTGGTTATCTGGGTATTGAGCGTGTCGATCGGACGTCGCTCGACGGCCATCAGTTGCGAGACGAGGGTGGGAACATCGAGTGCGGTCGTGGTCGACGAAGTAATGGCCATGATGAATCTCCTGACTCAAGCCTTTTGTTTCAGCAGCAGACCTTGCTGGAATTGTTCGATTCCACGCGAAATCGCAAGGGTTTCTTCGGACGGAAATTGGCGAATCAGTTGACCTGTGCTGGTGTCCACCATCTTGACCACGACTTTTTTCGTGTCGGTGTCCACGCTGAACTCGAGGTTCTGGTTCGATTGCTGCATGGCTTTGTTGAGCGTTTCCACTGCGGTTTTCAGTTCTGCCGCGGAAGGCTGCCGGGGGACATTGTTGGCCTGGGTGTCGGCGACAACCTTGGATTCGGTAGGGGCGACGCTATGAGCGCGCGCGGCCGGGAGCGCGGCCTGATTCATGAGGGGGGTGTTCTGGATAATCATCGCGATATCCTTCATGTCAAATCCCCAACCGACTGCTTCGGTTGGGGGTGTCTCCTATCAAAAACCGCTTAACGCAGCAGGGTCAGCACGGTTTGCGGCGTCTGGTTGGCCTGCGCCAGGACTGCGGTACCGGCCTGTTGCAGGATGTTGTTCTTGGCCTGGGCAGACGTTTCGGCAGCGTAGTCGGTATCCATGACGCGGCTGTAGGAAGCCGAGTAGTTCACCGAAGCGGTCTGCAGCGTGGCCACGGCGGAAGCCAGCGACGACATGTCGGCGCCGAACTTGGCACGGGCGGTACCGATGGCGGTCAACTCGGTGTCGAATGCGGCCAGGTTGGAGAAGGACGTCGCAGCGGTGAAGGTCGTACCCGTGCCGCCGGCCGTGCCGCCGCTTTCGTCCACCGTCACCGCAGTGCTGGCGGTGACCAGGCCGTCGATACGGCCATTTTCAGCAATGAGCGCAACCGCTTCCTGGTTGGTGACCGCGCCGGTCTGCACATAGATTTCACGCAGGCGCTGGGTGTTTTCAGTGATCTGGGCCAGGTAGCCGTCGGAGATCTGGGCCTTGGAAATGCCGTCGTTGGCATTGCGAATGTTCATGTTCGCACCGCGGATCTTGGAGTCGTAGCCGGTTGCGATCGAGAGGCCGGTCGCATCGTCGGCCGCGCTGTTGATGCGCAGGCCGGAAGACAGGCGTTGCTGGGCGGTTTGCAAAGCGATCGCCGATTTGTTCAGTGCAGCGCCAGCAAAGAGAGCGCCTACGTTGGTGTTGATTACTTGTGCCATGTTGTTTCTCCTTAAGTGGGTCGATGGTTCCGGCTTCTATGCCCCAAAGGGTGCTCTGGTGCCGTCAACGTTGGTCTGCCCGTTGGGGCTACATGAACCGCCGTTGTGTGAGGAATCGTCGGGGGTTGGAGAAAGTTAAGGCTGCTGCTTCAAAAATCTGCATGATCTTCACTCCTCGGCCTTGACCGGCGTGTCCGAAGCCAGGCAGACGCGGTTCTTGCCGCTGTGCTTGGCTTCGTACATGGCGCTGTCGGCACGGGCGATGGAGGCTTCCTGCGATTCGCCGGGCACGCGCTGGGCGACGCCGGCGCTGAAGGTGATCAATACTTTTTCGTTGTTGTCGAGGAAGTATTTCTTGGTGAGGCTGCGCTGCAGGCGGGTGACGATGTGCGCGGCTTCGTCGAGCGGGGTGTTGGGAAGAATGATCAGGAATTCCTCGCCGCCCATGCGTGCGATATGGTCGGTGATGCGCAGTTCTTCCTTCGCCACCTTGACCAGGTGGATCAGCGCCTCGTCGCCGGTCTGGTGGCCGCGCTTGTCGTTCAGCGCCTTGAAATTGTCGACGTCGAGCACGGCGATGCTGAAGGGGGTGTCGTAACGGTCGGCACGCGACGCTTCGCGTGCGAATTCATCGTCCAGGCCGCGCCGGTTGAGGCTGCGGGTCATCGGGTCTTCGCGCACCAGGGCGCTCATCTGGGCGAGCTCGGTTTCCAGCTGCTTGATGCGACTCTCCGCCTGCACGGCGGCGTCGCGCTCCCCGATCAGCTGCTCGTGGGCGCGCCGGGTGTCGGCCTGCGCGCTGCGCGTTTCGTCCAGCAGGTTTTCGAGGATGCGATTCAGTTCCAGCACATCCTCGGTGTTGCGGATGCGCTCGATGTGGGTGGCGATCTTGCCCTGGTATTCGTCGTTGGCCGCCACGGCATCCCGCATGCGGCTGACGAAGGTGGTCATGGTGGCTTTCAGCGTGGCGGTGGCCTCGCGCAGGCCGTGCTTGACCATGCTCTGCTTGTAGATGACCTCCTTGAGCCGCTTCTCCGCTTCCTGCAGCGACCGGATCTGGAGCGGGCCTGCGATGACTTCCTCGACCATGTCGAGCTGGCCGCGCAGCCAGGTGTCGTCGTCCAGCAGTTCGCCGATGTTTTCGACCAGCAGCAGCAGGATGCGCTTGAGCATCTCCTGCTGCTGCTGGAGGTCCGGAGCCTGCATCTCGATGCCGACCCACAGGGATTTCAGTCCGGACGTGACGCTGCGCAAGGCCGATGCGCTGTTGGCATCGCGCACGGCGGCGGCGAGATGCTGGGCCTTCTCGGCCAGGCGCGGACTGTGCGACAACTGGGTGACGACGCCGAATTCCAGGGTTTTGGCCAGCAGGTCACGCAGCAGGGCCAGGTTTTCCCCGCCGCCTCCGCTGCTTTCGCCCTGCTGCTTGAGCTGCAGGGTGATCTGTCCCAGTTGTTTGCGACATTGCATCCAGTCGTTCTTGCGGATGGCCTGGTTCAGCGTTTCCACGGGTGCCGCCAGTTCGGGATGGTGCAGGTTGAGGTCCATCACCAGCCCGGACAGGGCGCTGGCGGCCGTGGCGGCACTCGATGCGGCAACGGGCTGGGCGCTCGGCCCACCCACGATTTCCGCGTACAGCGTCTGGTAGTTGTCCGGGGTGGGTGCGATCCGGCGCAGGGCCAGGCGGCGCAGGGTTTCGCGCGCGACTTCGGTCGGATTGGCAAGATTGATTTTGTCGTTTGGCTCAGCCATGTCGGCACTCAGGCCCGGGAAGGGCGTTGACTATGCCTCGCATGGTAGGGCTGGCCCCGGCAGGGTGAAATCCGGATTAAGGCGGTAAAACGCCGGTATTTCTGAAGACAGCTGCAAGTTTCAAGTTATAAGTTTCAAGTTTTTCCTTGCAACTTGTAACTTGAAACTTGCAGCGTGTGACTTGCAACTCAGTCCAGCAGGCCGTGCTTGATGGCGTAATGCGTCAGTTCGGCGTTGTTTTTCAACTGCATTTTCTGCAGCAGGCGGGCCCGGTACATGCTGATGGTCTTGACCGACAGGGCGAGCTTGTCGGCGATGGCGGAGACGGTCAGGCCCGAGGCGATCATGCATAGGGTCTGGTATTCGCGGTTGGACAGGGCCTCGTGCGGCAGGCCAGCGCGTTCGCCGCTGACCTGGCTGGCGAGTTCCTGGGCGACTTCGGCGCTGATGTATTTCTTGCCCGAGGCGACCAGGCGGATGGCGTCGACCAACTGGTCGGGCGCGCTCTGCTTGTTGAGATAGCCCGCCGCGCCGGATTTCAGCGCCCGCACCGCATACTGGGTCTCCCGGTACATGGAGAGCATCAGCACCTTGAGGCCGGGATGCTCCTTTTTCATGAGTTCCAGCGTTTCCAGGCCATTGCGGTCGGGCATGGAGATGTCCATCAGCACCATGTCCCACGGTTCCAGCCGTGCCATCTGCAGGGCGCGGCTGGAACAGTCGGCCTCGCCGGCCACCACGATGTCTTCGACGTCGGCCAGGATCAGCTTGAGCCCCTCGCGGACGATGGCGTGATCGTCGACGATGAGGATCCGATAGGGTTTTGCGGCTGCCACGAAGGTTCTCTGCTTGGTATTGGGACGATTATGCCGTCATTCCGCCGGATCGGGCACAGCGACGGCCAGGGGAATGCGCAGACTGACCTGGGTGCCCTGCCGTTTGGCGGGCTGGACGGTGAGCTCGCCGCCCAGCGTGGCGGCGCGCTCGATCATGCCGAGTATGCCGAAGCCATGCCCGTTTTCCGGCGCGGGCTGGAGGCCGCGGCCATTGTCGGTCAGCGTGATCCGCAAGCTGTCCGGTTCCCGCACCAGCCTGAGTTTCACCCGAGTGGCGCGGGCGTGCTTGGCGACGTTGGTCAGCGCTTCCTGCACGATGCGGAACGCGGCGATCTCCGCATCGGGGCCGAGCGGGATGGCTTCCTCGGGCGCACTGAATTCATGGGGAATATCGGTGTTGCGGGTAAAGCGCTGCAGCTGCCAGGCGATGGCGGGAACGATGCCGAAATCGAGCGCCGCCGGCCGCAGGTTGGAGGCGATCCGGTGCGCGGCCTCGAAGGTCTGGTCGACCACGTTGTCCAGGTAGGCCGTGCGCTGGATCAGCAGCGGCTGGTCGGGCGGCAGGTGCCGCATCAGCCAGGACAGCCCGATCTTGATGGTGGTGAGGTTGCCGCCCAGGTCGTCGTGCACCTCGCGGGCCAGATGCAGGCGTTCCTGTTCCTTGACCGATTCGACGTGTGCGGCCAGCGCGCTCAACTGGGCCCGCGAACGCAGAAGTTCGGCCTCGGCCTGCTTGCTGTGCGTCACGTTCAGCATGATGCCGTCCCAGATCGTGCCGTCCTCGTCCTTGCGCTGGCTGACGCGTATCGCGACCCATTTCACGTCTTTCCAGGCTTTCATCCAGATGCGGCCCTCCCAGTTGAAGGTCATGTGGCCGCCGTCGGCTTCCGCCAGCCGGGCCAGATAGTCGGGCCGGTCTTCCTCCAGGATCAGCTTGTAGAAGCGCTCGGGCTTGCCATGCAGGGCGGACGCCTTGATGCCGAGCAGCTGGGCGGACTGCTCGCTCACGTAGCGCAGCGTGGGCGGGGCGCCGGGCCGGCGCTGGATCTGGAACGCCATGCCCGGGATATGCGCCACGATCGCGTGCATGTCCGATACCGAATGCGCCAGGGCCTGCCGCGTGGCCTCGCGCTGGCTGACGTCATTGGCAATCCAGATGAAAACCGGCTTTTCGTGGTCGGCCGAGTACAGTATCCGGACCTCGACGGGATACAGGGTGCCGTCCCGGCGGCGGCAGTGCACGCTGAGTGCGGTGCGGCGTTTTTTTCCATGTCTGAGCAGGGTGAGCAGGGTATGGAAGGCCTGCCTGTCCTCGGGAGGCAGAAAATCCAGCGGCGTCAGTTTCTGCAAGGCCCTGGGCTGGTAGTGCAGATTCTTGGCCGCTGCCGGATTGGCCTGGACGATCCGCAGGGTGTCGGCGTCGAACACCACCACCTCGGTTGCCGATTCCTGCAGGATGGCCTTGAGCAGGGTGCCTTCGTCGGCCGCTCTGGATGAAGCCATAAGTCTCCTCGATATTGGAACGATGGCGATCCGGTCGCCTCGGGCACATTATTATCGGCGCAAACGCGGATCCGGCCGGGCATCACTTGAAAGCGGACAATTCCCCCAGATCTACTAGGCTGATTAATGAGGAAATGCCGTATGTCCACCATCCGCCCCGCTGCCGTTGCGGGATTGTTCTACCCGGACAACCCGATCGAGCTCAAGCGCACCGTCGCCGACCTGCTGGCCCACGCCGGGGCGGGGACAGCCCGGCCGGCGCCGAAGGCCCTGATCGTACCGCATGCCGGCTATATCTATTCCGGTGCCGTTGCCGCCAGCGCCTATTCGGCATTGGCCGATCTGCGCGGCCGCATACGCCGGGTGGTGCTGCTCGGTCCCACTCACCGCGTTCCCGTCCGCGGACTGGCACTGCCCGAGGCAGAGCGTTTTGCCACCCCGCTTGGCGAAATCCCGCTGGACTGCGCGGGCATGCAGGCGCTCGCCGGACTGCCGCAGGTGGTGCGCAGCGCGGCGGCGCACCAGATGGAACATTCGCTGGAAGTGCAGTTGCCGTTTCTGCAGCAGGTGCTGGGCGACTTCCAGTTGCTGCCGCTGGCGGTGGGCGACGCCAGCGCCGCCGAGGTGGCCGAGGTGCTGGAGCAGGTGTGGGGCGGCGACGAGACGCTGATCGTGATCAGTTCCGATCTGTCGCATTTCCTGCCCGACGCGCTCGCCCGTCAGGTGGATGGCGAGACCGTCAAGGCCATCCTGGCGCTGAATCCGCATCTCAACCACGAGCAGGCCTGCGGCGCGACGCCGGTCAACGGTCTGCTGCTGGCCGCCAAACGGCATGGCTTGCACCCGGTCGCGCTGGACGTGCGCAACTCCAGCGACACCGCAGGCGATCCCGAACGGGTGGTCGGCTACGCTGCCTTCGCTTTCCAGCCGAAGGCCGATAGCGACCGGCCGGATGCGGAGAAGGGCGCGACCCTGTTGAAGCTGGCACGCGCGGAAATTGCCTCGAAGCTGGGCCACCCGGGTGCGGCATCCGCGCAGTCCGATTGGCTGGCCGAACCGGGCGCGACCTTCGTCACCCTGACCCGGCAGGGCGAGCTGCGCGGCTGCATCGGTACGCTGGAGGCGCATCGCCCGCTCGGTGTCGACGTGCGCGAGAACGCAGTGGCGGCGGCGTTCCGCGACCCGCGCTTCATGCCGCTGTCGCGCGCCGAGTTCGACGGGATCCGGGTCGAGGTATCGCTGCTGTCGCCGACTGAGCCGCTGACGGTGGACGATGAAGCGGCGGCGCTCGCCGCGTTGCGCCCGCACGTCGACGGCGTGGTGTTCGAGTATGGCCACTACCGCAGCACCTTCCTGCCGCAGGTGTGGGAACAACTGCCCGAGCCGGCCGAGTTTCTGGCCCACCTGAAACGCAAGGCCGGACTACCCGTGGATTTCTGGACGGAGCAGGTGAAGCTGTCGCGCTACACGGTGAGCAAGTGGAAAGAGGAGGGGCCATATGAGCAGTAAGCCTCGGCACGTACGAACGACTGCGAATGCAGCCGCCAGCGACGCGTTATCCAATGTCCTCCACGTCCTCCTGAAAGAGGTGGCCGCATGAGCAGTGAGCCTCGGCACGTGCGAACGACCGCGAATGCGGCCGCCACCGACGCACTATCCAATGTCCTCCACGCCCTTCTGCAAGAGGTGGCCGCATGAGCATTCCTGAATCGCACACCCCCGCGCGCTGGTGGCATGCGTTGCCCGACGGCCGCATCCAGTGCGACCTCTGTCCGCGCGACTGCAAGCTGCACGAGGGCCAGCGCGGCCTGTGCTTCGTGCGCAAGATGGAAGGCGGGCAGATGGTGCTCACGACCTATGGCCGCTCATCCGGGTTTTGCGTCGACCCCATCGAGAAGAAACCGCTGAATCACTTCTATCCGGGCTCGTCGGTATTTTCTTTCGGCACCGCAGGCTGCAACCTCGCCTGCAAGTTCTGTCAGAACTGGGATATTTCCAAGTCGCGCGAGACCGACACCATGGTCGATCAGGCGATGCCGGATGAAATCGCCCGGGCGGCCGAGGCGGCCGGCTGCAAGAGCGTGGCCTTCACCTACAACGACCCGGTGATCTTCGCCGAATACGCGATGGACGTCGCCGATGCCTGCCATGCGCGCGGCCTCAAGACCGTCGCGGTCACCGCCGGCTACATCCACGACGCACCGCGTCGCGCGTTCTATTCGAAAATGGACGCGGCCAATGTCGACCTCAAGGCCTTTACCGATGACTTTTATTTCAAGCTGACCGGCGCGCGCCTACAGCCGGTGCTCGACACGCTGGTTTATCTCAAGCGCGAAACCGACGTCTGGTTCGAGATCACCACGCTGCTGATTCCCGGCCACAACGATTCCGATGCCGAGCTTGAGGCGATGAGCCAGTGGATCCTGCGCGAACTCGGCCCCAAGGTGCCGCTGCATTTCTCGGCCTTCCACCCCGACTGGAAAATGCAGGACGTGCCGCCCACGCCTGCCTCGACGCTGAGCCGTGCGCGCGACATCGCGTTGAAGGCCGGACTGCATTACGTCTACACCGGCAATGTGCACGACACTGCGGGCGGCACCACCGCCTGCCCGGCCTGCCACGAAACCCTGATCGTGCGCGACTGGTATCGCATCGACCATTACAGCGTCACGCCCGACGGCCATTGCCCGCATTGCGGCCATTGCCCGCATTGCGGCCATGCCATCGCCGGCCGCTTCGGCACGTTCAGCCACCCCTTCGGCAATCGCCGCATCCCGATTTCCATGCATCGGGAGGGTCGCGCATGAGCACGTCCACTCTGGTCCGCATCCCTGCCGGCAACATCACCGTCGAGGGGATGCTGGAGTTGCCCGAGGGCGCTTCCGGCTTGGTGCTGTTTGCCCACGGCAGCGGCTCGTCGCGCCATTCGCCGCGCAACAACACTGTCGCCGGCGTGCTGCGGCAGGCCGGGGTCGGCACGTTGCTGATGGACCTGCTGACGCCCGAAGAGGATCGCGATTACGCCCGGCGCTTCGACATCGGGCTGTTGACGGAGCGTCTGCTGGATGCAGCGCGCTGGGTTCGCGTACAGGCCTTCACCCGGAACCTTCCGCTTGGTTTTTTTGGCGCCAGTACCGGCGCCGCGGCTGCACTCGAGACCGCGGCTGAATTGGGCGGCGAAGTCCGCGCGGTGGTCTCGCGCGGCGGCCGTCCCGATCTCGCCAGCGAGCAGGCGCTGCTGCGGGTGACCGCGCCCACGCTTTTATTGGTCGGCGGCCATGACGACGGCGTGATCGACCTCAACCAGTTGGCCTACGATCAGCTGAATTGCGAGAAGGATATGGTGATCGTTCCCGGCGCCACCCACCTGTTCGAGGAGCCCGGCACACTGGAAGCCGTGGCCAAGCAGGCCGCAGCCTGGTTTGTCCGTCACCTGCGCCCCGCAGCCTAGGGTTTGCCGCGCAAACCCGGGCCGGCCGGGCGGGGCGGGTCACACGTGGAACAGGTAGATGTAGCCCACGGCAATACCCAGGAACAGGAGAGTCATGCCGCCGCCCGCGCGCATGTAATCCGCATTGCGGTATCCGCCCGGGCCCATCAGGAGCGCATTCACCTGGTGCGTGGGCAGGATGAACGAGTTCGACGCCGACACTCCCACCAGCAGCGCCGCCCCGCGCGGGTCGATCCCGGCGAGTTCCGACAGTTCGATGACCAGCGGCACCAGCAGGACGGTGGCCGCGACGTTGGACATGAACAGGGAGAACAGGGTGGTCAGGGTGGCGATGGCCAACAGGATGAGGAGCGTATGGCCGCCGGTCAGCACCAGCATCATCTGATGCGCGACATAGCTGGCGGCGCCGGTCGACTCCATCGCCACGCCCAGGGGGATCAGTCCGGCGAGCAGGAAGACCGTGCGCCAGTCGACCGAGCGATAGGCGTCGTCGATGCTGACGACGCGCAGCAGGATCATGGCCAGCGCGCCGCTCATCAATGCAATCGACAAGGTCGCCCCGCTCAAGGCCAGGCCAATGGCTCCGGCGAAGCACAGGCCGGCGACCCAAGCCTTGGATTCGTCGATGTCTTCCGCTTCGACCGGGGTGGCGACCACGAAGTCCCGATCATGGGCCAGCGTCTTCAGTTCGCTCCAGCGGCCGTGGACGACAATGGCGTCGCCGGGGCGTAGAGGACGGTCGGAGAAGTCGCCGCGCTCGGCCTGCCCCGCGCTCAGCAGCAACAGGGGCTCGACCCGGTAAGACCGGCGAAAGCTGATGTCGCGGATGCTCTTGCCCGCAAGCGAGGAACGCGGCGCCAGGATGAGTTCCGCATACCCTGCCGCTGTCGGGTTCTGGAGTGCCTCGAAACGCTCCACGGTTTCGCTCAGATCAAGCGCCCATTCGGCGGCGAAACGCTCCGCTTCGTGCCGCTCGCCGATCAAAGCCAGCACCTGCCCGGCGGCGAAGTGGGCATGCCGCCAGGGCGCATAGAGGATTTCATCCCCGTCCGCCAGTGCAATCAGGTGCAGTTTATAGCCGGTCTCCATGCCCGTTTCTTCGCGGGTCTTGCCGATGAGGGCGCTGCCCGGGGGAACCAGCAGTTCATGGATGTGCGTGGGGAGCTGCCAGGATTCGATCAGCTCGCGCTGCTGCTTTCCGCTGGTGTCCTCCCCGGTTTTCGCAGGCAGCACGTATTTCCCGGCGAGCATGAAATAGACAATCCCTGCGCCAAGCAGGACCAGACCCAACGGCGTCACGCTGAACAAACCAAACTTTTCCTGTCCTCCAGCCTGCATCAGGTCGTTGAGGATGATCAGCGGGCTTGAGCCGACCATGCTCAGCGTACCGCCGAGAATCGCCGCGAAGCCCATCGGCATCAGCAGGCGCGAAACCGGGATATGCGTCCGTTTGGCGATCCGCAGCATCGCCGGAAGGAACAGCGCTGCCGCGCCGACGTTCTGCATGAAGGCGGATATGCCGCCGACGACCCCGGAGACGGTGCCGATCAGCCGGGGTTCGCTTCTGCCCGCAAAGCGCATGATCGGCTTGATCACGCGGTTCATGAGGCCGGAACGATCGACCCCATAGCCGAGAATCATGACCGCGATGATCGATACGACGGCGTTGCTGGCCAGGCCGGAGAAGGCCTGCTGCGGCGTCACCAGTTGCAGCCAGCCCAAAGCCAGCATGATGAGGATCGCAATCACATCGACCCGCAGCGCCTCGGTTACGAAGAGGAAAACGGTGACGGCCAGCACGGCGAGTACCAGGGCGATTTCAGGGGTCATGTCCGCTCTCTTTTTGTATTCAAACGGCCTCAAGCCAGTATAACGTGCGCCTGCGCGAGCCGGTTCAAGCCTTGCTTGGCTTTCGGCCATGCCGGGGACATGGCATGATCCGGGGGAACCTGCGGATGAACATGGAACGCATTGCCGAAACCTCGCCCGTCTTTGTCGCCCGCGACCTCGCCAAGGTCTACCGCATGGGCGAGGTCGAGGTGCAGGCGCTGCGCGGCATCGACCTCACGCTCTATCGCGGCGAACTGGTGGTGCTGCTCGGCCCGTCGGGCAGCGGCAAATCCACCTTGCTCAATATCCTCGGCGGCCTCGACGTGCCGAGCGGCGGCGAAGTCTACTACCTCGATCACAAGCTGACCGGCGCGAGCGAGGCGGACCTCACCCGTTTCCGCCGCGAGCACGTCGGCTTCGTGTTCCAGTTCTACAACCTCATCCCCAGCCTCACTGCGTGCGAGAACGTCGCCGCGGTGACCGAGATTTCGTCCGCGCCGATGCGGCCCGAGGACGCGCTTGGCCTGGTCGGGCTGGGCAACCGACTCGACCATTTTCCGGCTCAGCTTTCCGGCGGCGAGCAGCAGCGCGTGGCGATCGCCCGTGCCATCGCCAAGAATCCGGCGGTGCTGCTGTGCGACGAGCCCACCGGCGCGCTCGATTCGGCCACCGGCGTGGTGGTGCTCGAAGTGCTGGAAAAGGTGAACCGCGAACTCGGCACGTTGACCGTGCTGATCACCCACAACGCGGGCATCGCCGACATGGCAGACCGGGTGATCCGCCTGTCCGACGGCCGGATTGCCGACATCCACGAAAACGCCGTAAAGAAGGCGGCGCAGGAGCTGAGCTGGTAGCGCGATGAACGCCCTCGATCGCAAGCTCTTCCGCGACCTCTGGCACATGCGCGGCCAGGTGGTCGCGATCGCCGCGGTCATCATGGGCGGCGTCGCGACCATGGTGATGTCGCTCTCCACCTACGATTCGCTGGTCACCACGCGCGACCGCTTCTACGGTGAATACCGCCTCGCCGACGTGTTCGCCAGCCTCAAGCGCGCGCCCGAGCCGGTGGCGGAACGGCTCGCCGCGCTGCCGGGGGTGGAGCGCCTGGAAACGCGCGTGCGCGCCGGCGTGAAGCTGGAAGTGGCCGGATTTTCCGATCCGATCACCGGCCAGGTCCTGTCTCTGCCTGACGTCGGCGAGGCGCAGCTCAACCGCCTGTACTTCAAGCGCGGGCGCAGTGTGCAGCCGTGGAGCACGGACGAGGTGGTGCTGTCCGACACCTTTGCCGACGCCCACCACCTGCGGCCCGGCGACACGCTCGCCGCCATCATCCACGGCAAGCGCAAGCGGCTGACCGTGGTCGGCGTTGCGGTGTCGCCCGAATACGTCTACCAGATCGCCCCCGGCGCCATGTTTCCCGACTTCAAGCGCTACGGTGTGCTGTGGATGGCGCGCAACGCGCTCGGCATCGCCTACGACATGAAGGGCGCCTTCAACCAGGTCAGCCTGACGCTGGCGCGCGACGCCAACGAGCAGGACGTCATCGACCGTGTCGACGCGATCCTGGCCGACTACGGCGGCACCGGTGCCTATGGACGAAAAGACCAGTTTTCCAACCGCTTCCTCAGCGAGGAACTGAAGCAGCTGCGCACCATGGCCACCATTTTCCCGGCCATCTTCCTCGGCGTCGCCGCCTTTCTGCTGAACGTCGTGCTGAGCCGGCTGATCGCGCTGCAGCGCGAGCAGATCGCCATCCTCAAGGCGTTCGGCTACAGCTATGCGGCGATCGGCACGCACTACGTCAAGATGGTGCTGCTGATGGCGCTGCTGGGCGTCGCGGCCGGGATCGCACTCGGTACCTGGTTCGGCCAGGGGCTGTCGCATGTCTACAGCGAAACGACCTTCCGCTTTCCTTATCTCGATTACCGGCTGCAGCCGGGCACGGTGCTGATCGCGCTGGCGGTGTCGGCGCTGGCGGCGGTCAGCGGCACGCTGGTATCGGTCATGCGCGCGGTGCGGCTGCCGCCGGCCGAAGGCATGCGCCCGGAGATGCCGGCGCGTTATCGCACCAGCCTGGTCGAACGGCTCGGCCTGCAGCGCTGGCTCGCCGCGCCGTCGCGGATGATCCTGCGCCATATCGGGCGGCGTCCGCTGAAGTCGCTGCTGACCGTGCTCGGCATCGCCTGCGCTTGCGGACTGATGATGGTGGGCAACTACCAGAAGGGTGCGATCGATTTCATGGTCGACGTGCAGTTCCGCCAGGCCTCGCGCGAGGACCTCGCACTGGCGTTCATCGATCCGACTTCCGGTCGCGCGCTGCACGAACTCGCGGCGCTGCCCGGCGTCGATTTCGTCGAAGGCTATCGCGACGTGCCGGCGATCCTGCGTTTCGGCCAGTACCGGCATCGCGCCGCGCTGTTCGGCATCCAGCCGGAAGGCCGGCTGCACCGTTCGCTCGACAGCCGGCTGCAGCCGGTGGCGGTGCCGCCGGGCGGCGTGGTACTCACCGATTACCTGGCGAACGACATCCTGCACGTGAAGCCGGGCGACATGCTGACGGTGGAGGTGCTGGAAGGCAGCCGGCCAGTGCGGCAGGTGCCGGTGCTCGGCATTACCCAGCAGTATCTGGGCGTCTCGGCCTACATGCAGAAGGACTCGGTCAATGCACTGATGCGTGAGGGCAATACGGTGACCGGCGCCTATCTCGCGGTGGAACCGGGCACCGAGCCCGAACTGTACGCCAGGCTGCACGATCGCCCGCGCGTGCTCGGCATGGTCGCCAACAAGACGGCGATCCAGAGCTTTTACGCCACCATCGGCGAGTTCATCCTGTTCTACAACCTGGTGGCCACGGTGCTCGCCGGCGCCATCGGTTTCGGGGTGGTCTACAACAGTGCGCGCATCGCGCTGTCGGAGCGTGGACGCGAGCTCGCCAGCCTGCGCGTGCTGGGCTTCACCCGTGGCGAGATCGCCTATATCCTGCTCGGGGAACTGGCGCTGCTGACGCTGGCGGCGATTCCGGTCGGTTTCCTGGTCGGCATCGGCCTGGTCGGCATCCTGGTGGTGGCTTTCCAGAGCGAACTCTACCGGTTGCCGCTGATCCTGACGCCGGAAAACTATGCCATGGGCGCGAGCGTCGTCATCGTCTCGGCGCTGCTGTCGGGCGTGCTGCTGTGGCGGCGCCTCGGCCGGCTGGATCTGGTGGCAGTGCTGAAAACACGCGAATAGGAACAACGACAGCTATGCGGCTACGCGCAAAAATCGGAATGCTCGCCACCGCCGCGGTGGTGGCGATCGGTCTCGTGATCGGCTTCATGCCGCGCGCGGTGCCTGTGGACGTTGCCGCGGTGAAGCGGGCGCCGCTCACGGTGACGGTGGAGGAGGAAGGCAAGACCCGGGTGCGCGAGCGCTACCTGGTGTCGGCACCGGTCGCCGGCTACGCGGGGCGCATCGATCTCAAGGCCGGCGATGCGGTTGCCGCCGGCCAGGTTCTCGCGGTGATCGAGCCGGCGCGCTCGGTGGCGCTCGATCCGCGCACCCGCGTGCAGGCCCGGGCGCAGGTCAGCGCCGCGCAGGCGGCGCTGGCGGTGGCGCAGGAAAATGCGCGCGCCGCCGCCGCCGCCGCGCAACTGGCGCAGCAGGAGCGCATCCGTGCCGAATCGCTGCGGCAATCGAACTTCGTCTCCGCGCAGGCGCTCGACACGGCCCGCACCGCGGAAACCCGTGCCCGCGCGGCGGAGCAGGCCGCGCAGTATGCGGCCAGGGTGGCGCGCTTCGAC
>JBDRCF010000051.1:0-8556 GCA_043821985.1 Pseudomonadota bacterium
AGTGAATCACCCTTTTGCCAGCGCTCCCACATCAAGGCCTTCTGGCTCTCCGAGTAGTTGGTCCGTGTCCTGTATTTCATTTGCAACACTCCTTCTGCTTACGCAGTTTCTAGTGTGTTGCATCCACCGGTTGAATCCGCAGCCCAGTTGCCGACGTTTCTGGACAGCGAACAGCGGCACCAGTACCTAGTGTTTTCGGACGATGCCACTTTGCACAAGCTGGTGAACTGGATGAAGTTGCTAGCAAAGAAACTGGATTACCCGAGCAGTTCGGTAGCCGTCGCCATCGTCAACGGCAAGAGTGAGCAGTCCCGCAAGATGCTGGTGCGCGCCGGTCAGGTGGTCGGTCCCGATTGGGGGCTGTTCAACAACCATCAATGTCTGCGCCTCACCGTCCCGCGCCCCAAGGGCACTGCAGACCTGCAGGCCCATCGCTTTCACATGACGATGGCGCGGCTGCTGTTGTCGCATACCGATGCCCTGGTGGGCTACAAATACCGCAATGGCGTCGATAACAACCATCCCGAGGAAGACATCTGGATCGCACATCGTTGGATTGCTGAGCAGAGCATCCACACGCAGCACCGCGTATTGCCAAAACGCCTGGCTGAGCCGATCAATCAATTGATGAAGGTGGTTTCCGAGCTGCAGCGCGGCCACGACAGCGGCAACGCTTTGGTTGAGGAGCTTGGTTAACCGATGGCTACGCTCACGGCGAGCCATATTACCGGTCGCGCCTTGTTTGAGAAGGGTACCGACAAACTGGAAGTATTCACCGCCAACCGACGCGACCTGGAGCATGTCTTCGGCGTGGATCTCATCTACCTCAACCTCACGAAGAAAAACATCGTGATGGTGCAGTACAAGATGCTGGAGCCCAACGGCCACTTGGGCGAACCCACCGACTGGCTCTACCGTCCCAACCCGAAGACGGCCGATGAGGTGCGGCGCATGCGCGCCTTCGCCGGCACACACGTAGCGGGCCCGCTCGAATACCGCTTGAATCCCGAAGTGTTCTACCTGAAATTCGTGCGACGCAATGGCAGCCTGGCCAACGGCAGCATCATCACGCCGGTTGATCACTATGAACGCCTGTTGCTGGACCCGTCCTGCAAGGGTCCGCGTGGGGCGCTTCGGATCAGCTACAACACACTCGGCGGTCGCTACATCCGGCAGGGCGCGTTTCTCGACCTCATTCAATCGGGCTATATAGGCGCATACGCCGACACAACCGCAGCGCTTGTCACCTTGGTCGAGGCTGTTCTGAGTGGCGATCGAGCAGTAGTCGCGGCCGTTCAATCGTCAAGGTATGAATCCGACGAAGCGATTGCCCAATAAAGCAATCGCTGACAGGCAGGCGGACAACGTGTGCTGCGCTTTAACCCGACACGCGGCGGCGCCGCGCGAAAATCAGCGAGCCTTGTTCGACTGACTCAGAACTGAAGCGGCCAGTTCCTTCGTTTCATCCGCATAGTGCTTGCTGGCAAGCACTTTTCCAGCCAGGTCTTCCATCTCTGCACCGGTCTGCTTGCTGCCGTTGCGCTGCGCAAGTGCCGACGCCGCGAGGCTCTTGGCGATCTGGGAGGCGCGTTCGTTTTGCAAGGTTTCCGCCGCCAGCGTGGCGATACGAGCGGACGTTTGCTTCGTGTTTTTCGACATGTCGATCTCCTGCGGTGAATCAAGCTTTGGGAGGAAACCGGAACGGCAGTACAGTACTGCTATCCGTCGCCGGTCGCTCCCCGGTACTCACTGGCACAGTGCGCATGCGTGCAAGTTGCACGACCTTGCTCTTGCCCTGGAAATAGCCTTCCGTTAATCCGGCCAGTGATTCGATGTCATGTGCAGCCAACCCGATATGCCGAGGAATTGCATCCAGCGGCATCACGTTCTCGTCGACCAAAAGATCGACGGTGCGGCGTAACAATCGCGGCCGCTCAGGTGACCGGTCGCCATCACCCGGTTCAGACTTGGCGCCCCACCGTGCAGAGCGCCGTTTGAAGAGCGCCTGCGCGCCCTCCTCATCCAGAATCTTCAATGCACGAAGCCTCATCACGATCGCGCCCACTGAGACTCCCCAACGCCGTTTCAACAACAACAAATCGTCCAGCGTCACGGGCATCCGTACTTCGGTGGCGAGCGTCTCAGCGGGCAACAAGAATGCACCAGCGAAACGGTGCGCCTGTTGTTCTAACTGCTTGTGGCGATCACGCTCGGTGGGGCGCGGAATGTACCGATGAAGAATCAAATGCCCTAGCTCATGGGCCAGATCGAATCGACTTCGATACCCATTGTCCTTGTCAGCCGACAGCAAGACGAGCGGGCGCCCCAGCACTTCGCTCCATGCCGATAGGCCTTCAATTTGCGCTATGCCGGTTTCCTCGCGGATCAAGATAGCGCCAGCCCCTTCGACCGCAAGGGCAAGATCCTGCACCGCCGCACGGCCAATGCGCCACAGATCGCGGCACTCGCTCGCCGCCAGCTCGATCTCTTCGGGTGTGATCTCTTCCGGATCGGAAAACCTGCGACCAGGCAGATTCAACGCCGGATAGTCCACGAACTCTGACAGTGCGACAGCAATATCCTGACCCCATTCAAGCCTAGCTTCAAGCATCGCGCGGGCGGCGACGTGCGCCGACGCATTGCTGCGAAACAGCGGCAGCGACACTTTCATCGTGGGCAATCGGGTGAACCATTCCGGCGTCACGTTGACGACGCCTGCAAGCCGTTCCAGGGCATCGCGCTCGGGTGCTTGGCTGCCTGATCGCCACTTGCTCACCGTCGCTGGCGAAACGCCGACAAGCGATGCGAGCTGCACCTGGCTCAGCCGGCGCGCAGCCAGTATCTGACTAAGGCGCTCCTTCTGAAAACCCTGAATGCCACCACGGCTCATTGCGAAATTCCATCTTTACCCTGCTTGCCGATGTTCTTTCTCAGCTTCGGCATTGCGAGGTCATCTTGGGCCGCAGGCTTCTGTTCGTAGCGCTGCACGAAGGCATCCAGCGGCTCTCGGAAGAGCCAGCCGCGCATATCGCGATTAGGTACAGCGACCTGGATCGAAACCGGCGACTCAGGCTGGCTCCGCAGCGATCCGGAAAAACAAGCCACGAAGAACGCCACCGCTTCGGACAGAGGCACGTAACCCTCAAACAACTCCGGTTGAACCAACGGCTCGATTGCCTTGTTCGCCACGGACATCTGCCTGCGTGTGTGGCTGCGCCGTCCGTTGATCCAGAATCCTTCTGGAATGTTGAACCTGGCGAGCGTGAAGACGCCGGTCCGGCCGGTCACGATGCCATTGCCTCGAATCGCTGTCGGCGATGCATCGCCCATGGAGAGGGCTCGCTGAAATGATTCGTTCATGTGGAAGTGCCGCATCTGGCCGACGACGTGAGGCAGATGACCATCATTCATTCCTTTGGCCGCTGCGTAAGCGCGTTGTGCCCCCGCAGCCAAAGCCTCCTCAATGCCCATCACGAGCCCACGAGGGATATTGCGTAATAGCAGATTAGGAATCGAATCTTTAGAAGCGATGGTCATAAGGGGAGCCCGAGTTGGATTTCGTTTAAAAAGAATATACATCACAATACTTTCGTTTAGAATTTATTTTTTACATATCGTTTCGACATGACCTCCGATCTTCCGTTATCCAGCGCTGACTTGTCCGAGAGGCATGAACAAATTTCGGACAAACACGTCGCGCGTCCCGGCTTTCCATCGCCGGGCTTACGGGTGTTGCCCCGCCTCGTGCCGAGTCAAGGCCATTCGGCATTGATCCCTGACACCTCCGTCCCCTCGGGCCTGCGCGCTTCGCTTGCCATGTGGGTAGCGGAGTGTGTGGGAGGCGGCCTTGCTGTTCCCTTCAACGTACCACGCCGTTCTCGCCGTCAAGGGCTGCGCACCCTGCCCTGCGGTTGATCGCTTGCGTCCATGCGGCCGTCCGTGACCCCTGACTGCTGCGCTGCGGCGTGTTGCGCCGGTTCCGGGCAATTCCGCCCGATTCGGACTGGAGCACGATCATGTTGCAACTTTCTCTTTCTCTCGATTCTTCCCTTCTCGTTCGCGATGTCGCAGGCGACTACCGTCCGGCCAATGCCGACGAGGTGTTGCAGGCTGCGCGGCGTGTTCTCGCAGGACAGATGCGCGGCTGCGAAGCCCTGACCTCGCCGCAGGTGGTGCGCGACTTCCTGCGGGTCAAGCTGGGGGCGCTGGAGCACGAGGTGTTCGCCGTCATCCATCTGGACGCACAGAACCGGGTCATCGACTACGTCGAAATGTTTCGCGGCACGGTGAGCCAGACATCGGTGTATCCACGCGAGGTGGTCAAGGAGGCCCTGGCCATGAACAGTGCGGCTTTACTACTGGTGCATAACCATCCTTCGGGCGTGGCGGAACCATCGCGGGCCGACGAGACGCTGACGCAGACGCTGAAATCGGCGCTGGCGCTGGTGGACGTGCGGGTACTGGATCACCTGATCGTCGCCGGTAGCGCCATCCTGTCGTTTGCCGAACGTGGGCTGCTGTAGCTCTGGGGGCATCGCCCCCTTTTTTGCTGTGTCCTTGGTTTCGAGAAAAAGCTGCGCGCTGCGCTTGCCTCCAGGGGTCGGCTGACGCCCACCCCGCCGCGCAGGCTTGGCGCCCCACAAGACCGCCGAACAGGCGGCGCCTGATCGGCCAGCACTCGGTGCCGGTTGTGCGCCATGCGCTGTGTTCACCTTCAGCAGGCGTGCCTGCGGCACGCAGCAGCGCTCGCCGCGCGGCGTGGGCACGTCGCTCATCTGGCCGCAGGCCGGTCATCCGTCTTTCCCTCTCCTTCATCACTGATCCCGCGACCGTAGCCAGCGGTGCCTGTCCGTCAAGGCGCGCAGGGCCGGGTCCTCGCTGCGCTGTGGGCCGCACCACCCTGCGCTTTCCTCCTTGACCGCCAGACCCTCGCTGGCCCGGTGGTTCGCGGGCGATGAACTCAGGAAAGACGGCGGCAATGGCGACCAGCCCAGCTCACTGCGCCGAACCCACCGAAGCCAACACCGGGCTCCGAATCTTGGAATCCGGTCAGCTTTGTAACCACAACCTGTAAACACTGGAGAAATATCATGCAACTCAGTTCCCGTTTCGCCAACGCTACGCCCTTCTTACGCGCCGACCATCCGTTATCGGATGATCAGATTCGCAGCGTGGCTCCCTCCATCTTTGCGGAAGAGAAGCACCAGAGCCGATCCGACCGCTATACCTATATCCCGACAGGCGAGGTATTGGGTGCCCTGCGCAAGGAAGGCTTCCAGCCATTCATGGTATGCCAGACACGCGTGCGCGATAGCGACAAGCGCGAGCACACCAAGCACATGCTGCGGCTACGCCACGCAGCGCAGATCAACGGCGCGGAGGCCAACGAAATCATTTTGCTGAACTCGCACGACGGCACCAGCAGCTATCAGATGCTGGCCGGGATGTTCCGTTTCGTGTGCAGCAATGGGCTGGTGTGCGGCGATACCGTGGCCGACCTGCGCATCCCGCACAAGGGCGACGTGATCGGCCAGGTGATCGAAGGCGCCTACGATGTGCTGGACGGGTTCGAGCTGGTGCGGGAACGTCGGGAAGAGATGGCCGCCATCACGCTCAAGCACGGAGAATCAGAGGCATTTGCCCGCGCCGCGTTGTCGCTGAAATACGATGACCCGGTCAAGCCTGCGCCAATCACGGAAACACAATTGCTGCGGCCTCGACGTCGGGACGACGACCGGCCCGACCTGTGGAGCACGTTCAACCGCGTGCAGGAAAATCTGGTTCAAGGTGGACTGTCCGCACGCACGGCCAACGGACGCAGAAGCCGCACCCGCGCCATCCAGGGCATAGACCAGAACGTCAAGGTCAACCGGGCGCTGTGGATACTGGCCGAAGAGATGAAGCGGCTCAAGAACTGACATGCGAGGGGGCTTTGCCCCCTCAGTTGTCAGCGCCGGAGTATGCAGCACGTCTGACCCGACTCAAGAAGAACGCGCTGGCCAGCGAAGCGGAACGGCTGACGCTGGGCACGAGCTGGCTACGGTTGATGTTGCGCGCGATGGAGCCGGAGGTACAGGAAGACGTTGCCCCGGTCGCCGATTTGGGGTGGTAAGCGGGAAGCCCCGGCAAGTTGCTCGCCTGGGCTATTTTTGGCGCGTCGCGCGCGGCACACTTGCCGCGCGCGTTTTAACAGCCAACGACCCATCCATACTTTAGTGCGAGCCCAGCCGAAGGCTGGGCGGCGAGTATGACAAACCTTGCTGCGCCGGTTGTGCACGCCATCCCCGACACTGGCGGGCCGGTCGCCACGAACGATGGCAGCTCACCGACAGACCGTCCGCCCTGCCCTTCCGCAGCCACGCTACAAACGATCAAACCTGCGTCAATGCACAAGGGGCGTTCATCCTGGGTGATTCGGACCGACCTTGCCTGCGATGGGGTGCGTGCCGGCGACGCTTCTGTGCGGGAATGCCAGAGCCATGCTGCCTTTCGGATAGAGTCGCACCCAACGGCGGCCTTGGCTTGTCGTGAATCCTGGCGAGGTAGCGGCTGCGCCTCGGGCTTCATGGCTGCAACCGTCCAGCCCAACAAATTTCCCCGGCACTACGTGCCTTCCTCGCGAAACAAATTTCTTGTTCCTCCCGGTCCTCCACGCTGTTGCGGCCGCTACGCGATGCAGCCCGCCCGACCCTCGCCCTTCGGATCACCGACAAGGCCGCGATGGGCGCGACCTTGCACCACCAAAAGGAGATTCATCATGGCAAACATTGGCACTTTCACCGCACAGAACGACAGCTTCATCGGCACGGTGCGTACCCTGACGCTCAACGTCAAGGTCAAATTCGTCCCGAACGCTGGGGAGAGCGAGAACGCTCCCAACTACCGCATCGTCGCCGGCAACTTCGAGATCGGCGCGGCGTGGAAGAAAGTCAGCAAGGCGGAACGGCCTTACCTGTCGGCAACCCTGGATGACCCGTCGTTCCCGGCGACCATCTACGCCCGTCTGGTCGAGGGCGAAAATGGCGTGCACAACCTGATCTGGTCGCGCAGCAAGGGCGATTGATCATCGCCCTCGGCGCCCCGCCTATACGGCGGGGCGTTTTCTGCGGGAAGTCGTTCCTACGCGCTTCCGTCTTCGGGGCTGTAGCCCTCCGGTTTCGACTTGTCGGCAGTGCAAACCTGATCGTTTGCATGCATGCTCTTGACTTAGAGCGCACTCTAACTTCTAGGATTAACCACATGGACACCCAACTGACCATCAACGAGGTCGCGACGTGCACTGGACTGAGCGCGCATACCTTGCGCTACTACGAGCGCGCCGGGCTGATCGCCCCCGTGGCGCGCGCGCCCGGCGGCCAGCGCCGCTATGCGGCCTCGGACATGGAGTGGATCGGGTTCCTGTTGCGCCTGCGCGCGACCCATATGCCGATCGGGCAGATGCAGGTCTTCGCCAGGCTTCGCGGTGAAGGAAACGCCACAGCCCCGGAGCGTCGGCAGATGCTTGAAACGCATCTAGCCGACGTACAGGCGTCGATCAAGCTGATGCAGCAGTCGGTCAAGGTGCTGCAAGCTAAGATTGAGCACTACCACGGACTCGAACGTTCCCTTCCGCAAGTTTCCAAACCTGATAAAGGGAAAAGCCATGCTTCCAAGCCGCTACGAACAAGGTCTCGCAAAACTGCGTGAGATCGATGGTGATGCCGGTGTACGCGTCATCGACAGCCTACGCGACATCGCACCAGACTTCGCGCGCTATTTGATCGAATTTCCGTTCGGCGACATCTATTCGCGCCCAGGCCTTGATCTGAAGAGCCGCGAGATCGCGGTGGTCGCCGCGCTCACCGCGCTGGGCAATGCAGCGCCGCAACTCAAGGTGCATATTCAGGGGGCGTTGAACGTGGGAGTGACACGTGACGAGGTGGTAGAGGTCATCATGCAGATGGCGGTCTACGCCGGTTTTCCTGCTGCGTTGAATGGACTAACTGTGGCCAAGGAGGTCTTTGCAGCCAGCGAAGAACCTGGTTCGACGCAGGCCACGAACGACTGAAAGTGTTAAGGGCTTTACGATTCCTACCCTCACCCGCAATACCACCAGTACGTGAGAGCACCCAGCGGGCAAGCGTCTGACAATCCTCTACATAAGCGGACTCGGCGGCAAGGTTTCAGCGAATCATGGACCCGAAATGCCTACTGAATACGGGGCAGTCCAGTGCGTTCGTCTTCGACAATCACGCAGGACCTTGTCTTTATGATTCAATGACTCTGTTCATGACAACCCCGGCGGTCCTCCTTGAATACTGATACACCCGAATCCAGCCGCAAGGCATTGATCGACGCCCTGCTTCTCAAACTCCCTGGCGTCAGCGCAAGAAAAATCAGCGGCCTTGATGCCTACTTCGTCAGTGACAAGATGTTTGCCCTCCTTAGTTTCCTTGCAACCGAGCGTATCGACTGGCCGGTCACTACCGCACGTGAAATTTCTTCACGTTCAGCCAAGGTCAGCGCCAATCTCGAACGACGACGTGAAGCGGGTCGTATCCCGCCAGTCCTGGAAAG
>JBDRCF010000052.1:0-80186 GCA_043821985.1 Pseudomonadota bacterium
CCGCGGGAACCAGCTCCTGGAGGGTGTCCATTTCCTGCCGGTGCTGGTGGGGGGCGGGCGTTTTGAGCATGCCCACTTTTCAAAGACACTGCCCCCTACGTGTGGGGGCTTTGTCAGCAGTCTGACTTCACCTACGGTGAAGCGTTCTACCTGATTGGCGGCTTGGGAGCATCAGTGATAGGCGATGGGCTTCAGTCATTTTGCCCCTTCACGATTGGAGATACGTGCACACCGCCAGTCAAGGACGGCACCGGCGCCACCACCCTCGACTTCTCCAACAGCGCGAACCTCGTCAACATCGCGCTGCCCGAGGGTGCAACGGCCAGCTTTGCCTCCGGCAACGCCTACAACGTGACTACCGTGCCCGAGCCCGGCGCATGGCTCATGCTGCTAACCGGTTTGGGGTTGGTGGGCTGGCGAGCACGCCGCTGCGCCTGAGCGGCTGCTTGCCAAGCCTGGTCCCGCCCCGCATCATGCGGGGCGTCTTGTTTCAAGGAACCGCGTATGTCTGATTGTCCCTTATGCGATGCGCCGGGCGGGCGGGTGTTGTGGCAGGATGAATTCTGCCGCGTGGTGCGGGCCGACGAACCGGATTACCCCGGTTTCCTGCGCGTGATCCTCAACCGCCACGTCAAGGAAATGACCGACCTGGTGCCGGAAGAACGCTCGCGTCTGATGATGAGGGTATGCAAAACCGAACAGGTCGTCCGCGACGTGATGCGACCCGACAAGATCAATCTCGCCTCGCTCGGCAATGTGGTGCCGCATCTGCACTGGCACGTGATTCCGCGCTTTGCGGACGATCCGCATTTTCCGAATCCGGTATGGGGGGAGAAGCTGCGGGAAACGTCTCACGCAGTACCCGCCGAGCTGGAGGTGCAGCTTGCCGCGGCGCTCAACTCACTGGTGTAGGCCGTGGTTCTAAAGGCGCTGAAGCCCTGAAGGACTCCGTTCCACTACGTGCTGAAGCACGTGTGGAGTCGTATGCGCCAAGAACCACGCTCCACCCGCGAGGGGCAGGCCGTGGTTCTAAAGGCGCTCAAGCGCCAAGAACCACGCTCAGCCGACGGCTTGCCCGCGTTCGGGAAACGGAATGACCGTGCCGCTTTTCTCCGCGCCGGGGAGCTGAAGACGCTGAGCAGGGAAAACGGCCGAGAAGGTGCTGCCCTTGCCGGGCACGGACTGGATCTCCAGCCGCGCACCGTGGCGGGTCAGCACATGCTTGACGATGGCGAGCCCCAGTCCGGTGCCGCCGGTTTCGCGCGAACGGCTGCGGTCCACCCGATAGAAGCGTTCGGTCAAGCGGGGAATATGCTCGGCCGCGATGCCTTCGCCGGTATCGATGACGGAAAAAACACCCTCGCCACTGCGCTCGCGCCAAGCCAGGGTGATTTCGCCGCCTTCCGGGGTGTAGCGCACGGCATTCGACACCAGGTTGCCGAGCGCACTGCGGATTTCCTGCAGGCTGCCTTTCAACCAGGCCTCGCTCTGGCATTGCAGGCCGACCCGGTGCCGTCCGCGGCTTAGCGATTCCGCTTCGGCCTTCAAGGCCTGCGCCAGTTCGGGCACGTTGACGAGCTCGTCCTTGAGCGTGTGATCGGCGCTTTCCAGCCGCGACAGGGTCAGCAGGTCGTCCAGCAGATGCTGCATGCGGCGGGTATGGTCCAGCATCAAATCAAAATAATGGCGGCTCTCGGCGGCAGGCAGGTCGGGCGCATCGGCGAGGGTCTCGACAAAGCCGCCGACCACGGTCAAGGGCGTGCGCAATTCGTGCGAGACATTGGCGATGAAGTCGCGGCGCATCGCATCGACGCGCTCGAGATCGGTGATGTCGCGGGCAACCAGCAGTTTCTGCGATTCGCCGAACGGCACCAGTTGCAGGGACAGGACGAGTTCCCGATTCACCGGCGATTTGCACACCAGGCGCCGCGAATAATCGGCTGCGTCGAGAAAATCCAGGAACTGCGCCTGCCGCAGCAGGTAGCGGATGAACTGGCCGCGATCGCGCTCGCAGTCCAAACCCATGTAGGTGCGGGAAGCAGGGTTGCACCATTCGATCTGTTCGCTGCGGTTGAGAATGACCATGCCGTCGGGCACGGCCATCGCGGCGTGTTCGAATTGTTCGAGCGCGGAGGTGAGCTGGCCGCGGCTGGCTTTCTGACGTTTCTGTAGTTTTTGAAGACGATAGAAAATGTCGCCCCAGGTGCCGGTGGCGTCGGGCGGTTCCACTTCGTCCGGATTTTCCAGCCAGCGCGCCAGGCGGAATTCCTGCCACAGGCGACGCAGCATCACGAAGGCCTGGACGCCGGCCAGGAACCCCAGCGCGGCCACCCATCCGGAGCTGGCCCACAAGATCAGCGCCACCAGCAATACGCCGGCCAGCACACTGAGTGGACGCCACCAAAAACCCATGTTCGCCTGCTTGAAAACCGCGATGGGCGGATTATCCCACGTCGGCCGAAAAGCGGTAGCCCGAGCCGCGCACGGTCTGGATCAGTTCGGAATGGCCGGACGGCTCCAGCGCCAGGCGCAGGCGGCGGATGTGAACATCGACCGTGCGCTCTTCCACGAACACATCGTCGCCCCACACCTGGTCGAGCAACTGGGTGCGCGAGTAGACACGCTCAGGGTGTGTCATGAAGAAATGCAGCAGGCGGAACTCGGTCGGCCCCAGTTCCAGCGCCTGTCCCTTGCCCTGCACGCGGTGGCTGGTGGGATCGAGTTTCAAGCCGTTGATCTCCACCGGTTCGTCGGTCATCTGCGGTGCGCGGCGGCGCAGCACGGCCTTGATGCGCGACACCAGCTCGCGCGGCGAGAACGGCTTGGTGATGTAGTCGTCGGCGCCGGTATCCAGCCCCAGCACCTTGTCGCGCTCCTCGCCGCGCGCAGTCAGCATGATGATGGGGATCGGCTGGTAGCGCTCGTCGCTGCGCAGGCGCTTGCACAGGTCGATGCCCGACATGCCGGGCAGCATCCAGTCGAGCAGGATGACGTCGGGCAAGGTGTTCTTGAGGAATTTCAGGGCATGCTCGGCATCACCGGCGGCGGTGACCTGATGGCCGGCCTGCGCCAGATTGAACTTCAGCAGTTCCTGGATTCCGGGTTCGTCTTCGACCAGCAAAATATTGGCAGCCATGGTGATTCCAGCATTGTTTGGATGGTGGCCATACTATGACAGCAGTATGACTGATTTATGACGCCGCCAGCCCCCTTCAAATCCGCGCCTGCCCGCGCGCTGGTAGAATCCCTGGCTGACTCCGCTCACCCCTTCTGCCATGGATAAAACCACCCATTTCGGCTACCAGCAGGTCGCCGAGTCCGAAAAAGCCGCCAAAGTGGCCGAGGTCTTCCATTCCGTCGCCGCCCAATACGACGTCATGAACGACCTCATGTCGGCCGGCCTGCACCGGCTGTGGAAGCGCTTTGCCGTGGCGCAGGCGGGCTTGCGGCCCGGCATGAAGGTGCTCGACGTCGCCGGCGGCACCGCCGACCTCACCCGGCTGTTCCTGAAGGAAGTCGGCGACACCGGCACCGTGCTGCTCACCGACATCAACTTTTCCATGCTGCGCGAAGGCCGCGACCGCATGCTCAACGAGGGCAGGACGCCACCCGCCATTCAATGCGATGGCGAGCGACTGCCGTTTCCAGACGACTATTTCGATTGCGTATCGGTCGCCTTCGGCCTGCGGAACATGACGCACAAGGACCAGGCGCTGGCCGAGATGAACCGCGTACTGAAGCCCGGCGGTCGCCTCCTGGTACTGGAATTTTCCAAGGTATGGAAGCCGCTGGAACCCGCCTACGACCTGTATTCCTTCAAGCTGCTGCCACTGATGGGCAAGTTGGTCGCCAAGGACGCCGGCAGCTACCAGTACCTGGCCGAATCGATCCGCATGCACCCCGGCCAGGAAGAACTCAAGGCGATGATGGAGACCGCCGGCTTCGCCAAGGTCAGCTATCACAACCTCACAGCCGGTGTCGTCGCGCTGCATAAAGGCTTCAAGGTTTGATCGCTGAAAGCCTTTTCGAACGCAGCCTCAACCATCTGTTGCGGCAGTCGCCCGGTACGGCCGAGGCGTTGGTTAGACACGCCGGTGCGAGCGTGCGCTTCGACCTGGCATTCAAACAATTCGATTTCCGTATCGCCGACGACGGCTGTTTTTCCGAAGCGGTGGTCGATACCCCCGACGCCGTCATCCGCCCCACCCCAGCGCTCATCGCCCGCCTGCCGTTTTTCGGCCGCGATGCGCTGCGCGACGCCGACTACACCGGCGATCCGGCCCTGCTCGCCACGCTCGACCGCGTCTTCAAGCAACTGGATTGGGATGTCGAGGCCGACCTGGCGCCGTTGGTTGGCGGCATTGCCGCACACAGACTGAACACGATCGGCCGCGACGCCCTCGCCGGTATCGCCCGTGCGTTCTCGGCACTGGGCCACAACGCGAGCGAATATCTGGTCGAGGAAGTCGAACTGATGGCGCGCGGCGTCGACGTCACGCGCTTCAACCAGGCGGTCGACGGGTTGGCTGACGACACGGCACGGCTGGATGCCCGGCTGCGGCGGCTGGAAGCGCGCGACGCATGAAACTGCTGCGCCTCGCCCGCATCCTCAGCATCGGGCTGCGCTACGGGCTGGAAGAATTCTTTCTCGGCCATGAACGGGTGCGTCCGCTGCGCTGGCTGGTGCGTGTCACCCTATTCTGGCGGCCGCTCAACGAACCGCGCGGCGTGCGCCTGCGCCGTGCGCTGGAGGCGCTGGGGCCGATCTTCGTCAAATTCGGCCAGATGCTCTCTACCCGACGCGACCTGGTGCCGCTCGACATTGCCGACGAACTCGCCCAGCTACAGGATCGGGTGCCGCCTTTCCCTTCGGCCGAGGCCATCGCCACCCTGGAGGCGACCTATAAAAAACCGCTGGCCGACGTATTCGCCGAATTCGACGCCACGCCGGTCGCGTCCGCCTCGGTGGCGCAGGTGCATTTCGCCCGCCTGCACTCGCCACCTTCAGGGGGGGACGGTACCGCCGTCGCGGTGAAGGTGCTCCGCCCCGGTATCGCACCCGTGATCGCGCACGACGTCTCGCTGCTCTATGCCGCCGCCGGCTTGGTGGAGAAACTATTCGCCGACGGCAAGCGGCTGCGCCCGCGCGAAGTCGTCAGCGAATTCGAGAAACATCTGGGCGATGAGCTCGACCTGATGCGCGAAGCTGCCAACTGCTCGCAGCTGCGGCGCAATTTCAAGGATTCGCCGCTGCTGAAGGTGCCCGAGGTGTACTGGGATTACTGCGGCCGCGACGTCATGGTGATGGACCGCATGGACGGCATCCCGGTAAGCCAGATCGAGCGCCTGCGCGAATCCGGCGTGAATATCCCCAAACTCGCCGCCACTGGCGTGGAAATCTTCTTCACCCAGGTGTTCCGCGATGGCTTCTTCCACGCCGACATGCATCCCGGCAATATCCTGGTGCGCCCGGGTTCCGAGCAATACATCGCGCTGGATTTCGGCATCATGGGCACACTCACCGAAGTCGACAAGCAGTACCTCGCGCGCAATTTCCTCGCCTTTTTCCGCCGCGATTACAAAGGCGTGGCGCTGGCGCACCTGGAGTCCGGCTGGGTGCCGCCCGACACCCGCATCGACGAACTCGAGGCGGCGGTACGCGCGGTGTGCGAGCCGGTATTCGACCGCCCGCTGAAAGACATTTCATTCGGCCGCGTGCTGCTGCAGCTGTTCCAGGCCTCGCGCCGCTTCAACGTGGAAATCCAGCCGCAGCTGGTATTGCTGCAGAAAACCCTGCTCAACATTGAGGGACTTGGTCGGCAGCTCGATCCTGAACTCGATCTGTGGAAAACCGCCAAGCCTTTCCTGGAACGGTGGATGAACGAGCAGATGGGCTGGCGTGCGCTGGTGAAGAACCTGCAAGCCGAGGCACCGAAGTGGGCGGTGCTGCTGCCGCAGCTGCCGCGGCTGGCCCATACCTACCTTTCCCGCAGCGACGATCAGGGTGCACTCGAAACCCGACTCGAACGCATCGCTGTCCAGCAGGCACGCAACGCCTGGCTGCTGGCTGGCGCGATCGGTCTCGCAGCCTTGGCGTTGGTGCTTACCCTGCTGAAGTAATACGCGGGCCTGGCGTTCAGGGAATCACCTTGTCGATATTGATCTGAATATCCTGCGTGCCCGGCTTGAGTGGCCCCACGCTGCCCTCCAGATCGCCGCTTTGCACACTGGCGTTGCCGCTTTTCGAAATGCGGGCTACGACCATCACCGAGGGAAACGCCGACAGCTTCATGCCCGGCGCCATGGAACTGGAGTCATCCAGACTGAAGCGGCTGGGCAGATCGCCAGCCTTCTGGCTCAAGATGGCCAGCGGCATGCGCGGACCGTTTTCTGCCCGGGCGAAGATGAACAGGGTGTCCCCAGGCGACACCTTGGCCGCCAGCGCCGGGGCCAGTTTGACCTGTCCGCTGACCTGGCCTCCGTTGGAGGTAGCCGGTGCCGCAGCCTCCGGCGCAGCAGACAGGATGTTCGGTAGCGCAGCGGGCGGCGTACGGCCTTCAGCCAGCGCGCGGGCCTCGTCCAGGCTGGCTTGCAGCGACTGAGTGAATTCGGAGTCGGCGGGTGCCGTCCGCACCACGTTTTCCCAGTAGCCGATCGCGCCCTTGTAATCCTTCCTGTCGAAAGCGGCGGTTCCCATCAGCGCCAGCGCCTTGAGGTTGGCCGGGTCGATCTTCAGGGCGCGCTGCAACATCGCCAGCGGCTCGCCGTCGAGTTTCTGTCCCTGGGACATGGCCAGTGCATCGGCATGATCGGCCATCAGCTGGGCGTCGGGCGGTAGCCGTTTTTCCGCTTGCAAATAGGCATCGGAGGCTTCGGCAAAGCGGCCCAGCACATTGTAGGAACGTGCCAGCATGGCCCAGCCGGCGCCATCGTCCGGGTTGTCCTTGAGGCGGGCTGCGAGTTTCTCGGCCATGGCCCGGATGGCGTCGAAGGACGTGCTGTGCGGACTGCCGCCCTGAGCCTGGGCGCTGGCCGGCGCAGCCGCCGCCTGCGGCGCCATGTCTGACGGCGCGATGGCCTGGGGCGTACCGAGCTTGAGGTACATTCCCACGGCGACCGCGGGGATCAGCAGCGCCAGCGCAATCGGCGCCCAGGCACCCCACCGGGCTTGCGAGGGCACGGCTTCGTTGACAGCGGCCAGGGTATCTTCCAGCGCACGCTTCTCCAGTTCGCGCCGTCCCGCGGCATGCTGTTCTGCGCTGAGCGTGCCGTTTGCCAGGTCGGCATCCAGTTCCTTGATCTGGTCGCGGTAGATCAATACGTTCGCCTGCGCACGCATATTCCTGTCATCCTCGCCGCGTTGCCTGACCAGCGCGGGCAGCACGAAGGCCAGCCCTAGTGCGATGAGTACGCCGATCACGATAAAAAATCCGGTCATGTTGTTTCCTTGGTTTGGTCGGTTTGCAGCAGGGATTCGGCCAGCGCCTGTTCGTCGCGGCTCAATTCGGGTTCGGCAGCGCGCTGCCGGCGTTGTCTCAGGGTGAAATACAGAATGCCGCCGCCCACTGCCAGCAAGAGGAAGGGCCCGACCCAGAGAAACAGGGTGGTGTTCTTGAGCGGCGGGCGATACAGCACGAAGTCGCCGTAACGGGCGACCATGAAGTCCTTGATCTCGGCATCGCTCATGCCCGACTCGATTTTTTCGCGTATCTCGTTGCGCAGATCGACCGCCAGATCGGCATTGGAATCGGCAATCGTCTGGTTCTGGCACACCAGGCAGCGCAATTCGCTGGCGAGCGTCATCAGCCGCGCCTCGGCCGCGGGATCGGCCGCAGCAGGAACGGCCTCCTTGGCGAACGCCGGGGAAAGCAACGCCGCCAACAAAAGCGGAAGAACGAATTTATGCAGCATTGAGTTTTTTCACCAGCGGAAGAATCGTGTCGCGCCACACTTCGGGCGTAATAGGGCCGGTCTGCTTGTGGCGAATGATGCCGGCCTTGTCGATGACGAAGGTCTCCGGCACGCCGTAGACGCCGAATTCGATGCCCGTCCGGCCATCCAGGTCGGATACGCTGGCAACATAGGGGTTGCCCAAACCGTTCAGCAGGCGGCGTGCATCGTCCGGCTGATCCTTGTAATCCAGCCCGTAGATCGGTACGGCACGGGTTTTGGAAAGTTCGACCAGAACCGGGTGCTCCTCGCGGCAACCACTGCACCACGAAGCCCACACATTGAGCAGCCAGACCTGGCCGCGCATCTCCGCGGAAGTCAACACGCGGGGCGGCGTATCGAGCGTCTGCAGACTGAACGCGGGCGCAGGCTTGCCGATGAGCGGCGATGGCACCTCGCGCGGATCAAGCTTGAGGCCCACGCCCAGGAACACCAGCATGGCAATGAATATTGCCAGGGGAATCAGGTAGCGCGCCTTCATGCCGCCTCCGCCAGGCGGGCAGCCAATGCAGCGTGTTCCTTGCGGCGCGCCATGCGGTAACGCCGGTCGGATAGCGCCATCGCGCCGCCCAGTGCCATGACCAGACAGCCGCCCCAGATCCAGTCCACGAAAGGCTTGTAATACACGCGCACCACCCAGGCGCCGTTACCGACCGGCTCGCCCAGCGAGACATACAGGTCGCGGGTGAGACCGGGATCGATGGCCGCCTCGGTCATCGGCATCTGCGTAGCGAAATACATGCGTTTTTCCGGCGTCAGGATGCGCTCCGGCCGGCCGTTTTTCAGTACTTCGATGTTGCCTCGCGAGGCCATGTAGTTGGGGCCGGGCGTTTCGGTCACGCCCTTGAATACAAACTGGTAGGCGCCGAGGGTGGCCGTGTCGCCGACCTCCATGCGCACGTCCTTCTCGATCTGGTAGCCCTTGACCAGCGTCACGCCCACGATGAACACGCCGACGCCGAGGTGCGCCAGCAGCATGCCGTAATAGCTTCTCGACTGGGTGCCGAGCCGCTGCAGCACCGAGGAACCCAGGGTCGGTTTGACCCGGTTCCACAGGTTGAGTGCGGTGGTGGCGAACACCCACAGGGCGAGCAGCAGGCCAAAGCTGATCATGGGAGACCAGCGCCCCAGTACGAAAGGCAGCAGCAAGGCGCTGACGAGACTGATCCCGAAGGCCCAGCGCAAGCGCACGGCCAGTTCTGGCAGGCTGGCGGATTTCCAGCGGGCAAAGGGACCCACCCCCATGAGGAAAATGGCGGGGGCCATGAGCGGAGCGAACACGTTGTCGAAGTAAGGCGGGCCGACCGAAATCTTGCCCAGCCCCAGCGCGTCCAGCACCAGCGGGTAGAGCGTACCCAACAGCACCGAACCGGCTGCCGCAACCAGCATGACGTTGTTGGCAAGCAGCATGGATTCGCGGGATACCAAGTCGAAACGCCCACCCAGGCCAACCTTGGCCGCGCGCCAGGCGAACAACAGGAGCGATCCCCCCGTCACGATCGCCAGGAAAATCAGGATGAAGATGCCGCGCCTGGGGTCGGTGGCGAAGGCATGGACGGAGGTCAGCACCCCGGAGCGCACGAGAAAGGTGCCCAGCAGCGAAAGGGAAAAAGCGAAGATGGCGAGCAGCACGGTCCAGTTCTTGAAGCTGCCGCGCTTCTCGGTGACGGCGAGCGAGTGGATCAGCGCGGTGCCGACCAGCCAGGGCATGAAGGAGGCATTTTCAACCGGGTCCCAGAACCACCAGCCGCCCCCGCCCAGTTCGTAATTAGCCCAGGCGCTACCTAGCGCGATGCCCACGGTGAGAAACACCCAGGCCACCAGGGTCCACGGGCGCGACCAGCGCGCCCAGGCCGCGTCCAGGTTGCCGCCCAGCAGCGCGGCGATGGCAAAGGCAAAGGCGACGGAGAAGCCCACATAGCCCATGTAAAGCATGGGCGGATGGAAAATCATGCCGGGGTCCTGCAGCAGCGGATTGAGGTCGCGGCCATCCGGCGCGGCGGGCAGCAGCCGCTCGAAGGGATTGGACGTCAGCAGAATGAACAACAGGAACCCGATGCAGATGAAACCCATCACGCCCAGAATGCGCGCCACCATTTCACGCGGCAGGTGGCGGCTGAACAGCGAGACCGCGACCATCCAGAAGGTCAGCATGAACACCCACAGCAGCACGGATCCTTCATGGCCGCCCCACACTGCGGCCAACCGGTAATGCAGCGGCAGCATGGAGTTGGAATTGCTGGCGACATACAACACGGAAAAGTCGTTGACGGCAAAGGAATACGCCAGGCAGGTCTTGGCCAAGGTGATGAACACGAACAGCCCCTGTGCAGCGGGTCGTGCCATGGCCATCCAGGATGCAATGCCGCGCTGTGCGCCGGCGATGGGGAACACCGTCAGCGCAATGGCGATGAGGAAGGCGACGATGAGTGCGAAGTGACCGATTTCAGGAATCATTTGGCTTGGCTTTCCGTATCCATGACCAGCGTCTTGCCGGTGCTTTCGCCCGAAGCCTGGGCGCGCTTGAGGGCTTCGGCCGCCTCGGGCGGCATGTAGTTTTCGTCGTGCTTGGCCAGCACTTCACTGGCCTGGAATACGCCATTGGCAGCCACTTCACCCTGGGCCACCACGCCTTTCCCTTCCTTGAACAGGTCGGGCAGGATGCCGGTATAGGTCACGGGGATCGAATGCGCGGTGTCGGTCACGATGAAGTGCACCGTCACGCCGTCCCGCTGGACGCTGCCGGTTTCCACCAATCCGCCAATGCGCAGGCTGCGGCCGGTGGGCGCCTCGTGCGCGGCAATCTGGGTCGGCGTGAAGAAAAACGCCATATTGCTGCGCAAGGCATTCAGCACCAGGGCGGCCGCGATGCCCACGGCAGCCAGCCCGGCGGCAATCAGGGTCATGCGTTTATGGCGTGGTTTCATGTGTCACCTGTTCGGATAGAAGCGCCTGCATCCGGCGGGCCTTTTCGATGGCCCGCCGACGCGTGCGCAGCATAAAGATTTCGGCCATGATGAGGACGGCCGTAACGAGGTAAGACCCCCAGACATAAAAGCCGTAGCCCCCCATGGCAATGAAGTCATCGAGGCTTTTCCAGATCATGCCGGCTCCTTGCTCAGTTTTGCGAGCCATTCGGCCTGTTGTTCGCGTTCGAGAATGATGCAGCGCACCCGCGCCAGCGCTGCCGCGATGCTGTACATCCAGCAGGCCAGCGCCATGACCAGCATGCCCAGCAGCATGGTGGCCGCCATCTTGGGCGCCATGGTCATGCTGACCGAGGCCCCCTGGTGCAGGGTGTTCCACCATTTGACCGAAAAATAGATGATGGGGACGTTGACCACGCCGACCAGCGCCAGCAATGCGCTGGCACGATCGGCGCGGCGCGTGTCGTCGATCGCGGCATGCAAGGCCAGGAACCCCAGATACAGGAACAGCAGGATCAGTTCGGACGTCAGTCGCGCATCCCACACCCACCAGGCACCCCAGGTGGGCTTGCCCCAGAGTGCGCCGGTCCACAAGGCGATGAACGTGAACAGGGCACCGGTTGGCGCCAGCGCATTTGCCATCATCGACGACAGACGCGTATTGAAGATCAGCCCCGCGGCAGCCCATCCCGCCATCACGATGTAGATGAACATCGACATCCAGGCCGCGGGCACATGGATGAAAATGATGCGGTACGACTCACCCTGCTGGAAGTCGGTGGGTGCTACAAAAAAGCTGAGATACAGGCCTGCGAGGGTGAGCCCGGCCGCGCTCAGCGCAAACCAGGGAATCAGCTTTCCTGCCAGCGGATAGAACGTGGCAGGCGAGGCGTATTTGAACCAGTTCAGTTTCATTCCAGAAATCGTTCCATGCAGGTCATAGGGAGACACACCTCGATCATTCCAGCGAGATACGCAAAGCCGCCGCAGTAGCCCAGGGCGCCAGCACCATGCCCAGCAGCAGCAGTGCGCCGAGGATGGACAAGTGGCCACTGGCATCCATGCCGGTGGCACTGGCGTCCACGGCCCCGGCACCAAAGATCAGCACCGGTACGTATAGGGGCAATACCAGCAGCGACACCAGCACGCCGCCACCGCGCACGCCCACCGTCAGGGCCGCGCCGATGGCGCCGATCAGGCTCAACAGCGGCGTACCCAGCAGCAAGGCCAGCAATAACGTACCGAGCGAACCGGCCGGCAGGTCGAATTGCAGCGCGATCACCGGCGCAATCAAAACCAGTGGCAAGCCTGAAATCAGCCAGTGCGCCATGACCTTGCCGATCACCACCAGGGCCAGCGGCTCGGGTGCCAGCATCAGCTGTTCGAGGCTGCCATCCGCATAATCCGCGTCGAACAGCCGGCCCAGGGACAACATGGAGGCCAGCAAGGCCGCAACCCATAGAATGCCGGGCGCCATGGCGCGCAGCAGCTTGGGCTCCGGACCCACACCGAGCGGGAACAGGCTGGCAACGATGACGAAGAAAAACAGCGTGGTCGCCACGTCGGCACGCCGGCGCATGGCAAGCAACACGTCGCGGGCGACGATATGACCCAGGGTTCGTATCATGTCCGTGTACCCTCAGCCATCGAGCCGCAACGTCTGGGTGTCGGTTGCCTGGACGCCGACGTCCTGATGCGACGTCAAGGCGATCATGCCGCCTCGGGCCAGGTGGCCTTCCATGATTTGCCGTACCCCCGCGACCGCATGGGTATCCAGTGCATTGAAGGGTTCGTCCAGCAGCCAGAGCGGACGCGGCTGAGCGAGCGTCAACCGGGCCAGGGCTGCACGGCGGCGCTGTCCCTGGGACAGGAACTTGACCGGCAGATGTTCGCGTCCCGCCAGTCCCATGTCTTGCAAAGCCCCACCAATCTCGACGCGACTGACAGGCTGACGGGCAAGGCGCGCGGCGACAAGGAGGTTTTCCTGCGCGCTGAGTTCTTCCTTCAGGCCGTTGGCATGAGCGATGTAGGTCAGTTCCCGCCGGTAGTCCTCACCCCACGCCTGGATGGGTTCACCACGCCAGCGCACCTCGCCGGCCATGGCCTGGGTCAGGCCGCACAGGGTACGCAACAACGTGGTCTTGCCGCTGCCATTGCCGCCCTGGATCCAGATCAGTCCGCCCGGTTCGAGGGTGAACGACACATTGCCAAACAGGCGACGCTCACCACGCACACAACCCAGTCCGATTATTTCCAACATAGATGGCCTTTGCTGCATCTACCGCTCAGATGTCCCAGCGGTAGCCCACATAGAAGAAATGCTGCTGGCTGACTTCATTGTTGCCAGGGCTGGTTGTCGTCGAATGCTCGTAGATGTAATCCGCTTCCAGAGACAGGTTGCCCTTCCATAGATAGGTCAGGTGAATCTCGGGCGTCCAGCGGGCCAGATTGGTATCGGGATCGCTTTTCTGCTGGTAATACTTCAACGAAGGCTCAAGCGTCCAGCGTTCCAGCCGGGTGACGTTGTTGTATGCCAGGAGTTGGCCGTTAAAGGTATTGCCCTTGTTCAGGGACAAGGTGAACACATTGACGTCGTTTGCCATCAAAAGCCCGGAGCCGATGGCCCGTAGGGAATAGGCATAAATGTTTCCGGTGGCCGGCGTCGGCGGCAGGACGGTTCCATCGCTCAAGGTCGACCCGGGCAAGGCGCCGGTATTGGTCAGATTGAAATCTCCTCCTGCCTGCCAGGTTTTATTCAGCGGCGTGATGTATCCCGCCTGGAACAGTTTGGAGACCGCACTACTGTTATCCGCCCAGGTACGAACCTGATCTTCCGTACTGGTCGCGAGCAATTGTTTGATGCTGGTTGGAATAGGCGACATAGACGTCACCGCAGCGTTGTACAGGGCAACCGACGTGGTGAGCAAAGGCGAGCGGCGGTAATCCAGCAGGAAACTGAACATGCCTCCTTTTTCCGTCTGCCAGTTTCCCTGCAAGGTGCCGATGTTAAGCGCGCTGTAGCTCACGTCATAATCCACCAGGCTGCTGACGGAACCGCGCATGTCGTAAAACCCCAGTTCCAGACCGACGGCGCGCCGATCCTGGATACCATCCGCCGACTGCTCGATATAGTAGGTCTTGCCGCGCAGGCGTTCGGTCAGTTCGTCGCCATCCAGGCTGATCCCCCAGAATTTTCGATCGGAACCGAGCGCGGGGAATTCGACCGGCACGCCAGCAACCACGTTGGCTCGCCATTTGGGCGCGAAATAGTAGCCAAGCTGCGCGCCATCGAACCGGCCCAGCACGCCCCCGGACGTTCCGATCTGGCGACCCAGTGTGGCGTTGAATCCGTTCCCCAGGCCCTTGTAGCTATAGTAGGCCGACAGGACATGATTCAGGCTCGGGCGCGACTTGATGAAACTGACGATGTTGTCATCCCGGAAAACCAGTTTCTGATCCGCATCGGAATTCCGGTAGCGACCCTGCAAATCGAGATGGGTTCGTAGCGAAGACTGGTTAATGGCCGAAAGCGTCGAGGTCCCGGCTGTGGTAGGCGTGTTGAAAGCGGTCTGCGTCTGGGTGCTGCCACCGAAATAGTATTGCGAAAGGCTGCCGGACACGGTCTTGATGACAGGCTCATCGCGTCTTCTGGCTTTTGCCCGAATCGCCCCCGTAGACGTGCTTTCCGCCTTGAGTCCAGCCAAGTGCTGACGCACGCGTTCGGCGCCCGCTCCTTCCGGAAACAGTTTCAGATAGAGCGCATACTCCGCTCTCGCCTTGGCCAACTCTCCGTTGCGCTCGCGGGCCACGCCAATCAATTCCTGTGCGTCCTGCGAATAGAGGTTGGGTGGTAACAGCAGAATCTGGTTAAAGAGATCGATGGCCAGTTCGTAGTTCGCTGCCTTCAAGGCTTCCTGCGCCTTCGGCATCAGCATGGCCGCCTGGTTTTCCACGTCAGGAAGCGCCACCGGGGCTTGTCCTGTTCCCAATGTCACTTCAGATTTCGCACTCGCAGAAGCAGCCTTGAGCATGGCTTTTCTGCGTTTACGCAGATCGCTTATTTCGGCCTGCGGGAATTGGGACAGCAGGCCGGCACGGGCCTGTTCGGCCTGTTCGGCGGTGGCGAAATAGCCCAGGTTCAGTTCATAGAACGTCTGGCCTTCACGCGTCTGCTGTGACGTGAAAACATCATAGTCCTGCAACTCGCGAGGGATGACTTTGCCGCTCACCTCGTCCCTGGATGTCGAGCTTAGCAATGTCAGGGCGTAGCGTTTACCGTCCGGGACCCGTTGATACTGCCTCGCCGTGTCGCCAAAAATGATGTCCACACTGCGGCCATCCGTTCCGGCGAGCACCCGTCCATCTGCGACCTGCTTGTCTTTCCCAATCTGCAAGGTCAGCTTCTTGACCGAAGAAGCCTGAGGCGAGAGCGTCGCCGCCACTTCGGGAAGCTGATCAAATGATTTTGACTTGAGCGTCTCGACCGATTTGATTTCCGTCGATTCCTCGCCTTGAAGAATCCGGAAATACACCACGATGGTATTGGTCTTGCCGACTTTGACTGCCCGCAAAAACTGGATCCGGGCATTGAACTGCAACCGGATGACATTTTCGAAATTATCGGGTTGAACCTGGATTTCTTCCAGAATCTGTGCCGTCGCCATGCGCGGGCTCATAGCCAGAATGCTGCAACCGATCAACGCTGCAACCAGCTTGTTCCGAGTGGTAAAAAACATGGCCTGTCCCGTCATGATCCCTGAAATTGCCACAAACGAGCCGATCGGAAGCTCACTGCGGCAGTTCGATTTAAAAGCTGCTGGCTCAGTCCCATTCGACATAGGCCACGCCCTTGTTGCCCAAGGGTCGGTGGCAGCCGGACTGCGAGCAATCGGTAGCCGTTCTCGATTCGTGGGTCACGCTCTTCTTCTCCATGCTGCCCAGATAACTGGTACCGCTCGCATGACAGGTCTTGCAACCGGTCAGGATATTGTTGTGATCCATCCTCATGCTCGACCAGCTGGCAGTAGTGGTATGGCAGGCCTTGCAGTCCTTGCCGCCCACCAGGGCCGTCGGAATGTGATTGGTCGGTTTGGCCTGCGCCCCGGAAGACGTGTACGCCCCGTTGTGGCACGACTCGCAGGCAGCGCTGATAACCGCACTGTGATTCATGGTCGCGGTGGTAAACGGGGCCGTCGTCCTGTGGCATGAGTCGCACGAAGCCGTGGTCGGAATATGGGTCGCGGGTTTGCCGGTTGCCGTGGTGCCGTTGTGGCAGGTCGCACATGTTCCTGGAGCGACGCCAGTGTGGCTGAAAGTGGCAGGGGCCCAGGCACTGGTCCTGTGACAGGTGTCGCACGACGCCGTGGTCGGAATGTGGATCGCGGGTTTGCCAGTTGCCGTGGTGCCGTTGTGGCAGATCGCACAAGTGCCGGGCGCGATACCCGTATGACTAAAGGTAGCCGGCGTCCAGACACTGGTCCGATGGCACGTGTCGCATGACTGGGTCGTGGGAATGTGCGTGGTCGGTTTGCCCGTGGCCGTGGTGCCGTTATGGCAGGTCGAACACGTTCCGGGGGCCACGCCGGTATGGCTAAAAGTGGCCGGTGTCCAGGCACTGGTCTTGTGACAGGTATCGCACGACTGGGTCGTGGGGATGTGCGTGCTCGGTTTGCCGGTCGCTGTCGTGCCGTTGTGGCAGGTCGAGCAAGTGCCGGGGGCCACGCCGGTATGGCTGAATATAGCCGGTGTCCAGGTACTGGTCTTGTGGCAGGTGTCACACGACGCCGTGGTCGGAATGTGGGCCGAAGGTTTGCCGGCCGCGGTCGTGCCGTTGTGGCAAGTCGAGCAGGTGCCGGGGGCAATGCCGGTGTGGCTGAAAGTAGCTGGCGTCCAGGCGCTTGTCTTGTGGCAGGTGTCACACGACTGAGTCGTGGGGATGTGCGTGCTCGGCTTGCCTGTGGCCGTTGTGCCGTTATGGCAGGTCGCACAAGTGCCGGGCGCTACGCCGGTGTGACTGAACGTGGCCGGGGCCCAGGCGGATGTCTTGTGGCACGTATCGCACGAAGCCGTGGTCGGAATATGGGTCGAAGGTTTGCCCGTTGCCGTGGTGCCGTTGTGACAGGTCGAACACGTTCCTGGAGCGACGCCCGTGTGGCTGAAGGTCGCCGGCGTCCAGGCAGATGTCTTGTGACAGGTGTCGCAGGAAGCCATGGTCGGGACGTGGGTCGTGGGTTTGCCGGTCGCGGTCGTGCCGTTGTGGCAGGTCGAACAGGTGCCGGGGGCAATGCCGGTGTGGCTGAAAGTAGCCGGCGTCCAGGCGCTTGTCTTGTGGCAGGTGTCACACGACGCCGTGGTTGGAATGTGGGCCGAAGGTTTGCTCGTGGCCGTGGTGCCGTTGTGACAGGTCGAACACGTTCCGGGGGCCACGCCAGTGTGACTAAAGGTGGCTGGGGTCCAGGCGGATGTCTTGTGGCAGGTGTCACACGAAGCCGTGGTCGGAATATGGGTAGTCGGCTTGCCAGTCGCGGTGGTGCCGTTGTGGCAAGTCGAACATGTTCCAGGTGCCACGCCCGTGTGGCTGAATGTGGCTGGGGTCCACGCGCTGGCCTTGTGACAGGTGTCGCACGCCGCCGAAGTCGGCAGATGCGTGGTCGGCTTACCTGTCGCGGTTGTGCCATTGTGGCAGGTCGAACACGTTCCCGGCGCTACGCCGGTGTGACTGAAGGTCGCGGGTGTCCAGGCGCTGGTCTTGTGGCAGGTGTCGCACGACGCCGTGGTCGGAATGTGGGTCGAGGGTTTGCCGGTCGCCGTGGTGCCGTTGTGGCAAGTCGAGCACGTGCCGGGCGCGATGCCGGTGTGGTTCATCGTCGCCGTATTCCACGACGAGGTCTTATGGCAGGTATCGCAGGTAGCCGTGGTCGGGATGTGGTTCGCGGACTTGCCTGCCGCAGTCGTTCCGTTATGGCAGGTGGCACACGTTCCGGGCGCAATGCCCGTGTGATTCATCGTCGCAGGTTTCCAGCTGGCGGTCTTGTGGCAGGTATCACAAGCCTGCGTAGTGGGAATGTGGCTGGAGGGTTTGCCTGTGGCCAACGTCCCATTGTGGCAAGTCGCACACGTGCCAGGGGCAACCCCGCTATGGTTGAAACTGGCAGGCACCCAGGCGGCGGTCTTGTGGCAGCTATCACAGGCAGCCGTGGTGGGGATATGCGTGGTCGGCTTGCCTTTGGCGATGCTGCCGTTGTGGCAGGTCGCACAGGTTCCCGGAGCAATCCCACTGTGGCTGAAGGTGGCGGGTTTCCAGGCAACGGTCTTGTGACAGGTGTCGCAGGACGCTGTGGTCGGGATATGCGTTCCGGGTTTGCCTGTCGCAGTTTTGCCGTTGTGGCACGTTGCACAACTTCCCGTGGTCACGTCATTGTGATTGAAGTTGGCCGGCGTCCAGGCGCTGGTCTTGTGGCAGGTGTCGCAGGACGCCGTGGTCGGGATGTGCGTACTCGGCTTGCCGGTCGCGGTCTTGCCATTGTGGCAACTGGCGCAGCTACCTGGGGTGACCGCGCCATGATTGAAACTGGCTGGGGTCCACGCGCTGGTTTTGTGACACGTGTCGCAAGCGGCCGTCGTCACAATATGCGTGCTCGGCTTGCCCTTGGCCATGCTGCCGTTGTGACAGGTGGCGCAGGTTCCGGGCGCGACGCCCATATGGTTGAAGTGCGCGCCCGCGAATGACAAGGTGTTATGGCAGGTTTCGCATGCCTGCTTGGTCGGAATATGCGTGGCCGGCATGGCCGCGGCCGTGATGCGCTGGCTGCCGCTGGCATGGCAACTCGAACACTGGGTAGGCGTTCCCTTGAAAACGCCCTGGACGTGGCACGATTCGCACCGCACGTTCCGATGAGCCCCGCTCAGCTGGAAGCCTGTCTTCGCATGATCGAAACCGGCAGCACCTGAACCCGCAGCGAGAGGCGGCTGGGTAACCATGCTTGCTACGCAGAGCAGCAGAATGGCCCATAGCTGCCACAATCCCGGAAGAATGCGTGACCTGACAACAGAATAGACACCTCTCATCGTGCGTCGCCTCCCGAAGCAAACATGGCTTGCAAAGCACGTGCGGCTTGTCTGGCGTCGCCCTGGCATCCTCCCCGAACGGCGGTCGGACAGGCCACTTCTGAAGCCGCGATTTTCGTGGGCGGGGAATTTTGGCCCTGGCGCAGGCGGACCTTCTTGAAAGAATCCGTTCCGTGGCATTTCTCGCACTGTCTGCCGAAGCTGCCGTCGTGCACATCATCCTTGTCGTGACAACTCACACATCCCATCGGCAGGGAGGCCTTGCCTGAAACGGGTTGTCTGTGACAGCTATAGCAATCCAGGCCCCGATGCCCACCATCGAGCCTGAAGCGGGTCCGCGTGGTGTGGTTGAAGTCCCACAACCGCCAATCGCGGCTGTTATGGCAGTTTTCACACTGATCGCCGAGACGCCGCTTGTGGGTGTCATCCTTGTCGTGGCACGCCACGCATTCCGTCTTGGCGTTCTTGAATTGAGCCGTGGCATGGCATTTACTGCATGCCACGACAAGGTGCCTGCCCAGCAGGGGAAAACGGGTCAGGCCGTGGTTGAACGTGGTCTGTTTCCAGTCCTGCGCGCTATGGCATTGCTCGCATTTCTCGCCTTGCTGGCCTTTGTGCACGTCGTCTTGCTTGTGGCAGGCGTTACAGGTCATGGGCGTATTCCTGTACTTCTGCCCCTGGTGGCAGTTGTCGCATTTCACGGAACGGTGACGGCCTGACAACGCAAACCGCGTCTTGCCGTGATCGAAACGGTTTTCCTTCCAGTCGCGCTCGCCATGACAGGAGTCGCACGCGTCGCCTAATCCGCCTTTGTGCTTGTCATCCTTCTTGTGGCAGGCGATGCAGTTCATGGGTGCATCCTTGAATAACGCGCTTTTGTGACAGGCTTTGCACTCAATGTCCGCATGCTTGCCGCGTAGCGGAAAGCGGGATTGAGCGTGATCGAAGCGCGCCTCGTTCCAGGCGCGCTCGACGTGACAGTCGCCACATTTCTCGCCCAGCGTGCCTTTGTGCTTGTCGTCCTTTTTGTGACACGCGACACAGGCCGTTTGCAACTTGTCCCGATACAGGTTCCCGGTATGGCAGGTGTCGCACCGGGCCAGCCGATGCTTGCCACGCAGGGGAAATTTCGTGGATTCATCATGGTCGAAGCCCACGGCATCCCAGGCCTTGGCGTTATGACAGGTCTGGCATTTTTCGCCAAAACGGCCCGTGTGCTTGTCGTCTTTGCGGTGACACGACACGCAGGCCATAGGCGTGTCCTTGAAGACATTGTCGCGGTGACAATCCCTGCACTTCGCATTGGCATGCTTGCCTTCAAGTTTGAAATCCGTGGCGTCATGATCAAACCGCGCTTCCTTCCAGCCGGACTCGGTATGGCAATCCGCACACTTCGAACCCAGCCTTCCCTTGTGCGTGTCGTCCTTCTTGTGACACGCGACACACACGCTCTGCGCACTGCGAAATTTTTTCCCTGGCTGGTGACATTTGCTGCATTCCGTTTCCGTGTGCTTTCCCTTGAGCGGGTAATCCGTCAGCGTGTGGTCAAAACTTTTCTCGTCTAGCACGACTATCCGTGCCTCGCGTCCCTTGTGTTCCGTATGACAGGTGCGACAGGCCTGTTCCTTGATCCGCCCGTGGTACCCCTGTTTCTTCGCCATATCCTGGCCCACGTCCTTATGGCAGTCCCGGCACAGTCTGTTTTGTCCTTCCCGGTCAAACCGGACATGACAGTTCGTACACTTCTCTTCCGCCTTGGCGTGCCCCCGGATGAGCTTGCCCGGCATCAGCACGTTTTCCAGCGCACCCGCCTCCGCCTGGCGAAGTCCCAGCCCCGCCGTCACCCCTGACAACAGCAGGAGCAGCACAACAAAAAGCGTTCTGATGGAAACCACGCAACCGTTCTTGATTCTTTTTCCTCGCCCGCCAGCTTCATCAGTACATATGCACGGCGACAACGTGAGCTATCGCGCTGAACACCAGCATGTATACGAGCGGCACGTGCAGGACATGCCAAAGCGAGAACAGGCGTTCGTAGGTATTGAACTGGGCAACGCGCTGGACGCCTTGCAAATATGTGCGGACCAGACGCTTGGCTGCCGCGAGGCGGCGCTGGGTTTTACCGTGATCCCAGCCCTGCGAGTGGGCGTGGTCCCGATAAAGCCGGTTCAATTCGCGCACGCAGCGCGTATAAACGATGCGGCCACGCAACCAAAGCGTGGCAAATGTCCACACGGATCTCAGACGATTCCGCTGGGGCGTTGCGAGCGCAGCTTCAAAATCGGCCAGCGCACCTTCCACCTTGGGCGCAAAGGCAAGCTTGGACTGGACCTCCTTAGAATTCAGTCCGGCCAGTTCGCGCAACTCCTGCAAACTGGCGCGGCGCCCATAGAGTCCATGGTGGATGCGCGTATAGATGAAGCGGCCGATGATGCCGCTCCCTGCGACCAGCGACATGCTGGCCAGCGCAATTCCGGCATTGATCGAGCCCACGTGAAAGCGCGAATGCGCGAGGATGAACAGGGGGCCCAGGATCCCCAGTGTCATGTGCAAGGCAAACCAGTATTTGGCTGGCCCAAAGCCATGCATGAAACGGAAATGCTTGCGTAAGGGGTACAGAAACAACAACAGCATCATGATGCCGCCGGCCAAGCCGAGGTTGTAACCAACACGCGAGCCTGCGGTGAATCCCCCCCAGCGCCCAATCGCCCAGGCGCACGCAACGAGCAAAGACACGCCCAGCAGCATCGCGGTCGCGCCGATTTCGCGCTTACGCGGCTTGGTAGCCTTGCCCTGTGGCGCGTTCAGCCTGGTGGGTGATTGCATGCTCAAAGTCTGTTGCACGTGATTGCCTTGGCTTTCTTTGTTTCCCTGGTGCTTCTGTTTACGGCTGCGATCCTAACAAAGTTTACGGAAAAAAGTGTAAATATTTTACACGTGGATTTTTTGTTTTAAATTCCCTGATCCAACCGGGGAATTGTTCCGTAAAGTCACTGGCAGCCCGCAGCCCATGCGGTGACGCCCACACCGAGCGCCGCGCAAATCTTTAAAACCATTTATATTCATGAACTTAACAACGATTATTCTTTACCTTGCACCATTGGCGGTCGTTCTATTTCTCTACTTCCGCCGGCGCCAGCTGCGCAATGAACAGCATGCGCTGGCGCTGCAGGAATCCAGGGCGGCCGGCTTGGGAGAGCCTGTTTCGCTGCACCCCGTGTTCGACCCGCTCCGGTGCATCGGATCCGGCTCATGCGTCAAGGCCTGTCCCGAAGGCGCACTCGGACTCGTGGAGGGCAAGGCCCATCTGGTCAATCCGTCGGTTTGCATCGGCCACGGCGCCTGCATGGCGTCCTGCCCATTCGAGGCCATCAAGCTGGTGTTCGGGACGGAAAAACGCGGGATCGACATCCCGCTCGTCAAGCCCAATTTCGAAACCAACATCCCGGGGCTGTTCATTGCCGGCGAATTGGGTGGCATGGGCCTGGTGAGAAAGGCAGCGGAACAGGGCCGTCAAGCCATGAATGCCATCAAGGACAAGATCAAGGGGGACCGGGACGCCGAACTGGACGTGCTCATCGTGGGCGCAGGTCCGGCAGGAATCGCGGCCGGGCTGGGGGCAATCCAGCACAAGTTGCGCTACCGGATCGTGGAGCAGGAGGATTCGTTGGGCGGCACAGTTTATCACTATCCGCGCAACAAGGTCATCATGACTGCCCCGGTCCAGTTGCCCATCGTCGGCAAGGTCAGGATGTCGGAAATCAGCAAGGAAGCCTTGCTCGAATTCTGGAACGGCATCGTAGGCAAGACGGACCTGAAAATCAGCTTCCGGGAACGCATGGAAAGCATTGAATCGAGCGGCCGGAGCTTCAAGGTCAAAACCTCAGGAGGAGAATATTCAGCCCGCGCGGTACTGTTGGCCATCGGGCGACGCGGCACTCCACGCAAGCTGGACGTTCCCGGCGAAGAATTACCCAAAGTGGTTTACCGATTGATCGATCCCGAGCAATACCGGGGCCAGAAGGTACTGGTCATCGGCGGCGGCGACAGCGCATTGGAAGCGGCACTTGCCATCGCCGAAGAACCGGATACCACTGTGGCGCTATCCTATCGTGGCGACGCCTTCGGTCGGGTCAAGCCGAAAAACCGCCAGCGCCTGGAAGAAGCCCAGAAAACCGGCCGCATCAATGTCTTGCTCAAATCGAATGTGATCCGGATCGAACCCGGAGAGGTACTGCTGGAGGTGGAGTCCGGGCAGGTTGCCCTGCCGAATGACACCGTCATCATTTCTGCTGGCGGCGTGCTGCCCATCGATCTGCTGAAGACAGTCGGCATCCAGTTTGAAACCAAACATGGAACAGAATAGGTATCCCGAAGAATCGGTGCTGCGGCACCATGACTCACCCACGATGGGCATTTGCGTGGTAAATTGTTACACTCACATGTAACAACTTTGACGTCAGGTAGCCATGTCGGACCAGGGTGTTGCCCATGCCATCGTTACCCCGCCTCGCTCAGTCACGGCGGCGGTGAAGCGTTTGTTGCGCCCGCTGGTCAAGCTGCTGCTCCACTATAGTGTGCAGTACCCTGCACTCGCCAACCTGCTCAAGCTGACCTACGTAGAAGTGGCGACCGCAATGCCCGTTGATGGCAAGGATCAGACCGATAGCCGGGTCAGCCTGCTCACAGGCATTCACCGAATGGATGTCAAACGGTTGCGTAATGAGATCGTCAGCGGTCACGACGAGCCCCCGCTATCCGTGTCCATTGGCGCACAAATCGTGGCGCGCTGGACAGCCTACCCAGAATACCTGGACAACAAAGGCCGCCCCCTGCCTCTACATCGGCTCGCCAGTACCGGGGGTGCCATGAGTTTTGAATCGCTGGTGCGCTCGGTGACGAAAGACATTCGGCCGCGCGCGGTATTGGACGAATGGCTCCGGCTGGGTGTCGCCCAGGTCGACGAGCTCGGCCGCGTCATGCTGCTTACGGATGCGTTCATCCCCAGCCATGGACTGGACGAGAAGCTGTTCTACCTCGGTAAAAACGTGCACGATCACATGGGCGCATGCACGCACAATCTGACCCGCCTCAACGAACCTCCCCTGCTGGAACGAAGTGTCTATTACGATCGCTTGAGCAAGGATTCGACGCTGATTCTGTCCGCCTATGCCCGTCAACTTTCCAGCCAAGTGATGCAGGCCTTCAGCCAGAAAGCAATGGAGCTGCAGGAACGCGACCACCAGAACGCCCAGGCACACTACCGGGTGACCTACGGCCAGTATTATTACCAGGCCGACGAACAGGAAGAACTGGGCACCAAACCATGAAGTTTTGGCACCAGGCCCTGCTGGGGTTGTTGGCCTTCGCGCTGGCCCCGGCGCTTCATGCCGCCAATCCTTGCGAGTCAGGTGGCTCGCCCACCATGCACGATGGCAATGGTGCCGGCGGTACCGGCTTCCGGCCCGAGGGAACTGATGGAACCGGACAAGGCGGTACCGGCCTGTCTCCTTACAGAAAACCAGGCGGAGACGGCAGCGGCAGTGGCGGCACGGGACACACAGTTGAAGTTGACGGGGTCATCACAGGATTTGCCAGTATCTGCGTGAACGGTCTGGAGTTGCATTACCTCCCGACCACGCCTGTCATGATCCAGGGCAAGTCTGGCTCTCCCAAAGACCTGCGCGTAGGCCAGGTCGTGCGCGTGCGCGCACAGGGGCAAGGCAGCCAGCTCTCCGTCGAGCGTCTGCATGTCAGACACCTGCTGGTTTCCCCATTGCAGCAGCTGGGTTTGGATGGAATACGTGCGCAAGGACGCAACATCAGTCTGAGTCCCAATGCAGTGTTACCGAATGGCCTCGTCCCGGGCGTCAAAATCGCCGTCAGCGGGTTTGCAGGTGTGCGTGGACACGTTGTCGCCACGCGTTTGGATGTTGTACCGGATGACACGCCCGACAGTCTCAGAGGCGAAGTCCAACGCAACGCTCAAGGCGAGTTGACGGTGGAGGGCGTTGTGCTGAAGGGACGCCTGCACAAACTCGAGCCGGGCGATGTCGTCCGCGCCGAAGGCCGCTATGAGCAAGGCCGACTTCAGGTCACCCGGTTCGAACGCGAGGAGCGCGGCATGCCCGTTGATCGTGTCGTCATACAGGGTCTGGTCAGCCATGCCAACAAGTCGGGAGTCAACATCAACGGCCAGCACTTCCTGCTCGATTCGCAAACACGGATCAAACAGGCCCCTCCCCATGACGGAGGATGGGCCATAGTCGACGCCGTCCGTGCCAATGGCCAGCTCCGTGCCCGCGAAATCGAGGCGCAATCCTTCCCCGGACATGGTTTCGACAAGCCGCACCACGAGAAAAGCGCCCCCTCCAGACATTCCCGCCAGGACGATAAAGCGTTCCATCAGGAGCCGGAACACGATACGGGCGCGAGCAACGAGCCGTCGACTCGGGAAGGTGTCGAGCAGCCTGAAAAACAAGACTCCCCGGTCTCATCGGAACGAGCCGAAAAACTCGAACGCCCGGAGAAGCTTGAACGGGTTGAAGCTGTCGAGCGTCCCGAGAAGGTTGAACGTGTCGAGACGATCGAACGTCCAGAAAAGGTTGAACGCCCGGAGAAGGTTGAACGCCCGGAAAAAGTCGAGCGACCCGAGAAAATCGAGCGCCCGGAAAAAGTCGAACGCGTGGAGAGAATTGAACGGGTTGAACGCCCTGAGCGCGACGATTGATACGCTTGAGCGATCTCAAGACCTTTCAATGCTCGGCATCGCAATCCTTCCTGGATTTACGTCACGCCCCGCATCCCGCGTTGGCCGGCCCCCCCGGATGTATTTGTCAAAACGGCAACGTTGGCCCGAGGATTCACGGAATGCGTTCTTGCCTAAATCAGGGCGTTCTGGAACGACCTTACCCGGATAAACAGGCGGGCGTGAACAACATGGCGATCAACTAAATTTTGTCTTCGCATCGAAACGGCCCGCCACTCACAGCGCACAGTTCGTCATTCCTCCATTAAAATCTCGGCCACCCGCTTGAAAGGTTGCCATGCGCCTGATTACCCCGATATGCACGCTACTGGCCGCAGTTTGCTCGCCCGCCCAAGCCGCCGACGGAAAATTCAGCGCCAATCTGGGATTCGATTATTCGTCCGGTAAATACGGCAGCCAAACCAAGACCGAAACATGGGCGTTGCCGTTAAGCCTGAAATATCGTACCGACGTATGGAGCCTGCGATTGTCGACGGCCTGGCTCCGCGTCAAGGGGGATGGGAATGTCACGCCGGAAGGCGACCCGCTCAATACGTCCCGGACCACAGCGATTTCCGAGGGAATGGGCGATATTTCAGCCACCGCCACCTATAACCTTCTGGACGAACGAACAGCGTGGGTGGGCCTCGACATCAGTGGGAAAATCAAGTTCGGTACCGCCAGCACGGCAAAATCCCTGGGCACCGGCAAGAACGATTACACCCTGCAGGCCGAGCTCTTCAAACCCATCCGGAATCAATGGACACCCTTTGCCAGCCTGGGATACAAGTGGAAAGGGGATCCTGAAGCCATCAACTATCGCAATGTCTGGCTGGGATCGGTCGGCACCGATTATCGCGTCACACCCTCCCTGTCATTGGGAGGCAGCTACGACTGGCAACAAGCCGTCACCCAAACCAGTGGTCCCATCAGCGAGGCCATGCTTTACCTCAGCTATCGCCTGAATACCGCCAACAAGCTGAATCTGTACGCGGTAGGCGGCTTCAGCCGGGCCAGTCCGGACTGGGGCTCAGGGCTCATTTTTTCCCATCGTTTTTGACTCTGCCCACCATGCTGATCGGCTTCGTCATCCTCTATCTGGTCATTTCCATCGGCGTGGGCATGTACGCCGCCACGCGCGTCCACACTTCGCGGGACTACGTCGTGGCGGGCCGCCATCTGCCGATCTATATCGTCACGGCCACCGTCTTCGCCACCTGGTTCGGTTCGGAAACCGTCCTCGGCATCCCCGCCACGTTCCTCAACGAAGGCCTGCACGGCATCGTGTCCGATCCCTTTGGTTCTTCGATGTGCCTGATCCTGGTCGGCTTGTTCTTCGCCCGCAAGCTCTACCGGATGAACCTCCTCACGCTGACCGACTACTACCGGAAACGATATGGCCGCAAAGTGGAAGTCATCACAGGCGTGGCCATCATCATCTCCTATCTGGGCTGGGTATCGGCCCAGATGACCGCCCTCGGTCTGGTATTCAACATCCTGTCCCAGGGCGTCATCACGCAAACCCAGGGCACCCTCATCGGCGCTGCCATCGTGCTGCTCTACACGCTCTACGGCGGGATGTGGTCGGTGGCGCTGACCGATTTCTTCCAGATGAGCATCATCGTCGTCGGCCTCTTGTACATCCTGTATGTGGCATCGGACATGGCGGGCGGACTCGGGCATGTGGTCCAGCATGCCGCGCAGAAGGGGCAGTTCAACTTCTGGCCTGAAGCCAACAGCAAGGACATCATCGCCTTCATCGCCGCCTGGATCACCATGATGTTCGGCTCCATCCCCCAGCAGGACGTGTTCCAGCGGGTGATGTCCGTCAAGAGCGAAAACATCGCGGTCGCCGGTTCGGTCATGGGCGGCAGCTTCTACTTCTTCTTCGCCTTCGTGCCGCTGACCATCGCCTATTCCGCTACGCTCATCGATCCTGGCCTGGTCTCGGGCCTGCTGGACAAGGATTCGCAGATGATCCTGCCGCAGCTCATCCTCAACCACATGCCTGTCTTCGCCCAGATCATGTTCTTCGGCGCCCTGCTCTCCGCCATCATGAGCACGGCCTCGGGCACCCTGCTGGCGCCCGCCGTCACGTTCTCCGAGAACATCATCAAGCCCTACCTGCCGCACCACAACGACAAGACCCTGCTCCTGACCATGCGCGTGGTGGTCGTGGGCTTCGCCGCCGTCGTCACGACGTTTGCGCTGTATTCCGACGCCACCATTTACCAGATGGTGGAAAACGCCTACAAGATCACGCTCGTGGTCGCCTTTGTCCCGCTTGTTTCAGGCCTGTACTGGCCGCGCGCCTGCAAGCAGGGCGCCTACCTTTCAATCGCCCTGGGCCTCGCGGTCTGGCTGCCCATGGAAATCTGGTTGCCGGAAGGCACGGCATTGCTGCCGCCGCAGTTTGCGGGCTTCCTGGCGAGCCTGACGGGCATGGTGATCGGCTCGCTCAAGCCGGAGCTTTTCGGGGGCCGCCGTCCCCATCCTCGGCATATGGCATAAGGTCGCCCCCAGGTGTCCCCTTAATATTCAACAACCCGTTCCGCGTCGAAAAAATTTACATGTTCAGCTTCCCTGGCCATACCGGCATCAGAGTGATGATCGTATCAATTTGAAACAAAAGAACTTTATAAATAAAAACCTCCTTGGCACAAAGAATGCTTTACTCCTTGGCATATTGGATATGCCGTTTGTTTGAAGCATGTTTAATCAAGTTGAAGCATCACATTGCGGATTAACCCACTTCACCAAGGAGCCACATCATGAAAAAAACTGCACTGGCCAGCGCTCTGTTTGCCACGGTCCTGTTTGCCGCCAGCAGCGTTCACGCTGCCCCGCTCATCGTCAACACCACGTTGAGCAATATCTCGACCGCGTTCGATAACGTCATCACCGGAACGGGGTCGACTGTCGCCACCGCGCAAGTCGTCACCGGCGTGAATACATACAACTACATTGACAAGGACGGCAACGCCGCCACAGTGACCGTGACCCGCCCGAATGGCTCAACTCCTTCCTTTTACGGTAACTACGGCAGCAACGGGATTTCCCTGTCGGGTTCCTCTTGGAACATCAACCCCGGAACCTCGGCAGGCGAGCCTATCCCATATTTCAACTCCGGTCTGACCTTCACCTTCAGCTCGCCGGTGAACGCCTTCGGTTTCGAAGTCGGTGACTGGGCAACGTGCTGCACCTCTGTCGTCCGCGATGCCAACACAGTGTCTACCTACGGCGTGCCCGCACAGGGTTCCGGCCTGTGGATCGCCTTCGACGGCGGCGCAGCCACCCTCCCCGCCAATGCCCTGAGCGCCAGCGATAACCCTGGGTATGCTGCCTCAGAAAGCTATACGAACTTCATCGGCGCCATCGATTCGTCCGGCTTCTTCTCCAAGGTCACGTTCTTCGGCGACGGTTTCGGCGAAGTTCTGGTTGCCGGCGGCACCCTGCGTTTTGCCTCGGTTCCGAAAGGCTCGGTTGGTGGCTCGGTCCCCGAACCCGCTTCCCTGGCCCTGCTGGGCATTGGTTTGGCAGGTCTGGCTACCATGCGCCGTCGCAAGGCTGCTTAAACAGCACGCTCCAGCAACAAACAAAACGGCGACCTTAGGGTCGCCGTTTTGTTTGGGTCAGGTGCAATGCATCGGGTTAACGCAAGTAACCCTCATGCTCCAGCTTGAGCAAAATCTGCTGCACGGCCTCATCAATGCCCAGACCAGTCGTATCGATCGCCAGCTCCGGCTTCTCGGGCACTTCGTAAGGATCGGACACCCCCGTGAACTCGGGAATCAGGCCGGCACGGGCCTTGGCGTACAAGCCCTTGCGGTCGCGCGATTCGCAGGTCTCGATCGGGGTGGCGACGTGGATCTCGATGAAGCCGCCGACCGCCTCGATCATGCCGCGCACGTCGCGGCGGGTCTGGCGATACGGTGCGATGGGGGCGCAGATGGCGATGCCGCGATTCTTGGTGATTTCGGACGCGACGAAGCCGATGCGGCGCACGTTGATGTCGCGGTGTGCCTTGGTGAAGCCCAGTTCGGAGGAAAGATGACGGCGCACGATATCGCCGTCGAGCAGGGTGACGCACCGCCCGCCCATTTCCATCAGGCGTGCCGCCAGCGCGCGCGCCAGGGTGGATTTCCCTGCGCCGGACAGGCCGGTGAAAAACACGGTGAAGCCCTGGCGCTCGCGCGGCGGGCTCTGCCGGTGCAATTCGGCAATCACTTCGGGAAAGCTGTACCAGTCGGGGATTTTCAGCCCGCTCTGCATGCGGCGCTGGAATTCCTCGCCGCTCAGGGTAAGCAAACGCGCGCCGGCAGGCGCTTCGGGTTCGGGCAAATGCTCGGCACGGTCTTCCACATACACCATGCGCGGATAGGCGATGAAACGCACGCCGATTTTCCCGGCCAGTTCCGTCACGGGCAGATCGGCGTGCGTATGAATGAGATCTTCACCCCGCCGACAATCGCCGTCAGACTGATGCTCACCGCCTGCGATCAGCAGGCTGCAGCCGTAGTTGCGCGCAATAATGGCGCGCAGCAGCAGGGCGCGGGCGCTTCCCTCGCGCGGCGGAGCCGGCAACAGCGACAACTGGGTCGTGGCAGCCGGGAAGCGTTCGCGGATGGCGAGAAAGCTTCTGACCAGGCCAAAATACGCCGGGGCCTCGGTAATGTCTCCACCCACCTGCGGGTGCAGCAGCAGGTTGGCCTCGTTTTCGATCGCACTTTTCAGACAGAATTCGAATTGCGCGCGATGCATCGGCTGGCGTGCCTGCCAGGCCACCACACGTCGCCAGCCGCGCCGGACAAACAGCGCACGCAGTTCGGCCGGGGTGGCGCGCAAACCGGAAAAATCAGGATGCGGCGGCAGGGCCACCCCCTCGATCGCCCCGCCCAGATGCCGGATGCCGTCAATCTCCCATGCATCGCTGACAATCAATATTGCGAGCATGAAACCTTCACCGTCGCGCAAGGCCACCCGATCCCCCGATTTCAGATCGGCGGCGGCTTTCTGCTTGCTGGCGAGCGTGACCGGCAGGGGCCAGAACGTGCCATCTTCAAGTTGACTGTCTGTTTCGACGCGCTCGCATTGCGTACGCGTCATGAAGCCGGTGAGCGGCGAGTAGGCGCCGGTCAGCAGCATTTCAAGTTCGCACTGCTGCTGCCAGTCCAGATCGAGCGAAGGCAGGCTCAGGGCTTCCTGCTTGAAGGCCACACTTTTCGCGGGATCGATCAGGTTGACGAGTGTTCCGCCGTAGGGTGCGATCAGTTGATTCACGATTCAGCTCCGGGAAAAGACCGCAAAGAATGTAGCAATAAACCGGCCAACCTCGGCATCTGGCAGATGATTGATGCCGGCCGCTCCTTTGCGCCCGCCGCCGGTGTCGAACTGGCTGCATAGTTCGTCCGCGCCGGACTTGGCAACCAGCGGCGCACGCACGCTGACGACATAGCCGCCGCCCGGCTTGGCCGTGAGCACGGCATGCGCCTGCGTGGGAGACTCGACTGCCAGTTGATTGCCGAACACGCCGGAAATCCGCCGCGCCCATTTCTCGGCAGGGAGCATGAAGATGCGCCCGGCAGCCCGCGCTTCCGTCGCATCCAGAGCAACGGCGCGCATCATGTCCGCCTGGTAGCCGGCCTTCAACGTTCGATAGGCGGCCGACTCGGCGATGAAAGCGAAGGGATCGGCAAACGGACGCATCTGGCGATACAACTCGGCCGGATCGTAGAACAGGTCGTCTAGCGTTTCGCCATAGCCGTTGTAATTGAGGCATTCGCCCAGGGATTGCAGCTGCGCCAGCTGTTCGACCGACAGATTCAAGGGGATGGCTGCCTGCCGTGCCGCATCGGCAAGATTGTCGCCGAACGCGGCGGTGACCGCCCACGCCAGATGCCGGCCCTGCAAGTACCGGTTCACCAGCAGGCTGGTGCAGACGTTGGCGTCGGTATCGATGTGCGGCTCGAAATGGGGATGCACGGGAATGTCGCCCGGCCGGTGGTGATCGAAGTAGCGTACTTCTGCCCCTGCCTCGAGAATCCGGTCCAGCGCTTCACGGTTTTTCGACAGGGCGATGTCGAGCACGGTGATGCGATCGCCTGCGCGGGCCTGGACCCGTTTCAGCAGGCTGATATCGCGCTTGGGTCCCGTCACCAGTTCGGAATCGGCGGGGTCGGCGAGGCGCAACTGGTGCAGCGCACAGAGACCGTCGGCGTCGCCGTTGAAAACGTCAATGAGAGGCATGGCGGGTAGGGGCATGAAGCCGTTGGGTGGCGCGAAAGTGCGGCCATTGTATGAAGGCAAGCGTTGCGATGACAAGCACATGCAATGCACTGTAACGTAGCCAGATGACAGACATCGAGACGTAATGCTGGCGGTCGGCGCTCAGCAGGAACTGCAGGGCCGAGAATTGCTGGCCGTACTTGTCGATCGTGCCGGCGAGGCCGACGTGCAGGAACAAGGCGGCGAGGGGCAACGAAACCAGCGCGCCGATCAGACTCAGCATGCGTTGTGCGCCCATTGCAGGCGAAGCGAGCAAGGCAGATGCCAGGAACACCATATAGAGCCAGGCACTCAAGGCCGTAAAAGCCAGCGGCTGCGGCGTAGCCATCAACTCGACCAGATTGTCGGTGTCGGCCTGGATGACCACGCCCCAATAGGCCAGGCCCAAGACCGGAAGCGCCGCCCAGAAATGCAGGGCGCTCAATCGCCGTCCGCGCCAGCGGCGCACGGTTTGTGCAGCCAGATAGATCAACGCACCTGGAATGGCGGCTAGCGCCACCCAGCGCAGCCCGAGTTCCCACTGCCCGGGCCAGCCCAGCACCGGGCTGCCAGCCAGATCGAAAAGGCTCTCATCCGGCACGGCCGCATCCAGCAATAAAAAAGCGATGCCGCCATACGCCAACAGACCCAGGGGCAATTGCGCCAGACGGGCCAGGCCGGACACCGGCCGTCGCGCCAGCCACACGGGCCAGACAGCCAGCCAGTAGCACGCCACCGCCAGCAGCAGCGCAGACAGCCAGGCACTATCCTGTCGCAACAGCTCGCGCACGTTGTACGGGATGAAGGGCGCATGGGCCGCTCCCCAGAACAGCACCCCCATGCCGCCCAGGACAAGCGGCATCTGCCAGCGCATCGGTGTCGCCCGGGGCGCGGCCCGGGATCCGGGCTCCGCGCGATGAGAAGCCCGTGGCATGGGGGCATGCCGGGGCGCCCGCAAGATGCGGCGTGCCACGGCATAACCCGCCAGCCCACCCAGCCAGGCCAGCAACCAGTCGGTGGTGTCGGCGATCTTTTCCGGCAACATCACTTGCCCCAATTCGATGAGCGCAGGCATCCCGACCAGCGCCAGCATGGCTACCGCAAACAGCGTGGTTCGCCAGCGCCACGGCTGGCGGGCCACGCCCCATGCCAGCAACCCGCCCAGCGGTGCAAAGAACAGCGTCTTGCGCAAGACTTCGGTGATGGCCCGGTATTCGGTGCCGAAGTAATACACCTCGAACGGTACCCGCTGTACAAAGTCGAGCCGGTCTTTGATGAACGCACCGTCGGTACGGAAATCGAAGGGGAACCAGAATACGAACAGGAGTACCGCCACCCACCCTGCAGCCAGCGCGAAGGGCAGCCACGTTCCCCATTGCATCGGTGCGCTGCCGTGTGCTTCGCGTTTGGCCAGACGCCCGCCGACGACACTGCCCAGCGCCCCGCCGAGCGAAGCCGTCAGGATGTCGGTCACATCGCTGACGCGGGAAAAGACGAACAGCTGCGCGAATTCCAAGCCGGTCGCGGCAGCCAGCGTCATACCCCATGCGCGCCACACACTGCGTGTTCCGTTCAGTCGCCACAACAAGGCCAAAGGCGTCCAGATCAGTGCATCGGTAACAATTTCATAGACGGCCGTGGCCGGGTCATGCGGCAAATCGCCAAACGGAATCAGCACGACCATGCCGTCCCGCCATTTATGAAAAATCTCGACCAGGCTGATGGTCAGGTCGAGCGGCAGGACGTTGTAAACGACGACACCTGCCAGATAGGTCCAGGCCAGGCGCTCGGCGAGTGCGGCGCGGGCATGGTTGCGCTGCCACGATTGCAGCCAGTCGACAAACCGCCGGCCTGTCATCCACCATGCCAGCACCCCGATGAAACCGCCCAGCGTTTCGGCAAAGATGTCGTTCTGCGACACCGTGCGCTGCGGGAAAAACAGCTGGGTAAACTCAATGCCGACGCTCAACGCGGTAGCGGCAGGAATCAACGCCAATGTGGCGAACAGGTTGTGCAGACGGCCGCTCCCGCCTGTCATGGCGCCCATCCACAGATAGGTCAGCGGAATGAACAGCAGTAGGTTGGCGACCCAGTCGGCACGCGACCCGATCCCGAGCTTGAGAAACGGGATTTCACCAAACCGGGCCACGGCGACCTCCCACGGCAACGCATGAAATTTGAGCGGTACCAGACTGCCATAGATGACAAATACGGTGTAGCCCAGCGCGACCAGCCACAGCAATGCACGCGGATTAGTGGGGGACTGCGCGCGATCGCTCATGGCCAGGCAGCGTCCAGTGTGTGCAGCAACGCAGAAGAAACGCCTGCCCCGGGATACGCCGTCGCCTTCCAGCCGGGGTAAGCCACCAGTTCGCGAACCAGATCTTGTGGCAGGCGGTCACCTTGCGGATGCGGTCCCAGCAGGTCCGGCGTCAGGTCTGATACAGCAGCGTTCAGTAGATCAGGTCGATAGGCCAAGGCCGCGTTGTATGCCGTCTCACCGCCCTGCAAGGGTGTCGCAGCGGCGATCACATTGGCGATCACACGTTGGCGATAGGGCGTACCTGCGGCATGGCGTACCTGGATGCCCGTACCGGATGCCAACACTGTGTTGGAGAAAACGGTCATGTCACGCGGCACATCGTTGTGCGGCTGGATATGGATCGCATCGCCGCCGCTATTGACGAAGACATTGTCGTAGAGCACCACACGTCCCTCCGCCTGCAATAATGCCTCGCTGGGATTGTGCTGGAAGAAATTGCCGTAGACTAGATAGCGGTCTTCGCTGCCCACTCCGGCCAGCGGAAAATGCCCAAGCAGGACGTTGGGACGCGCCTGCGGCCCGGGTGACGCATCCTGCTTGGAAAAGACGTTGTAACGAATCACCGTATCGTAGCGATCGGTATGGCCGGCAGGACGGCCAGCCTGATGCTTGATCTGCAGGTTATAGCCCAGCGTATGGGAAACCCGATTGGCCTCGATCACGCCGCTGACGAAAGGATCCGAACCATCGGCGTCGCCAAGGTATATGCCGGTGCCGACCCGCTCGATACGGTTCCCCCGGATCACCCAGCCGAATGCCGGGCATTTGGTTGAAATTCCCACATTCTGTTGCGATGCGGCATGGTCATGGATATAGAGATGGTCCAGTGTGATGAAGTCGGCATAGCGGCTGTGGCCTTCGGCCTTGACCGCATCCACCGGCTGATTACGGCCATCGAGTTCCAGGTGGCGTAATGCCAGATGGCGAACATCGACCAGACTGATCGTATTGGCACCCGGCCGGGCGAGGAAACGCGGCGGCTCTGCAGGCAAGGCCGCCTCGATGACGATAGGCCGGCTGGCCTCGCCGGACAAATTGCGCAAAGGCAAACCCTGCCGGTAATCGCCCGCCTCCAGCAGCAAACGGTCGCCTGGTTGCAGGCGACGCACATAACTAAGGTAATCCTGCGCATTCGCACGGTAATCCGTTGCGACCGCCGTTCCCGCCAGCAAGCAAAGCCATGCTGCGCAGACGACGCGCCGCATTCAGTCCGCCGTGTCAGGCAAAGGCAGCCCGCTTTTAAGCAGATCCAGCTTGCCATAGAGCACGCGGGTCATGCCTGCCACGCTCTGCCGGCCCGTATCCACCACGATGTCGGCCACTTCGCGGTACAGCGGGTCACGTTGCTTGAACAGTTCCCGCAGCCTGGCGAGCGGATTATCGGTTTGCAGCAAAGGGCGGTTGCGGTCGTGTCGCGTACGCTCATACAAATGCTCGGGCATGCCGCGCAAATAAATCACCACGCCGTTTTTCTTCAGATTGTCGCGATTGGCTGCCGAGAGGACCGCACCGCCCCCCGTGGCCAGAACGATACCGGACAAGCCCGTCAGTTCGGCGATCGCCGCTTCTTCGCGTTTGCGGAAACCCGTCTCGCCTTCGATCTCGAATATGACCGGAATCTTGACGCCGGTACGCGCCTCGATCTCGTGATCCGAGTCGTAAAAGAGGCATCCATAATGCTTGGCCAGCAACCGCCCCACGGTTGTCTTGCCGGCCCCCATCAACCCGACGAGGTATAGATTGTCACGCTTGCTCATGGCGCCATTCTAATTGAGAGCGGCCGAATGGATAGCGCCGGGAAGACGCAAAAAATAAAAGCGAAAAAAAGCGCGGGACACGCCCGCGCCTTGGATGTCAGTCGTGATCAGCGTATCGACAGGCGATCGTCGAGGATGCGCGGCGTCAGGAAAATGATCAACTCTGTTTTGCTGTTTTTCTTGGTGGTAGTTTTAAACAGATTACCAAACACTGGCACATCGCCCAACAACGGCACCTTGCTCACGGTCGAACTTTCATCTCCATCAAAAATACCACCCAACACCAAGGTCTCGCCATTATTCACCCGTACTTGAGTTTTGATCCGCTTGGTGTTGATTGCAGGATTATTAAAGGCGTCAGCAAGATTACTCACTGCATCTTTCTGCACTTCGACATTCAGAATGATCGAATCGTTATTGAGAATCTGCGGATCGACCAGCAAGCACAGAAACGCGTCCTTGAACGTGACCGTCCGGGTTATGAGGCCACCAGAGTTCGATTCCGTGACGTAGGGAATCTGAGTACCGTTGAGAATGACTGCTGGCTTCTGATTCGACGTCACCACGCGGGGATTGGATATCACCTTGCCTTTTTCATCTGCTTCCAGTGCGCGCAACTCAAGGCTCAGCAGATTGCCATTAGCAAGATTCAGTAGAGACATCGACAGATTGGCCGCTGAAGAAGAAATGTCTGACAGCGATTGACCGTTTCCCGTCGCAGGTGAGCCGGGTGTTGTTCCACCAATCTGATGAGGATCTCCACCAATATTTCCAACTCGATTGATTGCTGAGAAATTCAAGCGCGCACCCAGATCGCGGCTCCAGCCGTCGGTTGCCACTACGACTCGCGCCTCGATCATAACCTGGCGTGCCGGAACATCCAGACGCGCAAGCAGTTCACGAATTTCCTGAATCTTGCGCGCCGTATCAGTAATGATCAGCGTATTGGTCTTCAGTTCGTAGGTTGCACGTCCTCGTTTGGTAAGGATCTTCTGGTCATTGTCGCCCTTACCTTGCTGTGAGGCCTGCGCCGCCGCCGCCCCCCCCAGACCCTGGGCCTGTGCAGAACAGGTCACTGTGTTATTGGTCGCAGAGTTGAGGAAGGCGCCTGACGCAAAGCCATACAACATCGTTTGCGCTTCATCCGCCCGCATGTAGTTAAGCTGGATATACTCGGTCGTCAGCGGCTCCAGATCGGCCACCTGATTCTTCGCCTCGAACTCCAGCTTTTCCTTGGTCATCAGCTCGTCTTTGGGCGCGATCCAGATCACGTTGCCATTCTGGCGCTTGTCCAGCCCCTTGGTCTGCAGAATGAGGTCGAGCGCCTGATCCCATGGCACATCTTTCAGCCGCAGGGTGAGGTTGCCGGTCACGGTGTCGCTGGCGACGATGTTGAGGCCAGTGAAATCGGCGATGACCTGCAGCACCGAGCGCACTTCGACGTTCTGGAAATTGAGCGAGAGTTTCTCGCCGGTGTATTTCACCTTGCCGTCGGCCGTTTTCTTCTGGGCATCGTCGCTCTGTTTGACTTCGACGATGAAGCTGTTGTCGGTCTGGTAGGCGGAATATTCCCAGCCGCCCTTGGGCTGGATCACCATGCGCGTGTTGTCGCCCAGGGTATAGGTTTCCACGGTCTGCACCGGGGTGCCGAAGTCGGCCACGTCGAGGCGGCGCTGCAGAGCCTTGGGCAGTTCGGTGCCGATGAAGTCGACGACCACGCCGTTGGCTTGCTGGCGAATGTTGATCCCGGCCTGGGCGTCGGACAGGGTCGTCACGATACGCGCCTCACCTGCTGCGCCACGCCGGAAATCGACGTCGCGAATCGTGTGGCGCGCACCGTCGGCCGCCGCTTCGGCAAAACGCGGGCTGACATTCACGGGCGCAGCGCTGGCCCCGACATCGCCCAAGGCGATCAGCAGGGATTTGCCGTCCACGCTGGCTTCATACTCAACCGATTTGTTCAGGTTGAGCACCAGACGGGTTCGGGTCCCGGCTTGCACTACATTCACGCTCGACAACGGGCCGAGATTGGCTTCGACGGTGTTGCGGCCAAGCGCATTCCCCGTGTCGGGCAGGTCCAGCGCGATGCGCGGCGGATTCCCGACCGTAAAGCCGGCTGGCGTGGCAGCCAGCGCCTTCTTGAGATTGACGCGTACCACGACCTTGCCGCCGGGCAAGGTCGTGGTTTCGACGCTTTGCACAGCATTGCCCGTGGGCGGCGCGTCGGCAGCGCGCACCGCGAACGGCAGCACCAAACCGGTGAATAGGATGAGCCCGAACAGGTGGCGGGTCATTTTCTGGGCAATTTTCGGCAATGCATTCATGTCAGCCTCTTTGAAATTCAGTACTACAAATCATTCCTGCAAATTCAGGGTGCTGGTACGCTCCGACCAATCCCCGGCGCTATCCTGGACAATTTCACGCAGCGTCACTTCGCTATCGCTGATCTGCGTGACGAGGCCGAAATTCTGGCCCATGTAATTGCCCTTCTTGATGTGGTAAATCGCATTGTCCGGTGTCTTGATCACCGCCTGATTCACCCCATTCTGTGACAACACGCCCACCATTTTCAGCGTCTCAAGCGAGAACGCTTCCAGGGGCTCTTTCGGACGGGTGAGGTCGGGCTGCATCCCGCCACCGCCGCCGGTCGAGAGCTTTCTCGGCTTGAAGGGATCGGGCAGATCGAAGGCTGCATAACTGAATGGCTCGTAAGCCTTCACCTCCGGCAGCGGATCGATTTTTCCCTGCATGTCCTTGCCGGTTTCGGCGACGAATCGGTGCAGATCATCCATGTCGCCACTGCCGCAGCCGCTCAAACCGGTGACTATCAATACGATGGCCAGGCGCTTCATTTCTTTTGCTCCTTGGCTTTTTGTTTCCGGGCGATGACCTCGTCGTCGTCCAGGTAACGGTAGGTCTTGACGATGGCGTCCATATTCAGCACGCCATCCTTCGCCGGCTGCATGGAAATATCCTGCAGAGTCACGATGCGCGGTAGCTTGGAGACGTCGCTGACGAAGGCGGCGATGTCATGATAGCCGCCGGTCACTTTGACCTGGATGGGCGTTTCGGCATAGAACTCGGATACGGTCTCGGCTTGGGGGCGGAACAGGTCGAACTGCAACCCGCGCCCCAGGCCTGCTTGGTTGACGTCCGTGATCAGCGCATCCATTTCCTGCTTGTTCGGCAATTGCTTCAACAACGCACCGAATGCCTGCTCAATGTCGGCCAGCTGCTTTTTGTACGCATCCAGATTGATGGCCTGATTCTTCTTGGTGGTGAACACGCTGCGCAACTCGGTTTCCTTCTGTTTCGCGGTGTCGAGCGTTTCCATTCCGCCGCGCCAGTCGAACCACCAGCCTGCCAGCACAATCGCCACGCACAGGAATGCCAGTGCAACGAGTTTGGTCGGCAGCGGCCAGTCGGCCAGCGTCTTCAGATCGAGTTTATTGAGTTCGTCCAGGGTCATGCCTTGCCCCCCTTGTCATTCGCGCTGTCCGGTTGCTGATGCGTCTGCTTGACGGTCAGCACGAACTCGTTGGCGCGTAGATTGTTCACGGTGGCGGCCTTGATCTCGACCAGCGTGGCCGATTCGAACCAGGGCGAACCGTCGAGATTCCGCATCAAAGTGGAAACGCGCGCACTAGACTGGGTGTAGCCGCTGATCGTAACGATGTCGCCCGCCTGTTTGAAGGACTTGAGATAGAGTCCGTCAGGAAGCAGACGGATCATCTGGTCGAACAAATGGACGACTTCGGTACGGTTGGACTGCAAGGTCTCGACGACCTGTTTGCGTGCCAGCAGGGCCTGCGTCTGTTCGCGGATTTTCTTGATTTCGCCGATCTGGCCGTCGAGCTTGGCGATTTCCTGTTCCAGATAGGCATTGCGGGCTTCCTGGTTGGACTGCCGTGCGGCGATCACGCTATGTCCCAAAACGACAACCAGAACACCCGTCGCAACGGCAATGCCAAGCAGGATATTGAACTGGCGTCGCCGGGCTGCACGCGCAAGTTCACGGTGGGGGAGGAGGTTAATGCGGATCATTGTGGGTCGAACCTCCGCATGGCGAGGCCGCAAGCGACGAAGAGAGAAGGCGCATCGGCGGTCAGTGCCTGGGGCCGGATTTTGGAACCGACGGCCATGTTGGCAAACGGGTTGACCACCATCGTCGGCGTGCCCGTGCGCTGCGCGACCACTTCGTCGATTCCGGGAATCATGGCGCCGCCGCCGGCCAGCAGAATCTGGTCGACCTTGCGATACTGGGTCGAGGTCGTGAAGAGTTGCAGGGCACGGCCGATTTCCATCGCAAGCGTTTCGCTGTAGGGCTGCAGCACTTCCATGTCATAGCTCTCGGGCAGCGTGCCCTTGCGCTTGGCATTTTCGGCCTCTTCGCTGGTCATGCCGTAACGTCGCGAGATTTCATTGTTGAGCTGGTTGCCGCCGAAACCGTGTTCGCGCAGGTAGACCGACTCGTTGTCGTTGAGGATGTTGATGTGCATGTTCTGCGCACCCACGTCGATGATCGCCACGGTCTGCCCGGCCCCGCTATTGGGCAGCAGATGGGCAATCTGTTCGTAGGCGGTCTGGGTGGCATACGATTCGACGTCCATGATCAGCGCCTTCAGACCGGCCGCCTCGACGGCCGCCACGCGATCCTCGACTTTTTCCTTGCGCGCCGCGGCAAGCAGAATCTGCATGTCGTCCGGGCTGCTGAGCGACGGGCCGAGCACCTGGAAATCCAGATTCACCTCATCGAGCGAGAAGGGAATGACCTGATTGGCCTCGGCTTCCACCTGATTCTCCAGGTCGATCCCCTTGAGACTGGCCGGGGCCAGGATCTTCTTGGTGATGACAGCCGACGACGGCAACGCCAGGGCCACATTCTTGATCCGCGTTCCCAGATCCTTCCAGGCGGTCCGCAAAGCATCGGCCACCTGATCGAGATTGGCGATATTGCCGTCTGTCACGGCATCCTTGGGCAAGGGCTCGATGACATAGCGTTCCACCCGCAGCATGCCTTTCCCTGCGTCGGACAACTCCACCAGCTTGACCGCAGTCGTACTGATGTCGAGCCCCAGGATGGGCAGACCCTTGGCAGACAGCCAGTCCAGATTGATATTCAGGTGCAAGAGTTTTCCTTTACACTTCTGTGGGTTGGCGCTTTTTCTTATTATTGTTTTTAGATGCTAGCAACAACACACGGTTTTTAACAGTTTTTTTCTTGCGACAACATTAGAGTTGAACATGTGTGTCCAATTTCCAACACCACTAACGCCTATAATCGTCGGAAACTTTAGGCATCACTTGGCAGATTCGAGCAACATGGCCAGAGCATGGGGACACCCAAGTACACTGCGCGGCATGTGACGAGTCCAAGCGCATAAGAAACAGCGGGTTACCGAGACGGACCCGCCGCCCCTCCCGGGGCTCGATATTTGGTGCGGATTTCCAAATGTATGGCGTCTCCAAAGAAGGAACCGGATGTTTTCGAAATGGTGGCATTACGCACTGGCATTGATTGTCAGCCTCGGCGTCGTCGGCACGGCACTGGCCGGATTGGCTGCAGCCCTGATTTACCCGAACCTGCCGCCGCTCGAAGCGCTGACAGACTACAAACCCAAGCTGCCGTTGCGCGTCTACACGGCTGACGGCGCCCTGATCGGCGAATTCGGCGAAGAACGCCGGGCCTTCATCGCCATCGACAAAGTCCCGACCTATATGAAGCAGGCGATCATCGCCGCTGAAGACGAGCGCTTCTATGAGCATGGCGGGGTCGATACGCTGGGCGTGCTGCGTGCTGCGATGTCGAACCTGGTGTCCGGCGGTGCCAAGGAAGGCGCCTCGACCATCACCATGCAGGTGGCCCGCAACTTCTTCCTGTCGAACGAGAAGACGCTCACCCGCAAGCTGTCCGAAGCCATGCTGGCGATGAAGATCGAACACAGCCTGTCGAAGGACAAGATTCTCGAGTTGTACCTCAACCAGATTTATCTCGGCCAGCGCGCCTACGGCTTCGAAGCTGCCGCGCGCACCTACTTCGGCAAGCCGATGCGCGAATTGTCGCTGGCGGAATTCGCCATGCTTGCAGGCTTGCCGAAAGCGCCGTCGCGCTACAATCCCGTGGTCAACTTCCCGCGCGCCAAGGCACGCCAGGAATATGTGCTGGGGCGGATGCGTGCACTCAAATTCATCGACCAGCCGACCTGGCAAGCCGCCGTCAAACAGAAACTCGTCATCCACCAGGCACGCCAGCAAACGGATGTTTCGGCCGACTACGTCGCCGAAATGGTACGCCAGGCCCTGTTCGAGAAATACGGCGAATCCATCTACAGTTCAGGCTACAAGGCCGTCACCACGCTGCGCCGCGCCCAACAGGCCGCGGCCGACCTCGCGGTCTGGCAAGGTATTGCCGACTATGACCAGCGCCACGGCTATCGCGGCCCGGAGAAGGAAATCAGCCTGCCCGCCGACAAAGCTGAGCGCGAAGCGGCCATCGCCAGCGCACTGGAAGATCTCGCGCCGGTCAGCGACATGCAACCCGCCGTGGTCGTCAGCGTCACCCCCAAACTGATCCGCGCCCAACTGGAAAACGACACAGTGGTCGATATTTCAGGTGCCTCGCTCAAATGGGTGGCTAACTGGGTGGCAGGAAAGAAAGGCCGGCAGCTCGCCCCCGGGGCGATCGTACGCGTGCAGGCGACGGGCAAACCGCAGCAATGGCGGCTCGCGCAGCTTCCCGAAGTGGAAGCCGCACTGGTGGCCCTGAACCCGAATGACGGCGCCATCACCGCCTTGGTCGGCGGTTTCGATTTTCACCGCAACAAATTCAATCGCGTGACGCAGGCCTGGCGACAGCCGGGATCGAGCTTCAAGCCGTTCATCTACTCGGCCGCGCTGGAAAAAGGCTATACCCCGGCCACCATGATCGACAACATGCCGTTGACGCTCAGTGCCGAAGAAGCCGGCGGCACCGCCTGGGAGCCGCAGAACTACGACGGCGACACCAGCGGTCCGGTGCGCATGCGCACGGCGCTGACCAAATCGCTCAACTTGGTGTCGGTGCGCATCCTGCAAGGCATCGGTCCGAACTACGCCCGCGACTACATCCGTCGCTTCGGTTTCGATCCCGCCCGTCATCCGCCTTACCTCACCATGGCGCTCGGTGCCGGCAGCGTTACCCCGCTTCAGCTGGCCGCAGCCTACGGTGTCTTCGCCAATGGCGGTTTCAGCGTCAAGCCCTATCTGATCGACAAAGTCTACGACAAGGATGGCCGACTACTGATGGAAGCCAAGCCGCAAACGGTGGGGGCGAATGCCCCCCGCGTGATCGATCCGCGCAATGCCTGGCTGATGACGAACATGATGCAGGACGTGGTGCGCTACGGGACAGGTGCACGCGCAGGCCAGCTTGGACGCAGCGACATCGCCGGCAAGACCGGCACGACCAACGATGCACGCGACACCTGGTTTGCCGGTTACACGCCTGATCTGGTAGCTATCGCCTGGATGGGATACGACCAGCCGCGCTCCCTCGGCCGGCACGAAACCGGCGCGCAATCCGCACTCCCGATCTGGATGGGATTCATGGGCCCGACGCTGAAAAACATGCCGCAGCAAGGCTGGACCATGCCCAGCGGCATCATCAGCGTGAATATCGATCCGAACACCGGCACGCGTCTGCCCGATACCCTGATAGGCGAATTCCTGGGGAATATCCTGGGCACGACATCAGGCGGCATGGTTGAACATTTCTACCAGGAGTTCCCGCCGCCCGACGCGCCGCCTGCCGGATGGAGCACAGGCACCGAGACGCCATCGGATCCTGCGACACTCCTGCACGGAGCCGGAACGCCGCCATGAAACATCTGGATATGCGCCGCCGCATCGCCCATGCAGCGGCACGCATGCTGGCCGAGGACGGCAGCCTCGATTACGGCAGCGCCAAACGCAAGGCAGCGCGTCAGCTCGGCGCGCCCGACAGCGGCAATCTGCCGGACAACCAGCAGGTCGAAGAAGCGCTACGCAGCTACCAGGCCATTTACCAGACCGACGAAACCCGGGCGCAACTGACACTGCTGCGACAAACCGCGATCGAATACATGGAACAACTCGTGGATTTCGACCCTCACCTTACCGGGTCGGTACTCAATGGGACGGCCGGCCCGCATGCCGACATCAACCTGCAACTGTTCACCGACCACCAGAAAGACGTCGAATTTCTGCTGATGCGCCTGTCTGCGGCCTATCAGGCCGGCGAATACAGGACCTCGGACACCTCGGGACGAATTTATCCGCGCTTCATGATCGACGACCCGCGCGCCCGGATCGACCTGGTCGTCTACCCCGCCGCCGAACTGCGCAACATGAAACGCCTGCAAGCCGATGGCAGCCCGCGTCGCCTGCGCTTGCCACAGGTCAGGACGCTCATTTGATCATTCTCATTGCCGCATGCTCTGGCATGGAAGATGCTCACTCACCCTCCATGGTTCTTATGAGTGAACGGCTGTGATCCGATTTTTCCGGCACTACGTACCGCTGAATTTATTGCTGCTGGTCTTGATCGAAACGCTGATTCTGGGCGGGTCGATCTACGCCGGGGTAAGCGCCCGTTTCCTTGATGGCAGCGTGATTCCCCCTGAGCTCGACCCCCTGCTGCCCAAGGCCCTGACCTTCGCCGTCGTCATGCTGGGGCTGATGACCGCGAGCGGGCTGTACGATCTCGAATGGCAGGGCGGCGTACGCGCCTTGCTGCAGCGCCTTGGCCTGAGTTTCGGGCTGGGCTTGGTGACCATGAGCCTGCTGTTCTACTTCTTTCCCCCTTTGCTGGTCGGGCGGGGCGCTTTCCTCCTGTCTTTCGGTTTGGCATTACTGGGCATTTTGCTCAGCCGCGCCCTGTTCATTCGCTGGGCACGCGTTGGCGCGCTCAAGACCCGCGCCCTGGTGATCGGCACCGGCAGCCGCGCCGCCCATGTCGAAGCCATGCTGGCCAAGCGTTCCCGCGCCAGCAATGTCCAGGTCATCGGCTATCTGCCGATGGGCGGTAGTCATCATTTCGTCGATCATGCTCGTATTCTCGACACTCAGGAACCACTTCCCGAACTGGCGCTTCGCCTGCAAATCAGCGAAATCATCCTCGCTGTACGCGACCGCCGCGGCGGCGGCATGCCGGTACAGGACCTGCTCAAATGCAAGCTGTACGGCATACGCATCCTTGAATTGTCCAGCTTCTTCGAACGCGAGAACGGCCATCTGCAACTCGACTCGATGAATGCCAGCTGGATGATCCTGTCCGAGGGATTTCACCAGGGCATGCTGCGTGACACGGCCAAACGCCTGTTCGACCTGCTGGTGAGCGCCGCCATGCTGGTCGTCTGCCTGCCGATCATGGCCCTCACCGCCCTGCTCATCAAGCTGGAAAGCCCGGGGCCAGTGCTCTACCGCCAGGAACGCGTCGGCCAGGGCTGCCGCAATTTCACCATCCTCAAGTTCCGCAGTATGTGCGTCGATGCCGAGAAAGATGGCAAGCCGCGCTGGGCCGGCCAGAACGACAACCGCGTGACGCTCACCGGACGTTTCATCCGCCGCACCCGCATCGACGAGCTACCGCAGATATTCAACGTATTCTTCGGCGACATGAGCTTCGTCGGTCCGCGCCCGGAGCGTCCCTATTTCGTGGCGGACCTGACCCAGAAAATCCCTTATTACGGCGTGCGCCACACCGTCAAACCCGGCATCACCGGCTGGGCGCAAGTGCGCTACCCGTATGGGGCAAGCGACGAAGACGCCATGCACAAACTGCAATACGATCTCTACTACGTCAAGAACCACAGCCTGTTTCTCGATCTCATGATCCTGTTCCAGACCGCGCAAGTCGTGTTGTGGGGAAAGGGCGTGCGCTGAGCGCACGCACCCGGAACCGACCATGCCCGACACCCTGCTTCTCCTGGCCGCCGTCGGTTATGGGCTGGCAGCGCTCGCCTATCTCGGCCTGTCCGGCCTGATCGTCGCCAGCTGGCGCCGCCGCCCGCAAGGCCGCCAGCTGGTGCTCGCAACCGGACTGAGTGCCATCTGGGGCGCATTCTCGGCACTCACGGCCTTAGGCGCCCTGCCCCCCCAGCTCGGCCTGGCGGCCGAAGTGGCACGCAACGGCGCATGGCTGGCACTCCTGCTGTACATCCTGCAACTGCGCCTGCCCTCCGACGCCGCCCTGCCTGCGCCGATCCGTCTCATCCGCATCCTGAGCGGCATACTCGTCGGGGTTCTGCTTCTCGCCAGCGTCTACCCCTTCATTGCGCCGACCCAACCGGTGCTGGCGCGCTGGGCGGGCAATCTGGGGCTGGTTCTGCTGACCGTCATGGGCCTGGTACTCACTGAGCAGGTATACCGCAGCACACGCCCGGAAGACCGCTGGGCGATCAAGTTCCTGTGTCTGGGACTGGGCGGACTCTTCGTTTACGATTTCTACCTCTACGCCAATGCCGCGTTGTTCAATGCCGTGGACGCCCAGGTGTGGGCCGCACGAGGCTATGTGGCCGCCCTGGTGACGCCACTGATTGCGGTGTCCGCCGCCCGCAATCCGGAATGGGCTGCGCCGGTCGGCCTGTCACGCAGCATGGCGTTCCATACCGCCAGCCTGCTGGCCGCAGGCATCTACCTTCTGCTGATGGCCAGCGCAGGCTATTACCTGCGCCTGTTCGGCGGCGAATGGGGCGACGTGGTGCAAACCGTCTTCATCTTCGCCGCCGCCATGCTACTGGTGCTGCTGATGTTCTCTGGCACCCTGCGCGCCCGCTTGCGCGTGTTCCTGTCCAAGCATTTCTTCAGCTATCGCTACGACTACCGCGAAGAGTGGCTCAACTTCACCCGTACCCTCACCGAAGGCCGGCCCGGCGAGCAGCTAGGCGAACGTGCGGTCGAGGCGCTGGCCGGGCTGCTCGAAAGCCCGGGCGGAGCACTCTGGATGCGCGAAGGCGACGCCGGCTATCAGCGCGCCAGCCACTGGAACTGGGCCGATCTCCAGGGAACCGAGCCGGCCGATGCACCGTTCATTCAATGGCTCTCCAGCAAGCAATGGGTGGTGGACCTGGACGAAATGAAAGTACGCCGCGATCTGTACGGCGACCTGAGTACGCCGGCATGGCTCGAACGCGCCGACAACGCCTGGCTGGTCGTGCCGCTGATGCTGCACGAGGAACTGCTCGGATTTGTCGTGTTGAAACACTCATTGGGCAATGTCACGTTCAACTGGGAAGTCAGCGACCTGCTCAAGGTAGCAGCTCGTCAGGCGGCAGCACATCTGGCCCAGATGCGGGCATCCAATCAGCTGATCGTGGCTCGCCAGTTCGAATCGTTCAATCGCACCACGACTTTCGTCATCCACGACCTGAAGAATCTGATTGCCCAACTGTCCCTGCTGCTGGCCAATGCGGAGAAACACAAACACAAGCCCGAGTTCCAGGCCGACATGCTGGATACGGTGGCGAATGCGGTCACCCGCATGAACAAGGTGCTGGCGCAACTGCGCCGGAGCAGCGATGCGACCCAGGCGCAGTCAGTGGCGCTGGCCGATATCCTGAATGAAGCCGTTGCCAGCAAACAGGCATTCAAGCTGCGCCCCACCCTGGAATTGCCGCCCGCGTCGTTGCGCGTGCGCGCCGAACGCGACCGACTCACCCGCGCGATCGGCCACTTGTTGCAAAATGCACTTGAGGCCACGCCGCCGACCGGCCAGGTCACGCTGCGCGGTTTCGAGGAAGCCGGACGGGCGATTATTGAAATCGTCGACACCGGGTGCGGCATGGACGACGAATTCATCCGCACCCGGCTGTTCCAGCCATTCGATTCGACCAAGGGAGCCGGCATGGGTATCGGTGCCTATGAATGTCGTGAAACCTTGCGCGCCCTGGGCGGGAACATCGAGGTGGACAGCACGCCCGGCCTCGGCACCCATTTCCGTCTCAGCCTGCCGCTGGACAATCATTCACCTGCTGGAGGAGACGCCGCATGAGCGACGCCAAACAAAAGATACTGCTGGTCGAAGACGATCCCGGACTGCAAAAGCAGCTGAAGTGGAGCCTCGCCGATTACGAACTGGTCATGGCCGCCGACCGCGACAGCGCCATTGCCCAGTTGCGTCGCCACGAGCCCCCGGTCGTGCTGCTCGACCTCGGCCTGCCGCCCGACGTCGACGGCGCCACCGAAGGCCTGGCGGCACTGCAGCAGATCCTGTCGCTCGCGCCGTCTACCAAGATCATCGTCGTCACCGGCAACCTTGATCGCAGCAATGCGGTGAAAGCGATCCATCTCGGTGCCTACGACTTTTTCCAGAAACCCTTCGACCCTGACGTGCTGGCCCTGATGATCGCCCGTGCCCTGCATGTCCATGCACTGGAAATCGAGAACCGGATGCTCGCCGCCAAACAGCGCGGCTCTGCCCTGCAAGGGCTGATCACCAGCAGCGAGCCCATGCTGAAGATCTGCCGTACCGTGGAAAAAGTCGCGCCCGCCAACGCCACCGTATTGCTGCTGGGCGAATCCGGCACCGGCAAGGAGGTGCTGGCACGTGGCGTCCACGAACTGTCGCCGCGTGCCGGCAAGCGTTTCGTCGCCATCAACTGCGCGGCGATTCCAGACACCCTGCTGGAATCCGAATTGTTCGGCTACGAGAAAGGCGCCTTCACCGGCGCGGCCAAGCAGACCATCGGTCGAATCGAATATGCCAACGAGGGCACGCTTTTCCTCGACGAAATCGGCGATCTACCGATGCCGTTGCAGGCCAAGCTGTTGCGCTTCCTGCAGGAACGCGTGATCGAACGCCTGGGCGGGCGCGGCGAAATCCCGGTCGACGTGCGCGTCGTCTGCGCCACCCATCGCGATCTCGCCGGCATGATTCGCGAAGGCAGTTTCCGCGAGGATCTGTACTACCGCCTGTCTGAAATCTCGGTGAAAATCCCGCCCTTGCGCGAGCGTCCCGGCGACGCCGTATTGCTGGCGCAAGCCTTCCTCGAACGCTATGCGCGCGAACAGGGTCGCAACATCCGCGGCTTCACGGCCGACGCGCTGGGGGCACTGGAAGCCCATGCCTGGCCCGGCAATGTGCGCGAGATGGAAAACCTGATCAAACGCGCCACCATCATGGCGGAAGGCAACCAGATCACCGCGGCCGACCTTGGGCTCGACACCGGCCACACCGAGCCCCCGCCTTTCAATCTGCGCCAGGCGCGCGAGAACGCGGAACGTCTCGCCGTCAGCCGCGCCTTGGCGCACAGCGACGGCAGCATCGCCCAGGCTGCCGAACTGCTCGGCATCACCCGTCCCACTCTGTATGACCTGATGGCAAAAATCGGCATGAAATAGCCATCGCGTACCACGCCGTCCCTACCCGCACGAATACTGGAGATCTTCATGCCGTCCCCCCTTCTCGCTCCCCGGCTACTGCTGGCCCTGTTGTTTGGCGCATGTCTGTTGACGGCCTGCGGCGGGGAAGACAGTGCCACCTTGGTTACCGAAGCCCGGACAAAACTCGCGGCCGGCGATTACAAGGCTGCCATGATCCAGCTGAAGAATGCCGTGGCAAAAGACGAAAAGAACGCCGAGGCCCGCTTCGAACTGGGCAAGCTGTATTTCGCCCAACTCGACCTGGCCAGTGCGGAAAAGGAATTCCGCCGTGCACGCGAGGCCGGCTTCCCCGCCGACAAGGTCAATCCCATGATCGCCCGTAGCTTGCTGGGGCAACGCGAATTCCAGCGCGTGCTGGACGAGTTGCCGGTTCCGGCCGACAGCGGACCGGAGACCGCCACGCTGCAAGCGCTGCGCGCCACGGCCGAACTCGGACTGGAACACCGGGAGGATGCGCGCAAAACCCTGCAACATGCACTGCAGATCGCCCCCGCCAATGCCGAAGTGCAGCTGGCGTTGGCGAAGCTGGCCCTGGCGGACGGCGATTCCGCCAAGGCCATGCAAAACCTTGACCTCGCACTGCGCATCGATCCCAAACACCTGGACAGTCTGTTGCTGAAAGGCGATCTGCTGCGTGCCACAGGAAAATCGGCTGAAGCCACAGCGATTTACCAGGAAGCGCTGCAGGTCGACCCACGCGACACGAATGCCCGTCTGGCCCTGGCAGGTCTCGCCATCACCGAGGACAGACTGGACGATGCGCGCAAGGAAGTCGACGCAGCCCTTAAAGTGATGCCCAACAGCCTGCTGGCGCGTTATACCCAGGCACTGATCGACTTCCGCGAGAAAAAAACCGAGCGCGCGCGCGACCACCTGGCCGATGTGGTGAAGAGCGCACCGGAATTCGTGCCCGCGCTGTTGCTGGGTGGCTCGATCGAATATACGCTCGGCAATCTGCAAACTGCCGAAACGTATCTCAACAAGGTCGTCAAGGCCGCACCCGGCAACTTGTATGCGCTACGCTTGCTGGCCGCCTCGCAGTTGCGTCTGGGACGACCCAACGACGCAGCGAATACGCTGGCTCCAGTCCTCAGGTCGGCCAACTATGACGCCGGCATCCTGATCGTCGCCGGTGAAGTCGCACTGGCAAGAAAAGACTTTGCCCAAGCCTCGGCTTTTTTCGAGCAGGCCGCGCAGCGCAACCCTGACAGTGCCGCCATCCGGACCGAACTCGGCATCTCCCGATTGGCCCAGGGCGACAGCCGCGCCATGGCCGACCTGCAGACTGCTTCCAACATGGAAGGCGCCAGCAGCCGGGCCGGTACCTTCATCATTCTCAACCAGCTGGAACACAAGCAGTTCGACGCCGCGTTGACCAGCATTGCCGCGCTGGAAAAGAAACAGGGCGCGAACCCCCTGGTCTGGAATTACCGGGGTGCCGCCTATCTCGGCAAGCAGGATGCCGTCCACGCACGCGACAGCTTCGAACACGCGCTCAAGCTCGATCCCAAATTCTTCCCCGCTGCGGCCAACCTGGCGCAACTCGACCTGAAGGACAAGCAACCTGACGCTGCGCGCCAACGTTTCGAAGGCATACTCAAAGCCGATCCTCAACACCTCAATGCCATGCTCGCATTGGCGGATCTGGCCCTGCGTAACCAGGATGAAAAGACTTACATAAGCTGGCTGGAGAAAGCCGCCGCAGCGCATCCGCAGGCATTGCAGCCACGCGTGACGCTGGCAAGATACCTGCTCGCCAAAGGAAACAAGAACAAGGCGCTCGCTGTGGCCCGCGAAGCCGTCAATGCCCAACCCGACAATCCAGCGGCCCTCGATCTTCTCGGCACCACGCAACTCGCGCTTGGGGATACGACCAACGCACTGGGCAGTTTCCGCAAGCTCGCCGAGCGCTTGCCCGGACAGGCAGCTCCATTGATCAAGCTCGCCACCGCCCAGATCGTTGCAAAAGACCTCCCGGGTGCACGCAGTACCTTGCAGGATGCATTGCGCATCCAGCCCGGCTTTCTCGATGCGCAGTTGATGCTGGGCGGCGTCGAAATTCAGAGCGCACGGTTTGATGACGCACGCAAACTCGCCAAGCAGGTGCAACAGCAAAAACCCGCGTCCCCCGCCGGCTTCACGCTCGAGGGCGACACCGCATTTGCGCGCAAGGACTACGCTGCCGCACTTGCTGCGTTCGAGCACGCACAGAAACTGGCGCCCTCCGGCGCGCTGCTGATACGTCAACTCCAGGTTTTCAATATCACACAACGCGCCGAAGCCGGCGAGAAGCGTCTCGCCGACTGGCTGGCCGCCCATCCCCAGGATGCCAGCACGCGTGCCGCCCTGGCGGAAAACCTGCTCAAGCGGAAACAGTACACAGCCGCAGTCGAGCAATACCTGATACTGGACAAGAGCAACCCCGGCAACCTGCTCGTGCTGAACAACCTGGCCTGGGCGCTGTCGGAACTGAACGACAAACGGGCTATGCTCTTTGCCGAACAGGCACTGAAACTGAAACCCGACAATCCGGATGTGCTCGATACTTATGGATGGCTGCAGGTTCGCATGGGCAATGCTGCCAAGGGTCTGGATACATTGAAGAACGCGCAATCCAAGGCGCCTGACGATGCAGACATCCAATGGCATCTGGCCTATGCGCTCAACGCAAACGGAGACAAGGCCCGCGCCCGACAGGAGCTCAAGTCACTGCTCGATCGCCGTGTCGGCTTCCAGGGCGATACCGAGGCCCGTGCGCTTTACCAACAACTGACCGCCACCCCCTGAGGTTCTCATGCGCCCCCACTTCCCACGTATCGCACCGCTCGCCCTTTCGTTCGCCCTGGTATTTTCCTCGGCGGTCTCACTGTCAGGCTGCGACCGCAGTGCCCATCTAAGCGTCGAGGAGCACATCGAGCGTGCCAAGGATTTCCAGAGTAAAGGGGATACGCGGGCCAGCATCCTCGAACTGAAAAATGCGGTACAGAAGGATCCCAACAACGCGCAGGCACGCTGGCTGCTGGGTAACGCCTACCTCGACCTGCGGCTGGGCGGCGAGGCGGAAATCCAACTCGACAAGGCGGTAAAGCTCGGCATCAACCCGAAAAGCGCACGCATCCCGATTGCCCGGGCGCAGCTTTATCAGGGCAATTTCCAGCAGATTCTCGACACGCTGCCCGCAGTCGATACGGAGGAACCCGGCATCCTGGTTCAGATCCTGGATCTGCGCGGCAATGCCCTCCTCGGTCTCGGCAAGTATCCCGAAGGCTGCCAATTGTTCGACCGCGCGATCCAGTCAGACCAGTCCTTCGCACCCAGCTATCTGGGACGTGCGCGCTGCGAATACAGTGCAGGCCGCACCGACGCAGCGGTAGCCAGCGCCAAGCAGGCCACCACCCTCGATCCACGCCGCCTGGAATCCTGGTATCTGCTGGGCGATCTCTATCGTGCCATTCAACGGCCCGACGACGCGCTTGCTGCCTATGACCACGCACTCGCGATCAAAGCCCAGGATTTCGATGCCATTGCCTACAAGGCGATGACCCTGCTGTCCATCAACCGGGTGAAGGAAGCCGAGGCCGAGATCAAGCGGCTCAACAGTCTGCGCCCGCAGGCTGTACTGGCCAAATACCTGAAGGCCTATTTGTATTACCAGGAAAAGAAGAACAACGAAGCCGTCAATCTGCTGCAGGAAGTCCTCAAGGACAACCCCGACAACCCGCAGGCGAACCTGCTCTATGGCACGATCAACTATGCCCTCAAGAACGACGAGATTGCCCTCTCCAGCTTCAACCGGGTCCTCAGCACGACCGAGCTTCCCGAGGCGCGCCTGCTCCTGGCCGCCACCCAGTTGCGCATGGGCGCCAATGCCGATGTGGTCAAGACCCTGGAGCCACTGCTCGCACAGCGGAACAACGCCAAGGCTTACCTTCTTGCCGGCCAGGCGACCCTCAATCTGGGGGAGACCGACCGCGGCATGGCCTATCTGAACCAGGCGAGTACTCTTGCCCCGAAAGATACGGTTATTCGTAGCACCCTGGCGCAAAACCAGTTGCTCTCCGGCGACCAGCAGGGTATTCAGGGGCTTGAATCCGTCATCACGGCCAACCCGGACGATTCGCAAGCCTATCTGCTGCTTGCGACGTCCCAAGTCGGCAAAGCCGATTTCAAGGGCGCATTGGCCACCTTGCAGAAAATGGCCGCAGCACAGCCAACCAATGCGCTCCCTTCCGTACTCATGGGCCGCATATACCTCATGCAGCGTAATCCAGACGCTGCGCGCAAAGCTTTTGAACACAGCCTGACGCTGGACGCCAGCTTCTTGCCTGCAGCGAGCGCCCTGGCCAGCCTGGATATCGAGGAGAAGAAGCCTGCCCAGGCAAAAGAACGCTTCAAGGCGATTCTGTCAAAATCGCCCGATAATCTGGGGGCGCTCATGGGGCAGGCGCGTATCGGCCTGGCTGTGGGAGACAAGAAAGAATTCGTGTCCTATCTCGAAAAAGCGATCCAGTCACATCCGGATGCGCTTGAACCCGTCAGCTTGTTGACCCAGTACTACATGAGTCAGATGCGACAACCCGAACTGGCGTTCGAAGTGGCACAGAAGGCCGCGAAGGCCAATAACGGCAATCCGGCATTCCTCGACAATTTGGGTCAGGCCCAGCTCGGCGCCGGGCACAAAAAAGACGCCATAGACACATACACCAATGTCACCAACCGGGCACCCAATTCAGCCATTGCCTGGTACCACCTGGCTTGGGCGCAACGGGTCGCGGGAGACATGAATGCCGCATTGAAGTCATTGCAAAAATCGGTTCGCCTGGCACCCAATTATCTTGACGCCCGCATTGCCCTGGCAGGCCTGTATGCCGTTCTGGGCCAGCAGGACAACGCACTTCAGGAAACCCGCACAATTCAGACCCTGAATCCGCAGTCGCCCACGGGCTACAACCTGGAAGCCGAACTCGCGGCACGTTTCAAAAAACCCGAAGCTTCCCTGCAGGCACTCGCGCGCGCACACCAAACCGCGCCGTCGTCGAGTACCGCTGCAACCTATCACTTTGCCCTGATACGTGCAGGCAAAGCCGCGCAGGCCGAGCAAATTGCCCAGCAGTGGCTCAAGCAACATCCTGACGACAGTGTGTTTCGCATGTATTTGGCCGGAACCTACCTGCAGAAACAGCAAACCGGGCAAGCCGTGGCCGAGTACCGACAGATCGTCAAAACCAGCCCGAATCATGTCATGGCGCTGAACAACCTCGCCGCCGTGCTCGAGGAGCAGAACGATCCCAGCGCATTTGGCTACGCCCAGCGCGCCTACGGTCTGCAGCCTGCCAACCCCGTCGTGATGGATACATACGGCTGGAGTCTCTTGCTGCAAGGCAAAATCCAGGAAGCAACCCCTTTGTTGAAACAGGCTGCCCAAGCCATGCCGGAAACGCCATCCGTGCAATATCACTGGGCTGCAGCGCTGGTCAAATCCGGCCAGACCAGCGAAGCCCGGGCGCTGCTGCAGAAACTGCTGGCGTCATCACAACGCTTTGACGAACGTGACAAGGCCAGCACACTTCTCAAAACCATTGAGGTTCCCAGCAAACGCTAGGAACTCCACCACCAGCAAACGCAGGGATTAGGCGCCCCATCTGGGGCTCTTTCTGGTGGGTGCACAAGCACAAGGTGGTCGAATGTTTCCTCTCGCCAACACGGCAGGATCACGCTTCCATTAAGGGTAGCTGGCCGCAATCGAAATCCGTCTGGCAGGTATTTACCTGTTACCCGAGCGTTTTCCTTGGGGCAGTGATACACAGCAACAAGCGCCAGCGGTACAGCCCGGAGGCGACTCTGCCATGCCTACAAGGATGGGGATCAGACGCCAGGGATTGTCTTGCGCCGCCTTCAGGAGCCACTGATGGGGGAGGACAACCCAACAAGAACGGCGACGTCATGGAGCCAGGGCGGGCGCTTCTTCAGTCCTTTCTACCGTAGCCACCTAAAGAAAAAGCCCCAAGGCCAGAGCCTTGGGGCTTTCCATGAACGCGTGTACGATCGATCAGGCTGCTTGCTTGCGGCGACGCAGGCTTACACCCAGTCCAACCAGACCCAGGCCCATCAGCGCGATGCTGGTCGGTTCAGGCACACCGAACACCACGTCCAGCGAACCGTTGATCGTTTGGGTACCGGAAACCTGGAAGGAATTCAACTGGCCGGACTCGAACGACACATTGTAGAACGGGGACGGAAGGATGAAGTAGTCCGAACCCGCTGCCGTCAGTGCAAAGCTCGTCGACGTACCGAAGCTGCCGCAGTTGATGCCGCCCTGGCAGGTCGGCAAGGTCGGATCCAGCGTGCCCGAACCACCAAACAGCGCGCCCGTGGCGATCAGCGAGTCCGTGCTGCTCGTCGTCCATGCACCCGCGCCAGTCGCCGGTGCAGTGAAGCTGCCGAACGAGCTCAGATCGTAGTCAATCCAGACGTTGAGGCTGCCGCCGGGATTGAAATTGAAGGTGGTCACGCCCGAACCGCTCGTCGAGTACGAACCCGAACCTTGCAAGAAACCATACATCAGATAGGTGTTGCCCAGACCGGTGAGACCGCCGGGGATCGAGTTCACGCCATCGTCCTTCACGAACTGGCCAGCTTCCCATTTGATGGAAGTAGCGAACGTGCCCGTGTTTACACCGGTCGGATTGAAGGTGACGACTTCAACATAGTTGCCGGTAATTTTGTCAGCCGTGTAGGTAGTACCGCCGGCAACAGAATCAGGGTCGATGGTAAAATCGTTGAAGACCGCTGCACTGGCGCCAGCACTTGCGGTGGCCATAGCTGCGATCAAGCTTGCTTGAACCAGTTTCAGATTAAATTTCATGTTGCGCTCCTTGAGTTAACTTCTGTTCTAGGCATTCGCCTTACTTGCCTTGGCCAACATAAAGCACAGCGCATGCCAGATAATAAATATACATATATATCAATATGTTACAAAAACACACCCAAGGTGCAGACAAGCAAAATGTAAAAAAAACCGACACCCGCCAAAAGGGAGTTGTGGCGGCTCCAGGCAGTCTTCTGCCGGGGAGGGGGTCAAGCGACTTGATTCATGCCGGGCATACCGGCACCAGCCAGGGCCGACGGGGAAAAAACCGGGTCAGGTATGGGCGCGCGACAGGCGCCAATTGACGTACGCGATCGCTAACCGCTGGAGCGGATGGGCATTGCCGCCCGGGCGCCAGACGTGCTTCAGTTTGCCGGTGTAGGCGTCGAACTGCATGCTGTGGGGCACGGCACGAACCTTACCGCGGCCCAGCAGGATCTTCAGGGCTTCGGTGCCGGCCATCCCCGCGCACAACTGACATGCCAAGCCGGTCGACGGGACGCGCTGGGTCTTGAAGTCGACGATCTCGGGATAAACCAGATAGCCGCGGTGGAGCAGGGCGGGGGCCAGTCCGACCAGGAAGCGGGTCGGCCATTCGTCCTCGGGTGTGCCCTCCAGCCGAAAATAATCGTCGAAACTGGGGCCGTCAGGCAGGAAATTGAGCACGGCCGCGCCCATACCAAGCGGAACGGCGAAGGTGATAGGGATGCCGCGGGCACGGCAGGCGTCGTAGACCAGGCGGCGAGCCGGAAAAACAAAGTAATCCAGGCCATCCACGTACAGGTCGACGCCGTCCAGGAATGCGTCCACATTTTGCGGCTGCACCCCTTCGTCGAACACCTGGATATCCAGTTCGGGGTTGATCTCGCGTGCCAGTCCCGCCATGACCCGTGCTTTGGGCTGACCCAGACTGCCCAGGCTGGCCCCTGCCTGCCGGTTGAAATTAACCAGGGCAAAATCGTCGAGGTCGGCCACGTGGAATTTGCCAATCCCCAGACGGGCCAGCGTCAGCAGATGTACGCCGCCTGCGCCCCCCAGCCCGGCAATGGCAATTTTTTTGCCGCGCAGCAGGGTTTGCTCATTCGGCGTTAACCAGCCGATATTACGACTAAACGCTTCGTGGTAATCGAAGGGGGGCACGCCAGTCGAACTCAGGTTTCCTCCCGCAACAAGCGCCCCAGGATGCCTTCCTGGTCATGTGCCGAGAAAAAATACGGGTAGAGGCTTCGATCCTTGGCGGCCTTCCCCTTGCCGCCAAGCGTCTCGATCTGTTTCCGCATGTAATCCAGTTCCAGATGCATCAGCAACACCGGGAAATTGACCCGGTTGTTCATTTTTTCCTCGCCAATCTGCTTGAAGCCCAGCATTCTTTCGTAGAAGGCCTTGTGGCGGGGCACGATCTCGATGATGGCGTCGGTGCATTCGTGGATCACGCCATACAGATACGCGATATGGATAAGGCTGGCGAGCAGTTGCTTGGAGCCGATATTCTCGTCGATGGCGAGCTTGCTGAGTTCGCCGACCCGCTTGCCCTGCGCGCGGAGCGCATCGATTTCTGGCTTGTAGATTTCGTCGGCCAGCATGCCTTCTTCCGAGTCATAGCCGACCGTGACGGTCCCGACGATTTTTTCCTGGTGGAACGACAGAATCGTGATGCGATTGGGGTATTTTTTCAGTTGTGCCTTGGGGAAGCCGCGCCAGGCATAGCGCTTCTGCACCAGCATGCTGGCATGATTGAACACCTCGTCCTGCTGCGCAAAACGCAGCTTGAAGAGCTTTTCGCCCAGACGTTCTTCCTGGGTTTCCGGCTCGCCTTCTGACAACGGGCTCAAATCCTTGAGGCGGTAAGGCGACTCAAAGCTGATGATGGTTTTGTCAAAATCATCAGCGATGCTCCGGCCACGCCCGATCAACTTACTCAAACTCAGCGTCACCTTGCGCTCCTGACATATCGGGGAGAAACCACTCCCCACCTGCTTTCTATCGGCCCCTATGGCACGAAAGTTTAGGTCTCGGCACGCAACCAGCGGGCGGCGTCGCGCGCAAAATACGTCAACACGCCATCCGCCCCTGCACGCTTGAAGGCCACCAAGGCCTCCAGCACGCAGGCCCGCTCATCCAGCCAGCCATTTTGTACCGCTGCCTTCAACATAGCGTATTCGCCGCTGACCTGATAGGCGTAGGTTGGCGCCCCATACGCGTCCTTGACCCGGCGAATGACATCCAGATACGGCAGCCCCGGCTTGACCATGATCATGTCGGCCCCTTCCTGCAAATCCATGCCGACCTCCCACAGCGCTTCATCGCTGTTGGCCGGGTCCATCTGATACGTGGTTTTGTTGCCCTTGCCCAGATTGGCAGCCGATCCGACGGCATCGCGGAACGGCCCGTAAAAGCTGGAAGCATATTTGGCAGCATAGGCCAGGATACGGGTATGGATATACCCCGCCTCTTCGAGCGCGGCGCGCAGCGCCGCAACCCGCCCATCCATCATGTCAGAGGGGGCCACCACGTCAGCGCCCGCCCGGGCATGGGTCACAGCCTGTCGTGCCAGTACGGCCACCGTTTCATCGTTCATGACATAGCCACTGTCGTCGAGCAGCCCATCCTGGCCATGGCTGGTATACGGGTCGAGCGCGATATCGGTGATGATGCCCAACTCGGGAAAGCGGTTTTTCAGCGCAGCCACGGTCCGCGGCACCAAGCCCTCGGGATTGAACGCCTCTTCCGCCCCCAAGGTCTTCAAGCCGGCATCGATCACCGGAAACAGCGCCAGAGCGGGAATCCCCAATTTCAGGCAGTCCTCGGCTACCGGCATCAATAAATCGAGCGACAGCCGCTCGACACCCGGCATTGAATTCACTGCCTCGCGCTTGTTCTGGCCCTCCAGAACAAATACTGGATAGATAAGATCGTTAGGCGTAAGTGTGTGCTCACGCATCAGGCGCCGGGAAAAATCGTCGCGTCGCATGCGCCGCATCCGACGGGCCGGGAATTGGCCAAATGGCAGATTCACAAAGATCTCCAAAAAATTTGTGGGTAGCTGGAACTATTTCAGCCCAGGGTTGCTCCATGGAACAGACGGTCTCGTATCGTCTCCCGCTTCTCCTCCCTGAGCGGGATGCCTTAATCCCCTTAAGGCATTTTTTAGCCCCGATCCCTCCCTTGGTCGGGGCTTTTTTGTAGGGCGTCGCCGGGCAATGGGTTGGGGGCGGCCGTGCCCGGGTGTGCCGGCTGCGCGCGACCCAGCCAGCCTTCGATCAAGGCCGCGGCTTCTTCGGCCCCCAAACGGGAGAGACTTGAGAACAACTGCACAGTGACGCACGCCTGCGGCATGAGTTCCTGCTTGACGCGGCGTAGCGTTAACGCCTTTTCGCTGTTCGAAAGTTTGTCGGCCTTCGACAGCAATATATGTACGGGCTTGCCCGTAGGGGTAAACCAGTCGAGCATCTGCCGGTCCAGCGGCGTAAGCGGGTGGCGAGCGTCCATGATCAACACCATGCCGACCAGTGCCTCGCGCTCCTGCAGATAACGCGACAGCAGGCCTTCCCATTTTGCTTTCACTTCCGGCGGCACTTTCGCATAGCCGTAGCCGGGCAAATCGACCAGATAGGTGTCGGCATCCAGTTCGAAAAAATTGATCAGCTGCGTCCGTCCTGGCGTTTTGGACGTGAACGCCAGACGGTTTTTGCGCGTTAACAGATTGATCGCACTGGATTTTCCGGCATTCGAGCGCCCGGCAAACGCAATCTCGGCGCGGCTGTAGGGCAAATCGCGCAGCTGGGCGACCGAGGTATGGAATTGAGCGCGATTGAGCACGGGCTTGGCAGTCATATTAGTTGCCGCTAAACTACCCGTTTTCCCAAGTTTTGCAAGCTTCAGGAGCTTTTGATGAAACTCGTCGTCTCACTGGTTGCCGCACTGGCCGCCACCTCCGCTTTTGCCAACGAACCTGCTGCGGGCCCGGCCAGCAAAGGCGATCCCAAGGCGGCTGAAAGCATCGTCAATCAGGTCTGCGCGGGCTGCCATGCGGCGGACGGCAACAGCACCGTCGCGGCCAATCCCAGGCTGGCCGGCCTGAATGCGGAATACATCGACAAGCAACTCACCAACTTCAAGTCGGGTGAGCGCAAGAATGCGGTGATGGGCGGCATCGTCGCCAGCCTCAGCCCGCAGGACATGCTGAACTTGGCAGCCTACTTCAGCGCCCAGCAGCCCAAGCCGGGTACGTCCAAGGATCAGGAACTGGCGCTGCTCGGCCAGAAGATCTTCCGTGGCGGCGTACAGGGCGCTGGCGTGCCGGCGTGCGCATCCTGCCACGGCCCGCAGGGCAAGGGCGTACCCGTCCAGTTTCCGCGCCTGGCCGGACAGCACAGCGAATACATTTACGCCCAGCTGAACAATTTCCGCCTTGAGACGCGTGCCAACGACGGTGCCAAGATGATGCGCACCATCGCGGCAAAGATGACGGATGCTGACATGAAGGCCGTGGCCGCTTATATTCAGGGCTTGCGTTAGAGCGTGGTTGTTGCCCCGGTTTACCGGCGTACAAGCACGGCCTACTCCTGGCGGGTAGTGCATGGTTGTTGACGCTTCAGCGGCTTTAAACCACGGCCTGCCCCTTGCGGGTAAACTTATCCGACTTATTTGAGTCGATGAAAGGGTGACGCAGGTCACCCTTTTTTTTCTGGCGCCCTAGAGGGTATTGCTGCCCCCATGAATTCCACGTCCCCGTCCTTCGGAAAATCCGTGTTCGAGCTGTTGAGCTCGATGCGTTTCGCGATCAGTCTGCTGTCTATCCTGGCTGTCGCCTCTATTATCGGGACCGTACTGAAGCAGGCCGAGCCCTACAACAACTACATCATCCAGTTCGGGCCGTTCTGGTTCGAGGCCTATGAAAAACTGGGGCTGTACGATGTCTATCATGCCGCCTGGTTTCTGGTCATCCTGACCTTTCTGGTCGTCTCCACCACTGTCTGTATTTACCGTAATGCACCGAACTTCGCACGCGAGATGAAAAGCTTTCGCGAGCACGTCAGCGAACAATCGTTGAATGCTTTCAAGCACAAGCACGAGGCCGTCACGAGCCAGACGCCCGAAGTGCTCGCCGCCAGCGTGCAGCACTACCTCGAAGGCCAGGGTTACAAGGTGAAGAACCGGCCGCGCGAGGAAGGCGTATTACTCGCCGCCAAAGCCGGCAGCTGGAACCGCCTCGGCTATTTCCTGGCGCACTCGGCCATCGTGATGATCTGCATCGGCGGCCTGATAGACGGCAACCTGGTATTCAAGGTGCAGCAACTGCTGGGTTACAAGAAAATCGAGACCCGCGATATTCCGCAGAGCCAGGTACCGGCGATTTCGCGTCTGTCGCCGTCCAATCCGTCGTTTCGCGGGAGCGTGCAGATTCCGGAGGGTTCCAGTGCCGACGTGGTGTTCCTGAATGTGGCTGACGGCTATCTGGTGCAGGATCTGCCTTTCACCGTGGCACTCAAGCAATTCCGCATCGAACATTACACGACGGGGCAACCCAAGAATTTCGAGAGCGATCTCGAAATATTCGACCGTTCCGGAAAGAAAATCCGCGATGCGACGATCGCCGTCAACCATCCGCTGATCCAGGATGGCATCGCGATCTATCAGGCCAGCTTTGCCGATGGCGGCACGCGCCTGAGCCTCCGTGGCTGGAACCTGTTTGCGCCTACGGCCTCGCCCTTCCCGATCGACGGCACCGTGCACCAGAATGCCGCGCTGACCAGCGAGGCCGGCGACTACACGCTGGAGTTCACCGACTTCCGGCCTTTCAATATCGAGAACATGGGCGGCGACGCCGCTGAAACCGGCAGCACCATGAGTGTGCTGGGCGGCAGCCCGATCAGCGACAAAAAGCATCTGCGCAACGTCGGCCCCAGCTTCCAGTACAAGCTGCGCGACTCGCGCGGGCAGGCGCACGAGTTCAGCAATTACATGCTGCCACTGGAACTCGATGGCCGCTGGTACATGATGTCGGGCGTACGCGACGCGCCAAACGAGGCCTTCCGCTACATGCGCATGCCCCTCGACGCGGACGGCAACATCGAGACGTTCATGCGGCTGCGCGGCGCCCTGTTGAATCCCGCATGGCGGCACGAAATCGCTGCCAATTTTGCCCATCAGGCCCTGCCGCCAAATGCATCGGACCCGCAAATCGAGGGCAAGCTGACCAAGAGCGCCGCACAGGTGCTGGCCTTGTTTGCCAAAGGCGGGTTTCAGACCCTGGGCCAGTTCATCGAAACAAACGTACCCGCCGCCGAACGCGAAAAAGCGGCGGGCACCTATCTGCGCATTCTTGAACTTGCGGCATACGAGGCCCTGAGAATCGCCAATCGCCAAGCCCATCTGCCCGAACCCAAGCCCGATGACGCGACCGGCTGGCTGGTACGCGACACCCTCAATAGTGTCAGCGACATGTTCGTCTACGGCGCGCCGATCTACCTGCAGTTGATGCATTATGACGAGGTCAAGGCGAGCGGCCTGCAGCTTACCCGGTCACCCGGAAAGAACGTGGTCTATTTAGGTTCGTTTTTGCTGACACTCGGCGTATTCTTCATGCTCTTTGTACGCGAACGCCGGGTCTGGCTGCGCATCAAACCTGGCCACGCCCTGCTGGCCATGTCGTCGGCCAAACACACGATAGACTTCGAAAAAGAGTTTACCCAACACGCCCAGGCGCTCGACACGCTTGCCAAGTAATCCGGAGGTCACAATCATGGAACTCGCCCTGCATCAACCCGCCCCGCTCCTGAAGCGCCTGTCGTGGTTCGACTGGCTGTTCGCCGTCATCATTGCGTCGAGCGGCCTGTTCGCGCTCTCGCGTTTCGGCGAATTCATGGATCCGTACGAAAAGGGCATCCTGCTGGCAGCCATTCCGGCGCTGGCGGTGTTCGGCTGGTTCTGGAAATCGTTCCGTCCGCTCTTCATCATCGTCGGCGCGGTCAGCCTGTTCGCCATCAGCCAGTACCACGGCAACCTGGCGCGCATGGATGAAGCCTTCTTCCTCAAGTACCTGATTTCCAGCCAGGCCGCCATCATGTGGATGTGCGCCCTGTTCGTGCTCGCCACCCTGACCTATTGGATAGGTCTGCTGGCGCGTTCCGAGTTCACGATGAAAACGGCTACGGCGATGACGTGGTCTGCCGTCGCACTGGGATTCATCGGCCTGATGGTGCGCTGGTATGAGTCCTACCTGATCGGCACCGACGTCGGCCACATCCCGGTCTCCAACCTGTACGAAGTGTTCGTACTGTTCTGTCTGATCACCGCGATGCTGTACCTGTATTACGAAGCGCGTTACCAGACGCGGCAGATGGGTGCTTTCGTGCTGCTGGTGATTTCGGCAGCCGTGGGCTTCATCCTGTGGTACGCCCTGGATCGCGGTGCGCATGAGATCCAGCCGCTGGTGCCGGCACTCAAATCCTGGTGGATGAAACTGCACGTCCCAGCCAACTTCATCGGGTACGGCTCGTTCTCGATTTCCGCCATGCTGGGCGCCGCCTACCTGCTGGCGCAACGCGGCATTCTCGCCAGCCGTCTGCCCAAGCTGGAAGTGATCGACGACATCATGTACAAGTCCATCGCGATCGGCTTCGCCTTCTTCACGATTGCCACCATCCTCGGTGCAATGTGGGCGGCCGAAGCCTGGGGCGGCTATTGGTCGTGGGACCCGAAAGAGACCTGGGCGCTGATCGTGTGGCTCAATTACGCCGCCTGGCTGCATATTCGCCTGGTCAAGGGATTGCGCGGACCGATGCTCGCATGGTGGGCGCTGGGTGGCCTGCTCGTCACGACGTTCGCCTTCCTCGGCGTGAACATGTTCCTGTCGGGCCTGCATTCCTACGGCACGCTGTAAACAGCCGGCCTGATGGCCGTGTCCCCCGGCAGGCCTGGCTGTTCGAATGCCCGGCTCCCATCCCGTTTTCGGGGTGGGAAACTTAACGGTGCACCATCACCCCATGCAAAAAAAACTGCTGTATGGCCTCCCCCTGGTCCTGGCTGCACTGGCGGCGGGAATCTGGCTGGCACAGACACGCTATGCGCCCAAAACGCCCGCTGCGTCCGCGGTCTCCGGGCTGTGGCAGCTCGGTTTTCCGGATGCGCAAGGACACCCGCAGCCGCTGTCGCAATGGCGCGGGCAAGTCGTCGTCCTGAATTTCTGGGCCAGCTGGTGTGCGCCGTGTCGCGAGGAAATACCGGATTTTGTTTCCCTGCGTACTCAATATCGGCCAAAAGGCGTGGAATTTGTCGGCATCGCCATCGACAATTCGGCCAACGTCACACAATTCCTGCAGCGCGTATCGGTCAATTATCCAATCCTGATCGGCGAGGGCGCTGCGCATAATCTGGCCCGGCAACTCGGCAACCCGAGCGGCGCATTGCCGTACACGATCGTGCTCGATCGCGACGGCCACATCGCATTGAGCCACCTGGGCCGGCTGCCGCGCGCAACGCTCGAGCAAGCCCTGGGCAAAATCGGCTCATAGTTGCGATTTAGCGTCAATATCTGGACAATTTACCCTCATTTACGGCAAACTCGCCGCCATGACGACCAAACGAACCAGCCGCACGTCGGCCAAATCGGTCCCCAGTCTGCGCCCACATGTTTTGGTGTTGCATGGCCCCAATCTCAATTTGCTGGGCAGCCGCGAACCCAAGCATTACGGTCTCGCCACGCTCGACGACATCAATCGTGCGCTGGTCAATCTGGGAGAAGCCTCCGGGGCGCACGTCGAAACCTTTCAGCACAACCATGAAGGCACCCTGATCGACCGGCTGCATGAGGCCGCCCGCGACCAGGTGGATTTCATCGTCATCAACCCGGCGGCCTACACCCATACCAGCGTCGCGTTGCGCGACGCACTGGCGGCGACCGCCATTCCGTTTGTCGAAGTTCATCTTTCCAATATTCACGCGCGCGATTCCTTCCGCCACCACTCGTATTTCTCCGACCTCGCCGTTGGCGTGGTGTCCGGTCTGGGCGCGCACGGCTACGAACTGGCGCTGGAATACGCGCTGCGTCACCTCCAAAACAGGACCCCCCATGGATCTCAGAAAACTGAAAAAGCTCATTGACCTGGTCGAAGCCTCGGGCATTGCCGAACTGGAAATCACCGAGGGCGAAGAAAAAGTCCGCATCGCCAAAAGCATCGCTGGCGCGCCGATGATGATGGCGCACGCCCCGCAAATGATACAAGCGGCTCCGGCCGCAGCGATCCCGGTCGCAGCGGCTCCGGCGGAAGAGGCCGTTCCCGAGGGACACGTCGTGCGCTCGCCCATGGTCGGCACTTTCTACCGTGCCCCGGCGCCCGGTTCCAAGAACTTTGCCGAGGTCGGGCAGAACGTGAATGCCGGCGACACGCTATGCATCATCGAGGCGATGAAGCTGCTGAACGAAATCGAAGCGGACCAAGGCGGCGTCATCAAGGCCATCCTGGTCGAAAATGGTCAGCCGGTGGAATACGGCGAACCCTTGTTTGTGATTGCTTGAGGAAAGGATTCAGGGGTCAGGCGTCGGAATTCAGGATTCAGGGAAGATGCGTCGCGCCTCGTTCATTTGACGCGGCAACGCCGCGCATCCCCTGAATCCTGAATCCTGCCCCGGCCCCTCCCCCTAAACCATGTTTGAAAAAATCCTCATCGCCAACCGCGGAGACCAGCTGCCGTCAGGCAGCGCAGCGGCGAAGCCAAAACGCGCAACGGCCGAAGGCCGTCAGGGCGATTTCGCCGCGGAGAACCAAAATGTTTGAAAAGATTCTGATCGCAAACCGCGGCGAAATCGCGCTGCGTATCCAGCGCGCCTGCCGTGAAATGGGCATCAAGACGGTCGCCGTATATTCCGAAGCCGACCGCGACGCCAAGTATGTGAAGCTGGCCGACGAATCAGTGTGTATCGGCCCGGCGCCCTCGGCACAGAGCTATCTGCACGTGCCCTCGATCATCGCCGCAGCCGAAGTCACCGACGCCGCCGCCATCCATCCCGGCTACGGTTTCCTGTCGGAAAACGCCGACTTCGCCGAGCGCGTGGAGTCGTCCGGCTTCACCTTCATCGGTCCGCGTCCCGACAATATCCGTCTGATGGGCGACAAGGTCGCCGCCAAACAGGCAATGCTCGAAGCCAAGGTACCGTGCGTGCCTGGCTCCGACGGCGCCTTGCCCGATGATCCCGACGAGCTCGTCCGGACCGCCGCCCGTATCGGCTACCCGGTCATCATCAAGGCGGCCGGCGGCGGCGGCGGCCGCGGCATGCGCGTCGTGCATACCGAAGCTGCGCTGCTGAATGCGGTGACCATGACCAAGACCGAAGCGGGCGCCGCCTTTGGCAACCCCATGGTCTACATGGAAAAATACCTGCAGACGCCACGCCACATCGAAATCCAGATTCTCGCCGACGAACATGGCAACGCCGTCCACCTTGGGGAACGCGACTGCTCGATGCAGCGCCGCCACCAGAAGGTGCTGGAAGAGGCGCCGGCCCCCGGGCTCGACCCCAAGCTCAGGGACAAGATCGGCGAGCGCTGTGCCGAAGCCTGCCGCAAGATCGGCTATCGCGGCGCCGGCACCTTCGAGTTTCTCTATGAGAACGGCGAGTTCTACTTCATCGAAATGAACACCCGGGTGCAGGTTGAACATCCGGTGACCGAACTCATCACCGGCATCGACATCGTGCAGATGCAGATCCGCGTCGCTGCCGGCGAGAAACTGCCGTGGAAGCAGAAGGACATCCAGTTCAAGGGCCACGCCGTCGAGTGCCGCATCAACGCCGAGCATCCCACGACCTTCGTCCCCAGCCCCGGCAAGCTGACCAACTACCATGCGCCCGGCGGCCCAGGCATCCGCGTCGACTCGCACGTGTACCACGGCTATTACGTGCCGCCGCATTACGACTCGATGATCGGCAAGCTGATCGCCTACGGCGATACCCGCGACCAGGCCATCGCCCGCATGCGCGGGGCGCTGATGGAAATGGTGGTCGAGGGTATCCACAGCAATATCCCGCTGCACCAGGAACTGATGAACGATGCGGCTTTCATCGCCGGCGGCACCAGCATTCATTATCTGGAGCACAAACTGGCGGCGGAGAAAGCTGACAGGTAAGCGGCGAGCGGTGAAGCAGCCAGCGGAAAAACACCCTCCCCGTCGCCCTTTATCGTTTACAGCTCACCGCTAACCCCTTACTACCATGCCCTGGCAATCCGTTCGCATCCTCGTCGAATCCAAACAGGCCGAGCCGTTGTCCGACGCGCTGATGGATGCGGGTGCGCTGTCGGTGTCGCTGGAAGACGCCGACGCCGGCACAGTGGACGAAACCCCGCTGTTCGGCGAACCGGATCATCCGACTGCCGAATTGTGGCCGCACAGCATCGCGGTGGTGCTGCTGGACGAGGACGCCGACGTGGCGGAAACGCTGGCCGCTGCGGCAAAGCAGGCAGGCATTTCCGCTCCGGCCGACTACACGATCGAGACCGTGGCCGAGCAGGACTGGGTACGCCTCACGCAATCGCAGTTCGATCCCATCCCGATCTCGCCACGCTTGTGGATCGTGCCCAGCTGGCACGACGCACCCGACAGCCGCGCGATCAATCTCAAGCTCGATCCCGGCCTGGCATTCGGTACCGGCAGCCATCCCACCACGCGCCTGTGCCTGCGCTGGCTTGACACGCAGCTCGCCGGCGGCGAAACGCTGCTGGATTATGGGTGCGGCTCCGGCATTCTCGCCATCGCGGCGGTCAAGCTGGGCGCCGCGCGCGTCGACGGCGTCGACATCGATACCCAGGCCGTCGCCGCGTCGCGCGACAACGCTACACTGAACGAGGTTGCCACCCATTTCTGCTTGCCTGGCGAACTCGCGCCGGGCCAGTACGACGTCGTCGTCGCCAACATCCTCACCAATCCGCTCAAGGGTATGGCGCCGCTGCTGGCCGGCCGAGTGCGCGCCGGTGGGCGGCTGGTGCTGTCCGGCATCCTGGCCGAACAGGCCGACGAGGTCATGGCGGTCTATCGCGACTGGTTTGACTTCGACCCGCCCACAATCGACGAGGGCTGGGTGCGTCTGGCTGGCGTCAAGCGGTGAATTACCGCACCACCTGCCCGCACTGCGCCAGTGTATTCCGTCTCGGCGCGGACCAGCTCGACGCCGCGCAGGGCTGGGTGCAGTGCAGCGTGTGCGGCACGGCCTTCGATGCGCGCCTGAGCCTGCTCATGGAAGACGGCTCGCCGCTGCCACAGCCCGAGCCCGAGCCCGAGCCGGTCGAACCGCCTGCGCAGCCTGACTTTCCCCCGCCCGCCGAACAAGAAGTCACGGCGGCCGACACTCCGGACACGGCCGACGAGGCGCCACCCGTCGCACCGTCGCCAGAAGAGGAAGACATCGCCGCAGCCGACATCCCGCGCGGGATCGTCCAGCGCGAGACATCGTTCGATCTGGATTCGATCATCCTGATCGACCCGGACATTCCGGTTCCGGACGACCCCGGCCCACTGCCGCAGATTCACACCGCCCCCAATTATCCGCCCGAACCCGCCACGCCCCTGCGCCGGTCCACCGCTGCCGAAGCTCTCCCCGCCGCACGCATCGAATATGCTTCCCCGATGCCCGGCAAGGCACGCATACCGTCCTCGCCCCGCCGCATCAGTCCCTGGGTGTGGGGAACGGCCAGTCTGTTGCTGTTTGTCGTGCTGCTGGCACAAACCGCTTATTTTCTGCGCGACACCCTGGTGCGCCGGCTGCCGCAAACCCGACCCGCATTCGAACAGGCCTGCGCAGCGCTCGGTTGCACGCTTTCGCTTCCCAAAAACCTGGCACTGTTGCAGATCGTCGGCTCCGACCTGCAAACCGAGGCCAGCGGGCGCCTGAAGCTCACGCTTACCCTGGGCAACCGCGCCAATCATGTCCAGGCCTGGCCGGTACTCGTGCTGACCCTGACCGACCAGCACAACCGTCCGCTGGCGCGCCGCAGCTTCGCCCCCAGCGAGTACCTCGGCGATACCCAGCGCATCGCCGCCGGCATCCCCGCACGCAGCGAACAGCCCCTGAGCCTGCCACTGACCGTGCACGACCTGACGCCGATGGGCTTCAACCTGCAGCTGACGTATTGATATAGCGTCAAGCTAGCCGGCCCAACGCTTCTTCGGTATAGTGCGCACTCCCGTTGCGGGAGAGCGCACGAATAGCGTGCCGCCGAAGGCGTAACCCACCCGGAATCGCTCAGGCAAAAGGACCGCAACAGCCGGAACACTCTGGAGAGCGCAGTCGCGGACTGGATCAGATCCGCGCAACTGCCACCGAAGGGGCAGCAGCCCGCTGGTTCATAGGATCAGCCGCTGTAATCTCTCAGGTACCAAGGACAGAGGGGTGGAGCGCATCCTTGCTTCACCCTTTTTTATTTTTGGTGCCCCATGCTCAAACACACCCCGCTCAACGCCACACACCGCGAACTCGGCGCCAAAATGGTCGATTTCGGCGGTTGGGACATGCCGGTCAACTACGGCTCACAGATCGAGGAACACCACACCGTGCGTTCCGGCTGCGGCCTGTTCGACGTGTCCCACATGCTCCCGCTCGACATCAAGGGCGCCAACGTGCGCGCCTTCCTGCGGCGGCTGGTAGCCAACAACGTCGACAAATTGCAGATCTCGGGCAAGGCGCTGTATTCCTGCATGCTGAACGAGGCCGGCGGCGTCATCGACGACCTCATCATCTATTTCATGGACGAGTCCTGGTTCCGCCTGGTGGTCAACGCCGGTACCGCAGAGAAGGATCTCGCCTGGATGGAAAAGATGAACGCCGACTGGGGAATGGGCCTCACGCTGACGCCGCGCCGCGACCTCGCCATGATCGCGATCCAGGGACCCGACGCCACGCGTGTTTTGAACGAAGCGCTGCCCGGCGTCGACCAGATCACTGCCAGCCTCAAGCCCTTCAACGCTGCCGCCATGGGCGAGATGTTCATCGCCCGCACCGGCTATACCGGCGAGGACGGCTTCGAGGTGATGGTGCTGGCGAAATCCACACCGTTCTTCTGGAAGGCGTTGATGGAAGCCGGCGGCAAGCCGATCGGCCTGGGCGCGCGCGACACCCTGCGGCTGGAAGCCGGGATGAATCTCTACGGCCAGGACATGGATGAAACCACCAGTCCGCTGGAATCCGGCCTCGCGTGGACGGTGGACCTGAAGACCGAGCGCGACTTCGTCGGCCGCAAGGCCCTGGAGGCCAGCGAAGTCACGAAGCAGCTCGCCGGCCTGCTTCTGCTCGACAAGGGTGTATTGCGCGGCCACCAGAAAGTCCACACCAAAAACGGCGACGGCGAAATCACCTCCGGCACGTTTTCGCCTACGATGCAGCAATCGATCGCGCTCGCCCGCATCCCGCTCGGGATCGCCCCGGGCGAGGAAGTCGAAGTCGAGATCCGCGACAAGAAACTGAAAGCCAAAGTGGTGAAATATCCGTTCGTGCGCAACGGCAAAGTCTTAACAGCGTGAGGCGTCAGGAGTGAGGCGCGAGAAGTAAATCCGCGCTCCGCTCCTCACCCCTCCCGCCTTACCCCTCACAGGAGAAAAAATGAGCATCCCCGCTGACCTCAAATACACCCCCAGCCACGAATGGGTGCGCGTCGAAGCCGACGGCACGTTGACCGTGGGCATCACCCATCACGCGCAAGATCTGCTCGGCGATATGGTCTTTATCGAAAATCCGGCTACCGGCCGCACGCTTGCCAAGGGTGAGGAATGCGCCGTGGTCGAGTCGGTCAAGGCCGCATCCGACGTCTACGCGCCCGTGGCCGGCGAAGTGATTGCTGCCAACGGCGACGTGGAATCCAGTCCCGAGTCCGTGAACAAGGACGCCTACAGTGCCTGGATGTTCAAGCTCAAGCCCGCCAATGCCGGCGACGTCGCCGAACTGCTCGACGCCGCGGCTTACCAGAAGCTGGTCGAGTCTGAAGCCCATTGATGACGGTGAGGCGTGAGGGGTAAGGCGTCAGGAACCCCCTCTTGCGCCAGCGCGCATTCCTCACCCCTAACCCCTATCACCTCTCCCAAATAAAATGCCCTTCATCCCCCACACTGAAGAAGACGTTTCCACCATGCTCGGCGCCATCGGCGCCGCCAGCATCGAGGACTTGTTCGATGAAATCCCGCCCGCACTGAAGACCGGCAAGCTCAAGGCCGTACCCGACGGCCTGCCGGAAATGGCGGTGGCGCGGCTGATGCAGGAACGCGCGTCGCAGGACGGCTTCTGGTCCAATTTCATCGGCGCCGGCGTCTACGAGCACCACATTCCGGCAGCCATCTGGCAGATCACCACGCGCGGCGAGTTTTACTCCGCCTACACGCCCTACCAGGCCGAGGCGAGCCAGGGCACGCTGCAGCTGATCTACGAATACCAGACCATGATGACCCGGCTGACCGGACTCGACGTCTCGAACGCCTCGCTGTACGACGGCGCGTCCGCCTTGGCCGAAGCGGTGCTGATGGCGGTCCGCTCGCACAAGACCTCGCGCCGCGTGCTGGTGCCGAAGACCGTGCATCCGATCTACCGCCGCGTGGTCGACACCACCGTCAGGAACCAGGGCATCGAACTGGTCGAGCTTGATTTTGATGCTGCGACCGGCCAGACCGTGCTACCGGCCGACCCCGGCAGCTTCGCCGGCCTCGTCATTCCGCAGCCCAACTTTTTTGGCGTGCTGGAAGACGTGCACGCGTTGACCGACTGGGCACACGACAAGGGCGCACTGGCGATCGCGCTGGTCAACCCGACCACGCTGGCGGTACTGGAAGCGCCCGGTAAATGGGGCGGCCAGAATAATCAAATCATGGGCGCCGACATTGCCGTGGGCGAAGGTCAACCGCTGGGCGCGCCGATGGCTTCGGGCGGCCCCTATTTCGGCTTCATGTGCTGCCGCCAGGAGTTCGTGCGGCAGATGCCCGGGCGCATCGTCGGCCGCACCGTCGACCTCGACGGCAAGCCGGGTTTCGCGCTGACGCTGCAGGCCCGCGAGCAGCACATCCGCCGTTCCAAGGCCACCTCCAACATCTGTACCAACCAGGGCCTGGTGGTCACCGCGGCGACGCAATACATGTCGCTGCTGGGCCCGCAAGGTTTGGCGAAAGTCGCCGCCAACAGCCACGCCAACACCGTGGCGCTGGCCGACAAGCTGGCGGCGATTCCCGGCGTCACACGCGCATTCGTCTCGCCCTTCTTCCACGAAGTGGTGCTGAAGCTCAACGACAATGCGCGTGACGTGCTGCGCGCGCTGCGTGCGCAGGGCATCCTCGGCGGCCTGGACATTTCCGGCTGGTATCCTGAACTCGGTCAGGCGATCCTGGTATGCGTCACCGAAACCAAGACCGCAGCGGATCTCGACCACTACGTGCAACAAATGGAACGTATCCTGTCGAAACGGCGCGAAGCCCCGCCGTGTGCGTACAAGAGCTAATCGGAGTCAAGCATGACTGACGTACTGCGGGACAAACAGTTCTGGGATGTGACCGACTCGTTCATTCAGCTGGCCAATACCCACCTGAACGAGGTGAAGCCCAGCCGGGTCAGCGCATGCGCGCTATTTGCAGCCTCGAGATTCAACGCCTTCGTCATCACGGCGGCATCAGAGAGCAAGGAACAGCTGATCGCGGAAAAAGAGGCTGCGATCGCTTATTTTCTGGACCAATACGAAAAAATGCTGCGCGAAAACCTGGATGAACATCTGGCGCGCTATGACCAGCACGGCAGTTAATTGGCAGGAAATGGATCGGGCGCTATCGTTCGAGTGCCCGGCATTTAATCGATTTATTCAAGGAGAGCAATCATGGCAGTGACTCTAGGCGGCAACCCCATCGACGTCGCAGGCAGCTTCCCCAAGGTCGGCGACACGGCCCCAGACTTCAAGCTGGTCAACAAGGACCTGGCCGACGTCTCGCTGGCCGACTTCGCCGGCAAGAAGAAAATCCTCAATATCGTACCGAGCCTCGACACCCCGGTGTGCGCGATGTCGACCAAGAAATTCAACGACGCGGCCGTCGGCAACACCGCCGTGCTGATCATCTCGGCTGACCTGCCGTTCGCAATGAGCCGCTTCTGCGGCGCCGAAAGCACCAACAACGTGACCACGCTGTCGACCATGCGCGGCGCCGATTTCATGAAGAACTACGGCGTCGCCATCACCAGCGGCCCGCTGGCCGGCATCACCGCACGCGCGGTCGTGGTGCTGGATGAGCACAACAAGGTGCTCCATGCCGAACTCGTTCCCGAGATCAAGCAGGAGCCCAATTACGAGGCCGCGCTGGCTGCATTGAAATAAATTCGTGAGGCGTGAGGGGAAAGGGGTGAGGAACGGTTGCGAGACCACATCGCGCCTGCCCTGCCCCACCCCCCGCCCCTCACCCTTCACGCCTTACGTCTAACCACCATGCTGATATTCGACCATTCCCGCGCCGGCCGCACCGCCGCCGCCCAGTTGCCCGCCGCCGGCGGCAGCCTCGACGACCTGCCCCCAGGGCTGCGCCGCAAGAACGCCCCGGCCCTGCCCGAGGTTTCCGAACTGGACGTGGTGCGCCACTACACGCGCCTGTCGCAAAAGAACTTCTCGATCGACACGCAGTTCTACCCGCTCGGTTCGTGCACCATGAAGTACAACCCGCGCGCGTGCAATTCGCTGGCGATGCTGCCGCAGTTCCTGGCGCGCCATCCGGCCAGCCCGGACGAGACCGGCCAGGGCTTCCTCGCCAGCATGTTCGAGTTGCAGGAAATGCTGAAGGACGTGACCGGCATGGCCGGCGTGTCGATGGCGCCGATGGCGGGCGCACACGGGGAATTCGCCGGCGTGGCGATGATCCGCGCCTATCACGATGCGCGCGGCGACAGCGCGCGACGCGAGATCATCGTGCCGGACGCGGCGCACGGCACCAACCCGGCCACCGCGACGATGTGCGGCTACACGGTCAAGGAAATCCCCACCGACGCGACCGGCAGCGTCGATCTGGTTGCGCTCAAGGCCGCAGTCGGCCCGCAGACCGCCGGCCTGATGCTGACCAACCCGTCGACGCTGGGCGTGTTCGAGAAGACCATCGCCAACATCCAGAAGATCGTCCACGACGCCGGCGGCCTGCTGTATTACGACGGCGCCAACCTCAACGCCATTCTCGGCAAGGTACGCCCCGGCGACATGGGCTTCGACGTCATCCACATGAACCTGCACAAGACCTTCTCCACGCCGCACGGCGGCGGCGGGCCAGGCGCCGGGCCGGTGGGCGTGGCGCAGCGCCTGCTGCCCTTCATGCCGATCCCGCTGGTGCTGAACGAAAACGGCTTCTACCGGCTGGCGACCGAGGCCGACCTGCCGCAGTCGATCGGCCGCATGTCGGCCAACATGGGCAACGCCGGCGTGCTGATGCGCGCCTACGTCTATGCACGCCTGCTGGGCCGCGAAGGCATGCACCGCGTCGCCGAATACGCCACGCTCAACGCCAACTACCTGATGGCGAAGCTGCGCGAAGCCGGCTTCGACCTGGCCTACCCCGAGCGCCGCGCCAGCCACGAGTTCATCGTCACGCTGAAAAAGCTGAAGGACGCCACCGGCGTCTCGGCGATGGACTTCGCCAAGCGCCTGCTCGACTATGGCCACCACGCCCCGACGACCTATTTCCCTCTACTGGTTCCGGAATGCCTGCTGATCGAACCGACCGAAACCGAAAGCCGCGAAACGCTCGACGGGTTCATCGAGGCGATGAAAGCGATCAAGCGGGAGGCCGAGACCACCCCGGATCTGGTGAAGGGCGCGCCCTACAGCCTGCCGGTGCGGCGACTGGACGACGTCAAGGCCGCACGCGAGCTCGATCTGGCCTACAAACCTGTCGCCTCCGCCCAGGCATGACCGAACCCGTCAGCCCCTACAAGGGCAAGACCGGCCTGCGGCGCGTGCTGAACGCGGCGGGCTATTCGTGGGCCGGCCTCTCGGCCGCATTCCGGCACGAGGACGCATTCCGCCAGGAGGTGTTTCTCGCGCTGCTACTGATTCCGCTCGCACTCTATCTGGGGGAGACCGGGATCAGCCGCGCACTGATGATCGGCGCAGTCCTGCTGGTACTGGTCGTCGAACTGCTGAATTCCGCGCTCGAGGCGGCGGTGGACCGGATTTCCCTCGAACACCACCAACTCATCAAACGCGCCAAGGACATGGGCAGTGCAGCCGTGATGATCGCGCTGGCCAACGTGGTCGTCGTGTGGGCGCTTGTACTATTGGGTTGAGTGAATTACAAAAACCATGCCAATATGGCGCTGCACCCTAAAGTTGTGGCGTTCTTAGCCGGAATAGAGGTGTGCGCTCCTTATCGTTTTCCGACTGTGTGAACCTCAAAACTGTTTGCCTTCTTCTGAGTCTGTGCCAGGCCGGCTCCGCCGCTGCCTTGGGCATGGGCGACATCAATGTACATTCGCAACTGGGCCGGTCCCTGAACGCGACCGTCACCCTGCTCGGCGCGACCGCCGACACGACGGCGGATTGCTTCAGCCTCGGCACCAGCGCAAACAACATCGCACCACCGCTCCGCGCAAAACTGAGTATCGAACGGGCCGGGGATCAGACACGCCTGCTCATCCGTACGTCCTACCCGGTGAACGATCCGATCGTACAGTTCGTGCTGGTTTCGGACTGCGAGGTGCGCTTGCAACGCGAGTATGTCATGTTGCTCGACCCGCCCGTGGCGACGGAAGCCCCCCTCAACGAGAATGTCCCCGCTGCAAGCGCGCAAACCGGACCGGCCCCCACCGCCGCCCCACCCCGTCCCGTTTCACCTCGGCGCGCCCATCGACCGTCCCATCGCGCAGCCGCGTCCATCGCACGGCCGCCGAACGCGGCTGCGCGGACCCAGACCCCACCCCAGGTGCATGCCGCGCCGAAGGAAAGCGTCCCGCGTCTGGTGCTGTCCGGAAAGCACGAGCTATCCAGCCAGAACGATACGCCGGTGGCGCTGCGTCTCGACACGCGCCTGCCTGACCTGACGCAGCCGCGCCCCGATGGGCTGACCGCCACCGAACTGTCCGATGAAAACACGGCGCTGGGCCGCAAACTTGCGCACCTGGAGGCCCAACTCGCCACGCTGCAGCGACGCAATGCCGAGCTCGAAGCCGCAGGGCATGCCACCCCCACGACGACACCTGCGCCTGCCGCTCCCTCGCAACCCGCCCAGTGGCCGCTGTATCTGCTGGCGATGGCGATCGTGGCCAGCTTGATTGCGCTGGCCGCCTGGCTGCTGCGTCGCAACCGCGCCGTCCGGCCCACGCTTGGCGACACGCCCTGGACGCAAACGGGAATGCCGGAGAAAACGCTGTCCGAATTGAGCGCCGACATGCCGGCCGATCCGCCGTCCGTCTCCTCGCGCATGCCTGAAATCGCTCCGCCCCAGCAAACCAGCGGCACCGAGGTCAAGGAAGATGTTCTCGACCAGGCCGAGGTGTTCATGGCCTTCGGGCATGGCGACCTGGCCATCCACCTGCTGCAGGAACATCTGCGTGCCACGCCGACCGAGTCGCCGGTGCCGTGGCTGCTGCTGCTCGATCTGTTGCACCGCGAAGGCGATACCGCCGGCTATGCGGCCGCCAGCGCCGAATGCCGCCGTTATTTCAACGTCAATCTCACCGACCATCCGATTTCCCAGGACAACGAAGCCGGCCAGGGGCTGGAGGCGTATCCGCACCTGCTGGAACAGCTGGTGAAAGTATGGAATACCCCGGATATCGAGGCTTTCTTCCACGATCTGATTTACGACAACCGGGGCGGCACGCGCATAGGCTTCGAACCGGGCGCCTACCGTGACATCCTGCTGCTGCGTTCGATCGCGCAGGACGCATTGCCGCTCGCGGCCTGAGCACCCGCTTCACCAAACCATCACTTCGGCGTCATCTGTTTGTCGCACGGCAGGGGCATGCTGCGCCCCATGGATGCCGCCGAATTCACCTGCCAGACGCTTCCGTCCATGCGCCCGCAACTGCGCATTGCGGTGGTGACCGAAACCTACCCGCCCGAAGTCAATGGCGTGGCGATGACGCTCGGCCGCCTGGTCAACGGCCTGCAGGTACGCAATCACCAGGTGCAGTTGATCCGTCCGCGCCAGAATGACGGCGACCAGCCGCAGCCCACCGCCACCCTCAGCGAACACCTGCAACGCGGCATCGCGCTGCCGCGCTACGAAGGCCTGAAGATGGGCCTGCCGGCGAAAGCCGCGTTGACCCGGTTGTGGACCCGGCAGCGCCCGGACGTGGTACAGATCGCCACCGAAGGCCCGCTCGGCTGGTCGGCCCTGGCGGCGGCCAACAAACTGCGCCTACCGGTGGCGAGCGACTTCCACACCAATTTCCACAGCTACAGCAGCCACTACGGTTTTGGCCTGCTGCGTCGCGCGATCGTCGCCTATCTGCGCAAATTCCATAACAAGGCCGCCGTCACGCTGGTGCCGACCGATGGCATCCGCCGCGAACTGCTGGCGCATGGCTACGAGAACATCGAGATCATCGGGCGCGGGGTGGACACGCAGCTGTTCCATCCCGGCCGCCGCGATGCGGCCTTGCGCGGGCAGTGGGGCGTGGGCGAGAACGAGACTGCGGTGCTGTACGTAGGTCGCCTGGCGGCCGAGAAGAACCTGTCCCTGGTGTTCAGCGCCTTCGATGCCATGCATCAGGCACACCCGGCCACCCGCCTGGTGCTGGTGGGCGACGGCCCGGAACGCGCCGGCTGGCAGGCCAAACGGCCCGATGCGATATTTTGCGGCACCCAGATCGGCGAGGCGCTGGCGACACATTACGCCTCGGGCGACGTGTTCCTGTTCCCCAGCCTGACCGAGACCTGGGGCAACGTGACGATCGAGGCTATGGCCTCCGGCCTCGCGGTGGTGGCCTACGATTGCGCGGCCGCCGAAGAAATCATTCGGCACGGCGAAAACGGCCTCAAGGTCGCGCCCGAGGATCAAGCCGCGTTCATCGCCCAGGCGGTATCGCTGGTCTCCGATGTCGCACGGCAACGCCGCCTGGGTACCGCCGCCGCCGCGCGTGCCGCCCAATTGTCGTGGGATGCCATCATCGACAGTTTCGAGCGGGTGCTGCTGCGTCTCGCCCACCCCGAACCCGCGACCGAACCCCAGCTGGATTGGCCTGCCGCCGCCCCGACGGTCCGTTCATGAGGAGTCCGCCATGCAAAATCGTCTGAGTCTGGTTGCCCACCACGGCCTCGATCGACTGGCCGCACGCGAACATGCCTGGCTGGAGCGCCTCAACGGCGTGCGTCTACCCGACTGGGAGGTCGGGCTGCTGCGGCTCGCCAGCCGGCTCGGTGATGGTGTGTTCTGGTATGCGCTGATGCTGGCGTTGATCGCCTGGCACGGATGGGACGCCCTGCCGGCCGTGCTCCACATGATCACGGCCGGCCTCGTCGGCACGCTCGTTTACAAATGGCTGAAGGGCGCCACAGAACGTCCGCGTCCCTATCAGGCCTGTCCGTCGATCTGCTGCCTGACCGCGCCGCTCGACCGCTTCAGTTTTCCTTCCGGCCACACCCTGCATGCGGTGGTCTTCAGCGCGGTCGCCACCGCCTATTACCCGGCACTGGGATGGCTGGTATGGCCGTTCACCGCGCTGGTCGCGCTGTCACGGCTGGTTCTGGGACTGCACTACGTGAGCGATGTCCTGGTGGGTGCGCTGCTCGGCGGCACGATCGCCGCCCTCTCGCTGGCGCTGTAGGGCGCCTGTCTTAAAAAACCCTCAGGCTGCGTTGCGGAAACGCGGCTGCACCTCGGCTTCGAACAGATCCCCCGGCAGCGGCAACCGGCATGCCACCAGTTCCGGCGCGTGCGCGGCGATGCGTTCGCGTGCCACCGCCATCGGCGGACAATCCGGCAACCAGGCGGGCGCCTCGCCGGCCAGCACCCGGTTCATCTGCGGCAGCCGGGCCGATACTTCCTGGATGTAGTAATCGAAACGCGCGGCAAGCTTGCGATCCAGCACGCAGCCCACGCCATGCAGCGCATGGGGCAGGCGGCTCCGCCGCAACAGGCGTTCGGCGCCCGACAGCTGGCGGATTGCCCGTCGGCTGGCGGCGGACGAGCAATCGAAGTTGCATGCCACATACTCCACCAGCCAGTCGTCGATCTGCAACAGCGGGGCAGACGAGCTGAACAGATGGCGCGAGATATGGTGGTCCATCGCCCATTCCGCCGCGGCGTGCGTCAGAATCGGCACGTTCCACCACAGATGCTCGTGCGCGGGCACGAAGTGATTGTGCGCAATGATGTCGACCCACAGATGGCTCATCGCACCGACCGCACAGGCCCGCGATTCGTCGTCGTGCGCTGCGTCCAACAGCGCGTGGGCGGTCTCCCAGCGGTGGCTGGCGTTGAATGCGCGAGTCCCCGCAGTCGTCCCCACCAGTGCCAGATCGGGCAGGCAGGCACCAGCCATCAGGCGCTGCGGAAACCGCCGCACCGCGCGGCGCAGCATGGGATCGGCCAGCGGTACGGCCCAGACGAGCAGTTGCGCAAAATACACATGGGTCGTCAGTCCCCATGCCAACGCATCGGCGGCAAACAGGCTTGCCGGAATCGACCACCAGAGAGCGAGGCGCCCAGCGAGCCTGGTAACGCTAATTTCGCGCCTGCGTTGCCGCGAGAAAGCGATGGATGCAAGGCGCGTCGCGCAGGCAAGGGCCATCCCTTGCCAAGCGGCGCAACGCAGCAGACGCGCTTTCTCGCAGCAACCCGAAGGGACGGGCCGATTCGAGTGCATCCCTTTGTCGCGTACCGCTTGCAGTGAACGACACTGCGGCGCGGCCTGCTTCGCGGGCTGTATCCCGAATCGGCCTCGTCGCGGGCG
>JBDRCF010000053.1:0-70989 GCA_043821985.1 Pseudomonadota bacterium
CGAAGCAGGTGGTCCGCGGGAACCAGCTCCTCGAGGGTGACCATTTCCAGACGGTGCTGGTGGGGGGCGGGCGGTTTGAGCATGCCCACGATTCAAACACAAAGCCCCCAACGAGTGGGGGCTTTGTCAGCAGTCTGAGGGCCGCATACAGCGGCCCTTGTTTATTGCAGCGCGGCGTTTATTTCGCTTGCGTTTCCACCTGCACCAGCGGTTCCTGGGGCGGCGTCACTTGCGGACGGGTACGTCGGCGCGTGGGGTGCGGAGCCGTTGCAGCCGGTGTCGGCATCTCGGTGACGCTCGTCACGGGCGCCGTGGTTTCCACCTGCATCAGGCTGACGGCTTCGGCTTCTGCCTTGACCGCGGGACGGCGACGGCGACGTGAGCGGGACGGTTCGCTGCGCTCAGCCGTGTCGACGGCAACTCCCTGGGTTTCCACCTGTTGCAGATCGGCCTTGCTGGCTGCCAGGTCTGCCAGGATGGTGGCGGGCGATGCGGTGACCGCGCCGGGTAAGGGTGCGCTCGGCGCGGCCACGGTTTCCAGTTGCAGGGCCTGCTGCGCAGGGGCGGCGACCGCTGCCGGTGCGGGCGTTACCTTGGGTTTGCGCGCGATTTCGATGATTGCGCGGAAACCGGCGGTTTCGATGACGGCGTGCGGCGCGACCGCGTTGCCAGCCTCGGCCGCATCCGGACGGGCATCGCGAGGGCGGCGATTGCCGCGTCCGCGGCGGCTGCGCGACTCGCGCTTTTCCTCGGCGCCGGCTTCACGCGGAGCGTCGGCCGTTTCCGCTGGGCGCGGGGCGGCTTCGGCTTCGGGACGCGGCTTCGGCTGGCGTGGCGGACGCGGCTGTTTGGGTTGCTCGCTGCCGCGGGTTTCCCGGGTCTCGCGACTCTCACGGCCTTCGCTCTGGCGCGGCTCCTGCTGGCGGGCTTCGCCGTTGCGGGGCTCGCTCCGCCCTTCGCCGCGGCCGCGGCGCTGGCCGGGTTTGCGTTCGCGTTCGCCCCGGCGCTCGCTCGGGCGTTCGCTGCGTGCGATGGCAGCAACCGGTTCGGCGGCGGCTGCGGTTTCGGCCGCAGCAGGTTCTTCGCCCCGTTTCTTGAACCAGCCGAAGATACGCTCGAATAGGCCGCCCTGGGCTGCTTGCGGCGCGGCCGGTACCACCGGGCGTGCCGCGGGAACCGGTTGCGGCGGCGCGATGGATTTGACCGCGGCTTCCTGGCGCGCCGGCGCGGCGGCTTGGGCGGTCTGGTAGACGGATTCGGTTTCCGGCACGACCGCCATCTTGTAGCTGGGCTCGGCCGCGCCGGTCAGGTTCAGTTCGTCGTGACGCAGGCGGGTGATGGTGTAGTGCGGGGTTTCCATGTGGATGTTGGGGATCAACACCACGTTGACCTTGAGCCGCGATTCGACGGTGTGGATGTCGACGCGCTTCTCGTTCAACAGGAAGGTGGCGACGTCGACCGGCAGCTGCACGTGTACGGCGCCGGTGTTCTCCTTCATCGCTTCTTCCTGCAGGATGCGCAGGATGTGCAGCGCCGACGATTCGGTGCCGCGGATGTGGCCGGTGCCGTGGCAGCGCGGGCAGGGCGTGTAGCTGGTCTCGCCGAGCGAGGGCTGCAGGCGCTGGCGCGACATTTCCAGCAGGCCGAAGCGCGAGATCTTGCCGGTCTGCACGCGGGCGCGGTCGTGATGCAGGGCATCGCGCAGGCGATTCTCGACCTCGCGCTGATGCTTGGGGTTTTCCATGTCGATGAAATCGATCACGATCAGGCCGCCGAGGTCGCGCAGGCGCATCTGGCGGGCGATTTCGTCGGCCGCTTCGAGGTTGGTGTTGTAGGCGGTCTGCTCGACGTCGCTGCCCTTGGTGGCGCGCGCCGAGTTGACGTCGACCGACACCAGCGCTTCGGTGTGGTCGATCACGATGGCGCCGCCGGCCGGCAGGTTGACCTGGCGCGAGAACGCCGACTCGATCTGGTGCTCGATCTGGAAGCGCGAGAACAACGGCACGTCGTCGCGGTAGAGCTTGACCTTGTTGACGTTGGCCGGCATCACGTGCGCCATGAACTGCTGCGCCTGTTCGTAGATGTCCTCGGTGTCGATCAGGATTTCGCCAACGTCCGCCGAGAAATAGTCGCGGATGGCGCGGATCACGAGGCTGCCTTCCTGGTAGATCAGGAAGGCGCCGGGCTGCGAGGTGGAGGCGCCGTCGATGGCTTTCCACAGGCTCAGCAGGTAGTTCAGGTCCCACTGGAATTCTTCGGCAGTGCGGCCGATGCCGGCGGTGCGGGCAATCAGGCTCATGCCTTCGGGGATGTCGAGCTGCGCCAGGGTGTCGCGCAGTTCATTGCGCTCCTCGCCCTCGATGCGGCGCGAGACGCCGCCGCCGCGCGGGTTGGTCGGCATCAGCACGACATAGCGGCCGGCCAGCGAGACGTAGGTGGTGAGGGCCGCGCCCTTGTTGCCGCGTTCGTCCTTTTCCACCTGGACCAGCAGTTCCTGGCCTTCCTTCAGGTTTTCGGGGACGCGGCCGCCGTTGGGCAGGCAGGCACGGGAAATTTCCTTGAACGGCAGGAAGCCGTGGCGCTCGCAGCCGTAATCGACGAATGCGGCTTCCAGGCTGGGCTCGACGCGGGTGATGACACCCTTGTAGATGTTGCCCTTGCGTTGTTCTTTGCTGGCGGACTCGATGTCAAGGTCGACGAGCTTCTGTCCGTCGACGATGGCAACCCGGAGTTCTTCCGCCTGGGTTGCGTTGAAAAGCATGCGCTTCATTGTTTACTCCCGCGCGCGTGCATACGGGACAGGCCAGACTGCCGCCTAAAGCGGGCGGCTCATGCGATCACGGATTGGGTTGAGTGAAATGGCATGGGTGAGGTGTCCTGTTCCTGGAGAGGGGCGCCGGCAGAGCCGGGGCGGTCTTTCCGATTCCCGCTGGCACGGAGCCGAGCGTGAATGCTGATTTCGTATGCTTCTTGTCGCGTCATTGATAACATCGCTGCTTTGCCGATTGCGCGGGGCGGGTGGCTTCGACTGCTCGCGCCAACGTGGAGTTGGCTGGGCGGCAGGAATCCAGACGGGCCGGGCTGGCGGCGGCCGGTGAGCGTTTTAACCGGCGTGATCTCTAAAATCTCCGGCATGGATGCCGGGCAATTGGACAGGCAAAAATCGGCCTGAACCGGCGGTAGTGTATATGAAAATGAAGGACTTAGAGAAAGATTCGGTCAGGCGGCTGAAGATCGACGATAGCGCGGACAGCCAGCGTCTGGACAACTTTCTGATGGCGCGGCTGAAAGGCGTACCGAAAAGCCGCATTTACAAGCTGGTACGAGGCGGCGAGGTGCGGATCAACGGCGGCCGGGTCGACGTCGGCTATCGCCTGAAGCTGGGCGACGAGGTGCGCATTCCGCCGGTGCGCGTGGCCGTACCCGTGATCACGCCCGCGACCCACCTGCCGCAGGGCGGGATCCGGCTGGTGCCCCACATCCTGTACCGTGACGATGCCTTGATCGCGCTGAACAAGCCGGCCGGCATGGCAGTGCATGGGGGCAGCGGCATTTCGCGCGGGGTGATCGAGCAGATGCGGCTGGAGCTGCCGGAATGCCGTTATATGGAGCTGGTGCACCGGCTCGACCGCGAAACGTCGGGCGTGTTGCTGATTGCGTTGAAGCGGCGCGCACTCGTCGGGCTGCACGCCGCGATGCGCGACGGCAAGATCGAGAAGCGCTACCTGACGCTGGTGGCGGGGCGCTGGCCGAATCCGGTGCAGCACGTGAAGCTGCCGCTGCACAAGCGGGTCACCGACGAGGGCGAGAAGCGCGTGACGGTACGCGACGAAGGGCAGGTCGCACACACCATCTTCCGCCGCCTGCAGCAGTTTGATGCGTTCACCCTGCTGGAAGCGGAACTGAAGACCGGGCGTACCCATCAGATACGCGTGCACACCTCGCATCTGGGCTTTCCGATCGCGGGGGATGACAAATACGGGGATTTCGAACTCAACAAACAGCTGATCAAACAGGGACTGAAGCGCATGTTCCTGCATGCGGCCAAACTGGTGTTCGAACATCCCATTTCGAGCGAGCGCATGCAGATCGAAGCCCCTTTGCCCGATGATTTAGCCAAGTTTCTGGACACTTTGAAGCATGGGCCATGATTAACAAACCCAGGCAGTTTGATTTACTGATTTTCGACTGGGACGGCACCCTGATGGATTCCGCCGGGGTGATCGTCGACTCGATCCAGCGCGCCTGCGAGGATATCGGCCTGGCCGCGCCAAGCGATCGCGCATCGCGCCAGATCATCGGCCTCGGGCTGGTCCAGGCGCTGCAGGCCCTGCTGCCGGATCTGCCGGCCGACGATTATCCGCGCCTGGTCGAGCGCTATCGCCACCATTACCTCGGCCGCGACGCCGACCTGCCGCTGTTCGACGGGGTGGCAAGCGGGATCCGTGAACTGCATGACAGCGGCTTCACGCTCGCGGTGGCCACGGGCACGAGCCAGCTCGGCCTGAGTCGCGCGCTCGACGCCAGCGGCCTGGGGCCCTGGTTCGCCGCCACCCGTTGCGCCGATCAGACGCACTCCAAGCCGCATCCGGCGATGGTGCTGGAACTGATAGACGAACTCGACGCCGATCCGGTCCGCACCCTGGTGATCGGCGACACCAGCCACGATCTTCTGATGGCGTCGAATGCCGGCGTCGCCAGCCTGGGGGTGACCTACGGCGCGCACGAGGCAGGCGACCTGCATCCGCATGCGCCGCTCGCCCTGGCGGACAGTTTTGTCGAGGTGTATGCATGGCTCGCAACGAACGCCTGATCTGCGCCGCCAGCGACCTCGCCGAACTGGGCCGTGGCGTGCGTTTCGAGTTGATGCGTTTCGGCCAGCCGCAGCAGGCCTTCGTGGTGCGTTATGACGGCCAGCCGCGTGCCTTTCTCAACCAGTGCGGCCATGTGCCGGTGGAACTCGACTGGCAGGAAGGCGAATTCTTCGACTACTCGCGGCTATACTTGATCTGCTCCACGCACGGCGCGCTCTACCATCCCGCAAGCGGACACTGTGTCGGCGGGCGCTGCGCCGGGCGCGGACTGATCCCGGTCCCGGTCGTCGAACGCGACGGCCATGTGTATGTGTTAGAAACAGCCTGATGGAAAAACAATGAGTGAACCAGAAAAATCTGCCCCGGCAAATTGGGAACGTGAAGTCCTGGAAAAACTGGCGCTGTCGGCGATCCAGGAACAGCGCCGCAGCCGTCACTGGAGCATCCTGTTCAAGACGCTGGGCTTCCTGTATCTCTTCATCATCCTGTTTCTCGCGGCCGGCTGGTTCGGGTCGGACGGCGTGTCGATCAAGGAGCACACCGCGCTGGTCGATCTGCAGGGCGAGATCGCATCCGACAAGGCCAGTGCCGATACCGTGATCGCCAGCCTGCAGAGCGCGTTCGACGACAAGAGGACCAAGGGCGTGATTCTGCGCATCAACAGCCCCGGCGGCAGCCCGGTCCAGGCCGGCCAGATCCATGACGAGATCAAGCGCCTGCGCGGCCTGCATCCGGACATTCCCCTGTATGTCGTGGTGGACGACATCTGCGCCTCGGGCGGCTATTACGTCGCGGTAGGGGCCGACAAGATCTTCGTCGACAAGGCCAGCATCGTCGGCTCCATCGGTGTGCTGATGGATGGCTTCGGCTTCACCCAGACGATGCAGAAACTCGGTGTCGAGCGCCGCCTGCTGACCGCGGGCGAAAACAAGGGTTTCCTCGATCCTTTCTCGCCGGTCGATCCCAAGCAGGAGGCCTATGCCAAACAGATGCTGGAGGAGATCCACGGCCAGTTCATCAGCGTGGTTCGCGAAGGCCGCGGCAAGCGCCTGAAGGAAACCCCCGAGATGTTCAGCGGCCTGGTGTGGAGCGGCGAAAAGAGCATCCAGCTGGGCCTCGCCGACGGCCTGGGCAATGTCGAATCGGTTGCGCGCGACGTCATCAAGGCCAAGGACATCGTCGACTTCACCCAGCATGAAGGCCTGGCCGAGCGGCTGGCCGGACGCCTTGGCGCATCGATGGCGAAGGCGCTGACGCCGTTCGAAAAAGCGGGCGTCACGCTGCATTGAGCGATTACCGCCCGATCGCTTGTGCGGATCACGAACGTCTGGAGTTCGCCGCACTCACGAAGCAGTGGCTGCAGGTGGTGGTAGGTAGCGGCGCGGCGCAACGCCTGCAGCCGCTCGACGTGTATACCCGCGATGGCGCCGAATGGCTGAAAGCACAAACCGAGGCGGGTGACGTAGTCACGCTCAGGCTCGATACGCTGACATTCTGATTGCCTGCGTTCTAGGCAGCGACCCCGAATACGACCAGGCGGTCCTTGACCGCATCGGTCTTGTCGCGCCAGTTTTTTGCGCTACGTGTCTGGATCAACTGGCTCGGCAGGCTGAGATCCGCGCCGACGCTGACGAGCATGTCGGGCGACAGGGCGGTGGCCAAGGCGTCCAGCAGGGCCGCGCTGCGGTAGGGCGTTTCGATGAAGAGTTGGGTCGCCTTGTCGCGGCGCGCGGTTTTTTCCAGTTCGCGGATGGCCTGGCTGCGCTCGGGTTCCTTGGCGGGCAGGTAACCATGGAAGGCGAAGCGCTGCCCGCCCAGGCCCGAAGCCATCAGCGCCAGCAGGATAGCCGACGGGCCGATCAGCGGCACCACAGGAATGTTCGCACGATGCGCAGCCAGGACCAGCGCTGCGCCGGGGTCGGCTACTGCCGGGCAGCCTGCCTCGGATAGCAGGCCGACGTCGTGGCCGACCTGGAGCGGCGCCAGAAGTGCGGCGATCGCGGTGGCCGGCGTGTGTTCGTTGAGCTCCTCGAGGTGCAGCGACTGCAGCGGCTGTGGATGGTCCATCGCCTTCAGGTGCGCGCGCGCGGTCTTGGCGCGTTCGACGACGAAGTGTTCGAGCCGGCGTGCGACCGCGAGGGTGTCGGGGGGCAGGCAGCCTTCCGGGCTGACCGGACCCAGCGGCACCGGAATCAGGTAAAGGCTGCCCGTCACGAAATCAAGCCTGGCGCCATGTGAGGACGTCGACGCCTTCGTTCAGCAGCATCCCGGTCAGCGCCATCAGCGGCAGGCCGATCAGCGCAGTGGGGTCGGGGCTGTCCATGCGTTCCATCAGGGCGATGCCGAGCGATTCGCTCTTCGCCGAGCCGGCACAGTCGTAGGGCTGTTCCTTGTGGAGGTAGGCGATGATCTGCGCGTCGCTGAGCGGCCGGATGTGCACCACGGTCGGCACGTCGCGCGTCTGCGTGTGGCCGCTGCGGCTGTTCAGCAGCGTCAGCGCGGTGTGGAACACCATGGCCTTGCCCTGCATCTTTTTCAGCTGGGCGAAGGCCTTGTCGAAATCGCCAGGCTTGCCGAGTTGTTCGTCGTCCAGCATCAACACCTGATCCGAGCCGATGATGAGGGCGTCAGGATGCGTCAAGGCCGCAGCCTGCGCCTTCAGCGCCGACAGGCGCAAGGCGGTGGCCGAAGGAGCCTCATTCGGCAGCGGGATTTCGTCGACGTCGGGCGCCAAAATGTCGAACGGGATGTGCAGACGCGACAACAGTTCGCGGCGGTAGCGCGAAGTCGAAGCCAGGACAAGCCTGGCTTGTCCGGATTGAGCATGGCCCGGTTTCATTCCGGCTGGATTTCGACCAGCGCCATGTCGGGCGTCACTGCATCGCCTTTCTTGCAGAAAATGCTGATGACGACGCCGGCGATCGGCGCCTGCACCTCGTTTTCCATTTTCATCGCTTCGATCACCAGCACGCCGTCGCCGGCCTTGACCGTCTGGCCGATCTTCACCAGCACGTCGACGATGGTGCCGGGCATGGCGGCGGTAACGTGGCCGGGATGGCTGGCGCGCGGCTTCTGGCCGGGCGCGGGGGCCGCAGCGGTTTTGCGCGGCGTGTTGTCGCTGCCGGCTGACACCGCGACCTCGTTCAGCGGCTCGACCAGCACTTCTTCCGAGACGCCGTCGATCGACACGAAATAGGGGCGCTGCGCGGCGTCGCTGCGGCCACTGCCGGACAGCTTGATGTGGTAGGTCTCGCCGTGCAGCGTGATCTTGAATTCGTCGGCGGCATAGCGCGGCGCGCTATCCTCCCGCGACGCGCCCGGCGGAAGCAGTTGTTCGGGCTTGAGGCTGCCGGCCGCGCGTTCCTGCAGCCAGGTCTTGCCGATCTCGGGGAACATGGCATAGGTCAGCACGTCCTCGTCGGACTTGGCGAGGCCTTCGATTTCGCCGCGCAGCTTGTCGAGTTCGTCGGCGATCAGATCGGCCGGACGGCAGGTGGTGACCTCGAGGTCGCCGATGGCGAGCTTGCGCACCTCCTCGTTGACGTGTCCCGGTGCCTTGCCATAGCGGCCCTGCAGGTAGAGCTTCACCTCGTTGGTGACCGATTTGTAGCGTTCGCCGGTGAGCACGTTCAACGCGGCCTGGGTGCCGACGATCTGCGAGGTGGGCGTGACCAGCGGGGGGTAACCGAGGTCCTGGCGCACGCGCGGGATTTCGTCGAGTACGGCGTCCATGCGGTCGAGCGCGCCCTGTTCCTTCATCTGGTTGGCCAGGTTGGAAATCATCCCGCCCGGCACCTGGTTGATCAGCACGCGGGTGTCGGTGCCGGTGAAGGCCGATTCGAACTGCCAGTACTTCTTGCGCACCTCCTTGAAGTAGGCCGAGATCTCCTCGATCAGCGGCAGCGACAGCCCGGTGTCGTAGGCCGTTCCGGCGAGCGCGGCAACCAGGCTCTGCGTGGTGGGATGGCTGGCGCCCTCGGCAAACGCGCCGACGCTGGTGTCGATGAGGGTGGCGCCGGCCTCCACCGCCTTCAGGTGCGTCATGTGCGCGAGGCCGGACGTGGCGTGGCTGTGGGTGTGGATCGGCAGGTGGCTGGCTTCGCGGATCGCGCACACCAGGTCATACGCGGTGTAGGGGGTGAGCAGGCCCGCCATGTCCTTGATCGCGATGGTGTCGCAGCCCATCTCGGTCAGCCCCTTGGCGAGCCCGACGAAATGCGGGATGTCGTGCACTGGGCTGGTGGTGTAGCAGATCGCGCCTTCGGCGTGCTTGCCGGCGGCTTTCACCGCTTCGATCGAGACGCGCAGGTTGCGCAGATCGTTCATCGCGTCGAACACGCGGAAGACGTCGACGCCGTTGTCGGCCGACTTCTGCACGAAGGCCCGCACCACGTCGTCGGAATAATTGCGGTAGCCCAAGAGGTTCTGACCGCGCAGCAGCATCTGGATGCGCGTGTTGGGCAATGCCTTCCTGAGCTTGCGCAGGCGTTCCCACGGGTCTTCGCGCAGGAAGCGCACGCAGGCGTCGAAGGTGGCGCCGCCCCAGGCTTCGAGCGACCAGAAGCCGACCTGGTCGAGCTTGCCGCAGATCGGCAGCATGTCCTCGGTGCGCATGCGGGTGGCGATGAGCGACTGGTGACCGTCGCGCAGGACGAGATCGGTGATGTGTACTTTTGCCATGATTGATTAAAGTCCCTGATGCGCGGCAATGGCGGCAGCGATGGCGGCTGCGATCACTTCCGGTGGTTTCTTTTCGGTGTACTGGGTGAGTTCGGGGTGCATTTCGACGAAGCTGGTGTTGAAACGCCCGCTGCGGAACTCGGGATTCTTGAGAATTTCCTGATAATAGGGAATCGTCGTCTTCACGCCATACACCAGCATGTCGGCGAGGGCGCGGCGGCCGCGCTCGACCGCGGACTCCCAGGTCAGGTTCCATACCGTGAGCTTGGCGCACATCGAATCGAAATAGGGCGGGATGACGTAGTCGGTGTAGATCGCCGCGTCGACCCGCACGCCGGGGCCGCCCGGCGAGTAATAACGCGTGATGCGGCCCAGGCTGGGCAGGAACTCGTTTTTCGGGTCTTCGGCGTTGACGCGGAATTCGATCGCGTAGCCGCGATGTGCGATGTTTTCCTGCTGGTATTGCAGCGGCAGGCCGGAGGCGATGCGGATCTGTTCCTGCACGATGTCGACGCCGGTGATGGTCTCGGTGATGGGATGCTCGACCTGCAGCCGGGTATTCATTTCCATGAAGTAGAACTGGTTGTCCTGATCGAGCAGGAATTCCACCGTGCCGGCATTGACGTAGCCGACCGCCTTGGCGGCGCGCACCGCCAGCTTGCCGATGTATTGGCGCTGTGCCTCGGTCAGCTGGGGGCTTGGCGCGATTTCGATCAACTTCTGGTTGCGCCTTTGGATCGAGCAGTCGCGCTCGAACAGGTGGATGATGTTGCCCTGGGTGTCGCCGAGGATCTGCACCTCGATGTGCTTGGGCTGCACCACGCATTTCTCGACGAAGACCTCGGGCTTGCCGAAGGCCTTGCTGGCCTCGGACACCACGCGGTCGTAGTTCTTCAGCAGGTCTTCCTCGTTGTCGCAGCGGCGGATGCCGCGCCCGCCGCCGCCGTTGGTGGCCTTGAGCATGACCGGGTAGCCGATCTTGTTGGCCAGCGCGCGCGCTTCCTCGACGTTTTCCAGGTTGTGGTCGGAGCCCGGCACCACCGGGATGCCGGCGGCGATCATCGCATTGCGGGCCTGGATCTTGTCGCCCATGCGGCGGATCACTTCGGGCGAGGGGCCGATGAAGCGGATGCCGCGGCGCGCGCAAATGGTGGCCAGATCGGGGTTTTCGGAGAGGAAGCCATAGCCGGGATGGAGCGCGTCGCAGCCCGACGCGGCCGCCAGGTTGACCAGCGTGTGCGCGTTCAGATAGCCGAGAATCGGGTCCTTGCCGATGTGATAGGCCTCGTCGGCCTTCTTCACATGGAGGGCGTGACGATCGGCATCGGTATAGATGGCGACCGACTTGATGCCCAGTTCGGCGCAGGCGCGCACGATGCGGACGGCGATCTCGCCCCGGTTGGCGACCAGTATTTTCTTAAGCATGGGTTCGCCTGAAGTTGGGATGGCTAGGGTTTCTTTGACAAAAAGAACGCGAAATCATATCATTGCGGGCTAATGTTGTTGGCCATATCTACCGGGGTGCGTCGTCATGCTTCAGGCTGTTGAGGTCGATCCATGGCGTTTTTGCAGGGATGCGCAGTCGTGGGAAATCCAGTCCGATGTGGCTGCGTTTCCGCGACTTGCCCATGAATTTACGCAAGGCGCGCTGTTCTGTCGAGTTGTCGGACGAGTGGATCAGCGAGGCAGTCTGTCCCTGCAGGTGTCGATCAGCGGCGAAGTGGGATTGACGTGTCAGCGTTGTCTGGGGAGCATGCCGTATACGGTCGGGCTTGAGCGTACGCTGTATCTGGCGCGCAACGAGGCCGAGCTGGAACGGTTGGACGCATTGCCCGACAGTGACGCAATTCAGGCCGGCGAGCGATTGAGCCTGGTCGAGCTGGTTGAGGATGAAGTGTTGTTGAGCCTGCCGCTTGCACCCATGCACGCAGAAGGTGAATGCTCCATACGTGGAGCGCAATAGGTTTGGGTGCCGGAATCCGGTGCCACGATTTTTAAGGAGTAAGAAATGGCAGTCCAGCAGAACAAAAAGTCCCCGTCCAAGCGTGGCATGCACCGCTCGCACGATTTCCTGACCAACCCGCCGCTGGCCGTCGAGCCGACCACGGGTGAAGCGCACCTGCGCCACCATATCAGCCCCAACGGCTTTTATCGCGGCCGCAAAGTCGTCAAGGCCAAAGGCGAATAATTCATTTACGCGCCACGGCGTGACGGTTCCCGCCCGGCGCGATCCACTCAGCCAACGATTCCGGCTGTATGAGAAACATCACAGTCGCCATTGATGTCATGGGCGGCGATCACGGCCCCCATGTCACGGTCCCGGCGGCGATCCGTTGTCTTGCGCGTCATCCTGACCTGAACGTGATTCTGGTCGGGCCGCAGGACATTGTCGCGGCCGAACTCAAGGCGCGCCGGGCCAAGACCGGCCCTCGTCTCATCATGCGCCACGCCAGCCAGGTGGTGGCGATGGACGAGGCGCCGGCGCTGGCCCTGCGCGGCAAGAAGGATTCCTCGATGCGCGTGGCAATCGACCTCGTCAAGTCCGGCGAGGCCGATGCCTGCGTGTCGGCCGGCAATACCGGCGCGCTGATGGCGACCGCCCGCTTCGTCCTGAAAACCCTCCCCGGTATCGACCGTCCTGCCATTGCTGCCGTCATGCCGACGACCACGGGTCATGCGCTGGTGCTCGACATGGGGGCCAACGTCGATTGTTCGGCCGAACATCTGCTGCAGTTCGGCATCATGGGCGCGATGCTGGTGTCAGCTGTGGAACACAAGCCGAACCCGAGTGTCGGCCTGCTGAACATCGGCGAGGAAGACATCAAGGGCAACGAAATGGTGAAGCAGGCTGCCGAACTGCTGCGCGACAGCCACCTGAATTTCTACGGCAACGTCGAGGGCAACGACATTTTCAAGGGCACGACCGACGTGGTGGTGTGTGACGGCTTTGTCGGCAACGTGACGCTGAAGGCCTCCGAGGGGCTTGCCAAGATGATTGCCACCACGCTGCGTGCCGAATTCCGCCGCAACTGGCTGACCCGCCTCGCCGGTCTGCTCGCCATGCCGGTGCTGAGCGCCTTCAAGCGGCGGATGGACCCGCGCCGCTACAACGGTGCCACGCTGCTGGGGCTCAAGGGGGTCGTGGTGAAGAGCCATGGCTCGGCCGACCGCTTTGCCTTCGAGCACGCGATCGACACCGCCAGCGACGAAGTCCGCAACAACGTGCTGAAACGCATTACCGATCAGATCCAACTCCTGCAACGGGTAGCCGCTTGACCTATTCCCGCATTCTCGGCACCGGCAGCTATCTGCCTGCGCGCATCCTCACCAACGCCGATCTCGAAAAACTGGTCGAGACGAACGATCAATGGATCGTGGAACGCACCGGCATTCGCGAACGCCATATCGCCGCCGAAGGTGAATTCACCAGCGACCTCGCCATCCAGGCGGCACGCGCCGCACTCGACGTGGCGGGCCTGCAGCCCGACGACATCGATCTGCTGCTGGTTGCCACCACGACGCCCGACCTGGTGTTCCCCAGTACGGCCTGCATCGTGCAGTCCAAACTGGGGATGACCAACGGCAAGCCCGCTTTCGACCTGCAGGCAGTATGCAGCGGTTTCGTATACGCCCTGTCGGTGGCCGACCAGTTCATCAAGACCGGCGCGGCCCGGCATGTGCTGGTGATCGGTGCCGAAACGCTGTCGCGCATCACCGACTGGAACGACCGCAGCAACTGCATCCTGTGGGGCGATGGCGCGGGTGCCGTGGTGCTGGGGGCATCCGCCGAGCCGGGCATCATCGCCACCCATATCCATGCCGACGGTCGCCACAAGGAATTGCTGCGCACGACCACCGGCGCTTCGACCGGCATGCGCGAACCGGCACTGATGCGGATGGAAGGCAATGCCGTGTTCAAGATGGCGGTCAATACGCTCGACCGCATCGTCGACGAAACGCTGGAAGCCAACGGTCTCTCGAAATCCGACATCGACTGGCTGGTGCCGCACCAGGCCAACATCCGCATCATTTCGGCCACCGCAAAAAAGCTTGGCATGAGCATGGACAACGTGGTGACCACGGTTGCCGGCCATGGCAATACCTCGGCGGCCTCGGTGCCGCTGGCCTTCGACGTGGCGGTGCGCGACGGCCGTATCCAACGCGGCCAGACCGTGCTGATGGAAGCCTTCGGCGGCGGCTTTACCTGGGGCTCCGCGCTCCTGAAATATTGATTCAAGGAACACGCACGTGGCTGTTTTCGATAAAAAACTTGCTTTTGTATTTCCCGGACAAGGCTCGCAATCGGTCGGCATGATGCAGGGCTGGGGCGAGCGCGCCGACGTGCGCGCGACTTTTGCCGAAGCCTCCGACGCGCTCGGCCAGGACTTGTGGGCGCTGGTGACCGACGGTCCGGCCGACCTGCTGAACCAGACCATCAACACCCAGCCCGCGATGCTCGCGGCCGATATCGCCGCCTGGCGTGTATGGCAGGCAGCGGGTGGGGCGACGCCGGCGCTGCTGGCAGGCCACAGTCTTGGCGAATACGCGGCCTTGGTTGCGGCAGGTTCGCTGGGCTTTGCTGACGCGATCCGGCTGGTGCGTTTCCGCGCCGAAGCCATGCAGGCGGCGGTGCCGGAAGGCGTCGGCGCGATGGCGGCAATCCTGGGACTGGACGACGCTGCCGTGCGTGCGGTCTGCAATGAGGCGGCCGCGGGCGAAGTGGTCGAGGCGGTGAACCTCAACTCGCCTGGCCAGGTCGTGATCGCAGGCAACAAGGCCGCAGTCGAGCGCGCGATGGCGCTGGCGAAGGAAAAGGGCGCCAAGCGTGCCCTGCCGCTGCCGGTCAGCGTGCCGTCGCATTCCTCGCTGATGCAGCCGGCTGCCGACAAGCTGCTGGCGCATCTGCAGGGTGTGGCGATTGCGGCGCCGTCGATCCCCGTGCTGCACAATACCGACGTGCAAAGCCATGCCGATGCGGATGCGATCCGTGCGGCGCTGGCGAAGCAGTTGCATACCCCGGTGCGTTGGGTCGAGACCGTCCAGACCCTGAAAGCCGCCGGTATCGAGCGGGTGATCGAATGCGGTCCCGGCAAGGTGCTGACAGGCCTCAACAAACGCATCGACGACAGTCTGCCGGCCGTGGCGCTGGTCGACGAAGCCAGCCTCGCGGCTGCGCTCAACCCATAAGGAGACGAGGATGTTGCAAGGACGCCTCGCGCCTGGCGCGAATCTTGAAGGACAGGTGGCACTGGTGACCGGCGCCAGCCGCGGAATCGGCCAGGCGATCGCGCTGGCGCTCGGCAATGCAGGCGCCACCGTAATCGGCACCGCCACCAGCGACAAGGGCGCGCAGGCGATCAGCGACTATCTCGCCGCGGCCAGCATCAAGGGCAGCGGCATGAAGCTCAACGTCACCGACGCGGCCGAAGTCGACGCCGTCATCGCGGCGATCGAAAAGGATTTTGGCGCCATCGGCATCCTGGTCAACAATGCCGGCATCACTCGCGACAACCTGCTCATGCGCATGAAGGACGAGGAGTGGGACGACATCCTGGCGACCAACCTCACCTCCGTGTTCCGCCTGTCGCGCGCGGTGCTGCGCGCGATGATGAAGGCGCGCGCCGGACGCATCATTTCCATCGCTTCGGTGGTCGGCGCGATGGGCAATGCGGGGCAGACCAACTACAGCGCAGCCAAGGCCGGCATCATGGGCTTTACCAAATCGCTGGCGCGCGAGGTCGGTAGCCGCAACATCACGGTGAACTGCGTGGCGCCGGGCTTCATCGATACCGACATGACGCGCGCATTGCCGGACGCACAGCGCGAGGCGTTGCTTGCCCATATCCCGCTGGGCCGGCTGGGCGCCGCCGAAGATATCGCGCAGGCCGTCGCTTTCCTGGCATCGCCTGCCGCAGGCTACATTTCAGGCACCACCTTGCATGTAAACGGTGGGATGTACATGGCGTAACCGCCCCCGAAAGTTTGGTAAAATCGTCCGGCTTCAATTTTGTTGAAGCCTTATTTCAAGAGAGGATCAGTAATGGAAAACGTACAGCGTGTAATTAAGGTCGTCGCCGAGCAATTGGGCGTCAACGAAGCGGACATCAAGAATGAGTCCTCCTTCGTCGGCGACCTGGGCGCCGACTCGCTCGATACGGTTGAGCTGGTGATGGCGCTGGAAGAAGAGTTTGGCTGCGAAATCCCCGACGAAGATGCGGAAAAGATCACCACCGTCCAGCAGGCGATCGACTACGTCAACAGCCACTCGAGCTGATCGTTCACCCGGCTATTGAGTCGGCCCGGCCATGTGCGAAGCTGCTGTGCGCGTGCAATGCCCGCTCGCTTGGTGTGTTCGCCGGCCGTCCAATAGTGTGCCTTTCAATGTTCAATGATTCGGCCTGCGTCCGTATCGTGCCGGATCGATAAAAAGGACTGACTTTTGTCCAAGCGTCGCGTTGTCGTGACCGGCCTGGGAATCATCTCCCCGGTCGGCAATACCATCCCGGAGGCCTGGGACAATCTGGTTGCAGGTCGCACCGGAATTGCCCGGATCACCCGTTTTGATCCTTCGCCTTTTGCCTCCCACATGGCGGGCGAGGTGAAGGGTTTTGACGTCGAGCAGTACCTCAATCCCAAGGAAGCGCGCCGCATGGATGTCTTCATCCAGTTCGGCATGGCCGCCGGCATTCAGGCGATCCGCGATTCGGGCCTCGAGGTCACCGAAGCCAATGCCGAACGCATCGGCATCAACATCGGCTCCGGAATCGGCGGGTTGCCGCTGATCGAGGAGACCCATTCCCTGCTGATGGAATCCGGCCCGCGGAAGATTTCTCCCTTCTTCATCCCGGGGTCCATCATCAACATGATTTCCGGCAATCTTTCGATCCTGTATGGGATGAAAGGCCCCAACCTGGGGGTTGTCACCGCCTGCACCACGGGTCTGCATGCCATCGGTCTGTCGGCCCGCCTGATCGAGCATGGCGACGCCGACGTGATGGTCGCCGGCGGCGCCGAATGCGCCACTTCGCCGCTCGGCGTGGGCGGCTTTTCCGCCGCGCGCGCGTTGTCCACCCGCAACGACGACCCAGCCACCGCCAGCCGTCCGTGGGACAAGGATCGCGACGGCTTCGTGCTGGGCGAGGGAGCCGGCGTGCTGGTGCTCGAGGAGTACGAACACGCCAAGGCGCGCGGCGCGAAGATCTACGCCGAGGTGACGGGGTTCGGCATGAGCGGCGATGCCTATCACATGACGGCGCCGAGCACCGACGGTCCCCGCCGCGCGATGCTGAACGCGATGCGCGATGCTGGCGTGAATCCCGACCAGATCGACTACATCAACGCGCACGGCACCTCGACTCCGCTGGGCGACAAGAACGAAACCGACGCGATCAAGCTTGCCATGGGCGATGCGGCCTACAAGACCGTGGTCAACTCGACCAAGTCGATGACCGGCCACCTGCTGGGCGGCGCCGGCGGGGTGGAATCGGTGTTCACCGTGCTGGCGGTGCACCACCAGCTGTCGCCGCCGACCACCAACATCTTCTCGCAAGATCCGGAATGCGATCTCGATTATTGCGCCAATACGGCGCGCGACATGAAGATCGACTTTGCGCTCAAGAACAACTTCGGGTTTGGCGGCACCAACGGCTCGCTGGTTTTCAAGCGCGTCTGACCTCCGCGGTGGACCGTCCCATCGCATCCGATCAAGCCGGTTGTCCGACATGACCGTGCTTGAAGCCTTGCGTGCGGGGGGGCCGGACGGCACCATGAGCGGCTGTTTCAAGGTGCGCATCATGCAAATCATCCATGAACCGCAGCGGACGCCACGCTGCAGCCACACGGGCAGCGTCGGCGGCAGCAACCGCGACAGCCGTTTCGATTTCAATATCCTGATCCGCAGCACCCTGCTGCGCGTACTGGAAATCGCATGATGCTCGTCAATGGCCAGCCGGCCGATTCGGTAGATGCCCGTGATCGTGGACTGGCCTATGGCGACGGCGTGTTCCGCACCCTGCGCACGCAGGACGGACGGCCGTTGTGGTGGCGCGATCACTACGCCAAGCTGGTGGCCGACTGTGCGGCACTGATGCTGGACTGCCCCGACGAAGTGGTGCTGCATGGGGAAGTCTGCCGTGTGGCCGAGACCGGAGAGGGGGTCGTCAAGATCGTGCTCACGCGCGGCACCGGCGCACGCGGCTATGCGCCGCCGCCAAGCCAGGCGGCCACCCGGATCGTTTTCTCTGCGCCGTTGCCGGCGTATGCGCAGGCCGGTGCGCCGGACGCAATTGCGGCGCGCTGGTGCACCCTGCGGCTGGCACGGCAGCCCCGGCTGGCGGGGATCAAGCATCTGAACCGCCTGGAGAACGTGCTGGCACGGGCCGAATGGGCCGATCCGGCGATTCTCGAGGGGCTGTTGTGCGATGACCTCGGTGCGGTGATCGGCGGGGTGATGAGCAATCTGCTGCTGATCAAGAATGGCGAGCTGTTCACGCCGGACCTGAGCGAATGCGGCGTGGCGGGCGTGGCCAGGACGCGCCTGCTGCGGGCCGCGCCGCGTCTCGGTATTCCGGTACATGTCGGCCGTCTGTTGCCCGCGGCTATACTCGCTGCCGACGAAGTGATGGTCTGCAACAGTGTCATCGGCGTGCGCCGGGTGGCCAGGCTGGATGATGCAATATGGCCGCCTACGGGTTGGGCTGCGCTTTTGAGTAAGGCCTTGGATGAAGACGTCGATTAAACGATTGATTGCGCTCGCTGTGCTGCTTGCGCTCATGGGCGCAGGCGGACTGGCCTGGTATGGCAACCGGCCTTTGCAGTTCGAGCCGTTGCCGAAGACGCTCAACGTGGTACCCGGCACGAATTTGCGGAGCCTGAGCGCCATGCTCGAACGCGAGGGCGTGGTCGGCAATGCGCAGGTGTTCTGGCTGCTTGGACGCATACTGGGCAAGGCAGGGACACTCAAGGTGGGCGTGTATACCCTCGACAGGCCGCTGACGCCGCTGGAACTGTATGCCATGATCCAGCGCGGCGAGGTCTCGCAGGCCATGGTGCAGTTCATCGAGGGCTGGAACTGGCGCGAGGTGCGTGCTGCGCTTGCCGCCCAGCCCATGCTGAAGAATGAAAGCGCCAGCATGAGCGATACCGAAATCCTGCAGGCCATCGGCGCCGAAGAAGGTCACATCGAGGGCCTGTTGTTTCCCGATACCTATTTTTATGCGCCTCATACCTCCGATCTCAGTGTGCTGCGCCGTGCCTATCGTCGGCAGCATGAGAAGCTCATGGCCGCCTGGGAGACTCGGGCCCCCGGGTTGCCATATCGCACGCCGTACGAGGCGCTGATCATGGCGTCGATCGTGGAAAAGGAAACCGGCGTGGCATTCGAGCGTCCCAGGATCGCCGGCGTCTTCCTGAACCGGCTCAGGGTGGGCATGCGCCTGCAGACCGATCCGACCGTGATCTACGGCCTGGGGGAGCGCTTCGACGGCAACCTGCGCAAGGTCGACCTGCAGCACGATACGCCGTACAACACCTATACGCGCGTCGGGCTGCCGCCCACGCCAATCGCCATGCCGAGCGAGGCGGCCATCCAGGCTGCACTCAATCCGGCCAAGACGGATGCGCTGTACTTCGTTGCACGGGGCGACGGCACCCATGTATTCTCAAGCACGCTCGACGCGCACAACCGCGCGGTCAACCGCTACCAACGCGATCAACGATGACCCGAGGAAAATTCATCACGCTCGAAGGTGTCGATGGCGCCGGCAAAAGCACCCACCTGGGATTCGTCGCCGACTGGCTGCGCCGGCAGGGCAGGGAGGTCGTCGTCACCCGCGAACCGGGCGGCACGCCGCTTGGCGAGACTTTGCGTGAACTGCTGCTGCATCGCGACATGGATGCCGACACCGAATTGCTGCTGATGTTCGCCGCGCGGCAGCAACATCTGGCCGAACTGATCCGGCCTGCGCTTGCGCGCGGCGCCTGGGTCGTGTCCGACCGTTTCACCGATGCCAGCTACGCCTACCAGTGCGGCGGGCGCGGCATCGCGGTGGAACGAGTTGCCGCGCTGGAAACCTGGGTGCAGCGCGGCTTTGCACCCGACCTCACCCTGCTGTTCGACGTGCCACCCGACGTGGCGGAAGCGCGGCGCTCGGCTGCACGTACCGCCGACCGCTTCGAACGCGAAGCCGACAGCTTCTTCAGCCGCGTGCGCAATGCCTATCTCGAGCGGGCACGCGCCGAACCCGCGCGTATTTGCGTGCTGGATGCGCGTCACAGCATCGCCGAGCTGCAGATCGAGATCGGCCACTTGCTGGAAGGGCTGGGGTGAGCGCACCGTATCCCTGGCTGGAAGCGTCCTGGCAGCGGTTGCTGGCGACCCGGGCGCGCCCGGCGCAGGCCTTGCTGCTGGCGGGGCCGCGTGGGGTGGGGAAAGGCGTATTGGCGCGGGCATGGGCGCAGGCGCTGCTGTGCGAGGCGCCGCGGCCGGATGGCGCGCCTTGCGGCGAGTGCCCGGCCTGCCATTGGTACGAGGCGGACACCCATCCGGATTTCCGGCTGCTGACGCTACAGGAGAAGACCGGCAAGGAAGGCGAAACCCGCATGGCCACGGCGGTCGAGGTCGACCAGGCGCGCGAGGCGGTCGATTTCGTCCAGATGTCCACCTACCGCGCAGGGTTCCGGGTGGTACTGGTCGATCCGGCGGATGGCCTCAACCTGGCTGCAGCCAACGCGCTGTTAAAGGTGCTCGAGGAACCGCCGTTAAATACGGTATTCGTGCTGGTTTCGGATCAGCCGCGCCGACTGCTGCCGACCATACGCAGCCGTTGCACCCGGATCGACATCGGCCTGCCGCCGGCCGATCAGGCGGCGCGGTGGCTGGCCGGGCAGGGTGTGGGTGACGCGATGGACCTGCTGGCGCTGTCCGGCGGTACGCCGCTCGACGCGCAACGCTGGGCCGAGGGGCCCGAACTGGACGAGCGCCGCGGCGTGCTGGAAGGCTTGGCAGATCCCGGCCGGCTCGATCCGGTAACCCTGGGCGAGCGCTGGAAGACGGTCGATCCGCAGACCTGGCACAACGTGGCGTACAAGTGGCTGGGCGATTTGCTGTCGGTCAGATTGCAGGGCAGCGTACAGTTCAACCGCGATTTTGCGGAAGTGCTGGCGCAGTTGGGCAAGAAGGCCGATCTGGCCAGACTGCTGGCGCTTGCCAGAACGCAGGCGAACGAAGGCCGGACGCTGGCACACCCGCTCAACCGGACGTTGCAGTTCGAGGCCTGGCTGATCCAGTACCGGCACGTATTTGATTGAAAAAGGATCGATGATGAATGCAGCAGTCAACGATGTCGCAGGTCAGGTACGCCCCGGCGTGCTGTCCCTGTCCATTAAGGAAAAATCCGCGCTTTTTGCCGCCTACATGCCCTTCATCAAGGGCGGCGGACTGTTCATTCCCACCAACAAGCAATACAAGATGGGCGAGGAAGTATTCATGCTGCTGACGCTGATGGACGACCCCGCCAAGCTGCCGGTGTCCGGAAAAGTGGTATGGGTGACGCCCTCGGGTGCCCACGGCAGCCGTACCCAGGGTGTGGGCGTGCAGTTCGCTTTCAACGAAAGCGGCAAGGCGGCGCAAAACAAGATTGAAGGTTTGCTCGGCGGTTCGTTAAAATCGGTGCGTCCCACTCACACCATGTAACGCCGTCTGCGGCGTTCCCGAGCCGCATGTATATCGATTCCCACTGCCACATCAATTTCCCCGATCTCGCCGGCAAACTGCCCGAGGTCTTCGACCTGATGGCGGCCAACCAGGTGAGCCACGCGCTCTGCATCAGCGTGGAGCTGGAAAAATTCCCTGAAATCCGCGCGCTGGCCGAGGCGCATCCGAACGTCTATGCATCCGTGGGTGTGCACCCGGACCATGAAGACTGCACCGAGCCGACCGTGGCGGAACTGGTCGCGCTGGCCGATCATCCCAAGGTCGTGGCGATCGGCGAGACCGGGCTGGATTATTTCCGGCTGACCGGCGACCTCGAATGGCAGCGCGAACGCTTCCGCATTCACATCCGCGCCGCGCGTGCCTGTCGCAAGCCCCTGGTCATCCATACCCGTTCCGCGGCCGACGATACCCTGCGCATCATGCGCGAGGAACAGGCAGGCGAGGCGGGCGGCGTGATGCACTGCTTCACCGAGAGCCTGGCGGTGGCCGAAGCGGCGATCGAGCTGGGGTTCTACATCTCGTTTTCCGGCATCGTCACCTTCAAGAACGCCGCCACGCTGCGCGAAGTGGCGGCGGCCATTCCGCTGGAGCGCATGCTGATCGAGACCGATTCGCCCTATCTGGCGCCGGTGCCGCACCGCGGGCAGACCAATCAGCCGGGATTCGTGAAGCATGTGGCGGAAGAAATCGCCCGGGTGCGCGGCATGACGGCCGAAGCGGTGGGCGAGGCCACGACGCGGAATTTCTTTCACCTGTTTGCCGCCGCCCGACCCTGATCCTCCCATTTCCGGTATTGCGCGGCCGAGGCCCACAACCCGGGCGCAAGAAATAGGGGCAAGCCGGGCCGGCTTGACTCAAGTAGCTGGGGGCGAACCCCAGCCAACGCGTCAGAGGCCTGCAGTTTCCAGTTCGAATTGGATCGCCTGGATGCCGGCGCGTGCGCAGGCCTCGTCCTGTTCACCCGTTGCTGCGCCGGAGACGCCGACCGCGCCGACGATGTTGCCGGCAGCTTCGATCGGCACGCCGCCGGCAGAAAACACGAGTCCTTCGACCTTGCCGACCGAGAACGGTTGGGTAAAGCGATCAACCATCGCCGACGTGGCGGCGTTGAAGTTGACCGCCGTATAGGCCTTTTGCTTGCTGATCTCCAGGGTCACGCGCGGCGCCAGCGTGTCGCGCAACACCACCATGGCATCGCCACTGCGATCGACCACAGTCACCCCGATCTGAATACCCTGCTTGCGGCAGGCCTCCATCGCGGCATGGGCGAGTTTTTCTGATGCCTCGACGGTGAGCCTGGGAATTTTGACGATGACGGGTTCTTCTGCGGCGATCGTAGGCGAGGCGAACAATACGGCACAGCTCGCAGCGATCAAAGGGAGTTTGCGCATGGGATTTCCTCCAGTTGGTTAAAGTGGGGAATGTACTGCGGCCATCCGGAAAGGGGCCGCAGGCCATCTCTCTCCGTATGAAAGGACGCCGCACACGGAGAGAAACCAGATTATTGTCCGAAGAAGGACTTCACCTTATCCATGAACGACTGCGCGCGGGGGTTATTGTTGCGCCCCGGGCTCAGGTCATCAAACTCGCGCAGCAGTTCGCGCTGGCGCTCGGACAGGTTCACCGGCGTTTCCACCAGCATGTGGCACATGAGGTCGCCCGGCGCGTGGCTGCGCACGCCCTTGATACCCTTGCCGCGTAGGCGGAACACCTTGCCTGACTGCGTTTCGGCGGGGATCTTGATCTTGGCGTGGCCATCCAGCGTGGGAATCTCGACCTCGCCGCCGAGCGCCGCGGTGGCGAAGCTGATCGGCATTTCGCAATGCAGGTCGTCGCCGTCGCGCTTGAACACCGGGTGTTCCTTGAGGTGGATCACCACATAGAGGTCGCCCGGCGGGCCGCCGTTGACGCCGGCCTCACCCTCGCCGGCCAGCCGGATGCGGTCGCCGCTGTCCACCCCGGCAGGAATCTTCACCGACAACGTCTTGTGCTTTTTGACGCGGCCTTCGCCGTGGCAGCTGGGGCAGGGGTCGGCCACCATCTTGCCGGTGCCGCCACAGCGCGGACAGGTCTGTTGCACCGAGAAGAAGCCTTGCTGGATACGGACCTGGCCGTGCCCGCCGCAGGTGGTGCAGGTGGTCGGGGTGGTGCCGGGCTTGGCGCCGCTGCCGTGGCAGGTGCCGCATTCCTCCAGGGTGGGAATGCGGATCTTGGTTTCGGTGCCGCGCGCGCCTTCCTCCAGTTCGATTTCCAGGTTGTAGCGCAGGTCGGCACCGCGATAGACACGGTCGCGACGGTTGCCGCCGCCCCCGCCGAAGATGTCGCCAAAGATATCCGAGAAGGCGTCGGAGAACCCGCCGCCGCCAAAGCCACCGCCCATGCCGGCCTGCTGGTCGACCCCGGCATGGCCGAACTGGTCGTAGGCGGCCCGTTTGTCCGAATCGGACAGGATTTCGTAGGCCTGCTTGGCTTCCTTGAATTTGTCCTCCGCGCTCTTGTCGTCAGGATTGCGGTCGGGATGGTGTTTCATGGCCAGCTTGCGGTAGGCCTTCTTGATTTCTTCGTCCGAAGCGTTCTTGGTGACGCCGAGGATTTCGTAGTAGTCGCGTTTTGACATGGTGGTGAACGGTGAGCGGTGAACAGTGAGCGGTGAGCGGTGAGCAGAAAAGACGAAGCGGTGAACGGCTAACCGCTCACCGCTTACCGTTCACGCTATTACTTGTCTTTCACCTCTTCAAACTCGGCATCGACCACGTTGTCGTCAGCGGCATGGCTGCCCGCGCCTGTTTCTGCGCCTGGTTGCGCGCCCCCTTTGGCTTGTTCGGCCTGATACATCTGCTCGGCAAGCTTGTGGCTGGCGGTGGCAAGCGCATTGGTCTTGGCCTCGATGGTGTCCTTGTCGCCTTCGCGCACGGCGTCTTCCGCTTCCTTCAGGGCCGCTTCGATCGCGGCTTTTTCGTCGGCCGAGACCTTGTCACCATATTCGGCCAGCGACTTCTTCACCGAGTGGATCATGCCGTCGGCGGCGTTGCGCGCGGTTGCGAGCTCGACAGCCTTGTGGTCCTCGGCCGCGTTGGCTTCGGCATCCTTCACCATGCGCTGGATTTCCTCCTCGGACAGGCCGGAGCTGGCCTGGATGCGGATGGTGTTTTCCTTGCCGGTCGCCTTGTCCTTGGCCGACACGTGCAGGATGCCGTTGGCGTCGATGTCGAAGGTGACCTCGATCTGTGGCATGCCGCGCGGCGCGGGCGGGATGTCGGACAGGTTGAACTGGCCGAGGCTCTTGTTGCCCGAAGCGACTTCACGTTCGCCCTGCAGCACGTGCACCGTCACCGCGCTCTGGTTGTCGTCGGCGGTGGAGAACACCTGCGAAGCCTTGGTCGGGATCGTGGTGTTCTTCGGGATCAGCTTGGTCATCACGCCGCCCAGGGTTTCGATACCCAGACTCAAGGGCGTCACGTCGAGCAGCAGTACGTCCTTCACCTCGCCCTGCAGCACGCCGCCCTGGATCGCGGCACCGACGGCCACGGCTTCGTCAGGGTTGACGTCACGGCGCGGATCCTTGCCGAAGAAGTCCTTCACCGCATCCATCACCTTGGGCATGCGGGTCTGACCGCCGACCAGGATGACGTCGTCGATCTGCGAGGTGGTCAGCCCGGCATCCTTCAGCGCCATCTTGCACGGATCGATGGTGCGCTTGATCAGGTCTTCCACCAGTGCCTCGAACTTGGCACGGGTGATCTTCACCGCCAGGTGCTTGGGACCGGACGCGTCGGCCGTGATGTAGGGCAGGTTGACTTCGGTCTGCTGGCTGGAGGACAGCTCGATCTTGGCTTTCTCCGCGGCTTCCTTCAGGCGCTGCAGCGCGAGCACGTCCTTTTTCAGGTCGACGCCCTGTTCCTTCTTGAATTCCTCGGCGATGTAGTCGATCAGGCGCTGGTCGAAGTCTTCGCCGCCGAGGAAGGTGTCGCCGTTGGTCGACAGCACTTCGAACTGGTGCTCGCCGTCCATTTCGGCAATCTCGATGATGGAGATGTCGAAGGTGCCGCCGCCGAGGTCATACACCGCAATCTTGCGGTCGCCTTCCTTCTTGTCCATGCCGAAGGCGAGCGCGGCCGCGGTCGGCTCGTTGATGATGCGCTTGACGTCGAGGCCGGCGATGCGTCCGGCGTCCTTGGTGGCCTGGCGCTGGCTGTCGTTGAAGTAGGCCGGCACCGTGATCACGGCTTCGGTGACTTCCTCGCCCAGGTAGTCCTCGGCGGTCTTCTTCATCTTGCGTAAAATTTCAGCCGACACCTGCTGTGCGGACAGTTTCTGGTCGCGCACTTCCACCCAGGCGTCGCCGTTGTCGGCCTTGACGATCTTGTAGGGCATCAGGCCGATGTCCTTCTGCACTTCCTTCTCTTCGAAGCGGCGACCGATGAGGCGCTTGACCGCGAACAGGGTGTTCTTCGGGTTGGTGACCGCCTGGCGCTTGGCCGGCGCGCCGACCAGGATCTCGCCGTCTTCGGTATAGGCGACGATGGACGGTGTGGTGCGCGCGCCCTCGGCGTTCTCGATCACCTTCGGCGTACCGTTTTCCATCACCGCCACGCAGGAGTTGGTGGTACCCAGGTCAATGCCAATAATGCGTCCCATGATGCGTTCCTTCTAAAAGAGTATTGAATTGATTCGAATGTGGGGGAGGCAAGGCCTATTTCAAGGCCGTTTCAATCCTTGCCCTTGGCGACCATCACCAGCGCCGGTCGCAGGGTGCGATCGTGTAGGCGGTAACCTTTCTGCAGCACCGTGACCACCGTATTGGCCGGCTGGTCGGACTCGATCATCTGGATCGCCTGGTGCTGGTGCGGGTCGAATTTCTCGCCCATCGGGTTGATGTCGTTCAGGTTGAACTTGCCGAATGCGGAAACCAACTGCTTCAGGGTCAGTTCGACGCCATCCTTGAGGTTTTCCACGCTCGGCGACTCCACCGCCAGCGCGGCTTCCAGGCTGTCCTTGACTGCCAGCAGCTCGTTGGCGAAGTTTTCCACTGCGAACTTGCGTGCCTTCTCCACGTCGTCCACCGCACGGCGGCGCATGTTCTCGGTTTCCGCCTTGGCACGCAGCCAGGCGTCGTGATGTTCGGCGGCCTGGAGTTCGGCCGCTTTCAGCATCTCCTCCAGGCTGGGCATGGTTTCTTTCTCGGCCGGGGTTGCGGCCTGGCTTGCATCGGTGTTGAGTTCGTCCTGCATGTGGGCTCCCAATTGGTACTGGCGGAGAACTGGGGACGAATGACCGGGATTCAAGGGGCTAAAGTCATTTTTTCTGCCCCTATGGCGGAAAACCGCGGATTCCGCTTTCAATTTGCCGGGCGTGGGCGCTTCCGGTATGATGCGCCGCTCTCGGAGAGGTGGATGAGTGGCTTAAGTCGCACGCCTGGAAAGCGTGTTCAGGATAATATCCTGACGGGGGTTCGAATCCCCCCCTCTCCGCCAGAATTCCTTCATTTCCCTTATCAGCAACCCAGCCCGCGGGTCCTAGGAGTCGACGGCTCCCGGCCGATGGCCGCGGGTGCATGCGGCAGCCCGGGCAAGCAGCAGCGCACGTTCGCGCGCGTTGCGGGTGAGGGTGGCGGCGCGTTCGAACTCGGCACGGGCTTCGGCGATACGGTCCAGGCGGGCCAGCAGGTCGCCGCGTACGCTCGGCAGCAGATGGTAATTTTCCAGGCTGGGTTCGCCAAGCAAGGTATCCACGATTTCCAGCCCGGCTACGGGACCAAAGGCCATGGCCACCGCCACGGCGCGATTGAGTGTGACGACCGGCGAGGGCGCAACCTGGGCGAGCGCGTCATAGAGTGCTGCAATACGTGCCCAGTCGGTGGCGTCGGCGGAGGCGGCACGCGCGTGGCAGGCCGCAATGGCCGCTTGCAGAGTGTAGGGGCCCAGCGGTCCGGGTTGGGATTCGGCGTGCTCAAGCGCGGCCAGACCGCGGCGGATGAGCAGAAGGTCCCAGCGCGCGCGATCCTGGTCGAGCAGCAGGATGGGCTCGCCTTTCGCATCGACGCGTGCCGCAAGCCGCGAAGCCTGGATTTCCATCAGGGCGACCAGGCCGTGGACTTCCGGCTCGGACGACATGAGCCCGGCGAGCACGCGGCCCAGGCGGAGCGCCTCCTCGCACAGCGCCGGACGTACCCAGTCGTCGCCTGCAGTGGCCGAATAGCCTTCGTTGAAGATGAGATACACGACCTCGAGTACCGACGCGAGGCGGTCCGCCAGTTCCGCGCCGCGCGGCACTTCGAACGGCACGTGCGCGGCCGCGAGCGTGCGTTTGGCACGCACGATGCGTTGCGCGATGGTGGCTTCGGGCTTGAGATAGGCGCGTGCGATCTCGTCGGTGGAGAGGCCACCCATGATGCGCAGCGTCAGTGCGCTGCGTGCTTCGGGCGAAAGCACGGGATGGCAGGCGGTGAAGATCAGACGCAGCAGGTCGTCGCCAACGTCGTCGCTGAGCGCGTCGTCGACCCGGTCATTGAAGTCGGCGGCAGCCATTTCGTGCTGCGCGTCGAACTCGCGGCTGAGCTCCTCGCGTTTCGGCGCGGCCAGTTTTTCGTGGCGCAGGTGATCGAGCGCACGGCGTTTGGCGGTGGTCATCAGCCAGGCGCCGGGATTGTCCGGCACGCCTGCTGCCGGCCAATGTTCCAGCGCGGCGACGAGCGCATCCTGCGCAAATTCCTCGGCCAGGCCGACGTCGCGCAGCATGCGTGCAACGCAGGCGATGACCCTGGCCGCTTCGATGTGCCAGATCGCCTCGATGGTCCGGGCGGCTTCGCTGCCCGGGTCAGGCGTGCCCATAGGCCTGTTTCAGCGCGGCAATGTCGAGCTTGGTCATCTGCAGCAGCGCCTGCATGACCCGATTGGCGCGGTCGGCATTGGGGTCGCTCATCATGTCACCCACTATGCGCGGCACGACCTGCCAGGGCAGACCGAATTTGTCCTTGAGCCAGCCGCATTGCACAGGCGCGCCGCCGTCGGCCGTGAGCGCGGTCCACAGGCGGTCGATTTCGTCCTGCGTATCGCAGTTGACGATGAGAGAGACGCCATCGTTGAAGGCGAAGTGCGGTCCGCCGTTGACTGCCAGCCAGGCCCGGCCGAACAGTTCGAAGCTCACGGTACGGACGCTGCCCGCTGGACCGCCGAACTCGTTGGCACCGCAGCGCGTGAGTCCCGTGATCTTCAATTCGCTGAAAACCGACGCGTAGAATCGGACGGCTTCTTCGGCCTGGTCTTTAAAACACAGGCAGGTCGTCAAGGTATGCATGGATTTCCTCCGGATCTCCAGGGGGCTCAGAGACTGATCATGGTCTTGAATCCGCCCCAGAACATGCGCTCGCCGTCGAAAGGCAGGGCCGCCGGATCCATCATGCTGCCCAGGCGCGGGTCGGCCATGACTTTTTTATTGATGCGGTCGCGCTCCTTGCGGGATGTGTACACGATCCAGGCAAATATCACGGTTTCGCCGTCCTTGAGCTTCACGCTCTGCGGGAACGACGTGTGCTTGCCGGGCTGGACGTCATCGGCGAGGCATTCGATGTATTCGAGCGCGCCGTGCTCGCGCCAAATCTTGCCCGCCTTGCGGGCCATGCGACGATAGGCCGCCAGGTTGTCGGTGGGGACGGGGAGGATGAAACCGTCTACGTAGGGCATGGGTATCTCCTTGTTATGCGGATTGCATGTGGACCAGTTCCCAGATGTGCCCATCCGGGTCCTGGAAACCATGACCGTACATGAAGCCATGGTCCTGGGGTTCGTTGTAGGTGGAGCCGCCTGCAGCAACGGCAGCGCATACCATGGCGTCCACCGCGGCCCGGCTGTCGCGCGACAGGCAGACCAGCACTTCCGTATGGTGCATGGCATCGCATACTGGCCTGGGCGTGAAGCTCTGGAAGCGTTCGCGCACCAGCAGCATGACAAAGATGTTGTCGCCGATGACCATGCAAGTCGCCGTGTCGTCGGTGAATTGTTCGTTGAAACTGAAGCCGAGCCGGGTGAAGAAAGCGATCGAACACCTGAGGTCGGCAACGGGCAGATTGACGAATATCTGGGTGGACATGGAATTCTCCTAAACAGGGAAGCTCAACCAGGCGAAGGACGCGTGCCATCCGTGGGAGGTGGGCATGGGTAACGCATACGCTTTTCCAATGACCTAGCCGACATGGCAGGGCGCAACCTCGCGCACCTCGACGGTGGCCCATTGCGCAGCAGGGCACGCGCTGGCGATGGCAATGGCTTCCTCGCGCGTGGCGCAGTCGATGAGGAAAAAGCCGCCGACCATCTCCTTGGCCTCGGCAAAAGGTCCGTCGCGCAAAACGGTCTTGCCATCGCGTTGCTGGATCCGCACGCCATGCTGGTCGGGCCGCAGCGATTCGCTGGCGCGCAGCAAGCCGCGCGCCGCGAGTCCCTGGCCGTAGTGCACCATGTCGTCATAGAGCTGGCGGGCTTCTTCCTGGGTGCGCGTATCGCGCTGTCCGCGCGGTTCGACGATCAAAAGCAGATAAGCCATGGTTTCTCCTTGGTGGATATGGGTACGGGCGAACGCCCCCTTTTGGCCGTGGCCTGCCGGCTCGGACCACGATGCGGGAAGGGTTTTCCACCACATGTCGACTAATGTAATGCGGGTGCGCTGATCAGCTACCGAGCGCCGCCACCGCAGCCTGGATTTCCTGCGGACTGAGGTCGCGGATATGGGTGGCGATCGACCACTGGTGCCCAAAGGGGTCTTCGATCCTGCCATAGCGGTCGCCCCAGAACATGTCGTCGACGGGCATCGTGACTTTGGCGCCGGCGGCGACGGCCCGTTCGACCGTTGCGTCGACGTCCGTGACATAGAGATGGATCGTCACGGGCGAGCCTTGGCCGGATTGTGGCCCCAGCGAGCCGAAGTCGGGGAATTCGTCGACCAGCATGAGATTGGAATCGCCGATACGAACCATCGCGTGCATGAGTTTGCCTTCCGGGCCGGGCAGCCGGGCCAGTTCGACAGCGCCGAAGGCCTTGCCGTAAAACGCGATGGCATCGGCGGCGCCGCGGCACACCAGATGAGGCGTGATCGTATGCATGCCATTCGGGATGGGGTTTGCTTGGGTTGGGCTCATGTTCATTTCTCCTGTCAGATTATTGAGGGGGCGGAAACGTGTTCCGATCCGGTGCTTCACTTCGTACGACGAACGGCGTGCTGCCAAATCGACAGGTTGCCGCTCGGGGGTGCACGGGTGCGTCGTTCGTGCGGGCGGTGTTATTGCCTTACCATTTCCATGTCGCGGAAACGCTCGATTGCGGCCGACGGCGCGAAGTCGTCCAGTTCGTACAATTGTCGCACTTCGATCTCTGCCGGCTTGCCCGTACCGACCGGATTGGGGAACCGGCGCGCCCACTCCAGGCCTTCTTCGCGCGTCTTCACCTGGATCAGCGTATAGCCCGCGATCAATTCCTTGGTCTCGGTGAACGGGCCGTCGATCACGCTGCGTGACTCGCCGTCATAGCGGATACGCCAGCCTAGCGCGCTGGGCTTAAGGCCGGATGCATCGAGCAGCACGCCCGCCTTGGCCAGTTTCTCGTGGTAATCGGCCATTGCGGCCAGCAAGGCTTCATCGGGAGCCGGGCGCGCTGCGGCTTCGGATTCGGCGGTGGCTTTGACGATAATCATGAATCGCATGGGTTTCTCCTGGTTGTTTCGGGTGGGAATCGGACCCTTGCCTGGGGTCGGCGCAAGTCCTCCATCACTACGACGAAGCTGGCCGGGGGAAATCGACATCTGTCTGGCTGTTTTTCTGTGTCCTGGCAGAGTGGGTCGTGGACCGGCACACGGGGCGGGCATGCCGGTGTGTCCGGAGCATACGCGGCGTTGAAAATAAATTAGAATGCCAAGCTTCTGAAATTTCAAGCTTCGGAAGCCTGTCGATGCGGCCCCGCCTGGAGATATCTCCCTGAGCCGCCAACACTAAGCGACCCATATAAATACAGCAATGCCCAAACACGCCTACCATGGCAGGCTTTCCGTAGTCGTTCCCGTCAAGAACGAGCAGGACAACGTCGAACCGCTGGTGCGCGAAATCGCGGCCGCGCTGTCCGGAAACACTACGTTCGAAATCATCTATGTCAACGATGGCAGCAGCGATGCCACGCAGGCACGACTGGATGCACTGAAAACCGAATTTCCCATGCTGCGGGTGATCCGGCATCGCGCCTCGTGCGGGCAGAGCCGGGCGGTGACGACGGGCGTGACAGCAGCGCGCCATGAGTGGATCGCGACGCTCGACGGGGACGGGCAGAACGATCCTGCCGATATTCCCGCCTTGCTGGCCCGGCTGGCCGATCCGGCACAACCGCCTAATCTGGAGCTTCTGGCTGGGTGGCGGGCCCGTCGCAACGACACCTTCCTGCGCAGGCTGTCGTCGAAAATCGCCAATGGCGTACGCTCGCGCATGCTGAAGGACAACACGCCGGATACCGGCTGCGGTCTCAAGGTATTTGCCCGCGAAACCTTCCTGCAGCTTCCCAATTTTGACCATATGCACCGCTTTCTGCCGGCATTGGTGATGCGCAATGGTGGCGCGGTGGTGTCGGTTCCGGTTCACCATCGCGCGCGCGAGCGCGGCAACTCCAAGTACGGCGTGCACAACCGGCTGTGGGTGGGTATCGTCGACTTGTTCGGCGTGGCCTGGCTCCAGCGGCGCGTGCGCCTGCCGGTCATCGAGTCCGATTCCGATCTGTAAATGAGGGCGCGCGTCATCGTCAAAGGCCTGGCGCTGATATTGAGCCTGGCGCTGTTGGGCTACCTGTTCGAGTCCAGCGATCTCGGCAACAGCATCAACGAAACCTGGATCGATGCGCGGGTGCGCGGGCACGGCGTCAATGGGGCGCTGCTGTTCCTGCTGATGGGCGGGATTTTTACCGCCATCGGCCTGCCGCGCCAGATCATTGCCTTTCTCGGCGGCTATGCCTTCAGCGTCGGGCTGGGCACCCTGCTCGGCGCGCTGGCCGCGTTGCTGGGCTGCATGCTGAGCTTCGGCTACGCACGCCTGTTCGGCAAAGGGCTGCTGCGAGCGCGGCTGGGCGAGCGCGCCGGTCGCTTCGATCGCTTCATACATGAGCATCCGTTTGCCATGACGGTGCTGGTCCGCCTGCTGCCGGTGGGCAACAATTTGTTGACCAACCTGGCGGCGGGGATTTCCAGCATCCGGCCGGTGCATTTTCTCGCCGGCACGCTGCTCGGCTACCTGCCGCAGACGCTGGTGTTCGCGCTGGTTGGTAGTGGCGTCCACATCGCGCCGGCCCTGAAACTCGCGCTCGCCATCGGCCTGTTCCTGATCTCGGGCGCGCTGGGCGCCTACCTGTATAGACATTTCCGCCATGGCCAGAGCCTCGACGCGCAGATCGATGCGGCGCTGGATGAAACTGATAAGCGATGATGATCATGACTTCACGACACAATCCTGATTCCACCGGACGCGGTCTGCTGCTTTCGAGCCTGCTGCTGCTGGCCGCATTGACTGCAGTGGCGATCCTGACGCGCCCACTGACCCCGATCGACGAAACGCGTTACGTCAGTGCGGCATGGGAGATGTGGTTGCGTGGCGATTTCCTGGTGCCGTTCAAGAACGGTGCGCCCTACAGCGACAAGCCGCCCTTCCTGTTCTGGATGTTCCAGGCCGGCTGGGCAGTGTTCGGCGTCAACGACTGGTGGCCGCGTCTGGTATTGCCCGTGTTTTCCGCAGGCGGGCTGCTCCTGACGTTCAGCCTCGCCCGCCGCCTGTGGCCGCAGCATGCGGGCCTTGGCGGACAGGCCGCACTGGTGCTGGCGAGTGCACTGTTGTGGATCATTTTCTCCACGTCGGTCATGTTCGATGTGATTCTGGCCTTCTGGGTATTGATCGGCCTTCATGGCGTGTTGGCGGCTACCGATGGAAAGCGTGGCGGCTTTGCCATGCTGGGGGTGGCGATCGGTCTGGGGGTGCTGACCAAGGGGCCGGTCGTCCTGCTGCATCTGCTGCCTGTCGTCGCGCTGGCGCCGTGGTGGAATCCGGGCCTGAAATGGGGCCGCTGGTTCGGCGGCACGCTGCTGGCGGTGCTGCTGGGCGCGGCAATCGCGCTGGCGTGGGCGCTGCCGGCCGGGTTTTCCGGGGGCGAGGCGTATCGCAATGCGATTTTCTGGGGTCAGACCGCCAACCGCATGGTCGAGTCCTTCGCGCACCGGCGGCCGTTCTGGTGGTATGTACCCCTGCTGCCCTTGCTGCTGTTCCCCTGGTTCCTTTGGCCGGCATGGTGGAAGGCGCTGATCCAGCACCGTCGCGAGGGCCTGGATCGCGGTTCACGCTTCTGCCTGGCGTGGATGCTGCCGGTGTTCGTGGCCTTTTGCTTCATCAGCGGCAAGCAGCCGCATTATCTGGTTCCCCTGTTTCCAGCCTTTGCCTTGCTGACGGCGCGGCTGATGACGGGACGTACGGACGCGCGCGTCGGGCTGCCGGCCTTGCTGGCGGCGGTGCTGGGGGGGTGCTGATCCTGGCTGCCACAGGACATATTGCCGCCTTGCATCGTCAGGTGGCGGCATTGCCGCCGGCCTGGCCGGGTTGGGTCCTGATTGTGCTGGCCTTTGCCGCGTGGGTGGCGGGCCGGCGCGGTGTGGCGCCGATACCGAATCTGGCCCTGCTCGGCGCGGCCCTGCTGGCGCTGGTGCAGATCGCCGCGATGCATTCGATCGAGCCCATGTACGACGTCAAGTCGATGGCGCGGGCGATCAAACAGGTACAGGATGAAGGGCGGCCGGTGGCGAATATCGCGACCTATCACGCGCAATACCAGTTCCTCGGCAGGCTGGTAACGCCCTTGGCCGAGGTGACCGGGGCCCGTGCGACGCAATGGCTGGCCGCCCATCCGGATGGCTATGCTGTGGTGTATCTGGACAATAGCCGCCAGCTGGCCGGGGTTTCGGCGCGCTACAAGCAGCCCTACCGCGGCGGCGGCGCGGTTCTGGTGAACACACAAACGGCGGCCGCACTGCTGGCCGCCCCGACTGAATAAGGCGACTTAGGCCTCGGGGTCGCGTTGCGGCAGGACCACTTCGCGCGAAGGCGAAATGGTCGAGATGGCGTGCTTGAAGATCATCTGGGCAGCCTGATCCTGACCTTTCAGCAGCACCACAAACTGGTCGAACGATTCGATTCGCCCCATGAGCTTGATCCCGTTCACGAGAAACACCGAAACCGGGATGCGTTCCTTGCGCAGAGTGTTGAGGAAAACGTCTTGCAGGTGGTTGTATTCTTTGCTGGCCATGATCGGCTCCCTATCAGGTGAAGACGGGGCGAGGCCCCGTTTAATATTATTAGCGGATTACTCGATTTTTGCACCGGTACGCGCTGCCGTGATGGCGTCGCGGATGCGTAGTTGCTGCAGCTGCTTGACGATTTCACCCCGCACGGCGTCCAGCGGGGGCAGTTTGGGCGTACGCGTATCGTCGAGACGGATGATGTGGTAGCCGAATTGCGTCTTCACCGGAGTTTTGGTGAATTCGCCTTTTTTCAGGCCAGCCAGCGCATCGGAAAATTCGGGCACGTAGGCACGCCGATCGGCCCAGTCCAGCGCACCGCCATTCTTGGCCGAGCCGGGATCCTTGGAGTATTTCTTCGCCAGATCCTCGAATTTGGCCTTCTTGCTGTTCAACTCGGCGATCAGTTTCTTCGCTTCGGCCTCGGTTTTCACCAGAATGTGGTGGGCCTGGTATTCCGGCTCCATCGGCTCCGTTTTGGCTTTATCGTACATCGCCTGGATTTCGGCGTCGGTGACCGGGTGGGCCTTGACGTAATCTTCCAGGTAGGCCTTGGCAAGCTGATCCTTGCGGCGGATGTCCAGTGCCGCGGCCAGATGCGGTTCCTTGTCGAGTCCCTTGTCGAGCGCGGCGCGCGACAGCAGTTCAAGATTGATCAGGGACTCGCGTACGCGGGCATCCAGTTGCGGAGAGTCGGGCTGGCCTTGGGCCATTTCGCGCTTGACAAGGTCGCCATACAGGGCGGGGATTTCCTTGCCGTTGACCACGGCCAGCGGCTTGTCGGCGGCTGCTGCAGGAGCGGGGGCCGCCGCAGCAGGTGCTGCGGTCTGTGCCTGGGCCAACGGGGTGAGGGCCAGCAGGATCAGGGCGGGGAGAAGGGCAAGACGCATTCGGATTCCTTTCAGAGTTCTTCCGGGGTTAAGGCTGTGATCGACAACGCATGGATCTCGCGTTGCATGAGCTCGCCCATGGCTTCGTATACCAGCCGGTGGCGGGCGAGGGTGGAAAGATTACGGAATTTATGTGACACCAGGGTGAGGCGAAAGTGCCCGCCGCCCGAGGCTGCCCCCGCGTGGCCCCTGTGCTGGGCGCTTTCGTCTTCCAGCGTGTAGGTTTCGGGCTCCAGCGCGGCAAGGCGCTGGCGGATCAGATCGGCGGTGCTCATGCGGGAAACGTTTTCCGGAAGGGCTTGACACTGACGCCGGCATAGACGCCAGCCGCCAGGTAGGGGTCGGCTTCGGCCCATGCCTGCGCGTCGGCGAGCGTATCGAATTCGGCGACGATCAGGCTGCCGGTAAATCCCGCAGCGCCCGGGTCATTGCTGTCGATGGCCGGAAACGGGCCGGCCAGCAACAGTCGCCCAGCCTGCTGCAAGGCATGCAGACGTTCCACATGGGCGGGGCGGGCGGACTGTCGCCGCTCGAGGCTGTCGGCCGTATCCTGGCCGACGATGGCATAGAACATTATTGCTTTTCTTCCTTGTTCATATCAGCTTTATCCAGATATTTGGTCAGCATCATGCTCTGACCGATTACGAATACCAGCATCAAACCCAGGCTGCCGAATAGCTTGAAATCCACCCAGGTATCCGTCGAGAAGTTGAAGGCGACAAACAGATTTGCAACCCCCATGAAGGCAAAAAATCCGCCCCAGCTCGCATTCAACCGACCCCAGGCGGCGTCGGGAAGTTCCATCTGTTCGTTCATGACGCTTTTGATGACGTTGCGTCCGAAGGCGGCAGCACCAAAAATGATGCCGGCGAAAATCCAGTACAGCACGGTCGGCTTCCACTTGATGAAGCTCTCGTCGTGCAGCCACAGCGTGGCGCCGCCGAACAGCACGATGATGCCCAGGCTGACCCACATCATGGTGTCGGCCTTGCGGCCGCGCAGCTTGACCCAGGCGATCTGCCCGACGCTGGCGACGATGGCGACCAGCGTGGCGAGGTAGATGCCGGGCTTCTCGCCCACGCCTGTCGGTTGGGGCAGGCCGAGACCGGCCAACAAGGTGCGCGTGGCGTCGGCGTTGGCGTCCCCCAGCTTGTAGGCGATGAAAAAGACGATGATGGGGAAGAGGTCGAACAGCAGTTTTTTCATTATGGTGGGGCCGCGCAGTCAGCCGTAATTCGGGCGATTCCTTATTTTGCTATGATTCCCCCTCCTGACCAAGCGCTTTTGGCGCTGGTCGCCAGACCCGATCATCGATGCTCAATATCGATCTGCATTGCCATTCCAACGTGTCAGACGGTGTATTGCCGCCCGCCGAAGTCGTTGCGCGCGCAGCCGCGAACGGCGTGCATGCGCTCGCGCTGACCGACCACGACGACGTGGCAGGGCTTGCCGCTGCGCAGGCGGCGGCTGAGGAAACGGGGCTGACGCTGATCCCGGGCGTCGAGATCTCGGTGACCTGGAGCGGACAGACGGTCCACATCGTCGGCCTGCGCATCGATCACGCACATCCAGAACTCGCCGCCGGCCTGCACGGCATCCGCCTTGGGCGCATCGAGCGCGCGCAACGCATGGGCGTCGACTTGGCGCGATCCGGCATCGTCGGTGCGTATGAAGGCGCCTACGACCATGCCGCCAACAAGCAGATGGTGGGGCGTACCCATTTCGCCCGCTGGCTGGTGGCGCAGGGCCATGCGCCCGACATGCGCAGTGCCTTCCGGCGCTTCCTGACGCGTGGCAATCCCGGCTATGTCGAACACCAATGGACCAGCCTGGAAAATGCCGTCGGCTGGATTCGCGCCAGCGGTGGCATGGCGGTGATCGCACACCCGGGGCGCTACGCCTTCAATGCGCGCGAACTGCACCTGCTACTGGACGCCTTCCGCGCACTGGGCGGCGAAGGCATCGAGGTCATCACCGGCAGCCACCACCCATCCGAATACGGCAAGTTTGCCGACCTGGCCCGTGCATTCGGCCTCAAGGCCTCGCGCGGGGCGGATTTTCATGCGCCGGGCGAGGGCATCGATATCGGCCGCCTACCGGCGTTGCCGCACTACTGCCAGCCGGTCTGGCAGGGCTGGCCCGAGCTTGAAGCGCATTTTTCCCTTTCCCCAACCTGACGATTTATGGCGCAATTCTTCAATATTCACGCAGAAAATCCGCAGCCTCGCCTGATCCAGCAGGCGGTCGACATCCTCAAGCGAGGCGGCGTGATCGTCTATCCCACCGATTCCTGTTATGCGCTGGGCTGCCACATCGGCGACAAGGAAGCAGCGATGCGGCTGCTCTCGGTGCGCGGGCTCGATACCGGGCACGACCTCACGCTGATCTGCCGCGACCTGTCCGAACTCGGGCGCTACGCCCAGGTCGACAATACCCAGTTCCGCTTTCTCAAGGCGCACACCCCGGGCGCCTACACCTTCATCCTGCGCGGCACTCGCGAGGTGCCGAAGCGCCTGCTGCACAAAAAGCACGACACCATCGGCCTCCGGGTGCCCGCGCATCCCATCGTACAGGCGCTGCTGGCCGAACTCGGCGAGCCCATCCTGTCGTCCACGCTGCTGTTATATGGAGAAGACGTGCCGCTGACCGAACCGTGGGAAATCCGCGAACGCCTGGAGCATCTGGTCGATCTGGTCATCGATGGCGGCGCCTGCGGCCTCACCCCGACCACCGTCGTCGATCTCACGACCGACACGCCGTCCGTGCTGCGTTTCGGCAAGGGCGACACGGCGGATTTCGAAGGCTGATTGCGCATGGAACTCACGCTGATCCAGAAAATTGCAGTGTTCGCCCTGCCGGTGATCTTTGCGATCACCCTGCATGAAGCCGCGCACGGCTATGTGGCGCGTTTCTTCGGCGACATGACCGCGGCGGCGGCGGGTCGCATCACCGCCAATCCGCTCAAGCACATCGATCCGGTGGGAACCATCCTGGTGCCCCTGGTGATCCTGCTGACCAGCAAGCTGCTGGGCGGCGGGATGATCCTATTCGGCTGGGCCAAACCGGTACCGGTCAACTTCGGTCGCTTGCGTCGCCCCAAGCAGGACATGTTGTGGGTGGCCCTTGCCGGACCCGGCATGAACTTCATCATGGCCGTGTTCTGGGCGCTGATGATCCAGCTCGGGCATGCCCTGGGCAGCAGTTTTGTCAGCGCGCCGCTGATGCTGATGGGGGCGGCGGGCGTGTTCATCAATGTCATCCTGATGGCGCTGAACCTGATCCCGCTGCCGCCGCTCGACGGTGGCCGCATCGCCGTCAGCCTGTTGCCGGTGAAGCAGGCCATGCAGTTTGCGCGGCTGGAGCCGTATGGCCTGTTCATTCTGCTCGGCCTGATGTTCACTGGCATCCTCGGTTTCATCCTGTGGCCGCTCATCAGCGTGTTCATCGGCCTGACCGCACTGGTCACCGGCCTGGACTCCACCCAGCTGGTCGGCTTGATCCAGCTCGTACTGTCCTGACCGCCACCACTCACCACTCACCACTCACCACCATGTATTCCGATCGCGTTCTTTCCGGCATGCGCCCCACCGGGCGCCTGCATCTTGGCCACTATCACGGCGTCCTGAAAAACTGGCTGCGTCTGCAGAACGAATACCAGTGCCTGTTCTTCGTCGCCGACTGGCACGCGCTGACCACGCACTACGACACCCCCCAGGGGATCGACGAGAACGTGCGCGACATGGTGGTGGACTGGCTGGCGGCGGGCGTCGACCCGGCGCAGGCGACGCTGTTCGTGCAGTCGCGCGTGATCGAACATGCCGAGTTGCATCTGCTGCTGTCGATGATGACGCCGCTCGGCTGGCTGGAACGCGTACCCACCTACAAGGACCAGCAGGAAAAGCTGGCCAGCAAGGATCTCTCGACCTACGGCTTCCTCGGCTATCCGCTGCTGATGAGCGCCGACATCCTGATCTACCGCGCCAACCGGGTGCCGGTCGGCGAAGACCAGATTCCGCACATCGAATTCACCCGCGAGTTGGCGCGCCGCTTCAACCACATGTACGGCCGCGAGCCGGGGTTCGAGGACAAGGCGCGCGCCGCGGTCAAGAAGCTCGGTTCGAAGAAGGCCCGGCTGTACGAGGAATGCCGCACCGCCTATCAGGAGAAGGGCGACGACGAGGCGCTGGAATCGGCCAAGGCGCTGCTGAACGATGCGCAGAACCTGTCGATGAACGATCGCGAACGCCTATTCGGCTATCTCGAGGGCTCCGGCAAGATGATCCTCGTCGAACCCGAGGCGCTGCTGACCGAGGCATCGAAAATGCCGGGGCTGGACGGGCAGAAGATGTCCAAGTCCTACGGCAACACCATCGCATTGCGCGAAGACCCCGAGACGGTCACCAAGAAAATCCGCACCATGCCGACCGACCCGGCGCGCGTCCGCCGCACCGATCCCGGCAACCCGGCCAACTGCCCGGTGTGACAGTTCCACTTGGTGTATTCCGACGATACGACCCGGCAATGGGCCACGGCGGGCTGCACCACTGCCGGCATCGGTTGTCTGGAGTGCAAGCAGCCGGTGATCGACGCCGTGCTGGCCGAACTCGCGCCGATCCGTGAGCGTGCGGTGTATTACGAAGACAATCCCGACCAGGTGCGCAACATCCTCGCCGACGGCTGTGAGAAGGCGCAGGAACTGGCGCGCGACACCATGCGCGACGTGCGGGAATCGATGGGACTGACCTTCGGCTAGAAGCGCCGGGCATGGCCCGGCGAGGCTGCAAAGAGCCAATCAAGCGGTTGCCGTTCGAGCGCTTTACGGTTGATTCGCCGCGCCCCTGTCGGTTTTGAGCCTTTCGATCTCTTTAGATCCTTACGGGATCTAACGGGGCCTGTTGCGGATCCTGCTCATAGCAGGCGTGCCCACAAACGTGCGCCGGCTTCCTTCAGACGCGACAGCAGGGAACGGTGTGCCCAATCGGCCCGGGTGATTTGCCGGGATGCCTGCAAATCCTGATCGAACATGGCCTGCATGCGACTGCCGAAGTCCTGACCCAGAATCACGGCGTCGATCTCCTGGTTGTTCAGGCGGCTGCGCCAATCCAGGTTGGTGGAGCCGACCGTGGACCACACGCCGTCTATCATCGCGGTCTTCGAATGCAGCAGGGCATCCTGGCGTTCATAGATCCTGATTCCGCTATCCAGCAGGTCCTGATAAAACGAACGCGAGGCATACAGCACCAGATCGGAATCCGATTTGCCGGGCAGCAGCAGCCGCACATCCACGCCGCGCGCTGCGGCGCCCTTGAGCGCGGCCAATAGCTGCGGGTCGGGAAGGAAGTAGGCATTGGTGAGATAGACCTGGCTTTCCGCGCTGTTGATGGCGGATAGCAAGGTGGCATACATCAGGCTGTACGGGTCGTCGGGCGAACTGCCGATGGCGCGCACGACTTCCTGGCCCCTGTTGCCGAGTTGCGGAAAATAGTTACGGCCGTCCAGCGCATCGCCTTTCTGCCGTTCCCAGGTGCTCATGAACAGCTTCTGGAATTCGGCTACCACCGGCCCATCGATGCGCAGATGGGTATCGCGCCAGGTCGGACCGTCCTGGGTATGCCGGGCCTTTTTGCTGCGTGAAGACGAACCGCCGAACGAACCGGCCGAATACACGCTGCTGATATTGATGCCGCCGACGTAAGCGATCTTGCCGTCCACCACGAGCAGCTTGCGGTGATCACGTTCGTTGAGCGCCCAGTCCTTGCGGGTTTTGAGCGGGTCGACCGGGTTGTATTCCAGCACATGGGCGCCGGCATCCACCAGCGGCTGGAAGAATTCCTTGGGCGTGGACAGCGACCCGACGCTGTCATAGAGCAGATTGACCTGGACACCGGTGCGCTGCTTGACCAGCAGCGTATCGACGAGGCTCTGGCCGATCTCATCCGGCTCCAGGATGTAGGTTTCCAGATTGATGGTGTCCCTGGCTGCGTTGATCGCGGCAAACATGGAAGCATAGGTGGCCGGCCCATCCAGCAGCAGTTCAACCTTGTTGCCCACCACCAGCGGGCTGCTGCCCATTTCCTGCACCAGCGCCAGATGGCGTTCAAAGATATGGGTGTCATCGGCACCGAGCTTGAGCCGGGCCAGGATGGCCTTGCTCTGCTGACTGGATAAAGAGCCGTGCGCACCTTCCATCTGAATGGGATGGGACGGACGCATGGCCAGGTCGGGATTGATTCTGGGAAGCGAACCACAGCCCGCAAGCAGAAGGGGCGCCATGGCAGCCAGGAGCAGGCCGCGCCGCATCAGTGCCTGCAGGCGCTGACCGCACGCCCGTTGCAACCCCGCCATGAGGTGGCATCTTTCCAAGTCGTTCTCCGTTGTTCTCTATACGCCCATGCCAGACTGGCGACGACCTGCCAGTTTAGTATGCACGCCCTGCCAGCAGGCCCGGTTCCGGCCTGCGCGGCTCGGTCTAGCTGCCGGATTGGCCAAGGACGTGGAAAGGGTCGCCACGGGGGATGTCCGCAAGCAGGCGATCGTATTCCTTTTTGACCACTGCATAGCATTCGCATACCGCCTTTTCCAGTCCCACCCGGTCGAGCACCTCGATCCGTCCGCGGCTGTAGCGGATCAATCCGGCACGCTGCAAATTCCCGGCGGCCTCGGTCACCCCTTCGCGACGCACGCCGAGCATGTTCGCGATGAGTTCCTGCGTCATGGTCAGCGAATCCGAGGACAGGCGGTCGAGGCTCAACAACAGCCAGCGGCACAGTTGCTGTTCGATCGAATGGTGCCGGTTGCATACTGCGGTCTGCGTCATCTGCGTGATCAGCGCCTGGGTGTAGCGCAGCAGCAAACGCAGCACCGGTCCAGCCCGGTTGAATTCCTGTTTCAGCAGTTCCGCTTTCAGGCGATAACCATGGCCCGCGCTCTGCACCACGGCACGACTGGGCGTACTGTCCCCGCCCATGAACAGTGAAATGCCGAGGATTCCCTCATTGCCGACTACCGCGATTTCGGCCGATGCCCCGTCCTCCAGCACATACAGTAGCGACACGATGGAGGTGGTGGGGAAATAGACGTGGCGCAACTGGGCCCCGGACTCATACAGGACCTCGCCAAGCGGCATCGAAATCGATTCCAGGTGAGGAGACAGGCGCTCAAACTCGGCGGCGGGCAGGGGCGGCGAGCAGATGGTTTTGCGTTGGGCTAGGGGGCGTGGCCATCAGTGAACTCCAGCATGTGTTCTGGCAATCCCGTAGCGGGGGGAAGGATTGTATGCGGGCAGCGTAGCACGACTGATCTGGGTGCGACAGCGCACAGACAGACCCAGGGGCAATCGTTAGCTTGAAAATATGGATGCGCGTCCAGGTGTCATGGGTGCCAATTGTCCCGGTGATGTTTCGACACGCGATGGCATGTTGATATCGGAACGCGATCAACACGCAGCGTGGTTAACCCGACGTTCGAAACAAAGGTGTTCCAATGAAAACGACGAAAATGTTTGCAGTCAGTACGCTGGCCATGGCGGTGCTGCTCGGTTTGGGAGGGTGTAGCGGGATGTCGGCGCGTGACAAGAGCACCGCAATCGGTGCCGGCGTCGGTGCTGTCGGGGGCGCCGTCCTCACGGGCGGCAGTGCGGTCGGAACGGTCGGCGGCGCAGCGGTCGGTGGCGTTATCGGCAATCAGGTCGGTAAATAAGCAATACACCCCAGTTCTCCGGCGCCGTGCCGTTCTTGACCGGCCACCCGCGCCAATGCAGGATGCCCGATCGCTCGCTTGCCTCAGGCTTGGTAGCTGTCCTTGGCCCGCCTGTAGCACGAGCACGCCGAGGCTTCCAGGCCGGGACCATCAATGATGTCGATGTTTCCTCGGCTGTAGTCGATCAGTCCGCGTTGCTTGATGGCGTGCGCGGCATGGGTGACGCCGACCCGGCGCACGCCCAGCATGTGCCCGATAAATTCATGGGTCAGGTGGAAGTGATCCGAGCCTACCCGGTCGCGTGTCATCAGCAGCCAGCGTGCGAGGCGCGCCTCGACGACGTGAAAGCGATTGCACGCGGCGGTTTGCGCAATCTGAATCATCAATTCATGGGCATAGAGTCCCACCTGACGCTGCAGGGTCAGGCTGTGCCGGAGTGCCTTGCGAAACGGCGCGGCCTTCATCCGCATCGCCGTGCCGGCGCCTTGAACCAGCGCACGGACCGGACTCAGGCTCACGCCCAATGCAAGCGAAACGCCCACCATGCCTTCGTGACCGACCATTCCCACCTCGAGAGCGAGGGGCGGATCGACCAATGTGAGCAGGGATATGAGCGAGTCGTTGGGAAAATAGACGTACCTGACCACGTCCCCTGGCTCATACAGCACCTCGCCAAATGCCAGCGTGACCGGCTCCAGGCTCGCCAGCAAGCGCTGGTATTCCGGACGCGAAAGCGCGGCCAGCAGTTTGTTGGAGACCGGCAGTGGGCTGGCGGCCTGCATCAGCATTGGATGTCCTTCATGGGCCATCCCAGGCGCGATTGCAGAGGAGCTTTGGAAAAGGGCGGCAAAGATAAGGCATGCCACACAGGCTAAGGAAGAAAACGCCGATCGTCTGTACGCCATCGCACGGAAGCATTTTGCAGCGGGAACGGGAAACCGAACGGGTTTCGTCGCAACTATGTTCGACACCGTACAGACGGGATCCCGGTATTTATCCTATAAACAAAGTGTGGTTTTGATACGGCTGATCGAAAGGCCTGAGGCGTGTGATGTCTCTCGACGCGCCTACTGTCTGCAGTCATGTCTTTTTGCCCTGACATCTTCATGGAGAATCAAGAATGAGCACTCAAAACGTACCCGACGAACCGGATTTCCCCGATGTGACCAAGGAACAGCTGATCGCTGACTTCAAGACAGTGGTGTCGGATGCGGAGGCCCTGATCAAGGCCACGGCCAACCAGGGTGGTGAGGCACTGGCCTCGGTCCGTGCCAAGGCCGAAGCGTCACTTGCCAAGGCGAAGGCCCAGATGGCCGACGCCGAAGCAGCGCTGCTGGTTCGGGCCAAGGCGGCTGCCAAGGCGACTGATGTCTACGTCCACGAGAATCCGTGGAAAGCGATCGGCATCTCTGCAAGTCTCGCGCTGCTTGTCGGCTTCATCATGGGCCGCCGCTAGTCGACCGCCCATGAGCACGGAAACGCCGGGAGGCGGATCGGGGTTATTCGATTCCCTGAAAGGGTTCGCAGCCAGTCTGGTTGCCATCGTACATACCCGGCTCGATCTGTTGTCGACGGATCTGGAGGAAGAGCGGACGCGACTGGCGTCGGTGTTGCTGATGCTGTTCGTGGCGCTGTTTTGCCTCGGTATCGGCGTGGTGCTGCTGACGATCCTGATTGCAGTCGTCTTCTGGGATAGCCACCGGCTCCTGGCCTTGGGGGGTTGACCGGATTCTTCCTGGTCAGCGGCGTGGTGGCGTTCGGGTGCGCGCGACGCAAGTTCAGAGCCAAGCCGCGATTGTTCGCGGCGAGTCTCGCTGAATTGTCCAAGGACAGGCAAAACCTGATGGATCGATCATGAACAGCAAATTGACCGAACTGGCCGAGCGTCGTGAGCATCTGGTGGCGCAGGCTGCGGCCCAGCGTACTGCGCTGGCGCAAAACGCGGCGCCCTGGCGCGCGCCCCTGGCGCTGGCGGACAGGGGCGTGGAAGCGCTTCGCACCATCAGGCGCCACCCCGCCTGGTTGCTGGGCGCCACCCTGCTGCTTGTGGCCGTGCGGCCGGGGCGAGCAGGCAGATGGACGCGATTCGCCTGGGTCGGGTGGCAGGTCGGGCGAAAGCTCCTCGGGCGCTGAAGAATTGAACATGCAGGACAGTGAACCAAGCATCACGTACCGACTTGCGGGATTGCAACGTGTAGCAAGCAGGGTCTCTGAATCAAGAGAAATCGCAGGTCCATCATTAATCAAGGAGCATGATCATGAAAAAACAGAGTCTTATCGCCGCCGCCCTTTCCGCCTTTCTGCTGGTTTCCGTCGTGGGATGCGCATCGACGTCCAAGCAGGAAGGTACGGGTGAATATGTCGACGATGCCGTCATTACCACCAAGGTGAAAGCCGCCATTTTCAATGAACCCAGCCTGAAGTCGACCGAGATCAATGTCGAGACGTACAAGGGCGCGGTTCAGCTGAGCGGCTTTGTCAGTTCCCAGGCCGACATCAACAAAGCGGTCGATGTCGCACGCAGCGTGAAAGGCGTCGTCAGCGTCAAGAACAACATGCATGTGAAGTAAATGCCTCGAGTCGTTCGCCGCCTGTTACTGCCGCCGGATTCCCGTCTGGCCCGGTGAACGGGGTGGCCCGACGAATGTCGGGCCTGCCGAACGATTTTCCAAACCCATTAGAGGGGAGCGCAACATGCTTGAAACCATCATCGTCGTACTGGTGATCCTATGGCTGCTGGGTATGGTGACGTCCTACACCATGGGCGGACTCATTCATGTCCTGCTGGTCATCGCGATCATCGTGGTACTGGTTCGCGTCATTCAAGGTCGGCGTCTCTAGCCCGCTTCGAAAATTTCCCTTGCCGCCGCGTGCACAAACCGGTCTGAATGACCGTACTGCGGCGCTCTTCAAACAGGAGGACAGAAAATGCGCTACCTGCTTATTGCATTGTCGATGCTGTTTATCCCGTTGACCCCGGCCCGCGCCGAGGTCAGCGTCGGCGTCGGCATCCACGTGCCCGGCGTCAGCATCGGGATCAACCTTCCGGCGTATCCGCGGCTCGTCCGGGTGCCAGGCTACCCCGTCTACTACGATCCCGGCGTGAATGTGAATTTCTTCTTCTACGATGGCCTGTACTGGGTATTCCAGGATGACAACTGGTATGCGAGCAGCTGGTACAACGGGCCGTGGGACTTGGTGGATCGTTATGACGTGCCGCTGTATGTCCTGCGCGTTCCGGTCCGCTATTACCGTCATCCACCTTCGTATTTCCGCGGCTGGCGTGCCGACGCGCCTCCGCGCTGGGGCGACCACTGGGGCCGCGACTGGGAACAGCGTCGAAGCGGATGGGATCACTGGGACCGGCATTCAGCGCCTCGTCCCGCGCCGTTGCCGAGCTACCAGCGCAATTACTCGGGCGACCGCTACCCACGTGAGCAGGAACGTCAACAATCGATCCGAACCGAGCGTTATCGCTACCAACCGCGCGAACCGGTGACGCAGCAGCATTATCAACGGCAGCGTGACCAGAATCAGAAGGGACCGCAAGACAAGGGCCGGGGAAACCAACGTGAAGAGCGCGGACAGGATCGCCGGTAATGGCAGATGAACGAATGGCGGCCGCGAAGCGGCCGTTGTCTGTCATGCCGTCCGTATCATTCAAGGCGGGTGTCGTTCAATCTTCTCGAATGTTTTCCCTTACAGACTGGTTTGGCTTTACTTGGAAGGGACTGAAATGAATGCAGTCAAAATCGTGGCAATCGCACTGATCGTGGCCGGGAGCCTGGGGCTGATCTACGGCGGATTCACCTATACGAAAAAAACGGATGAGGTGAAGCTGGGTCCGCTTGAACTGTCGATCAAGGACAGGGAGACGGTCAATATTCCGGTCTGGGCGGGTGTGGCGGCTATCGTGGCAGGAGCCGCGCTGCTGCTTGTTCGCAAGTGAAACAGTCAGCGGCAAAAAGATCATTGACCACAAATCTGTGGACGCCCGGAGAGCCGCGACACATGGCGAACACGCAACGGGTCATGCCCGGTAGCTGGGCGATGGCCCGGGATTAAGTAAAGAGCAGAAAATGAAAAAGACCTACCTGATCATTGCGATATCGATAGTCCTTGTCGAGGGGTGCTATACCGCTCCTCCCTACCCGCCATCCAGCCATGTCTCGGTCGGAGTCGGATATCCGGGTGTCAACATCGGCATCAATTTTTCGACGTACCCGGATCTTGTCCTGATACCGGGCTATCCCGTCTATTACGACCCCCGGGTGGATTTCAATTACTTCTTTTACGACGGCCTCTACTGGGTGTTCCAGAGCGATAACTGGTATGCGAGCAGCTGGTACAACGGGCCATGGGATAGGGTGGATTATTACGAGGTGCCGGCTTATGTGCTGCGCGTCCCGGTACGTTACTATCGCCAGCCTCCGTCGTATTTCCGTGGCTGGCGTGCCGACGCGCCGCCACGTTGGGGAGATCACTGGGGCCGCGACTGGGAACAGCGTCGAAGCGGGTGGGACCGTTGGGATCGCGGCTCCGCTCCGGCTCCCGCGCCGTTGCCGACCTACCAGCGGAATTATTCCGGCGACCGTTATCCTCGCGCAGTAGAACAGCAGCATACGATTCGATCCGAGTATTACCGCTACCAGCCGCGTGAGCCTGTCGCGCAGCAGTATTTCAAACCGCGTGTGCAGCAGGAGCAACAGCGACAGCAAGAGCAGCAACGTCAGCAAGAGCAACAGCGACAGCAAGAGCAACAGCGACAGCAAGAGCAGCAACGTCAGCAAGAGCAGCAGCGGCAGCAAGAGCAGCAGCGGCAGCAAGAGCAGCAGCGGCAGCAAGGCCAACGTCAGCAGGAGCAACAGCGGCAGCAAGCGCAGCAGATCAAGCAAGAACAGCAGCGCCAGCAACAACAGAAGCAGCAACAAGATCTGGAGCGGAAGCGCGCTCGGCCCGAAGCGCAAGGGCAGGATCAAAAACGCAAGGCTACTCAGCAAGAGCTGAATAGGAAGAAAAAAGCCACACAGGAGGAGTTGGATCGGAAGAAGAAAGAGGAAGACGCCCGCGATCGGTATCGCCAGTAATTTCGGCGACCCGGTGGCAAACGCACTGACGACGATTCCCTGTCACCCGCCAGACGCCGATCCTGACGCTCGGCGCAGTGGGGAACCACACTGGAGACGGAAGGGGTGCAGCAAGGGGCGCAAGCACCCTGTCGAGCGGCTACTTTGGCGGCTCGTTATCTCGACCGCACAAGCGGTGCGCATGAGAATGGCCCATCTGGCGCATCACGATTTCCTGACGGATCTGCCGCCGCGTGCTGCTGAATGGCCGCATCATGCAAGCGATTGCTTTGGCGAAAAGGCGCAGCTCGCATGTTGCAGTGCTGCTGGCAACATGAATTCCCGGGGCGGCCTCCCGATGCGGGGAACTTGCCCTGGCTGAAAGCGGGGCCGCCCTTGATTTAGGAGACGAAAATGCTGGTGACGTTTACATGTAAGGCCTATGCCGACATCACGATGTTTGGTGACGTCGCGCTCGGCATGCTGAAAATGATGGGGCATAGCGAAACGGTGCCCGGCGCCATCCTGGCCGAGGATGTGCCCGCGGCGCTGGACCGGTTGAAGCGCGCGATCGAGGCGGCCCCGGCCCGGAACGAATCCAGCCAAGCCGAAGGCGAAGACCCGGACGAGCCGCCCGTCAGCCTGGCGCACCGGGCCTTGCCCTTGATCGAACTGCTTGCGGCTGCCGCGCAGCAAAAGGCCGACGTGATGTGGAAATGACGCGAACGCGCTATCCGCAACCTTGACCCGATCAATGCTCGGTTCCAGGTTTCAATCCACGCAGTTTCTTGGTCTCGCCCCGCCGCTGCTTGCTGTCCAGACGCCGTTTTTTTGACGCCAGCGTGGGGCGGGTCGGACGGCGCGGCGTCTCCACTTCGCAGGCTTCGCGAATCAGTTCAATCAGCCGTTCGAGCGCATCGTCGCGGTTGCGCCGCTGGCTGCGATAGCGCTCGGCTTCGATAATCAGTACACCCTCCTGGGTGAGGCGGCGGCCCGCGAGGGCCATCAGGCGGACGCGCACCGGCTCGGGCAGCGAGGGGGAACGGGCGACGTCGAAGCGCAGTTGCACGGCGGTCGACACCTTGTTGACGTTCTGCCCGCCGGGGCCCGAGGCGCGCACGAAGTCCTCCTGGATTTCGCGTTCGTCGAGCTCGATCTGGGCGTTGACCCGGATCATGGCCGTGGTTTTGGGATCACCACTTCACCACGTGTACGTTGTTGAGCGTGCGTCCCAGGAAGCGCTCGCCGATGGTCTGGAAGCGCAGCGGCACGTCGGTGACGTAGAAGTCGTAGCGCGGCTGGGCGTGGCTGGGGTTGGCGAGATGTTTCGCGGCCAGGACCGCGGCGACCTGTTCGGCCATGGCTTCGGCGGAATCGACCAGCGCGACTTCGTCTCCGACCACCTGGCGCAGCAGCGGCTTCAGCAGCGGGTAATGGGTGCAGCCGAGCACTAGGGTGTCGATGTGTTCGGCCATGAGCGGCTTCAGGTAATCCTGCGCCGTGAGCCGGGTGACTTCGTGGTCGAGCCAGCCTTCCTCCACCAGCGGCACGAACAGCGCACAGGCCTGAGAATGGATGCGCGAGTCGGGTGCATAGTCGTGGATGGCGCGCGCGTAGGCGTTGCTGTTGATGGTGGTGGGGGTACCGATGACGCCGATTTTCTTGCCGCCGCGTGCCGACACCGCGCCGGCGTCGATCACGTCGAGCACCGGCACCGGCGACAGGTCCTTGACCACCTGCGCCGCCACCGCCGCCATGGTGTTGCAGGCGATGACCAGCAGCTTGACGTCCTTTTCCAGCAGGAACTGCGCGATCTGGGTGGTGAAGTGGGCGATGGTCTCGACCGATTTCACGCCGTAGGGCACGCGCGCGGTGTCGCCGAAGTAGACGATGTTCTCGTAGGGCAGGCGCTCCATCAGGGCGCGCACCACGGTGAGTCCACCGATGCCGGAATCGAATACGCCGATCGGGGAGTGTGCATTCGTGGACATGAGTGGCAGGATGGCGGAATGACAAAGCCAGTATTTTACCTTCAGGGCCGCCCTACACCGTATTCTCCGGCGCGGCATCCGGCATGAGCGGCTGCGGTTGCGATTCGGTGTGCAACGCCGCGCCGCCCGACCCGGGCTACCGGCGTGCGCTGTGGATTGCGCTGGTGCTGAACGCGCTGATGTTCGGCGTCGAGATCGTTGCCAGCTTTGCGGCGCAGTCGGTGTCGCTGCTGGCTGACGCGGTCGATTTCCTCGGCGACGCCGGCAACTACGGCGTGGCGCTGTTCGTCCTCGGCCTGGCGCCGGTGTGGCGCTCGCGCACCGCGCTGTGGAAGGGCTGGCTGATGGTCGGCTACGGCGTGTTCGTGCTCGGCAAGTCGGTCTGGCAGTGGTCGGCGGGCGTGGTGCCGGAGCCATTCATCATGGGCGGGGTGAGCCTGCTGGCGCTGGCGGTCAACGTCGGTGTCGCCGCGCTGCTGTATGCGCATCGTCAGGGTGACGCACAGGCGCGCTCGGTGTGGCTGTGTTCGCGCAACGACGCGCTGGGCAATCTGGCGGTGATGGGAGCGGCAGCCGGGGTGTGGGCGACCGCGCGCGGCTGGCCGGATATCGCGGTGGCATTGGTGCTGGGGGGGCTGGCATTGAGTTCGGGCGCGTCAGTGATCCAGCATGCGCAGCGTGAGTTGCGCGTGAATTAAAACAGCGCCAAGCAGGAATTAAAGGCGGTCTAAACTATTTCCTGGCGCGCCAGCGCCCACGTCACGTGCTCGCGAACCAGTCCGGACGGGTGATCCAGTCGTGCATTGAGCGCAGCTTTGATTTCAGGCGAAGCGGGCGCGTTGCCCAGCGCAACGGCGATATTGCGCAGCCAGCGCTCATGCCCGATGCGTCGGATCGACGAGCCCGCTAGACGATCGTTGAAGTCGGCCTCGCTCCAGGCGAACAAGTCCACCAGCTGCGCGCTGTCGAGCCCGTTCCGCACTGCAAAATCGGGCAGCGCGGCGGTCTGCGCAAAGCGGTTCCACGGACATACCAGCTGGCAGTCGTCGCAGCCATAGATGCGGTTGCCAATGAGCGGGCGCAACTCGAGCGGGATGCTGCCCTTGAGTTCGATGGTGAGATAGGAAATGCAGCGCCGGGCGTCGAGGGTATAGGGCGCGATGATGGCCTGGGTGGGGCAGACGTCGATGCAGGCGTGGCAGGTGCCGCAGTGCTCGACTTCCGGCGTATCCACCGGCAGCGGCAGGTTGGTATAGATCTCGCCGAGGAAGAACCACGAGCCGTGCTGCCGGTTCAGCAGCAAGGTGTGCTTGCCGCGCCAGCCGAGGCCGGATTTCGTGGCGAGTTCGACTTCCATCACCGGCGCGCTGTCGGTGAAGACCCGGAAATGATGGTCGCCGATTTCCGCGCTGATTTTTTCGGCCAGGCTTTGCAGGCGGTTGCGCAATACCTTGTGATAGTCGCGGCCCAGCGCATAGCGGGAGACATAGGCGGCGCCCGTGTCGGCCAGCACCGCATGCGGATCGGCCGACGCCGGCGGAAAATAGTCCAGCCGCGCGCTGATGACGCGGGCGGTTCCGGGCACCAGTTCGGCCGGCCGGCTGCGCTTCGTGCCGTGTGCCGCCATATAATTCATCTCGCCATGAAAGCCCCGATCCAGCCACGCCTGCAAGCCTGCCTCGGCGGTGCTCAGCTCGCCGTCCGTAATGCCCACCGCGGCAAAGCCGAGCTCGCGCCCCCATTGCTTGATTTGCTGCGCCAGTCGAGTTAAATCCTGCTCATGCATAAGATTGATGATACCGTGCGCTGCCGTCGCCATCTGCCCGACGAGGCCGCGACGCTGGCATTCGGCGCACAGCTGGCGCAGGGGATGGCGGCGGGGCTGACTCTTTATCTGGAAGGCGATCTCGGCGCGGGCAAGACGACGCTGGTGCGCGGGGTGTTGCGCGCGCTGGGTTATGGCGGTCGGGTGAAGAGTCCGACTTATACGCTGGTAGAAAGCTACAGCCTGCCCGCATTTGAACTGTATCATTTTGATCTATATCGTATGCATGATCCGCGCGAGTGGCTTGACGCGGGATTTCGCGACGTAAGCGACGGTCACGCCGTCAGCCTGATCGAATGGCCGGAAAAGGCTGCAGGCTGGCTGCCGCCCCCGGATGTGGTCATCCGGTTGACAATCGCGGACGATGCGCGCGAAATTGAATATGAAGCGGCGAGCCCGCGCGGCGCCCAATATCTGGAGACATGTTGCACGCCTTGTTGAGAATTTTCCTGCTGTGCGGTTTGCTTGCGTCGGGCTGGGCCCAGGCGCTGCAACTCAGCGCCACCCGTCTGTGGCCGTCGTCCGACTACACGCGGATCACCTTGGAGGCGGCGCAGCCGGTCGCGTACAAATACTTCATGCTGTCGAATCCGCAGCGGCTGGTGGTCGACCTCGAGGGCGTGGAAGCGGGTGCGGCGCTTGATGCGCTGGCCGGGCAACTCAGCCCGGACGATCCCTACATCGGCGCGATCCGCGTGGGACTCAACCGCCCGGGGGTGATGCGCCTGGTGCTGGATCTGAAAACAGCCGTCAAGCCTTCCGTGTTCCAGCTGCAACCGCTGGGACAGTATGCGAATCGTCTGGTGGTGGATCTCTATCCGGCCCAGGCGGGCGATACGGCGACAAGCGACCCGGCCGGGACCTCGCAGCCTGCAGTGGCCACGCCGGCCAAGCCGGAGACGCCGCAGTACACGCGACTGATCACGGTGGCGATCGATGCCGGCCATGGCGGCGAGGATCCCGGTGCCAGCGGGGCGAACGGCTCGCACGAGAAGGACATCACGCTGGCGCTGGCCAGGAAGCTCAAGCAGAAAATCGACGCCCAGGAAAACATGCACGCCGTCCTGATCCGCGACGGCGATTATTTCGTGCCGCTCGGGCAACGGGTCGTCAAGGCGCGCGCGCTGAAGGCCGACCTGTTCATGTCGATCCATGCCGATGCCTTCATCAAGCCGCACGCGCGCGGTTCGTCGGTGTTTGCCCTGTCCGAGAACGGCGCGACCTCGGTTGCCGCGCGCTGGCTGGCCAAACGCGAAAACGACGCCGACCTGATCGGCGGCGTCAACGTGGACGTCAAGGATCCCTTCCTCAAGCGCACGCTCATCGATCTGTCGCAGACCGCCACCATCAACGACAGCCTGAAGCTGGGGCAGGCAGTGCTGAAGGAAATCGGCGGCGTCAATACGCTGCACAAGGGCGAGGTGGAGCAGGCGGGCTTTGCCGTGCTGAAGGCGCCCGACATTCCTTCGATCCTGATCGAGACCGCATTCATTTCCAACCCTGAAGAAGAAAAACGCCTCAACGACCCCGGCTACCAGGACAAGCTGGTGGATGCCATCGTCGATGGCGTCAAGAATTACTTCGCCAAGCATCCGTTGACTGCGCCGTCACGGCTGACGCGCAACCCATGACCGTGAGCCTGCTCGGCGCGGCGGCCCCTGGATTCGACCGGCCGCTCGATGTGCTGGAAGCGTGTCACGGCCGCATTGCCCGGCAGTGCGATACCCTCGGCAAACTGCTGGCGCATCTGCCGACGCATGGTGCGGATGCCCAGGCACAGCAGGCGGCGCGCGCGGTCCTGGCCTATTTCGATACGGCTGCGGTGCACCACCACGACGACGAGGAGCGCAACCTGTTTCCGCTGCTCGAACAGGTCGGCGCGCCGGGCGCCTGCGATCTGGTCGAAACCCTGACCCTGGAACACGACGAACTGGCGCTGTTGTGGCGACGGCTGCGTGGACAGCTGCAGCAGATCGAAACCGGCTCGGCCGCCGTGCTGGATGAGGCGTTGACGCATCGCTTCGTCGCGCTCAATCGCAGCCATCTCGAATTCGAGAACACCCATGTGCTGCCGCTGGCGCGGCAGGTTCTGGACGCTGCCGCCATCGAGCGCCTGGGGCGCGCCATGGCCGCCCGGCGGGGTGTCGCGTTCGCGGGTTCGCTGTGACCATCCGCGTTCTGCCCGATGTGCTGATTTCGCAGATCGCGGCCGGCGAGGTGGTCGAACGTCCCGCCGCGGCGCTCAAGGAAATCCTGGAAAACAGCCTCGACGCCGGCGCCACCGGCGTCCAGATCGATCTGGAGCAGGGCGGCATCAAGCGCATTCGTGTCGCTGACAACGGCAGCGGCATCGCGCGCGACGAATTGGCGCTGGCCTTGACCCGTCATGCCACCAGCAAGATCGCCAGCCTGGCCGACCTGGAGCAGGTGGCGAGTCTGGGGTTCCGCGGCGAGGCCCTGGCATCGATTGCCGCCATCGCGCGGGTTCAGCTCATCAGCCGCAGTGAAGGTGCCGAGCACGCCTGGGCGGTACAGGCCGAAGGCGGGCGCCTCGATGCGCCGGCGCCCGCCGCGCGCGCCGCAGGCACCACGATCGACATCCAGGACCTGTTTTTCAATACCCCGGCGCGGCGCAAGTTCCTCAAGACCGAAGCCACCGAATACGCCCACTGCGCCGAGACCGTGCGGCGCCTGGCCTTGGCGAACCCGCAGGTGTCGTTCACGCTGAGCCACAACGGCCGGACGCAACTGCGCCTCAACGCCGAACCCGCCTATGCGCGAATACGCCAGGTGCTGGGCGAGGCGTTCGAGCAGAACAGCGTCGCAGTCGAGGCCGCTGCCGGCATGCTGCGGGTGTCCGGCTGGGTGATCCGTCCCAGCGCCGCCACGGGCAGCCGCGACAACCAGCATGTGTTCGTCAATGGCCGCTATGTGCGCGACAAGCTGATCGTCCATGCCCTGAAGGAGGCCTACCGCGACGTCCTGCATCACCAATTGAATCCGGCGTATTGCCTGTTCATCGAACTACCGCCGGATCTGGTCGACGTCAACGTGCATCCGGCCAAGACCGAGATCCGGTTCCGCGACAGCCGCGGCGTGCACCAGTTCCTGTTCCATGCGGTCGAGCGCCTGCTGTCGACGCCGGTGGCGGCGGATGTCGCCGTGGCCGCATCGGGGGCGTCGCAGGCTTCCCCGCAGCCGGCCTGGGTCGCGCCCCGGCAAACGGCGATGCCGTTGCAGGTGAATGAAGCGATGGCGTTCTATGCGCCTCTTCAGGGGACAGGGGTTAGGGGGCAGGATTCAAGGGAGCTTGTTGCGCCTGTGGCGCAGTCTTTGCCCGAAGCCGGGCAGGGTGACGTGCCGCCGCTCGGCTACGCGCTGGCGCAGTTGCACGGTGTCTACGTGCTGGCGCAGAACGCGCAGGGGATGGTGCTGGTCGACATGCACGCCGCGCATGAACGCGTCGTCTACGAAAAGCTGAAGACTGCGCTGGATGCGCGCGCCGTGCCGGCGCAAACCCTGCTGATCCCCGTCGCGCTGACGGTCGACGCCCGCGATGTGGCAGAGATCAGCCCGCACCTGGATCAGCTGGCCGGGATCGGGTTCGAGCTGTCGGTGACATCGCCCACCTCGGTGGCGGTGCGTTCGGTGCCGTGGCTGCTGAAGGACGCCGACCCGGTCGAGTTGACCCGCGCAGTGCTGGCCGAAATTGCCGAATTTGGCGTGGCGCGTCTGCTCGCCGAACGGCGCAACGAGTTGCTGGCGACACTCGCCTGCCACGGTGCGGTGCGCGCCAACCGCCGCCTGACGCTGCCCGAGATGAATGCGCTGCTGCGCGAAATGGAGGCCACCGAGCGGGCCGGGCAGTGCAACCACGGCCGTCCGACCTGGTTCCAGGTCAGCCTCGGGGAACTCGACGCCATGTTCATGCGCGGCCGTTGATTTTGCGACTGGCGCGTTTATATATAAGCTTTGGCTAATTAATTTGGCGAGGTGAGCCGATCATGAACGAACGTACTGAACGCAAAACCATTCCCATCCAGGAGGTCAACGAGGCCAGCAACTGTGCTAGCGCCGAACCCTACGCGTTGATGGTGCTGGGCGATTCGATGATGCCGGAATTCGAGGAAGGCGAGATCATCGTGGTCGAGCCGTCCGGCCTGGTCAGGGACGGTTCCTATGTGGTGGCCTACGTGAACGAGGAATACATCTTCCGCCAGATCGTGAAGCGGGACGACGGCTGGATGCTGAAGCCGCTCAATCCCCTGTACGAGAACATTCCGGTTGCCGATATCGATGCCGCCAAGGGCGTGGTGATCATGAAGAAGCGGCCCGGCAGACGGAAAGAGCAGAAAAGATACATATGATTTCTTGATCCGTGGGCTCAATGCGGTCGGACACCATTATTAGAAATAATGATCTAGGCATTCAAAAATTAAATAAATTAGTTGACTAATTTACTCAGGTATATAGACTGGGGGTGTAGTTCAACCCTTCTGAAAGGAGAAAACCATGAGTGGATTGATCGCTAATTTTCCGACCGACGGTATCGTGACAGTCAACCGGGTGGTCCTGAAACCGGAATACACGGTGGACGACTTGCAGGAACGGGTGGCGTTTTTGTGTGAGAACGTCAAAACCTACCATTCCGATACCGGTTTCGTCGGCGGTTTCGTCGCCTTGAATTCCGGCCAGGTGTCGAACGAAGGCTCGACCATCGGCCAGGCTGTCGAAAGCCCGATGAAAGGCAAGGAAGCCTTGATCGTGACGTTCTGGACCGATTTCGAGAACCACGAGAGATCGCATCGTTCCGAAACCTTCCAGCCGCTGTTCCAGAAAGTGCTGGATCTCTGTGAAAACGGCAACGAGGAGATCGCCTACGAGATGCTGTGGTCCGGCAAGGCCTACGGCCCCGAGGAAATCGAGGCGGCCCGCAAGGCCAAGACGCAGTACGCGCACGCGGCCTGAGGTCTCGGGCACCGGCAGTCGAAGCGGCAGGGGAAACCCTGTCGCTTTTTTTATGGCCGTTCCCCGTGCAGGTATGGACGGGGCGAAGGGATCAGGATCAGGCCGCGCTTTCCATGGCGCGCGCGTATTTTCCGTCGCGTGCCAGGCCATTGAGGTTGCAACGCCTGAGCAGCGCCTGCTGGGCGGCCGCGACCCGGTCTTCCCGGCCTTGCCAGGCGGCCAGCACCGGCGCCTGCAGTGCCCGTCCATAGGAGAAGCTGACCTGCCATGGCTGCGGCCCCAGCGCGTTCATGGCATTGAGATGCTCGGTCGCGTCTTCCGCGCTCTGCCCGCCGGAGAGGAACACGATTCCCGGCACCGCGGCCGGCACATAGCGCCTGAGGCAGCGCAGCGTGGCTTCGGCCACCGCCTCTACGCCGGCCTGGTGCGCGCACTTCTTGCCGGCGATCACCATGTTCGGTTTCAGCAGCATGCCCTCGAACAGCACGCCATGGGCGTCGAGTTCGGCGAACACGGCCTGCAGCGCCTGTGCCGTCACCGCCTCGCAGCGTTCGATGCCGTGGGCGCCGTCCATCAGCACTTCCGGTTCGACGATCGGCACCAGTCCGGCCTCCTGGCACAGCGCAGCGTAACGCGCCAGCGCGTGGGCATTGGCGCGGATGCCGAAGGCAGAAGGGATGTCGCGTTCATCGATTTCGATCACGGCCCGCCACTTCGCGAACTGCGCACCCAGGTGCCTGTATTCGGCGAGTCGGTCGCGCAGCCCGTCCAGTCCCTCGGTCACCTTCTCGCCGGGGTGGCCTGCCAGCGCCTTGGCACCCTGGTCGACCTTGATGCCCGGGACGATGCCGCGGTCTGCCAGCAGCCTGGGAAAAGGAATGCCGTCGCGGGTGCGCTGGCGCAGGGTTTCATCGAACAGGATGACGCCGCCGAGGGTGCGTTCGATTCCCTCGGCGGTGAACAGGAGCTCACGGTAGCGGCGGCGATTCTCCTCGCTGGACTCCACCTGGATCGAATCGAAGCGCTTCTTGATGGTGGGGTTGCTTTCGTCTGCTGCCAGCACGCCTTTCTGCCGCGCGACGATGGCGTTCGCCACGGATCTGAGTTCATCGGTATTCATGGACTACGGCCCTCCGGATTGGATAAGCGCATCGGATTTCAGGCAGGCATCCTGCCTGCCGTCTCTCACTCTAGACCTTAAATGGCTGCGCTCCAGGGGGACTTTCCGCGTAAGCGGGGGCCGGCCGCGACGGAAAGCTGGGGGATAATCGCCCTCCATGCCTGTATCCAGCCATCCGCCCGCCATTTTTCTCATGGGTCCGACCGCCTCGGGCAAGACTGCGCTGGCGGTTGGCCTGGTCGAGCGTTTTCCGGCCGAGATCATCAGCGTCGATTCGGCGCTGGTGTATCGCGACATGGCTATTGGCACCGCCAAGCCCGATGCCGCCACGCTCGCTCGCGCACCGCACCATCTGCTCGATATCCGCGACCCCACCGAGACGTATTCCGCCGCAGCGTTTTGTGACGATGCGCGGCGGCTGATGGCCGACATCGCCGCGCGCGGCAGGGTGCCGTTGCTGGTCGGCGGCACCATGCTGTACTTCCGCGCGCTGCTGCAGGGACTGGACGACTTGCCGCGCGCCGATGCGGCGCTACGCAAGGAGCTGGAAGCGGAGGCGGCCGCGCGCGGCTGGCCGGCGCTGCATGCCGAACTGGCCGCGGTCGATCCGGCGACCGCGGCACGGCTGGCGCCGAACGATTCGCAACGCATCGGCCGTGCGCTGGAGATTTTCCGGCTCACCGGCACTCCGATGTCGGCGCTGCTCGACCGTGTGCAATCCGAACTGCCGTATCGCGTCTTGCAACTGGCCCTGATTCCATCCGACCGCGCGGTGCTGCACCAGCGCATCGCCGCACGCTTCGATGCCATGCTCGCCGAAGGCCTTGTCGACGAAGTGGAACGCTTGCGCCGCCGTTACGCGCTCAATGCCGATCTGCCGTCCATGCGTGCGGTCGGCTATCGCCAGGCCTGGGCCTATCTCGACGGTGACATCGATCAGAAGGCCTTGCGCGAGCAGGGCATCGCCGCCACCCGCCAGCTCGCCAAACGGCAGCTGACCTGGCTGCGCTCGTGGCCTGGCGCGATGGAACTGGACTGTCTGGCGGACGATCTGGACGCGCAGGCAACGGACCTCGTGGCCCGTCATTTAGGGCCGTAAGCGGCGGGTCTCAATCCTTGCGGGTGGAGTCGACCGTGGCGCGGACCTGCCCGCGGTGCAGGCGGATGCCGATTTTCTCGCCGGCATCGAGCATCGCGGCATCCTGCACCACGCTGCCGTTTTCCCGCTGGACGATGCTGTAGCCACGTGCCAGCACGCCTTCGGGGTTGAGATGGGCAAGGCTGCTGGCCAGCCGCGCCAGATTGAGCCGGTGCTGCCCGAAACCGCCCTGAACCGCGCGTTGCGCGCGCAGATCCAGCGCATCCAGGCGTTGCTGTTCGCGCTGGATGACGTGGCGCGGCGTCACCAGCCGCTGACTCAGGCGCGCGATGCGCAATTGCTCGCGCGTCAGGCGCGTGCCGCTGGCGTGTTGGAGACGCTGCGCCAGCTGGTTCAATTCGGTCTGGCGGCGGCGCAACTGCTCGGCCGGGTGGACCAGCCGCCGCGCCAGGTAATCCAGCCGCTGCATCTCGCTGTGCTGTCTGCGCGCGTGGTGGTGATGGAGCTGGCGCGCCAGATGGTCCAGTTGCTGCAGCAGTTCCAGGCGCACCGGGCTGGCCAGCTCGGCTGCCGCCGTCGGCGTCGGCGCGCGCAGGTCGGCGGCAAAGTCGGCCAGGGTGAAATCGGTTTCGTGGCCGACCCCGCTCACCACCGGCATCGGGCTCGCGGCAATCGCGCGCGCCACCGCCTCGTCATTGAACGCCCACAAATCCTCCAGCGAACCGCCGCCGCGACACACCAGCAGCACGTCGCACTCGGCGCGCGCGCCCGCCGTGCGGATGGCGGCGGCGATCTGCGCGCCGGCGCCGGCGCCCTGCACCGGGGTGGGGTAGAGGATCACCGGCAGGCCCGGCATGCGGCGCGCCAGCGCGGTCAGCACGTCGTGCAGGGCCGCAGCCTGGGGGGAGGTGACGATGCCCAGGGTGCGTGGAAAGCGCGGCAAGGCGCGTTTCGTCATCGGGTCGAACAGGCCTTCGGCTTCCAGCTTGGCCTTCAGCCTGAGGAAGGCTTCGTACAGCCGCCCGGCACCGGCGCGGCGGATCGCTTCGGCGCCCAGCTGGAACTCGCCGCGCGCTTCGTATAGCGAGGGCAGGGCGCGGATCTCGACGTGGTCGCCGTTGGCCGGGGTGAAATCGGCAAACTGGTTGCGCCCGCGGAACATCACGCAGCGCACCTGCGCGGTGGCATCCTTGAGCGAAAAGTACCAGTGGCCGGAGGCGGCGCGGGTGAAGTTGGAGACTTCGCCTTCCACCCAGAGCAGCGGGAGTTGCGACTCCAGCGCGCGACGCGCCATGCGATTGAGCTCGCTGACGGTGAGCACGGGCAGGGCGGGCGCACAGTCGGGAAAGTCATCCGGATAATCCATGGCGTGCAGGATAACGGCTTGGGCTCGGCACGGTTCATGCACAGTCATCAAACGATCATAAAAAAAATTGGATAACCCTATTGACGATGGTTGTCTTTTTGTAACTGCTTGATATTAAAAGAATAAGGCCATTGTCTACTTTTTGGGCCAAACCACTTTTTCCTTTGTGGGCAGGCGCTTAGGGAATCCGGCAGGGCGTTCTTCACAGACTTATCCACATCAATTGTGGAGAACTCCGGACTCGGCCGAAAAATGCGACCGGTCTAAAATTGGTGCTTGCCGAAACCTGCGCGTGAGCGCTACATTTCGCCTGGTTGTTTTATTGTGGAGTGGTATTCAGTGCTTGCCATCATCGAGGCGGCCGGTTGGCCGGTCTGGCCGTTGATATTGGCGTCGGTTCTCGCCGTGGCCATCATCATCGAACGTGCTTACAGCTTGCGCAGCCAGGAAGTCGCCCCTGCGGGCCTGCTGCTGGAAACGATCAAGATTTATCAGGAACGCGGCGTGACGCAGGAATTGGTCACGCATCTGGCCGATGGCTCGCCGCTGGGACGGATCTTCGCCACCGCGCTGAAGAACGCCCACAACTCGCGCGAGATCATGAAGGAGTCCATCGAGGAATCCGGCCGTGCCGTGACCCATGAACTCGATCGCTTCCTGACCTCGCTTGGCACCGTCGCCAGCATGGCGCCGTTGCTCGGTCTGCTTGGCACGGTGATCGGCATGATCGAGATCTTCGGCGCGCAGACCGGCGGCGGCACCAATCCCGGGCAGCTGGCGCACGGCATTTCGATCGCGCTCTACAACACCGCGTTCGGCCTGATCGTGGCGATCCCGGCGATGATTTTCTATCGCTACTTCCGGGCCAAGGTGGAATCGCTGGTGGTCGACATGGAGCAGCAGGCGATCAAGCTGGTGGAAATCGTCCACGGCGACCGGAAGTAAATGCAGCTATGGATTTCAGAAAAGGCCGCCGCGAGGACTACCCGGAAATCAACCTGATTCCGTTCATCGACATCCTGCTCGTCATCGTGATCTTTCTTGCGGTGACCACGACCTACGCGCGCTTCGCCGAACTCAAGATCAACCTGCCGACCAGCAGTGCTGCCCAGACGCCCAACCCGCCCAAACAGATCGAGGTGGCCGTCTCCGAAGACGGCCGCTACGAGATCGACAGCACGGTCGTGGGCGATGCGTCGATCGATGGCCTGGCGACCGCACTGAAGAAAGCCGCCGCCAACGAGAACGAGCCGGTCGTGGTGATCAACGCCGATGCGCGGGCCACTCATCAATCCGTGGTGAACGTGATGGAAGCGGCGCGCCGCGAGGGGCTGACCCGCATTACCTTCGCCACGCAAACCAACCCCTAAGCGGGCCCATGTCCTCTCTACAGCATGTCTGGGCACGCACGGGCGTGCTTGCCGTGCTGCTCCTGCCACTCGCCATGCTGTTCGCCGTCGTGTCCGGATGGCGGCGCCTAGCGTATCGGCGCGGCTGGCTGCATGCGGTATCGGTCGGTGTGCCGGTGATCGTGGTCGGCAACATCACCGCCGGCGGCAGCGGCAAGACCCCGCTGGTGATCTGGCTGGTGAACTGGCTGCGCAGCCAGGGCTATCGTCCCGGTGTCATCAGCCGCGGCTATGGCGGGACGGCGCGCGGCTGCGTCGAGGTGCAGGCCGACAGCCCGCCGGCGCAGGTGGGCGACGAACCCGTGCTGATCCGGCTCAAGACGGACGCGCCGGTCGTGGTCGGACGCGACCGGGTGGCGGCGGCGCGCACGCTGCTTGAATATCATCCGGACGTGGACGTGATCGTGTCCGACGACGGCCTGCAGCATTACCGCCTGCATCGCGACATCGAACTGGCCGTCATCGATGCGACGACCGGGCTGGGCAACGGCTGGCTGCTGCCGGCGGGCCCGTTGCGCGAGCCCGCCGCCCGGCTGGCCAGCGTCGACGCGGTCATCCAGGTGGTACGCGGTACCGCCGAGCCGCGTATGTATCGCTCGGTCACAGGCTGGCGGGCCGACTACAGTGCGGGACACGCCTATCGGTTGTGCGCTCCGCAGGAAAAGCTGGCGCTGCGCGACCTGCCGCCCCACGACTGGCTTGCCGCGACCGGGATTGGCCGGCCGCAGGGATTCTTCGCCATGCTCGACCGACACGGCCTGCACTATCGCCCGCAAGCCTTCCCCGATCACCACGTTTTCCGACCAACGGACCTGCCCGTGGGCGGGGCGGTGCTGATGACCGAAAAAGACGCGGTAAAATGCCGGGAATTCGCAGGGCTGGACTGGTGGGTGGTGGAGCTGGAGGTCACCCTGGAAAATGGATTTGTTCGCTGGCTGGGCGCACGCCTCAAACAATAATTGCGCTCGCCCGTGCGTGCGCGTCTGAGGGAGGGATGTATGGGCATGAAAAGTTCGGACTGGAGCGATCGCCGCCATCCCTGCCATTGGGAAGCCGAAAGCGATGACGCCGGCTTCTGGGTGCCCGACCGTTCCGAGCTCGTCACCCAGTTTTTCACCCGCTACCTGTTTTTCTCGCTGGCGGTCATCTATTTTTCCACGCTGGAAAGCGTCCGCCCGGTGCTGTTCAGCATCGAGCAGCTGCTGGTTGCCCTGGGCGTTTATTTCTTCATCAACAGCTGGTTTTTCCGGCAGGCGCTGCAAGGCGTCACGCTGCTGAAGATCCGCAGCGCCATGAGCGCCGACCTGATCATCGTCACCCTGTGCGTGATCCACGATCCCAATCCGATTCCGCCTTCCGCGCTGGCCTTTCTGATGGTGCTGCTGGGCAACGGCATGCGTTACGGCATGCGGCTGTTCGCCGAAGTGCTGGGCGGCGCCTTCCTCGGCATGGCGATCGCCTTTGCCTTCCGGTATCGCGTGGGCGGGTTCGAGGTCAATGCGGGCGATGTGTTCTTCGGCGTGTTCTGGGTCACCCTGGCCCTGTATGCCTACATCCTGATGGGGCACATCGAGGCGCAGCGCCGCCAGCTCGATTACCGCAGCCGCTTCGACACGCTGACCGGACTGCTCAACCGGCACGGCCTGCTGGCCGCGGCAGACACCATTTTCGACAAGACGAATACAGGTACGCCGGCCACGGTACTATTTGCCGACCTGAACCAGTTCAAGGCCGTCAACGACCGCTACGGCCATGGCGTGGGCGACCGCGTGCTGGCTGAATTTGCGCAGATCTTCAACGAATCGGCCGAAATGGGCGTGTGCGGACGCTGGGGAGGCGACGAGTTCGTCGCGCTTCTGCCGCAGCGCGACGAGGCCGCCATCCACCAGATTTTCGAGCGCATCGAGGCCCGTACCGAAGCCTGGAGCGCCAGCAATGGCCTGCCGATGGCGGTGAGCCTGGGCGTCAGCCATGCCCCGCGCGACGGCCTCGACCTGATGACCTTGCTGTCGGTCGCCGACATCCATCTCTACCAAAGCAAGTCGAAGCAGCCCGAGTCGGCCGTTTTGTCCCCATTCAACAGGATACTGATCGATGAACCCAAAGCTTCTTGAAATTCTCGTCTGCCCGGTCTGCAAGGGCCCGCTCGACTGGAAAAAACCGGCGAGCGAACTGGTGTGCCGCGCGTGCCGCCTGGCCTATCCCATCCGCGACGACATTCCGGTGATGCTGCCGGAAGAGGCGCGGGCGCTGTCGCCCGACGAAATCCACGGCAAGGCTTGAGGCTGGCCCGTGCATTTCCGCGTCGTCATCCCCGCCCGTTACGCATCGAGCCGCTTGCCGGGCAAGCCGCTGGCGGACATCGGCGGGCGGCCCATGGTGCTGCACGTGCTGGAACGCGCCCTGCAGGCGGGCGCCGAATCGGTGGTGGTCGCCACCGACGACGTGCGGGTGCGGCAGGCCGTCGAAGCTGCCGGCCACCAGGCCCTGATGACCTCGCCGGATCACCAGTCCGGTACCGAGCGCCTGGTGGAAGTCGCCGAAACCCTGGGCTGGCCGGACGGCACACTGGTGGTGAACGTACAGGGCGACGAGCCGCTGATCGACCCGGCTTTGATCCGCGAAGCCGCGCGCCAACTCGTGCTGCACGACGATGCGGTGATGGCCACGCTGGCGCATCCGATCCACGACCATGCCGATTTCGTCAATCCCAACGTCGTCAAGGTGGTGGCCGACGAGGCCGGCTACGCGCTGTATTTCAGCCGCGCACCTATTCCCTGGCCGCGCGATGCCTTTTCCACCCAGCAGCCGATGCCGCACGAATTCGGCGCCCTGCGCCACATCGGCCTGTATGCCTATCGCGTCGGCTTCCTGCGCACTTACGCCAGCCTGGCCCGTTCGCCGCTGGAACGCTACGAGATGCTCGAACAATTGCGGGTGTTGTGGCACGGCCACCGCATCAGCCTCGGCGTGACGCCGATCGCACCCGCCCCGGGCGTGGATACGCCGGAAGACCTGGCGCGGGTGCGGGCCCTGTTTCAGGCTGCCTAGCAGCCTCTTGAATCCCGCAATAAAAATTTTTAAGTGTTGCTCGAACCGCGCTTGCCTTAGGCTAATGCGGTTTGACATATCCATAAATCGAGGAGACACGCAATGCGTTTGATTTTATTGGGCGGTCCGGGTGCGGGCAAAGGTACGCAGGCCAATTACATCAAGGAAAAATACGGCATCCCCCAGATCTCCACCGGCGACATGCTGCGTGCGCAGATCAAGGCCGGCACTGAGCTCGGCATGAAGGCCAAGGCCATCATGGATGCGGGCGGTCTCGTTTCCGACGACATCATCATCGGCATGGTCAAGGCCCGCCTGACCGAAGCCGACTGCAAGAACGGCTACCTGTTCGACGGCTTCCCGCGCACCATTCCGCAGGCCGAGGCCATGAAGGCTGCCGGCGTGCCGATCGACTATGTGGTCGAGATCGACGTGGCGGACGAAGAGATCGTCAAGCGCATGTCGGGCCGCCGCGTCCACGTGGCATCGGGCCGCACCTACCATGTCGTGTTCAACCCGCCCAAGGTGGCCGGCAAGGACGACGTCACCGGCGAAGACCTGATCCAGCGCGACGACGATCAGGAAGACACCGTCAAGAAGCGCCTCGACGTCTACCACGCGCAGACCGAGCCGCTGGTGAAGTACTACGGCGACTGGGCCGCGCGCGGCGAGGCCGGCGCACCCAAGTACGTGAAGGTTGCCGGCGTCGGCAAGGTCGAAGGCATCCGCGATTCGATCTTCGCCGCCCTGGGCTGATTGAGGCCACGCTGACCCGAACAGGCCGACCGTCCGATGCCGCAGCAGATTCATCCGATGACCGACACCGAGCGCTGGATCGTCTCCAGCGCGGTGAAGGAGCGTTATGGCCGCGACGTCGTCATCCAGGACGTCGAAACCGAGATCCGGCTGCACATCGACGACCGCGAACTGACGCTGTGCCCGGGTTTCTACTGGAACGAGCGCGGCTGCCACTTCGTGCTGTCCAAGACCGGCGATTCGCGCTATCGCAGCATGTTCTTCTATCGCATCCGCGACCGCTTCAGCACCGGACGCGAGGAATACGACGACATCGGCGACTGCGTCACCACGCTGCTGAAAATGCAGGCCGATGAAGAAGCCAAGCGCCTGGCCGAGGGCGAGGCGTCCGGCAATAGTTAAAACTAAGCCAGCACTGTTTTTAATTAATAACAGTGCTGGCTTTTTGTTTTGCAAATGACCACCAGAAATAACGAGGAGAAGCACCCATCATGGCGAAAAAAATGAACGCCTTTTACGCGCAGTCCGGCGGCGTGACCGCCGTCATCAACGCCTCGGCCTGCGGCGTGATCGAAACCGCGCGCAAACATAAAGACAAGATCGGCAAGGTCTACGCCGGCCGCAACGGCATCATCGGCGCCCTGACCGAAGACCTGATCGACACCAGCAAGGAAAGCGCCGCTGCCATCGCCGCGCTGCGCAACACGCCGTCGGGCGCCTTCGGTTCCTGCCGCTTCAAGTTGAAGTCGCTGGAAGCCAACAAGCGTGAATACGCACGCCTGATCGAAGTGTTCAAGGCGCACAACATCGGCTACTTCTTCTACAACGGCGGCGGCGACTCGGCCGACACCTGCTTCAAGGTCAGCCAGCTGTCCGAGCAGATGGGCTATCCGATCCAGGCCATTCACGTGCCGAAGACGGTCGACAACGACCTGCCGATCACCGACTGCTGCCCGGGCTTCGGCTCGGTCGCCAAGTACATCGCGGTGTCCACGCTGGAAGCCAGCTACGACGTGCGCTCGATGGCCAAGACCTCGACCAAGGTTTTTGTGATCGAGGTGATGGGCCGCCACGCCGGCTGGATCGCCGCCGCCGGCGGCCTGGTCGAGGACCATGGCATTCCGGTGGTGATCCTGTTCCCGGAAATCGAGTTCGACCAGAAGAAATTCCTCGCCCGCGTCGACAAGCTGGTGAAGGAACACGGCTACTGCACCGTGGTGGTCTCCGAAGGCTGCCACTACCCGGACGGTCGCTTCCTCGCCGAACAGGGCACGCGCGATGCCTTCGGCCACGCGCAACTGGGCGGCGCCGCCCCGGTGGTCGCCAACATGATCAAGGACGCGCTCGGCCACAAGTTCCACTGGGCCGTCGCCGACTACCTGCAGCGTGCCGCACGCCACATCGCTTCCAAGACCGACGTCAAGCAGGCCTATGAGTTGGGCCAGAAGGCCGTCGAACTGGCGATCAAGGGCCACAACTCGGTGATGCCGACAGTCGATCGCCTGTCCGACTCGCCCTACAAGTACAAGATCGGCATGGCGCCGCTGTCCAAGGTCGCCAACGTCGAGAAGTTCATGCCGCGCGACTTCATCACCAAGGACGGCTTCGGCATCACGCCCAAGTGCAAGCGCTATCTGACGCCGCTGATCCAGGGCGAGGACTATCCGAAATACAAGGATGGCCTGCCGGTGTACGTGACGCTGAAGAACATCGCGGTGGCGAAGAAGCTGCCCACGTTCAAACTCTGATAGGCGGTGAGGAGGGAGGGGTGAGGCGCAAAGCCAGCGTTGCCGTGGTATGCGCCTCACGCCTAACCCCTCACCCACAAACATGACACTCGACCGCGCCAAGCAACTATTGAAAGTCCAGGCCGATTTCGGCGGCTTCTACAACGGCAATTCAGCCAAGCTGATCTTGTCTGAGGTGCAGCGCGAACATGGGCAGGAGGCGGTCGATCAGCTCATCCGGGACCTCGAGCTTGACCGGATCTTCGGATTCGAGCCCGGCACACGGTTCGAGGGTGGGCTGGCAATGGGTAAATAGGTCGACGGCAGCGCAAGCTGCCGTTTTGTTTTGGTGCGTAGTAAAACGATAAGGAGTGATGATGGAGACGCAGTTGATGTGGATATTGGCCAGCGCAGTGCTGGCTTTGGTATATGGCGTGATATCGATCGGATGGATTCTGAAAAAGCCGGCCGGGAATGCACGCATGCAGGAAATCTCGTTGGCGATACAACAGGGCGCGCAGGCGTATCTCAATCGTCAGTACACAACCATTGCCATGGTCGGCGCAGTGCTGTTCGTCGCGCTGTGGCTGGCGCTGGGGGCTCACACCGCGATCGGCTTTCTGATCGGCGCGGTGCTCTCGGGTGCGGCGGGCTTCATCGGCATGAACGTGTCGGTGCGTGCCAACGTCCGTACCGCCGAAGCGGCTTCGCACGGCCTGAATGCGGCGCTCAACGTCGCGTTCAAGGGCGGCGCCATCACCGGCATGCTGGTGGTCGGACTGGGCCTCTTGGGCGTGGCCGGCTACTACGCCGTGCTGACCATGATGGGCGCGACCTCTGAAGGCGCGATCCACTCGCTGGTCGGCCTCGGCTTCGGCGGCTCGCTGATCTCCATCTTCGCGCGTCTCGGCGGCGGCATCTTCACCAAGGGCGCGGACGTCGGCGCCGACCTGGTGGGCAAGGTCGAAGCCGGCATTCCCGAGGACGATCCGCGCAACCCGGCGGTGATTGCCGACAACGTCGGCGACAACGTCGGCGACTGTGCCGGCATGGCGGCCGACCTGTTCGAGACCTACGCGGTGACCCTGATCGCCACCATGCTGCTGGGCGTGCTGATGGCGAGCCAGGCCGGCACCGGCGCGGTGATCTACCCGCTGGCGCTGGGCGCGGTGTCGATCATCGCCTCCATCGTCGGCTCGTTCTTCGTCACCGCGCGCGAAGGCGGCAAGATCATGAACGCGCTGTATCGCGGCCTCATGGTGGCGGGCGGCCTGAGCCTGATCGCCTTCTACCCGGTGACGCAGATGCTGATCGGCGATGGCCTGCAGATGAACGACGGCTCGGTAATCCCGGCGATGAACCTGTATTACGCCGCGCTGGTCGGCCTGGGCCTCACCGCTGCGATGGTCGTCATCACCGAGTACTACACCGCAACAGAGTACGCGCCGGTGCGTCATATCGCACAAGCGTCGACGACTGGCCACGGTACCAACATCATCGCCGGCCTCGGCGTGTCGATGAAGTCCACCGCAGCACCGGTGCTGGCCGTGTGCCTGGCGATCTATGGCGCCTATGCGCTGGCCGGCCTGTACGGCATTGCCATCGCCGCCACCGCCATGCTGTCGATGACCGGCATCATCGTTGCGCTCGACGCCTACGGCCCGATCACCGACAACGCCGGCGGCATTGCCGAAATGGCCGGCTTGCCGGAGAACATCCGCAACATCACCGATCCGCTCGACGCCGTGGGCAATACCACCAAGGCCGTCACCAAGGGCTACGCCATCGGCTCGGCCGGTCTTGCCGCACTGGTGCTGTTCGCCGACTACACCCATGCGCTGCAGGCCAAGACGGGCGGCGTTACGCTGTTCGACCTGTCTGACCACATGGTCATCATCGGCCTCTTCATTGGCGGCATGGTGCCCTATCTGTTCGGTGCGATGGGCATGGAAGCGGTCGGCCGCGCGGCCGGTTCGGTGGTGGTCGAAGTGCGCCGCCAGTTCAAGGAAATCCCCGGCATCATGGCGGGCACGGCCAAGCCCGATTATTCGCGCGCGGTCGACATGCTGACCAAGGCGGCGATCAAGGAAATGATCGTGCCGTCGCTGCTGCCGGTGCTGGTTCCGGTGCTGGTCGGTCTGATCCTCGGTCCCAAGGCGCTCGGCGGCGTGCTGCTCGGCACCATCATCACCGGTATCTTCGTCGCGATTTCGATGACCACCGGCGGCGGTGCATGGGACAACGCCAAGAAGTACATCGAGGAAGGCAATTTCGGCGGTAAAGGGTCGGAAGCGCACAAGGCCGCCGTCACTGGCGACACCGTGGGCGATCCCTACAAGGACACCGCCGGTCCGGCCGTCAACCCGCTGATCAAGATCATCAACATCGTTGCGTTGCTGATCGTGCCGCTGATTGGGTGAATTGCGTTAAGCTTCGCCCTGCGTGTCTGTTCCATGCCTACTCGGCATGGCAGGGCGAGCAATCGCACACGTTCAATCAATCAAAAGGAGGAAGCATGGCAAAAAACGTCGGTGGAGTTGATCGTATTGTCCGCGCAGTGGTCGGGATCGCGCTCATTGGGTATGCGATGTCGAATTTGCCGGGCGCCGAGAACTGGATGGTTCCAGCGGGCATCGTGGGCTTTATCGTCCTGTTGACCGCCATCTTCGGATTTTGCCCGGCCTACCTGCCGTTCGGCATCAAAACCTGCAAGACGAAATAAACTTTCGTCATCCTGCAGAGTCATGCAAAGTGCGCCCTTGTGGCGCACTTTCTTTTGGAGCCTTCATGCGTTTATTGTTTCTGCTGTTTGCGCTGGTCGCCAGCGCAGCCCATGCCGGCGGCGTCGACCGTCTGAAAGCCTTCATTGCCGGCGCCAAGACCGCCCAGGCCGATTTCGTCCAGACCGTCTCCGACAAGAACGGCCGCATCACCCAGCAGGCCAGCGGCCAGATGGCGTTTGCCCGGCCCGGCAAGTTCCGCTGGGACTACAACGCGCCCTACGAGCAGGTGATCCTCGGCGACGGCGCCAAACTCTGGCTGTACGACGTCGACCTCGACCAGGTCACCGTCAAGCCGCTCGGCGACGTCATCGCCGGCACGCCCGCCGCCCTGCTGGCCGGCGACAACGCCATCGAGAAATACTTCAGCCTGAAAAACGCGGGCGAGAGCGACGGCCTCGAGTGGCTGGACGCCACCCCCAAAAACCGCGACACCACCTTCGAGCGCATCCGCATGGGCTTCAAGGGCGACGCCCTGGTGCAGATGGAGTTGTTCGACCAGTTCGGCCAGCACACCACGCTCAAGCTGACGCACTTCGTGCGCAATCCGTCCATCGCGCCATCGCGCTTCAAGTTCACGCCGCCGAAGGGCGCGGATGTGATTGGGGAGTAGGGAAGGGTGAGCAGGGAGCGGTGAGCAGGGAGCAGGGAGCAGGGAGCAGGGAGCAGGGAGCAGGGAGCAGGGAGCAGGGAGCAGGGAGCAGGGAGCAGGGAGCAGGGAGCAGGGAGCAGGGAGC
>JBDRCF010000054.1:0-91886 GCA_043821985.1 Pseudomonadota bacterium
GGTGCGCCCGTGAAGCGGGAAAACAGGGTGGAAAACGCGATGAAATGGCAGCAAGACAGGCGTGTTTCGATCAATCCTCACCATCGCTTTGGGCAATACGTGCGTCAGGCTAATGGCGATACTTGTTCAGCGTTGCCCTAACGTACAGCCTGATGCTCAGTGGTCGTGATGAACCGGACGAATCGCCTTGCGCACCGGGCGCTTGGTGTTCGAGGTAATGCCGGGTTTCGGCACCGCCACGCCGATCAGGCAATCGCGCGTCACGATTTCGGTCAGTTGATCCTCGGTCCAGCCTTCCGTGCCTTCAGGACGGGTCGGCATGACGATATAGCGGGTCTTCTGATTGGAGTCGGCAACACGAACCTGAACTTCCGCCGGCAGTTGCAGACCGAATTCGGCGAGCACCTGACGCGGCCAGCGCACCAGGCGCCGACGATAGTTGGGCGTGCGATACCATTCGGGCGACTGCCCCAGGATCGGACGCGGATAGCACGAGCACAGGGTGCACACCACGACATGCTTCAGGGTGGGCGTATCCGCCAGGACGCGCAGGTTGCAGTAGTCGCTGGGGGTGCCGAACTGGGTCGGGGGACTGGTCACCCAGTTCACGCCTACGGCCTTGCTGGCCTCGACGCCATCTTCGATGCAAAGCTTTTTGTACTCGGGATCCAGCCAGGCCTTGGCAACCAGGCGCGCTGCGGGCAACGGGCCAAGGGTATGCACGTACTCCTTCCAGACGCGGTGGTCTTCAGCGGAGAAGAGTCCTTTTTCGATGGCCAGTTCACGGACAGCCATTTCGAGAATTTCGAAATCGCTGACTTCATCGACCATCGGAGCCGGCTTATGGCCGTGGTCGTGGTCATGGTCGTGGTGATGATCAGACATGTGTATTTCCTCTAGTCAATAATGTCCGCGAGTCGATTCAAGCCGACTCAAGATAACGTTCCGGGATTTCGGTCTCCAGCGTGTCATTGCCGAAGCTGTCGCTGTACTCGGGCCAAAGTTCCTTCTGCGCAAACACGATGCTGTAGAACCACTCCGGGTGATCCTCATTGCCAAACGCCTCGTCTTCGGCTGCAGGGCTCTCATACACCAGCTTGACGACGGTTCCCGTCGCGCCGCGCGTATAGGTCATGGTGCGGGTATAGAACAGATCGGGCAGATCCTTGATGCGCACGCGATCGCCTTCCTTGAACTTGGCCGGACCGGCCTTGCCCCTGAAGCACTGAGGATCGCCGATGCCGGTGGCCATCTTGGCGTGGTGGGTTCTGTCGTAAACAGGCTTATTGCTCATAGCGTCTTCACCTCTTGAAATTTACTTGGTCTTTGCGGGGAGGTATTCGCCCAGACCCTGATCTGACTTGGCGCGTTTTTTCACTTCATCGATCTTGTTGACAAGTTCGGTGAGCGTGCAGAATTGCTTGTCGACCAGGATGCGTGCCGCAGTCAGCAGCCACCGACCGTAGTAAGGCAATCCCAGGTATTGCGTCTGGCCGACATCCACGTTCTGCTTGCGGCGACGTTCTTCGGCAGTCCACACACCGCGCCATGCCAGGCATTCGCAAGTGGCAAAGGTATTCAGCTCCCAGACCTCTTCTTCCTTCTCGGTCCATGTGATGGGCACGTCCGGCTCGCCGCCGACGTCGTGCGAGGTACGCGTATAGGCGCGCCACAGCGAATGGTCGATCTGATCGGGTGAGGGCGCGTGCGTCTGCTTGTGCAGAGCCGGCTGCATGTAGCCGACAGTCTCGATATGTCGGAGCACCTCTTCTCTGGTTGACGATGACATTGTGTTGACTCCTTTGTGGATTACGAACAAGTCGGCTTGCCGTAATGCGATTTATGGTTGCCTTACTTCTACGCCAACTCGGCTTCTACAAATTACCAACATCAAAAACCTGAAGCGTTTCCGGTCTACACCTTCATGTTTGCGTTGCGGTGGATTCCATCGCAGATCTTTGATGGCCCAACTATGCGTCATCTAACTATTGGTTTCCAAGTCTTAATTCCGATGATCCCCATAGGGTTTTGCTATAGGCCCGGATTCCCGATGCTTGCTTGGTTTACACGCGATGAGGCAGAAAAAAACGCATCCACGACCGCGAGAACGTCTCGCGCCGCCAACCAGGATGTTCACACCACCGCGTCTATGCTGACTCGGCGATGCCGAATGGGTAATTGCGTTGGATGACGGACACGGCTGCACGAGAAATAGGCAACGAGACGAATTTTGAGCGTGTCACCCCAGCCCCCTGAAACGATAAACGTGCCGGAACCGCGCTAGATTTTGGCCATAGCGTGGGGATCTGTGCAGGGGTCAAAAGGCGCGCACATCCTATATCTCACTCAGAACACTCCTTTTTACTGTTTTGAAGTGGCTAGTGCACCCCCACGGCTCCCCTGCCCTGCCATGACTGCCACAGGCGCAACGGCAGCCTGGTCAATAACCACATCTATCACTGCCGGCATATTTGAATCGATAGCAGTTCTAATCGCCTTTCCGATATCCCTGGGATCCGTCACACGTACACCCCAGGCGCCCATCTCCCGAGCTATTCCAGCGAAATTTGTTGCTCCGAATTCCGACAACTTGTCCAGATTGCGGGAATCCGGCCAGACGTTCCGCAGCAGATGCGTCTGGAATGCCATCGCCTGGTTGTTCAGAACGACCGTGACCAGATTGATCTTGTTGCGCACGGCCGTCTCGATCTCGGCGAGATGATAGAAAAACCCGCCATCGCCGGTGAATGCCACCACCGGCCGCTCGGGCACTGCCGCCTTGGCCCCCATTGCTGCCGGGAACGCCCAGCCAAGGCTCCCCTCGCAATGCAGGAAATTCTTTCCTGCGGGGAGGTCCATGAAGACGCCAGCCCATGTGCCCACATATCCCGTATCCGCGACGAAGAGCGTGTCATGCGGGCAAGCCCTCACGAGTTCGGTCGCCAACTGTTCCGGGCGGATGGGGATCGCGTTTCCGTGCATGTGCGCGTTTTCGCTCTCACGCCATGCCCCCAGCCTTTCCTGCGCCTTCTCCACCCATTTGCCGTGCGCGCCCCGCTTTCCCGAACGCGCCACCTCCAGCATCTGATGCAGGACGGTGCGCGCATCGCCGACAAGGGGCAAGACGTTGGGGTAGTTCGCGCCGGGCTGTGCCGGGTTGATATCGATGTGGATTGTGCGCACGCCCGGCTCCGGCATCCGCCTCAGGTTCGTCGTGGCCCCGCCCTGATGGCCGCCCGCATAGAGCACCAGATCCGCCTCGGCGATCACCGCATCGGTGAATGGGCGCCGGTAGGAGCCCGTGACGCCGAGCGCCAGAGGATGCCGGTCATCGATGCTGCCCTTTCCATTCAGGGTCGTGGTGACCGGTATCTCCAACTGCTCGGCCAGCGCCGTCACTTCCTTCCATGCGCCCGACACAAGCGTTCCGCGACCGCAAACCATCACCGGGCGCTCCGCATTTCGGAGCTCCAGCACCGCCTGCTCCACCAGCGCATCGTCCGCTCGCGGACGGAATGCCGGATAGGAAAAGTAGCGCCGATCCAGGTAGCGGAAATCAAACTCGGACTCCGCCGCTTCCAAAGCGCCATCCAGGTACAGGTGGACCGGCCGCGGCGCGCCCGTCGTCATTTCCCGATAAGCCTTGCCGAAAAACTCCGCCATCCGATCGATCGACCTCACTTCTGCGTCGTACTTGGTCACCGGGCGAAAATCCACGTAGGCTTCCTGATAAGAGTTGCCTTGGTAGCGCGAGCCGGGCAGGACTGGCGTCACCGCAAGCAGCGGAGTATTGCTCTGCCAGGCATCCACGAGGCCCGCATACAGATTTGTCGCTCCGGGACCGCCTTGCGCGATCACCATCGTTGGCCTGCCCGATGCCTGCGCGTAGCCGTCGGCCATATAGCCCGCCGCCTTCTCCGAATGACACAGCACGCGCTTGACCGGATCATTCGCCAGCTCCACGAGCGTGGGATACAGGAACGTTGGAACGAAAAAAACCGCCTTTACGCCCGACCGCCGCACCAACTCCGCCAGGAATTGCTGGCCCTTCATTCTCTGCGGATATTCGTTGGCCGGCTCGACCTTGGAAAGATCAACCTGATCCATCGTGATGAGTCCCATCGGTTTGCTCCTTTATCGTCCCGCGGCACCCGTTCCGGGTGGTTGGTTAACTGCGTTAATCAAAGTGACCACAGATCTCGTCGTCCTCGCTCGCAGTCGCAACCGTTTTGCTGCCGCAATCGGAGCGAATCTCCTTGGCCAAGGCGGCCACCCGCGGATAGAGCCGCTCCACGTCGACATCCTGGGGATCCTGGCCATAACGCTTTTTCACTCCCTGCTCGCTCAATTGCACGTAGCGGTCAGGCTCCACACCGTGGCGTTTCAGGCTCTTTCGGACACAGGCCAGGGGGCAGCCATCGAGCGCGAGAATCGCCCGGCCCGACGTTACCTGGCGAACGAAACGCGGTATGTTGGCGCCCACGCCGGCGATACAGGACATCTGCGCCTCGCCCTCGTGATCGAAACGCAGAGCCAACGCATTGGCGGTCTGCGCCGCACTGGAACAGCCCGAGCAGCTGTACACCAGCGGAAGATGGTTGCTTTGCCGAGCCATGGCACCTCCTGGAACACACAACTATCAGCCATAATGTCGTCATCGGGCATGTGGATCACATTCGCGCAGCCCGCCAATCCACATGCCCTGTCGCCTGCCGGCGGCTCATGCCCGTCGACCGGAAATTATGCGGGTTCCAGCCAGCGTTCAGGCATCTCAGCCTGTACCGTGTCGTTCGGATTGGTATCCGGGTCATCGGCACCCCACAAATCCACATGCCGAAAACTCACCAGATAAAACCATTCCGCTTGATTGATGCGACCCCAGGCTTCGTCTTCCGGAGTGGGGCTTTCGTAAACGACTGACAAGACTGTCCCTGCCACCCCGCGCGTATAGCCCGGCGTCTGGTTATAAAAGACATCCGGCAGATCCTTGACCCGTAATTGATCGCCCACCTTGAACCTGGGTGGGCCGCCCGCTTTTCCTTTGTAGCACTGGGGATCGCCCACGCCTTCGGCAATTTCAGCGATCCGCAGGCGATCGTACATGGGTGAATCAACGGCTTTGCCCGAGCACTCATGGGCGTCTACCTCCATGGCCAATCCGGCATAATCATTTTTGTTCATAACGCTTTTTCACCTCATCAATCTTGTTGGTCAGTTCGGCTAGTGAAACGAGCCGCTTGTCTACCAGGGCCCGCGTAGCAGAAAGCAAGAATCGCCCGGCGTAAGGCAATGAAAAGTATTGCTTGTCGCCCAAATCGACGACCCGACGAAGCTTTTCCGTATGGTTCCAGATGCCACGCCAAGCGAGGCATTCGCAGGTCACCATGGTGTCTTTCTCCCAGACCATCTGCTCTCTTTCTTGCAACTGGATGGGGCCGCCTGCTTCGCCACCGAGGTCATGGGCTGTTCGCATAAACTCCTTAAACGTACTTCCAAAGAATTCCGGATTGGGAAATTCCCGGGTGTCGACAGTTTCTGGAGCTTTTGAACTCGACTCAGGCTGCGGCGGCTTGGGTGCGTTATGTGTTGTCATGACCCTGACCTCCCTTCGTGGCGGACTTTACCCACCCCAGACACGTCACGCTTTGGCGCCTGGGCGAGGCTTTCGGTAGGGGAACAAGTCTCGCATTGTTCAACCAATCGCCATTTTCAGTTCTTGCTAGATTGCTTGAGGCATTCATGCCGGTCTCCTTATTCCGTTGCATTTAATGAATGATCGTGACGAACCCGACGAGCCACCTTACGTACCTGACGCCTGGCATGCGTGGCTATCACGGACCTCACTCTCCGCCGGACGGCCTTATGTCCAGCTACCCGCTCCTTCATTTCGAGAATCTCGAAATTGCCAACTCACTGGCAATCGTCTCCGGCCTGTGGCCACGACTATACAAACTATTAACATCCGTATATCCTATTTAAGAAAAATCCGATCCGCCAAGTCATGCCACCTCGTAGTATCGCTCGATCTTCGAGCATGTCGTTTGTATACACATCGCTGTACTTGGCCGCTTTATGGATCACAAACTAGTCGGCTTCAACAAATTGCCCGTATCAAAAAACACCCTGTCGGAATGCTATTGCCGTCCTGTCGCGGATTCCACCCCAATTCTAAGAATAACTATGCGCGCGGAGATCTATTGTTTCAAAGTCTTAATTCCGATGATCTTCATAGGATTTCGCTATAGATGTTAACCCCTCCCAGATGACACGTTTCTCACTCCCTCGTCATAAAAAGCGTTTTCTGGTGCACCCTGCCGAGCCATAACCGGGAAATAACCGGAGCGTCTTACTTGTATCGTCCTGAATCGTCCACACTGACACGCACACGGATCAGATACGACGTGCAATGTATGTGTAGTAATTGCACGCGGCAAAGAACGTTCCGTTTTCCATCGCCTGTCGCTGCTCGCTGTGCCAGACCTCCACCGCACGCTCCGGCAGCAGCCCGGCCTGTTTGACATAAGGCACATAGGTCTCGGCGAACGACTTGAAATAGCTTGCCTGGCCGATTTCGACCACCGCATCGCCCCAGGCGTCTGTCAGCTTCAGGCCGAGTTCGGGCAAGAGTCGCGGCAGATCGCGCATGATCCGCGGGTTGTTGAATGTGGCATTCGCCAGGGCTTCGTCGACAAGGCGACCGAAGTCGTGGTCAGGGTACGCATAGGTCAGGGAGGCGTAATCGCCATCGAAAACAACCACGGTTCCGCCGGGGCGGACAACACGCGCCATCTCGCCCAAAACCGCGAGCGGTGCAGTCACATGGCTGATCAGCGTGTGCGCGATGACGACATCGAATGTCGCATCGGGAAACACAAGGCGGTGCGCGTCGCCGGTCTGGAAAGCGATCCGTCCATCGACATGTTCGCTTCGCGCGAAACCGTTCGCGGCATTGATGAAATGGCCGCATTGATCGACGCCCAGCGCCTTGCCGGCAAAATCGTCCCGGCGCGCGATCGACCGCAGCACGGCACCCGTGCCGCAGCCCACCTCCAGGACCTGGGCGGACGGGGGCAAGGCAAGTCGAGCCACATAGTTGTCGAGCAGGCGTGCAAAGACACCATCGCGTGCCCTGCTTTCAAGTCGGGCGACGAGACGTTCGAGTGCGGCCTCATCAAGTTCATTGACGAAACGGTGGGGGTCACGCGCAGCCATGCTTCACCTCATCCTTAAAACGAAGCCCGATCGTCCAGCACAACCGAATCCGAAAAGCAGGTGTCCACCCGATAATCGGAGTATCGGATCGATGCTGAAGCCCAGGTCGCCGCACAGCACAATGGCCTGCGGCATATTCATAAAAAAAAGCCGCCTCGCGAGGAGGCGGCAACCCTAGGACATCCGGCACAGGAGGAGTAGATACCGGATTGAGGAGCCCTAACACTTATGTTCAATGAATGCGTGTTCCCATGATCAGTTCAGGCAGCTTCACGGCAAACGGGACCTCACTCCCGTAACGCCCTCTCTGAGACGTAGCCATGAGGCGCTCACCAGGATTTATAGGGCAGGAACTTGCCGCTGATCGTGACCAGTACGCGATCGCCTTTCGGGTCTTCCTGTCTATCGATGTTCATGGTGAAGTCGATGGCGCTCATGATGCCGTCGCCGAATTTCTCGTTGATCATTTCCTTGATCGTCTCGCCATACACGTTCAGCATCTCGTACCAGCGGTAAATCAGCGGGTCCGTCGGAATGGGGCGATCCCATGTCTTGGTCGGGAAGCACTGCAATGCGGCCGAAACCTCACCGCCAAGACCAAGCGTCTCGGCCACCGCATCGGCCTGCGGTTTTTCCAGGTGGTTCATGCCCAGGCATGCCGAGCAGACAAACTCGTCGGACAAGCCCGCCGACTTGGCGATGTCGCCCCACGTCAAGCCTTTCCCGGACTTGGCCTGGAGGATGGCGTCTTTCATTTCTGTTTTATTCATCCGTACTGCTCCTTGCGTTGACCTGGCGTACGGGCCGCCCGGCAACTGTGTCTCTGATCAAATGGATGTGCGCAATGCGTAAATAATCCGTGCGGGGAGGACATCAACTGTCCGGAAGCCCTCCCCGTTACGGGGTTCAGCTTCCCACGCGAGCCGCCGCTACCCGATAGAAACGCTGTTGGAACACCGTGCTGTCCTGAAGCTGATGCAAACTCTTCACGGCAGCGAGAATGGCCAGATCCAGCAGCGGTTCGATGAGGACAATCGACATGTAGGCAACACCGAACGTCCCGATTTGCGCCAGATTCGCGGCGCCCACGCCCTGGCCGTAGATCGCCCAGAAGGCAACCCAGGCCACAACGCCACCCTGGTAGGCGGTCGACAGCGCCAGGCACTGGCTGTATTTCACATCCTTGTAAGCCGTTTTCTCAGGAATATAGCGATGCGCAATGGCACTGAGCGCGAACAGGGGGACCAGCAGCGTCGTCATGTTCATGCCGTATTGCGGCAGATCCCACGGCGCAAAGAAGAGGCCCTGCGTCAACAGTCCGAGCGCCAGGCCTATGGCCGCCGGCGCCGCGCCGAACATGAGGAAGAGCGTCGAGCCCAGGATCAGGTGGACCTCGGAAACACCGATCGGATAGTGCGGAAACACCTCGAAGAAGCTGAATACGAGGGCTGCCGCGATCAGGCTGCGAATTCCCAGAGGGAGGATCCCGTCCTGTTTGATCGAATTCAATGCCAGCTTCGCCGTATAGCCAAACACTCCGATCGCCGTAGCGTAACTCAGTGTCATTTTGGCGCCTTCAACAATACCTGGTTCAATATGCATGGTGTTTCCTCCTTTGTGCACTCTCTAACGAATCTTGTTGCCCAGCTCCCGCCAGGTAACGACCAGTAACCCAGACAGAATGACCGCCAGCCGCCCCACTTCCACGCGCGCCGGCCTGTGCCGCACACTCATGTGGTAGAACCTTGCATGCCGATCAACGTCAAACTACGACACGTGCCCGATGGTCCATAAACATTCTCGAATATGCCGATTTACTACCGATCAACCCCCGTCCAAGCAGGTTCGGTCATAATGAAAGGCCTATGTCGATCTGCTGCTCTGTCTCCAGGAACATCGATACAAATCGTATGTTCACAACAATGGACTAACTGGCTATAGTTTTCCAAGTCTTTATTCCGATTAGTGCTATAAGGTTTGGCTATGCAACGCAATCTCATCTTCCCGCGCTCCATTCGTTACCTGATCGCGGTGGCGGATATGCAAAGCTTCACGCGCGCCGCGGAACTGCTATTCGTTTCGCAGCCCACGTTGTCGCAGCAGATCAAGCACCTGGAAGATTTGCTCGACGTGCAGTTGCTGGATCGGTCCGGGCGAGCGGTGCAACTGACTGCCGCCGGCGAGGTCTATCTGCACTATGCCCGTCGCGCTTTGCGCGAACTGGACGAAGGGAAGCGCGCCATCCATGAACTGCAGGACTTGAGCCGCGGCTCGCTTCGTCTGGGGATGACGCCCATCACCGACCACCTTGTCAGCCCCTTGCTGGAATCCTTCAATACCCGCTATCCCGGAATCACCGTCAGCACACGCGAGTTGCCGCAGGATGCCGTCGAAGCCGACGTGGCAGAGGGCAATCTCGATATTGGCATCGCTTTCTCCAACGTGCTCTCGACCGTCGCCCGCTCGAACGAGATCGACACCCATATCCTGTTCACTGAAACGCTGAACCTGGCCGTCGGCAAGGCGCACCCGCGCGCCGGCCAGACCGAGTCGTTGAGTCCGCAGGTACTGGAGAACGAGTCGCTGGTATTGCTCAATACCGATTTCGCGCTGCGGCGCCATATCGACCTGTATTGCCTGGAGTATGGCATCACGCCGCGCATCGCGATGGAAACCAATTCCCTCAGCGTCATTGTCGAAGTCGCCCGCCTTGGCCGGCTTGCCACCATCCTTCCCCACAGCATCATCTGTTCTCAGCAGGGGCTCTATCCGGTGACGATGCAACCCGACATGCCGCACCATACGATTACCCTGATCTGCCGCAAGTCGGGTTACAAGAGCCCGGCCTGTACGGCATTTGGCGTGCTGGCTACACTCTGGTGCCATAACCGGCCCGGAGCCAACAGAAGCGCGCTCGCGGAGTTCGGCGCCGATTTCGATTCCCTGCTCGAGCCCGCTTCGAACGAATAATCGTTTCAGCATCCGTCGTACCGACTGCAACATCACGCAGGCGCAGCCCAATCCGCTTGGTCCGGCCAGTTGGCAGATAGCCAGCGCGCCGGAACCGAGCATCCTCGATAATCGGGCTCAGCCCCCTATCCCGACCGCGGTATCCGCCGCCCCCGCCTCTCTCCCACGTATCACGCACGCCGGCTGGGAAATTGCGTTTCCGGACGGCATGCCGGCACACCATAATCCGTTCCTATTGGCACAATCGGAAGAAGGTCTTGGACAAGCATTTTTGCCTGGCCCATAGTCTTATCCGAAAGCGACTGACGAATGAGCTCGAGCGATCGCACTGCCGCCTGCAGGGACCACCCAGGCGCAGCGCAGGCCCCGCGCACTGAAGCCCATCCGTTCGAACGCCGGCGCCCGAACGTCGACATCACACGTCGATCCATCGGGCAATAACGCGTGTGTGTACATGGAGAACGGGAATGAAAATCGAGCTGGCCGAACCCTACCGCGATACCGAGCAGGGACGCGAAGCAGAAGCGCTCCTGCTTCCCTGCGTGCAATGCGGTCAATGCACGTTCACCTGCCCCACCTTCCGCCTGTTCGACGACGAATGGGATGGGCCGCGGGGGCGCATTTATCTCATCAAACAGTTCATGGAGGGCAAGGAACCCACCCCAGACACGCTTGAGCTGCCGGCCTATACCCTCAGCACCCTTGAAGGCCGGACGCTCAGCGCCAATCTGCAACTCCATCTCGATCGCTGCCTTGGCTGCCGGTCCTGCGAAACCAGTTGCCCGCAGGGCGTCCGCTATGGACGTCTGCTCGATATCGGGCGAGAGCTGGTCGAAAAGGAATCCCCCCGTCCGCTCAAGGAGAAACTGGCCCGCCGTGCGCTGCGTGCCGTGGTGCCCTACCGTTACCGGTTCACGGCGTTGCTGCGCACAGGGCAGGCCCTGCGACGCTTCCTGCCGGATGAGCTTCGCGCGCGGATCCCGCAGCGGCGCAAGGCCGGCATCTGGCCCGATCGGCCGCATGACCGGCGCATGCTGATCTGGCAGGGATGCGTGCAGCCCGGCCTCGCGCCCGACATCAATGCCGCATCCGCGCGCGTGCTGGATCGCTTCGGCATCCGGCTGATTCCAGCCAGCGACGGCTGTTGCGGCGCCCTGAGCCATCACATGGCCGAGACGAACGAAGCGCGTGCCTTCATGCGCAAGAACATCGACGCCTTGTGGCCGCACATTGAAGCTGGCGCCGAAGCCCTCGTCCTCACCGCCAGCGGGTGCGGCATGCACTTTCGCGAATACGGCCAGCTGCTGCACGACGACCCCCAATACCGCGACAAGGCAGCCCGCATCTCGGAACTGACCCGGGACATCGCGGAAATCGTCGCCGAGGAATGGCAGGACGACCCGCTTCACGCCCTGCCCGCACCCCAGAAGCCGCGGCGCATCGTCTTCCAGTCATCCTGCAGCCTGCAGCATGGCGAAAAACTGAACGGCGTGGTCGAAAAACTGCTGAAGCGCGCCGGGTTCAAACTCCTTCCCGTTCGCTATCCTTTCATGTGCTGCGGTTCCGCAGGGGCCTACTCTCTCCTGCAGCATACGCTCTCGGAATCGTTGCGCGAGCGCAAGCTGGAAACCCTGCTGGTCAGTCGCCCGGAGGCCATCGCAACGGCCAATATCGGCTGCCTGACCCATCTGGCCCTGGCGTCGCCGATCCCTGTCAGCCATTGGATCGAATTACTGGACAAAACATTCCAGGAAGCAGATTCCCAACTACACGGTAACCCTGAGCCGCACATGAACCCGGCGTCCGCCAACGTCCATTCTTGACACAAGGAAGGCCTGTCTCCGAAGCGGGCACCAAGATCATTCGATAAAAACGATCTCAGCAGGAAAAGCAAGGGAATGAAGACAACAACAAGAATCGTGAGCCTCTTCGTATTGCTCATGTCCGGCCAATGGCCTGTGTCGGCGCTGGGCGCGCACCCCCTCCTGACGGAGGACACCGGCACCCAGGGAACCGGCCATGTTCAACTGGAATTGACGCACGATCTCAGCCACACGAAGGACGACTCCACCAACACGCGCGATCAGCGCATCAATACCGTTCTATCCATTGGCCTCACGGACACCCTCGACGTGATCGCCTCCCTGCCGCATGAGCGTCAGACCGATCGGCTGGCCAGCACAGACACCACTGTCCAGGGGTTTTCGGACATGGAGATTGCCGCCAAATGGCGTTTCTACGACGAAGGCGCGCTGAGTTTCGCCCTGCGCCCCGGGCTGGGGTTGCCGACCGGAGACGACGACAAGGGGTTGAGCGCGGGACACGTCACGCCCAGCCTGTTCGCCGTGATGACGTATGCAGGCGAGCCCTGGACCTTTCACGTGCACCTCGGCTATACGCGCAACATCCATGACGGAACGGACGAACGGAACCACATTTACCACGCCTCGGTTGCCGCGGAATACGCGCTGGGCGAATCGCTGCGACTGGTGGGCGACGCCAGCGTGGAAAACAGCGCCGTCCGTTCGGGCCACCCCAACGAGGGTTCCATGGTGCTGGGGCTGGTCTATTCCGTCACCCCGAATCTGGATATCGATCTCGGATACCGCAAGGGCCTGACCCATCCGGCCGCGGATTCGGCGTGGCTGACCGGCTTGGCCATCCGCTTTTAGCGGCATGCCGCACGCAGGAAAAGCTTTTATACTGCCTGGTTGATTGTTCTGGGCAGCACGGCCATGACGCACCCTTTCCACATCGTTGACGTTTTTGCAGAACGGCCCTACGCCGGGAATCAACTGGCAGTGGTCACCCACGCCGACGATCTCTCCGACGAAACGATGCAGCAGATCGCGACCGAAATGAATTTCTCGGAAACGACCTTCGTCTACACCGCCCCGGAGCGCGATGGCGGCCACCGGGTCAGGATATTCACGCCTGCACGGGAAATCGCCTTTGCCGGGCACCCGATCCTCGGGACGGCCTGGGTCATCCGGGAACAGATTGCATCCGGCTCCTCGGCGCCGGTACGTATGAATCTTGCGGTCGGCCAGGTCCCCGTCACGTTCGAACCCGCTGCCGACGAAGCCGAAACCGCATGGTTTCAGGCACCCCAGGTGACGTCCGGGGCGACTTGCGACCGCGAACCCGTTGCGACAGCGCTGGGCATCTCGCCCGATGACATCGAGACGACGTCCCCCATCCAGCAGATGACCGCCGGCATTTCAGCCATGATCGTGCCCTTGCGCAGCCTCGATGCGCTACGCCGCTGCAAACTGGATCTCGACGCCTTCGCGCCCTTGGCCAGGCAAGGCTTTCCTTCGCTCGTGTACCTGTTCTGCCGCGAGACGCATCACGCCCGCAACGACCTGTGCGTCAGGTTCTTTTTCGAGGCCCACGGCGTACGCGAGGATCCGGCGACGGGCAACGGGGCCGCCTTCCTCGGCGCCTATCTCCTGGAACATCCGATTCTCCCCGGATCCAGCCTGTCGCTACGCATTGAACAGGGATACGAAATGAACCGGCCTTCCCTGGTGAGGCTGCGTGCCGGCACGGCCGACGGAACCCCTGAAGTAAGTGTGGGCGGACGCGTGATTCCCGTCATCCAAGGGGACCTGCTTTGACGCGGAAACCCTGTCGAATCAGCCGGTTTTTTCGCGACCGACTCGCCCCCGCGGCTTGGGATCGCGCATAAATCGGATATGCTGAAAAGCTACGTCTTCTGATCGCACCATGAAAGACAACATCCATCCCCTGATCCAGCACACGCCACCCGATTCGGGCAACGTCAGCATCCCGGCGCTGCGCGTGCTGTCGGAAATCACCACCAGCCTGTCCACCGATTCCAACGTCGAACAGCTGCTGGGGCGCTTCCTGTCGACCATGATCCGGCTGGCGGGCGCCCAGGCAGGGGCGGTGCGCGTCATCACCGACGACCGCACGCACTTGCGGCTGATCGGCTCGGTGGGGCTGCCGCCCGAACTGGTCGAGCACGAAAGCATCGTCAGCGTCGATTGCGGCGTATGCGGCAAGGCCGCGCGCGAGGTGACGGTGAGCAGCTGGAACAACGTCGCCTTCTGCAAGCGGCAAGCCAACGACGCCTATTTCAGCGACAGCTGCAACACCGTGGTCGCGGTGCCGCTGATGCACAAGAACCAGGTCATGGGCGTCTACAACCTGTTCCTCGAAGAAGGCAAAACCGTTCCCGAGGATGTGCGCCTCTTGTTCCGCTCGATCAGCGAGCACCTCGGCATCGCGCTGGAAAATGCCCGTCTCACCCGCGAGAACATGCGCATCTCGCTGATGAATGAGCGCCAGATGCTGGCCAACCAGATCCACGATTCGCTGGCGCAGACGCTGGCCTACGCCAAGATGCGGCTCACCGTGCTGTCCGACGCCATGCGCCACGAGGACTACCCCAAGGCCAACCGCTACCTCGGCGACGTCGAGGAAGCCGTCGACCTCGCCTATGCCGACCTGCGCGACCTCATCACCCAGTACCGCGACCGCATCAACCCGCGCGGCCTGGTGCCGGCGATCCAGGAAATGGCCAAGAGCTTCCGCAAGAAGGCCAATGCCGACGTCGATTTCCTCAATCTGGTGCAGGATGTCTCGCTGTCGCCCGACGAGGAGATCCAGGTCTTCCACATCATCCAGGAATCGCTCTACAACATCGCCAAGCACGCCCGTGCGCGCCATGTCGTCATCACCTTCGACCTCGAGAACGGCCAGTACATCGTCAACGTCGCCGACGACGGCGTCGGCGTGCAGAAGAAGAACGACGAATCGTCCACCCTGGGCAAGAGCTTCGGTCTGACTATCATGCGCGAGCGGGCAGCCAAGCTGAACGGCAGGCTCAGCGTGGAATCCCGCCCGGCCGGCGGCACCGTCATCCGCCTCGTCTTTCCGCAACGCGCCGCATCCCATCAGCACAGCGAGCACCCCGCATGAGCCTCACCCGCATCATCCTCGTCGACGACCATACCCTGTTCCGCAAGGGACTGGCCGAGTTGCTCGAGCAAAGCGGCAGCATCGAAGTCACCGCCTTCACCGGCAATCCGGACGATGTATCCAGGCTGCTGCGGGCGCATCGCCCCGACGTCCTCATTCTCGACCTCAACATGCCGGGGACGGACGGCATCACGCTGATGCAACAGTTGCGTGCGGAGGACTTCGACCTGCCCATCCTCATCCTCACCCTGTCGGAAACCGAAGACGACCTCGCGCGGGCGCTGCGTGCCGGCGCCAATGGCTATCTGCTGAAAAGCATGGAGCCCGACGAAGTGGTCGATGCCATCCTGCGCGCCCAGCGCGGCGAGACCGTCGTCGCGCCTGCCATGACCGCCAAGCTGGTCAAGCTGTACGACCAGAAAGGCCAGGACGCCGGCTCCCTGCTCGACGCCCTGACCCCGCGCGAACGCGAAATCCTCACCCACCTGTCGCGCGGCGAAAGCAACAAGGCCATCGCCCGCACCCTCGACATCAGCCACGACACCGTCAAGCTGCATGTCCGCCACATCCTCGCCAAGCTGAACCTGTCGTCACGGGTGGAAGCGGCAGTGTTTGCCGTCGAGCACCGGGTAGCACCCGGTGGGAGAAACGAAGGGCGCTAGCTGACCGGGACGCCGACCATCCGGCCGGAGAATATTGCGGAGGCGCACCTCATAGACGAGGGCTTATGGTGTCGCTTGCGCCGCTGCTGCAGCAAGTTCCTCCGGTTCCGGCTGCGCCAGCACCAGGCTGATCAAGGTCTGTCCAATCTGGGGCTTGATGGTCCCTTCGACCGTGAAGACCTGAAGCACGCCCTCCTCGGTGATCAGGAACAGCGGCTGCACCTGGCCATACTGGGCCTTCAATTCCTCGAAGCCGAATTCCTCGCTCAGCCGGGTTTCTTGACCACGGCTTCATCGGTCGCGAGCGAGACCACCGGATACAGCAGCGATCCCAGCAGCTCGCCGGGATGGATCCAACCCAATATCGGCCCGGCCACGATCCCGAATACCAGCAGCAGCAGGATCGAGGGGATGCGCACGCGCCAGCCCAGCCACTGGGCGGCAATACCCAGGATGACGACGGTACTGAGGCTGACCAGGGCGTGTCAACCATGCATTACGCCCACTTCTCTCGACATGGGGTGTCTGGCATCCGTTCAGGACCAGACACCCGGCTGCGGAGTAAAACTGTCCAGTACGCGCAGGTAGCTCGCGCGCGCGACGAGCGAGGGGTCGGGCAGGTTCTTCTGGCTCATGCTGCCCTTCAGCTCGGCGATCGAGGCATATTCCTTTTCCTCCATCCAGTTCTGCATCGCCGCGAGGATTTCGGTCAGCTTGTCGGGACCGTGCTGCAGCAGGCATGAGGCCAGGTGCACGACGTCGGCGCCGGCCAATAAGAGTTTCAGCGCCTCACTCTCGCTATGGACGCCGCCGGTGGCGGCGAGCGTCAGGCGGGTGCGGCCGTACAAGATAGCGATCCAGCGGATGCGCAACAGGGCCTCTTCGGCCGACGAGAGATGCAGCTGGTCGGTCATGCGCATCTCGTCGAGATCGATGTCGGGCTGGTAGAAACGATTGAACACGGCGACGCCATTTGCGCCGGCCGTTTCGAGTTGGCGCACGAAATGCGGCAGCGACGAAAAGAAAGGCGACAGCTTCATGATGATGGGCAGGTTCACCACGCGACGCAGTTCGGTCAACAGGTCGATGTAGCGCGCCTCGACGGCTTCGCCGGCGGCGTGCATGTCGGCGGCGACGTGGTAGACGTTGAGTTCGAGCGCATCGGCGCCGGCCTGTTCCAGTGCATGCCCGAGTTCCACCCAGCCCGACGGCGACACACCGTTGAGGCTCGCCACCACGGGAATCTCCAGGCGCCGCTTGAGCTGGTGCAGGTGCGACAGATAACGCTCGAGGCCGCCCCGGAACTCGCCATGGCCGGGTAGAAAACTTTCCGCTTCGCCATGGCCGATGTCGGCATGCAACAGGAAGCGGTCGAGCATCGCATCTTCCGCGCAGAGTTCCTCCTCGAACAGCGAATACATCACCAGCGCGGCCGCCCCGGCGTCCTCCAGCCGCAAAGCGGTGTCGAGGTCGCGTGACAGCGGCGAAGCCGAGGGCACCAGCGGATTCTTGAGCGTGAGGCCGAGATAGTCGGTGGAAAGGTCGATCATGTCAGGCTCCGGTTTTGGATTCGTCGTCATGGCCCTGCACCCGCGAGGGGTACGCCGCCAGACCTTTATGCCCTTCAGGGTGCTCGCCCTCCGGGCGGTCTTGGCGCAGCGCCATGTGCTGATAGGCCTTGTAGCGCCGGTCGGCTTCCTGCTGGGCCTGCTCCAGGAAGTGCTGCGCCGCCTCGGGATGGCTGCGCTGCAACATGGCGAAACGGGTCTCCGATTCCATGAAGACCTTGACCGGCTGGCTGGGCGCCGCGGAGTCAAGTTTGAAGGGATTGGCACCGGTTTCCACCAATCGCGGGTCGAAGCGGATGAGTGGCCAGTGTCCGCTCTTCACCGCGAGCTCCTGCTGGCGCTGGTTGTAGAGCATGTCGTAGCCATGGGCGATGCAGGGACTGTAGGCGACGATGAGCGAGGGACCGGCATACGACTCGGCTTCGTGGAACACACGCAGGGTCTGCACGTCCTTGGCGCCATACGCCGCCGTCGCCACGTACACGTGGCCATAAGCGGTGGCAATTTTGGCGAGATCCTTCTTCGCGGTGGCCTTGCCGCCGGCGGAGAACTTGGCGACCGCACCGATCGGCGTGGCCTTGGAGGTCTGGCCGCCGGTGTTGGAATAGACCTCGGTGTCGAGCACCAGGATGTTGACGTCGTAGGGCAGCGCCAGCACGTGGTCGAGGCCGCCGTAGCCGATGTCGTAGGCCCAGCCGTCGCCGCCGATGATCCACACCGAGCGGCGGATCAGCCATTCGGCGACGCTTGCGAGCGCCGGCGCGCGTGGGTGCTGCGAAGACGCCAGTTTTTCGAGCAGCCGTGCTACACGCTGGCGCTGCGCGACAATTTCCGCCTCTTCGCGCTGGTCGGCTGTGACGAGTGCGGCGGCAAGATCGCCGCCGATCTCCGTGGCCATTTCCTTGACCAGCTGCTGTGCGTAGCCCATCAGCTGGTCGGCCGCCAGCCGCATGCCGAGACCGAATTCGGCGTTGTCCTCGAACAGCGAATTGCTCCACGCCGGGCCGCGTCCCGCGCCGTTCACCGTATAGGGCGTGCTCGGCAGGTTGCCGCCGTATATCGACGAGCAACCGGTGGCGTTGGCGACCAGCATGCGGTCGCCGAACAATTGGGTGGCGAGGCGGATGTAGGGCGTCTCGCCGCAGCCTGCGCAAGCGCCGGAAAACTCGAACAGCGGATCGAGCAGCATGGCGCCCGGGAGGGTGTTGTGCTTCACCGCGGCACGATCGAACTCGGGCAGGCGCAGGAAAAAGGCGAAGTTGTCGCGTTCCTGCTCGCGCAGCGGCGCAACCGGCGCCATGTTCACGGCCCGGCGGGAGACGTTCGACTTGTCGTGGATCGGGCAGGCTTCGACGCAATCGCCGCAGCCGGTGCAGTCTTCCGCTGCCACCTGATAACTGATGTGAGTCCCGGCAGGGAATTCCTTGCTCTTCGCCGGCACGTGCTTGAAGGTCGGCGGCGCCTCCTTGACCGCCTCGGCCACGAACGCGCGCGCGCGGATCGCCGAATGCGGGCAGACGAATACGCACTTGCCGCACTGGGTGCAGAGGTCGGCCTCCCACACCGGGATCTCCAGCGCGATGTTACGCTTCTCGTATTGCGCGGTGCCGAGCGGATAGCTGCCGTCAGCCGGCAGGCGGGACACCGGCAGGGCATCGCCGTGGCCGTGGTAGATCGGCAGCGTCAGATCGCGCACGAAGTCCGGATAGGCAACGGGCATCCCGGTTTCGGCAAGCTGTCCGGGCGCCACGCTTGGGGCTCGCTGGGCGGGAATCGCAACCTGCTGCAGTCTGGACAAGGTCATGTCGATGGCGCGGTAATTCAACTCGACCAGTCGGCGGCTCTTTTTGCCGTAGGTCTTGTCGACCGCCTGCTTGATCGCAGCGATCGCCTCGTCCTTCGGCAGAATGCCGGAGATGGCGAAGAAGCAGGTCTGCATGATGGTGTTGATGCGCCGCCCCATGCCAGCCTCCGCGGCGACGGCGTACGCGTCGACCGTCCACAACTGCAGACGTTTCTCCCGCATCTGTGCGCGCAATGTCTGCGGCAGCGTATCCCATACCTGGTCCGGCGGCGCGGGCGTGTTGAGCAGGAAAACCCCGTCGGGCGCGGCGTGTTCGAGCAGTTCATAGCGGTCGACGAACATCGGCTGGTGGCAGGCGACGAATCCGGCCATGCCGGGCTCGACCAGATAAGTGGACCGGATGGGTGCCGGACCGAAACGCAGATGCGACACCGTGACGGCACCGGATTTTTTCGAGTCGTAGACGAAATAGCCCTGGGCCTGCAGGTCGGTGGTCTCGCCGAGGATCTTGATCGAATTCTTGTTGGCCGACACCGTGCCGTCGGCGCCGAGTCCCCAGAATACGGCGTGCTGCAATTGCCGCGATGCATCGGTGCGGAAGCGGGTGTCCCATGGCAGCGACAGATGGGTGAGATCGTCGTGGATGCCGACGGTGAACTGGCGCATACGCCCTTTCACGGGCTTCAGCCCGTCGAAAGTCGGCGTCTCCTTGTGAGGCGTGGGCACGCCCTGCGAAAGCTCGTCGAACACCGCCTTCACCATGCCTGGGGTGAACTCCTTGCTGGCAAGCCCATAGCGGCCACCGATTACGCGCGGCATGCTGCGCAGGCCATCTGCCGATGCCTGCGCCAGCGCGCCGAGCACGTCCTTGTAGAGCGGTTCGCCGTCGGCGCCAGGTTCCTTGCAGCGGTCGAGTACGGCAATGGATTTCACGTTGGCCGGCAGCGCGGCCAGAAGTGCCGCCGGCGAGAATGGCCGGTACAGTCGCACCTTGAGCACCCCCACCTTTTCGCCACGCGCGACGAGATGCTCGACGGTCTCGTGCACGGTCTCGGCGCCGGACCCCATCAGTACGATCACCCGCTCGGCATCCGTGGCCCCGACATAGTCGAACAGCGTGTACCGACGTCCAGTGAGTTCGCCGAAACGATCCATCGCGTCCTGCACGATGCCGGGGAAGGCATCGTAGTAGGGATTGGCGCGCTCGCGCGACTGGAAGAACACGTCGGGATTCTGCGAGGTACCACGCAGCATCGGATGCTCCGGCGAAAGCGCGCGCGCCCGATGCGCTGCCACCAGGCTGTCATCGATCATCGCGCGCACGGTTTCCGCATCGACCGCAGCGATTTTTGCCACCTCGTGCGAGGTGCGGAAACCATCGAAGAAATGGATCACGGGGATGCGTCCCGCCAGGGTCGCCGCCTGCGCGATTACCGCAAAGTCCTGTGCCTCCTGCGGGGAATTGGCAGCAAGCATGGCACAACCGGTGGCGCGGCAGGCCATGACGTCCGACTGGTCACCGAAGATGGACAGTGCGTGCGTCGCCAGCGTGCGCGCCGCAACATGCAATACGAAGGGCGTCAACTCGCCGGCGATCTTGTAGAGGTTGGGAATCATCAGCAGCAGGCCCTGGCTGGCCGTGAAGCTGGTCGCCAGCGCGCCGGAGGTGAGTGCGCCATGCAGTGCCCCGGCGGCACCGCCTTCCGACTGCATCTCGATGATTTTAGGCACTGCCCCCCACAGGTTGGGCCTGCCTTGCGAGGCCCATTCGTCCGCCCACTCGCCCATGCTGGATGCCGGGGTGATGGGATAGATCGCGATCACCTCGTTGCCAAGGTAGGCCATGCGGGCAACGGCTTCGTTGCCGTCAATGGTGAGTGTCGTGGTCATAAGGGACTCTTACAGGATAACTCCGTCCTTTATTCTAGACGCGACGCGCGAATGGGCCAGCCTCCCCGTGACGATAAACGCATCGGGAAATGAATTTGCATCCAGTACACTGACTCCTCTTGTTCGCTGCAGCCCTGCCTGCACACTGCCATGCCCCACAGCGTCGAACTCATCACCACCATTGCTGCCGCGCTTGGCCTGGCGCTGATATTCGGTTTCATTGCCGTTCGCTTGCGGCTGCCCGCACTGGTCGGTTATCTGCTGGCCGGCATCGTGATCGGCCCCTACACCCCGGGCTTCGTGGCGGATACCGCGCTCGCGGGCCAGCTCGCGGAAATCGGGGTCATGCTGCTGATGTTTGGCGTGGGCCTGCATTTCTCGCTCGACGACCTGCTGTCGGTGAAGAAGATCGCCCTGCCCGGCGCCGTAGTCCAGATTGCCGTGGCGACTGCGATGGGCGTAGCACTGGCCAGCTGGTGGGGCTGGAATCTGATGGCCGGCATCGTGTTTGGCCTGTCGCTGTCGGTCGCGAGTACGGTGGTGCTGCTGAAGGCGCTGGAAAGCCTGGGTGCGCTGGCCACGCCGAACGGCCGCATCGCAGTGGGCTGGCTGATCGTGGAAGACCTGGTGATGGTGATGGTGCTCGTATTGCTGCCGCCGCTGGCCCAGCTGTTCGGGAATACCCACGCGGCGGCAAGCGATCATTCGCTGCCGGTCACATTGGCGATCACGCTCGGAGAGGTTGCGCTGTTCATCGGGTTGATGCTGGTCGTTGGGCGGCGCTTTTTCCCCTGGCTACTGTGGCAGGTGGCCCGCACCGGCTCACGCGAACTGTTCACGCTGTGCGTGGTGGCCGCTGCGCTCGGCATTGCCTACGGCTCCTCCGTGCTGTTCGGCGTCTCTTTTGCGCTGGGCGCATTCTTTGCCGGCATGGTGCTGCGCGAATCGGCGTTGAGCTACCGCGCCGCCGAGGAAACATTGCCGTTGCGCGATGCTTTTGCCGTACTGTTCTTCGTCTCGGTCGGCATGTTGTTCGATCCGAGCGTATTGCTGAAGCAGCCGCTGCAAGTACTCGCCGTGGTTGCCATCATCGTGTTCGGCAAGTCATTGGCGGCGTTTCTGCTGGTACTGGCGTTCCGCTACCCGCTCAATACCGCGCTGACCGTCTCGGCGAGCCTCGCGCAAATCGGCGAATTCTCCTTCATCCTGGCCGGCCTGGGCGTGATGCTCGGGGTGCTGCCTGCCGAGGGGCAAAGCCTGATCCTAGCCGGCGCACTGATTTCGATTGCGCTCAATCCGCTGGTGTTTACGGTCATCGAGCCCGCACAGACGTGGATCCGCGCACGTTCGAAACTGGCGCGCAAACTGGAGCAACGTGACGACCCGCTGGCCGAACTGCCCGCCGACGTCACGCCGCACACGCTCACCGGCCACATCGTACTGGGGGGATACGGCCGCGTCGGCCGTCATATCGCGGAAGCACTCGATGCCCAGGGCCAACCCTATGTGGTTGCCGAACAGCAGCGCGAGGAAGTGGAAAAACTGCGTACCCGCGGCATTCACGCCGTTGTCGGGGACGCCTCCGAACCGGCCGTCCTGATCCAGGCACACATCGCACGCGCGCTGATGCTGGTCATTGCCATTCCCGATGCCTTCCAGGCGCGCAAGATGATCGAGATCGCCCGCACGCTCAACCCACGCATCCACATCCTGGTGCGTAGCCATTGTGAAGACGAAGCTGCGCTGCTGCGGCGCGAGCAAAGCGTGGATGTCCTGGTGGGGGAACGTGAGTTGGCGAACAGCATGGTGCGCCACGTGAGCGAATGCATGAAGGGACCGGCCGAGGCACACGTCTAAGTGCGCCGCCTTTCGACCCGATATTCGGCCGCGGTAGCCGCCCGGCCCTGAAACCGCGTATCGACCGAACGATTCAGCGCAAGTGATCCACCGCCTCGAGAGGGGTGGGATGGGCCTGCCCGCTGTGCAGCTCGGGCTGATACCAGCCGAGCTTCTCGCGCAGCTTGACCACATTGCCGACGATGATGAGCGTCGGCGCCTTGAGCCCGGCCTGCTCAGCCAGCTTGGGCAACGTGGTGAGATCGCCGGTGATGACGCGTTGCGTCGGCAGCGTGCCATGCTGGATGATGGCCGCCGGCGTGTCCGGGGTCAGGCCATGCTTGATCAGCGCCTCGCACAACAGCGGCAGGCCTTTCAGCCCCATGTAGATGACGATGGTCTGGTCTTTGCGCGCGATGCCCTCCCAGTTCATGTTGAAGGTGTTTTCCTTCAGATGTCCGGTAACGAAGGCAACCGACTGCGCGTAATCACGATGGGTAAGCGGAATCCCGGCGTAGGACGCCACGCCGGCAGCGGCGGTGATGCCCGGCACCACCTGGAACGGCACGCCGTGCTCGACCAGGGTTTCGATCTCCTCGCCGCCACGGCCGAAGATGAAGGGATCGCCACCCTTGAGCCGCAGCGTGCGCTTGCCTTCCTTGGCCAGTCGCACCAGCATCAGGTTGATCTCTTCCTGCGGCACGGCGTGGTCGTCGCGCTCCTTGCCGACGTAGATACGCTCGGCGTCGCGGCGGCACATGTCGAGGATGGGTGGCGAGACCAGGCGATCGTAGACGATCACGTCGGCCTGCTGCATCAGGCGCAGGGCGCGGAAGGTGAGCAGGTCGGGATTGCCCGGGCCGGCACCGACCAGATAGACTTCGCCGCGACTGATACTATGCTCGGCGCCGTCCTGGATCATGGCTTGGAGCTGCGCCTCGGCCTCGACGTCGCGGCCGGAGAACACCATTTCGGCGACCGGCGAGAGAAACACTTTTTCCCAGAACGCGCGACGCTGTTCCGGCTTGATCGCCGCGCGCACGCGATCCTTGTAGCGCGAAGCCAGTGCGCTCAGGCGGCCGTAGGCAGCCGGGACCAGGGTTTCCAGCCGCGCCCGCAGCATGCGCGCGAGCACCGGCGATTCGCCGCCGCTCGAGACCGCCACCATGATCGGCGAACGGTCGATGATCGAGGGCAGGATGAAGCTGCACAATGCCGGCTTGTCGGCCACGTTGACCGGGATGTGGCGCGCGCGCGCGGCGTCCGCGACAAGCTTGGCTGCGGCCGCATCCTCTTCGACCACGATCACCGCATCCTTGCCATCGAGCAGATCGAGCGTAAAGGCATCCGCCACGCGATTCAGGCAATCGGCATGTGGCAGACGTTCAAAGCCTTCATGCAGGGCGGGGGCGGCGACATCGACGCGCGCACCGGCACGCAGCAGCAGTTCGGCCTTGCGTGCGGCAGTCTCGGAACCGCCTACCAACAGGCAGTGGCGGTCGCGCAGGTCGAGGAAAATCGGCAGGTAGTTCATGGGATTTACTCGGTGGTCGCAGTATCGTCGCCCGACTCGGCGGGTCCGTCTTCTGCCGAATAGGGTGGGATAAAGATGAAGCGCATGTCACCCGGTTTCATTTCGACGAAATCGAGCGTCACACCCTGCAGATAAGGCGTGCTGGATGCGGCGATCAGGATTTCGATCCCATTGACGACGAGATGTTCGTCGGCCTCGCGTTCGGTATCGAAGCCCATGCCGTAGTTCACGCTGCCGTCGTCCTCCTGGTAGGCAGCCACCCGCAGGATCATCTCGAATACATCGGGATTGTTGTTGGCGGCGCGAATCTGCGCGGCGGCAGCGTCGGTGATCTTGATCATGGGTTTGTCCCTCGATTAATTAAGCGGCAGCGCACGCCTTATGCGCACGCACCTGGTTCAGAAAAGGCGCGATCCAGCCCTGTTCCCCACTGCCGCGGCGATGCACGTAAGCAGCGAGAAGATTGTATTGCTGGTAGCCGTCATGGACGCCATCGATGCCATGGCCGCGCTTGACCTGGTAGGCATAGATGGAGTCGGCCGGGAGATTTTCCAGGCTGGAGTAGTGAAATTCGTGCGCGGGAATGCGCACGGATTCCTGCCAGCGATCGACACCGGTCGGCTGCAGACTGGCGTAGCCCCGTCCAACCGGACGCTCGTGCATGACCGTATCGCCCGGTACCACGCCCACCATCTCGCACGTACGGCCCTGCCAGCTGAGTCGCCGCGACAGGTACATCAGGCCGCCGCACTCGGCATAGGTGGGCAGACCCGCTTCGATGGCAGTGCGGATACTGGCGCGCAAAGGAACATTGGCCTCGAGTTCATCCATGAACACTTCTGGAAAACCGCCCCCGATAATGAGCCCATCCACCTCCGGCAGGGTATCTGCATGCAGCGTATCCAGCTCCACCAGTTCCACATTGGACGAACGGAGGCTGTCGAGATCTTCGCTGTAGTAGAACCCGAATGCCGGATCGTGCGCGATCGCTACCCGTACCCGCTCCGGGACAGCTTGCCCGGAACGTTCGGCGGGCACCACTTCACGCGCGGGTGCGCTGTCTGCGATGACCAGCAGCCGGTCAAGATCGACCTGGGCGGCGACCCGCTCGCCCACGTGCCGGATGCGCGCCAGCGCAGCCTGCTGCTCGTTGGCCGGTACCAGACCCAGATGACGTTCGGCGATCTGCATGCTGGCGTCGTGCTGGACGGCGCCGATCACCTCGACCTCGGTGTAATGCTCGATCACTGCGCGCAGTTTGGACTCATGGCGGCTGCCACCGAGATTGTTGAGGATGACGCCGGCGATGCGGATGTCCGGATCGAACGCCTGATAACCGAGGATCAGCGGCGCCACCCCGCGCGTCATGCCGCGCGCGTCGATCACCAGCACCACCGGGGCGCCCAGCAGCTTGGCAAGTGCGGCATTGCTGTTGCTGCCGTCGAGGTCGAGGCCGTCATACAACCCTTTGTTTCCCTCGATCAGGCTGATGCGGGCGCCTGCCGCGGCACGGGCGAACTGCCGCTCAATTTCGCTGCGCTGCATCATGTGAAAATCGAGGTTGTAGCAGGGGCGCTGCGCCGCCATGCCCAGCCACAGGGGATCGATGTAATCCGGGCCTTTCTTGAACGGCTGAACCCCATGGCCACGAGCATGCAGGGCAGCGCACAAGCCCAGCGTCAGCGTGGTCTTGCCCGACGATTTGTGCGCAGCAGAAATGAAGACGCGGGGCATTGGAGCCCCGCGCTTGTCAGAATCGTTTGATGTGGCTTGCTGGTTCATTCCGGACGATCCCCTGCCGGACTGGCGTCCGGCAGGTTATGCATCAATGTTCCAGTTTGGCAACCGTGGCGTCGTCCAGATTGGCCGGCAGCAAACGCAGGACCTTGACGGCAAAGGTGGTGACCAGCAGCGCGATGGCCACGCCGCCCAGCCCCAGGAAGAGCTCGGCCATGGTCGGCGAATACGTGTGGATCACGCCGTCATAGAAACTGCTCTTCATCGTCATCCCCGGGAACATGTCCAGCGGGTAGGCCTGGGCACCAATGATGGTGACATACATCTGTGCAATACCGCCCAGGATAACCAGTGCACAGGCAATCATGATCCAGCTGCGCTGCCTGCCCAGGCCGCTCAGCAGGATCACCAGCGGGACGACACAGCCGATCACGATCTGTCCCATCCAGAACAAGGTGGTGATGATGCCGCCGTCGCGCAGGATGAAGCTTTCGACGCTGCCCATCTTGGCGAAGTACAGGTTGGTCAGGTGATACACCACGACGAAGTAGAGCACTGCGGCGACGAACACCGCGAGGAGGCTCTTCAGACGCATCATCACGGCATCGCCAAGCGGCCGGCCGGTCCAGGCGTAGGCCGCGACCAGCACCATCAGGTAGATGGCCAGCCCGTAGGCGAACGACATGATGATAAACATCGGCGCCAGCATCGAAGTGCCGTACAGTTCACGTGCGACCAGAAAGCCGAACAATGAACCCGTACCGGTGGTCAGCGTCAGCCGCCAGATGAATGCCGCCGTGCCTGCCGCCTTGGAATAAGCCTTGACGTTGCGGTCCAGCATGGTCCACAGGTAGATGCCCACCAGCGCGAAGAAGCCGGAATAGAGGAACACGTTCCAGGTGAACATCGACTTGAAGTTGAAGTGCGTCATCGCCACGATCAGACGATCGGAGCGCCCGAGGTCGAGCACCAGCACCAGCAGGCCGCCCAGCATCAGTGCCAGCGACAGGATGGCCGACAGCGGCGCCAACGGCTTGTACATCGGCTTGTTGAAAACCGAGGCGATGGAGGCTACGTTCAGCGCACCCGAGGCGGCCACGATCAGGAACACCGCAAATACGTGCGGCAGGCCCCAGACGATCTGGTTGTCCATGCCGGTCACCACGTGGCCGTGATGGTGCATATACAAATAGGACAGAAAGCCGAACAGTACGAAGAGGCCGATGCCCCCGAACAGCATCCAGTACTTCAGGCTGCTGCCTTCAACTTCGCGGAAAGTAATGCTTGCCATGTTGTTTTAGATTCCGTGATAGCGAACGCCGAGGTTGAGATTGAGGTCGGCCCGTACCTGCTTGGTCGGCAGTTCGCGCAGACGCTTGGAGATCTCGCTCTCGGGGTCGTTCATGTCGCCGAACACCAGGGCGTTGTGACCCGAGGCCGTACACGCTTCGACACATGCCGTCGTGCCGTCGCCGCGATCGACCTTCTGCACGCAGAAAGTACAGGATTCGACGCAGCCGATGCCACGTGGCACATCCGGCTTCTGGGTATCGTTCAGGGGCTCGTGCACCAGTGAGCGCGCCTTGTAGGGGCACGCCATCATGCAGTAACGGCAGCCGATGCAGGTATGGCGGTTGACCAGCACGATGCCGTCAGCACGTTTGAACGAGGCCCCGGTCGGGCACACGTCCACGCACGGCGGCTCTTCGCAATGCTGGCACATCATGGGCAGGTTGGTTTCCGCCTGCGTCAACGGGTCCTGCAATTCCAGCTTGCGGATCCATTGCGGCGCCTGCTTGGGATGTGCGCTTTCAGCCACCGGGGTCCAGCCGTTTTCGGTACTGCAAGCGGACACACACTCGTCACAGCCGCTGGCGCACTTGGTCGCGTCGACCAGCATGCCCCAGCGCACCGCGCTACTGGCAGCCTGCTCTTCAGGGCGGCCATGCGCCACGTCGATCAACATCACGCCAGGGGCCAGCGTCACGCCGGCCGCCGTCACCGTGGCGGCGCTGATAAAACGACGACGCTGGGGCGAACTGGGCGTATTGTCGGACATCGATTTCATATCGTTCATTGGGCTATCCCAGCCATCTCTTCCGCGCTGATCTTGCTATTGGCCTGGGCCGCAAGCTTGTGCGCGTAATGCGCCGTCTCAGCGTTCAACGGGTGCATCGCCATCGAGCCCTGTGGCTTCGTGGAATGGCAGTCGAAACAATCGATTTTCACAGCCGCATAGCTGTGGCAGCTCACGCAAAAGTCGTCCTTGGACGCGGCAACGCTGCCAGTTTTTTCGCTGGCATGGCAATTGATGCATTCCTTGAGGCTGTATTTCTTGGTACGGATACCTTCAAGCACAGTCTCATCGCGATGATGCAGCAGCACTTTCATGTGGTTGCGTCGCATGAAATCGTTGGGTTCGACGCACTGCTCGCCCTTGACAGCCTTCGTAATCACGGGCTTGGGTGCGCCACTGGCCTTGGGCTGGTCATCCGACCCGGCCCAAGCCAGGGCCGCAGTCGTCAATACGACCGCACCCAAAGCCAGGAGGCGTTTGATCTTGCCTGCCACGCTCAGTCACCCATACCCATGACGATGTAGCCGGTCGGGCAGACGTCGGCGCAGATATGGCAGCCGATGCACTTGCCGTAGTCAGTGTCGACGTAACGGCCCACAGTGGGATTATCCTTCTTCTTCACCTTGAACACGGCAGTCTGCGGGCAGTACACCACGCAGTTGTCGCACTCGAAGCACTGGCCGCAGGACATGCAGCGCTTGGCCTCGTCGACGACGGCCTTGTCGGACAGTGCGTGCAAACGCTCTTCGAAGTTGCCCAGTGCGCCTTCCTTGTCGAGCACCGTCACCTCGCGGATATTGCGCGACACGTTGGGGAAGTGGCCCAGGAACAACTCGGTGTGCGATGTAATGTGGCGCGCCGAACGGTCTTCGAAGTTGTGCAGGATGTCCTTGCGTTCCGAAGTGCCCCAGACCCCGCCGTGGACTTCAGTGTACTCGTGGCCGGATTCCAGCCACTTGCGGATTTCGTCGAAATGGTGGACGTCGACCTTCGGGCGCTTGTCGAGTTCCTTGCCGGCAAGGAAGGCATCGATGCCGTCGACGGCGATGGAGGCATGGCCGATCGCAGTGGTCAGCAGGTGCGGACGCAGCACGTCGCCGCCGACGAAGATGTGTTCTTTGCCGGGGAAGCGATAGTTCTTGTCGGCCTTCATCAGGCCGTTGTTGTTGTTGAACTGCTCGAGACCGGTAAAGTCGACGCCCTGGCCGATGGCGGACACGATCAGATCAGCCGGCAAATCACGCTCGGTGCCCTCGACGATCTTGGTTTCCTTGCCTTCCATCACAAAGTCGGCCACGCGCAGCGCGGTAGCACGGCCATTCGCGTCGACGACCACGGCAACCGGAGTCACGCCGCCGATGATCTCGATGCCTTCCTGCTGGGCATGCTCGACTTCGTGCTTGTTGGCAGCCATCTTGTCGACGGTAGCGCGCGAAACCAGTACCACCTCGGCACCTTCACGGGCGGAGATCGAGGCGACGTCGGACGCCATGTGGCCAGCGATCACGGCCTCGGGACGGTCGTCATGGGTACCGGACTTGGTCACGTTACCGAGACGGCGGGCTACGGTCGCGACGTCGATCGAGGTGTCGCCACCGCCGATCACCACCACGCGGTTGCCAACGTGCTGCAGGCGACCTTCGTTGAAGGCGCGCAGGAACGCAACGGCAGTCACGCAGTTGGGGGCTTCGGCACCGGGAACCGGTAGCGGACGGCCAGCCTGGGCACCCATCGCCATGAAGATGGCGTCGTATTCTTTTTCAATCTGCTCGAAGCTGACGTCGGAGCCGATACGGGTCTTCAGGCGGGTTTCCACGCCGAGGTCGATGATGCGCTTGATTTCGGCGTCGAGCATTTCACGCGGGGTACGGAAACCGGGAATGCCGTAACGCATCATGCCGCCGAGTTCTTCGTGCTCGTCGAAAATGGTCACGCCGTGGCCGCGCAGACGCAGCTGGTAGGCGGCGGCCAGGCCGGCAGGGCCGGCACCGATCACGGCAACCTTCTTGCCGGTTTCGGCAGCGGTGGACGTGTAGGCCATGTTGTTTTCGATGCCCCAGTCGCCAACGAAGTGCTCGACCGAGTTGATGCCGACGTGGTCTTCGACCTGATTGCGGTTACAGCCGGATTCGCACGGTGCGGGACAGACACGGCCCATGACGCCCGGGAAGGGGTTGGCTTCGGTGATGCGGCGGAACGCATATTCCTGCCAGGTCACGCCTGCGGGCGGCTTTTCGATACCGCGCACGATATTGAGGTAACCGCGAATGTCTTCACCGGCCGGGCAGGAGCCCTGGCAAGGCGGCGTGGCGAGCATGTACTCCGGGCACTTGTGCGTCCAGCTCGACTGGAAAATCCTGTCCTGTGCGGAACGGAAGTCAGCGTCTGACTCGCCATCCTTATAACGACGCCATGTAACGCCTTCGGTTTTTGCTTTGTTCGTCGTGACAGCCATGTTGGTTCTCCTAACGCCTACGTAACTAAAGATAGATAAATCGCAATCAGCCCGGTAATCGAACTCAATCCAGCTTGATCGCCTTGCTAACCAATTGATGCACACCACCCACCATGCTCATGTCGAAGCCATATTTAGGCAAAACTTTGGTGAACTGCGCCTTGCAGATGGCGCAGATGGTGGCCATGAAGTTGACCTGGTATTCCTTGACCACATTGTTGAGTGCAGTGGCGCGCGGCAACGCACCCTTGACGCGTACTTCCATCAGGTCGTCCGTCAGTACGCCGCCGCCGCCGCCGCAGCAGAATGTGGCTTCATAGATGGTGTCGTCCGCCATGTTGTGGAAGTTGTTCACGACCGATTTGATCAATTCGCGCGGGATGGTGAACTGGCCGCCCGGTTCGGTGCCCATGCGCGACGCGCGGGCCACGTTGCACGAATCGTGATACGTCACGATCAGGTCATCGTTCATCGACGGGTCGACCTTGATCCTGCCGGACTTGATCAGATCGTTGGTCAGTTCGCAAATATGCTGAGGCTGCGGATAGGTCGGATCAAGCTGTTTTTGCAGTTCGATCGAGAAAGGATCGTTGCCGCCGTAGCCGATGCCCGTCAGCGTGTTCCAGAAACTGTAGGCGACGCGCCAGGCATGGCCGCATTCGCCGACGACGATGCGCTTGACACCGAGTTCCAGCGCCGCATCACGGATGCGCATGGCAACCTTGCGCATGGTTTCGTAGTTACCGTTGAACAAGCCGAAGTTGCCCGCTTCTGCCGCATGCGTGGACAGGGTCCAGTTGATGCCCGCGGCATGGAATACCTTGGCATAGCCGATCAGCGATTCAACATGCGGCTCGGAGAAGAAGTCGGCGGACGGCGTGATCAGCAGGACTTCAGCGCCTTTCACATCGATCGGCATCTTGACCGGCACACCGGTATCGGCCTCGATATCCTCTTCCAGGCCTTCCAGGGTATCGATCAGCGCCGGGCCGGGCAGGCCCAGGTTGTTGCCGATCTTCTGTACCTTGCCGAGAATCTCATTGGAGTATTTCTGGCCCATGCCGACATGGTTCAGGATCTCGCGGCCGGCCATGGTGATTTCGGCCGTATCGATCCCATACGGACAATACACCGAGCAGCGACGGCATTCCGAGCACTGGTGATAATAGCTGTACCAGTCGTCCAGGATTTCCTTGGTCAGATCTTTTGCGCCCACCAGTTTGGGGAACAGCTTGCCCGCAGTGGTGAAGTAGCGGCGATAGACCTGGCGCATCAGGTCCTGGCGTGCCACCGGCATATTCTTCGGATCCGAAGTGCCCAGATAGTAGTGGCACTTGTCGGTACAGGCACCGCAGTGCACGCAGGCGTCGAGAAAAACCTTCAGCGAGCGGTACTTGCCAAGCAAGTCGCCCATCTTGTCGATGGCGCGCTCTTTCCAGTCTTCGCCCAATTCATGCGGATAGCCCATGAAGTCCTGAACCGGCTTGGGCGCAGGAAAGGACTTGATATGCGACATCACACCTTCCCGAAGCTTGGGAATCTCGATGTCGTCTTTCATTTCCGGAATGTCAAATTCAGCAACAGCCACTTGAGTGTCCTCTGTCCGTACTTAATGTTCGTTATTCAATGTCAACGAATCAGTTGTTCTGATCGAGTCGGGCAGCCCATGCGGCCACATGGCGATGCTCACGAGGGTTGTCAACCTGGTTGCGGGTGGGGCTAAAGAACAAACCCGGCGCATGCAGCAGTTTGCTGATCGGGAAGATCACCATCAGCGAAGCCACCAGGGCCAGATGCACCATCAGGATCGGATCCTGCGGAAGCGGCTGGATATCCAGATACATCAAGCCCATGAAGAACTCTTTCAGCGAAATGATGTCGGTATGGGCGACGAAGGTCATCAGCATGCCGGATATGCCGATCGCTATCAGCAGGACCAGCATCAGGTAGTCGGACGGTGTCGAGATGTAGCGTACCCGGTCGACCACGAAACGACGCGCCAACAGTCCGGCCAGGCCAGCGACCATCATGATGCTGGCGTATTTGCCGAAGGGCTGCACGATATCGACCCAGAACCAGACAGGCTGGGTGAAATAGCGAAGGTGACGCGCCAGAACCAGGAGCAGGCCGAAATGGAACAGCCAGCCGAATACCCAGATCCACTTGTTCGCTTTGAACAGCGATTCGAATACCACCACCTCTTTCGCCATCCGGTACACCACGCCGGTTCGCGTGGTCGGCGCAGGGGTCGTCGGGATGACCAGCGGTGCGGGTGTGCGGCTGTAATCAAAAATCTTGTAGACCAGACCCACCACCAGCAAGAAGGTGGCGATGTAGAACATCCCGGCGTAAATCATCGTCACAGTAGACAAACTCACTCTCCTATCGGACTCCGTCCCGCCACGCGATGAAATGCCTGGCGGAATCGCATTCCTTACCAACGTTTTGTTTACGAATCAAACGCAAGCGCGAGCCAGTCCCGCCCCCATTCGATTGGGAAACACAACGATCGAAGCCACCCCGAAATTCAGGGCGGCCCGACGGTTTACGACTTAGATACAGCCGGTCGGCTTGGGCAGACCCGCGATCTTACAAGCCTGCTTGGCGGGGCCGTAGGGGAACAACTCGTACAGGTACTTGTTGTTGCCTTTTTCCGGGCCGAGCTTCTTGCCAATAGCCTTGGTCAGAACACGAACAGCGGGAGCGATCTGGTATTCGGCATAGTATTCACGCAGGAAGTTGACGACTTCCCAGTGGCTATCGGTCAGATCGACCTTTTCTTCGACAGCCATGTACTTGGCGATGTCTTCGTTCCACTGCGACAGATCGACCAGATAGCCTTCTTCGTCGACTTCGACTTCTTTACCGGCGATATTCACCATGGGCATAGCAATACTCCTTCTATTAAAAGTTACAGCCAAGACTGACAGTTGCTGTGCTCTGCGACCAGATCCACAAAACCGCCGTAATCCACGACATTGACTCCGTCCAGCACGCGCCCGGCCATGCCGCGCGCCGCCAGATCAGGACCGAGTGCGTAAATCTTGAGGTCAGCTGCTGCTGCCTGGATTTTCGCCGCTGCCGCGTTACCGGTCGTCGCCGCGTAGACCGCGTCTTCGATCAGCAATACAGCAGAACCTTTGGTGGCCAGGCGCAAGCAGCTTTCCAGCGAGCCGCGCTCAGTGGCCGATTTATTCACAATATGCAGCATGTCCGGTCCCCTTAGAAGCTGATCACGACGTCTTGCTCGGCCATGAGATTCGCCATCTCATCGACGGAGAGCACCGTCACATCCACAATCAGGTCATCTTCGGTCAAACCGCGTGCATCCATCGACGCCTGATCGACATACAGCTTCTCGATGTCGTAACCTTCAAGCGCACGATAGGTCTTGGAGAAATCCTTGACCTCGATGCCCTTGGTGTCGATGCCCTTCATCAGCTGGAAGACACCATCATCGGTGAAGACCATGCTCACATCCTGATCGAAGGCAGCGGTAATCAGCACCACCTCCAGACCTTCCAGCGCGTACACGGTACCGTGCGGCGCCTTGCGGTTCAGGAACATGAATTTCTTGACGACGCCAGAGCCGTCATCCATATCGTCCATATCGCTCATCTCGCTATTCCTCAATCACCGAACGTCACGAGACGATCGTACTGAATACCCATTTCCACTAACTGACCCAGACCGGAAATCCGGAAACCGGGCGCCAGAACGTCATCGTTGATGCCGCGACGCTGTGCAGCAGCGACACACACGACCAGATCGACACCATGGTCGGCAGCCAGCTTGGACCAGCGTGCGGAGACGTTACGATCGTCCTGAGGAGGCGTTGCCAGACGCGTGGAATTGTTCACGCCGTCATGATAGAAAAACACACGCGGAACTTTGTGCCCTTTCTCGATCGCCGTGCGGGCGAAGAGATAAGCGGTGTCACTGGCCTGATGGGTGTAAGGCCCTTCGTTTACAAGAATGCCGAATTGCATGGCTAGCTCAAACTCCGAAAAATCCAGTCATTGTTCTCGCACTTCTTCCCGTCGCGGCCAACCCGCGACGGGCGCGCACATCTTATTAGAAACGGATGTGAGCAGAAGCGTTCAGGTTGGCACGACCGCCACGCCAGTTATCGATGTGATACTTGGTGAAGGGCAGGCCGGTCTTCTCGAAGAATGCGGGCCAGCCGATGCGGTCGATCCAGTCGATCATCCGCTCCCAGGGCTTGCCGTCTGCCTTGTAGGTGGCAAGGATCTTCTTGACCACTTCGCCGACTTCGGGCCAACGCGGTGCGTTGTTCGGCAGGCCAGCGGCGACCAGCTTGTGGAAGGTCGGCTTGGAGCGGGCGTTGGAGTTCTTGCCACCCACCCAGATCGCGATCTTGGAATGCTCGGGATCGTTGATCTGCATCGGGGGGCAGGGCGGGAAGCAGGCGCCGCAGCAAATGCACTTCTTCTCGTCGACTTCCAGCGAGGGCTTGCCGTTCACCAGGGCGGGACGGATCGCAGCCACCGGGCAGCGTGCCACGACGGAGGGACGCTCACACACGTTGGCAACCAGATCGTGGTTGATCTTCGGCGGCTTGGTGTGCTGAACGATGATGGCGATGTCGGCCTGGCCGCCGCAGTTGATCTCGCAGCAGGAGGTGGACAGCTTGACGCGGTTGGGCATCTCGCACTTGACGAAATCGTCGTACAGCTCGTCCATCAGCGCCTTCACCACGCCGGAGGCGTCGGTGCCGGGGATGTCACAGTGCAGCCAACCCTGGGTGTGGGCAATCATGGACACTGAGTTGGCGGTACCGCCGATGGGGTAACCCTTGTCGTTCAGCGCCTTGATCAGCGGCTCGACCTTGGAACCGTCGGCCACCATGTATTCGATGTTGGAACGCGCGGTGAAACGCACGAAACCGTCGCCGTACTGGTCAGCGATGTCGGCCAGTTCGCGGATGGTGTAGTGGTCCATCTGACGCTGCGTGCCGGCCTTGACCGTCCAGATTTCGTCGCCGGACTCAGCGCGGTGATACAGGACACCCGGCTTCGGATGGCTGTGGAAAGACCACTTGCCGTAGTTCTTCACCATCACGGGGTGCATGTAGGGCATCGGATCCGGTGCGCCGGATTCGATAGGCGGACGTAGTTCTGCCATGTTTTATCTCCAACTGATTTAATGCACGGGCCCCAGCACTCGCCGAGGCCCGCCCTATGCGAAACAGGTACAGCGCGAAACTTAAGCGGCGGACTGCTTGTACTCGTTCCACTTCTCGACTTGCTCGTCCCAGTCGTCGGAACGGAAGTACGGGTTGGAACGCGGCTCTTTGATCATGTTGGGATCGACCGGGATGTCCAGACCTTCGAGGAAATTGGTCAGGCCGATACGCTCGATCATTTCGCCGGTACGCTCGTGCTCCAGCGCGTTTTCAGCGAAGAAGTCGAGGATGTTGCGAGCCAGTTCGTTCAGCTTCTCGAAGTCCTCGTCGGACTCGAGCTTCATGAACGGGATCACCACGGTGCCCATGGTGGCACCGATCTTCAGCACGCCCTTGCCGCCCACCAGGATGGTCACACCTTTGTCCACACCGGTCCGCAGGCCGCCGGGGATGACGTTCAGGCAGTGCATGCAGCGCACGCAGTTCTTGTTGTCGATGCACAGGGTGTTGCCGTCGCCCAGATTGGCGGCAGACACATGCTCGCTGGCCTTGAACTTGTCGCTGGCAACCAGGGTGATCGCCTTGGTCGGGCACTTGCTGATCACGTCGTTGACCAGGTCGTTCATGCCGTGGGCCTTGTAGTATTCCTGCACCAGCTTCTCGTCGACGCGGATGTTGTCGCGCCAGGTGCCGATGGTGGCCATGTCGGAACGCTGGATGGCGTTGACGCAGTCGTTACCGCAGCCGGAGAACTTGAACTTGAACTTGTAGGGCAGGGACGGGCGGTGCATGTCGTCCAGGTTGTTGTTGATGACGGTACGCAGCGCCTTGGCTTCATCGAAGCAGGAATGTTCGCAGCGGGCCGCGCCGACGCAGGACATCGAGGTGCGCAGCGCCGGGCCGGCACCACCGAGATCGAAGCCCATTTCGTTGAATTCGTCGAAGGCCTTCTGGACGTTTTCGGTCTTGATGCCCTGGAACATGATGTCGCCGGACTGGCCATGGAAGGCGATCAGGCCCGAGCCGCCGGTAGCCGACCAGACGTCGCACATCTTGCGCAGCAGATCGGAGGTGTAGTGCATGCCTGCGGGCGGTTGCACGCGCAGGGTGTGGAATTCGGCAGCCTCGGGGAACAGCGGCCGGTGGTTTTCGTCCTTCAGCTCGGTGAAACGCGGGATCACACCACCGCCGTAGCCAAACACGCCGACCGTACCGCCCTTCCAGTAACCGAACTTGGTCTTGTAGGACGTTTCCAGCTGACCCATCAGGTCAACCATCATGTCGTTGTCCTTAGCCAGACGCTTGAGGCCGGTCACGAAGCTCGGCCACGGGCCTTTCTCGAGCTCGTCCAGATTGGGCGTATCAATCATCTTCTTTGCCATAGTTTTCTCTCCTAGAACATTTCGAAATGCCCGCTCAGCCGACAGCTCAACGGTATCCCATCATCGTATTGAGTTGACGATCGCATCACCATCATTCTCATGGGTAAAACGATTACTCCATCGCGGTAGGTCCCAACCTACCCAAAAGGAGTAGGCCACTTTCCCCAACGCGGTAATGCCCCATCTAGGCAAAGGGTGAGACATTACGTGGCCGTCACAGGAATCAATAAGAGTATTAAAATATTGTTGCAAACGCAAGCCCCTGCGCCAAACAGGGTTGAAATGGTACGCAACATCCTTATTAAAGCAAGGTTCGCTTGTGTTGCCGTGCAACGTATCCATATCAAATTGAAGCAACACGGATCGAGATTCCATGCCTGAGATCACCCCACTAGACAAGATGCGACTCCCCTTCGGCGGTCAGGAGATCGAATTCCAGCACCTGACCCACGAATCGGGAGGCGTACCGTTTCTACGCATCCGCATACGCGAAAACAAGCGCTTCACCATTTTCGACGTCGACCCGGTCAGCGCGCAGAAGTGGGCCGACGTGATGCAGGCCTGGGCGAAGGACCATGCGGGAGATGCGCCGTGAACTGGGCAGGCTGGCCTGAGAACAAGCCCGAAACGTACACACCTCACATGATCGACCTGCAATTCGATCTCGTCGGCACGACCATTCCCGCAGACAATGCGCAATTTCTCGCCGATGCGTTGCAGCGTCTCCTTCCATGGCTGGGCGAGGATGGCGGGGCCGGCATCCAGCACCTGAAAGGGGCGGAAACCAACAGCGGGGATGCCACGCTCAACATCAATCGGCGCACCAAGCTGTATGTACGGGTGCCAAAGGTGCGACTGGACGACATGCAGCAATTGATCGGCCAGACGCTCGACTTGGCGGGTCACAGTCTGCAGATCGGGAGTTTCAAAACCCGCGAATTCACCGCCTTCGCCAACATCTACGCACACTTCGTTGACACGGGCGGGGCGAGTGAAGAACAATTCGTACAGGACGTGATGCGCGAACTGGATGGTCATTTCCAGTTGCGCTGCGGATTCATCTGCGGCAAGCGGCAAACCCTGCTGAGCGCATCCGGCCCGATCTACGGCTACAGCCTGATGCTGCATGACGTACCGCCACACAAGTCCCTGCAACTGCAGGACGAAGGCATGGGACGCAACCGTTTGTTAGGCTGCGGGATTTTTATCCCGCACAAATCCATCGCGCCGGTGATGCCGGCGAACCATTGAACCCAGCGCCGGTGGTTCCGGTGAATCTTTAAACTTGACCAACCCGAAAGGAGAAAACATGTCTTATGTAATAAATGGCGAAGAGCTCGAGACCGGCGAAGAGGACTTCCTGCTGGAAGCCAACTTCAGCGACGACGTCCCCCCGGTCATCGCCGCGGCTGAAAAAATCACGCTGACCGACGAGCACTGGACAGTCATCAATTTCATGCGCGAGAAGTACAAGGAAGACGGCTCGACCCCCAACTTCCGCAACATGCTTGCCGAGATGGATGAACTGCACCCGGGCACCGACTGGAAGAAAAAGCTGTACGAGCTCTTCCCCAACCAGCCCGCACGTCAGTCGGCCCGCGTTGCCGGTCTGACCAAGCCTTACGGCAAGGGCGGCTACTGATACCCATCAGAAGCGACACCAAAGCGGGCAGCGTATTCCGCGCTGCCCGCTTTTCTCCAGGTCCCTCTCGCAGCCCCAACCATGTTTTCCAATACCCTCGTTACTACTGAAGACCTGGCCGCGCATCTGAACGATCCGAACTGGGTCGTTCTGGACTGCCGCTTCACCCTCACTGATACCGAGGCAGGTCGCCAAGCGTACGAGAAAGCACATATCCCGGGTGCGCGTTATGTGCATCTGGACAACGATCTCTCCGCCCCCGTCGGCGAAACCACCGGGCGGCACCCGCTGCCCGATCCGCACGCGCTGACCGAAAAGCTCTGCGCGTGGGGCGTGGGGGTCAACAAGCAGGTCGTGGTATACGACGACAGCTACGGCGCCATGGCCGGGCGGCTGTGGTGGATGTTGCGCTGGCTCGGCCATCCGGGCGTGGCCTTGCTGGATGGCGGCTACCCGAAATGGTTGCGCGAAAAGCGTCCGGTCGACGCCGACATCCCGACGCCACACAAAGGCGCGTGTGCCTGCCTGCCCGAACCCACACAGATCGTGATGGCAGACGAGGTGATGCGCGCGTCGCAAACCGGCGAACAACTCATCCTCGATGCGCGTCCCGATCGCCGCTTCTCCGGCGAGTTCGAGCCGCTCGACCCGGTGGCCGGCCATGTGCCGGGCGCCATCAACTACCCCTTCGACGAAAACCTCGACGTGGATGGAACCTTCCTGCCGCCCGAGGCGCTGCGCGAGAACTACCAGGCCCTGCTGAAAGGCAAACCGGCCTGGCAGGTCATCCACATGTGCGGCTCCGGCGTCACCGCCTGTCATAACGTACTGGCGATGGAAATCGCCGGCCTTCCCGGTTCACGGCTTTACCCCGGCTCGTGGAGCGAGTGGATCACCGATCCCGCCCGCCCGGTAGCCACAGGAGAATAATCATGGCCATGCCCATCCGCGTCAAAACTGTCTGGTTCAAGAAGGACGGCGAGCGCAGCGCCGAAGAGATCGCCACAGCGGTCGCCACCACCACCTGGCGTGTCGCCGACAAGGCCGTGGACAACCTCGGCAGAGAGAACTACGACATCATTACGCCGGCGCGCGGCTTCAAGCTGATCGCCGAATTTCTCGCCTTCCTGGTGCATTACTGCGACCGCATGGCCTACGCAACGCTGACGCCCGAACGCCGCACCGCGGTATTGCAGGCGGTGGCCAACCGACTCGGCGAAGTGATGGAGGAAAACATCATCAGCGTGGTCGGCCCCGACCCCAGCCGCAACTTCAAGGCCGAGTTCATCGATTTTCTGAACCGCCGCTTCAATGACTACGCCGAGTTCGAGTTCCCCGACGACGAGAAGGCCAGCTTCCCCGCGCTGCGCTTCCTCGGCCTGCAGATCCGCGACGAGATGGGCGACAGCGACAAGACCTGGATCATGGACCAGATCATGGACATCGAGATGCCTGAGATGATGGGCACGGTCAGGAAGAGCTTCAAGGGCCTGCTGTCCGACGCGCCGGTCAAGCGCGGCTTCGGCTCGCCCGACATGCTGCCTCCGGAATAAGGCGCAACATGGCGAATTCGCCTTTCGATCTGGGCAACGAAAGCGGCTACCGTGTCTGGCGCGATGCCCGGCTTGCCGCCTATCCGCGCAGGATCGACGAACTGGTCGTGCCCTTGGCCGATCCGCGCCATCTCAGCGCGGACGAAACAGACGCGATCGAGGCGTGCTGCGCGCGCGCCAACATGGCCATCTACAGCGCACCGCACCTGCCTGCCGCCGACAAGTCGATCCCGCATCGATTGGCACAACAACTCGGCCTTGCCCGCCTCGAAGGCAACTACCTGGCCGATGAAGACGGCCTCTCCAGCATCACCCCAGCCAGCGACGAAGGCGGCAGCGTGCGCGGCGACTTCATTCCCTATACCCACAAACCGATCAACTGGCATACCGACGGCTACTACAACGCGCTCGACTGCCGCATTCTCGGCATGACGCTGCATTGCGTGCAGGATGCTGAATCCGGCGGCGAGAATGCCCTGCTCGACCACGAAATCGCCTATATCCAGTTGCGCGATGCCAACCCCGATTATGTTGCCGCACTGATGCAACCCGACGCGATGACCATTCCTGCACGCATGGACGAGGACAACGTCGCCCGCCCGGAACAGAGCGGTCCGGTGTTCGCGGTCGACCCCAGCGAGGGTTTTCTCACCATGCGCTATACCGCGCGCACCCGTTCGATCGTGTGGAAGGACGATGCGATCACGCAGGCCGCCGTCAGGGCACTGGCCGACATACTCGCCGGCTCGGAATACATTCTCACCGCCCGTCTCCTCCCCGGCATGGGACTCATCTGCAACAACGTACTGCACACCCGCAACGGATTCTCCGATCCTCCCGGCCACCGTCGTCTGCTCTATCGCGGACGCTACTATGATCGCCTGCGCTTCGATCTGAACACCCGCCCCGCACGCGCCGCTTAGGCGGCGGGTAAAGTAAAATAGCGGTCTTCATTTTTCGGCCATCTGCCGTCATGCAGCTTCTCACCCTCGGGGTCAACCATCACACTGCGCCGCTCGCGATCCGCGAGCAGGTGGCGTTCGGCCCCGAAAAACTGGTGTAGGCACTGCATGAACTGACGCAGAGCCAGCGCGCGTCCGAAGTCGCCATCCTGTCGACCTGCAACCGCACCGAACTGTATGTCAACACGCCTTCCCCTGACGAAGTGACGCAATGGCTGGCCGATTTCCACCATATCGACCGCCGCGAGCTCGCGCCCTATCTGTATACGCTGCCACGTGAGCAGGCAGCGCAACATGCCTTCCGCGTCGCGGCCGGTCTCGATTCGATGGTGCTGGGCGAGACCCAGATCCTCGGGCAAATGAAACAGGCGGTACAGGCCGCCGAAGAAGCCGGCACGCTCGGCCTGCTGCTGCACAAGCTGTTCCAGCGCACCTTCTCGGTCGCCAAGGAAGTGCGCACCAGCACCGAGATCGGCGCCAACTCGGTGTCGATGGCCGCCGCCGCCGTGCGGCTCGCCGAACGCATCTTCCCCAGCGTCCGGGACCAGGCCTGCCTGTTCATCGGCGCCGGCGAGATGATCGAGCTGTGCATCACCCACTTCGCCGCGCAGCATCCGCGCCGCATGACCGTCGCCAACCGCACGACCGAGCGCGCCCGTCCGCTGGCCGAACGCTTCAATGCCGAGGTGATCCCGCTCACCTCGCTGCCCGACGAGTTGCCCGCCTACGACATCATCATCACCTCCACCGCAAGCCCACTGCCCATCCTCGGCAAGGGCATGCTGGAGCGTGCCATCAAGCAGCGCCGCCACCGCCCGATCTTCATCGTCGACCTCGCAGTGCCACGCGACGTCGAAGCTGAAGTCGCCGACATGGACGACGTCTTCCTCTATAGCGTAGACGACCTTGGGCAGGTCGTGCGCGAAGGCATGGACAATCGCGTGGCGCAGGTCGCGCAGGCCGAGGCCATCATCGAAACCAGCGTGGAAAACTTCGTACACTGGATGGAAGGCCGCGAACTGGTGCCGCTGATCCGTTCGCTGCGCGACAATGCCGAACGCCATCGCCGCCACGAAATCGAGAAAGCCGAGAAGGCGCTGGCGCGTGGCGGCGACCCGCGTGCGATACTCGACGCGATGAGTCATGCGCTCGCCAACAAGTTGCTGCACGCCCCCACCCACGCGCTCAATCACGCCAACAGCGCCGAACGCGACCAGTTGGTCCGCCTCATCAGCCAACTCTACGGGCTGCACCACGAATGAAAGCCTCGCTGGCCGACAAGCTCGCTCGCGCCGACGAGCGGCTCGAGGAACTCGACGCCTTGCTCTCGCAGCCGGAAATCGCCGGCAACATGGAAAGCTATCGCAAGCTCACCCGCGAGCATGCCGATCTCAGCCCGGTGGTGGCGCTTTACCGCCAATACAAGCAAGCCGAAGCCGACCAGAAAACCGCCAGCGAGATGCTTGCCGACCCGGACATGCGCGAACTCGCCGAAGCGGAACTCGCAGATTGCGCAACGAAAATCGGGCAACTGGAAACCGACCTGCAGACTGCGCTACTGCCGAAAGATCCCAACGACGAGCGCAACATCTTTCTGGAAATCCGCGCCGGCACCGGCGGCGACGAGTCGGCGCTGTTCGCGGGCAACCTGTTGCGCATGTACACGCGCTACGCCGAGCGCCAGGGCTGGAAGGTCGAGATCGTGTCGGAAAACCCCGGCGAAGTCGGGGGTTACAAGGAAGCGATCCTCCGCATCGTTGGGCAAGGCGCCTACTCGCGTCTGAAATTCGAATCCGGTGGCCACCGCGTGCAACGCGTGCCCGAAACCGAATCGCAGGGCCGCATCCACACCTCGGCCTGCACCGTCGCCGTGATGCCGGAAGCCGACGAGGTCGGCGAAATCGACATCAACCCGGCCGACCTGCGCATCGACACCTTCCGCGCCTCGGGCGCCGGCGGCCAGCACATCAACAAGACCGACTCCGCAGTACGCATCACCCACCTGCCCACCGGCCTGGTGGTCGAATGCCAGGACGACCGCTCCCAGCACCGCAATCGCGCCCAGGCGATGAGCGTACTGGGGGCACGCCTGAAGGATCGCGAAATCCAGGCGCAGCACGCCACCGAAGCCAGCACCCGCAAGAGCCTGATCGGCAGCGGCGACCGCTCCGACCGGATCCGGACCTACAACTTCCCGCAGGGCCGCATCACCGATCATCGCATCAACCTCACGCTGTACAAGATCGACGCGGTAATGGACGGCGACCTCACCGAACTGCTCGATGCGCTGGCGGCCGAACATCAGGCCGAATTGCTGGCAACGCTGGCCGGCGAGGATTGACGCATGACACGCGAAGCGACGACCGTCGCCAGCCTGCTCGACGACGCCACAACACGCATTGGCGCGACGCTCGGACTGGAAACGCGCGAAGCGCGGCTGGAAGCGCGCGTGCTTGCCGCGTTTGCCTGGGGTGTGGCGCCGGCCTGGCTGATCGCGCACGACACCGACCTGCCGGTCCAAGCGCAAATCACGCAATTCCGGACACTGCTCGCGCGCAGGCTGGCCGGCGAGCCGATCGCCTATCTCACCGGCATGCGCGAGTTTTACGGCCGCAGCTTTCGCGTGTCGCCCGACGTCCTGATCCCTCGGCCCGATACCGAATTGCTGGTGGAACGGGCGCTGGCGCACATACCAGACGACCAGGCAGTAGCGGTCCTCGATCTCGGCACCGGCAGCGGCTGCATCGCCATCACATTGGCACTGGAACGACCGCTTGCATGCGTGACCGCCGTGGATCGCTCCGCCGCCGCGCTCGCCACAGCGACACACAATGGCAGCATCCTCAACGCACCTGTCGAGTTTCTGACCAGCGACTGGTTTTCTGCCCTGGCCGGACGCCGCTTCGACCTCATAGTCGGCAACCCGCCCTATATCGCCGCCGCCGATCCCCACCTGGCGCGTGGGGATGTGCGATTCGAGCCTCTTTCCGCGCTCGCAGCGGGTCCGGACGGTTTGGCCGACCTGCGCCGCCTGATCGCGACGGCACCCGGACACCTCAAGCCCGGCGGCGCGCTGCTGGTGGAACATGGGTACGATCAGGCGAATGCCGTCCGGGCCTTGCTTCAGGCCGCGGGATTCTCCCATCCGCAAAGCTGGGCGGATCTGTCCGGCATCGGCCGTGTCAGCGGCGGCAACCTGTCGGAATAATTTACACTCACCTTATCCTGAACACGCCCGATAAGCCGGCAGACTGCACAAGACGGGCAATTCAGGCAGGAATGACATACATTGGTGCGATTCTTGCTGTGTTTTCCGGGGACAGAATCCAGAATGATTATCGAGGCCTGACATGTCCGACCACACACCCGAAACTCAAGACACCTCGCCCGAGGCATTGCCAAACAGCGAAATCAATCCCTCGCGTCGGAGGTTGGCGGGGGCCGCACTGGGTGTATCCGCCATTTTCACGCTGGCCAGCCGGCCCGTGTTGGCGGCAGACCAGTGCATGTCGCCTTCGGGTGCCGTTTCGGGCAATCTGAGCCAGCATGGCACCCCTACACTGTGTAGCGGCAGAACGCCGGGGTACTGGAAAACGCATTCGGGATCCTGGCCGTCGCCTTATCTTCCCGGGAGCTGCAACGCGGGGAATGGCTGCAATCAGGTCCAGAACTGGAAAGGCGGCACCCTGTTCCATCCGCTTTTTTCCGGTACCCAGTTCATGGCGGATCTCGATGGCAATCCCGGCACGCCCAAGACCTCGCTTTCCTTAATGCAGGTCCTGATGCTGAGCAATGGTTCCAACCCCTGGGGGTTAGCGGATCCGGACAATTTGGGCGCACATATCGTTGCCGCACTATTGAATGCCAAAGCCGGTTTAACCCCGGTCCTCTCGGAAACGGACGTGATCGGTATCTGGAACGAATGGGTCAGCAAAGGCTACTTCGAACCCACGGCCAACGTGCAATGGAATTCGGCGCAGATCGTGGATTACCTCAAGACCACCATGCCCGTATGATCTGAGCTTTCCTCCCACGCTTCCCGTCAAACACGATTGGCACGTTTTCAGATCAAATCCTTTGAACAGGAAGCTGTTGTATTCGATACGGCATCCGGCGACACACACTATCTCGCGCCGTTCAACGTAGCATTGTTCCAGTTGGTCCAGGACAACCCGGGCATGACTTTGGACGAATTGCATGGCGCCCTGGCCTCCCGGCTATCACTCGGGCCCGGCCCGGATCTCATCCATCAAACGGATCAAGCGCTCACCAGCCTGCGTCGGATCGGCTTGCTGGAAACACCATGAAACTGCTCCAGCTCTCTCCGTCCGATTTGCGGCATCAGCTCGCCGGTAACGGCGTATGGTTGCGTACTGGCCCTTTCTCGCTCCGGATCCGTTCGCGCCTGCCGCGCGTCGCCGAGGGGCTGACTGAGCTCTATGGCCAATTTGAAGTGCGCAGCGCGCACCAGGCTTTTGCGGATTTTCATGTCGAACTGAATCCTCCTTCCCGCCTGCGACGCTGGCTCCGGCCCCAGGTCAATTTCTCCTTCGATGGCGCCCAGCCCTTCAAGCCGCTGCCGCTGGACCAGGCCTACCCCATGCTGGAATGGGGTCTGAACTGGTGCGTCTCGATGCACGCGCACCATTACCTGATCATTCATGCCGCCGTAGTAGAGAAGAATGGCCTGGCAGCCATTCTTCCGGCGCCGCCCGGCTCGGGGAAAAGCACCCTGACCGCAGGACTGGTGTTGTCGGGCTGGCGCCTGCTTTCCGACGAACTGACCCTGATCGATCGCAGAACAGGCCTGCTCCATGCGTTGCCGCGCCCCGTCAGTCTGAAAAACCAATCGATCGATGTCATCCGCCAGTTCAGCCCTGAAGCCTTCATCAATCGCGTCTCCCACGACACCGCCAAAGGTTCCGTGGCACATATGCGTCCTCCCCGGGACAGCGTACTACGCCAGCATGAACCGGCCCGCCCCGGCTGGGTGGTTTTTCCCAAATGGGAGGCCGGCGCCGAAACACGGCTGACCCCCCGCTCCCGGGCCGAGACGTTCATGTTCCTGGCAGAGAATGCATTCAACTACAGCCATCTGGGCGCGGACGGCTTTCGCGTCGGCACCACGCTGATCGACCATGCGCACTGTTACGATTTCCGCTACAGCGCATTGAGCGAGGCCGTCGCCGCTTTCGATCGTTTGGCCGAACGCCGGGCTGCGTGAAATTCATGAAATCCAGGTCCCGCGATTTGCTCAGTTGCACCTTGCGTTCGCCCGATTCCGTCACACGCTTTTCGATGGGCGAATGGGACCTGCTGGTGCGACAGGCCCGGAGTGCCGGCCTGCTGGCACGTGTTCGACACGTTCTGGCCCGACACCAGCTGACCGCAGCCATCCCGGCCGTCGCACGCTGGCATTTCGATGCGGCGGCCACGCTGGCTGCGAAGCAGCAACTGGCCGTACGCTGGGAAGTGGACAAGATCCGTACCGCCTTGAAAGGTCTGGCCTTCCCCTTCATTCTCCTGAAAGGCAGCGCCTACGTCGTGGCCAATCTGCCCGCGGCAAGCGGACGCCTGTTCAATGACATCGATATCCTGGTCCCGCGGGCGCAACTTGGCGCGGTCGAAGCCGCACTCATGCTTGCCGGCTGGCACCCGACCCTGCTGTCGGACTACGACCAGCGCTACTACCGCCGCTGGATGCATGAGATCCCGCCGCTGCAACATGCCGTCCGCGCCACCGTGATCGACGTGCATCACGCCATCCTGCCCGATACGGCACGTTATCACCCAGATTCCGCCACCCTGCGCAGCCGTGCCGTCGCAGTGGAGGACATGCCTGGCGTCCAGGTGCTGGCGACGGAAGATCGCATCCTGCATTCGGCCACCCACGTATTTCACGACGGCGAATTGCCGCACGGCCTGCGCGATCTGACCGATCTCGACCTGTTGCTGCGCGATGCCGCTGCCGACCCCGATTTCTGGCCGCGGCTGACGGCGCGCGCCAACGAGCTGCAACTGGGCCGCTCGCTGTTCTATGCGCTGCGTTATCTACGCTATTTTCTCGATACGCCGATTCCCGACAGTGCGATCGCGGCCCTCGAGCGCGACAAGCCGAATCGCCTCACCCTCGCCCTGATGGACCGCATCTTCACACGGGTCCTCGCGCCCGACCATGCGAGCTGCGCCGATCGCTTCACGCCAGCCGCGCGTCTGGCCGCTTTCGTGCGCGCCCACTGGCTGCGCATGCCCGTGCATCTGCTGATCCCGCATCTGCTTCACAAAGCCTTCATCAGTCCCTATCAGCGAAACGAGAAACCGGCTTGACGCCGGTTTCGCCGAGCGTATAATTCCCGACTATTCCAGTCAAGTATTGTCCAGGAGCTCCCATGACCCCTCTCGACCGCATCCGTGACCAAGTCACCAACAATACCGTCGTGCTGTACATGAAAGGCACGCCCCAGTTTCCGCAGTGCGGCTTCTCGTCGCGCGCGGCGCAAGTGCTGCAGGCCTGCGGCGTGAAGGATTTTCTGGCGGTCAACGTGCTGGCTGATCCGGAAATTTTCGAAAACCTGAAGCACTACGCCAACTGGCCGACCTTCCCGCAGCTGTACGTGAAAGGCGAACTGATCGGCGGTTCCGACATCATGATCGAGATGTACCAGAAGGGCGAAATCCAGAAGCTTCTGGAAGAAGCGCAGGCCGCCTGATCGGCTCTATGCGCCTCCGCAAAAAAGCCGGCCTGGGTCGGCTTTTTTGTTGCGTGAATTTCGCCCGTCAAGCGGATGGCTATTTCGGCTCGTCGCCTCCGGGTTCCGCATCCATTCCCAGTTCGTGAATTTTCCGCGTGAGCGTATTGCGCCCCCAGCCGAGGAGGTGTGCGGCTTCGATCCGACGTCCCCCGGTGTGGCGGAGCGCCACCTCGATCAGCGTCTTTTCGTACGCCTGGGTCAGATCATCCAGAATCGCCGCCTCGCCGCGCGCCAATCGCGCGCCAGCTTCGGCAGCCAGCCCCTGCAGCCAGTCGCTGCCGCTTGGCTCGATCGTTCCCTGCATCAGGTCGGCCGGCAGATCTCCGACCTCGACGACCTGGCCAGGCGCCATCACGGTCAGGTAATGACTGACGTTTTCGAGCTGGCGCACGTTGCCGCTCCAGGACAGATTGACCAGCGTCTTCATCGCTGCGTCCGACACGCCCTTGGTCTCCATCCCCAGTTCACGCGCGCTTTTCTGCATGAAATGGCGCACCAGCAGCGGGATGTCCTCACGCCGCTCGCGCAGCGCCGGCAGGCGCAGGCGGATCACGTTGAGGCGGTGGAACAGGTCTTCGCGGAACAAGCCCTCGCGCACCCGCACTTCCAGATCCTGGTGGGTGGCGGCGATCACCCGCACATTGACCTTGATCGGCGTATGACCGCCGACCCGGTAGAACTGCCCGTCGGCCAGCACGCGCAGCAAACGGGTCTGCAATTCGGCCGGCATGTCGCCGATCTCGTCCAGAAACAGCGTGCCGCCGTCGGCCTGCTCGAAGCGGCCGCGCCGCTGCGCCGCTGCGCCCGTGAAGGCGCCGCGTTCGTGACCGAAGAGTTCCGACTCCAGCAAATCCCGTGGGATAGCTGCAGTATTCAACGCGATGAACGGCGCGCCGGCACGCGGGCTATGGCGATGCAGCGCACGCGCCACCAGCTCCTTGCCGCTGCCCGATTCGCCCGTGATCAGCACGGTGGCATGCGACTGCGCCAGTCGTCCGATGGCACGGAACACCTCCTGCATGGCAGGCGCCTGCCCGAGGATTTCCGGCATCGGCGCATCGCTGCTGGCGGGTACGTCGCGACTGGCATTTTCCGCCAGTGCGCGGCGCACCAGTTCGAGCGCCTGGTCGACGTCGAAAGGCTTGGGCAGGTATTCGAATGCGCCGCCCTGGAAGGCCGCCACCGCGCTGTCGAGATCGGAATACGCCGTCATGATGATGACGGGTACCTTGGGCAGCCGCTCCTTCAGCGCCTGCAGCAACTCCAGGCCGCTCACCCCCGGCATGCGGATGTCAGACAGCACGGCGGCGGGCGTGCTGCGTTCCAGTTCGCGCAGCGCATCGCTGCCCGAACTGAAAGTCATGCACGCGATATCTTCGCGCAGCAGGGCCTTTTCGAGCACCCAGCGGATGGAGCGGTCGTCGTCAATGATCCAGACGCAGCTTGATTTCGACATAGTGTTCAGCCAGGCAAAGGAAGAAAAATGGAAAATGCGGTATGGCCGGGGCGGCTTTCGCAATCGATGGTGCCGTGGTTTTGCGCGACCAGCGTCTGCGCAACGGCAAGCCCGAGCCCGCTGCCGCCTTCGCGCCCGGACACCAGCGGAAAGAAAATCTGTTCACGAATCTCTTCGGGTATGCCCGGACCGTTGTCGATGATCTCGACGCGCATCCCGAGCTGGTAGCGCCGGCTTTCCAGCGTGATCTGCCGCGCCACCCGGGTCTTGAAAATGATCTCCCCCTGGCCATGCATCGCCTGCACGGCATTGCGTGCGATATTGAGCGTCGCTTGGATCAGTTGTTCGGCATCGGCCCGGATTTCAGGCAGGCTGATATCGTAGTCGCGGCGGAGCGACATGCTCGGGGTTTCAGCCAGGATCAGGCTGCGAACCCGCTCCAGGACTTCGTGGATATTCACCGCACCAAAACGGGGCATGCGGTGCGGGGTAAGCAGCCGCTCCATCAGCGACTGCAAGCGATCCGATTCCTTGATGATGACCTGGGTGTATTCACGCAGGGATTCGCGCGGCAACTCGTGTTCCAGCAGTTGTGCCGCGCCGCGGATGCCGCCGAGCGGATTTTTGATTTCATGCGCGAGGTTGCGCAACAGTTCGCGGTTGGCTTCCTGTTGCAGGCGCGCCTGTTCCAGCCGGGCGATACGCAGATGCGGATCGACCGCGCGCATTTCGATCAGCACGGCATCCTCAGGCTTGTCCAGCGGCGACACGCTACAGCTGAGACGGATCGGCGGATGACCGCTCACCACCACGTCGAGTTCGTATTCGATGACGGTTTCCTGCTGGGTGCTTGCCGTCTGGACCGCGGCAAGCAACTCGGGGCTGCGCTCGAACACCGACATGGCATCGTCCCCAAGCAGCAGGACGCCGGATACGCCCAGCAAGGTCTCGGCTGCCGGATTGACATACAAGATGCGGCGCCCGGCATCCAGAATCATGGTGCCGGTAGAAAGGGAATCCAGTCCTGAATAATCGGTGGGCGAGAACGGCGGCATGCTCATGCACTCAGATGAAGCACTGATTGTGCCAGAGCGTGGTTGTTGAAGCGTTAGCTTCTTTACAACCCCAGCCTGCCCTATGCCCTTTATGCCCTTTATGCCCTTTAGGGTGCCCGCGGGTGGAGCGTAGTTCTGGACGCATAGCGTCTTTCGCGCCACGGCCTACGCCTTGCGGGTGGGGGCCTGCTGCGCTTCGGCGCATCGAGTGCGCGTGCGGGCGACTTACTTCAGATTGGCCAACTCGCGCTGGATGGCGGTGACGTTCTGATTGTGCTGCTGTACCGTCGTCCGCAGCTTGCTCACGCGATCGAGGTAGGTGGCATCGGTCGCCCGTTCGCCCGGCTGCAGGCGTTCGCCCAGCGTCAGCTGACGGCGCGCTTCATCGGCATTGCGGCGTTCGCTGGACAGTTCATCCTGCAGCACCTGGCGCCGGATATCGTCGCGCCGCTTCTGGGTGCCCGAATCGATACGCGGGAAATCCGCCGGGCTGGGCGTATAGGTGGCCCGTCTCGGCGCCTTGCCTCTGGCCGGCAGCTGTGCCGGCGCACCGGGCAGATCGACGCGCTTGGCGCCTTTCTTGTAGACATCGGTAAAGGTCACCTGGCCGTTTTCATCGACGTACTTGTAGATTTCCGCCTGCGCAGGCGCAGCCAGTATCAGGCACAGAAGGAAGGGCAAGCGGGCGATGGACATAGGGCTGAGTGTAGCGTACCCGTTTGCTAACGGACACCGGCCAGCCAATCTTGATCCCGGAATAGCCCGGCCTGAAGGCGTGCCATAAAAAAGGGCGGCCGAAGCCGCCCTATCATTTGCACACGTCCTGTGTTTACAGCGAGTAATACATTGCGAATTCAACCGGGTGCGCGGCCATACGGTACTTGGTGACTTCCTGCATCTTCAGTTCGATGTAGGCGTCGATCATGTCATTGGTGAACACACCGCCGCGCGTCAGGAACTCGCGGTCCTTGTCGAGTTCCTCCAGCGCCATGTCCAGGCTGTGACACACCTTCGGGATTTTCGCGTCTTCTTCCGGCGGCAGGTCGTACAGATCCTTGTCGGCGGGATCGCCGGGGTGGATCTTGTTCTGGATGCCGTCGAGACCCGCCATCATCAGCGCGGCGAAGCACAGGTAGGGGTTGGCCGTGGGATCCGGGAAACGGGTCTCGATGCGGCGCGCCTTCTCGGAAGCGGCGATCGGAATACGGATCGAGGCCGAACGGTTGCGGGCCGAGTAGGCCAGCATCACCGGCGCTTCGAAGCCGGGGACCAGACGCTTGTACGAGTTGGTCGAGGGGTTGGTGATCGCGTTCAGCGCCCTGGCGTGCTTGATGATGCCGCCGATGTAGTACAGGCACATTTCGGACAGACCGGCGTAGCCATTGCCTGCGAACAGGTTCTTGCCGTCTTTCCACAGCGACTGGTGAACGTGCATGCCGGAACCGTTGTCGCCGACGATGGGCTTGGGCATGAAGGTCGCGGTCTTGCCGTAAGCGTGGGCGACGTTCTGCACGATGTACTTCAGGGTCTGGGTCCAGTCGGCGCGCTTGGTCAGCGTGTTGAACACGGTGCCGATTTCGCACTGGCCGGCGGTCGCCACTTCGTGGTGGAACACTTCAACCGGGATGCCGGCTTCTTCCAGCGCCAGCACCATGGCGGCACGGATGTCCTGCAGGCTGTCGACCGGGGGCACGGGGAAGTAGCCGCCCTTCACGCCGGGACGGTGACCCGTGTTGCCGTTCTCGAATTTCTCGGCAGACGACCAGGAGGCTTCTTCGGAATTGATCTGCACGCCGCAGCCCGACATATTGTCGTGCCAGGTGATGGAATCGAAAATGAAAAACTCGGGCTCGGGACCAAAGTAGGCGGTGTCGGCGATACCGGTCGACTTCAGATAAGCCTCGGCGCGCTTGGCCACCGAACGCGGATCGCGCTCGTAGCCTTTGCCGTCGGAGGGCTCGATCACGTCGCAGGTCAGGATCAGCGTGGGCTCGTCGAAGAAAGGATCCATGTAGGCCGAATCGGGATCGGCCTTCAGCAGCATGTCGGACGCCTGGATGCCTTTCCAGCCGGCGATCGAGGAGCCGTCGAACGGATGGCCGTCCTCGAACCACTCTTCGGTCACGATGCGGGCAGGAATCGAAACGTGCTGCTCCTTGCCGCGCGTATCCGTAAAGCGCAGATCGACGAATTTCACTTCGCCGTCCTTAATCATCTTGATCACATTGGCCACGGCCATGCTGAATCTCCTCAAACTGAAATAAATTGAATTACGACGTTGCATGCCGCCCAAATCCGCCACACAAAACGTCACACAGAAAAGGTGTTAGCAGCAACCGTGCCATACCCAAAATCGAGCGCCAGACATTGTGCCATAAGGCTCAAGCAAGGGGATAGTGCGCAATCATTTTCTCTATCGCACCAAAATGACGCGCAAAAGCAGTTATCGGCACTAATTTGGTGCAAATTGCATCGGACAAGGGGTTTCATATACTGAATCGACAATAAATAAAAGGACCTCGTCATGGGACGCATCACAGAGTTGCTCGACACCGCCCATCATCGCAGTCAGACGCATGTCTGGTCGTTTGCCGGCGCGCTATTACCGCACGAAGCGCACGAATTGCTGCAGATCGCGCCCGGAACCCGCCTGATCGATGTACGTTCCCATGCAGAACTCGAGCTCAACGGCGTCATTCCCGGCGCAATGCATGTCGAATGGCAATCCTGGCCTGGTTGGGTCCTCAATCCCCATTTTCTGACTCAACTGGCCCAAGCCACCGATCCGGAATCCCTGCTGTTCTTCATCTGCCGCAGCGGCGAACGTTCGCACCGTGCCGCCGTTGCCTGCGCCGAGGCCGGACGCGGCAGTTGCTACAACGTGCTGGAAGGTATCGAAGGCGACCTCAACAAGGCCACCGGCCACCGCAACGAACTCAACGGCTGGAAACACCGAAGCCTGCCCTGGGCCCAAAGCTGACGCCGCGATCCATACAAAAACGCCTGGCAGCCGGTTGAGCGGCTAAAATACGGCCGCCATGACCGACCGTTACGCCGTATTCGGGCACCCGATTGCCCACTCCCAATCCCCGCAGATCCACACCGCGTTTGCCCGCCAGACCGGCCAGGACATGACGTACGAAGCCATCCTCGCGCCGCTCGACGGCTTTGCGGACAGCGTCGCTGCGTTCATCGCGGCAGGCGGGCGCGGCGCCAACGTCACCGTGCCATTCAAGGAAGCAGCCTTCAGGCTGGCCAGCCGACTGAGTCCGCGCGCCCAGCGCGCCGGCGCGGTCAACACGCTGACATTCGATGCCGACGGCATGCTGGGCGACAACACCGACGGCGCCGGCCTGGTCGCCGATCTCACCCGCAACCTCCACTGCGCACTCGCCGGCAAACGCATCCTGCTGCTCGGCGCCGGCGGCGCGGCGCGCGGCGTGATCGAGCCGCTGCTCGACCAGCAGCCCGCGGCGCTCGTCATCGCCAACCGCACCGTCAGCCGCGCTGAAGAACTCGCCGAACTGTTCGGCCGCGGCGTCCGCGCCTGCGGCTTCGACGCCGTCGACACCCCCTTCGACCTCGTCATCAACGCCACCGCCGCCAGCCTCGCCGGCGACCTGCCGCCGCTGTCGCCGCGCGTGTTCACCGCCGACACGCTGGCCTACGACATGATGTACGGGCGCGACACGCCCTTCCTCGACTTCGCCCACACCCACGGCGCACGCACCGCCGACGGCCTCGGCATGCTGGTCGAACAGGCGGCCGAAGCGTTCTGTCTGTGGCGCGGCGTTCGCCCCGACACCGCGCCCGTCATCGCGACACTGCGCACATGATGCGCACCGTGTGGCGCTGGCTCGGCAAGGGCGTAGCGGCAGCGGTCACGCTGGTGCTGCTGTATCAGGTGTGGCTGTTCGCGCACGTGCTGTGGTGGATCGATCACAACCCCGCCTCCACCTCGTTCATGGAAGCGGGCCTGGCACGCCAGCAGGAAAAGAACCCCGACGCCGAACTGCGCCACAAGTGGGTGCCCTACGACCGCATCTCCATCCATCTGAAGCGCGCCATCGTCGCCGCCGAGGACGCCAAATTCCTCGAGCATGAAGGCTTCGACGTCGAGGGCATCCAGACCGCCGTCGAGAAGAACCTGAAGAAAGGCCGCCTCGTCGCCGGTGGCTCCACCATCAGCCAGCAGCTCGCCAAGAACCTGTTCCTCTCCGGCGAGCGCAGCTTCATCCGCAAGGGCCAGGAAGCCGTGATCACGCTCATGATCGAAGCCACCTGGAGCAAGCACCGCATCCTCGAGGTCTACCTCAACGTCATCGAATGGGGCAACGGCATCTACGGCGCCGAAGCCGCCGCCCGCCGCTACTACAAGACCTCCGCCGCCAACCTCGGCCGCGACCAGGCCGCGCGCATGGCCGCGATGGTGCCCAACCCGCGCTGGTACGAGAACCACCGCAGCTCGCGCGCGTATCAGCGGCGCGTTGCGGTCATCAGTCGGTATATGGGGAGTGCGCAGGTGCCGCGGTAACCGGGAGATCTTCTAGGCGGATGATGCCCGACAAATGCGATGCCGATGCAACAAGAGCCCCAGGCATGTCCCGGGGTTTGTCCTTACTGCAAGGGCGCGCTCATTACGATGATTGCGGGGCCGCGTCTTTTGGCTCCTCGATCGCCACACCGTACCGCCGAACTCGGATTGCGTTGAGCGGGGTCTCCTTCCCTATACGCACTATGGCGGCGCGCGCCATCTGTCCGATCTTCCTGTGCTCTTCCCAGCCTTCGAATTGCAGGCATGCTTTCACGACTGCGCCTAATGATTCGCCGTGGTCCTGCTTGAAAAGCTGATAGAAGTCATCTTCGTTTGCCGCTTTGAGTGCTTCAATATGCTCACGCGACCAACCATTTTTGGCCGCAATATGCTTAACCGCATCAGTTAATGGCAGTGCCGCATGAATCTCGGTGAAGCGCTTATTGAAGCGCTCCCGGATAGCGGGATCCCGGATATCACCCGAGAACGGATGATTCGCCAAGTCGAACAGCTTATCTTCGTCTGAACGGCTTTCGATGTAGTGATCAATGAGTTGATCCGCGATAGCAGCTTGGCCAAGCTGGCGCAGCAACATCGTGGTGCCATTCAAAGTCAGCGGGGAGATATAGCACACAGATTTCTTAAAACTGTCCACCAGCGCCTGTACGAGTTCTGCTTGGTTGTCTGCGAAGGTGTCGTGAAATAGATTCCACGCCTCGGTAAAGGACTGCTCTAGCTCATTAGCGCGAAGTTGTGCATCGAGCTTGCCCGCCTCCTCAAGAAATCCAGTTTCCTCCAAATAGCCGCATTCGATCACCTTGAAAATGGTCTGGTCGAACTCGTCCATGTGCAGTAAGCCGTAGTCCTGAAGCACCTTGGCCCATGCGAGTCTCTTCGGATCCTCTTCCTTGCCCTCGCTTTCATTGAACCCCCAGACCATCTGGTTCCACTCAATGATGAAATCCAGCGTTGGCCTCTTTTCATCTGAGTCGTAGTAACACCAGGCAAGAAGCACAAGGGTCATTACCGCCTGCTCCATCACTCCATCATGGAGAGTTACGATGGCATCCTGCATTAGCCGGGTAAGGCTGGCGATTTTCCGTAAGATACGGATGTTTTTAATTCCCAATGAAATCGCATATTTTTTGATGGTCTCACGCTGGGCAAGCCCAGTCGGAAGCGCGAGTTCGGCAGCTTCCTCGGCGGTTGGTGCGAACAGCACCTCAATGTCAATTACCTTTTCCCGATAGCGCCGGTAAGCATCCTTAGACTGCAGCTCGTCCTCATTGAAAATGAGCACGATCTTGCACTCCTTTTCTTCCTTGAGTTCTGAAATGAAGCCAAGGATCTCATCCGGCTTAATACGCTCAGTGTTTAGACGTTCGAAGTCATCCAGGCAAATGATTGTCTTGCGAATGAGATACGGAGCTAATGCCTCGAGTCCAACAGAAAGGTTTTTCAGATAAGGGATGTCCTTGAACTTTGAAAACCGATGCCACCAGTCCTTGATGGTTTCCCAGCCAATCCTCCCCCATTCAGCATTGATAGTCTTTGCGCTCCGCTCCTCGCCGATCAGTTTGACTGCCGTCGTCTTGGCAAATATAGCTGTACGGAGTTCTGCGATCGATGAGACCCCAAAAAGGGATACGTAACAGTAACTGGGAACCTTGCAGTCATTCTTGTGCTGCTGGACAAGTTGGTTCCAGGCAAACGTCTTGCCGACACCCCAAGAACCCTTGAGTGCCAGCACCTCGGCGGTCTCGCTGGCCAGAAAACGGGTTACAACAGTTTTGACGGTGGCGACGCTCATACTTGCCCTCCCCTATAGGATGTCGTGGTGCGTTATTTGCGCTGCATCCTACAGACGCTTCGTGTCCACAAGAGCTCTTTGGCCGAATACCGGATGTCCAAGTTCCGCGTCAGTACTGGTCGAAAATCCGGTAACAAATAGCGTCAGACACGACGTTGTTTGGCGAAACAGAAAGCGCCCTCAGGCTTCCTTCCGCTGCCTGGCAGCGAGCGTCTGCTGGCCCTTGCGCCGCTCGAAATGGCGCAGTGCGTGATAGGTGCCGAAACCGAGCGCGCCCATCGCAAGCGTGAAGGCACCGTAGGAGATCGGCCACGGAATGCCGGCGGTCATCATCGAGAATTCGGACATGCCGCCGATGCCGGCGATGATGTTGATCGGCACGAACACGACCGAAATCGCGGTCAGCTTGGACACGCGCTTGTTCTGGTTGATGTTGATGAAGCCGACGGTGGCGTCCATCAGGAAGTTGATCTTGTTGAAGAGGAAGGACGTGTGGCCGTCGAGCGATTCGATGTCGCGCAGGATCTGCCGCGCGTCGTCGTGCTGTTCCGTCGTGAGCAGGCGGCCGCGCATCAGGAAGGAGAGCGCGCGGCGGGTGTCGAGCACGTTGCGGCGGATGCGGCCGTTCAAGTCCTCGCCCTTGGCGATCTCGGCGAGGATTTCGGCGGCCTCGTCATCGGTGACCTGCGGCGACAGCACCTGGCGGCCGACGCGCTCGAATTCGCCGTAGACGTCTTCGAGCGCGTCGGCCGAGTATTCGACGTCGGCGCCATAAAGGTCGAGCAGGACGTCCTTGCCGTCAGAGACATAGCCGGGCTGGGTGCGGGCGCGCAGCCGCTGCAGGCGGAACACCGGCAGTTCCTCGTTGCGCACCGAGAACAGGATGTTGCGGTGGAGGATGAAGGCCACCGGGACGTTGCGCGAATCGCCCTGCTTGTCGAGCAGGAAGTTCGAGCTCATGTGCACCGCCTCGTTGTCGTCGATATAGAAGCGCGCGCTTTCCTCGATGTCGGTGACCTCTTCCGGGTCGGGCAGGTAAAGCTCGAAGAACTCGCCTACCCAGGCACGCACGCTTGCGGTGGGCGCGACGAGGTCGACCCACATCGGGTTGACGTTGGCCAGGTCGGCGCGGCTGTCGATGCGCACCTGGCTCAGCCGGCCATTCTTCAACTCGAAGGCCGAGAGCATGTTGCGCGCGCTGCTGTGGGGGCGCGCCTCCAGCAGTTCGGCGCGCACGTCGTCCGACACGATTTCCAGGACCAGTTCGCAGCGGTTCTCTTCGACTTCCTGCCAGGCGGCAAGTCGGTCTTCTTCCGGCAAGGCCTCGATGACCCGCGCGATCTCGCCGGCCGACAGTCGGCGCAGCAGGTTGTGCAGCTCGACCAGATGCTGCCGGTGCACCAGGCCTTCGACCAGTTCGTGGCGCGGCATGTCCTGCTTCTGCACCAGGGCTTCGACGCGCCGCTGGCGCGCGAGCAGCAGCTGCACCTCGCTGAGGTGCTGCTCCAACTGGTTCTGCGCGCGCGGGCGTTGATCGACGGGTTCCGACATGGCGCGTATTCTACGCTCGACGACTCGTTCAAGGCACCGCTTCGGACTGCGAATTGGCGACAAAATGCCGTGCCGCCGGCAACCCAAACCGGAGGCGCCCATCCCGGCAGAATCGACGCCAGCGAACCATGGCGCGTTACAATCGCGGGGCTTTTTAATATCCACCCCATGACCGAAAACCCCGAAAACCCGTCGCCCCACATTAGTCAGGAACGCGTGAAGCACGATCCGGCCATCGGCGCGTCGGTACGGCTCGCTGTCATCCCTGACAGCATGGTCTTCTTCGTCTTGCACGGGCTCGCCACCCTGTTGCTGCCATGACGCCCGCTCCCGACAGTCGCGCGCTCTATGGCCGCCTGCTCGGCTATGTAAAGCCGTATTGGCGCATGTTCGCGCTATCCCTCGTCGCGCTGGTCCTCACCGCCGCCACCGAGCCGATGCTGCCGGCCTTGTTCAAGCCGCTGCTGGACAAGGGCTTCGTTGCCAAGGATCAGGATTTCATCCGCTGGGTTCCGATCCTGCTGCTGGCCCTGTTCCTGGTGCGCGGTATCACCAGCTTCATCAGCACCTATTGCATGGCCTGGGTCGGCAGCCGCCTGGTGATGGATCTGCGCGCCACCATGTTCGACAAGCTGATGACGCTGCCGACGCGCTACTTCGACCAGAACCCGAGCGGCCAGCTGATCGCCCATCTGGCCTTCAACGTCACCCAGGTGACGCAGTCGGCCACCAGCTCGCTCACCACGTTGGTGCGCGACACGGTGACGGTGCTGGGGCTGCTCGGCTATCTGCTGTGGCTGAACTGGCAGCTGACGCTGATCGTGTTCGCGCTGGTGCCGCTCACGCTGTGGGTGGTGCGCGTCGCAAGCAAACGGTTACGGGGCCTGTCGCGCAAGGCGCAGCAGAACATCGGCGACCTCACCCAGGTGGTCGACGAGGCGGTGGGCGGACACCGCGTGGTCAAGCTGTACGGCGGCGAGGAGTACGAGCTGACGCGCTTCCGCCAGGCGGCCAATCTGGCGCGGCTGTTCGAGATGAAACGCGTCGCCGCCAACGCCGTGTACGAACCCGTGATCCAGTTGATCGCCGCGATCGCGCTCGCCATCATCGTCTACATCGCCGCCGACCAGGCCAGCGACAACGCCACCACGGTGGGCGGCTTCGTCGCCTTTTTCATGGCCATGCTGCTGCTGTTCGCGCCGCTGAAACGGCTCACCTCGGTCAACGACCAGTTGCAGCGCGGGCTGGCCGCGGCCGAGACCATATTCATCATGCTCGACGAGGACGCCGAGCGCGACAGCGGCACGCGCACGCTCGAGCGCATCGAAGGCCGGCTGGCGCTGCGCGACGTGGCGCTGACCTATCCCGGCAAGACCGCGCCGGCGCTGGCCGGCATCACGCTCGACATCGCCCCCGGCGAGACGGTGGCGATGGTCGGTGCGTCGGGCTCGGGCAAGACCACGCTGGCCAACCTGGTGCCGCGCTTCTACGACCCGGATTCCGGCTCGATCCAGCTCGACGGCATCGACGTCCGCGACATCCGCCTGCAGAACCTGCGCAGCCACATTGCCCTGGTTTCGCAGGACGTGGTGCTGTTCAACGATACGCTGGCGCACAACATCGCCTACGGCCACAAACGCGACGCCACGGTCGACGAGATCCGCGCCGCCTGCGTCGCCGCGCATGCCTGGGATTTCATCCAGGCCATGCCCGACGGCCTCGACACGCTGATCGGCGAGAACGGCATGCGATTGTCCGGCGGCCAGCGCCAACGCATCGCCATCGCACGCGCTATCCTGAAGAACGCACCGCTGCTGATCCTGGACGAGGCCACCTCGGCCCTGGACAACGAATCCGAACGCCACGTGCAGGCCGCGCTCGAAGCACTGATGGCAAACCGCACCACGCTGGTCATCGCGCATCGCCTGTCCACCATCGAACGCGCCGACCGGATTGTCGTACTGGAAGGCGGTCGCATCGTCGAAGTCGGCAGCCACGCCGACCTGATCGCCCGGCAGGGCCGTTACGCGCAGCTGCACGCGCTGCAGTTTCCCGCATGAGTCAGGACTTGAACGTAAGCGCCGTTCGGCCTGAGCCCTTCGACCAGGCTCAGGACAGGCCCGTCGAAAGGCAAGCCTCCGCTCCGGCCGGCTGGGTCAAGCCTTCCCGCTCGCTGCTCACCGCGTCCGGACGCGCCATCGGCGACTTCCGCATGATCCGCGAAGGCGACCGCATCCTGCTCGGCCTGTCGGGCGGCAAGGATTCGCTGTCGCTGCTGCATACCCTGCACCATCTGCAACAGAAGGCGCCGGTGAAATTCGAACTGCTCGCCTGCACGGTCGACCCGCAGTCCGACCAGTTCGATCCCTCGCCGCTCACGCCCTACATGGCCGCACTCGGCGTGCCCTACTTCCTTGAATCGCAACCCATCCTGGAAGAGGCGCAGAAGACGCTGACCAAGGACAGCGACTCGTACTGCGCCTATTGCTCGCGCATGCGGCGCGGCATCCTCTATCGCGTCGCGCGCGAACAGGGCTGCAACGTCGTCGCGCTGGCGCAGCATCTCGACGACCTCGCCGAAACGCTGATGATGTCGATGCTGTTCGGCGGCAAGCTCCGGACCATGTCGCCGCACTATCTGAACGACGCCGGCGACCTGCGCATCATCCGGCCCTTCGCCTACGCGCGCGAGCGCCAGACCCGCGCCTTCGCCGCCGATTCCGGCTTGCCGGTGATCTTCGAGAACTGCCCGGCCTGCTTCGCCAAGCCGCAGCAGCGTTACGCGATGAAACAGATGCTGGCCGAACAGGAGAAGGCCCACCCGCGTATCTTCAACAGCTTGTTGACCGCGATGCGGCCGCTGATGGGCGAGCCGCCTGCCTGATTTCCAGGCACCGTCGTTTCCCCGTAAAATCAACCCTTTGTTTTAGTTGACATTTTCCACAAAGAGAACAAGGTTATGACCGCTTCCTTCATTCCACCCAAGCGCATCCTCATGGGCCCCGGCCCCTCCGACGTGCCCCAGCGCATCCTCGATGCCATGGCACGTCCGACCATCGGCCACCTCGACCCCGCGTTCGTCGACCTGATGGAACAGATCAAGTCCATGCTGCGCATGGCGTTCCAGACCGAGAACGCGCTGACCTTCCCGGTCTCGGCGCCAGGTTCGGCGGGGATGGAAATGTGCTTCGTCAACCTGGTGGAGCCGGGCGACAAGGTGATCGTCTGCCGCAACGGCGTGTTCGGCGGCCGCATGCTGGACAACGTCAAGCGCACCGGCGGCGTGCCAGTGATCGTCGACGACGCCTGGGGCGCACCGGTCGACCCGAACAAGGTGCGCGATGCCTTCAAGGCGAATCCGGATGCGAAGATCCTCGCCTTCGTGCATGCCGAAACCTCGACCGGCGCGCAGTCGGACGCCGCAAGCCTGGCGAAGATCGCGCAGGAGTTCGGTGCGCTCACCATCATGGACTGCGTCACCAGCCTCGGCGGCACGCCGGTCTACCTGGACAAATGGGGCATCGACGCGGCGTATTCGGGCAGCCAGAAGTGCCTGTCGTGCACCCCTGGCCTGTCGCCCGTTTCGTTCTCCGAGCGCGCCATCAATCGCATCAAGGCACGCACAACCGTCGTGCAGAGCTGGTTCCTCGACCTCAACCTCGTGCTCGGCTACTGGCAATCCGCCGGCAAGCGCACCTACCACCACACGGCGCCGATCAACCCGATGTACGGCCTGCACGAAGCGCTGGTGATCCTGGAGGAAGAAGGTCTGGAGAACGCCTGGGCGCGCCACCGTGCGATGCACGAAAAACTCAAGGCCGGTCTCGAAGGCATGGGCTTGAAATACGTGGTGGATGCGTCCGCGCGCCTGCCGCAGCTCAACTCGATCTACGTCCCCGAAGGCATCGACGAGGCAGCGATCCGCGCCCGCCTGCTGACCGAGTTCAACCTTGAAATCGGCGCCGGCCTCGGCGACATGGTCGGCAAGATCTGGCGCATCGGCTTGATGGGCTATTCCGCCAAGCAGGAGAATGTCGACTATTGTCTGAAGGCGCTCAAGGCCTGCCTGTCCTGATCCAGGCACGGTAAGCCGCGCAGGTGTTCAAAATAAAAACCGGTTCGATGCCGGTTTTTATTTTTCTTCAGGTGTCGTAGCGCTTTCCGCTACCTGTGTCGCCAGAACCTGATCCACCCGGTTGCGGTCGACGTCCACCACTTCGAACTCCCATTCCGCCCAGGTGAAGCGCTCCGCCTTGCGCGGAATGCGCCCCAGCGAGGCCAGTACGAACCCGCCGACCGTGTGATAGTTGCCCAGTGATTCCTGGGGCACATGGCGAATTTCCAGCCGATCTTTCATCTCGTCGATGGGCAGCAGGCCATCCAGCAGCCAGGATCCGTCAGCCCGGCGCACGGCCAGGGCGTCTTCGGCGTCATCGGCCAGGGGCATCATGTCGCCCACCAGCGAATACATCAGGTCGTCCAGGGTGACGATGCCTTCGGTGAGGCCGAATTCGCTCACCACCAGGGCGAAATTGGCGCGCTGCTGGCGGAAGGTACGCAGCAGGTCGATGAGGGTGAGACTGGACGGCACGAACAGGGGCGGCGCGAGCGGCAGTTCGGCGAAGTCGATGTCGCCTTCCATGGCGGCCTTGAGAATGTCGTGGCTTTCGGCAATGCCGATCACCTGCTGCAGGTCACCCTTGCAGATGGGTAGGCGGGAATGCGGCGCTTCTTTCAGGGTGCGCAGGTTGTGCTCGCGGGGCGAGAGCAGATCCAGCCAGGCCACGTCCGCGACGGGCGTCATGATGGTGGCGAGACGCCAATCCTCCAGGCGCAGCACGTTGCCGAACAGCTCGCTTTCCTCCGGGGCGATGGTACCTCTCCGCTCCCCCTCGTCCACGAACGCCAGGATGTCCTCGATGCTGGTGACTGCGGGTGCCGACTGAATCGGCAGCAGAGCCAGTACACGGTCCGCAGCGAAGGACAGAAAACGAATCGCCGGGGACAACAAGCGGATGAACAGCGACATGAAGGGCGCGCAAAATGCCGCCACTTTTTCCGGATGCGCGAGCGCGATCCGCTTGGGCACGATCTCGCCCAGGATGATGGAAACCGCCGTGACGATCACGATGGTGGCGCCGAAGGCAATGGACTCACGCCATTCAGCCAGGCCGGGAATCGCGGCCCGGATGGCCGATTCGATGGACGTGGACAGGGCCGACTCGCCGTAGATCCCCATCAGCAGCGCGGCGGCGGTGATCCCCATCTGGCTGGCAGCCAGGAGCCTGCTCGGATGCTCCTTGATGGCCAGCGCCTTGGCGGCCCCCATGTCGCCGGCCTCGGCTAGCTGGGTCAGCCGGCCGCGGCGGGCGGAGGCGAGCGCCATTTCCGCGAGCGAAAACATGCCGGAAAGCAGGATGAGCAGGATCAGGATCCACAGGGCATTCATGATCAGGAAGCGGGAACGGGGAGGAGGACGATTCTACCCGTCGCTTCGGACAGAGGACACGGCACACACGACAAGGCCCGCTGACAGCGGGCCTTGCGTAATCACATCAGGTCAGAGAAATCACAAACCCAGTCGCTGCCAGATGGTGGTGCTCGGTCCGGCCTGGTTCATGGTGTAGAAATGCAGGCCCGGCGCACCGCCGGCCAGCAGGCGGTCGCACAGGTCGGTCACCACGTCGAGGCCGAAGGCGCGGATCGACGCCAGATCGTCGCCGTAGGTTTCAAGCTTCTTCCTCAGCCAGCGTGGGATCTCCGCGCCGCAGGCGTCGGAGAAGCGTGCCAGCTGCACGTAGTTGCCGATCGGCATGATGCCGGGGACGATGGGAATGGCGACGCCGAGCGCGCGCGCGTCTTCGACAAAGTTGAAGTAGGCGTCGGCATTGAAGAAGTACTGCGTGATCGCCGAGTCGGCGCCGGCGTCGACCTTGCGCTTGAAGTTGGCCAGGTCTTCGATGGCGGAACGCGCCTGCGGGTGGACTTCGGGATAGGCGGCGACTTCGATCTCGAACCAGTCGCCGGTTTCCTTGCGGATGAAGGCCACCAGTTCGTTGGCGTAGTTGAACTCGCCGGCGTCCAGGGTGCCGGAGGGCAGGTCGCCACGCAGCGCGACCAGGTGGCGGATGCCCTGGCTTTTGTATGCGTTGAGGATGTCGCGGAGGCTCTCTTCGGTCGAGCCGATGCACGACAGGTGCGGCGCGGCTTCCGAGCCGGAGGCCTGGATCTCGCGCACGGTTTCCAGGGTGCGGTCGCGGGTCGAGCCACCGGCGCCGAAGGTCACGGAAAAGAACTTGGGCTGGAGCTGCGCCAGCTGTTCGCGCGTGGCGCGCAGCTTCTCGGCGCCCTCCGCCGTCTTGGGCGGGAAGAATTCAAAGCTGTAAGTACGTTCGGTCATACATCAACCTTTTTTGTTGGGGATGAGCGCGGACAGCGCCCAGGCGATCACGCCGTACAGGATGGCGCCGACCATCGCCGACACAAGGCCCTGCACCTGGAAGCCGGGCAACAACGCGCTGGCGAGCCAGAACAGCAGGCCGTTCAGCACCAGGTAGAAGATGCCCAGCGTCAGCACCGTGATCGGCAGCGTGAGGAGCGTCAGCACCGGCCGCACCAGCGTGTTGATGAAGCCCAGCACCAGCGCGGCAAGCAGCGCCGAGCCGAAGCCCGCCACCTGGATGGTGGGCAGTAGATACGTCACCGCCAACAGGGCGACGGCGTTCAGGATCCACAACAGCAGCAGACGCATGGCGCCCTCCTTTTCAGGCGAAACCGATCAGTAGCGGTAGTGCTCGGCCTTGTAGGGACCGGTCTTGGGCACGCCGATATAGGACGCCTGCTGGTCGGTCAACTCGGTCAGCTGCGCGTTGAGCTTCTTCAGCTGCAGGCGCGCGACCTTCTCGTCGAGGTGCTTCGGCAGGGTGTAGACGCCGACCGGATATTTGCCGGTATCGCGCTCCAGCCACAGTTCGATCTGCGCGATGGTCTGGTTGGCGAACGACGACGACATCACATAGGACGGATGGCCGGTGGCGCAGCCCAGGTTCACCAGGCGGCCCTTGGCCAGCAGGATGATGCGCTTGGCTGGATTACCATTTTGGGCGGGGAAGATGATGTGGTCGACCTGCGGCTTGATCTCTTCCCACTGGTACTTCTCGACCGAGGCGACGTCGATCTCGTTGTCGAAGTGACCGATGTTGCAGACGATGGCTTGGTCCTTCATCTTCGCCATGTGGTCGTGGTTGATGACGTGGAAGTTGCCGGTGGCGGTGACGAAAATGTCGGCCTTGTCGGCGGCATATTCCATGGTCACCACGCGGTAACCCTCCATCGCCGCCTGCAGCGCGCAGATCGGATCGATCTCGGTCACCCACACTTGCGCCGACAGGGCACGCAGCGCCTGCGCCGAGCCCTTACCCACATCGCCGTAGCCGGCGACCACCGCGACCTTGCCGGCCACCATCACGTCGGTCGCGCGCTTGATGCCGTCGACCAGCGATTCGCGGCAGCCGTACAGGTTGTCGAACTTAGACTTGGTGACCGAGTCGTTGACGTTGATCGCCGGGAACCTGAGTTCGCCGCGCGCGTGCATCTGGTACAGGCGGTGCACGCCCGTGGTGGTCTCCTCGGTCACGCCCTTGACCGCGGCCAGGCGCACCGAATACCAGGTCGGGTCAATCGCGACCTTGGCCTTGATCGCGGCGTACAGCACGCGCTCTTCTTCGCTGGTCGGGTTGCCGACGACGCTGATGTCCTTCTCGGCACGCGCGCCCAGATGCAGCAGCAGCGTGGCGTCACCGCCATCGTCGAGAATCATGTTGGAATGGATGCCATCCGCCCATTCGAAAATGCGGTGGGTGTAATCCCAGTAGTCCTCCAGCGACTCGCCCTTGACCGCGAACACCGGGATGCCGTCGGCGGCAATCGCGGCAGCGGCGTGATCCTGGGTCGAGAAGATGTTGCACGACGCCCAGCGCACTTCGGCACCCAACGCGGTCAGCGTCTCGATCAGCACCGCGGTCTGGATGGTCATATGCAGGCTGCCGGTGATGCGCGCGCCTTTGAGCGGCTGCGCGGCGGCGAATTCGTCGCGAATTGCCATCAGGCCGGGCATTTCGGTTTCGGCGATGCGGATTTCCTTGCGGCCCCAATCGGCCAGCGCGAGGTCGGCGATCACGAAATCGGTAAAGTTGGCGGGGGTGTTTTGAGCGTTCATCACGCGTCCTTTCTGTGAGTAAAAAGAAAACGTGAGCGCCGTTGAAAGGAAGCGTTCCGAGCCTGGCGGGTGAACCGTCGCAGCGCTCCTCGGAACCGAGGCGGCATTCTAACCCGGTACATGAAGATTGGTTCCAAATCGTATTTGGAAAACTTTGTTCCGACATCCGGTAATGTCGGCAAATTTTACGCACCGACACTTCTGTTGTGCTCTAGAAGTTGTTTTTATTGTTATTTTTTCGAGCATGTCTCTTGCTTAATACCGCGTAAGTACAAAAAGTCATGTTGCACATTTTGCCCTGCTTTCTTACTTAAGAACGCCCACTTCACTAAAAGGGAATACCTATGATCATAAAGTTACGGTTAGTACTATTCGCCTTGTGTATCCATATACTTCCTCTGCATGCTTACGCAATGCCAATGGCGAGACTGACTCTCGACAGCACTTTCGACACCGATTCTGGCGACTACGACATAACCTATTACCCAACAAACTCTGACTTCTTCTCGGCTCAGATTAGAAGAACAATTGGTTCCACCAATGAACCTGCAGAATTGTTGTTCGTGCTGGGAACGGTAAGTGGAGGTGTCGACAATACCTTTGCGCTGCTTTTCTTTGGCACTGACGCCCTTGGTATTCCAATTCAGACAGGCTTCTATCCAGACGCGGAAAGGGCGGATTTCGCATTAGCTGGGCATCCTGGGCTCGACGTGAGTTTCCAGAATGTGGGGTGTAATACTCTGACAGGCAATTTCACTATCAATCGTGTAGCCTTCTCGAATCGAGCTGAAACTGAAACTGGTTCTCCGATAGAAGCATTTTCTGCTTCGTTCGAGCAGCACTGTGAGGGGACGGCTCCTGCCCTACGGGGCACGTTTACATACAGTGCCTTTTCCGTACCAGAGCCTGGAACACTCTGGCTTCTTGGCGCAAGCGCATTGGGGCTCATGGCCTCACGCCATCGCAAACACGCTTGAATTTGCGACAACTGAACGAAATAGAGCCGGCAATCCGGCTCTATTTATTTCCACTGAATAGATGCGCGGGGTTTACAAACCCGCAGCCGCCTTCAGCGCCGCCGCCTTGTCGGTCACTTCCCACGTGAAATCCGGCTCATCACGCCCGAAGTGCCCGTAGCTCGCGGTCCGCGTGTAGATCGGCCGCAACAGGTCGAGCATCTGGACGATGCCCTTGGGGCGCAGGTCGAAGTGGGCATGGATCAGCTCGACGATCTTGGCTTCGGGGATCTTGCCGGTGCCGAAGGTGTCGACCATCAGCGAGGTGGGCCTGGCGACGCCGATGGCATAGCTCACCTGCACCATGCACTTGTCGGCCAGGCCAGCGGCGACGATGTTCTTCGCCACGTAGCGCCCGGCGTAGGCGGCCGAACGGTCGACCTTGGATGGGTCCTTGCCGGAGAAGGCGCCGCCGCCGTGCGGAGCCGCTCCACCGTAGGTGTCGACGATGATCTTGCGGCCGGTGAGGCCGGCGTCGCCCATGGGGCCGCCGACGACGAAGCGCCCGGTGGGGTTCACGAGATAGCGCGTATCGGCGGTCAGCATCTCTTTCGGCAGCACCGGCTTGATGATCTCCTCGATGACGGCTTCGGACAGCTGGGCGTGCGAGACTTCGGGATGATGCTGGGTCGACAGCACGACGGTGTCGATGGAATGCGGCTTGCCGTCGACGTAGCGGATCGACACCTGCGACTTGGCGTCCGGCCGCAGCCACGGCAGGCGGCCATCCTTGCGCAGTTCGGACTGGCGCTCGGTGAGGCGGTGCGCGAGGTAGATCGGCATCGGCATCAGGACCGGCGTTTCGCTGCAGGCGTAGCCGAACATCAGGCCCTGGTCGCCAGCGCCCTGGTCGAGATAATCGTCGTGCGCGCGATCCACACCCTGCGCGATGTCGGGTGACTGCTTGCCGACGGTGACCAGCACCGAGCAGGTGTTGTAGTCGAAGCCGATATCGGATGAGTCGTAGCCGATACGCTTGATGGTCTGGCGCGCGATCTGGTTGTAGTCGATGACCGCCGAGGTGGTGATTTCGCCAGCAATGACGCACAGGCCGGTGGTCAGCAGCGTCTCGCACGCCACGCGCGCATGTTTGTCCTGGGTTAGAATCGCGTCGAGTACCGCATCCGACACTTGGTCCGCCATCTTGTCCGGATGCCCTTCAGACACCGACTCAGACGTAAAAATGAAATCCTTCTGCATGACAGCTCCTGTTGTCCCGGTTACCGACTGCGTAACCGGCTCGGGGGACAAACGAAGCGGCGACGCTTTAGCTGTATTTGTATCCCGCCCGCAAGTTGTCAAGATTAACGCGGCGGCTCTAACAGATGCATTGTGCCCCGCCCCGTCCTTCAGCGTCAATTCCCCCTGCAATACCCCGATCCCCTATGGGCTCTTGCACCCTTTAGGGTGGAAGCCCATGTGGAGTCGCATGTCCGCATGATGTTCCTGTTCAAGCTGCTGGCCCGCCTGCCGCTGCCGTTGCTGCACGCGTTGGGCATCGCCGTGGGCTGGCTCATCTACTGGGCGCCGGGGCGCCATTCCGGGCGTATGCGCAACAATCTGTTCGACAGCGGCCTCTGCACACCCGGGCGCGACTGCAAGCGCTTGCTGCGTCAGACCATCGGCGAGTCCGGCAAGGCCATCGTCGAACTGCTGCCGGTATGGCTGCGGCCGTACGACAAAGTCGTGAAACTGGTCAGGGGCACCAGCGGCTGGGCGCATATCGACGCCGCGCGCGCAGCGGGCCGGGGCATCATCCTGATCGGCCCGCATGTCGGCTGTTTCGAAATCATCAATCTGTATTACGCGTCGCTGCATCCGTTCACGGCCATGTACAAGCCGCCGCGCAAGCCGGTGCTGGCGGCCCTGATGCTGGCTGGCCGCCAGCGCGGCCAGGCAACGCTGGTGCCGACCGACCTGTCGGGCGTACGCGCCCAACTGGCAGCGCTAAAACGCCGCGAAGCGATCGGCATCTTGCCCGACCAGGTGGCCACCGGGGGCGATGGCGTGTGGGCGCCCTTCTTCGGGCGCCCGGCCTATACGCCGACGCTGGTCGCCAGCCTGCAGCGTAAAACCGGCGCGGCGGCGTTCTTCATCGCCGCGGAGCGACTGAGCTGGGGACGCGGCTACCACATCCATGTCTACCCGCTCGATACCCCGCTGCCCGCAGACAAGACCGCTGCCGCCACCCTGATCAACCGGGGCGTGGAAGACATCGTGCGGCGCTTCCCGGCGCAATACCTGTGGGGCTACAACCGCCACAAGCGCCCGGGCGGCGTGGCGCATCCGGACGACCCGCCCGAAGAATGAGTCCCACGCGATCCAGCAAGCTGCTGCGTCCGGCGCTGCTGCCGGTCTGGTTCAGCGTCGGCCTGCTGTGGCTGCTGCACTGGCTGCCGTTGCCGTTGCAGGCAGCGCTCGGCAATATCCTGGGCGGGCTGCTGGCGCAGCTGCCGGGCAAGCGCCGGCACGTCGTCGCCACCAACCTCGCCCTGTGTTTCCCCGATACCCCCCAGCGGGAACGCAACCGCTGGCTGCGACAGACCTATCAGGCCTCCATGCGCGCCGTGCTCGAGCACGGCCTGTTGTGGTGGGGGAGTGAGGCGCGCCTGCGGCGCCTGGTCCGCATCGACAACCCCGATGCCGTGATGGGCGACGGCGTTCGGCCAGTGATCTGGCTGGCGCCGCATTTCGTCGGGCTCGACATGGGTGGCGTGCGCCTCAGCATGGACCGCCAGCTCGCCTCGATGTATGCGCCCTCGAAGAACCCCGCCTCGGATTGGCTGATGCTGCGCGGGCGTTCGCGTTTCCATGCGCCGGTGCTGATCGCCAAGTCGGACGGTATCAAGCCGGTGCTGAAGGCGCTGAAGGCCCACCTGCCGTTCTATTACCTGCCGGACCAGGATCAGGGTCGCCTCAATGCCGTATTCGCTCCATTCTTCGGCATCCAGGCCGCCACCCTCTCGGCGCTGCCGCGGCTGGCCAAGCTCACGGGCGCGCAGATCGTCCCCGTCGTCACCCGCCAGTTGCCCGGCGGCCAGGGCTACGCCGTGCGCTTCTATCCGCCGTGGGACAATTTCCCGAGCGACGACCTGGAAGCCGACGTCGCGCGCATGAATGCCTTCATCGAGGAGCGCATCCGCGAAATGCAGCCGCAGTACCTGTGGCTGCATCGCCGCTTCAAGACGCGCCCGGAAGGCGAGGCCAGCCTGTATGGATGACACGCGCCTGCACCGCCTGACGCCGCATGAGATCGACGCCGTCTGTGCGCTGGCACGCACCATCTGGCAGGCCACCTACCCGGCGCTGATCTCGCAGGCGCAGATCGACGCCATGCTGGCCGACCGCTACACCGCCGAGCGCATACGTTCGCAGCTCGACGACCCGGATCACGCCTGGTGGGCCGCACGACAGGGCCAGGTAACGGTGGGATTCGCCCATGCAGTATGCGACGGCACGCGCTGCAAACTCGACAAACTGTACGTCGATCCCGGCCACCAGCGCCAGGGCATCGGGGCGGCGCTGCTGCAGGTCGTCCAGGACTGGGCGCGCCAGCGGCAGGGCCGTCATCTGTGGCTGCAGGTCAACCGCGGCAACACGCAGGCCGTCGCCGCCTATCTTAAATACGGGTTCGGGATCATCGAATCGCGCGTGTTCGACATCGGGCATGGCTTCGTGATGGACGACCACGTCATGGAGTTGCCCTTATGAGCTTCGCCAACCCCGACGACGCCAGTTTGCGCGCACTGCTCGACCGCGTCAGGACCATCGCGGTCATCGGCTTGTCGCCGCAGCCCGCACGCCCGAGCTACCGCGTGGCGCAGGCGATGCAGCGCTATGGCTACCGCATCGTTCCGGTGCGCCCGCTGGTAGACGAAGTGCTGGGCGAGAAGGCGTATGCAAACCTGGCCGACATTCCGTTTCCGGTCGACCTGGTCGACGTGTTTCGCGCCGCCGAGCATGTGCCCGCTATCGTCGAACAGTGCCTGGCGCTACACTTGCCCGCTATATGGATCCAGGAAGGCATCGTTCATGAAGACGCCGCGTTGCACGCGCAGGCAGGCGATATGAACGTGGTCATGGACCGCTGCCTGCTCAAGGAATACGTCAGACTCAAAACCGAATGAATACCCCAGGCACGAGTACCCACAGGGCATGAAACTGAAATTCACCAAAATGCACGGCCTCGGCAACGATTTCGTCGTCTTCGACGGCATCGGCCAGCTCGTCGCGCTCACTGCCGAACAGTGCCGCCGCATCGCCGACCGCCACTTCGGCGTCGGCTGCGACCAGATCCTGCTGGTGGAGAAACCCACGCGTGGCGACGTCGATTTCCGCTACCGCATCTTCAATGCCGACGGCGGCGAAGTGGAACAGTGCGGCAACGGCGCGCGCTGTTTCGTGCGCTTCGTACACGACAAGGGACTGACCGACAAGACGGCGATCCGCGTGGAAACCGCGTCAGGGGTGATCGAGCCGCGCCTGCTTGCCAATGGCCAGGTCACGGTCGACATGGGCGCGCCGCGCTTCGCGCCCGCCGACATCCCGTTCGCCGCCGAAGCCGAGGCGATGACCTATGCGCTCAAAGTCGGACAACATGTCATCGACATCGCCGCGCTGTCGATGGGCAATCCGCATGCGGTGCTGCGGGTGAACGACCTCGACAGCGCACCGGTCGACATCCTCGGCGCCGCCATCGAGTCGCACTCACGCTTTCCGCAGCGGGTGAATGCCGGCTTCATGCAGGTGCTGACGCCGCACGACATCCGCCTGCGCGTGTATGAACGCGGCGCCGGCGAAACGCTGGCCTGCGGCACCGGCGCCTGCGCCGCGGCCGTCGCGGGAATTCGCCAGGACTGGCTGAAAAGCCCGGTCAGCGTGCATACCCGCGGCGGCGACCTCATCATCGAATGGGCGGGCAAGGGCCAGCCGGTCACCATGACCGGTCCGGCCGAAACAGTATTTGAAGGGGAGATCGAACTCTAATGGACATGCAGCCCGAACACATCGCCGAATTCCTGACCCGGCATCCGAATTTCTTCAACGACTTCCCCATGCTGCTGGCGGACCTGCACATCCCGCATCCGCATGGCACCCACGCGGTGTCGATGAGCGAACGCCAGTTGATCGCGATGCGCGACAAGGTGCGGATGCTGGAAAACAAGCTCGCCGAATTGATTCAATTTGGTGAGGAAAACGACGGCATTTCCGAAAAGCTGCACGCGCTGACGCTCGCGCTGGTGACCGCCAGCCAGCCGCAGGACATCGCCGCCGCGCTGACGATTCACCTGCGCGACGGCTTCGCCGTGCCGCATCACGCGCTGCGCGTCTGGACGCTGACCGGCGAGCCGATGCCGGGGCTCGATCAGCCGGTGTCGCAGACAGCGCGTGATGCCGTGGCGGCGATGCCGCATCCGGTATGCGGCCCGCTTGCCGTGCCCGAGGCCAGCGACTGGTTCGGCGAGGTGTCGCCGCATCTGCGTGCGTTTGCCTGCATTCCGCTGCGGCCGGCCGCAGCGGCGGCCCCCATCGGTCTGCTCGTGCTGGCCTCCGAGGAAGCCAAGCGTTTCTATGCCGGCATGGGCACGCTCTACCTCGAGCGGCTGGGCCAGCTGGTCGGCGCCGCCCTGGTGCGGATGCAGGAGTGAACGCAGTCGCATCCTATCTGCAATACATCGCTGCCGAACGGCGGCTGTCGTCGCATACGGTCGCGGCCTATCAACGCGACCTGGCGAATCTTTCCAGTCTGACCGCCGGCAAGCCGCTGGAAACGCTCGATGCAAGCGATATCCGCGGCGCCATCGTCAAGCTGCGCAGCCAGAACCTGGCCGCCACCAGCGTGGCGCGCCAGCTGTCCAGCTGGCGTGGCTTCTATACCTTCGCCTGCCGCCGGCTAGGCTATGCGAACAACCCCTGCATCGGCCTGCGCCCGCCCAAAGCAGCCAAGGCCCTGCCGCACATCCTGTCGCCCGACGCCTGCACGCAGCTGCTCGACGGCGGCCTGCCCGCCGAATCCGACGATGCCCTGCTGGCGCGCGACCGCGCCATGTTCGAATTGTTCTATTCGTCCGGCCTGCGCTTGTCGGAACTGGTCGGGCTCGATCTCCATGACGTCAATCTGCACGCGGGCGAGGCGCAGGTCACCGGCAAGGGCAACAAAACCCGCATCGTACCGGTGGGGCACCAGGCCCGGGCCGCCCTTGCCGCCTGGTTGCCGCACCGGCAGTCCCTTGCGCAGGCCGACACCGCCGCCCTGTTCATCAACCGCCGCGGCACCCGCCTGACCCCGCGCAGCGTGCAACTGCGGCTCAACCGCTGGGCGCAACTGGCTGGCCTGAGCCAGCGCGTCCACCCGCACATGCTGCGCCATGCATTCGCCACCCATGTGCTGCAATCGTCGGGCGACCTGCGGGCGGTACAGGAAATGCTCGGCCACGCCAGCATCAGCACCACCCAGGTCTACACCCACCTCGACTGGCAGCACCTCGCCAAGGTCTACGACCAGGCTCACCCGCGCGCGCGCAGGAAAAGCTGACCCCCCTCGCCTCGAATGTAAGTATCCACTTACACTGAAGCGCACGTATCTGGCTGAACTTCAGAAAGCGGACAGGCGGCCGATTCCTTCCGTATGTTCCGCCACCTCTCGCCTCCGCTCGCCCGCTTCGCGCACACCTTGCGTCCGGCCCGCCTCAGCACTCAAGGTCGCGTGCTGGGGGCGGCCCTGCTCGTCATGCTGACGGTATTCGTGCTGGCCGGGCAACAGGCGCTGCATATCGTCCGCCAGGACGCCGACGCCGCCTTGCGTGTGCAGGCCACCGCACAGCTTGCCGCGCTGTCGCAGGCCGTCGCGGATCCGGCCATCTGGCAGGATTACCTTGCCGTGCGAACGCGATTGCGGATCCCGATCGACCAGGGGAATTTGCAGCATGTGGAATACGTCGCGCCGGATGGCCGCGTCATCCGCGAACAAGCCAGCCCGCCCGCGGTCGATCGCCCCGACTGGTTCGCCCGTCTGACCCGCCTGGCCCTCCCCGTCATGCAGGAAGACCTGATCATCCAGGGCACCTACTACGGTCATCTGCGCATCCAGCCTTCCGCCCACGCGTATGAAGACTTCCTGTGGCATCTCGGGACCCGGCTGTTCATTCTGTTCAGCCTCGCGATGGGCCTGCTCGGCTGGCTGATCCATGCCATGTTGCGGATCAACCTGAAGGACCTGACCCGATTGAGCGCAACCGCCCACCAGATCGAGTCCGGGGACTACAGTGTGCGCATTCCCGTCCGTGCCAGCAGCCCGCCCGAGTTGCAGGAATCCACACGCGCCTTCAATTACATGAGCGCGGCCCTGGAACGGCTGCTTACCGATCTCGGCGAGCAGCAGAAAGCGCTCGACAGCGCGGCCAGCGTGTCCGAATCGGATCTCGCCGGCAACATCACGTTCGCCAACGATCTGTTCTGCATCCTCAGCGGCTACACGCGCGAAGAACTGATCGATCAGAATCACCGCATCCTCAATTCGGGCTGTCACGCTCCCGCATTTTTTGCCCGTCTGTGGAAAACCATCACGAACGGCCAGACCTGGCGCGGGGAGATCTGCAACCGCGCCAAGGATGGACGGTTGTTCTGGACCGCCACGACCATCATTCCGATCAAGGGCGACGACGGCCTGCCGCAGAAGTACCTGTCGATCCGCTTCGACATCACGCAGCGCAAGATCGACGAGGCGGCACTCAGCAACGAGAAGGAACGTTGGCAGGTCACGCTGCAATCGATCAACGATGCCGTCATCGTCACCAACCCGCACAATCAGGTGACCTATCTCAACCCGGCCGCCGAAAGCCTGCTTGGCCTCGCCCTCGAGGATGCGCAACTGAATTTGCTGAGCGAGGTGATCCAGTTCGATCGGGTGAACGGCGACGAGGACGCGCCGGCCTGCTTCCTGTCGTCGACGGCAGCGTTGCACGGCCAGACCGGATCGGCCGAATTGCATACCCGCTATGGCCAGCGCCTGGCCATCAGCTACAGCTGCGCGCCGCTGACCGACCAGGGCGGCCTGGGTGCCGTCTACGTGCTGCGCGACGAAACCGAGAAGAAGGAACTGCTCGACAACCTGCGCGAGATGGCCTTCCACGACACGCTGACCACCTTGCCGAATCGCCGCGCGGTGGAAGGGCGTCTGGCCCGTGCGCTACGCACCGCGCGCGATCTCGGGCAGCAGCATGCGTTCTGCTACATCGACCTCGACCAGTTCAAGCTGGTGAACGACACCTGCGGCCATTCGGTCGGCGATTCCCTGCTGATGGACATTGCCCAGACCATGAAAGCCGCCCTGCCCGCACACGCTTACCTGGGCCGTCTGGGCGGGGACGAATTCGGCCTCATCCTGTTCGACACCCGGCCCGACGAGGCAAACCGGATCTGCCGTCAGCTGGTGCAGCGCATCCGCGACTTCCGCTTCGAACACAAGGGACGGCGCTTCACCCTCGGCGCCTGCGCCGGCGTCGCCCCTATCACCCAGGCTGCGACCACGGCCGGCGACCTCATGATCCAGGCCGACATGGCGTGCTACCGCGCCAAGTCGGAGGGAAGCGGACGCGTCATGCTGTACGAGGCGGACGAGGTCGGATTCCGCCGTCTGGAAACGGAAATGGGCTGGGCGGCCGATTTTGCCCAGGCGCTGGACGCCAACCAGTTCCTGCCCTATCGCCAGTTGATCCGGCCGACGTCGCGCGGCGGCCAGCCGCACTACGAAGTGCTGATCCGCTGGCAGCGCGATGGCGTGGTCGAAGGACCGGCCAAGCTGCTGCCGGCCCTCGAACGTTACGGACAGGCGCCCATCCTCGACCGCTGGATGCTGGAAGCCGTGGTGTCCTACCTGGCGGCGCAGCCCGACGACAATGCGGTGTATTTCATCAACCTCTCGGGCAAGACCGTTGCCGACGAATCCTTCCTCGGCGTGGTCTGCCACATGCTCGATCACTATGGCGTGGAAGGCTCGCGCCTCGGCTTCGAAGTGACGGAAACCGCCGCAGTGGTCAATCTCGGCGACGCCCAGCGCCTGATTCACGGCCTGCGCGAACGCGGCTGCCAGTTCGCACTGGACGATTTCGGACGCGACGCCTCCTCGTTTTTCTATCTCAAGCACCTGCCCGCCGACTTCCTCAAGATCGACGGCGCCTTCGTGCGCGGCATGCTGGACGACCGGCGCGACCAGGCCATCGTCCGTTCGATCGCCCAGCTGGCACGCGATTTCGGCATGCATTCGGTGGCCGAGCAGGTGGAAGACGCCGATATGGCGGCACTCCTCGAAGACATGGGCGTGGATTACCTGCAGGGCTACCACATCCATCGCCCGGAAGCCTTCCCCTACTGGCAGCCGGTCACCAACACGCTGACGGCGGCAGGCGGGCATGCCGTACGCCCTCCCCATCTGACGCTGATCAAATAGGACCGCGCCCGCCGGTACGCGTGGCGCAACAGCCGCCCGCGGAGGCTCCGCCGTTACAGCATCGCCTTCGGCTGGATCAGGGTGACCCAGTCGCCCAGCGCCGCCCGGATTTCGCTCAGCCTGAGGTGTCGCATCAACAGTGGATTGCCAGGGACTATCTGCTTCCACGCACAGGTCATGCCACGCAAATTCGGCTGCGCGGGATCGCGCAGCCGGAATTCCGTCTTGTAATAGAGGGGCGTCACATCGCCGCCGTCATCGTCCACATACCGGGCCTTCATCAGCGGCGACTTCGCCGCTGCATAGAAATCCACGCTGCGCGTCACCCGCCATATCTGGAAACGTCCCGGTTTGAGCATCTGCGGCGTGTCGCGCACCGTATTCAGTTCCACCACGCAATACGGATCGAGTTCCTGCACGCCGTTGCGCGGCACGACCTGGCCATATTGCAGACGCACCGTGGCCGAGCCGGGCGGGATCGTCAGGGGCTGGTTGAGCTGCGCCAGCCATCCTGGGGGATAGGCGTAGTAGGGCGAAGCCGGGTCGGGCGATTCAAGGCTGGCGCACCCCGCCAGCAGCAATGCGAATACGATCATTTTCATGCTGGTCTCCTTGCACGTTTTGTACCTTAGCCCGGTTTTACCCTAAACCAAGCCGCATACAGGGCAGGCAGAAAGAACAGCGTGAGGAAGGTCGCCGCGATCAGCCCGCCCATGACCGATACAGCCATGGGGCCCCAGAAAATCGAGCGCGACAGCGGGATCATCGCCAGCACCGCGGCGGCGGCGGTGAGGCTGATCGGCCGCATCCGTCGCACCGTGGATTCGACGATTGCATCCCACTGCGACAGACCACGGGCGACGTCCTGCTGGATCTGGTCGACCAGGATCACCGAATTGCGCATGATCATGCCGGACAGTGAGATGATGCCCAGCAAGGCCACGAAGCCCATCGGCTGGCCGGTCACCAGCAGCGCGACCGCCACGCCGATGATGCCGAGCGGCGCGGTCAGCACCACCAGCAGGGCACGCGAGAAATTGCCGAGTTGCAGCATCAGCAGCGTCAGCGTGGTGACCACGATCAACGGCCACGAGGCGGCGATGGCGGCATTGGCCTTGGCGCTGCTTTCCACCGGGCCGCCGATTTCCAGCCGGAAACCGGGCGGCAACTGCGCCTTGAACCGGGCCACCTGCGGCGCGATCGATTCGATGATCGTCGCCGGCTGCGTGTTGCCCACCGGATCGCCGCGCACCGAAATCGTCGGCAGGCGGTCGCGCCGCCAGATCACGCCGTCCTCGAATACCGGCTTGAAGGTGGCGATCTGCCCAAGGGTCACGCTCTGGCCGTCGAAGCTGCCGACCGGCAGCGATTTCAGCGCATCGACGTCGCGATGTTCCTTGCGCGGAATGCGCAATTCGACGTCGATCAGCTGATCGTCCTCCCGGAACTGGGTAACCGTCGTCCCCGACAACTCCAGCGCCAGCAGGCGCCCGACCGCATCCGAGCTGAGGCCGAGCGCCTTGATCTTGTCCTGGTCGAGCTGGACCTTGATCGCCAGCGACTGCTCGTTCCAGTCCAGGTTCACGGCCGTCACCTGCGGCTGGGCCGCGACGATTCTGCGCAGTTTCTCGGCTTCGATCTTGAGCCGCGGGATGTCGGCGCCGGACAACCGGTACTGCACGGGGTAGCCGGCGGGCGGCCCGTATTCGAAACGCACGGCGCGTCCGCGCACGTTGGAGAAGTCGGTCTCGAACAGCCGACGGATACGCGCAAGTTCGCGCTCCCGCGCCGGCACGTCCTTCGCGATCACCACCAGCTGCGCAAAATTGCGGTTGTTCAGCCGCTGGTCCAGCGCCAGCACAAAACGCGGCGCGCCCTGGCCGATGTAGTCGAGCACGTGGGCGACATCCTTGTCCTGCCGCAGCAGGGTTTCGAGCCTGATCGCCTGGGCGCGCGTGGCATCGATGGACGCGCCTTCCGGCAGCCACATTTCGACCAGGATTTCCAACCGGTCGGACTGCGGGAAGAACTGTTTCTCGACCCGCTGCATCGCGACGAGCCCGACGACCAGCGCCGCCACCGTCAGCGCAATCACGCTGCGTCGATGCGTGAGGCACCCGTTCACCATGGCACGGAAACGCCGGTAAAACGGCGTGAGATACGCCGCATTCTCGTCCGTCACGTGGCGAGCCGGTTTCAGCAGGACATGACCCAGATAAGGCGTCACCACGACCGCCACCAGCCAGGAGGACAGCAACGCGATCGTCGTCACCGCGAAGATGGCGAAGGTGTATTCGCCGACCATCGACTTGGCCAGCGCGATCGGCAGAAACGCGGTGGCGGTCAACAACGTGCCGGTCAGCATGGGGAACGCGGTCGAATGGAAGGCGTAGGTAGCCGCTTCGAAGCGATTCCAGCCGGCCTCCAGCTTGTGCGCCATCATTTCCACCGCGATGATGGCGTCGTCCACCAGCAGGCCGAGCGCGATGATGAGCGCCCCGGTGGAGATGCGATGCAGGTCGATGTCGAACAGCCACATCGTGGTGAAGGTGATCGCCAGCACCACCGGAATGGATAGCGTCACCACCAGGCCGGCACGCCACTTGAGCGCCAGGAAGGTCACCGCCAGCACGATGGCGACAGCCTCGAAGAAGCTCTGCATGAAGAGCCGGACCGCGTGGCTGACGATGCTGGGCTGGTCGTGGATCCGCTGGATCTCCATGCCCACCGGCAGCGTCTTCTGCAAGTCCGCCATGGCGGCGGCCACGGCGCGTCCCATCGCCACCACGTCGCCGCCGTCGGCCAGCGACACCCCAAGCAACACCGCAGGCTCGCCCTGCGAACGAATTTCGGCGGTGGGCGGATCTTCGTAGCGCCGCGTCACGCTGGCGACATCGCCCAGCCGGATGCTGCGCGTGCCGATCCGAATGATTGTTTCGCGCACGCCCTCGACGTCGGAATAGGGACCCGACACGCGCATCGGGATCGACAGGGTCTCGTTTTCGATCCGCCCATTCGCCACCACGCCGTTCTGCTCCTGCACGGCCTGCATGATCTGCTGCGGCGTGAGGCCAAGCGTGGCGAGCTTTTGCGCAGGAATCTCGACGTAGATTTTTTCCGGAACGATGCCGAACAGCTCGACCTTGCCCACATTGGGCAGGCGGCGGACCTCGCGCTGCGCATCCTCGGCGGCGCGGCGCAGGTCGGACCGGCTGAAGCCGTCGCCGGTGAAGGCATAGATCGAGCCGAAGGTGTCGCCGAACTCGTCGTTGAAGAAGGGCCCCTGCACACCGGGCGGGAGCGTTGTCTTCAGGTCACCGATCTTCTTGCGGACCTGATACCAGGCCTCGGCCACGTCGCGCCCCCGCACCGTTTCCTTGAGATTGACGAAAAGCGCCGTCTCGCCCGCCTTGGCGTAGCTCTGCACGTAATCGAGCTCGGGCATTTCCTGCAGCTTCTTCTCGATCCGCTCGGTCAGCTGTTCCGACACCTCCTGCGCGGTCGCGCCCGGCCATTGCGCCTGGATCAGCATGGTCTTGAAGGTAAACGGCGGATCCTCGGCCTGCCCCAACTGGAAATAAGACCGCACACCGACCAGCAGGATCAGCACGATGAAGAAGCGCACCAGCGCCGGATGCTCGATCGCCCAGCGCGACAGGTTGCCGCGCCCGGGCACGAAACGCGGGGCGTCGTTCATGGGCGGCCGGGGTCGGCCAGACGCACCTGCTGGCCGGGCGCCAGCTTGTGCACGCCCGCCGTCACCACCCACTCGCCGGCAGCCAGCCCCGACACGATGGCCGCGCGTTCGCCATTCAACTCGCCGACCTGCACGCTGCGCGCCGCCACTTTGCGGGTCTGGGGATTCACCACCCACACCTGTGGCTTGCCGTCGATCCGGAACAAGGCCGATTGCGCCACCGACAGGCTCGACACCGATTCGCTGCCGACCTCGACCGTGGCCGTCATGCCCAGTTTCACGGCTGCATCGGGATGCAGCAGGCTGACGCGGGCACTGTAGGTACGGCTGCCCGCGTCGGCCACCGGCGACACTTCACGCAGGCGGCCGGCATAGTCCCGCCCCGGCACCGACCACAGGCGGATGCGCGGATTGTGCGCGGCACGCAATGCATCGAGCGCATTTTCCGGCACGTCGATGCGAACCTCGCGTTCGCCGTCGCGCGCCAGTTGCGCCACCGGCTGGCCGGCCGCCACCACCTGCCCCGCCTCGAACGAAATCGCCGTCACCACGCCGGCATGCGGCGCGGTCAGCCGGGTATAGGCCTGCTGGTTGTCCTGGCGGGCGGCTTCCGCCCGCAACTGGCGCGCCTGCGCCGCGGCTGCCTCGGCAGTGGTCCGGCGGCGATCCAGTTCGGCCTGGGAAATGAAATTCTGTGCGCGCAGCTCGGTAAAGCGCTGCAGATCCTGGCGCGCCAGCCGGGCCTCGGCCTCGGCGGCCGTCAGCTGCGCGTGGGCCGCGTGCGACGCCAGCACATAGTCGTTGGGGTCGAGCGTGGCGATGACCTGGCCCGCCTTGACCTGGCTGCCGACGTCCACCTTGCGGGCGTCGACCCGTCCCGCCACGCGAAACGCCAGATCGGTCTCGTAACGCGCCCGCACCTCTCCTGCGTAGCGCGTGCCTTGCTGGGCGGTGTGCATCCCCACCTGCTCCGCGCGTACCGGGCGAATATCCTCGGGTGCCGCGGGCGGCGCGTCGCGTCCGCACGCGGCCAGCAGGAGCACAAGGACAGTCAGCGGAAGAAAGGCATTCATGTCAGGATTATCGCCTATCGTCCCGGCTTCGGCCTGACCTTCCCCATGGCGCCGAGACCGCCCGATGACACCGGCAGCCATGACGGAGTTATGATGCGGGTCGCGCATCTGCCGCTGCCGGATCCATTTCGGCTGCCCGGGCTCATGCCCGGCCGCATTTTTCAACCATCCTAGACGCCTGGAGTTCCGATGACCGCCTCGTCCAAACCCCTTACCGAAGCCGCCCTGCTGAAAATGCCGGCTTCCGCCTACATGAACGCGGCCCAGCTCACGTTTTTTCGCACCCGCCTCGAAACGCTGCGCGACGAGATGCTCAGCAATGCGGCCGACACCGGTGAGCATCTGAAGGAAAACGAGAATTTTGCCGATCCCAACGACCGCGCCACCGTGGAAGAAGAGCACATGCTGGAACAGCGCGTGCGCGACCGTGAGCGCAAGCTGCTGAAAAAGATCAATTCCGCCCTGGCGCGCATCGACAGCGGCGAATACGGCTGGTGCCTGGAAACCGGCGACCCTATCGGACTGCCCCGTCTGCTGGCCCGCCCGACCGCCGAATATTCGATCGAGGCGCAGGAACGCCACGAGAAGAAGGAACGGCTGCACGCCTGATCCGGCCCCTTCCTGCACGAAGGGGTTTTTCAGGGGCCCGGATGCAACTTGGTTGCATCCGGGCCCTACGTCCCCTAGAATCGCCCCATGAATTCCGCTTCGCACCACGACAACGCCGTCCGGCTGATCCGGGAATGCGGAGCAAGCGCAACTACCGCCCGCGTCCAGGTGCTGCAATTGCTTCTGGCGGCCAACACGACGGTATCTCACCAAGCCCTGATGCAGGCGGCCACGGACGAAGCACAGCCGCTCGACAAGGTCACCCTGTATCGCGTGCTCGACTGGCTGGTCGCACAAGGCCTGGCGCACAGCGTGACCGGCCAGGATCGTGTACGCCGCTTCGGAGTCGCGCACGTCCACCATGGTCATGCGCATTTCGAATGCGACGCCTGCGGGCGCCTCTTCTGCCTGGCGGACCGCCCGAGCGCACAACCGCGAACCCCGCCCGGATTCGAGGCGCGCCACATCGACGTTACCGTACACGGCCGCTGCGCCGACTGCGCACAAACGAGCGCCTGAATCATGCAACCGTTTCCTGGCTTCGGTCGTCGCCATGCCCGCGTCTGATTCTCCTCTGCCGATCACGCTGCTCACCGGTTTTGGCTTCGGCCGCCGCTACGCGGCTTCACGTCGGCTACGCCGACATGAGCCTGCACCGAAACCTGCGCTCGCTCCCGTGAGGACATCCGTGTGATGGCGACGCCCGAGTCCCCCATCCCAATCACGCTGCTCACCGGTTTTCTTGGCAGCGGCAAGACGACGGTGCTGAACCATCTGGTGCGCACGCTGCCGCGCACGGCCATTCTCATGAACGAGTTCGGCGAAGTCGCGCTCGATCACCAGCTGCTGCAAGAAATGGACGGGCCGATGGCCCTGCTGTCGGGCGGTTGCGTGTGCTGCACGATTTCCGGCAGCCTGTCGCCGACATTGAAGAACCTGTGGATGGCCCGGCAAAAGGGCGACATTCCGGCGTTCGAGCGCGTCATCATCGAAACCACCGGCATCGCCGATCCGGCCCCCGTGCTCGACAATCTGCTGCACGACAACTGGGTCCGCGCACGCTTCCGCCTCGACGGCGTGGTGACCACGGTCGACGCGCTGTTCGGCATGGGTCAGCTGGACGAACACTTCGAGGCCGTCAAGCAGGTGGCGGTGGCCGACCGACTGCTGCTCACCAAGACCGACCTCGCGCCCGCCGACACGGTCGTCGCCCTGCGCGAACGCCTTGCCGCGCTCAACCCGGCGGCCGACATCGTGACCGTGACGCATGGCGAGCTCGACCCCGCCGCGATCCAGAACCTGGGATTGTGGAATGCCGAGACCCGGTCGCTGGAAGCCATGCGCTGGCTGAAGCCGCAACGCTATCAGCCCGCCAGCGCCAGCCCGCTTGCCGGAAAGGCGCGGCCCGACCTGCACGACACGCGCATCCAGGCGTTTTCGGTGGTGATCGACGCACCGCTCGACCGCTACGGGCTGCAATCAGCCCTCGGCATGCTGACCTCGTTTCGCGCCGAAAACCTGCTGCGCTTCAAGGCCATCGTGAACCTGCAGGACGAACTGCAACCTGTCGTGCTACATGGCGTCCAGCATGTGCTGTATCCCGAGGTCCGGCTCAACACCTGGCCGGATGACGACCATCGCAGCCGCTTCGTGTTCATCGTGCGCGACCTCGAACCCGAATTCGTCGCCAAGCTCCTGGCCGATTTCAGTGGCGCGGCACACCGTCACGCCGAATCGGCCATGCCGGCATCGCCTTCATGAACCCGGCCCAGAAAATTCTCGTCGGCGCGATTCGCGTCTACCAACTGGCACTTTCGCCCTGGCTGGGCCGGCAATGCCGTTACCTGCCGACCTGCTCGGAATACGGCCAGGAGGCCATCGAAAAGCACGGCGCGCTCAAGGGCAGCTGGCTGGCCGCAAAACGCATCGGCCGCTGCCGCCCCGGCTGTGATCACGGCTACGACCCGGTCCCGCCCGTCGATCCGCCGAGACGTTAGAATTCGCCCCATGCCGTCGCGCCGCCTGCTCTCCTGGCTGTTCGCCCTGACCCTGCTGTTCGGTCAGGCAGCCGCGTTCGCGCATGCGCTGACTCATTTGCGTACGCACGATACGGGCCTGCCCGACAAGGTCTGCGAAGTCTGCCTCGCGCAGGCCCAACTGGGCACGGCGCTGCCGCCCAGCCTGGTCGTCATGGCGACGCCGCCGGGCGCGTACACGTATGCACCCGGCGTAGCGTTCCAGTGTGCCGATCTTGCCCCCCGCCCTGCGTGCGCCCGCGCACCCCCCGCTCCGTCCAACGCCTGAGTTTTTTCGAAGCCTGCGCCGCCCGCGTGCGCAGGCGTTCATCTCACGTTGACGGAGTCAAACATGTTACGTCCCGCCCTCCTGGCGGCCGCGTTGGCGGCCGCCTGTCCGGCCCATGCCGACGATGCCGACCTCGCCGCCCTGCGCGCCGAAGTCCAGAAAATGAAAACCGATTACGAAACACGCATCCAGACGCTGGAAACGCGGCTCGCCCGTGCCGAAGCGACTGCTACCGCCCATGCCGCTCAGCCCGCCGTCCCTGCGCAAGACACAGCCAGCTCGACACCCAGCAATCCAGGTGCCTTCAATCCCGAAATTTCGCTCATCCTGCAGGGCGGCTATGCCCATCTGAAGGATCTCCCCGCACGCCGCATCACGGGCTTCCTGCCTGACGGTACGGCGCCCGGCACCTCGCGCGGCTTCTCGGTCGACGAAAGCGAACTGGTCCTGGCCTCCAATATCGATCCGTATTTCCGCGGCTATTTCAATGCCACGCTGAACGACGGTACCGTCGGTGTGGAAGAAGCCTGGTTCCAGACCTTGGCGCTGGGCCAGGGCCTGACCGTGAAGGGCGGCCGCTTCCGCTCCGGCATCGGCTATCAGAACGAACAACACCCGCACGCCTGGGATTTCGCTACCAACAACCTGATGTACGAGGCCCTGTTCGGCGAAGGCTACGGCAACGACGGCCTGCAGCTGCGGTGGGTGGCGCCGACCGATCTCTTCACCGAACTGGGTGCCGAGATCGGGCGCGGGGCGAACTTCCCCGGCACCGACCGCAACACAAATGGCATCGGCAACTACGCGCTGTATGGCCACATCGGCGGCGATGTCGGCGATTCGCACAGCTGGCGCGGCGGCGTGTCCTATCTGTCGACGCGCGCGGCCGAACGCAGCAGCACGCTCACGGACTTCGCCGGCACCGACGTGAACACCGCCTTCACCGGCAACAGCAAGACCTGGCTGGCGGATTTCGTCTGGAAATGGGCGCCGCGTGGCAACACCACCATCAACAACTTCAAGTTCGCCGCCGAGGCATTCCGGCGCGAAGAAAACGGTAGCCTCGACTGTACGGGTGGCATGTGCGGAGCCAGTCTTGGCACGTACCAGGCCACCCAGTACGGCGGTTACGCGCAAGGCGTGTACCAGTTCATGCCGCGCTGGCGCGCCGGCTACCGCTACGACCTGCTCGACCCCGGTTCGCAGGACTTCGGCCTCAACAACGCCAATCTGCCACGCAGCGATTACAAGCCCACCCGCCATTCGCTGATGGTCGACTACTCGCCCTCGGAATTCTCGCGCTGGCGCCTGCAGTACACGAAAGACAAGGCCGCTGAAGGACAGGACGAGAACCAGTGGTACGTGCAGTACATCTTCAGCCTCGGCACGCATGGCGCGCACACTTTTTAAAGGAACTCCCGATGAAAGCATTCCGTTTATTCGCCTTCCTCGTCGCGGCATGGCCAGTCTTCGCCCATGCCGCGCTCAATGTCTTTGCCTGCGAGCCTGAATGGGGCGCACTGGCCACCGAGCTCGGCGGCGACGCCGTCAAGGTCTATACCGCCACCACGGCCTTCCAGGACCCGCACCACATCGAGGCGCGTCCCAGCCTGATCGCGCAGATGCGGCGCGCCGACCTGGCAGTCTGTACCGGTGCCGAACTCGAGATCGGCTGGCTGCCGGTGCTGCTGCGGCAGGCCGGCAACGCCGCCATCCAGCCCGGCCAGCCGGGCTATTTCGAGGCGGCGCGACAGGTCGCGCTGCTGGAAAAGCCGGCCGTCCTCGACCGCGCCCAGGGCGACATCCACGCCGCGGGCAATCCGCATATCCAGACCGATCCGCGCAACATCGCACGCGTGGCACAGGCCCTCGGCGCACGCCTGGCCGAGATCGATCCGGCCCACGCCGCCGCCTACAAGACGAGACTGGCGGATTTCAACACGCGCTGGAATGCGGCGATGGCCCGCTGGCAGGCACAGGCCGCGCCGCTCAGGGGCATGTCCGTCGCCGTGCAGCACGAGGGCTTCCCCTACCTGGAAAACTGGCTGGGGCTGAAGCAGGTGGCCGTGCTGGAACCCAAGCCCGGTGTTCCACCCTCGCTCGGCCATCTGGCCGAGATTGCCACCCAGCTGAAAACCACGCCCGCCAGGGTCGTCATCCGGGCCGCCTACCAGGATCCGCGCCCGTCGGAATGGCTGGCCGAGCACGCTGGTATCCCGGCCGTCTCGATGCCATTCACCGTCGGCGGATCGGACCGGGCCCACGACCTGTTCGGCCTGTTCGACGACAGCGTCGCGCAACTGCTGAAGGTCGCACGATGAACTGGGCCGCACTCGATCCCGGGCTGCTCGGCTGGCCGTTCGTCGCCGGCCTGCTCGTACTGGCCACGCATGTCCCGCTGGGGCGGCGGGTCCTGGCGCGCGGGATCATCTTCCTCGATCTCGCCATTGCCCAGATCGCCGTGCTCGGCGTCATCGCCGCCCACACCCTGGGTTGGGAAACCCAGGGCTGGCAGACCCAGCTGGCGGCGGCAGCGGCAGCACTGGCCGGTGCCGCGTTTCTGGCATGGTGCGAATCGCGCTGGCCCGATATCCAGGAAGCACTGATCGGCTCGGCTTTCGCCGTCGCGGCGAGCCTGGCCGTGCTGCTGCTGTCGGGCGACCCGCATGGCGGCGAGCACCTGAACGAACTGCTGGCCGGGCAGATCCTCTGGGTCGGACCGTCCCAGCTGGCCCAGATCGCGGTGGTCTATGCGTTGCTGCTCGGTTTCTGGCGGTTGCGGGGCATCCGACTCGGACGGATGGGCTTTTACCTGATCTTTGCGCTCGCCATCACTGCCTCGGTGCAACTCGTCGGCGTCTATCTGGTATTTGCCAGCCTGATCCTGCCCGCCCTGGCGGTGCGCGGCTGGCCGCCACGGGCGGGATTGCTGATCGGCTGGGGGCTGGGCGCGCTGGCCTACGCAGCGGGACTGGCGGCGTCGGCGCTCTTCGACTGGCCCGCCGGTCCGGCGATCGTCATGGCACTTGCCGCGGTTGCCTTGCTTGGCGGCGGGTTATTGCGGTTGCCGGGACGGGGCGACAGCGCTAGTATCCATCACTGACTCTGACCCGCGCACGCATACTCTGTGGCTCTTCCGTTTTTCAAAAAAGGCAAGGACAAGGCGCCCGCGCCCAAGCAGGCGCCCGTCTCTGCACCTGTCGAATCGCATCCCACCGAAACCTTGCTGACCATGGACATGGGGGCCAGCGGCATCGTGGTGGAGGAATCCAGCGGGGCGCCCCAATCGCCGGTGGACGAAGCGGCCATCCTGTATGCAAGCGGCCAGGCCGACATGGCGGAGCGTCTGTTGAAAGACATTCTGGGCAGCGGCGATCGCCGCGCCTGGCACATGCTGTTCGATCTTTACTGCATCCAGCGTCGCGAGAAGGAGTTCGAACAACTGGCGCTCGATTATGCGATGCGCTTCGAAACCTCGCCCCCTGTCTGGCAGAAAATGGGGAACAACGGCGCGGCCGGCGCGCCCCAGCAGGCCGAAGCGGCCAGCCTGGAACTGCCGGGACTGCTCGACAAGAAAGCGACGGCCACCCTGCGCGAAGGCATCGCCGGCACCGACAAGAAGGCCGTGGTGCGGATCGACTTTTCCCGCATCGAGATGGTCGACGAAAGCGGGGCGGACGAATGCGCCCAGATATTAAGCGCGGCCCGCAAGGCCAAGCGCAAACTCCAGGTCAGCGGCGTCGACCGCCTGATCGCCCTGCTGCAGGATCTCAATCGCGCCACCCACAGCCGCGCCGTGCACTGGCTGTTGCTGCTGGAGCTCTACCAGATACTCGGCCGGCAGGACAATTTCGAAGACCTGGCCGTCGACTATGCCGTACGCTTCGAGGTCTCGCCGCCCTCCTGGAGCGAAGTACAGGCAGCCGAGGTGGTCCAGGCCAAACCCGCCGAACCGGCAGACGACGCGCTGCGGCTGGCCGGCGAGATCACCCCGGCCAACGACAGCGCCCTGCAGCAGCTCGGCAGCTATGCCGCCACGCATAACGACGTGCTGGTCGACCTGACTCAGGTGACCCGGGTCGACTACGGCAGCGTCAGCCAGTTCATCAGCGTACTGATGCAATGCCTGGGCAGCGGCAAGGCCATCACGTTGCGCGGCCACAATGCACTCATCCATGAACTTTTCCGCGTCATGGGCATCGATCAGCTGGCGCAACTGATTCCGCACCACCCGGACTGACCCCCTTCCGCTGGTGCAGGCTGTCGACCCCTGCCCACGTATAATTTCCGGCACTTGAACCGAGCCACGAAAGACGCCATCCCGGACACCCCTACCCATCCGCTTGCGTCTTCCACGGTTCACCGCCTTTTTCAGGAAGCATCCCGCACATGGAACAGTATCGCGGCACCACCATCCTCTCCGTTCGCCGGGGCGCCGAAGTCGCCCTCGGCGGCGACGGCCAGGTCACGCTGGGCAACATCGTCATCAAGTCCACCGCACGCAAGATACGGCGGCTGTACCAGGACAAGGTACTGGCCGGGTTCGCCGGCGGCACCGCCGATGCCTTCACCCTGTTCGAGCGTTTCGAGGCCAAGCTCGACAAGCATTCCGGGCACCTGCTGCGCAGTGCGGTCGAGCTCGCCAAGGACTGGCGCACCGATCGCATGCTGCGCCGGCTGGAGGCCATGCTGGCGGTGGCCGACCGCGAGCACTCGCTCATCATCACCGGCAACGGCGACGTACTGGAGCCCGAACTCGGCATCGCCGCCATCGGCTCCGGCGGCGCCTTCGCCCAGTCCGCCGCAGTGGCGCTGCTGCAGAACACCGACCTGCCCCCGCTTGAAATCGTCAAAAAGAGCCTCACCATAGCGGGGGACATCTGCATTTATTCGAACCAGAATCACGTCATCGAAATCCTGTGAGCACGATTTCCGCTCACCATTCGCCGCTTACCGCTCCCCGTCCATGACCCCCAAAGAAATCGTCCACGAACTCGACAAGCACATCGTCGGCCAGGCTGCGGCCAAACGCGCGGTGGCCGTCGCCCTGCGCAACCGCTGGCGGCGCCAGCAGGTCGACGAACCGCTGCGCCAGGAAATCACGCCGAAGAACATCCTCATGATCGGCCCGACCGGCGTCGGCAAGACCGAGATCGCGCGCCGCCTGGCACGCCTCGCCAACGCGCCCTTCATCAAGATCGAGGCGACCAAGTTCACCGAGGTCGGCTATGTCGGCCGCGACGTCGACACCATCATCCGCGACCTGATGGAAACCGCAGTCAAGCAGATGCGCGAGCAGGCCACGTCCAAGGTGCAGTTCCGCGCCGAGGAAGCTGCCGAGGAACGCATCCTCGACGCGCTGCTGCCGCCGCCGCGGAGCGTCGGCTTCAATGAGCCCGAACCACCGCGCGAGGAAGGCGCGGCGCGCCAGCGCTTCCGCAAGATGCTGCGCGAAGGCCAGCTCGACGACAAGGAAATCGAGATCGAAGTCGCCACGGCCAACCCCAGCATGGAAATTTTCACCCCGCCGGGGATGGAAGACCTCTCGCAGCAACTGCAAGGCATGTTTGCCAACCTCGGACAAAACCGTCGGCAGAGCCGCAAGCTGAAAGTGCGCGAAGCTATGAAACTCGTGGCCGAAGAAGAGGCCGGACGGCTGATCAACGACGAGGAAACCAAGCAGAAGGCGCTCGAAGCGGTCGAGCAGCACGGCATCGTGTTCCTCGACGAAATCGACAAGATCGCTACCCGCAGCGACGCCCACGGCAGCGACGTATCGCGCCAGGGCGTGCAGCGCGACCTGCTGCCGCTGATCGAAGGCACCACGGTCTCGACCAAGTACGGCATGGTGAAGACCGACCACATCCTGTTCATCGCCAGCGGCGCGTTCCACCTGTCCAAGCCGTCCGACCTCATCCCCGAGCTGCAGGGACGGTTGCCGATCCGCGTCGAGCTGCAGGCGCTGTCGGTAGAGGACTTCGAACGCATCCTGACCGCCACCGATGCCTGCCTGACGCGGCAATACGAAGCCCTGCTGGCGACCGAAGGCGTGACGCTCAAGTTCACCGACGACGGCATCCGTCGCATCGCGGAAATCGCCTTCGAGGTGAACGAACGCACCGAGAACATCGGCGCCCGCCGCCTGCACACGGTGATGGAAAAACTGCTGGAGGACATTTCCTTCGACGCCGGCAGCACCACGGGCGAATACGTGGTCGACGCCGACGCCGTCACCACCCGGCTGGCCGCCCTGGCCGCACGCGAGGACCTCGCGCGCTATGTCCTGTAGCGCGTTGTGAATTCACGCACTATTCCCTAGAACTCTGCAATAACACTCTGAACGCATGGACCCAGAAATCATCCACCCCGTTGCGACACGCAACAAGCTCCTATCCACCATCCTGTTCGGCAGCCGCTGGCTGCAAGTCCCCCTCTATCTCGGCCTGATCGGCGCACAGTTGGTCTACGTCGTGCACTTCATGGTCGAGTTGGAGCACCTCGTCGTCGGCACCTTCACCCTCACCGAGGAGAAGATCATGCTGATCGTTCTGGGCCTGATCGACGTGGTGATGATCTCCAACCTCCTCATCATGGTCATCGTCGGCGGCTACGAGACCTTCGTCTCCCGCCTCAACCTCGCAGGCCATCCCGACGAACCCGAGTGGCTGTCACACGTCAACGCCAACGTCCTCAAGGTCAAACTCGCCACCGCCATCATCGGCATCTCGTCGATCCACCTGCTGAAGACCTTCATCAACGCCCCCAACCTGGATGACAAGGTCCTGCTGTGGCAGACGGTCATCCACATGGCGTTCATTGTTTCGGCCGTATCGATCGCCTTCATCGACAAGCTGATGCCGCAGACGGCAAAGCATTGATACGCACCTGCACATTCGCTTCCCGAGGCGCCTCCCCTGATCCACCCCACCACTATCCAGGCTGTCCCCGCAGGACCGGCGATGGCGCCGTGGGGGGGGCGCGCCCCC
>JBDRCF010000055.1:0-15616 GCA_043821985.1 Pseudomonadota bacterium
CGAGATGGTGATGCCTGGCGACAACGTCAGCATCAAAGTCTCGCTGATTCAGCCGATCGCCATGGACGAAGGTCTGCGTTTCGCCATCCGCGAAGGCGGTCGTACCGTCGGTGCGGGTGTCGTGGCCAAGATCGAAGAGTAGGCCGGTTTGACCGGAAGGATGGGGTCAGGTCGGCCGTATGCCTGCCCCCGACCTTGAGTAATACAGGCCAATAGCTCAATTGGTAGAGCGTCGGTCTCCAAAACCGAAGGTTGGGGGTTCGAGACCCTCTTGGCCTGCCACAGGATAAGCCGTAAGGCGCACAGCATTCATGGCTGACAAAATCAAGCTGCTGGTAGCGGTATTGCTGGTCATCGCAGGGGTGGCCGGCTTTTATTTTTTTGCGGATGCGCCAACCGTGGTGCGTGTCCTGTCGGTGATCGGCGGCGTCGTGCTGGCGGGTGTGGTGGCGGGATTGTCAGCCCCGGGCAAGCGCTTTTACCGTTTTGCGCTGGACTCGCGCGATGAGGCCAAGAAGGTTGTCTGGCCGACGCGCAAGGAGACTGTCCAGATGACGGGCGTGGTCATGGCTTTTGTGGTCGTGATGGCGCTGTTCCTGTGGGCGGTGGATGGAATTTTGTTGTGGCTGGTCAAGTTGGCCATGGGACAGGGGAGTTGAGTATGCGTTGGTACGTGGTTCATGCCTACTCCGGCTTCGAGAAAAGCGTTGCGCGCAACCTGGTTGAGCGCATCGAACGTGCTGGCATGAAGGATCGCTTCGGCGAAATCCTGGTGCCGGTGGAAGAAGTGGTGGAAATGAAGGCGGGGCAGAAGAAAACTGCCGAGCGCAAATTCTTTCCCGGCTACGTCCTGGTCCAGATGGAGATGGACGACGATACCTGGCACCTGGTGAAGAGCACGCCCAAGGTCACCGGATTCGTTGGCGGCACGGCGACCAAGCCGGCGCCCATCTCCGAAAAGGAAGTGCAGGCCATTCTCGACCAGATGCGCGAGGGCGTAGAAAAACCCAAGCCCAAGGTGCTGTTCGAGGTGGGCGAGGTGGTGCGGGTCATCGACGGTCCGTTCACCGACTTCAATGGCAATGTGGAGGAAGTGAATTACGACAAGAGCAAGTTGCGCGTGTCGGTCATGATTTTTGGCCGGGCGACGCCCGTGGAATTGGGCTTCGGTCAAGTCGAGAAAAGCTAGTCCAGCCGGGAATCTGGCTGGTTGAAGTTGCCCCGGCGTCAAGCTGGGGCGGCATCAGGCAGGAAGCAGGTCCGGGAAACCGGCGAGGAGCGCGAGTAGGGCAGCCCAAAGCGCGTTGGTACTCATTTATTAGGAGCCATCATGGCAAAGAAGATAGTCGGCTACATCAAGCTGCAAGTGCCGGCGGGTAAAGCGAACCCGTCGCCTCCCATCGGTCCCGCGCTCGGTCAGCGCGGCCTGAACATCATGGAATTCTGCAAGGCATTCAACGCCAAGACCCAGGGCATGGAGCCCGGTCTGCCGATTCCGGTCGTGATCACTGCGTTCGCGGACAAGAGCTTCACCTTCATCATGAAGACGCCGCCCGCAACGGTGCTGATCAAGAAGGCGATCAAGCTTGACAAGGGCAGCGCCAAGCCGCATCTCGATAAGGTCGGCACGATCACCCGTGCCCAGCTCGAAGAGATCGCCAAGACCAAGGAACCCGATCTGACCGCGGCCGACATGGACGCGGCAGTGCGCACCATTGCCGGTACAGCCCGTTCCATGGGCATCATCGTGGAGGGAGTCTGAGATGGCTAATACATCCAAGCGCCTGCGTGCGCTCAAAGAAAAGATCGACCGTAACCGCAATTACCCGGTGGTGGATGCCCTGCAGCTGGTCAAGGAGAGCGCAACCGCCAAATTCGACGAATCGATCGATATCGCCGTGAACCTCGGCGTCGATGCGCGTAAATCCGACCCGATGGTGCGTGGCGCCGTCGTGCTGCCCAAGGGCATCGGCAAGACCATCCGCGTGGCGGTGTTCGCCCAGGGCGACAACGTGCAGAAAGCGAAGGACGCCGGCGCCGACATCGTCGGTTTCGACGATTTGGCGGCGGAGATCAAGGCCGGCAAGATGGATTTCGACGTGGTCATCGCCACGCCCGACGCCATGCGCGTGGTCGGTCAGCTTGGCCAGATCCTGGGTCCGCGCGGGCTGATGCCGAACCCGAAGGTCGGCACGGTATCTCCTGACGTGGTGGGCGCGGTGAAGAACGCCAAGGCCGGTCAAGTGCAATACCGTACCGACAAGGGCGGCATCGTGCATTGCACCATTGGCCGTGCTTCGTTCAGCGTCGAGGATCTGAAGGAGAATCTCGCGGCCTTGCTGGACGCGCTGCAGCGCGCCAAGCCAGCCAGCTCCAAGGGGATCTATTTCAAGCGTCTGTCGGTGTCGAGCACCATGGGCGTGGGCGTGCGTGTCGACCAGGCCAGCGTCAGCGCATAAATTTATTTGGGGGTACGCCGGGAGGTGTGCCCCAGTCTGAACTTTGGGCCGTCAGCCAGATGTTTGGCTGACGGGTTGTCAAAGACCGTAGGCATCCGCAAGGATTTAATCGCCGGTGGCTGACAAGTGGGTGATGAGTTTCATCCTCTGTTTGCGGGCATCGGACCCTACGCAGATGGCGTTCCCCAGCAGGATTTTCCTGTCAAGGTCGCCAGCCGGGGCGTCCCGTGGGCACAAGCGGACGGCGTCCCGTAACTGAGAAGGAGGTAAGACCTTGAGTCTGAATCTTGAAGAAAAGAAAGCCGTCGTTGCCGAGGTTGCTGCGCAGGTTGCGGCTGCCCAGACGGTTGTCGTTGCCGAATACCGTGGCATCACGGTGGAGCACATGACCCAGTTGCGTGCGCAAGCGCGCAAGCAAGGGGTTTATCTGCGCGTGTTGAAAAACACGCTGGTACGCCGCGCGATTGCGGATACGCCGTTTGCGGGCATTGCCGACCAGCTGGTCGGTCCGCTCGCCTATGGCATTTCCAAAGACCCGGTGGCTGCCGCCAAAGTGATGCACGAGTTTGCCAAGACCAACGACAAGTTCGTCGTCAAGGCCGGTGCCATGCCCAACTTCATCATGTCCGCCAAGGATGTGGGGAATCTGGCCAGCATGCCCAGCCGCGAAGAACTGCTGTCCAAGCTCTTGGGCACCATGCAGGCCCCGATCGCGCAATTCGTTCGTACGCTCAACGAAGTGCCGACCAAGTTCGTACGTGGGCTGGCTGCGGTGCGCGACAAGCAGGCTGCCTGAGCAGTCTGTCGACATCCGCATATAAACGACATTGATTTTTAATCTGAAGCATAATTGACAGGAGTAATACAAATGGCTGTTGCAAAAGCTGACATTCTGGACGCCATCGCTGGCATGACCGTGCTTGAGCTGTCCGAACTCATCAAGGAAATGGAAGAGAAATTCGGCGTTTCCGCCGCTGCCGCCGCGGTTGCCGTGGCTGCCCCCGCTGCAGGTGGCGCTGCTGCTGCTGCGGAAGAGCAGACCGAGTTCACCGTGATGCTGACCTCCGCTGGCGAGAAGAAAGTGGAAGTCATCAAGGTGGTGCGTGCCGCTACCGGCCTGGGCCTGAAGGAAGCCAAGGATCTGGTCGACGGCGCACCCAAGGCCGTGAAGGAAGGCGTGTCCAAGGCCGATGCCGACGCGCTGAAGAAGCAGTTGGAAGAAGCTGGCGCGGGCGTCGAAGTCAAATAAGTACGGTCCCCCGGGCGGCGCGTGCAAGCGTGCCGCCGTTTCCGGAGACGCATTTATTTCGCCACATTCATATTGCGGTGGTGTGTTGCGGGGAAACCCGCGGCAGACGCAAGCAGCAAATACCCGGAACCCGGAATCGGCTTCCGGGTCATTTGCTTTTTGCGTGTGCCCTACAAGGCGCCGGTGCGTAACCCGCGTGCCCGCCCGCCCCTGATCGTCAAGGAGACCCCATGGCTTATACCTTTACCGAGAAAAAACGTCTGCGCAAGAGCTTTGCCAGCCGGACCAACACCCTTCCGGTGCCGTTTCTTCTGGCGACCCAGCTTGAATCCTATCGTGCCTTCCTGCAGGAGGGTCGTTCGCGCGACGAGCGCCTGAACGAAGGCTTGCAGGCCGCGTTCACCTCGATTTTCCCGATCGTCAGCCACAGCGGCAACGCCCGTCTGGAATACGTCAGCTACCTGCTGGGCGAGCCGGTGTTCGACATCAAGGAATGCCAGCAGCGCGGCCTGACCTTTTGCGCGCCGCTGCGCGCCAAAGTGCGCCTGGTCATCATGGACAAGGAAGCATCCAAGCCGACCATCAAGGAAGTCAAGGAACAGGAAGTCTACATGGGCGAGATTCCGCTCATGACGCCGACCGGCTCCTTCGTCATCAACGGCACCGAGCGCGTGATCGTGTCGCAGCTGCACCGTTCACCCGGCGTGTTCTTCGAGCATGATCGCGGCAAGACCCACAGCTCGGGCAAGCTGCTGTTCTCGGCGCGCGTGATTCCCTACCGCGGCTCGTGGCTGGACTTCGAGTTCGACGCCAAGGACATCCTGTTCTTCCGTGTCGACCGTCGCCGCAAGATGCCGGTCACCATCCTGCTGAAGGCGCTCGGCTATACGCCGGAGAGCATCCTCGATGCCTTCTTCAGCAAGGACACGTTCTACATCAACACCCAGGGCATCCAGTTTGAGCTGGTGCCGGAGCGTCTGCGTGGCGAACTGGCGCGTTTCGACATCTGCGGCAAGGACGACCACGTGATCGTCGCCAAGGACAAACGCATCACCGCCAAGCACATTCGCGAGCTCGACGCCGCCGGCGTCAAGAAATGGGCGGTCCCGGCCGAATTCGTGGTGGGCCGCGTGCTGTCGCACGATGTGGTCGACAAGCACACCGGCGAGCTGGTGGCGCGCGCCAACGACGAGGTCACGGAAGACCTGCTGACGAAGCTGGCCGAAGCGGGCGTCGACAAGTTCAACACCCTTTACACCAATGACCTCGACCACGGCGCCTTCATTTCGCAGACGCTGCGCACTGACGATACAACCGACGAATATGCTGCCAAGGTGGCGATCTACCGCATGATGCGCCCGGGCGAGCCGCCCACCGAAGACGCGGTGAACGCGCTGTTCGTCAACCTGTTCTTCAGCGAAGAGCGCTACGACCTGTCGGCCGTCGGCCGCATGAAGTTCAACCGCCGCATCGGTCGCGACGAGCTGACCGGTGCCGGTACCTTGTCGACCGAAGACATCGTCGCCGTGATCAAGATCCTGGTCGAGTTGCGCAACGGCCGCGGCGAGATCGACGACATCGACCACCTCGGCAACCGCCGTGTGCGTTCGGTCGGCGAACTGGCGGAAAACCAGTTCCGCGCCGGTCTGGTGCGGGTCGAGCGCGCGGTGCGCGAGCGTCTGTCGCAGGCCGAGTCCGACAACCTGATGCCGCACGACCTGATCAATGCCAAGCCGGTGTCGGCTGCAATCAAGGAATTCTTCGGCTCCAGCCAGCTGTCGCAGTTCATGGACCAGACCAATCCGCTGTCCGAGATCACCCACAAGCGCCGTGTTTCCGCGCTGGGCCCGGGCGGCCTGACCCGCGAGCGCGCCGGCTTCGAGGTGCGCGACGTGCACCCGACCCACTACGGTCGCGTCTGCCCGATCGAAACACCGGAAGGCCCGAACATCGGCTTGATCAACTCGCTCGCCCTGTTCGCCCGCACCAACTGGTATGGCTTCATCGAGACGCCCTACCGCAAGGTGGTCAACCACAAGGTGACCGACGAGATCGAATACCTGTCGGCGATCGAGGAAAGCAAGTACGTGATCGCGCAGGCCAACGCCGATCTCGACGCCAAGGGCAAGTTCAAGGACGACCTGGTGTCGTGCCGGTTCAAGAACGAATTCACGCTGTCGACGCCCGACAAGATCGAGTTCATGGACGTGGCGCCGGCGCAGATCGTGTCGGTGGCGGCGTCCCTGATTCCCTTCCTCGAGCATGACGACGCCAACCGCGCGCTGATGGGCTCCAACATGCAGCGCCAGGCGGTGCCGTGTCTGCGCCCGGAAAAACCCTTTGTCGGCACCGGCATCGAGCGCACTGCTGCGGTCGATTCCGGCACGGTGGTGACTGCGCATCGCGGCGGCATCGTCGATTACATCGACGCCGGCCGGATCGTGATCCGCGTGCACGACGAGGAAGCGCGTGCCGGTGAAGTGGGTGTCGACATCTACTCGCTGATCAAGTACACGCGTTCCAACCAGAACACCAATATCAACCAGCGTCCGCTGGTGAAGGCGGGCGATGTCATCGCCCGCGGCGACGTGATCGCCGACGGTGCCTCGACCGATATGGGCGAGTTGGCACTGGGTCAGAACATGCTGGTCGCCTTCATGCCGTGGAACGGCTACAACTTCGAAGACTCGATCCTGATCAACGAGAAGGTCGTTGCCGAAGACCGCTACACCTCGATCCACATCGAGGAACTGTCGGTGGTGGCGCGCGATACCAAGCTCGGGCCGGAAGAAATTACCCGCGACATTTCCAACTTGGCCGAACGCCAGCTGGGTCGCCTGGACGAGTCCGGCATCATCGCGATCGGCGCCGAGGTGGAAGCCGGCGACGTGCTGGTCGGCAAGGTCACGCCCAAGGGTGAAACCCAGCTGACGCCGGAAGAAAAGCTGCTGCGCGCCATCTTTGGCGAGAAGGCCAGCGACGTGAAAGACACCAGCCTCAAGGTGCCGTCCGGCATGTCGGGCGTGGTCATCGACGTGCAGGTGTTCACTCGTGAAGGTATTGAAAGAGATAAACGCGCACAGTCGATCATCGACACCCAGCTGGCCGAGTACAAGAAGGACCTGACCGACCGCATGCGTATCGTCGAGGACGATACCTTCGCGCGCCTGGAAAAGCTGCTGCATCTGAAGGTCGCCAACGGCGGCCCGAAGAAGCTCGCCAAGGGCAGCAAGGTCACCAAGGATTATCTGGAATCGGTGAACCGCCACGACTGGTTCGACATCCGCCTGGCCGATGACGAAGCCAGCCGTCAGGTCGAGTCGCTGAAGGACAGCCTCACGCAGAAGCGCGTCGAATTCGACGCCATGTTCGAAGAGAAGAAGAAAAAACTTACGGCCGGCGACGAACTGCCGCCCGGCGTGCAGAAGATGGTCAAGGTCTACCTGGCGGTCAAGCGCCGCCTGCAGCCCGGCGACAAGATGGCTGGCCGCCACGGCAACAAGGGTGTGGTGTCGAAGATCGCTCCGATCGAGGACATGCCCTTCATGGCCGACGGCCGTTCGGTCGATGTCGTACTGAACCCGCTCGGCGTGCCGTCGCGGATGAACGTCGGCCAGATTCTGGAAACCCACCTCGGCTGGGCCTCCAAGGGTCTGGGCGAGAAGATCGGCCAGATGCTGGAAGCGCAGACCAAGACGCTGGTGAAGGACCTGCGCCATTTCTTCAAGGAAATCTACAACCAGTCTGGCAAGTCGGAAGACATCGACAGCTTCACTGACGAGGAAGTGATCGAACTGGGACGCAACCTGAAAAAAGGCGTGCCGTTCGCATCGCCGGTGTTCGATGGCGCCTCGGAAGAGGAAATCCGCCGCATGCTGACGCTGGCCGGGCTGCCCGAAGGCGGCCAGGTCACGCTGTATGACGGCCGTACCGGCGAAGCCTTCGATCGTCAGGTCACGGTGGGCTACAAGCATGTGCTGAAGCTGCACCACCTGGTCGACGACAAGATGCACGCGCGTTCGACCGGCCCGTACTCGCTGGTCACCCAGCAGCCGCTGGGCGGCAAGGCGCAGTTCGGCGGCCAGCGCTTCGGCGAAATGGAAGTGTGGGCGCTCGAAGCCTACGGCGCGTCCTACGTGCTGCAGGAAATGCTGACCGTGAAGTCGGACGATGTGAACGGCCGGACCAAGGTCTACGAGAACATCGTCAAGGGCGACCACAAGATCGAGGCAGGCATGCCGGAATCCTTCAACGTGCTGGTGAAGGAAATCCGTTCGCTGGGCATCGACATCGATCTGGAACGTTATTGAACAGTGAGGAGTGAGGGGTGAGGGGAAAGAACGCTTCCCCGCGCCTCACGCCTAACACCTGACACCTCACGGAGAAAAGACATGAAAGCATTGCTCGATCTGTTCAAACAGGCGACTCACGAAGAAGAGTTCGACGCCATCAAGATTGGCCTGGCGTCGCCGGAGAAAATCCGCTCCTGGTCTTACGGCGAAGTGAAGAAGCCGGAGACCATCAACTACCGTACCTTCAAGCCGGAGCGCGATGGCCTGTTCTGCGCCAAGATCTTCGGTCCGGTGAAGGATTACGAATGCCTGTGCGGCAAGTACAAGCGCCTGAAGCACCGCGGCGTGATCTGCGAAAAGTGCGGCGTCGAGGTGACGCTGTCCAAGGTGCGCCGCGAGCGCATGGGTCACATCGAACTGGCCTCGCCGGTCGCGCACATCTGGTTCCTGAAGTCGCTGCCCAGCCGTCTCGGCATGGTGCTCGACATGACGCTGCGCGACATCGAGCGCGTGCTCTACTTCGAAGGTTTCGTAGTGGTCGAGCCTGGCATGACGCCGCTCAACCGCGGTCAGTTGCTGACCGAGGAAGACTATCTCGCCAAGCTGGAAGAATACGGCGATGAGTTCAAGGCGCTGATGGGTGCGGAAGGCGTGCGTGAATTGCTGCGCTCGCTCGACCTGCATGCCGAAGTGGAAACGCTGCACGCGGAAATCGGCAAAACCGGTTCCGACACCAAGCTGAAGAAGCTGTCCAAGCGCCTGAAGATTCTCGAGGGTTTCCAGAAGTCCGGCATCAAGCCCGAGTGGATGATCCTCGAAGTGCTGCCGGTGCTGCCGCCTGAGTTGCGTCCGCTGGTGCCGCTGGATGGCGGCCGCTTTGCGACCTCGGATCTGAACGATCTGTATCGTCGCGTGATCAACCGCAACAACCGGCTCAAGAGGCTTTTGGAACTGAAGGCGCCGGAAATCATCGTGCGCAATGAAAAGCGCATGCTGCAGGAAGCGGTGGACTCCCTGCTCGACAACGGCCGCCGCGGCAAGGCGATGACCGGCGCCAACAAGCGTCCGCTGAAATCGCTGGCCGACATGATCAAGGGCAAGAGCGGTCGTTTCCGCCAGAACCTGCTGGGCAAGCGCGTCGACTACTCCGGCCGTTCGGTTATCGTGGTGGGCCCGACGCTGAAGCTGCACCAGTGCGGTCTGCCGAAGAAGATGGCGCTGGAACTGTTCAAGCCCTTCATCTTCAACCGTCTCGAAGTGCTAGGGCTGGCGACCACGATCAAGGCCGCCAAGAAGATGGTGGAAGACGAAGAACCGATCGTGTGGGATCTGCTGGAAGAGGTCATCCGCGAGCATCCGGTGATGCTGAACCGCGCGCCGACGCTGCACCGTCTTGGCATCCAGGCGTTCGAGCCGGTGCTGATCGAAGGCAAGGCGATCCAACTGCATCCACTGGTGTGCGCGGCGTTCAACGCCGACTTCGACGGCGACCAGATGGCCGTCCACGTGCCGCTGTCGCTGGAGGCGCAGGCCGAAGCGCGCACCCTGATGCTGGCATCGAACAACGTGCTGTCGCCCGCCAACGGCGAGCCCATCATCGTGCCGTCGCAGGACATCGTGCTCGGCCTGTATTACATGACGCGCGAAATGGTCAACGCCAAGGGCGAAGGCATGATGTTTGCCGACGTCACCGAGGCGCGTCGTGCCTACGACAACCGCGAGGCGGCGCTGCATGCTCGCGTTACGGTGCGCATCAAGGAAGTGACGCTTGACGAGAACAAGAACCGCGTCGAGACCGTCAAGCGGGTGGAAACCACGCTCGGCCGCGCGCTGCTGTCCGAAATTCTGCCGCCGGGACTGCCGTTCAGCTTCGTCGACAAGGCGCTGAAGAAGAAGGAAATTTCCAAGCTGATCAATGCCAGCTTCCGTCGTTGCGGTTTGCGCGAAACGGTGATTTTCGCCGACAAGCTGATGTATACCGGCTTCACCTACGCCACCCGCGCGGGGATGTCGATCGCCATCAAGGACATGCTGATTCCGAACGAGAAGGGACAGATCCTGGGCGCTGCCGAAGCCGAGGTCAAAGAGATCGAGTCGCAGTACACCTCGGGTCTGGTGACCCAGGGCGAGCGCTACAACAAGGTCGTGGACATCTGGGGTCGCGCTGGCGACGCCGTGGCCAAGGCCATGATGGTGCAGCTGGGGAGCGAGAAGGTTACCGATCGCACCGGCAAGGAAGTCACCCAGGAATCGTTCAACTCGATCTACATGATGGCCGACTCGGGCGCGCGCGGTTCCGCGGCGCAGATTCGTCAGCTGGCCGGCATGCGCGGCCTGATGGCGAAGCCGGACGGCTCCATCATCGAAACCCCGATCACGGCGAACTTCCGTGAAGGCCTGAACATGCTTCAGTACTTCATCTCGACCCACGGCGCGCGTAAGGGCCTGGCCGATACTGCGCTGAAGACCGCGAACTCGGGTTACCTGACGCGTCGTCTGGTCGATGTCACGCAGGATCTGGTCGTGGTCGAGGACGATTGCGGTACCAAGAACGGTCTGGTCGTGAAAGCCCTGGTCGAGGGCGGTGAAGTGGTCGAAGCACTGCGCGAACGGATTCTCGGCCGCGTGGCTGCCAGCGACATTATCCATCCCGAGACCCAGGAAACCGTGTTCGAAGCCGGCACGCTGCTGGTGGAAGACGTGGTCGACACCATCGAATCGCTGGGCATCGACGAAGTCAAGGTGCGCACGCCGCTGACCTGCGAGACCCGTTACGGCCTGTGTGCCAAGTGCTATGGCCGCGATCTGGGCCGCGGCTATCTGGTCAATGCCGGCGAGGCCGTCGGCGTGATTGCAGCCCAGTCGATCGGCGAACCGGGCACCCAGCTCACCATGCGGACCTTCCACATCGGCGGTGCGGCATCGCGTGCCGCCGCTGCCAGCCAGCTGGAGGCGAAGTCGAATGGTTCGGTACAGTACACCGCCACCATGCGCTACGTGACCAACGCGCGGAAGGAACTGGTCGCGATCTCGCGCAGCGGTGAAATCATCATTGCCGACGACAGCGGACGTGAGCGCGAGCGCCACAAGGTACCGTACGGGGCCACGCTGATGGTGACCGACGGCGCCAAGATCAAGGCGGGCGCCGTACTGGCCACCTGGGATCCGCACACCCGTCCCATCATCACCGAATATGCCGGGCGGATCCGCTTCGAGAACATCGAAGAAGGCGTCACCGTGGCCAAGCAACTCGACGACGTCACCGGCCTGTCCACGCTGGTGGTGATCGATCCCAAGCGCAAGGCCAGCGGCGCCGGCAAAGGCCTGCGCCCGCAGGTCAAGCTGCTGGACGAAGCCGGCAACGAAATCAAGATTGCGGGAACGGATACGCTGGTCAACATCACCTTCCAGATCGGCTCCATCATCACGGTGAAAGACGGTCAGGACGTGGCGGTGGGCGACGTTCTGGCGCGTATTCCGCAGGAAACCTCGAAGACCCGTGATATTACCGGCGGTCTGCCACGCGTGGCAGAGCTGTTCGAAGCGCGTTCCCCGAAAGATGCCGGCGTGTTGGCAGAAGTTACGGGTACGGTCTCCTTCGGCAAGGACACCAAGGGTAAGCAGCGTCTGGTCATCACCGATATGGACGGTGTCGCGCACGAGTACCTGATCACGAAAGAGAAGCACGTGACCGCGCACGACGGCCAGATCGTCCAGAAGGGCGAAATGATCGTCGACGGTCCGGTCGATCCGCATGACATCCTGCGGCTGCAGGGCGTGGAAGCGCTGGCGCGCTACATCACCGACGAGGTGCAGGACGTCTATCGTCTGCAGGGCGTGAAGATCAACGACAAGCACATCGAAGTCATCGTGCGCCAGATGTTGCGCCGCGTCACCGTGGCGGACCCGGGTGCAACCGGACTCATTCCCGGGGAGCAGGTCGAGCGTTCGGAAGTGCTGCAGATCAACGACGAGATGGTCGCCGCAGGCAAGGAACCGGCGACCTATGACCCGATCCTGCTCGGCATCACCAAGGCCTCGCTGTCGACCGATTCCTTCATTTCGGCAGCCTCCTTCCAGGAAACCACGCGCGTGCTGACCGAAGCAGCCATCATGGGCAAGAAGGACGAGCTGCGCGGCTTGAAGGAAAACGTGATTGTCGGACGTCTGATCCCGGCAGGTACCGGTCTGGCCTACCACAACACCCGCCGCCGCCAGGCGGCCGGGGAAGATCTGGGGGCGGCTCATCTGATCGAAGGCGGAGAGGCCAGCGCAGACGAGAATCAGGAAGTGGCTTGACAGGGGAAGGTCTCTCCCCTAGAATCACGCGTCTTTTTCCGGCCATACGTGTGCCGGGAAGCGCAGGACTGTAGCCCGGGACGGCGCATGCCGTCCCGCTTGTTTTAGAAACGATACGCTCACCTTAATTTTTCGGAATTTTTGACATGCCAACGATTAACCAGCTGATCCGCAAGCCGCGCCAGGCGCCGGTGGAAAAGAGCAAGGTTCCGGCCTTGAAGGCCTGCCCGCAACGCCGCGGCGTATGCACCCGCGTGTACACCACGACGCCCAAGAAGCCGAACTCCGCCTTGCGTAAGGTCTGCAAGGTCAAGCTCACCAGCGGTTTCGAGGTGATCAGCTACATCGGCGGCGAAGGCCACAACCTGCAGGAGCACTCGGTGGTGCTGGTGCGCGGCGGCCGGGTCAAGGATTTGCCGGGTGTGCGTTACCACACGGTGCGCGGTAGCCTGGATACGGCTGGCGTGAAGGATCGCAAGCAGTCGCGCTCGAAGTATGGCGCCAAGCGTCCCAAAAAAGCCTAATTGGCCAGCAAGCTTAACTAGATAGAGAGACAGGAAAATGCCCCGTCGTCGCGAAGTCCCCAAGCGTGAAATCCTGCCTGATCCGAAATTCGGCAATCAGGAAGTTTCGAAATTCATGAACGTCGTCATGTCCAGCGGCAAGAAGTCGGTCGCCGAGCGTATCGTCTATGGCGCATTCGAACAGATCACCAGCAAGTCCGGCAAGGATCCGCTGGAGGTGTTCAGCACGGCGCTGAACAATGCCCGCCCGCTGGTCGAGGTGAAGAGTCGTCGCGTCGGCGGCGCCAACTATCAGGTGCCGGTCGAGGTGCGTTCGAGCCGTCGTACTGCACTGGCGATGCGCTGGCTGAAGGATGCGGCGCGCAAGCGCGGCGAAAAATCCATGGGCGCCCGTCTGGCGGGCGAGTTGCTGGACGCGGCCGAAGGTCGTGGCGGCGCAGTGAAGAAGCGTGAAGAAGTGCACCGTATGGCTGAAGCCAACAAGGCCTTCTCGCATTTCCGCTTCTAAACCCAACGTTATGATTGGCAGGTAACTAAAGTGGCACGCACGACTCCCATTGAGCGCTATCGCAATATCGGCATTTCAGCCCATATTGACGCCGGCAAGACCACCACCACCGAGCGCATCCTGTTCTATACGGGTGTGTCGCACAAAATCGGCGAAGTCCATGACGGCGCGGCCACCATGGACTGGATGGAGCAGGAGCAGGAGCGTGGCATTACCATTACTTCCGCTGCGACCACCTGCTTCTGGAAGGGGATGGATGGCAAATTCCCCGAGCATCGCATCAACATCATCGACACCCCGGGACACGTCGACTTCACGATTGAAGTCGAGCGCTCCATGCGCGTGCTGGACGGTGCATGCATGGTCTACTGCGCGGTGGGCGGCGTGCAGCCGCAGTCCGAAACCGTGTGGCGCCAGGCCAACAAATACGGCGTGCCGCGCCTGGCTTTCGTCAACAAGATGGATCGCTCCGGTGCCGACTTCTTCAAGGTTTATGAGCAGATGCGCACCCGTCTGAAAGCCAACCCGGTGCCCGTGCAGGTGCCGATTGGTGCGGAAGACAAGTTCGAGGGCGTGGTTGACCTGGTCAAGATGAAGGCGATCTATTGGGATGAAGCGAGCCAGGGTATGAAATTCGACCTGCGCGACATCCCGGCCGATCTGGTTGAGGTCAGCAAGAAATGGCGCGAGACCATGGTCGAGGCGGCTGCGGAGTCGTCCGAAGAGTTGATGAACAAGTACCTTGAAGAGGGTGAGCTCTCCGAGGCTGACATCCTTGCGGGCCTGCGTGCGCGTACCATCGCCAGCGAAATCGTGCCGATGATGTGCGGCACTGCGTTCAAGAACAAGGGCGTTCAGGCCATGCTCGACAAGGTGATCGAGTTGATGCCGGCACCGACCGACATTCCGCCCGTCAAGGGTGAGCTCGACAACGGCGAGCAGGGTGAGCGTCGTGCGGCAGACGACGAAAAATTCTCGGCGCTGGCATTCAAGGTTGCGACCGACCCCTATGTGGGCCAGTTGATTTTCTTCCGCGTCTATTCCGGCGTGGTGAATTCCGGCGACACGATTTACAACCCGGTCAAGGGTCGCAAGGAGCGGATCGGGCGCATCCTGCAGATGCATGCCAACCAGCGCGAGGAAATCAAGGAAGTGCGCGCAGGGGACATCGCCGCAGCAGTCGGTCTGAAAGACGTGACCACGGGTGACACGCTGTGTGATGTGGCCAGCCCGATCACGCTGGAGCGCATGGAATTCCCTGAGCCGGTGATTCACGTCGCGGTCGAGCCGAAAACCAAGGCCGACCAGGAAAAAATGGGTATCGCACTGGGCCGCCTGGCGCAGGAAGATCCGTCGTTCCGTGTGCGCACGGATGAGGAATCCGGTCAGACCATCATTTCGGGCATGGGCGAGCTCCACCTCGAGATTCTGGTGGATCGCATGAAACGCGAGTTCGGCGTCGAGGCCAACGTCGGTGCGCCGCAAGTGGCATACCGTGAGGCGATCCGCAAGGAAGTCGAGCAGGAAGGCAAGCACGCCAAACAGTCGGGTGGTAAGGGTCAATACGGCCACGTCTGGATCAAGATGGGTCCGAACGAGGCTGGCAAAGGCTTTGAATTCATCGATGCCATCAAGGGCGGCACCGTGCCGCGCGAATTCATTCCCGCGGTCGAAAAGGGTTTGAGAGAAGCCCTGAACAACGGCGTGCTGGCAGGCTTCCCGGTGGTGGACGTGAAGGTCACCCTGTTTGACGGGTCTTACCATGATGTCGACTCGTCTGAACTGGCGTTCAAGCTGGCTGCGATTCTGGCTTTCAAGGACGGGATGCGCAAGGCGAGCCCTGTCCTGCTGGAGCCGATGATGGCGGTCGAGGTGGAGACGCCTGAAGACTACATGGGCGATGTCATGGGCGACTTGAACCGTCGCCGCGGCATCATCCAGGGCATGGAAGATGCCGCTGGGGTCAAGCTGGTCAAGGCAGAGGTGCCGCTGGCCGAGATGTTCGGCTACTCCACCGATTTGCGCTCCATGTCGCAGGGGCGCGCGACCTACTCGATGGAGTTCAAGCATTACTCCGAGGCGCCGAAAAGCGTCGCTGAAGCGATCATTGCCAAGAAATAATTTTGATCTTATAGGGTATTGAAAAATGGCTAAGGAAAAATTCGAGCGGACGAAACCGCACGTAAACGTTGGCACCATTGGACACGTTGACCACGGCAAGACCACCTTGACCGCGGCGATCACCACCATTCTGTCGAAGAAATTTGGCGGAGCGGCCAAGAAGT
>JBDRCF010000056.1:0-20559 GCA_043821985.1 Pseudomonadota bacterium
ATGATGTCGGCCGCGTAGCCGGCGTCGAGGTTGCCGGTCGGTTCATCGGCCAGCAACAGGGCAGGGCGGGAGACCAGCGCGCGGGCGATGCACAGGCGCTGCTGCTCGCCGCCCGACAGGCTGACGGGATTGGCCTTCTCGCGGTTGAGCAGGCCCACCTTGTCGATCACCGCACGGGCGCGCTTGAGCGACTCGCGGCGGTCGAAGCCGGCGATGTCGAGCGGCAGCACCACGTTGTCGATCACGCTGCGGTCGAAGAGCAGCTTGTGGTCCTGGAACACCAAGCCGATGTTGCGGCGCAGATAGGGCACCGCACGGCGCGACAGGCGGCTGACATTCTGGCCGCTGACCGACACCACCCCGCTGGTGGGGCGTTCGATGGCGGCAATGAGCTTCAGCAGCGTGCTCTTGCCGGCACCGGAATGCCCGGTCAGGAAGACCAGTTCGCCCTGCTCGATGGCGAGGCTGACACCGGAGAGGGCTTCGTGCCCGCCGGGATAGCGTTTGGTGACCTGATTGAAGTTGATCATGCAGTAAACACTGCCTCGACGAATTCGCGCGCATCGAAGGGGCGCAGGTCGTCCACGGTCTCGCCGACGCCGATGTAGCGTACCGGGATCGGCCGCGGCCGTGTTAAACCGGCGTGGGCGATGGCGGCGATGGCGCCGCCCTTGGCGGTGCCGTCGAGTTTGGTCAGCACCAGGCCCGTCACGCCGAGGGCATCGTCGAAGGCCTTGACCTGGGTGACGGCGTTCTGGCCCGTATTGGCGTCCAGCACCAGCAGCACTTCGTGCGGCGCGCCGGGAGCCGTTTTCTCGATCACGCGCTTGACCTTTCTGATCTCTTCCATCAGATGCAGCTGCGTCGGCAGGCGGCCGGCGGTGTCGGCCAGCACGACGTCGATGTTGCGCGCGCGTGCGGCCTGGATGGCGTCGAAGATCACCGCGGCGGAATCGCCTTTTTCCTGGCTTACCACGGTCACGTTGTTGCGCTCGCCCCAGACCTGCAACTGTTCGCGCGCCGCGGCGCGGAAAGTGTCGCCCGCCGCCAGCAGGACCGACAGGCCCTGCGACTGGTACAGCTTGGCGAGCTTGCCGATGGTGGTGGTCTTGCCGGCGCCGTTGACGCCCGCCAGCATGAGGATGAAGGGCTTGTGCGGAGTGACGTCGAGCGGCGCCTGCAGCGGGGCCAGCAGGTCGACCAGGGCGTCTTTCAGCGCGGCCTGCAGATCGGAGGCCTCGGTGAGGTTTTCGCGGCGCACTTTCTTCTGCAGAGTGTCGAGCAGGGCGTGAGTCGCATCGACGCCGACGTCGGCGGTAATCAGGATGGTTTCGAGTTCCTCGAACAGCTCGGCATCGATCTTGCGGCCGACGCCGAACAGGCCGGCCAACTGGCCACCCAGCTTGTCGCGGGTTTTGGCGAGGCCCTGCTTCAGCCGTTGTGCCCAGCCAGGGCGCGGCTCGGCTGGCTGAGGGGCAACGGCTTCGGCCTGCGCGTCAGGAGGGGCCGGTTCGGCGGCAGGCGGTTTGGACTTGAAGAAACTAAACACGGACAAAGGGGGTCAGCACAGCTGTTTGACGGACGCCTAATCTTATCATTCGGCTACGGCTTATCATTCGGACTTATTCAACGAGAGGTGAAAACATGCTCGGCATGCGGGGAATGCTGCTGGCGCTGCTGGTGGTGGGCAGTGCGCAGGCGGCGGTGACGGACGTCACGCTGGACAATGGCATGCGGGTGATCGTGCAGGAAGATCATCGGGCACCGGTGATGGTGTCGCAGGTGTGGTATCGCGCCGGATCAATGGACGAATTCAACGGTACCACCGGGGTGGCGCACGTGCTGGAGCACATGATGTTCCGGGGCACGAAGACGGTGCCGCCGGGCGAGTTCTCCAAACGCATCGCCGCCGCTGGCGGGCGCGAGAACGCTTTTACCAACCGCGACCATACGGCGTATTTCCAGCAGATGCAGAAAGACCGGCTGGAACTGGCGATGCAGCTGGAATCGGACCGCATGGCCAACCTTGTCATCCGGGACGACCTGTTCGCCAAGGAAATGCAGGTGGTGATGGAAGAGCGCCGGCTGCGCACCGACGACCAGCCGCAGTCGGTCGTCTACGAACACCTGATGGCAGCAGCCTACCAGGAGAGCCCCTATCGCCGCCCCGTCATCGGCTGGATGGATGATCTCCAGCATCTGACCGCGCAGGATGCGCGCGACTGGTATACCCGCTGGTATGTGCCCAACAACGCGACCCTCGTGGTGGCCGGCGATGTGAAGGCGGACGACGTGATCGCGCTGGCCAAACGCTATTTCGGGACGATACCCGCTCGTGCATTGCCGACGCGCAAGCCGCAGGACGAGCCCGCGCAGATCGGCGAGAAGCGCATCGTGGTCAAGGCACCCGCGAAGGTGCCCTACCTGCTGATGACTTGGCATGCGCCGGTACTCCGGGACTGGCAAAAGGACACCGCGCCCTATGCGCTGCAGATCCTCGCGGGCGTGCTGTCCGGCAATGACTCGGCCCGGCTGCAGCAAGCGCTGGTCAAGACGCAGCAGGTTGCCGTGAGCGCGAGCGCGGGTTACGACGACGTGTCGCGCGGCCCGGGCATGTTCATGATCGATGCGACGCCTGCGCCGGGCAAGTCGGTGGACGCGCTCGAGAAAGCCATTCGCGACCAGGTCGAGCGGCTCCGGCGCGACGGCATCAGCGAAGCGGAACTCGCCCGGGTGAAGGCGCAGGTCATCGCGGCCGACGTCTACCAGCGTGACTCGTTGTTCTACCAGGCGATGCAGTTGGGCGAATACGTGACTGCGGGCCTGCCGCCCGAGGCGCTTGCGCACCGGGTCGACAAATTGCGCGCGGTGAGCGCCAAGGACGTCCAAGCCGCCGCGCAGCGATGGCTGCAGGACGACCAGCTGAGCGTGGGCGTGCTCGACCCGCAACCCCTGCAACCCCAGCCGCACCGCGCCGCGGTGCCGGGAGTCCGCCATGACAATTAAGGCCTTCTGTGCCGCGCTGTTGCTGAGCCTGCCCCTGTCGGCGCAGGCCGCGCTGACCCTCCAGCACTGGCAAACGCCGCAAGGCGCGCGGGTGATCTTCGTCGAAAGCCATGAACTGCCCATCCTCGATATCTCGGTCGACTTTCCCGCAGGCAGCGCCCGCGATTCCGCTGGCCAGGCGGGGCTCGCCCAGCTGACCCACATCCTGCTCGATCAGGGGGCCGGCGGCCTTTCCGACACGGCGATTGCGCATCGCCTGGCCGATGTGGGGGCGGAACTGGGGGGCACGTTCGACCGCGACCGCGCGGGCGTCACCTTGCGTACCCTGGCGTCCGCGGCCGAAAAGAACGCGGCGCTCGATATCCTGACGCGCGTATTGCAACAGCCCGACTTCCCGCAGGCCGTGATTCAGCGCGAAAAACAGCGCCTCATCGCGGGCATCCGTGAGGCAGAGGCCGACCCCGGTACCGTCGCCGACAAGGCGTTCTATCGTGCCCTGTATGGCAAACACCCCTACGCACACGATGAAGCGGGCGAACCCGCCGCGATCGAACGTCTGACGCGTGCGGATTTGCAGGGGTTCTACCGTGTGCATTACAGCGCGCCCAATGCCGTGATTTCTCTGATGGGCGACATCTCCCGCGCCGAGGCCGAGGCCATCGCCGCACGCCTGGCGGGCGGCTTGTCCCATGCGGCGGCCGTGCCGGCGCTGCCGAAACCCGGACCGGCGGCGGCAAGCGAGCAGCACATCGCTTTCCCCTCCACGCAAAGCCATGTGCTGGTGGGGGCGGTGGGCATGGCGCGCAACGATCCCGATTTCTTCCCGCTGTTCGTCGGCAACTACGTGCTGGGCGGCGGCGGCTTCGATTCGCGGCTGATGCACGAGGTGCGCGACAAGCGTGGTTATGCCTACAGCGCCTACAGCTATTTCATGCCGATGATGGAAGCCGGCCCCTTCCAGCTCGGCCTGCAGACCAAGCTGGCGCAAACTGACGACGCGCTCAAGGTGGCGCAGGCCACGCTGCGGCAGTTCATAGCCGAAGGCCCCAGCGAGGCGGAACTGAAGCAGGCGAAGGCCAATCTCACGGGAGGATTCCCGCTACGCATCGACAGCAACCGGAAAATCCTCGAATACCTGTCGCTGATCGGCTTCTACAAGCTGCCCCTGGACTATCTGGATACCTGGGTCGACAAGGTCAATGCGGTCGATGTGGCGACCGTGAAACAGGCGTTTGCCCGTCACATCGACCCCGACAAGCTGGTGACGGTCATCGTGGGAGGAGAGCGTGCTCGCTAAGCGTGCCGCACCCCAGCGAGCACATGGCGCGGCCAACCGGGTGCGCATCATCGGTGGACAATACCGTCGCCGCCTGCTCGATTTTCCTGATGGCGAGGGTTTGCGCCCGACGCCCGACCGCGTGCGCGAGACACTGTTCAACTGGCTGGGACAGGATCTCCCGGGCTGGGCCTGTCTGGACCTGTTTGCCGGCAGCGGCGCGCTCGGTTTCGAGGCGGCCTCGCGCGGGGCGGGACGGGTCGTCATGATCGAACGCGATCTCAAGGCGGGCGGTGCGCTGGAAAAGAACCGTGCGGTGCTCGGGGCAAATCAGGTCGACATCCTGTGCACCGACGCGCTGGCGTGGCTGGCGAACTGCCGCGAGACGTTCGACCTGATTTTCGTCGATCCGCCATTCGACAGCGGCCTGGCCGGGGCGGTGCTGGCCGATCTGGCGCGCCATCTCAAACCTGGGGGACACGCCTATATCGAGCAGGGAACCGAGGTGATGGCGCCGTCCGGGTTTATCATCCACCGCAGCGGGCGCGCGGGGCGTTCGCATTTTGCCCTGCTGATCAAGGAATGATGAATCCATGCTGACCTCTGTCTATCCCGGCACCTTCGACCCCATCACGCGCGGCCACGAGGATCTGGTGCGGCGTGCGGTGCGGCTGTTCGACTGCGTCATCGTCGCGGTGGCCGAATCGCGTAACAAGCGGCCGTTCTTCACCATGGAGGAGCGGGTGGCGATGACGCGCGACGTGCTGGCCGACGTGCCGCAGGTGCGGGTCGAGGGGTTTTCCGGTCTCCTGATCGATTTTGTCGCCGAACAGGGCGCGATCGCAGTACTGCGGGGGCTGCGCGCGGCGTCCGACTTTGAATACGAATTCCAGTTGGCGGGCATGAACCGCAATCTCAAGCCCGACATCGAAACCCTGTTCCTCACGCCGTCGGATCAATACATGTTCATCTCAGCCAGCATGATCCGCGAGATCGCGCAACTGGGCGGGGACGTGACGCCCTTCGTCCACCCATTGGTGGCGCGGCGATTAAGTGAGAAAATAAGTAAAAACTGATATGACCCGGAGAATGACATGTCAATGATGATCACGGACGAATGCATCAATTGCGACGTCTGTTTGCCCGAATGCCCCAACGACGCCATTTCGCAGGGTGACGAGATTTACATCATCGATCCCAACAAGTGCACCGAATGTGTCGGTCATTTCGATACGCCGCAGTGTGTCGAGGTGTGCCCGGTCGATTGCATTCCGCTCAATCCGGATTACCCGGAAACCAAGGAGCAGCTGCAGGAGAAATTCCTGCGCCTGACCGCCAGCAAGTAATCGCTCAGGCCGTTCTGGCCAGAGCGGGTTTGTTCAGCTCATCCGCCAGGGCATCGGCGATGCGCAGGTTGATGCGTGCCAGGCCGTCCAGCTGGTCGCTCACGGTTCCGATCGAGGCCTCCAGTTCGGCAATGCGTTCGTCCAGCGTCTCGGTCGCGGCATGGATGCGGCTGACGCTTTCCAGGCGACGTTTCAGCTGTAGTTTGTGTTCGCGCACCTGCGTTTCCATGGGCGCAATCAGCGCCTTCAGCCACGATTCGGTTTCGCTGTTGGCCAGTTCGAATACCTGGACCACCTTGCTCGCCAGCGTCTCGAAAAAGCGCGCAGTCAACTGGCTTTGTCCCACCGTCAGCATCTTGAATACGGTATTGAAGCGTTCATCGAAAATGCGCTCCAGCCGTGCCATTTCCTTGCGATATTTGTGCAGGCTGTGATCCGGCGGGTTGACCGCCGCCAGACCGTGTTCGTCGCTGAATTTCTGGTACATCGCCGTCATCATGGCGCGGATTTCCTTGATGGTCTCTGCCGACGCATCCAGGTTGCCGTCCACCTGGCGGAAGAAATGGCCCATTGCTTCGCGCAGGCCCACGCTAAAATGGCTTTTCTCCATCGCTTGCCGGGTATGCCGCACCTCGTTGCGTAACGCTTCCATACCCAGTCGCTGCCGCAGCGCTTCGACCTGTGTTGCGAACACGTTGCGCAAGGCGTTGAACTGTTCCAGACCGCGTTCGAACTGCTGCTTGTCTTCGTTGGCCTTGACCATCATGTGCTGGATGACGTCGCGGTTCTTGCCGCGCAGACCCTGCAGTTCGTCGACCTGATCCTGGATCGTGGCGAGCCGGGTTTCCAGCAGCTCGGTGGTCTTGATCACCACATCCTCCACGCTGGCCTGGGCCGATTCGCTGACCAGTGCCTGCTTGCAGGGAATCAACTCCTGCGTCAGCGCTGCCTCGAGTTCAGGCAGGCGGCTTTTCGCCAGCAGGGCGTCGTCGCCCTTCACCTTGGCGACCAGCGCCTTCTGCGCGGAAACCGGATAGACCTGGCTCGGGGGCAGGTCGAGCAGCGCGGCGCTGCTGGCGACCTGCTTGACGATTTCAGCCTCGATTTGCGCTGGGGTCTTGAGTTCGTCCCACAGGCCGTCGATCTTGTTCAGCACCACCAGCCGCGCACGGCTGGCCCCTTGCACCGGCGCAATGTACTGACGCCAGATCTCGATGTCCGACCTGGTGACGCCGGTATCGGCGGCCAGCAGGAACAGCACCGCATGGGCGTTGGGGAGCATGTTGAGCGTCAGTTCGGGCTCGGTGCCGATGGCATTCAAACCCGGCGTGTCGAGGATGACCAGCCCTTGCTTCAGCAGCGGGTGAGGAAAGTTGATCAGCGCATGGCGCCAGCGGGGAATTGCGATGCCGCCGTCACGCTCCAGGCTGCGCGCGGTTTCCTCGTCGTCGGGATTGATCAGGCCGAACGCTTCGGCAGTGGCGGCGTCGACGTCCAGCGTGTCGGCCAGCCGCATCAGCGTCGCGCTCATTTCCTCGGCGGAATCGAGGTTGAGCGGAAATTCGGCCCAGGCATCCGCGTCGCGCTTGAAGTCGGCAATGCTGCCCTCGCGGGTCTTGGTGTCGATCGGCAGCAGGCGCAGCGAAGGGCGATGCAAGGGGTCGAAAAACAGTTCGGTGGGGCACATGGTCGTGCGCCCTGCAGACGATGGCAGCACGCGTTGCCGATAGTCCGAAAAGAAGATCGCGTTGATGAGTTCGGACTTGCCGCGCGAGAATTCGGCAACGAAGGCCACGTTCAGCTTGTCTTCCTGCAGGCGGCCGAGCAGCTGGTTCAGCCGCATCTCGGATTCGGCGTCGCCCAGTTCCTGGGCGTCGAGCCAGTCACGCAACGCTTCGACGCGCACGTACACGGCCTCGCGCCAAGTACTGTAATGCTCGAATTCATCAACCAGGGTGGTGGTTTGCATGGGGCCAGTCTAGAGATAAAGCATTGTCATTTAACGACATATTAATGACAAAACTTGATTCTGTGCCGGCCAGATCAATGCTGGCAGGTAGAGCAGTAGAAGCTTGCGCGCTGACCTTGCACGATGCGGCGGATCGGCGTGCTGCACGTCTTGCACGGCAGGCCTTCGCGGTCGTACACGCGCGTCTGCAACTGAAAATAACCCAGCTCGCCGTCGCTCGCGACGTAATCGCGCAGCGAACTGCCGCCCGCGGCAATGGCGGCCGTCAGTACCTGTTTGATCGCGGTGGCCAGCCGGGCGCAGGCCGGGCGGCTGAGACGACGCGCAGCGGTCGCCGGCCGGATGCCGGCATGGAATAGCGACTCGGAGGCGTAGATATTGCCGACGCCCACCACCACCTGGGCATCCATGATGACCTGCTTGATCGCGGCGCTACGGCGCTGGCACTGTGTGTGCAGGTAGGCGGCGTCGAATGCCGGCGTCAACGGTTCCGGCCCCAGGTGGACGAGCAACGGGTGCCGCGTCACGTCGTCGGTCCACAGCACGGCACCGAAGCGGCGCGGGTCGCGCAATCGCAGCGTGCTGCCGTCGTCGAACAGCCAGTCGACGTGATCGTGCAGGGCAGCTGGCTCGTCCGGCCCGGCCAGGCGCAGGCTGCCCGACATGCCCAGGTGGACGATCTGGGTGACGGCACCAAAATCGAACAGCAGGTATTTTCCGCGCCGGTCGAGCCCCTTGAGCGTCAGCCCGCCCAGCCGCGTGTCCAGATCGGCTGGCACCGGCCAGCGCAGGCGCGGGTTGCGCACCACGATGCGCGTGAGTGTGCGATGCTGCAGGCGGGGCAGCAATCCCAGGCGGGTGGTTTCGACTTCGGGTAATTCGGGCATGGCCTGGACGGAGGGGGTCGATGGTAAAGGGGCAGTGACGTTTCGGGGAAGCGCCGATGTCCTGCGATAGTTTGTCCCCGCAAATGGGAACTGAACCGATACACTGGCATTCTATACAACGCGCTTTTACCCTAGAAACTCCCTTACTTTGAATGCACGATTTTCTCTGCTGCTGGTGATGTTGGTCAGCAGCGCGGCTTCGGCTGCGGATCCCTTCGGGGTACTCGACCGGGTGCCGTCGTCGCCGATGGCCGAACTGCGCCCGGCAGCGGTATGCGATACGGCTGTGCCGACCGGCCCGATTACGCTGGCACGCGCGGTCGAGCGCGCCCTGTGCGCCAATCCGGCCACCCGCACCGCCTGGCTCACGGCGCGGCTGCGCGCCGCCGAACTGGGACAGGCATACAGCGCCTATCTGCCCAGCCTGTCGGCCAGCGGCAGTGTGTCCCGCACCGGGGACCGCATGCCGCCGAACGATCGCAACGCCTGGCAACTGGGGCTGGACGCACAATACCTGCTGTACGACTTCGGCGGCCGTGCGGCCCAGCGCGATGCCGCCGAGGCATTGCTGGCGGCGGCACGTGCCAGCCAAGACGACAGTGTGCGCCAGCTCTATCTGCAGACGGTCACCGCCTATTTCAATCTGCTGACCGCACAGGGTGCGGTCAGCGTCGCGCGCGAGGCCGAGGCTTCGGCACTTGCCGCATTCAAGGCCGCCACTGCACGGGTGGCGGCAGGGACGGCCATTCCATTCGACCGGCTGCAGGCGAAAACGGTGTATACCCAGCGCCAGATCGAGCGGATCCGTGCCGAAGGCGAGGCCGCGCGGATGCAGGGCGAGCTGGCTGCGTTGATGGGCGATACCCGGCAAGCCGGCTTCAGCGTCATCGACAGCGAGGCGGCGTTCAGCCAGACGCCGGACCTGAGCGCGGCGGTGGATGGTTTGATCGAAGCCGCACGCAGCCGTCGGCCGGATCTGCGCGCGGCGGAGGCGACGGTGCTTGCGCAGAAGGCCGGCGTGCGTAGCGCCGAGGCCGCCGGCAAGCCCAGCTTCTCGGCTTTCTATGGCGCACAACGACAGGACAACGGTTCCTTGACGGCGACCAGCTCCAGCGTGGGGATCAATCTGACCATTCCGCTCTTCACCGGCTACCGCAACACCTATCAGATCGCCGCGGCGCAAACCCAGGCCGACCTGGCCGCGACGGAACGCGATCGCGTGGCCAACCAGGTGGCGCTGGATGTATGGCGCGCCTACTACAGCGTGAAGAGCGAGACCGAGGCGGATAGCCGCAGCGCCGATCTGGTGGAAAGTGCGGCCGCGGCCGCGAAGCTCGCGCTGGGGCGGTACCAGGCAGGGCTTGGCATCCTGCTCGATGTATTGAGCGCGCAGGCCAATCTGGCCCAGGCGCGCCAGACCCAGTTGCAGACGCGGCTGGGCTTGCGAGTGGCTCGGGCGCAACTGGCGCAGGCCATTGGGGATTTGAGCTGGGACTGGCTGGAACCGACGCAGCAGGAAGGAAATCGATGAAAAAAACAGGGATGCTTGCACTGCTGGTCATTGTGCTTGCGGCGGCGTGGTGGTGGAACGGCAAGAGCAAGCCTGCCGAACCGCAATACCGGACGGTGGCGGTGGATCGTGGCGACATTGCTGCCGAAGTGTCGGCCAACGGCACGCTCAATCCGGTCACGCTGGTCAACGTGGGCACCCAGGTCTCGGGAACGGTGCGGCGCATCGATGCCGACTTCAATCAACAGGTGAAAGCCGGGCAGGTGCTGGCCGAACTCGACCCGGCGCTGTTCAAGGCGGCGCTGGCGCAAAGCATGGCCAACCTCGCCAACGCCCAGGCGCAGCTCGATCTCGCCAAGGCCAATGCGATACGCATGCAGACGCTGTTCAAGCAGGAATACGTGTCGCAGCAGGAACTCGATCAGACGCTGGCCGCCCGCGCACAGGCTGCGGCGCAGGTGCGGCTGGCGCGCGCGCAGGTGACGCGCGACCAGACCAATCTTGGCTTCTCGATCATCCGTTCGCCGGTCGACGGCACCGTGATCAACCGCCAGGTCGACGTGGGCCAGACCGTGGCAGCGAGCTTCCAGACGCCAACGCTGTTCCAGATCGGCAAGGATCTGACGCAGATGCAAATCGATTCCACCGTGTCGGAAGCCGATATCGGGCAGATCAAGGTCGGTCAGCCGGTCAAGTTTCGCGTCGATGCGTTCCCCGATACCGAATACACCGGCGCGGTGCGGCAGGTACGGCTGAACGCCACGACCGCGCAGAATGTCGTGACCTACAACGTGGTGGTGAATGTCGCCAACCCGGACCTGGCGCTGATGCCTGGGATGACGGCCAACCTGCGTGTGCTGGTCGAGACCCGGCCGGACGTGCTGCGGGTGCCGACGACGGCGCTGCGCTTCCGCCCGCAGACGGGCAGCGTCGTCGAGGGCGCCGGCAAGCCGCGGGGCGCGGCGGTATATCGGCTGGTCGACGGTAAGTCCGTACGGGTGGCGGTGAAGACTGGCATCAGCGACAAGGCCTACACGCAAATCGTCAGCGGGACGCTGAAAGCGGGCGATACGGTGATCGTGGCCGATCTGGCGGCCAAAAAAGAGAATGGCGGCATGTCGCGCGGACGTCTGTTCTGATGGCCGTTCCCGGCGCACCGTTGATCGAGGTGGCGAACCTCGAAAAGGACTACCCGACCGGTGCCGGCGTGTTCCAGGCGCTGCGCGGCGTGAGCCTCAGCATTGCCGGGGGCGAGTTCGTCGCCATCATGGGGGCGTCGGGCTCGGGCAAAAGCACCTTCATGAATCTGCTCGGCTGCCTCGACCGGCCTACCCGCGGCAACTACCACCTCGACGGGCAGGATGTCGGTCGTCTGTCGTCGGATCAACTGGCTGCGTTGCGCAATCGTGAAATCGGCTTCGTGTTTCAGGGGTTCAACCTGTTGCCCAAGCTGACTGCACTCGACAATGTTGCACTGCCACTGATGTATGCCGGCATGGGGCGCGAGGCGCGCCGCCGGCAGGCGCAGGCCATGCTCGAGCGGGTGGGGCTGGGCGAGCGCTCGCATCACACGCCGCTGCAACTGTCGGGCGGCCAGCAGCAGCGGGTGGCGATCGCCCGCGCGCTGGCTACGCGCCCGCGCATCATTTTTGCCGACGAGCCGACCGGCAATCTCGACAGCGAAACCAGCCGCCAGGTGATGGATCTTTTTAGCCAACTCAACCGCGAAGAAGGCATCACGCTGGTGCTGGTGACGCACGAGGCCGACATCGCCGCCTATGCGCGCCGATGCATCCGTTTCCAGGATGGCCGGGTGATCGAGGATACGGCTGTGGCCGAGGCCGTCGCATGATTTTCACCAGTCTCCTCGAGACCGCCTGGCATGCGCTTACCACGCACCGCATGCGCAGCTTCCTCACCATGCTCGGCATGGTCATCGGCGTGGCGGCCGTCATTCTCATGCTGGCGATCGGCCAGGGTGCGCAGGCGATGGTGCGCAGCTCGATCGAGTCGATGGGCAGTAATCTCTTCATCATCATGTCGGGCGCCGTCTCGTCGGGGGGCGCGCGGGTGGCGACCGGCGATGCGCCCTCGCTCACGTTCGACGATGCCGACGCCATCCGCGACCTGCCCGACATCATGGCGTCGGCGCCGGTATCGCCCGGCGGCGCCCAGCTGATCTACGGCGGCGTCAACTGGAATACCTCGGTCTACGGCACCACGCCGGACTATGCCGTGGTGCGGAACTGGTCGATGGCGTCGGGCAGTTTCTTCAGCGACGCCGACGTGCGCCGGGGCGCGCGGGTGGCGGTCATCGGTGGCGTGGTGGCGCGCGAACTGTTCGGCGACGAGGATCCCGTCGGCAAGATCATCCGCATCAAGCAGGCGCCGTTCGAGGTGATCGGCGTGCTGGCGTCCAAGGGTCAGAGCCTCGATGGGCGCGACCAGGACGATACCGTGCTGGTGCCGATCAGCAGCGCGCAGCAGAAGATATTCAGCAACACGTTGCGCAACCGCGCCCGCTTCATCATGGTGCAAGCCGTGTCGGAAAAACGCATGGATGCCGCCGAAGCATCCATCAACGACCTGTTGCGCAACCGGCATCGGATCGGATTGGGCCAGGATGACGACTTTACCGTGCGCAACCTGACGGCCCTCGCCGAAACCGCCGCCTCGACCACCCGCATCATGAGCCTGCTGCTTGGCGCGATCGCCGCCATCTCGCTGGTGGTGGGCGGCATCGGGATCATGAACATCATGCTGGTGTCGGTGACCGAACGTACCCGCGAGATCGGCATCCGCATGGCGATCGGCGCACGCCGCCGCGATGTATTGTGGCAGTTTCTGATCGAGGCGCTGACCCTGTCGCTGATCGGCTGCGGAATCGGATTGCTGTTCGGCATCGGCGGCGCCTGGCTGGTCGAGCGGCTGGCCGGTTTGCCGGTAGCGGTCACGCCGGCCTCGGTGCTGATGGCAGTCGGCGTATCTTTCCTGATCGGTGTGTTTTTCGGCTTTTACCCGGCCAGGCGCGCCGCAGGGCTCGATCCCATCGACGCGCTGCGGTCGCAATAGGGGGCAAGGTTGAACCTTGCATACAGGCGGGCCTCGAACGCTTAGAATCGTGACAAGCAACCGATCAACAAGGCACAACATGGCATTCCTCAAGACTTTTCCTCTCTACGCAATGCTGGCGCTCGTGGCCGCGTGCAGCCAGCTTGGCGTCAAGTCGCCGCCGCCTGCCGTGGTGGAATCCCAGGCGCGGCCGTCTGCCGAGGCCGTGGCTGAGCCTGCCGTCGACCCGGTGGCGGAGGCCGCAGCCAAAGCGCAAGCCGCATTGCCCAAGCAGCCGCTTACGCCGGACATCCTGTTCAAGTTCCTGGTGGCGGAAGTGGCGGGACAGCGCGGCCAGATCGGCATCGCCCAGTCGACCTATCTCGATCTCGCGCGGGAGACGCACGATCCCCGTATCGCCCGCCGGGCCGCCGAGGTTTCGATGTTCGCCCGCAACCCGACCGGTGCGCTGGAGGCCACGCGGCTGTGGATGGCGGCTGAACCGGATTCGGAGCCTGCCCAGCAGACGATGGCGGTGCTGCTGCTGAACGAGGGCAAATTCGACGAGGCCGAGCCCATCCTGCGGGTCCTGTTGAAGAAGGATCCTGCGAATGGCTTTCTGCATCTGACCTCCGTGATGGGAAAGACGCGGGGTTCGCCGGCCGGGCTGGAACTGGTCGAACGGCTGGCTGCGGACTATCCGGCCTTGCCGGAAGCGCGTTTTGCCGTGGCCCAGGCCGCGGCCAGCGTCGGACGCAACGAGGCGGCGGTCGCCGCCTTGCAGAAGGCCGATGACCTGCGCCCCGGCTGGGAGCCGGCCGCTTTGCTGCGGGCCCAGATACTCGACCAAGCATCGCATGCCGACGCGCTCGCGTTCATGCGGACGTTTCTGACGGCGCATCCCGATGCCCGCGAGGTTCGGCTGGCCTACGCGCGCGTCCTCGTCAATGCCAACCATTTCGACGAGGCGCGCGCCGAATTCACCCGGCTGACCCGGGATTTTCCGCGCAATGCCGAAGTGAGTTTCGCGGCGGGCCTGTTGTCCCTGCAAATGGGCGACGCCAAGACGGCCCACGATTTCCTGGCGAAAACCCTGGAATACAACCCGCGCGACCCGAACGCCGTGTACTACTACCTGGGACAGGCGGCCGAACAAATGAAACAGCCGGAAGCGGCCGGTGCCTACTACGCCGGGGTCAAGACCGGCAATTATCTGGTGCCGGCGCGTGCGCGTCAGGCCGCGCTGCTGGTAGGAGCTGGTCGGCCGGATGAAGCGAGCGCCTTGCTGAAAGCGACCCGGGGCGAGAACGATGTGCAGAATGTGCGGCTGATCCAGGCCCAAGCCGAAGTGTTGCGCGGCAGCAAGCAGTACGCGGCGATCTATGACGTGCTGTCGGAGGGGCTCAAGCGTTACCCCGATTCGGCGGATCTGCTGTACGACCATGCCATGGCGGCCGAAAAACTCGACAAGCTCGATGTGCTGGAGGCGGATTTGCGCCGCGTGATCGTATTGCGTCCCATGGATGCGCAAGCCTACAACGCGCTGGGCTACACGCTGGCCGATCGCACCAAGCGTCTTCCCGAAGCCCTCACCCTTCTCGACAAGGCATTGACCTTGTCGCCGGACGATCCTTTCATCCTCGATAGCGTGGGCTGGGCGCAATACCGTTCGGGCAATCTGCCGCGCGCGCAGGAATATCTCGAACGTGCCTTCAAGGCGCGCCCCGACCCCGAAATCGCCGCCCATCTGGGCGAAGTCCTGTGGGCGAGCGGCCAGCGCGACGAAGCGGGCAAGCTCTGGCAAAGCAGCCTGCAGAGTCACCCGCAGAACGAGGTGTTGCTGGAAACGCTGCGCCGTCTCAAGCCTTGATGCGCGCCGCGTCTGCGACAGCGCTGCTGGCGCTGCTACTGGGCGGTTGCGCATCGGTTTCCTCCGTTCCGCCTGTCGCCGAGGTGCCCGCCCGGTCCTCAGCCAACTGGACCTTGCAGGGCCGCATTGGCGTGCAGGGCGGCGAGCAGAATCTGTCGGGCCAGATCCGCTGGCAGCATCGGGCCGACCGGGACGAGTTGCTGATGACGTCGCCCCTGGGGCAGGGGGTGGCGCGCATCGTGCGCGACGACGACGGCGTGACGCTCGAAGTCCCCAATCAACCTACGCGTCACGCCCGCGATGCCGATACCCTGACGCGCGAGGCGCTCGGTTATGTACTGCCGGTCACGGGGCTGACCTGGTGGGTGCAGGCGCGCCCGGCCCCGGGCAGCGCTTTCGAGGCCACGCGTGACGCCTCGGGCCGTCTTGCGCAACTCAGGCAGGATGGCTGGACGATCGATTACCTGCAGTATGCTGCCGATGCGTCTGCGCGCCCGCGCAAGCTGGTGGTGGCGCGCGAAGGCTTGGAAATCCGGCTGGTGGCCGACAGTTGGCAAAACGAATGAGCAGCCACGCCTATCCTGCCCCGGCCAAACTTAACCTGTTCCTGCATGTCGTCGGCCGGCGTGCCGACGGCTACCACCTGCTGCAGAGCGTGTTTCGGCTGATCAACCACGGCGACACCGTGCATCTCGAATTGCGCGACGACGACCGGATCGTGCGTGAAGGCGACCTTCCAGGCGTGTCCGAGGACGATGACCTGACCGTTCGTGCGGCGCGGCTATTACAGGCCTATGCACCTGCCGGAGCGGGCGTGAGTATCCGGCTGGATAAAAATCTGCCGCTGGGTGGCGGCCTGGGCGGCGGCAGTTCGGACGCCGCTACGGTCCTGCTGGCGCTCAATCGCCTGTGGCAGCTCGATCTGTCGCGCAAAACGCTCCAGGAACTGGCGCTACGACTGGGGGCCGACGTGCCCGTGTTCGTGTTCGGGCAGACCGCATTTGCCGAAGGCGTGGGCGAAATCCTGCATCCGGTGAGCGCCCCCCCGGCCTGGTATGTGGTGCTGATGCCGCCGGTGCAGGTGCCGACCGCAGCAATTTTTGCCGTACCGGAATTGACACGCAACACGCCACCCCTCAAAATAGCGCCCTTTTCCGCAGGCATGGGTCGTAACGACCTGCAGTCCGTGGTGGTCAGTCGATACCCCGAAGTCGCGCGTCATCTCGAATGGCTGGCGAATTTCGGCGAGGCGCGGATGACCGGCTCGGGGGCCTGCGTATTTGCATCGTTCGGGACGGAAGAAGCGGCGCGCGGCGTGTTGCGCCGACTGCCCGAAACGATGCAGGGTTTTGTGGCGCAGGGGCTCGACCGGCATCCGCTGTACGAGTACTGCGACTGAGCAGCACCCGATTTTATTGGGGAGTCGCCAAGTGGTAAGGCATCGGATTTTGATTCCGACATTCGTAGGTTCGATCCCTACCTCCCCAGCCAGTTAAGCGAACAGCCGCCGGTGGCGGCTGTTTTTGTTGTTGTGTCGGACCAGCCAAATCGCCGGAGACTCGTGTGTCCATAGACAACCTGATGGTGTTCAGCGGAAATGCCAACCCGCGTCTTGCCAGCGACGTGGTGCGCCATCTGAACATTCATCTCGGCCGTGCCACGGTGTCGCGGTTTTCCGATGGCGAGGTGATGGTCGAGATCCTGGAGAATGTGCGCGGCAAGGACGTGTTCGTATTGCAGTCGACCTGCCAGCCGACCAACGACACCCTGATGGAAGTGATGGTGATGGTCGATGCGCTGAAACGCGCCTCGGCTGCCCGCATCACCGCGGCGATTCCGTATTACGGCTATGCGCGCCAGGACCGGCGCACCCGTTCGGCCCGGGTGGCGATCACTGCCAAGGTGGTGGCCAACATGCTGCAGGGCGTGGGAATCGACCGGTTGCTGACGATGGATCTGCATTCGGACCAGATCCAGGGGTTTTTCGACATTCCGGTCGACAACATCTATTCCAGTCCGATCCTGCTGGGCGATATCTGGAAGCGCAACCACCCGAACCTGATGGTGGTGTCGCCCGACGTGGGTGGGGTGGTGCGGGCACGGGCGATCGCCAAGCGGCTGGAATGCGACCTGGCGATCATCGACAAGCGTCGTCCCAAACCGAATGTGGCGAAGGTGATGCACATCATCGGCGACGTCAAGGATCGGACCTGCATCATCATGGATGACATGGTCGATACGGCCAATACGCTGTGCGAAGCGGCCAATGCGCTGAAGGAGCATGGCGCCAAGAAGGTGATGGCGTATTGCACGCATGCCGTGCTCTCCGGCAGCGCCGCCGAACGCGTGACGAATTCCGCGATCGACGAACTGGTGGTGACCGATACCATCCCGTTGCGCGACGATGCGCGCGCATGCAAGAAAATCCGGCAGCTGTCGGTGGCTGAATTGCTGGCGGAAACCATCCGCCGCATCAGCAACGAAGATTCTGTCAGCTCGCTCTTCATCGAATAGCGGGCTGGGAATGCCCCTGGTCGCGGGGGCTTTTTGGCATGCATTGACCATTTTCGGCAATGCATCATTGAGCAGTTATATTGGAGAAATACTATGGAAATCGAAGTCATCGCCGCCAAGCGTGAATTGCAAGGTACGGGTGCGAGCCGCCGTCTGCGTCACGCTGGCAAGGTCCCCGGCATCGTCTACGGCGGCACGACCGCTCCGGTACAGATCGAGCTGGATCACAATGCGCTTTACCATGCGCTGCGCAAGGAGGCTTTTCACGCTTCCGTGCTGACGCTGAATGTCGACGGCGCCAAGGAGTCGGTGCTGCTGCGCGATACGCAATGGCATCCCTACCGGCAGCAAGTGCTGCACGTCGACTTCCAGCGTGTCGACAAGACGCACAAAATACACGTCAAGGTCCCGCTGCACTTCCTGAATGCGGATACCGCCCCTGGCGTCAAAACCGGTGGTGGCAAGGTCAGCCATGTGGTGACCGAAATCGACGTGATCTGTCTGCCGGGTAATCTGCCCGAGTTCATTGCTGTGGACATGGGCGCGCTGGAGATCGGCCATTCCATTCATGCGAATGACCTCGTATTGCCCGAAGGCGTGGAACTCGTTGCGCATGTACAGCACGAGAATCCCGCAGTGGCGACGGTCACGCTGCCCAAGGGTATGAAGTCTGACGAACCCGCACCTGAGACGCCTGCTGCACCCGCAGCTTGAGTCTTGACGCAACCCGGCTGTGGTTGCGTTGTGAGTCGTCATGATGGCACCCCGCCTGATTGTCGGCCTCGGTAACCCGGGGCGTGACTACGAAGAAACCCGGCACAATGCCGGGTTTTGGTTTTGCGCGCGTCTCGCGCAGGCGTGGAACATTCCGCTGGCACATGAATCGCGCTTTCACGGCATTGTCGGGCGCAGTGCGGAAAACATCTGGATGCTGTTGCCGCAGACCTTCATGAACCGTTCCGGTCAGGCGGTCGGCGCGCTGGCGCGTTTTCATCGTATTGCGCCGGGCGAGATCCTGGTGGTGCATGACGAGCTCGACATTCCGCCCGGCCAGTTGCGCCTCAAGTTCGGCGGCGGCATGGGCGGGCACAACGGCCTCAAGGACATCACCTCGCATCTGGGCACGCAGGACTACTGGCGGCTGCGCATCGGGATAGGCCACCCGGGCGATCGCAACGAAGTCGTGAACTATGTCCTCAAGCCACCGCGCCGCGAGGAGCAGGCAGAGATCGATGCGGCCATCGATCGTGCACTCGATCTGGTGCCGTTGATCGAAAAAGGCGAGTGGAATGCGGCCATCCAGCGCGCCAATACCAATCCGTCCGTAAAAACCGCCTCAGTCAAACCTAAACTGGAAAACCCATGAGTCTCAAATGCGGCATCGTTGGCTTGCCCAACGTCGGAAAATCCACCCTGTTCAATGCGCTGACCCAGGCGGGCATCGCAGCGGAGAACTATCCTTTCTGCACCATCGAGCCGAACACCGGTGTGGTCGAGGTGCCGGACCCGCGCATCGCGCAGCTGGCCGAGATCATCCAGCCGCAACGGGTGGTGCCGGCGATCGTCGAGTTCGTCGACATCGCCGGCCTGGTGGCGGGTGCCTCCAAGGGTGAGGGTCTGGGCAACCAGTTTCTTGCCAACATCCGCGAAACGGACGCGATCTGTCACGTGGTGCGCTGTTTTCATAATGAAAACGTGATCCATGTCGCCGGTAAGGTCGATCCGCTGTCGGATGTCGAGACTATTGCGACCGAATTGGCGCTTGCCGACCTGGCGAGCGCCGAGAAGGCGTTGATACGGTATGAAAAGGCGGCGCGCGGGGGCGACAAGGAGGCGAAAGTCATTGTGGAGGCCTTGAAGCCGGTGCTCGCCGCACTGAACGAAGGGCGCCCCGCACGTGCCGCCGGCCTCGACGCGGAAGGGCTGGAGGCGATCAAGCCGTTGTGCCTGATGACGGTCAAGCCCACGCTGTATGTCGCCAACGTCAGCGAGGACGGCTTCCATGACAACCCGATGCTCGACGCACTGAAGACCTTTGCCGAAAAGGAGGGCGCCCCAGTCGTTCCGGTGTGCGCGGCGCTGGAAGCCGAGCTTCAGGAGTTGTCGCCGGAAGATCGCCTGGAGTATCTGAAGGAACTCGGCTGGGACGAGCCCGGGCTCAACCGCCTGATCCGTGCCGCCTACGATCTGCTCGGCCTGCAGACCTATTTCACGGCCGGGGTCAAGGAAGTGCGTGCCTGGACCATCCATAAGGGTGATACCGCCCCGCAGGCGGCTGGCGTGATCCATACCGATTTCGAGCGCGGTTTCATTCGGGCACAGACCATTGCGTTCGACGATTTCATTGCCTGCAAGGGCGAGCAAGGGGCGAAAGAAGCGGGCAAGATGCGTGCGGAAGGCAAGGAATATGTCGTCAAGGATGGCGATGTCATGAATTTCCTGTTCAATGTGTGATCTGGACAGGTTTTTGCAGTGAAGATGTTTGACAGCGTCTCGTGAACCCCCCTATAATCTCGCGCTTCGTTTGGGTGGGGTTCCCGAGCGGTCAAAGGGATCAGACTGTAAATCTGACGGCTCTGCCTTCGAAGGTTCGAATCCTTCCCCCACCACCAGTTTTTGAAGTAGGAGCAGGGCGAAGCGGGAGGCGCGTGGTTGTTGACGCTTGAGCGGCTTTACAACCATGGCCCACCCCATGCGGGTGTAGCTCAATGGTAGAGCTGAAGCCTTCCAAGCTTAAGACGAGGGTTCGATTCCCTTCACCCGCTCCAGTTTTTGTGTGGGCTTATTTGGTAGTAAGTCCGAAGCCCATGTAGCTCAGTGGCAGAGCACTCCCTTGGTAAGGGAGAGGTCGGCAGTTCAATCCTGCCCATGGGCACCAGGTTTTGGGTGGTCGCCGTTTGAGCGGCGCGCCTGTATTTGATAAAGCGGTAGTCGGGGTGTTGGTTGTGATGAGCCGCATCGTTCTTGTGCAAATTTGAGGGGTACTTGGAAATGGCTAAGGAAAAATTCGAGCGGACGAAACCGCACGTAAACGTTGGCACCATTGGACACGTTGACCACGGCAAGACCACCTTGACCGCGGCGATCACCACCATTCTGTCGAAGAAATTTGGCGGAGCGGCCAAGAAGT
>JBDRCF010000057.1:0-108313 GCA_043821985.1 Pseudomonadota bacterium
GCGAGGCAACGGCTACGCCTCGGGCTTCATGGCTGCAACCGTCCGGCCCAACAAATTTCCCCGGCACTGCGTGCCTTCCTCGCGAATCAAATTTCTTGTTCCTCCCGGTCCTCCACTGCGTTGCGGCCGCTGCGCGATGCAGCCCGCCCGACCCTCGCCCTTCGGATCACCGACAAGGCCGCGATGGGCGCGACCTTGCACCACCAAAAGGAGATTCATCATGGCAAACATCGGCACCTTCACCGCACAGAACGACAGCTTCACCGGCACGGTTCGCACCCTGACGCTCAACGTCAAGGTCAAATTCATTCCGAACGCCAAGGAAAGCGAGAACGCTCCTGACTACCGCATCGTCGCCGGCAACTTCGAGATCGGCGCGGCGTGGAAGAAAATCAGCAAGGCGGAGCGGCCCTACCTGTCGGCGACCCTGGATGACCCGTCGTTCCCGGCGACCATCTATGCCCGCCTGGTCGAAGGCGAGGACGGCGCGCACAACCTGATCTGGTCGCGCAGCAAGGGCGACTGATCGTCGCCTCGGCGCCCCGCCCAAGCGGCGGGGCATTCTTGCGTTCACCATCAGCGGCCCGCGCTTGGTATCTTGGATCGCCTCATTGAACACATCCTTCTCACCCGGCGCAGCAGGACAGCTGCTTCACGTCCTTGGTGAAGGTCTGGGCGCACAGCTTCAGTCCTTCCACCATGGTGAGGTAGGGGAAAAGCTGTCCCGCCAGGTCGGCGACAGTCATGCGATTGCGGATCGCCAGCGCTGCGGCCTGGATGATTTCACCCGCCTCCGCCGCCAGAATCTGCGCGCCCAACAAAAGCCCGGTATTTTTGTCTGCCACCAGCTTTATAAAGCCGTGGGTGTCGAAGTTGGCCAAGGCGCGTGGCACATTGTCGAGCGTCAGCGTGCGGCTGTCGGTTTCCATGCCAAGCTTGTTTGCCTGCGCTTCGGCGAGCCCCACCGTGGCCACTTGCGGGTCGGTGAACACCACGGCGGGCACCACGGAGAGATCCAGCGCCGCGTCGCCGCCGGTCATGTTGATAGCGGCGCGAGTGCCCGCCGCGGCGGCTACGTAGACAAACTGCGGTGCGTTGGTGCAGTCACCGGCCGCATAGATATGCGGCACGGATGTGCGCAGGTGATCGTCCACGACGATAGCGCCGCGCTCGTCGGCCTTGATGCCAGCATGGGCGAGCTCGAGGCCCGACGTGTTCGGCTTGCGGCCGGTGGCAATCAGCAGCCGGTCGCCGATAATGGCGCCTACGGTCGTTTCAAGTTCGAAAACCTTGCCGTCATAGCGCACGGCCTTAATGTCGGTTTCGGTCAGGACGCGCATGCCTTCTTCTTCCAGCGCCGACTTGAGTCCAACGCCTATGGCCGAATCTTCTTTCGATAGCAACTTGCCGCGTGCCACGAGGGTGACGCGACTGCCCAGGCGCAGATACGCCTGCGCGAGTTCCAGCGCGACCACCGATCCGCCGTACACGATCAACTCGGTCGGCGTTTCTTCGGCGATCAATGCCTCCGTTGATGTCCAGAACGGCGTCCCGGCGAGCCCAGGCACGTCCGGAATCTGTGGCGAGCGTCCGGTGGCGATCAGGATACGGTCGGGCGTGAGACGCTGTTCGCTGCCATCGTCCTGGCGCACGACGAGAGTCTTGGCATCGTCGAATCGCGCGAAGCCGCGCAGCAGGTTGATGCCCGGATTGCTTTCCAGAATGCTTTCGTATTTCGCGTGGCGCAGTTCTTCCACCCGCGCCTGCTGCTGTGCGACCAGCGTCTTGCGATCCAGTGTTGGCGCGTGTTTGGCGAGACCCGGAAACGGATGCTGCGCTTGCAGGTGCGCCACATGCGCGGCGCGGATTAGAATCTTAGACGGCACGCAGCCGACGTTGACGCAAGTGCCGCCGATAGTAGAGGCTTCGATCACAGTCACATCCGCGCCTTCCTCGACCGCGCGGATGGCGGCGGCGAAGGCGGCGGAGCCGGTGCCGATAATGGCGACGCTGAGCTTGGCTTCGGTCTTGGACGTGGTGCCGGCCTCCGCGCCGGTTTCCGCGCCATAGCCCTTGGCGCGCACGGCGTCGAGCAGTGCGGCGACGGGGGTACTCGCGGCCGCTTCCACGCGGGCCGTGGCATCTGGATAGGACACGTCCGCACGTGTCACGCCGACAACCGCAAGCAGGGCTTGTTTCACGGATGCGGCGCAGTGGTCGCAGGTCATGCCCGTTACGTGGAGGATCAGTTCGCTCATTTGGCTTTTTCCTCTTTCACGGTGGATTCATAACCCGCCTCGAAGGCGGCATCTTCCAATGCCTTGATGTTGGTCTTGGCATCATCGAAGGTCACGACGGCTTCCTTTTTCTCGAACGACACATTGACCTTGGACACGCCAGACACCTTTTCCAGGGCCTTGCGCACGGTGATCGGACAGACCGCGCAGTACATGCCGGGAACGGACAGCGTCACGGTGCGCACGGCGGCGAACGCCGCGTCGGTGAAGGCAAAAACAAGAACTGAGGCAAGAATGAGTTTTTTGGCTTGTGCCGAAACCGTGGTTTTCATGATGTGACTCCTTTTAGTAGAACAGTGGGGCGATGTAGGGAAAGACCATGGCCAGACCGACGAGCACGGCCACGGCCCAGAACAGCACCTTGTAGACACGATTGGTCTGGGGCATGGCGCACAAGGAACCTGGCGTGCAGGCTGCAGCCGCCGGCGCCTGATAGATCTTTTTCCAGGCGAAGAACAGGGCAACGATGGCCGCCCCGAGGAAATAAGGCCGGAATGGCTCCAGTATGGCCAGATTGCCTACCCAAGCGCCGCCGATGCCGAGCATGACCAGCACCAAAGGACCAACGCAGCACAGGGAGGCGGCGATGGCGGCGATGACGCCGCCGATGAGCGGCAAGCGTCCGGTTTTCTCTTGCGACATGACATCTCCTTTCAAATCCGGAATGGATAGCGTAACGTTACTTCCGTAGTCATGTACGGAGTCAAGGGCATGGAAATCAATCTGGAAAACCTGACCATAGGCAGCTTCGCCAAGGCGGCCGGAGTCAACGTGGAGACAATAAGGTTCTATCAGCGCAAGGGTTTGTTGCCGGAGCCAGACAAGCCTTACGGCAGCATTCGCCGCTATGGCGGCGCAGATGTGACGCGAGTGCGATTCGTGAAGTCGGCTCAGCGGCTGGGCTTCAGCCTCGACGAGATCGCCGAGCTGTTGCGGCTTGACGATGGCACTCACTGCGAGGAAGCCAGCAACCTGGCCGAGCACAAGCTCAAGGACGTGCGCGAGAAGATGGCCGACTTGGCGCGCATGGAAACCGTGCTGTCCGAACTCGTATGCGCCTGCCACTCGCGGCACGGGAATGTTTCGTGCCCGCTGATTGCGTCGTTACAGGGCGGAGCAAGCCTGGCGGGGTCGGCTTTGCCTTAGCGTGCTTTATTTTCCGTTTTGGAAGCCGAGTCCTTCATGACGACGTCACGCCTGTCCGGCATGGCCGCATCACCGACCGGATAGGCAGCGCAGCTTGGCGCACGCCGCACGCCCGTCAACCCCCGGCCCGCGTCGGCTTCGCCCGTGTTGGGGGTATGACGGCCGCACTTTGCGCGTGCGCCCGGATCGCAGCGCTCCGATCGGGAGCGTCCATTCAAGGCGTTGCGATCATGAACCTCATCACCGAAACGCTACGTGCACAGTTGCTGGCCAACGGCCGGCAGTCCCTCGACAACGACGACTTCGACCCACCACCCGTGGTCAAGCTGTTCACGCCCGATGCCGGTGCGACCTGGCTGCTCACCGAGATCGACCCGGACGACCACGACCATGCTTTCGGGCTCTGCGACCTGGGGCAGGGTTTTCCGGAACTGGGCTATGTGAGCCTGGCCGATCTACAATCCGTGCGTGGCCGTCTCGGCCTTCCGGTCGAGCGGGATTTGCACTTCATTGCGACGAAGCCGATCAGTGCCTATGCGCGTGAAGCGCGGTTGGCGGAGCGCATCGTGACGTAGCCGTCACGCGGGCGCTGCCACTGGGCAGCGCCCTTTTCTCACCTATTTTTCCTTCTGGCCCTGGATGGCGGCCAGCTCGCGCCGCACGCGCTCGATGACTTCGCTCACACCCTTGCTGTCGCCGCCATAGGCCAGCGTCAGCAGTGTGAGCGGATGCACGTCCATGACCTCGCACAGCTCGGCGACCTTGCTCAAGGTCGGGCTTTTCAGGCCACGTTCGAGCGAACTCATGTACGTGCGGCTCGACACGTCCGAGAAAGCTTCCTGGCTGAGGCCACGGGCTTTTCTGACTGTCTTGAGCGCCGCAGGGAATGTATTCTTCGGTGACATCAAGTCGTTTCGTGTAAAACGACGATGACATCCGATAGAACCCTATAGGACTACAATCTATAGTGTTCATTTGTAGCATTCCCTGCGTAAACTTGCGTCGGGTGTGTCTATGCTGAAACCGCTTTTACTGAAATCATGGCTTCCGTACTTACGTATTCGTCGATTCGACCCTCCACGGATTCGGTGAAATCCGCTTTGGCGCTTGGGCGCAAAAGTGCACATGCACAGACTCGCTTTGGCGCATCAGCACGTTTGCACAATACCGGCACGGTGCTGATCGTGACCGTTTCCGAACAGCGACCATGAAACCCCTCATCACCGACGCCCAGCGCGTCCAGTTGCTGGAAAACGGGGCTGCCGCTGCGTGCGGCGAGCAGTGCGACCCGTTGCCGGTCGTCAAGCTGTTCACCCTGGACGCGCACGCGACCTGGTTGTTGACCGAACTCGATCCCGACGACGGTGACACTGCCTTCGGCCTGATCGACCTCGGCATGGGCACGCCGCAACTCGGCCACGTGCGCTTGTCCGTCCTGGAAGGCATTCGCGGGCCGCGGAACCTGGCCGTTGTACGTGATCTGCATTTCACGCCCAAGCACCGTCTATCCGAGTATGTCCGGATGGCTGAGGCTGACGGATCAATCAACGATTGATCGATCCCTTGCTAGCCGCTGCTGGGTCACTCCGTTCGATGCCGCAACGGTTCACATTACGACTTCCTGGCGCCGGATCCAGACTTTCTTGTACCGACACTAATAGGTAAAACAGCTGTGCTACGCTATCCAAAATAATGCGAATGCACGGCCTATTGTTAGGCCACCTTATTGACTGCTGCAGAGTGCCAGGCTTATCCACAGCCGTGGCAACAGCTTTGCCGACGCAGGTCGATGATGGGGCTTCGGCCGTGTCCCTCATTGCGATTGACTTCCTTCTAGCCGAGAGGAGGTATCGCCATGGCAGAGTCGAGCGCCGTTCACTGGCATCCCAGCGCTGCCTACCTGTACGTGCTGCATCTGGACGGCCCCGCGCTTGCATGGGAATACCTGCGGCGTAACCCGGAATACCGGCTCGCCTGGCGACACCACCGGCTCTGTCCGCAACACGACGCGCAGCGCTGGAGCTTGCGCCTGCTGGAAGACCCTGCGCGCGATGCACGCGACGCGCACCCCGACTGGTTCCCTGACCCCTCCTCGGTCGTCCAGGTCTATCCGGATGCCGATCCCACTGATGATGCGCTGCTGTTCCAGCTCTGGCGCATCCCCGGGCGCAAGCAACTGATGCACGACGGCAAGCGCCTGGTGCTGACCACCCATCTCGTCGACCGCAAGCTGCGCATGGCGATATCGCCCGCACTGGAAGACGGCATGGCTTACGCCTATGCCGTCCGTGCCGGCTACCAGCTTCGCGAGCGCTGGCGCGCGATCGAAGCCGATCTGTCTATGCTAGACGCCGACAGCGCGCACCACAGCGCGATCGCCACAGACAGACCTGGCCGTACGGCCATGCTCCACATGCGCACCCTGCAGGCGCTCGATGGCACGCTGGCCGGTGCGTCGCAGCGCGGCGTGGCCGAAGTGTTGTTCGGCATCGCCGCCGTCGCCGAGCGCTGGCATGACGACAGCGATCTGCGCGCCCAGGTTCGCCGCCTCATCCGACGGGGTCGGACGCTCATGGGTGGCGGCTACCGTCACCTGCTGCAACCCGGCAGCACCACACCGGGACGTTAGAACGGTGTCGCAAAACGTCCCTGCGCAGCACGCCTGGCTTTCCCGAAACTGCTTCCATCCGGCGGCGATTGCTTCGTCGGCGATCTTGACTGATGGAGCCATTTGCCATGCGACCCGCACCGTTACGGCAGTACCCCGTACCCGCTGCCACCCAGCAGCCTGCCCAGACCACGCAGTCTGCGCGCTACCTGACTAACAACGAAGCCGCCGCGTTCCTGCGGCTGTCGCCGCGCACGCTGGAGAAGCAGCGCGTCATCGGCGGCGGGCCACGCTTTCGCAAATTCGGTCGGCGCGTGATGTACGCCATCAGCGACCTTGAAGCCTGGGCCGACGCGCGCAGCTTCGAAATGACCTCCGATCCACAGTACACCGAACAACACGCCGCACACCGCACCGGCGAACGCTGAGTGACGATGGACACCTTCACCGATGGCCATCGGGCGCGATCCGCAGCGCGAGCAGCTCGACCTGTTCCACGCCCTCCCGGGCGAACTGCCCGTACGCGACGCGCAGGATCTGATGGCCTACCCGTTCTTCTCGCTGGCCAAAAGCAAGCGCACGGTGCCGATCGATTTCTGCAGCAGGAGCGTGACAGTGCGGGTCGAAGGCACCGCCGAGCATGGCCTGGCGACCATCTGGGATGCGGACATCCTGATCTGGGCGGCGAGCCAGATCGTCGAGGCACGCGACGCGGGCATCCGCTCGTCGCGGTTGATGGCGGCCACGCCCTACGAGATCCTGCGCTTCATTGGTCGCGGCACGTCGCTGCGCGACTACCAGCGCCTCAAGGCGGCGCTGGACCGCTTGCAGTCCACCAGCGTAGCCACATCCATACGCCAGTCCAATACGCGGCGCCTGCACCGCTTCTCCTGGATCAACGAATGGAAGGAACGCGCGGACGGCCGGGGTCGGCCGCTAGGCATCGAGCTGATCCTGCCGGACTGGTTCTATGCCGGTGTGTTCGACGAGAGTCTGGTGCTGACCATCGACGCCAACTACTTCCGCCTGACCGGCGGCATCGAGCGCTGGCTGTACCGCCTGGTGCGCAAGCACGGCGGCTGGCAGCGCGACGGCTGGCGCATCGACTTCCCGCAGCTGCACCGCAAGTCCGGCAGCCTGGCGCGCTTCACCGACTTCGCCTACGACCTGCGCCGCATCGTGGCGCGGCAACTCTTGCCGGGCTATACGCTCGCCGTCCTGCGGCCAAGACACGGGCCGGAGGTGCTGAGCTTTCGCGCCGTGCCGTCCACGGCACCGCTACGGCCCGGCGGCAGCTTCAGTACCGCTGCGGTGCCTGTGGAAAAACGGTGAATCCAGTCGTGCTATCAGGAGTAGGAATCCTCGTGCTATCAGGCGTAGCGCTATCGTGCTATCGGGAGTGCGAACGCATCGCAAAGCTTTGCACAGCGATGGTTTCGGCGTTTCCTAACTTAGGTTCTAACTTTAAATCTATAAAACTAACAATAAGAAGAGCCTGCACGCTGTGGATAAACCGGCAGGCAGCAGGCAGAGCATCATGATCATCGCGCTGCTCAACCAGAAAGGCGGGGTCGGCAAGACAACCCTCGCCACTCACATTGCAGGCGAGCTGGCGATCCAAGGCAGCTCGGTGATCCTGGTCGATGCCGATCCCCAGGGTTCAGCGTTGGACTGGACGCAACGCCGCAGCCAGAACGGCTTGCCCAGGCTGTTCGGTGCTGTCGGCCTGGCAAGGGAGACCCTGCATCAGGAAGCGCCGGAACTCGCCCGGCGCTGCGATCACATCGTGATCGATGGCCCGCCCCGTATTGCCGCCCTCGCGCGCTCCGCGCTACTCGCGGCTGACGTCGTATTGATCCCTGTGCAACCCAGCCCCTACGACGTGTGGGCCAGCGCCGAGATGGTGTCATTGATTCGCGAAGCGCAGGTGTTCCGGCCAGCGCTGCGCGCGGCCTTCGTCATCAACCGGCGCGTCAGCACCACGGTGATCGGACGCGAGGCACGCAGCGCACTCGCCGATCAAGCGCTGCCATCGCTGCTCTCGGAAGTTCGGCAGCGCATCGTGTTCGCCGACAGCGTGGCCAGAGGTCAGCTCGCGCTCGAACTCGACGCGGACAGCATGGCTGCACGCGAGATCGCGGCGCTCGCCACTGAAGTGTTGAGGATGGCGCGATGAAGAATGGCAAACGCATTGCCATCGGCGCCCGCCCGCCTGCCAACCCGCACGCGGATGCCTGGGTGCGCCAGGGCGAGGGTGCAGACATCGGCAAGACCGATCTCTACACCGCCCGGCTGACCATCGACGTGATGCCGGCGCTGCGCGCCCGCATCAAGGTCGAAGCCTTCACACGCGGCCTCACGGTCGCCGAGATGCTGCGCGCGCTGCTGGAACATGAATTCCCGGAGAAGCAACCATGAACGCACTCTTGCAGGCGGTCAACGATGCGCCACCCCTACCCCATCCCGTGCTTTCCAGCGTCACGAACGACACACCGCTGACGCGCGTATCACTGGCATTCGTCGAGCACAGGATCAACGTCTACCTGCGCTTCGGTCATCCGCTGCGTGAACTGCGGCTGGATCGCTGGCGGCGCTGCGCGATCTTCACACCGGCGGCTGTGTTCTGCCGCGTGCGCTGGGAGTCCAACGACTATGGCACCACACGCTGGCAGCTCATGGTGCTGCAGGCGTGCACGCCGCTCGATGCGGTGCAACGCATCGCGGGCATCCAGCCGGGTGCGCGCCTGCTGCTGTGCGCCGAAGGTGAACGGCAGGTGCAGTCGGTGTTGCCGCAAATCGACGCCATCGAAGCGCTCGGCATCGATCCGGCAGCGGTGTCGCCTGCGTACTGGCTCACGCTGGGCAACCGGTTGTCCGCGCGCATGCCATTGCCGCCCTACTCTGTTGAACGGCATGCTGCTTGGCTCGCGGGCGAGGTGTTGCGATGAACACCCACCTCCATCGCTGGGGTGTCGTATTGTTCACCGTCCTCGGCATCGCTGCACTCGCTTGGTCATCGGTTCATACACCGGTTGCGCGCATCGTCTACAACCCCAGCGACAGCGTACCACTTGGCTGGTACCGCATCGGCCCGCCCCACTCGCTGCACGTCGACAGCATCGTGCTCGCCAGCCTTCCGGCAGACGCCGCTACGCTGGCTGCGCAGCGTGGCTACCTGCCCCTGCACATCCCGCTGCTCAAGCGCATTGGCGCGATGTCACCGCAGCAGGTGTGCATCGAGAAGCACATCGTTCGCATCGATGGCGTGGCAGTCGCTGGCGTCCACAGAGTCGATGGCCATGGCCGTCCACTGTCGGCCTGGCAGCACTGTCGGCGGCTTCATGATGGCGAGCTGTTCCTGCTCAGCTCGACGAATCCAGCGTCGTTCGACAGCCGCTATTTCGGTCCCGTTGCTGTCTCCACCGTGATCGGCAGCGCGCAGCCGTTATGGACGTGGGGCACGCCATGAACCTGCAGCGGTGTTTGGTAATTCTTGTGCAGTCCCACTGCACATCGCCTGCCCCACAGCCTGCGGCTGCGGTGCCTCACCCGTGCAGACGATCGCAGTCCGCCCGTCGGAGCCGGTCGCGCCAGCGATCGGAAAAGACGGAGGGCAAGATAAAAGGACGCGGCACCGTTGTGCGCGTAAAGCCTTGTCTGCACGTGGGTTGGCGCGGCACTCGCTTTGGAGGGCGATGTGCCGTGTGCGGCGCGAAATTCACGTCCACATTGATCCATCCACGTGCCTTGCCCGCCTGACTTGGCCGAGGCACGCCGGAGTTCACCTCATGAGCAGCCGGAATGATGATCGTTTTCGGGTACGACCGGGCGCACCGAAGAACCGTCAGCAGAAGTTCATCTCCAAGGTGTTGAAGGAGGTCAGCAAGGCTGGCGAAAAGTCGATACGCAAGTCGGGGGTGCGATCTGGCGCACGCCTCGGGCGGGGGCATGTGGCCGCCCATTTTACCGGCCGCACTGCGCAGCCGGGTTCGCGGCGCGTCACCATCAAGACCCGATTAGTGAACCTCAAACAGGCCGGGTCGCGCTCGACCACCACGCACCTGCGCTACATCGAACGCGAGGGCGTGGGCCGCGACGGCGAACCGGGCCACGCCTATGGACCGACGACGGACAGCGCCGACCCGGCCGCCTTCGAGGAACGCGGCCGAGACGACCGGCACCAGTTCCGCTTCATCGTCTCGCCCGAGGACGCCGAGCAACTCGACGACCTCCGCCGCTATACCCGGCACCTGATGAGCCGCATGGAAGCCGATTTGGGGACGAGCCTGGACTGGGTGGCGGTAAACCACTGGAACACCGACAACCCGCACACACACGTCGTGCTGCGCGGCAAGGACGACACCGGCAAAGACTTGATAATTTCCCGCGACTACATCTCACGAGGCATGCGCGAGCGGGCGTCGGAACTGGCGACCGAATGGCTGGGGCCGCGCACCGAGATGGAAATCCAGCAGGGTCTGCGGCGGGAGGCCAATCAGGAGCGTTGGACCAGCCTGGATCGCACGCTGCAACGCGAAGTGCAAGGCGGTCTGATTCACATGAATCAATTTGCCAATGATCCATCGCGCAGACAGCAGCGCTTGCTATTGATCGGACGGCTGCAACACGTGCAGCGCATGGGTCTGGCACACGAGTCATCGCCCGGTGTGTGGACCATCCACGCCGATGCGGAACAGGTTCTGCGGACGATGGGCGAGCGTGGCGACATCGTGCGCACCATGCAGCGCGCCATGGGCGGTGTGCCGCGTGACTTGGCGGTGTTCGAGGCGGGCGAAAACGCACGCTCTGTGGTCGGCCGGGTGGCGGACAAGGGCATGGCGGACGAGTTGTACGACCGTGGCTATCTGGTGGTCGATGGCACCGACGGCAAGGCGCACTACATCGCCTTGAATGCCAAGGTGGAGCTTGAGCAATATCTGGTGGGGGCGGTGGTCGAAGTACGCGGTTCAGCCGAGTTCCGGGCGGCAGACAAGAACATCGCCGTGCTCGCGGTCGATGGCCTGTACCGCACCGACCATCACTTGGCGATGGTCACGGCCCAGGCCACGCCTACCCGCGACTCCAAGGAGGTGGTTGATGCCCATGTGCGCCGCCTGGAAGCACTGCGCCGGGCGGGCATTGTCGAGCGCCTGGCCGAAGTGGTCTGGAGGGTCCCGGCGGACCTGCCCGAGCGAGGTCGGCAATACGATGCGCGGCGGCTGGGCGGCGTGTCGGTGGAACTGCGTTCACACCTGCCCATTGAACGGCAAGTCCGTGTGATCGGCGCAACCTGGCTGGATCAGCAGTTGATCGGCGGCGCCAGCGGTATCGCCGACAACGGATTCGGCGGCGAGGTTCGTGAAGCGCTGCGGCAGCGGTCAGATTTTCTGGTCGAACAGGGGCTGGCCGGGCGACGCGGACAACGCGTGATCCTGGCACGCAATCTGTTGGCGACGCTACGTGGGCGCGAGATTGATGCCACTGCCAAGACCATCGCTGCGGAAACCGGCTTGGCGTACCGGCCTCTGGCAGACGGTGAACATGCGACTGGGGTTTACCGCCGCAACGTGCAACTCGCCAGCGGGCGCTTCGCGATGCTTGATGACGGCATAGGTTTCAGTCTGGTGCCGTGGAAGCCCGCCATTGAGCAACGGCTGGGGCAGACTATGACGGCGGTGATACGTGGTAGCGGTGTGTCCTGGGAATTCGGGCGGCAGCGCGGGCCGTCTGTTGTTTAACATTCATGTGCACTCGCGGCCCCGAGATACAGTTGATTCGCAGGCGCTGTCAAGAAGGAATCGCCACGCCTGCCACTGATTACGTTACTTCTTCTCGGACGCTTTCTTGCGTGCGACCGCTGCCTTGAAGCTGGATCCAGCCGTGAAGCGGTAGGGTCGAAGCTGCAATTTTGATGCGGCACCCGTTTTTGGGTTGCGGCCATTACGGGCAGCGCGTTTGGACGATTTGAAGGTACCAAGACCTACAAGGGTAAGCTGAACTGGATTGCCCTGCCAACAGCGATGCACTGGGGCAACCAGTGTGTAGGAACGGAGCGAGATCGAGTAATCGATTCCGAATAATTACCGTCGCGGCACCGGCGCGCTACCGCGGAACAAAATTGTCATCAATGCAATTGCACTAAAGATGGCCCCGGCCATAAAGGTCTGCGTGGCACCAAAGCGATCCCATAACAGTCCCGCCAAGACACTGGCCACTAGCATGGCCAGGCCGCTGACCAGATTAAAAAAGCCAAAAGCGGTGCCTCGCAAATCCATCGGCGCGGTATCGGCCACCATTGTCGCCAGAAGTCCTTGAGTGATGCCCATATGCAAGCCCCACAGCGTGACACCGACCCACACCCAGGTCCAGTGGCTGCTGTAGGCCAGCGCAATGTCCGCAGTGACGAGGACTGCAAGTCCCAGCGCCAGCAACTTGGTGTGGCTCATGCCGTCGGAGAGCTTGCCGAAGGGATAGGCTGAAACCGCATAGACGACGTTCATTCCAATCAGCACGAGCGGCGTATAGGCGACGGGCAGGCCACCTTGGTGGGCGCGAAGTATGAGGAAAGCCTCGCTGAACCGAGCAAGAGTGAAGACGGCGCCGATCGCCACCACCCACCAGTAGGTCGACGGCAGCCGGCGCAGGTTCTCCCGCCGGATCGGATTAACGGCGCGGTGTTCCAAGGGGGCCTTTTCAGGCTCCTGTACACCGAAGAACAGCAGCGCCACGGCGAGAAATCCGGGGAGGATGGCGACCCAGAACACCGCGCGGAAGTCATTCGCCCACAGCAGCATCAGGCCCATGGCGAGTAGCGGGCCAAGGAAGGCGCCTACCGTGTCGAGCGACTGGCGCAGGCCGAAGGCGGCGCCGCGCAACCCGGGCGGCGCGATGTCCGCCACCAACGCATCGCGCGGCGCCCCGCGGATGCCTTTGCCCACCCGGTCCATCAGCCGCGCGCCGAGCACCAAGCCCGAACTCGTCGCCAGCGCGAACAGGGGCTTGGAGATCGCACCCAGGCCGTAGCCGAGGACGGCCAGCGGCTTGCGCTTACCCCAGTAGTCGGACAGCGTGCCGGAGAACACCTTGACGATCAGCGCGGTCGCTTCTGCCGCTCCCTCGATCAGCCCTACCATGAGTGCACTAGCGCCCAAGGATGAGACCAGGAAGACCGGCAACAAGCTATGAATCAGCTCGGACGAAATGTCCATCAGCATACTGACGAAGCCGAGCGCCCAGATGGCCGCTGGGATGCGAACGCCAACTGATGACGCAGTCATAGATTTATTGAGCTGATTCATTGTGGCGACTCTACGGTGAGGAATGGGGTCATCTTACCCGACCAAGTTGGGGGCATCCGCCGCTTCGCTGGGGATAGGACCGCCACCAGATGTTCCAGATCCTCGCCTCTCTGTTCAGGCAAAACCGCATCGGTTTCCAAGTACCCCCGGATGTGGCCTTCCATTACATCGGTCATCAATCCGGCCTTTTCCAACCTTGGCTGCAACAAATCGGTCTGGTCAGCGCCCCACGCAGGCATCGCGCTCATCGGGGATATCAGGCAAGACCAGAGACAGGTCCAGCGTCCATTTTTCAGTCATGCTGCCATTCCTTGGAAGCCAATTGATTACAGTTGAGGTATCAGCAAGACGTTTCCAAACGAGCGTTGAACCAAGTGCTGGCCGGTTCCCTCCAGTAAACGTGTCAGTTCGGAAAGCGCCTCGTCGTATCCATCCGCCGTTACTGGCAGGCCTAGAAGCAGGACGCGTTCGAGCTTCAGGAATGAGACGCTGCCGATCCAGATTGGGATGCCACCTGGGTCGGTCGCCACGCCGCTCTGCCAGAGGCGCAGGACGAGGAGCGCGCTTTCCCTCTGCGCCACACCACGCCCCGACGGACGCACCATGAGCAGCGCCTCATGCCTGCCGTCATGCACCTGCGGCAGCACCGGCAGTTCATCGAGCCGGGAAGCCGGATGCAGCCAGCGCAGCGCCGAAACCGCGTTCAGCGCAAGCGGCTCCCGCCAGCCGCGCGCGCGGAGTTCTTGGCGCAGGTCGGCGAGGCTGCCGGCCCATTGCACGTTGAGAGGCTGTTCGAATTCGCCTTCAAGGTCGTTGCGGTAGGCCGGCAGCGACAGCCAGCCTTCCCGCAGCCAGGATGCGGCATCCAGATGCCTGACGGCGAGTTGCGGCGCGTAGCGCCGGAGGTCAGCGGAATACTGCGTGGTCACGTGCCAGCCGCCCACCGATGCGAGGGCGAGCAGCGCGATATATGGCAGGCCGCGCATCGAGGGCGCAGGGGCCGGGTGGCGGTAATAGGCGATGGCCAGCAAGGAGACCCACGCCAGCCCCAGGCTCAGCCCGCCGAGCACGTCCGACAACCAATGGACGCCAAGATACAAGCGCGACAGGGCGATCGCGCCGACGAGCAGCGCGGCCACGGCATAGGCAAGCCATCGACGCAGCTGCGAAAAACTGCGGGCGACGAGCACGGCCAGGAATCCGTACGCCACCATGCTCATGGTGGCATGGCCGCTCGGAAAGGCGTAGCTGGAGAACACACTGTAGTCGACTATCGTCGGCCGCAGCCGCTGCAGGACCAGCTTGAGCGCCGTGGTGGCGATCTGGCCGCCACCCAGTGCCGCCGCCCAGTAAGCCGCTGCACGGCGGTCCCGCCGCCACACGAACCAGGCGAGCATGGCCGCACCGACGAGCGCGACGACGATCCCATCCCCCATCTCGGTGACGAACACCATGAGCCTGTCGCCCCAGGGCGTGCGCAAGCCCTGCATGAGCTGGTAGAACCCCCGGTCGGCGCGAACCAGCGGGTCGCCGGTGACGACATCCTCGACTATCCCCAGGAACAGCCAGGCAGAAGCGATGAGCAGGCCCCCCATGATGAGCAGCGCTTTCGTTTCTGGCCGGCCTGGATCGAGCAAACCGCCCAGGCACTTCTGTACCAGTGGATGACGTCCGCCCCATGCGAGGAACCATAGCGTCATCAGCGCTGCCCGCGGCCGCAGAACCAGGAAAAGCCCGCGCACCGCCCACCAGACGGACAAGGCCAGCGCGGCAACCAGCAGCAGCAAGACGACGAGGCGTGCCGCGACCTGGCCCGCCAGGGCCAGTGAAGCCCCGAATGCCATGCCGGGCAACAGATAGGTCGGCGCCCAGGCGAGCGCCGACAGGACATTCATGCCATAGAAGGCAGCGGGCCGCATCCCGAGCATTCCGGCCACTACTGGAATGACCGGGCGCATGGGACCGACGAAGCGGCCGGGCAGGACGCTCTTGCCGCCATGACGATGGAAGAATTCCTCGCCGCGGGCAAGCCATCCGGGGTGGCGGCGGAAGGGCCATAGCGTGCGCAAGCGATCGCGATAACGGCGGCCGATCCAGTAGCTGATGCCGTCGCCGGCGATGGCGCCCATCACGGCCACAAACAGGGTCGGCCAGAAGTCCATCGCGCCCAGCGCCACGAGCGCTCCGGCGGCAATCATCATCGCGGCGCCCGGAACGGCCAGACCCACCCCTGCCAGCGACTCGGCCATGGCAAGGGTGAAGACCAGGGAAAGCGCGATGACCGGGTGCTGCCCGGCCCAGCCTGCAAGTCCATGCAGTAGATTTATCACCCGTGCATCCATTTTGTTCCCTTGCGCCAATGGGCCGCTGCTGCCTGCAGGCGGCGGCACCCGAACTGCCGCTCATCAAATCATGGCCACCATCGCGTAAACGAACTTTTGCCGCCGTCATTTTCATTTTAAGGATACGCGACCTTTACCGCCCCATGCCCGCGCCGCCGGATTCGTGTCGGCGGCGATGGGCGCGTCCCGTTGCAAGTCAATGCTCCGCCCGCATGCGGCCTGTCAATCAACGTGATGTCACTCGTGAAACGCTCTACAACGCGCCAGCATCCAAGCCTTCCGCCCGGGCTTGCGCGCATGTCGGCGCTGATATATCATTTTCGCAAACGTCTAAATGAGGTGTGCCCTTGAACCCCACAGCGAAGGTCATCGTGAGTCCGACGTGCAACGTCACCTGCTTCGAGCAGGAGAAGGTCGCGCGGATCAAGTCCGAGCTTGCGCAGGAAGAGCATCTGCTGCCGCAGCTCGCTGAGTTGTACAAATTGCTCGGCAACGTCACCCGGCTGAAGATCCTGCTGACGCTTGCCCAGGGCGAGCTGTGCGTTTGCGATGTGGCTCACGTGCTGGGCCTCACCGTGGCGGCGACGTCCCATCAGTTGAAGCTGCTACGCGACCAAGGGTGGCTCGCCATGCGCAACGACGGCAAGATGGTTTATTACCGCCTGCACAGCGAAGGTCTGCTCAAGGCGCTCAAGGGCGACCTTCGCCTGCTGGAGGAGCGGCTGGCATGACCGCCCCGTCCGTCGGGAAGCTTCCATACAGATACCGCGCGGGCGGCAAAGGGCAATGAAGGAGGTGACAGAACACACCCTCACGCTTCAGGTCGAGGGGCTTTGCTGCACGGAGTGTGCGATGTCCGTGGAACAGGCGCTCACGCGCCGCGCGGGCGTCGAGGGTGTCAAGATCCTGTCCGCCGCGGAAAAAGTCGAGGTGCGCTACGACGAGCGCAAGGTGCACCCGGAGGAACTCGCGAGATCCATCGCCGCCCTCGGTTACAAGGTGCGGCCTGCCGAGATATTTCCCGCCCGCTCTCCGGGCGAACAGCGCATATTTTCCACTGAGGTGATCAGGTTCGCCTTTGTGGCCCTGGTGGCGGCCATCGCGCTGCTTAAGATCGGTGGCGAATACCTCGGCTGGCTCGACGCCGCCAGGGAAAGGATTCCCCTCCCTGTCCTGTTGGCCGCCATCCTCATCGGCGGCTTCCCCATCTTCAAGCGCGCGGTGTTGGGCGCACTCAATCGACAAATCAATGTCGACACGATGATGTCGGTCGGGATTCTCAGCGCCGCCGCCATCGGACAGTACACGTCCTCGATGCTGATCGTGTTTTTCATGGGCACCGCGCATTTCTTGGAGGAATTCACGACCGGCAAGTCGCGCAAGGCCATTCAGGAACTCATCAAGCTCGCGCCGAGAACGGCGAGGATCAAGCTGGATGGCCGCGAGATCGAGGTCGCGACTGACGCGCTCAAGCCCGGCGACGTCGTCGCCATCCGCCCGGGCGAACAGATCCCCGCCGACGGTATCGTGGTCGCGGGAACGAGCTCGGTCAACCAGTCCTCGATCACCGGCGGAAGCATGCCGGTGGACAAGCAGGCGGGCGACCCGGTGTTCGCCGCCACGTTCAACGACGCGGGTTACCTGGAAGTGCGCGTGAGCCGGGTTGGCGCGGACAGCACCTTCGGCAAGATCGTCAAACTTGTCGAAGAAGCCGAAGCGGTCAAGGCCCCGGTGCAGAAGTTCGCCGACCGCTTCACCACCTGGTTCCTCCCCACGGCCGTCGGCGTGGCGGTTCTCACCTATCTGATTTCCGGCCAGCTCACTTATGCCATCGCGGTGCTGGTCGCCGCCTGCCCCTGCGCCGTGGGCCTCGCCACACCGCTTTCGGTCATCGCCAGCGTGGGCAGCGGCGCCAAGCGCGGGCTTCTCGTCAAGGGCGGGCTCTATCTGGAGACGCTCGCGCGGGTGGACTGCGTCGTGATGGACAAGACCGGCACCGTCACCTTCGGCAAACCGCGCGTGACCGACGTGGTCCACTTGAACGGCCTGTCCGATGTCGAACTGCTGCGGTACGCAGCTTCGTTGGAGAAGCACTCCGAGCATCCCATTGCATCGGCGATTCTCGCCCACGCCGCCGCACGGCAGATCGAGGTTCCAGAACCCGAGCGGTTCGAATACCTGGTTGGGCGAGGTCTGCGCGGCATCGTGGCGGGCAGGGCCGTCCTGCTCGGAAACGCGAAGTTTCTCGCCGACCAGGGCATCCCGCTGACGCCCGCTCTGCTTGCGAGCGCCGATACGTTCGGCCAAGACGGCAAGAGCGCGCTTCTGCTCGCGGTCGATAGCGTGGCGGAAGGCGTGATCGCGGTCGCCGACGTGATCCGCGACGAGGTGCCTGCGGCGATCGAAGCGCTGAAGAACATGGGCGTGCGTCGGCTGATCCTCCTGACCGGCGACAACGAGCGCGTTGCCGCCGCCATCGCGTCTCGACTCGGCATCGACGAGTACCAGGCGAACCAGCTGCCGCAGGACAAGATCGCCCTCGTGCGGGACTTGCAGCGATCCGGGCACGTGGTCGCGATGATCGGCGACGGCGTGAACGACACGCCGGCGCTTGCTCAAGCGGACGTGGGGATCGCCATGGGCGTGGTGGGCAGCGATGTCGCGCTGGAGGCCGCGCACGTCGCCCTCATGCGCGACGACTGGAGCCAGGTGCCGGCTGCGCTGGGGGTGGGCCGCCGCACCTACCGGGTGATCCGCCAAAACATCGTCCTCGGCATCGCGTGGGACGTCGTGACCATGGGGCTCGCCTCCGTCGGCGTGCTGACTCCCGTCATGGCCGCGGCGACGGAAGCGCTGCCGGACGTTCTGGTGTCCTTCAATTCCGCAAGGCTGCTCAAGGGGGCGAAGGTCACGGGCAGAAACCTTGGCCGGCCTTCTACGACCCCCAAGGCCACGGCTGCCCCGGTATAGGTCCGTACAGGTAAAGCGAAGCGGCGATTCAACCCATTGCATGACCGGAGGGCCGGTCGATCACAGGAGAAGCATCATGGCAAAGACACAACCAGGCAAACGTTCCGACCCAAGCGTGACTTCCGCACCGGCGAAGCGAAACCGGCTATGGGCAATCGGGATGATCAGCGCGGCGGTCATCGGCACCGGCCTGGCAGCCGACGGATCGCTCTTCGGCGGGCTGCCGGACATGTTCGGGGCCAACCAGCGGATGTTGCCCCCTGGCGCGCTGCAGGTGGACGACGCGATGGCCGATCTGAAAGGCTACCGGGGGACCATCCTGATCCGCGGCGTCATGGCCGTGGCGCCGCCCGACTATCCCGGCATGTTCGGGATGATCGACTCCCGCGAGGCGCGCGTCTGCAGGGACCTGCATTGCGCGAAACAGTATCTGCCGGTTAAGGCTTCCGGTGCAATGCCCCAGCCGTGGGATGAGCTCAATGTGCGCGGCAAAGTCGTCACGGACGGAAAGCTAACCTATTTGCAGGCCGAGAGTATCGAGAATCTTGGCTCCATCAGGAAGTGAGACTCGGATGAATCTTCTCAAACTGGTTTGGCGCAACCTGCTGCGTCGCAGGGGACGCTTCGTCTTCACCCTGGGCGGAGTGGCGATCGGCATGGCGGCCTTCGTGAGCCTGCTCACCATCGGCCAGGGACTCGACCGGGAGATCAAGAAACAGGCGCAAGGCCTGGGCGCGAATCTCGTGGTCACCCCAAAAGGCTGGTGCGCCTACGAGCAGATTTCCGTGCTCACCGGGGAGCAGCTCCCAGAAGCGATCCCCATGTCCGAACTCGACAAGATTCGCGCCGTGCCGGGCGTGAAGGCGGCGGTTCCCTATCTCAACGAGAAGACCGCCTTTCGCAATCGTCCGGTGCCTTTGATCGGCATTCTGCCCGCCGAGATGCGGGCGCTGCAGAAATGGGATCTTGCCGCGGGGCGCTACTTCGAGCATCCGGCCGAGCCGGCGGTGGTGGTGGGCGCCGCCATCGCCAAGCAGTTCCAGCTCAAGCCGGGCGACACCTTCACGGTGCGCGGACAACCCCTGCCCGTCATCGGCGTGTTGCGCGAGGCCGGCAACAAGGACGACGTCGCGAGTTTCGCGCCGCTGCCGGTCGTGCAGAAGCTCTACGAGGTCGAAGGCAAGGTGTCTTTCGCGGCCGTTCAGGTCGACGACCTGCAACAGGTCGACGCAGTGAGCCTGCGCATCCAGGAAAAGGCCAATGTCGCCGTGGTGACCGACAAGCAGCTCCTGTCCTCGATCCTTTCCATCGTCGGCACGGTGAGCGGCGCGATGCAGGCCGTGGCCGCGGTGGGCGTGCTGGCCGCGGCCTTCGGCATCGTCAACACCTTGCTGACTGCGGTCTACGAGCGTCGCCGCGAGATCGGCATCATGCAGGCCGTCGGCGGCACGCGGCGCACCCTGTTCGGCGCGTTCCTGCTGGAATCCGGGCTGTACGGCCTGCTCGGCGGCGTGCTGGGAATATTGATGGGAATGCTCGGGGCCTACGTCCTGGGGCCGTACCTGACCGACAACGCCTTCACGGCGTCCTTGCGCCAGTCGCCCGTGCCCAGCCTCGATGCCTCGACCATCCTGTTGACCTTCGGCTTGTCGATTGGCCTTGCGCTGGTGGCCGGGCTGTATCCGGCCTATCGCGCGGCAAAACTTACCCCAGTGGAGGCCATGCGTTATGCCTGAGACAATGATTCGTATCGAAAACGTGACCAAGGTCTACGGCTCCGGCGAAGCCGCCGCCGCAGCGCTGGCGGGGATCAGCCTCGATGTGGAACGCGGATCGTGGCTCGCCATCATGGGTCCGTCGGGGCATGGCAAGAGCACGCTGCTGCAGATCATGGGCGGGCTCGACCGGCCCACGAGCGGCCAGGTTCATCTGGACGGCGCCGAACTTACTCGCCTCGGCCCGACTGAACTCGCGCGCACCCGCGCCCGGGCAATCGGTTTCGTCTTCCAGTCCTTCAATCTGCTGGCGCATCTGACCGCGCTGGAGAACATCGAGCTGGCGCTCTGGTTCGGCGGTAAGGGGCGCGACGACGCTCATGCCCGCGCGATGTCGCTGCTTGACTCGGTGGGATTGAAGGAGAAGGCGCACATGCTCCCGGGCACCCTCTCCGGCGGCCAGCAGCAGAGGGTGGCGGTGGCGCGGGCGCTGGCCAACGATCCCGACATTCTGCTGATGGACGAGCCCACAGGTAATCTCGACTCGGCTTCGGAAGCCGATCTGTTGAATTTGCTCAAGCGCCTGCACGAGCAGGGCCGCACCATCGTCATGGTGACCCACAACCCGGCCGTGGCCAAGCACGCCCAGCGTCTGGTGCGCGTCAGGGATGGGCGCATCGAGGAGGACCGCTGCAATGGCGTCTAGGCGGAGGCTGCTGCTCGCATTGGCGGCGGTGGCGGTGTTGGGGGCGGCTGTCGCCGCCTATGCCCTCGCGCAACGCCCGGCCGCGCCCGACGCCACTTTCACGGCCCTGGACGGCCGGCAGCTCCGGCTCGCGGATTTGCGCGGCAAGACGGTGGCGGTGATGTTCTGGGCCACGAGTTGCCCGATTTGCAAGGGCGAGATGCCCGATCTCGTCGAGACCTATCGCCAGTACCGGCCCCGCGGCTTCGAGTTGATCGGCGTGGCGATGGCCTACGACTCCCCGGAGGACGTGAAGAACTTTGCGAAAAGCCGCGCGCTGCCCTTCCCCGTCGTCCTGGACACGGGCGGGGAACTCGCCCGCGCGTTCAGCGACACGAAGGTGGTTCCCACCACCTTTCTCATCGACCGGAACGGGAAGTTCGTCTCGCGGACACTGGGCGCGATCGATTTCTCCAGACTGCGCCAGTACCTCGATGCGTCGCTTGGCGCCTGACTCAAACAAGGGAAGAAAGCAACATGATCAAGCTGAAACGCGCCGCCCTCGCGGCGATTCAAATTCTCCTGCTTCAGGCGGCCGTCGCGTTGGCCGCCGAAGAGCCGCTTCCGCCCGACCAGGCGTTCAAGCTCAAGGTCTCCGTCCGGAGTTCCAACACCGTCATCGCGGAATTCACGCCGGCAAAGGGGCATTATCTGTACAAGAACAAGACCTTCTTCGCACTGAAGAATCCGAGCGGCGTGCTCATCAGGGAAGTTCGGCTGCCGCCCGGCGAGGTCAAGAACGATCCGTTCTTCGGCAGCATGGAAATCTACAAGAAACCCATCCAGGTCGAGATCATCCTGGACCGCACGCCGAAAGCAAAACGCCTTACGCTGCTCGCGAACTATCAGGGATGCAACGAAAAGATCGGGGTCTGCTATCCGCCGCAACAGAAGTCTTTCGACTTGGCATTTCCATAGCATTCGTTTTCGGCTGTGTTTGCCCGTCAATTTTGTTTTGAATTGTATGCATACATGCATTATCATGCATGTATGCATACAATTCAGGTAAAACCACAGGAAATATTTCAGGCACTCGCCGACCCAACCAGAGTCCGGATCGTCCGGCTATTGGCCGAGACAGGCGAGGAGTCCTGCCTTTGCGAATTGGTGGACAGCCTCCTGGAGCCCCAGTACAAGCTCTCGCGCCACGTCAAGGTGCTGCGGCAAGCCGGTTTGTTATCGGCGGTAAAGGAAGGTCGGTGGGTCTATCATCGGCTGCTTGAGGGCATCCCCTATCTCGACCGCTTGTATGAGGCACTCCAGTCGCTGCCGGACGTCGACGGAAGCTTTGCCCGCGATGTCGAGCGCTTCCGCCAGCGGATGTGCCTGCGGGAAGACGGCCGCTGCCGCATCGGCATCCAGACGCCCGAACTGGCGGCGGGAGGCGAGTGATGGCGTGTTCGTATTCCGCGTCTTTATCCGCGCCCGGGGTGGCAATGCCGCCACCGTGGAAAAATCCGCAGGTCGTGACGTCGTCCGCTTCCGGCGTTCTGCTCGCGCTGGGCTTTATCGGAGGCTACCTGGGGCTGCCCCATGCCGCCCAGGTGCTGTTTTATGTGACCGCGGTCGTCATCGGCGGTTATTACTTCGGCCGCGAGGCATTCGAGGAACTGGTCAAGGAACGCGAGATCGGCATCGAGCTGCTGATGTCCGTCGCGGCCCTCGTCGCCGGCGTGATGGGACAGTGGCTGGAAGCCGCCACGCTGGTGTTCCTGTATTCCATCTCCGAGGCGGCGGAAGGCTACACCGCCGAGCGCACGCGACACGCCGTCCGGGCTCTCATGAATCTGGCGCCGAAGACCGCGCTGGTGCGCCGGGGCGGCCAGGAATCGCGCATCCCCGTCGAGCAATTGCGGGTGGAAGATATCTTCATCGTCCTGCCCGGGGAATCGGTCGCCACCGATGGCGAGGTGATCGACGGCCATTCCGCAGTCAACCAGGCGCCGGTGACGGGGGAATCGGTTCCCGTGGAAAAATCCCCGGGCGGCAAGGTATTCGCGGCCAGCATCAACGGGGAAGGCGCGCTGACGGTGCGCGCGACCAAGGTGTTCGCGGACAACACCCTGTCCCGCATCATCCATCTGGTGGAAGCGGCGCAGGCCAGCAAGGGGCGCAGCCAGCGCTTCATCGAGCGCTTCGGCAGACGTTACAGTCCCGCCGTGCTGGCGGTCGGCGTATTTATCGCCCTCCTGCCGCCGCTCTTCGGCTTGCCTTGGGCCGAATGGCTCACTCGCGCCACCGTTTTCGTCGTCGCCGCGGCGCCCTGCGCCCTGGTGATCTCGATTCCGATCACCCTGGTCGCGGCCCTGGGCACCGCCGGCCGTAACGGCCTGCTCATCAAGGGTGGCATCCATCTGGAGAACCTGGCCCGGGTGAAGGTCGTGGCGCTCGACAAGACCGGCAGCCTCACGATCGGCCGCCCCGAGGTCACGGACGTGCTCGCGTTCTGGGGGCACGGCGAGCGCGAGGCGCTGGAGGCCGCCGCCGCCCTCGAATCCCGCTCGCAGCATCCTTTGGCCCAGGCCATCATGCGCCGCGCCCAGGCGGCCGGCCTCGAACCGGTGCCCGCCGAGGATTTCCGCTCCCTTACCGGTGCTGGCGCCCATGGGGTGGTCGGCAGTCGGCAGTTCTACATTGGCAGCCCCAAACTGTTCGCCGACCTGGCTGTTCCTGTTGCCGAAGTGATGGACAAGGTTCAGCAACTGCAAAGCCAGGGCAAGACCGTGGTGATGCTCGGGACCGATTCTTCGATCCAGGCGCTGTTCGCCATCAGCGACCCCCTGCGCCCCGAGGCCGCGGATGCCATCGCTGAGCTGAAGCGCGCCGGGATCGAGCGGGTGGTCATGCTGACCGGAGACAATCCACTGGCCGCCGCCGCCATCGCCGAACAGGTGGGAGTCGACGAAGTGCATGCCGAGCTGTCGCCCGAGGACAAGACGCGCAAGGTCGCCGAACTGGAAGCCCGATACGGCAAGGTGTTGATGGTGGGCGACGGAGTGAACGACGCACCCGCGCTCGCCGCCGCCCACGTCGGCGTCGCCATGGGGGCCGCCGGCACCGATGTCGCCCTGGAGACGGCGGACGTGGCGCTCATGAGCGACAACCTCGCGCGCCTGCCCTATCTCATCCGCTTCAGCCGCCGCACCTGGGGCGTGGTGCTGCAAAACCTGGGGCTGTCCGTGGTGGTGATCGGCTCGCTCATCGTCGGGGCGGTGAGCGGTTATTTCACTCTGCCGGTCGCCGTCCTCGCGCACGAAATCAGCGAGTTCGTGGTGATCGCAAGCGGCCTGCGCATGCTCAGAACCTGAACTATTCTTATTTTTTCACAAAGGAGTAAACGCATGAACACCCGGTACGGTTTTGGCAAGACGGTAGCCTCTTCTTTCGACGCGGCAATCGAGAAGGTTATCCAGGAGCTGCAAAAGGAAGGCTTCGGCGTCCTGACGGACATCGACGTGGCGGCGACCCTGAAGAAGAAACTCAACCAGGACATGCCGCCCTACCGCATCCTCGGTGCGTGCAATCCGCCGCTGGCACACCGGGCGCTCGTCGCCGAACCCTCGATCGGCCTGCTGCTGCCGTGCAACGTGGTGGTGCGCCAGGACGATGCGGGCAAGGTCCAGGTGGAGTTCATGGACCCCAATGCGGTGCTCGATCTGGTGAACAAGCCGGAGGTACATCAATTGGCCAGCGAGGTCAGGCAAAAACTGGAGCGGGTCATGCAGGCCCTGTAACCCTCAAGGGGTGAAGACATCATGAAGACAGGCAAAGGGACTTCGATCCTGGCGCTGGGCGCAGCCGTTGCGAGTTGCCTGGCTGCTCCGATTGCGGCATCCGCAGGCGAGCTTGCTCCCGGCGAACGGACGATTCTGGCTGGCGGGATGGGGATGATGGGCGGGATGGGCATGCACCGGAACATGATGCAACGGATGATGCGGGGCGCGCTGCCTCCCGGGATGGACCCCGCCCGCCTGCCCGAGTCCGATTCGTCGGGGGCACACCTGCTGCAGCAGTTCTGCATGCAATGTCACAACCTGCCGGGCCCGGGCCTGCATACCGCCGCGGAATGGCCCCAGGTGCTGGGCCGGATGAACATGCGCATGCAGATGATGGGAGGGATGATGGGCGTTGCGGCTCCCGATCCAGTGCAATTGGATATCCTGCTGGGATATCTGCAGAGACATGCCCAGAAGCCCATCGATGCGGCAACGTACCCGGATCTGGACACGCCTCCTGGCCGGGCCTTCAGCACAACCTGCATGCAATGCCACGCGCTGCCGGATCCGAAGCAGCACACTGCCCGGGAGTGGCCGGCGGTGGTCGGCCGGATGCGCAGCAACATGACCGCGATGGGGAAAATCGTCCCGGACGAGACGACGATTAACGAGATCGTCGATTTCTTACAGCGGCACAGCGCGGACCAGAAATAGCGTGTGCGGCGGAGCTAAGCCCTGGAGATCGACATGATGTGGGAATACGGCATGGGTTGGGGATGGGGATGGTTCGGCATGATTCTATTTTGGCTGGTACCGATCCTGCTCGTCGCGGTGGGGCTCAAATACTTCTTCGGGGGCGGTTCCCGTCCGAACCCGGGCGCCCGCGATGAAAGGCAAGGGGCGCTGGAACTACTGGAAGAAAGATATGCTCGGGGAGAAATTGATCGCGAGGAGTTTCTCGAAAAACGCGACGACTTGAAGCGTGGTTAGGTGCCCGTGCTTGCGTGGGCGTTACGCGTCGTTTGGATCACCGAAGGAGAAACAGCATGAAAAAGATCGTGTTGGCAGGACTGACCGTGCTTTCGCTTACGGCCCCTGCGGCTTTTGCGCAGCAAGGCTATTACCCTTGCCAGGGCTATGGGTGCGGCATGATGATGGGACCCGGAATGATGGGCCCGGGAATGATGGGCGGCTATGGCATGGGTCCCGGAATGATGGGTGGCTACGGCATGGGCCCTGGGATGATGGGTGGCTATGGATATGGAGGTCCCTATTCCGGGGGACCCGACCTGACGAAGGAGCAGGCTGAAAAGATCGACAGGATTCGCGACGATCTCGCCAAAAAAGAAGCGCCCCTGATGCGGCAGCTTTTCGAGGAAAAACGAAAGCTGCAAGACATGTATTCCTCCGGCGCGGACCCGGCCGCGCTCGATCAGGCGTACCGCAAAACCACCGACATCGAGCGTCAGGTCTTCGATGCCCGGGCCGACGCGCAGAAGCGGATGAACGCGGTTCTGACCAAGGAACAGCGGGAAAGGATGCAGCGCATGCAGCGCGGCTACAACCGAGGCTACGCTCCCGGAATGTGGCGTGGCTATGACCCCGACATGATGATGAGCCCGGGAATGATGATGGGCCCCGGGATGTGGGACTGGGATTAACCCGGGAGCCTTTGGGCGGTCCGGCTGTTGAAGGGTTTGGCCCCACCACACCTCGCCGGATCGCGCATCGCTTGCCAAAAACGAGCATGCCATAAGAGTGCCAAGCTATTCCCCTACGCCACGGTGGGCAATCAAGAAAACAGCCACACAAAGAACGCAATCAGATAAGATGAAAACATGCATCCCGCAGCCGCACGCCGACTCCTGTATTTCCTGCTGGTCACCCTGCTGATCAATGCGGGTGGCTGGACGTTCAACCGCGAGGCGGTGGCCGATGCGTTTTTTGCCGGGCAGGAAACCGTCCCGGCGGAGATCATGCAGCCATCCCTGCAAGCGGGCCATGGTCATGGCGAGTCGCCTAAAGCCAAGGCGGTATGTACCCACTGGTGTCACGAAGTGGGGCATTTCCTCGGGCTGTTCGGCCAAACGCCAAGCTTGTCCTCGAAGCCCATCGAAGGCTACTCCTACCACAACTCCCGGTTCATTCCCGAACCTGCCCCCGAAGGCCTTTTCCGGCCGCCGCGACTCATCTCCTAGTTTCCAGACGCATTGATTTTTGTGTTGCGAAGACGCCTCCGCCTTCGGCGGGGTGCCGTGTTCGCCTTGGAAAGGAATGAGCATGAGGTTTTCATTTTTGCGCCGCAACGCCCGGAGCGGGTTGCGGCCGGCGTGCCGCGCAGCCGTGGCATCGCTGTTCTGGTTTTTATTGTCCCCCGTCGCGTTTGCAGACCCCGCGGCATTGACCCTGGAGGGTGCGTGGCAGCGCGCCGAGGAGGCCAACCCGGCGCTGCGCGCGGCCCAGGCCGCCGTCCCCGCGGCAGAAGGCGAGTTGCGCGATGCGCGCGCCGCTGTGGAACAACCCGCAGGTTTCAATGGCACGGATCCGCAGGGAAGTCCCGCAGGTCACGAATCCCAGCCAAACAAACCGCGAGTGGAACGTAGGGCTCGCCCAGACCTTCGAAATCGCGGGCCAGCAAGGCGACCGGCGGGCCGCAGCCGAGCAATCGCTGGCCGCGACCCGGCAGGTGATCGCGGAAACCCGGCGGCAGGTGCGCGCCGAAGTGGAGAGCCGATTCGTGCGGGTGCTGAGCCTGCAGTCGCGCATCCAGACCGAGGAGGGAACCCTCAATCTCATCGAAGATGCCGCCAAAGCCGTCGGCAAGCGGGTCGCAGCGGGAGAGGACAGCCGGCTCGACGGCAACCTCGCCCGCGTGGAAGCGGAACGGGCGCGCAACCAGGTGGCGCTGCTGCGCGAGCAACTCATCCAGGCGCGCGCGGAGCTGGCCGCTTTGCTGCAATTGCCACCTAATGAGCTGCCGCAGGTGCAGGGCGCCCTTGATCCGGCAGCCGTCCCCTACTCCCTGGACGACCTGCTGAACGCTGCCGCAGGCCGGCCCGTCCTGCAGGCGCTAGGCCATCGGGAACAGGCGGCGAAGAGCCGCCTCGACCTTGAGCGCGCGGCACGCTACCCGGACGTTACGGTTGGACTCAGCACCGGGCGGGAGGGGCCGTTCGATGCCCGCGAAAAGATCGTCGGCCTGAGTGCTGCCTTGCCGCTTCCCCTGTTCCGCCAGAACGCGGGCGGCATCGGGCGGGCGACGACGGAACTCACCCAGACCCGGATCGAGCGTGAAGCTGCCGGACGCGACGTGCGCGCCCAGGTGGTCGCCCTGTGGGAACGATTCACCAATCTTGAAGTGCGGGTGAAGCGGCTCAAGGAATCGGTGCTGCCCAGCCTGGAAGAAAACCGGCGTCTCTCCGCCATTTCCTTCCGCGCGGGCGAAATCGGCCTGCTGCAGCTGTTGCTGGTCAACCGCCAGGTGCTGGACGGACAGCGCGATCTGCTCGACGCCCGTACCGAGTTGCGCCTGACCCAAGTGGCGCTGGAGGCGGCGGCGGGCTGGCAGTCCACGCCCGACCTGCGCTGAACAAGACATTCAAGAATTCAGGAACTCATGACATGGAAAACTCACACAGCCAACAAAGACGCGGCCTGAAACAACTGGCCTCGCTGCTCCTGGCCGGCAGCTTGTCCGCAACCCTGCTTGCGGGGTGCGGCGACAAACCGGCACCGGAAAAAAACGTCCCCGGAAAAACGGAACCCGCAAACCAGGGCGCGCAAGAATCCCCGCCAGATAAACCGGGAGAAAAAGCCGCCGGGAAACTGCTCGATCTGAGTGACGCGGAGATTCATCAAGCGGGCATCAAGGTACAGAAACTGGAGCTCCAGGAAAAAGCCGACCAGATCGTGGTCACCGCCACCATCCAGGCCAACCAGGACAGGCTTGCTCGTGTCGCCCCGCGGGTGCCGGGTCGCATCGTCAAGGTGAATGCCAGCCTGGGCAACCGGGTGAAAGCGGGCCAGGCACTGGCGATGCTCGACAGCATCGATTTGGGCGAGGCGCGATCGGCCTATCTGCAGGCGGCGAGCGAGGCGGCGGTGGCGCAGGCCGGCTTCGCGCGCGCCCAGCGGCTGAATGCCGACAGCATCATCCCCGAGAAGGACTATCTGCGCGCCCGCGCCGAGCACGAAAAAGCCGGGGCCGCGTTGCGCGCCGCCGCCGACAGGCTGCGCATGATGGGCGTCAACCCGGAAAACCTCTCCGGTTCCGTCTTCCCGCTTACCGCGCCCTTCGGCGGCACGATCATCGAGAAGAAAGCGGTACTCGGCGAACTCGCCCCGCCCGACCAGTCGCTGTTTACCGTGGCCGACCTCTCCACGCTGTGGATCGAGGCCGACCTGTTCGAGAAAGACCTGGCCAAGGTCAGGCCGGGCATGCAGGCGAGCATCACCGTATCGGCCTATCCGGGCGAGGTCTTCAAAGGCCGCCTCACCTATATCAGCAGCGTGGTGGACAAAGACAGCCGCACGGTGAAGGCACGGGTGGAAGTACCGAACCTTGACGGCCGCCTCAAGCCGGAAATGTTCGCGACGGCCGCGATCCAGACCGGGTCGGGCGCGAAGGCGCTGCTGCTGCCGGAGGACGCTGTATTGCTCGTGCAAGGCCAACCAACCGTATTCGTGGCCGGGAAAAATGGTTTCGCCTTCTCGCCGCGCGCAGTGGAAGTTGGCGAGCGCATCCAGGGCCGGATCGTAATCAGGTCCGGTGTCGCGGCTGGCGAGTCGGTCGTGACCAGCGGCGCCTACGCGCTCAAAGCCCGTCTACTCAAGTCGCAAATCGGCGACGCGGATTGAGGGGGCGGCCATGTTGAATAAAATTGTCGATCTCTCCCTGCGCTACAAGGTACTGGTGCTGGTGGCCTTTCTGCTGGTGGTAATGCTGGGCGTGAAGGCCTGGCGCGAGGTGCCGGTGGACGCCTTTCCCGACGTGACGCCGGTGCAGGTGAACATCTACACGGAGGCACCGGGGCTGGCGGCCGAGGATGTGGAGAAGCTGCTCACCTTTCCGGTGGAAGGCGTGATGGCCGGTCTGCCGGGGGTGGAGGAAATCCGCTCGGTGTCGCTGTTCGGGTTGTCCTATGTCAGCGTCTATTTCAAGGATGACGTGGACATCTATTTCGCCCGCCGCCTGGTGAGCGAAAAACTGCAGGAAGCCAAGGGCCGCATCCCGGAGGGCTACGGCGAACCGGTGCTGGGCGCCAACAGTTCCGGCCTGGGTCAGGTGTTCTGGTACACCGTCGAATCGGCCGACAAGAAACTTTCCGGGATGGACCTGCGCACCCTGCAGGACTGGAGCGTACGGCTGGTGCTGCGCACCGCGCCCGGGGTGGACGATGTGACGTCCTGGGGCGGCGACGAGAAACAGTACCAGGTGCTGATCGATCCGCGGCGGCTGATCAAGTATGGGCTGACCTTCAAGGAAGTGATGGAGGCGTTGACCGCCAACAACCGCCAGGTGGGCGGGCAATACGTCGATCTGGGACGGGAGCAGTATCTTGTGCGCGGACTGGGTCTGGTAGCCAACACCCAGGACATCGGCAGCATCGTCGTTGCCGAAAGGGAAGGCACGCCCGTCTATGTGCGCGACGTGGCCGAGGTCAAGGAGGCGCCTTCATTGCGCAGCGGCGCGGTCACCAAGGATGGAGGCGAGGTCGTGCTTGGCATGGCCTTGCAGCGCATCGGCGAGAACGCCAAGAACGTGGTGGACGCCGTCAAGGAGAAGCTGAAGACGGTGCAGCAGGCTTTGCCCAAGGGCGTGACGATCAATCCGATCTACGACCGCACTGAACTGGTGGAGAAGGCGGTCAAGACCGCCGAGAGCGCCCTCGTCGAAGGCTCCATCCTGGTGGCGATCATCCTGTTCCTGTTCCTGGGCGAGGTGCGCTCGGCGATCGTGGTGATTCTTGCGCTGCCGCTGGCCATGCTGATCAGCTTCATCCTGATGCAGCAATGGGGGCTGTCGGCCAACCTGATGTCGCTCGCCGGCCTGGCGGTGGGCATCGGCATGATGGTGGACGGCGCCGTGGTGATGGTGGAGAACGGCTTCCGTCTGCTCTCCCACAAGGTCGGGCAGACAGTCAACAAGACCCACGTGATCCTGGAAGCAGCGCGCGAGGTGATCAATCCGACCGCGTTCGCGATCCTCATCATCATCGTGGTGTTCCTGCCGCTGTTTTCCCTCACCGGGCTGGAGGGCAAGCTGTTCAAACCGATGGCGCTCACCATCACCTTCGCCATGATCGGCTCGCTGGTGCTCACCATGACTTTGGTGCCTGTTCTCAGTTCGCTCATCCTCAAGCCCAAGGAGGAGAAGGACACCTTCGTGGTGAAGTGGGCGAAGAGGCTTTACCTGCCGCTGCTGGACTGGGCGCTGGAGAATAAGCGCAAGGTCATCGGCGGCGCGGCAGCCCTGTTGATCGGAACGTTCGCGCTGTTTCCCTTCCTCGGCAAGGAGTTCATGCCGACCCTGCAGGAAGGCGGCATCATGTTCCGCGTCACCAGTATCCCGTCCACCTCGCTGGACGAGTCGATCCGCATCTCCGAAGGTATCGAAACCGCGCTCAAGCGTTTCCCGGAGGTGAAATCGGCCGTCGCCATGATCGGGCGCGCGGAGAAAGGCGAAACGGCCGACGTCAACTACATGGAAATCCTGGTCGACCTCAAGCCGCGCGAGCAGTGGCCGCAGGCGATTTCCTTTCCCGAGTTGACGCAGGAGATGCAGGCAGCGCTGGAGAAGCGGGTGCCGACCGCCGTCATCGCCGCCACGCAGCCGATCCAGATGCGCGTCGAGGAGCTGATTTCCGGGGTACGCGCCACGCTGGCCCTGAAGCTCTACGGCGAGGATCTGGCCACGCTGGATCGCCTGTCCGCCGAGCTCAAGTCCACCCTGGAGAAAGTACCCGGCGTGGCCGATCTTTCTCTGGAGGCCAACAAGGGCAAGCCGCAGATGGTGGTGAAGGTCAACCGCGAAGCGGCGGCGCGCCTGGGGCTCAACGCCGACGACATCCTTGAGGTGGTGCAGGCCGGCATCGGCGGCAAGGCCGTCTCCACCCTGATCGACGGCGTCAAGCGCTTCGACATCCAGGTCTGGCTCGCGCCCGATTTCCGCAACAGCGTGGAAGCCATCGGCAACATCCCGATCCGCACCCGCGCGGGCGCGCTGGTGCCGTTGTCCGCAGTGGCCACGGTGGAACTGGACGAGGGCTATTCCTTCGTGCGGCGCGAGCAGTTGCAACGCTATGCCGTGATCCAGATGGACGTCAAAGGACGCGACGTGGACAGCTTCGTGAAGGAGGCGCAGGCGCGCATCCAACGCGAAGTGAAGATGCCCGCTGGCTACTGGGTCGAGTGGGGCGGTGCCTTCGAGAACCAGCAGCGCGCCATGGCCAAACTGGCCGTGATCGTGCCGCTCACCATCGGGCTGATCTTCATCCTGCTCTACACGGCGTTCAACTCGCTCACTTACGCGACCCTGATCATCGCCAACGTGCCGTTCGCCACCATCGGCGGCGTGATCGGGCTGTTCGTCACCGGGCAGTATCTGTCGGTGCCCTCGGCGATCGGCTTCATCGCGGTGTTCGGGGTAGCGATGCTCAATGGGATAGTTTTGGTGTCCTTCCTCAACGACCAGCGGCGGCAAGGGCTCTCAATCAGGGAGGCAGTCAAGCAAGGCGCTGCGCTGCGACTGCGGCCGGTGCTGATGACGGCATCCATCGCCATCTTCGGCCTGGTGCCGATGCTGCTGTCCAGCGGCGTCGGCGCCGAAACCCAGCGGCCGCTGGCGACGGTGGTGGTGGGCGGGCTGTTCACCTCCACAGCACTGACCCTACTGCTGCTGCCGTTGATGTACGAGTGGGTGGAACAACGCCGCGAACGCAAACAAGCGAAGTAAACCGGTAGCGTGCGGCCTCTTTAGGCCGCACGCAATCATCAGACAGGAGAAAACGCATGAAAGAAATCAAGGCTTACATCCACAACCACCGTATTGGCGACGTGATCCGCGCCCTCAAGGACTCGGGGCAATGCAATGCGAACGCCGGCTGCCGCAATCTCACCGTCGTCCCCGTGCAGAGCCTGCTGAAGGCGGTAGACGCGAGGGAGCAGCACTACTCCATCGAACTGGCCGAAGAGGTCATTCACGAATCCAAGCTGGAACTGGTCTGTGAAGACCATCAGGTGGACGAACTGGTGGGCATCATCGCGCGCACCGCCCGCACCGGTCAGGCCGATCCAGGGTGGATATTCGTGACCGACGTTGTCAGGGCAATCCCTGTCGCGGCAATGTAATGAGCGAACCGGGTTTCAGGTCATGGCCTGTGCCCACGTCCTGAACCCGGTAAGCGAAATCGGATTTTTATCTATCTCAATCAACTATTGAAGGAGTAAATCATGGGATTCCTTGAACGCATGTTCGGCAATTTGATGCGGGGCGGATTCGGCGGCCACCACGGCAGCTACCGGGGCGGCCATCACGGCGGTTCCAGGCATGGGGGCTATGGGGGTAATCCAGGCTATCCGCAAGACAGCAGCCCGGCAATCACCTGCCTCAAGTGCGGCAGCGCCAATACGCGCGATGCGCGCTTCTGCCGGCAATGCGGCGCTTCCCTCGCGGCCGCCAAATGTTCCGGCTGCGGCGCGGAACTGACAGCGGACGCACAGTTTTGCGGCCAATGCGGCAAACCCCGGCAGTAACGCAGCACATATCCCGCTGTGATCGTTTGATTCTTGAGGAGCGGCAACATGGCCGAAAAACTTGAATTGGAGCTGTCCTTGGTCTTGCCGGAAATCCCCGATGAGCGCGACGCCTGCGTGGCGCGGCTGACCAATTTACTGCAAGCCGAGGGCCTGGGAAAAGTACACCTGGTTCACGAAGACGGCGGCGCCCGCCTGTGCCTGCACTACGACCCGCAGCGTTTCAGCGTGAGCCGGGTGCGCGAACTGGCGCAGGCGGCCGGGGCGAAAATCGGCAACCGCTTCCGTCACGAGAGCCTGCGCATCGACGGCATGGACTGCCCCACCTGCGCCGTCGTGATCGAGCACGCCCTGCAACGCACGGACGGCGTGCTGGAGGCCTCGGTGAGCTACGCCGCCGAGCGTTTGCGCCTGGAGTATGACGGCGAAAAAATCAAGCGCCAGGCGATCGTCCAGCGCATCCAGGCGCTCGGTTATGTCGTGCTGGAAGAAGGCCGCGAGGCCGGCTGGTTCGCCGAGCATCGCGAACTCATTTTCAGCGGCGTCGCCGGCCTGCTGTTGCTGGCCGGCTGGCTCGCGGGCCTCGCCGGCGCGCCGCACACGCTCTCGCTCGGACTGTTGCTGGGCGCCTACGCGGCGGGCGGTTTCTACACCCTGCGCGACGCCTGGCAGAGTGTGAAGAGCCGCAGCTTCGATATCGACACCCTGATGATCGTCGCGGCGGCCGGGGCGGCGGCGCTCGGCGCCTGGGAGGAAGGCGCGCTGCTGCTGTTCCTGTTCAGCCTCGGCCATGCGCTGGAGCACATGGCCATGGACCGCGCGCGCAAGGCCATCGAGGCGCTGGCGGAACTGGCGCCCAAGACCGCGCTGGTGCAACGGGACGGCGCGGAGGCCGAAGTGCGGGTGGAAGATCTGCTGCGTGGCGACCGGGTGGTCGTGAAGCCCGGCAGCCGCATTCCCGCCGACGGCCAGGTGGCCTCCGGCAATTCGGCGGTGGACCAGGCTCCGGTCACCGGCGAATCCATGCCGGTGGACAAGCAGCCGGGCGACAAGGTGTTCGCCGGCACGGTCAACGGCGAGGGAGCGCTTATCGTCGAGGTCACCCGGCTGGCGCGGGAGAGCACGCTGGCGCGCATGGTGGAGATGGTGGCCGAGGCACAGACGCAGAAATCGCCCACCCAGCGCTTCACCGACCGCTTCGAGCGGGTCTTCGTGCCCGTGGTGCTGGCGGGCGCCGCGCTGCTCATCGTGCTGCCGCCGCTGTTCGGTTTCCCGTTCGCCGAATCCTTTTACCGTGCCATGGCGGTGCTGGTGGCGGCCTCCCCCTGCGCGCTCGCCATCGCCACCCCGTCGGCGGTGCTGTCCGGCATCGCGCGCGCCGCGCGCGGCGGCGTGCTGATCAAGGGCGGCGCCCATCTGGAAAACCTCGGCGTGCTCACCGCCATCGCCTTCGACAAGACCGGCACCCTGACCGTCGGCAAGCCTGAAGTGACCGACGTCGTTGCCGTCAGCGGAGACGAGGCAAGTCTGCTGACCTTGGCCGCCGCCGTGGAAAGCCGCAGCGCCCACCCGCTGGCGCTGGCGGTGGTGACGGAGGCGAAGCGGCGTGGTTTAAGTTGGGGGGAAGCCGGTGAGGTCGAAGCCGTCACCGGAAAGGGATTGCGCGCCGAATTCGACGGGCAGAAAGTCGCCATCGGCAACGCCAGGCTGTTCGACGGCGAAGCCGTCCCCGAGGCGATTCAACGGCACACGGAACGCCTCCAGACCGAAGGCAAGACCATCATGCTGATCCAGGCGAGCGGGCATTTCCTCGGCGTACTGGCTCTGGCAGACACCCCGCGCGAGGGCGTGAAGCAGGTACTGGAAGGGCTACGCCGGATCGGCATCCGCAAAACCATCATGCTCACCGGCGACAACGAGCGCGTGGGCCGCGCCATCGCCGACGCGATCGGTCTGGACGAGGTGCAGGCGGGCCTGCTGCCGGAAGACAAGGTCAAGGCCATGGAAGCGCTCGGAGAGCGCTACGGGCAGGTAGCCATGGTAGGCGACGGGGTCAACGACGCCCCCGCCATGGCGCGCGCCACCGTGGGCATCGCCATGGGCGGCGCGGGAACGGACGTGGCGCTGGAAACCGCGGACGTGGCGCTGATGGCCGACGATTTGAGCAAGCTGCCCTTCGCCGTGGCCCTGAGCCGTGCATCGCGGCGCATCATCCGGCAGAACCTGTTCGTCTCGCTGGGCGTGGTGGCGCTGCTTATCCCCGCCACCCTGTTCGGCTGGGCGGGGATCGGGCTGGCGGTGCTGATACACGAGGGGTCGACCGTGGTGGTGGTCATCAACGCGTTACGTCTGTTGGGCTATCGGGCGAACGGGAAAGATCCTCGGCATCCCGGAGATGCACTGTCAGAAAAATTTGACACCCAAGAACAACTTGACAATAAAATGCCATCGTCTTCTCAACGAATGTACTAAAAACAAAGAAGCGTGGAACTGGGACTCCTGCCGCGAAAGCTTCTCTCCATACTGACCATTCTGATGCTGCTGACAAGCAGTATTGGGGGCGCGCTCATCCAGTATGAAGACCCTGATACTTGGCCGGGGGTTGTTTTACATTCGCCAGAGGTCACAGCTCCAATCTCAATTGTGGTAACGCACGACGATGGCAACCGAACCCGGCTCTGCAATCATGGCTGCCATGTCGCAAACGACCTATTGGCGCACCTGAATTCCTTTTCGGCTCTATCGGCCATCGTCTCCTTTTCAATCCGCATATCCGGTTTTCTGGTCACCCCTGCGTCGTCCATGCTGGGCGAAACCCTGTTCAGACCACCCCGCTGATTTCTCCCGTACCCTTCCCTCATCGCACCACCTGGGGGAGACAAATGCGTACAAAGGCTCATGGCAGCATGCCGCGTGCCGATAACTAAAATATGCCCATAAAAATTTGCGGGGGAGAAAACTCATGCCGATCTGCCATACGGTCAAGCCGTCAGTCCGCGTGCTGGCCGTTGCCTTGGTACTTTGCGCCGCGCCACTGAATACCTATGCAGAATCCCGGTCCGAGTGGCTGTTCTTTCCCGCCGTCACCGCGGTTCACCGGACGGGATTGCCGCAGGGGGACGAGCTAGAGCGCAATCACATCGAACCCGTGCTGGATGTGCTCGGCACCGGCGGCCTCAGTTCCATGACCTGGCTCGCCGAGATATTCGTTTCCGAACACGAGCAAGAACTGGCCCGCCTGAACGTGGGGTGGCGACTCAATCCCCAAAATACCCTGTCGATCGGAAAATTCCATAATCTGCAAGGTTACTGGAACACCCAGTTCAACCATGGCGCCTACCTGCAAACGGCCATCGACAAACCCGGCGTAGTGGACGATTCCGCCCCGCTGCCGCTGCACTATGTGGGCGCGCAGATGGAAGGCAAGCTCGTCCAATGGGGAGAGGGCCTGCTCAACTATTCCCTCGGCATCGGCAAGGGTGCGGTCATGAAAAACGGGCTGGTATCCCCCGACATCGTGGGGGCCGGCAAGCTCGGCGATCTCTCGCTGGGTCTTCGCCTGTCCTACACGCCGGACGAGACATCGCCCACCCAGGCCGGCGTCTTCTTCGCGCGCAACAAGATACCCGTAGAGAACAGCAATTGGACCGGCATCACACAGGACGTCGGAGGATTATTCGCCAATTGGGAATCCGATCCGTTCCGCGTCATTGCTGAACTGTACGTCTTTTCCAACAAGTTGGAGGGCAGCGGCGCAATGGCTTCCGGCAACTTCCTGTATGGCTATGTGCAGGGCGAATACCGATTTGCGCCACGCAGCACCGCCCTAATACGGATGGAGGAAACCGGCGGCACGAATAATGATCCCTTGCTTGCACTGATACCTGACTTCGAGCTGAACAAGCAGTTGATCGGCCTGCGCTATGACGTGACCCGGAACCAGGCAGTAAAAATCGAAGCCAGCCACGTGGAAAGGCTGGATACCAGCTACCGCCAGGTGCAGATTCAGTGGAGTGCAGTATTCCCATGACAAGAAGAAGATTCATCGCGGCGCTATTTTGCAGCTTGGCGACTACGTGGCTGCCCGGCGTAGGCGCCGTTTGGGCGAACGGCATGCGCAAGATGGTACTGGTCGCCGCTCGCGGCTCGGACCTCGGCCGTTTGTCGCCGGGCGACACCCGCAAACTGTTCCTGGGCGTGCCGGTTGCCGCTGCGCCGTCCAATGACCCCATGCATCCTCTGCGTAACGCCAGCGATCCTGTGCTGGAGGAAGCATTTTTGCAGAAGGTTGTTTTCATGTCGCGCGATGCTTACGAGCGCGCCCTGCTCATTCGGGCCATGCGCGGCGGCGGCAGCCGCCCGGCGCGCTTCGATTCGGAAACGGCGCTGGTCGACGCTCTGCTGGCCGACAAGTCCGCCGTGACTTATATGTGGGCCGACCGGGCCGCTGCGTGGCCCAATCTCAAGGTCGTGGCCGAGCTATGGCAGGAAAACTGATCACCCGTTTTTTGCGCAGCATGCCGGGCCGGATGATCACCGGCATGCTGCTGATGAATTTCGTGATCGGCGCCATCCTGATCGCGGGTGTCATGCATTTCGTCAAACGCGACTACCAGGAGCAGTTCATCAACCATGTGCGCGGTCAGGCGCAAATCCTGTCCAACCTGGTGGGGCAGGATACCCGGCAAGACCGGGTTGCCGCCCTGCTGGCCGACGTCCAGTTGTCCGGTGAAGTGACATACGCGCGCTTCGACCCGACAGGCGCCGCGGATCCTGCGTTCAGGGAAGACCTGTCCTTCGGCGAGCATGGCGACAACAACTACTGTCTGGCCGTACCGGTCACCGCCCAGAACGGCGAAACGCACGGCATCCTCCGCCTGTGTTACGACGAATCGTTCCTGGGCGAAAAAGTTCGCAGTCTGTATCATTTCGGCTTTGCCATCGGGTTTATCTACCTTTGGCTGCTGTTGCTGATGTCCGCTGCGCTGGCCATGCGCCTGACCCGGCCGCTCACCGAATTGCGGCACGCTTCCCGCGAAATCGCCGGCGGCGACATGCGCCGCACCCTGAGCATCGATACCAATCTCGATGAGGTCAGCGATCTGGCCAGGGATCTGGAGTTCATGCGAAGCGAGATCGTAAAACGCGGCGAGGAAGCGGCGGCGCATGAATCCCGCCACCGCGCGGTGCTGGAGAATCTGGCGGAGGGCGTGGTCATCATCAACCAGAATTGCCAGATCGAGGCCCTCAACGCCTCCGCGCAGCGCATGTTCGGCTACGATGCCAGCGAGGCGGCGGGCATGCCCTTCTATCATCTGGTGGAAGACGAGTCCGGCCTACGTGAATCCTGCGCCCGGCTCCTCGACGGCGACGTGCTTTCATTCGCTGCCCGCAGAAAGAATGGCGAATCTTTCCCCATGCTGTTGTCCGTCAGCGCCTTCCGGGATGGCGAGCAGCAACTCATGGCCGCGGTGACGCAGGACATCAGCGAGCGCAAGACGTACGAGGAGCAGCTGACGCAGATGGCCTATTACGACATGCTCACCGGCCTGCCCAACCGCCGCCTGTTCATCGACCGGCTGACCCAGGCCGTGGCCCAGGCGCAGCGCCATCCGAAACTGCTGGCGCTGATGTTCCTCGACCTCGACCGTTTCAAGAACGTCAATGACACCCTTGGCCATGAAACCGGCGACGAATTGCTGCGCCTGGTCGCCGAACGCCTGCGCGGCGTGGTGCGCAGATGCGATACGGTAGCCCGGCTGGGCGGCGACGAATTCACCATCCTGCTCGACGATGTCGCCCATGTCCGCGATGCGGAAATGGTGGCCGAAAAGATCATCGAACTGTTTGCCGAGCCGTTCCACCTCGGCGAACACGAGCTATTCTCCTCGACCAGCATCGGCATCACGGTGTTTCCCCTCGACGCGGACGATACGGACACCCTGCTGAAGAACGCCGATGCCGCCATGTATAACGCCAAGCATCATGGGCGTGGCGTTTACCGGCTCTACGCGCCGGAAATGAACACCGCCCTGGCCGAGCGTGTCAGCATGGAAGGCGCATTGCGCAAGGCCATCAACCGGGAAAATCTGCGCCTGCATTACCAGCCGCAAATCCTGTTGCAATACCAGCCGCAAATCGGACAGATCAGCGGAGAAATCATCGGCATGGAAGCGCTGGTGCGCTGGCAGCACCCCGAACTCGGGCTGATCATGCCCGACCGTTTCATTTCACTGGCAGAGGACAGCGAGCTGATCATCCCGCTCGGCGAATGGGTGCTCCGTCATGCCTGCGAGCAGGCGAGTACCTGGCGGGATGCCGGACTGCCGCCCATCAGGGTTGCGGTCAACCTCTCACCGCGCCAACTCCAGTACCCCCACCTGCTCAAGCAGGTCAGCCAGGCCCTGGAACGCAGCGGCCTGGATCCGTCCTGCCTGGAACTGGAAATTACCGAAAGCACGATTCTGGAGCATACCGACGCTGTGATCGGCACCTTGCGTGCCCTGCGGGAAATGGGCATCACCATCGCCATCGATGATTTCGGTACCGGCCATTCCTCCTTGTCCGCCCTGCAGCGTCTTCCGGTGGATGTGGTGAAGATCGACCGCTCGTTCGTGCGCGACGTCATCACCGATGCCAACGACGCATCCATCGTGGCGGCGGTGATCGACATGGGGCAGAAAATGGGCCTGAAGGTCATCGCCGAGGGCGTGGAAACGGAAGAACAGATGAAGCTCCTTCAATCCATGAAGTGCGATTTCATGCAGGGCTACTACTTCAGCAAGCCGCTGCCCCCCGCCGAATTCGAGACGCTGCTGACGCGCGAAATAGCTGCGCGCAGCCCCTTGCGTATGGAATAAATGGTGGACGCAATGAAACGCCGGCGGAATTCCCAATTGCCCGTATGGCTACTTGTCTGCGTCATGCTCGCCATGGTGGGCGCGCTGCTGGCCTGGCACACCGATGTCCGTTACGAAGAGTTCCGGCGCAACCAGGAAAGTCTCATGCGCAGTTCGGTGAGCGGCACCACTGGCGAGATCGGCACTTATCTGGCTGAGCTGCGCCGCTCGGTACACCTGTTCGCCGACAGCGAAAATGAACTGCTGGACAAGCTGCGTTCCCATCCGGAGGACATGATCCTGCACGATCAGTTGAACCAGCGTGTGCGGTTTAACTTTCCCGAGGCGTTCGCCTTCACCCTCGCCAACCGCAGCGGTAATCCGCTGCTGGAGGACTTTGATGGGCTGGTAGGCGAAGTCTGCCAGCGCGACATCAGGCAGTTCGCGGCCGACCGGGCACACAGCGAGGTCTACGTCCATCCCCATCCGGACGTTTACCACTTCGATGTCATGGTGGACTGGGAAAAGAGCGGCGTTGCCCAGGGCATATTCTTCGTCAGCTTCCCTGCCGATCTGCTGGCACGCGCTCTGCGCCACGGCCAGATTCCCGGCCATCGCCTGCTGCTGCTGCACAAAAAGATTCCCGGCCTGATCGAGATCACGGATATTGGTCCGCGCATCCTGCTCAAGCGAGATTTCAAACTCAGCGCCGAAGAAATGCGGCGCATCGGCTACAGCTTGCCGGTGGCCGGAACCGCCTGGAACCTGGTCGATCTGCCGGAGGCCGGCCTGTTCGAGAATGCGCGCCGCGGCATAATACGCGAGGCCTTGCTTGTCATGGCGCTCTTCCTCATGGCGACCGCCGTGATGATGGGGCTGTTGCACCTCTCCCGGAAAAAGAACCGGGAACTTGACTATCTGTACCGCCACGACCCCGTCACCGGCCTGCCCAACCGCTATTTTCTGCTGGAGCACATGCAGACGCTCATCAACCGGGCAAAACGGCGCCCGTTGACCTTTTCGCTGCTGTTCCTGGATATCGGGGACGCCAAGAGCCCCGACGGCGGTTTCTTCGACCGGCCCGATCTGGCGCAAGTTTTGCAAAACGCCGCATCCCATATCCAGAGCACGTTGAGCGAGCGCGACACGCTGGTGCGGCTCACCGGCAGCGAATTCGCCGTATTGTCCGAGGATGTCTCGGGCGAGCAGGCTAAGCGCCTGGCGGAAAACATTGAAGCTGCCCTGCGCCAGCCGCTGGAGGTCCCGGATGGCAGCGTGACTTGCATTCCCAGCGCGGGCTTCGCGGTCTACCCGATGCACGGCAAGGATTTCGAAGGGCTGGTCCAGGTAGCCAACCTCGCCATGCACGCGGCCAAGCGCAGATCGGCTGATGCGGCACCACGGGAAGCGCATGGTAATCGATCAATTTGAAATTACGCCCATCAAAGGAGAAAGATGAATGTCTGCACTTCGGATAGTTAGAACGGTCGCCGGTTCCTTTGTACTGCTGTCACTCGCTCTGGGCATGCATGGCAGCCCAGTTTTCATGGACGAGAACTGGCTATGGCTCGCCGCTTTCACGGGTTTCAATCTGTTCCAGAGCGGCTTTACCAATATCTGTCCGCTGGAAATAGTGTTAAAGATCGCCGACATCAAATGAAGCAGGGGAACTCGTTAGCCTCGGAGGACACGTAATTCACTGAGGAAAGCCAGGGGCATTGGCCGTTACGTTAAACCATTGATGACCAACCCACTCAGGAGAGCGTTTGGGCAACGCTAGGGCACAACGGCCATGATCGGTTGAGAGGTGATTTACCCGAAAAACATAAAGCTCATTCAGGGTTCACCAGATAAAAAACTGGGTACCCCAGGCGGCAAGCGGAAAAGCTGCGGCCACCAATATTCCCAATGCGCCCGCGGCGCCGTTACGTTTCGCCAGACGCCATGCAAGATTCGCACTCCAGATGGCGGCGAGCGCCAGCAGCGCTATGCGTGCGTCATTGGCCCAAGGCAGGATCACCCTTTCGCCAGCCAGTTGGGAGGTTGTAAGCTGGCTCAGGCCTACGAAAACACTGGTTCCGGCGAAGGGAATGAGAGTTTGGGACAGCCGCTGCCAAGGCAATCCCGTCAGCATGCCGGCCAGCTTGAGCCAGCCCCACACCCAGCCGCCGACGACGAGCGTTTCGGCGGCGATATAGGCGAGCAATAGCCCGCCATCCAGCCAGGTGAAGACGTCGTTCGCTCCCGGATAATAGGTGAACAGCCACCAGTGTCCTGCCTCGTTGAGCGGCCACCAGACCTCGTGATCTACCAGCCACCCTGCCGCAGCCTGTTTCACGGCCACGAGCCAGGGCGAGGCGCTCCACTGGAAGGCCCCGAGCGCCACGCCCAGCATGCCGAAGACCAGCAGGCGGGCAGGCCAGGCGTTCGTTTCTCCGGCCGCGTTTTCGGGCGCGCCGGGATGGCCGAGTATTTCGGCATTGGGCGAACGCAGGGCGAGTTGCACCGCATCCCGTTCTCCGGCGCAGCGGCCGCACGCATGGCAGGCCGAGGCGCTGTCCATGCGCCGGATGTTGATCAACGGGGCGCAGTTGATAACGTGCTGGCGGCTGGTGCGATGGCCGGCAGGCGCCGCGTCCCAGGCCGTTTGATCGACCTTGAAGTGGATGGGCGCGATCTTTGCCAGCAGGCCGAACACGCCGGAAACGGGGCACAGGTGCTTGCACCAGACCCGTTTTTCGCGCCCCCAGATCAGCCCCACGGCAATGGCCCCGACGGTCGAGCCGCCGAGGATGAGCAGGGCGGGCTTCGGGTATTCGTATACGCTGGTCATCTGCCCGAACACGGTGGTCATGACGAAAGCCACGAACGGCCATCCACCCCATTTCATCCAGCGCGGGATGCCGCGCCCCAGTCCGTAGCGGGAAACCCACTCGGTGAGCGCACCCTCCGGACACAGCACCCCGCACCACATCCGACCCAGTGCCATGATGGACAATATGACGAAGGGCCACCAGATGCCCCAGAACATGAACTGGGCAAAGCGGGTGAGGTTGTTCCAGATATGGGCCTGGTCGGGCGGCAGGGGCAGAAAAGCCGGCACGGCCACCAGCACAAGGTAGCCCAGCACCACGAACCATTGCGCTGCGACGATGGCGTTGCGGTAGCGTCGCATGGCGAGCCCCAGGCGGGCGAGCCAGCCTGTGTTCGAACCCGTAGCCATGATGCGCCCTGTCGCTGTATTCATGCCTTGCGCCTCATCGGTTTCAATTTGAGTAGCATGCCAAGGGCAAGTGCCCAGTAGGCCGTGAGCAATGCGTAGGCCATGCCCGATGGCGCCGCCCGGTAACCGGTGAAGGCGGCCACGAGCCCGCCTGTCCGCGTGCTGTCGTCCAGCAGGAACGCCGTGTTCCACAGCGGGTCGGCCAGCGGCGGCAGGGCTTCCAGACCGACAAGTTTTTCCGTTCCGTCCACCAGCAGCGCCCCGCCCAGCAGCAGGAGCATCACTTCCGTGACGCGGAAAAAGGCGCGCCACGAAACAAACCGGCTGCCGCGGGAAAGCAGCCAATAGGCGGCCAGGGCGAGCAGGAAGCCGGTCGCGCTACCGAGGGCAATGTCGGCGTTGGCGCTGCCTTTCACCGCACCGTAAAGGAACACCACCGTCTCCGCGCCTTCGCGTCCCACCGCCACCGCAGCCAGGACCGCAATGCCCAGCCAGTTGGCCCGGTCGGCGGCGCTCGCCATCCCCGCTTCCAGTTCCTTTTTCAGACCGGCGCCGTGGCGGCGCATCCACCAGACCATCTGGAAAATCAGGCCGCAAGCCGCCAGCGGCATGATGGCCTGAAACCATTCCAGCGCATTCGCCGACACCAACGACTGGATATCCATGATCGTCACGGCCAGGAACACCGCAAGCCCCAGGCCTGCCGCGATTCCACCCCATAGCCAGGGGAAGCCGGCGCGGGCGTCGGGGCGGGCGCTGAGCCATCCGTGCAGAATGCCAATTACCAGCATTGCTTCGATGGTTTCCCGCCAGACGATGAAAAGCGCGTTACCCATATGCCACTCCTTTTATTTCACAACGATGCGGGTGCGCCCGGTATTTGGGTGAAATTCGTCGAAGAACTCGTACTCGCCGGGCTTGAGCGGGGCGATCACCACGAAGGACGCCGCGCCGGGCGCGAGTACTTTCTCTTTCCGGAGCTGCAGGCTTTCGAACTCGATGGCGTCACGCCCCTCGTTGCGCACCGCGATCTTGAAGCGCACGCCGGCCGGGACGTTCAGCGTGTCGGGGATGAGCCGCCCATCCCTGGCCACCACGGTATAGGTGGGCAAGTCGGCGGCGCCGGCTCCGACAGGCGCGAGCAGGCAGGCTGCCGCGACGAGGGCGAGGCCGGCGGCGGCATGGGCGCGCAAAAGCCGAGGCATGGTGTCGAGCATGACGTTGGCGGCTTTGTTTCTGTTCATATTGTGTCCTCGTCAGAAGGCCAGATTGGCCCGCACACCGAGAATCGTCACCGCCCGTGCGTCCGGATTGCCCGCAGGATTGCGGATATATTGGAAGTCGGGTGTCAGTTCGAATCGCTCATGGACATGAAAGCGGTAATACGTTTCCACGACCTGTTCCCAACCGGTGGCGACAAAGCCATAGTCGGGTATGCCATTGGCATCCGCATCCACGGTTGCGGACTGGGCACGGAAGTCCTTGCTGGTGCGATTGCTTCCGATGGCAAGGCCAATGGCGTCGGCTCCCCGGTCCCAATAGCTGCCATTGAATTCGGCGCCAAAACTGGCGGCACGATCGAAAGGCAGGCGGTCGCCGCTGCCCGTACCCAGGCGTCCGAACAACGTGATGCCGTCGCCGAGGCGCTGGTCGAAGTTGAATCCAATGCCGCTGTGGGAGGCGACCTCATCCTTGACAAATGTTGGCGCCTGGCCGTTGCGCCAGAGATAGACCCGGTAATTTCCCTGGAGCCCGGCGAAGAAGCGCTGGCTGGTTTCTGCCTGCAGGATGACGAACGGCGACTTGAAGGAATCGCTGAAATTGGCGCTGCGTCCCGCGCCGAATACGCCGAGAGAAAGGCGGTAAGTCTCGGGTTTTGCGCCCCAGTTGAAGTAGGACACGCGCATGCCCGGCGAGAAGCCGAAACCATCGGCGCCGATGTTGGCCGCCAGCGGGTTGTCCAGCAGTGCGTTATGGACGAACGGGCTCGCCAGGAACTGGCGGGTTTCGTCGTTGGCCGCCGCGTTCTGGTCGAAGAACGCGAAGGGATCCATCTTGCCGAAATTGACGGTGAGGGTTTGCCGCGAATTGGGCTTGAAGCCGCCATACGGCAGCGGGATGTCAGCCTGGTACCAGGCTTCAGCCAGCATCATGGCACTGGTTTCTGGTGGGACTACTGAGCCGAGTTGGAACGACGTGGCATTGGGCCCAACAAAGGAGGTGAACTTGTCGCCCAGTCCCTTGCCCTGGCCTACCCGGAAATGCCCAAACAGCTTGCTCTCGATGTCGCCGGTCTTGATGGTCGGCGTGGTCACCGTGATGTCCGCACGGTAATTGAGTTCGGTGCCGCTGGTATCGATGCCGCTCGCCCGCTGGGCAACCGTGCTGAAGTTCGCGCCGGCGGAAAATCCTTCGATAGAGTCGATGACCTTCGCCTGCTTCTGGATATCCAGCGTCTGGTATTCGACCGCCTTCAGACGTGACGCCAGTTCTGGTTCCTTCTCGCTGACGTCCTCGGTGGACAGCGCGGAATCGAGTTGCGCGTTACGCTCTTCCAGGGTCTTGATCTGCTGTTCCAGTTCGGCGTTGTGCCGCTCGACCCTCTCCAGCCGGTCCATCAGGTGTTGAAGCAATGTGGCGGATGCCGCATCGTCCGCGGCGAGCGCTGGCAAGGCGATAAATGACGCCGCCAGCACCCACAGACGCGTTCGATAGCCCCTCGCCATCTCAATAGCCCCCCTTCTTGCCGATGCCGACGTAGGTGAAGTCGTACTCCACCTCGAATGGCTTGAACCAGGGGCGAACACCTGTCAGGCGATCTGTGTGTCGTCCAAAGTGGGTGTGAGGGTCGGCGGAGGGGGGATAGATGGTGTATTTGACATGGTATTTCCCGGGCCCCTTGAGCTTGACGTTGTCGCCGTAATGCGGGCCGTCATTTGCCACCATCGGCATGAAGTCGCCGCTGACCTTCTCGTTGCTGCCGATCTTGGTGACGTCGTACTTGACAACCAGATAAGGGATCCAGGCGCCTTCGTCGAAGCCGTTCGGGTTGTTGCCCAGGGCATGGATGTCGGCCTCCAGGTGCACATCGGAATCCTTCGCCGGGCTCATCATGCCTTCCGGTTCCATTTCGACCGGTTGCAGATAGACGGCGCCGATTTCCATGCCATAGCGCTGCTGAGGCGTGCCGATCGGGTATTCCACGGCCAGGGCGGTCGCCGGGAGGATGGCCGTCAATGCGGCCAGGGCAATGGGGGTAGCGAGGTTACGAAAATGCAAGGGTTTCTCCCTGTTCCAAGGTTCAGTAAACGTTGGCTTGCTACAGGGGTTGAGAGAAACCCGTTGGCTGGCTGATCGGATTATTTCGTCAGAATTAGTTTGCCGTGGCGGGTGATCCTTAGGACATAGCGCTCGCCGTCATGCTCGATCACCAATGCGCGCGATCCCTGGAACAACATCTCCGAAGAGATGGGCTCAGGCTGCCCGTCCGCCTTGCTTTGGCTAGATTCCAGCGCGCTTTGTGTGATGCGACTATTCTGCATGAGCAAACCATAACAGGAATGATTCGTGTTAGCAACATTATAGCGTTCTGTAATTTGAGGTGGGGGTCCAAGCACGATGGTTTGTACATTTGCAGCAGGAAGCTTGATCCAGAAGGGGCATTCACGAATGAGTCTGGGGAGAAATGGTCACCACTGATGGCCTTCGCGGTGCCCGTCCCTTGCAACGCACTCCAATATTGCTCATGGCTGGCTTATATCTTCCCTCCCGATCGAAGAAGAGGTACTTGATGGTCGCGGCAGCGACCAGCATCAAAAACAGAATCAACAACCAGTCCAACAGGCCCATGCTGACTATTATGTCCACCATGCCATTCATCATTTGCACCTCCATTCCGGCTTGTTCATTCAAACCTTCTCATAAAGCTAGCCGAGGGACGCCTCAGTCCGGGGAAGCGCCCGGCAGTTTTCAATCGAAAGCACCGCCAGCGAGCAAGTCACGCCGGCGGCATAGCACTATTTCACGCTCGTCACCGTGTAGCCTTCGCCTTCTTTGACAAATTCGAACTCGACCTTCTTGCCGACAGCCAGCTTGTCGAAGAGGGCCTTGTCCTTGACCGCGAATCCCATCGTCATGGCCGGCCAGTTGAGGCTTTTCACCGGCCCGTGGGCGAAGGTGACCATCCCGGTCTTGGCGTCGATCTTCTTGACGACGCCAATAGCCTTGTGGGCGGCGCCAGGCATGGCCTTCTGGCCGCTCATGTCCATGCCTTTCATGTCGCCCATATTCTGCTGAGCGATGGCGGTACCGGCGGCAAACGCCAAGGCGGTGAACAGTACAGTTCTTCTCATGGATGTTTCCTTTCGTTGCAATTGAAAAATATTTGGGGAGAAGCGGCCCCTCCCGGCCGCTGGCCTTACCTTAGAACTTCGGATTCAGGGTTCCTTTTTCGATGATTTTCTTCCAGAGGGCATTGTTCTTCATCACGTACTTGGTTCCATCCTTGCCCTCCATCGTCACGCCATCCTTCATCCTGACGCGATTACCGGCTGCGTCGATATGAATCATCGTGCCGTCTTTCTGCACGGTGACCTTGCCGCCATCCTTGAGTTCGATGACCTGTGCCGTAACCCGCTCTTCAGGCTCTCCAGCGGCGAAAGCGGACAGCGAAAAGACGAGCAGCATCGGTATCAGCAACTTACGCATGATCATTCTCCTTCAGGTTGAGTAAACGGATTGCACTTCCTTGCATGAGTCTATTCATCACATCCGGGTCACCTCCTTTCTCGATTCCGGGTTGAGATAGCGCCGCCGCATCAGCCGGTAAGCAGCCGGAATCACGAACAGGGACAGGAGCGGCGCGGTGACCATGCCGCCCACCATGGGCGCGGCGATGCGGCTCATGATTTCGCTGCCGGTGCCGCCGCCCAACAGAATGGGCAGGAGGCCGGCAATGATGACCGCCACGGTCATGGCCTTGGGCCGCACGCGCAGCACCGCGCCCTCGCGGATGGCTTCGAGCAAGGCCGCATCGGTTTCTCGTCCTTCGTCGATTCGCCTGTGCCAGGCCTGCTTCAGGTACAGCAGCATGATCACGCCGAACTCGGCCGACACGCCGGCCAGCGCAATGAACCCGACGCCGGTGGCGACCGACAGGTTGTAGCCGAGCAGGTACAGGAACCACACCCCGCCGGTGAGCGCGAAGGGCAGCGTGACCATGATGAGCAAGGCTTCGTCGAAGCGCCTGAAGGTGAGATACAGCAGCACGAAGATGATGAGCAGCGTGGCCGGCACGACCAGCTCCAGTCGCGCATTGGCCCGTTCCATGAACTCGAACTGCCCCGAGTAGGCCAGGCTCATGCCGGGTTCGAGCTTGACCGCGCGCGCCACAGCGGCACGCAGATCCGCCACCACCGAAGCCAGGTCGCGGCCGCGCACATCCACATACACCCAGCCCGAGGGGCGGGCGTTTTCGCTCTTCAGCATGGGCGGACCGTCCGCCACCTTGACCCGTGCCACCATGCCCAGCGTGATCTGGCTGCCCATGGGCGTGACGATGGGCAATTGCGTCAGCCGCTGGACGGTGTCGCGCCATTCGCGGGGATAACGCAGGCTGATGGGATAACGCGCCAGCCCTTCGACCGTCTCGCCGATGTTCTCGCCGCCGACGAGCCCGGACACGACCGCTTGCACGTCCGCGATATTGAGTCCGTAGCGGGCGGCCGCAGCGCGATCGATATCGACATCGACATAGCGGCCGCCGGTAAGCCGCTCGGCCAGCGCGGATGAAACGCCGGGTACCGTCTTGGCAACCTGTTCGACCTGCTGCGCGATACGGTCGATGTCCGCCAGATTGCTACCCGAAATCTTGACGCCGATGGGGCTCTTGATGCCGGTGGCGAGCATGTCGATGCGGTTGCGGATGGGCGGAATCCAGATGTTGGCGAGCCCTGGCACCTTGACCGCGCGATCCAGTTCCTCGACCAGCTTGTCTGCGGTCATTCCCGGCCGCCATTGATCGCGCGGCTTGAACTGGATGGTGGTCTCGAACATCTCCAGCGGCGCTGGATCGGTGGCGGTTTCGGCGCGGCCGGCCTTGCCGAAGACATGCGCCACTTCGGGCACGGTCTTGATCAGGCGGTCCGTCTGCTGCAACAGTTCGCTGGCTTTCTGCGCCGACAGCCCCGGCAGCGCCGACGGCATATAGAGCAGATCGCCTTCGTCCAGCGGCGGCAGAAATTCGCCGCCGAGCCGGCCGATCGGCCACGCCGCGGTGAGGAACAGCAACGCGGCCACCGCGAGCGTCGTCTTCGGCCGCGCCAGCACCGCATCCAGCAGCGGGCGGTAGGCGCCGATGAGCCAGCGGTTGAGCGGATTCTTCGCTTCATCCGGCAGCGTGCCGCGTATCCAGTAGCCCATCAGCACCGGAATCAGCGTCACCGACAGGCCGGCGGCTGCCGCCATGGAATAGGTCTTGGTGATCGCGAGCGGGCCGAACAGCCGGCCTTCCTGCGCTTCCAGCATGAACACCGGAACGAAGGAAATGGTGATGATCAGAAGCGAGAAGAAGAGCGCGGGGCCGACCTCGACGGCGGACTCGGTCATGACCCGCCAGTGCGCCTCGCCCTGGAGAGACTGGCCGGGATGTTCTCGCTTCCACGCCTCGACATGCTTGTGGGCGTTTTCGATCATGACGATGGCCGCATCCACCATCGCACCGATGGCGATCGCGATGCCGCCCAGCGACATGATGTTCGCGTTCACGCCCTGGTAGCGCATGGCGATGAAGGCCGTCAGCACGCCCAGCGGCAACGAGACGATGGCCACCAGCGACGAGCGCACATGCCACAGGAACAGCGCGCACACCAGCGCGACCACGATGAACTCTTCGATGAGTTTATGGCTGAGGTTTTCCACCGCGCGGTCGATCAGCTTGCTGCGGTCGTAGGTCGTGACGATCTCCACGCCCTTCGGCAGGCTGGCCTTGAGCTGTTCCAGCTTGGCGTGCACCGCCGCGATAGTCTCACGCGCATTCTTGCCGCTGCGCAGAATGACCACGCCGCCGACCGTTTCGCCTTGGCCATCCAGCTCCGCGATGCCGCGCCGCATTTCCGGACCGAGCTGGATGGTCGCCACGTCGCCGAGCAGAACCGGCACGCCGTTCGCCAGCTTGAGCGGAATAGCCCGGAAGTCGGCGAGCGATTTCAGGTAGCCGCTGGCGCGCACCATCAGTTCGGCTTCGCCGAGCGTCAGCACCGATCCGCCGCTCTCCTGGTTCGCCTTGCCGATGGCGTCCTTCACGTCGGCCTGGGTGATGCCGAAGGCGGCCAGCTTCACCGGATCGAGCACGACCTGATACTGCTTGACCATGCCGCCCACCGTGGCTACTTCGGCCACGTTCGGCAGGGTCTTCAACTCGAATTTCAGGAACCAGTCCTGCAAGGCGCGCAACTGCGCCAGGTCATGGCGTCCGGTCCTGTCGACGAGCGCATACTCGTAGATCCAGCCCACGCCGGTGGCGTCCGGGCCGAGGCTCGAACGGGCGGTGGCCGGCAAGCGCGACTGGATCTGGTTGAGGTATTCCAGTACGCGTGAGCGCGCCCAGTACAGGTCGGTTCCGTCCTCGAACAGCACATAGACGAAGCTGTCGCCGAAGAAGGAGAAACCGCGCACCGTCTTGGCCCCCGGCACCGAGAGCATGGTGGTGGCCAGCGGGTAGGTGACCTGGTTCTCCACGATCTGCGGCGCCTGGCCGGGATACGTGGTGCGGATGATGACCTGCACATCGGACAAGTCTGGCAACGCATCGACCGGCGTCGTCTTGACCGACCAGATGCCCCAGGCGGTGATGAACAGCGTACCCAGCAGCACCAGGATGCGATTGGCCACCGACCAGCGAATCAGCCTGGCGATCATTGCCCGCCTCCTGCCCGCTCGATGCGTTCGACGACCAGTCCGTCGTCGGTCTGGCGCACGCCGACGCGCACCTTGTCGCCCACCTTGAAACCTTGGACCAGGTCCGGTTTCCCCAAGGGAAAGGTCATGGTCATGCCCGGCATGGAAAGCGTTTTGAAGGGGCCATGCGCGAGGGTGACTTCGCCCGGGGCGACGCCCTTGATAGTGGCGTCGGCCTCGTGCATAGGAGGCGATGCGTGGATGGATGCCGGCTCAAGTGGTCGTGCCGCGATCCCGCTGAGACTGGCTTCGGAGTCGATCAGGAACTGCCCGCTCGCGACCACCTGCTGTCCTTCGTCCAGCCCGGCCGTGATGACCGTCTGGTCGCCGACCTCCTCGCCCAGCGATACCTCGACCGGCGTGTACCGGCCTTGTGCGTCCGCGAGCATGACCAGCGCGCGCCTGCCGGTGCGGATGACGGCCTCGGTTGGGACGGCAAGCGCCGTGCCCTTGGGCTTGCCTTGCAGGGACAACTGCGCGGACATGCCCGGGCGCAATTGTCCATTCCGATTCGGCAATTCGATCCGTACCCGCAGGGTGCGGGTGGCGTCTTGAAGGACGGGCACGATGCTGGCGACGCGGCCCTCGATGGGGATGGCTTCGCCCGCCACGATCGCGGTCACGCGGCTGCCCGTATCCACCCGATCCGCCAGCGCCTGCGGCACCGCGGCTTCCAGCCAGACGCTCGACAGCCCATTGATGCGTGCCAGCGTTTGCCCGGCCGCGAGCGTCATGCCCGCGCGCACATCGAGCGACTGGATCACGCCGCCTATCGGCGCGGTGACCGTATAGCGCGACTGCACGACGCCGGATTTTTCGACCGCGGCTATCATGCGCTCGGGCATGCCCAGCAGGCGCAGGCGTTCGCGCGCCGCGGCCAGCAAGCCCGCATCGCCGGATCGGCGGATCGCCAGCAGTTCGTATTGCGCCGCCGCCCACTCGGGGACCAGGAACGCCACCAATGGCTGCCCGGCGCGCACCACGTCGCCCGGCGCCAGCGGCCAGACGCGCTCGACAAAACCGGCGCTGCGATTTTGCACCACCGCCACGTCGCGCTCGTTGAAGCCGACGATTCCGCTCGCCTGGGCCTGAAAGGAAAGTGGAATGCGCGCCACCTTCGCCAGCCGCACGCCGAGGTTCTGCGCGACGGCCGGATCGATCTTCACGCCCGCCGCCTCGCCGCTCGCATCGGCATACTTCGGCACCAGCGCCATGTCCATGAAAGGCGACTTGCCCGGCTTGTCGAAGTGCTGCTGGGGAACCATCGGGTCGTACCAGTACAGCACCTTGCCTTCACCCTGTCCGGGCTGGGGACTGGCGGGTTCTGTTTTGGCCGCCATGGGCACCGGCTGCCTGGCCCACCACCAGCCGCCGGTTGCGCCGAGCGCGAGCAGGGCACAACCGGCTGTGGCGATCAGAAAGATTTTCCTGGCTTGGCTCATGCCCGTTCTCATGGTTGCGCTCCTGGGTGATCGCCGTAGGCGTAATACAGACGTGCAGCGACTTGCCGGCGCTGCCCTTCCAGCTCGATGACTTGGAGTTCCGTATCGATGTGTTCGCGGCGCGCGGCAATCACCTCGGCCAGACTACCTTTGCCGCCGCGCCAGGCCGCCATGGCCAGCGCGACTTTCTCGTCGGCGAGCGGCAGCAACACCTCGCGCTGGCGCTTGACGGCGTTCGCGAGACGCCGGTGTTCGGCCAGGTCCGACTCCAGCATGGCGGTATGTTCCCGCAGCGTGGCCTCGCGCTCGGCATCCAGGCCCGCGCGCTCGGCGCGTTTGGCGGCGATTTTCGGGTCTTGGCGCGAACCGGGGAATATCGGCAGGTCGAAGCTCACCTGCATCGAAACCATGTCGCTGAACTGCGGGCCGCGCTGCTGGTAAGCCAACTCCAGCGCCCAGTCTGGTTTTTTCTCGGCCTGCGCCTCGCCGATCTCGGCGTCGAGCATGCGTTCCTTCGAATCGAACTCGGTCAACTCGGGATGCCGGTGCAGACTGTGAGCCAGCACGTCGTGCGAGATCGGCCAATCCGGTGAAGTGCCTTGCAAGGGCTCTTCGGCTGCGGCACCGATCCACCGCTTGAGGGTGGCAATGGCCTGTTCGCGCCGCGTGCGCAGCGCGTCCGCACGATCCTCGATCAGGGCCGCCTCCTGCCGCGGCATGACCGCATCTGTCGCTGTCCCTTTGCCGCCTGCAAGCATGGCCTTGACCGCCGAATCGAGCAGCCGGTTTTCCGCCCGCAGGTCGTCCATGTGTGCAAGCTCCTGCTCCACGGTCTTGCGCGCGATCCACGCGATGGCCGTTTCGCGCAGGATGGTCAGGCGCGTAATGCGGGTCTGCGCCTCGGCAACTGCCACCTTGTCTTGCGCGACCGCGACACGCGCCTTCCGCTTGGCGCCATTGGGAAACTCCTGCATCACGCCGATGCGGCGCATGGTCATGAAGTCGCGCGACACGCTGTAGGCATCGGGCCCATTGACCGGCAGGTTATCCACACCGAGCACAAGTTTCGGGTCGGGCAACGCGCCCGCGGGCAACGCATTTGATTGCGCCGCCGCGACGGCTGCTTCGCGGGCTTCGAGCTGAGGCGCCTTCGTCTGGGCGAGGCGCAGTGCGTCGTCGAACGTCAGCGCGTGGCTAAGCGAGCTGAAACCGGCAAGCAGCATGGCGATGACCATGCGCTGCCGTTGAAACGGTTTGAGGGGGAACATGATGGCCTCTCTTCGATTGAACAAGACAAGGCGTCGCGTGAATGCGACGCCGTCTTAAACAACGAAGTGGCCTAAATCCGGAAAACCTGGTACTGGATGCGAAGCGGTGGCGAGGCATCCGTCAGCCACATCGGGCCGTTATGGAGGACTCGTGAGGAAGGCTGGTCGACGGGATCGAGATGCGACACGACCCAGAGTCCCACCCATGTAAACGGCAGGAGGTGCGTTGCCGGAACCTGATCCGACTGTGCGGACTGGTCGCAGTGCGCCTTGCACAAGGGGGCGGGTTTGCTCGCCATTTCGCCCGCACAGTCCGGCGGCATGTTCGCTTCCTCGGCAGCGCTCAGCGCCGGGGAAGGAAGCATCTGCGGGCAAGCATACGCCGCGACCGCGAACTGACTCGACATCAGGATCACGGCGCAGAGAAAAGCGATTGACCGGCGTATCTTCTTGCGAAACATGGTTGCACTATAAACCAGTGTGTTACGTTCAGGGGTTCTGTCTACCTCGCGCTTGCTAAGTTCCCATTATCTGCTAATTAACGAGGGATCTCCGGCCCAGACTTGGGCACACCACGCACAACTAGGCGCTAGAGAGGTCTGCAGCGTATTCTCAGCCTATCCAAAGGACGACCAACGAGGCCAACAGGCAGTAGACGCCAAAGAAATGCCAGCGCCCCTGTTCCAGCCAGCGCGACAGCCAGCGTAGCGCCACCAAACCCGCCAGAAAGCTCAACGTCATGCCGATCAAGCTCGGGCCGACGAGTTGCACGAGCCCGCCTGCATGCACGGCTATGGCAACGCCCTGCGCCTGGTAAAGTCGATACGCTTCCTTGACGATCACTGCGGGGGTGAGCACCACCGCCAGCGCGAAGCTGAACTCTTCTGCTCGTCGGCGGCCCACGCCCAAGGCGAGGCCCGTCGAGATGGTGGCGCCCGAACGGGAGAAGCCCCGAAACGGCAGGCACAGGCCCTGCACTGCGCCGATCCATGCCGCGCTGCGCAGCGACAGACCATCACTGCCTGTGGGCTCGGGGAAACGTGACGACACGATGATCAGCACGCCGGCTGCGGCCAGGGCGGCGGCCATCAGCCTGGCATTGCCGAACAGATCTTCAATTTCGAAACCGGGCATGTTGCCAGCGACCACGTGCTTAATCAGTTGCAGCAGGGCCAGTCCCACTGCACCAGTCGCTATGCTTGCAACCACTACACGGAGCGCGTTGGCTCGAAATGCCTGGACTGAGCCAAAGTAAGTGGTACGCCAGGACTTCCAGAAGTAGACAATGACCGCGAACATCGTGCCGGTGTGCAGCATCACCAGCAACAGCGTCATCTCGGGCACGGTCGGGTCCAGCCCCATCAACTTCTCGGCCACGATGACGTGAGCCGAACTGGAGACCGGCAAGAGTTCTGCCGCCCCCTGTACGATGGCGAGGATCAGGATCTGCAGGAGGTTCATACGAGGAAATGTCTCATGAAGATGGGGTGAGGATAACGCATGGACAACTTAACCAAGTGAGTCACTCTGGAATGGAACGCTGTTGACAGGAAAAAAACTGGGCTGCTAAAGCCCCCTCACTTACCCAAGGTGCGTGTTTCGTTCGTGCCGTGGTTCTGTTTCCATCGACGCCAGCCCCTGCAATATGCCGCAGGCGTCCACGGCCTGCTCGCGCTGGCAGCGCTGCCGCAGTTCATTGAGCTCCTGCTTGAGTTGGCATAGTTCAGCGATACGCACATCGACGTGGGCGATGTGCTCGTCCAGTAGGCGATTCACCCCACCGCAATCGCTGGCCGGTTGATCCATTAGCCCGAGCAGCGTGCGAATTTCCTCATGCGTCATATCCAGCGCGCGGCAGTTGCGGATGAAGCGCAGCCGCTCGACGTGGGCATCGCCATAGCTGCGGTAGTTGGCTGGCGTGCGCGCCGGAGCGGACAGCAAGCCTTCCTTTTCGTAGTAGCGCACGGTTTCCACCGTGCATTGCGCCACTTGGGCGAGTTCGCTGATTTTCATGGATAGCCTCCAAAACGCTTGACCCTATAGTAACTTCAGGGTGTGGAATGTGGAACATCCGACCAATAGAAAACACGTATGTCCTATCGTCCACTGAAGCCTGCGGCCGCTTGCGGTCACGATCATCCGTCCAGCCACGATTCCCACGTACCCCAAGACCAGGCGCTTTCGCTCGACAACTGCCAAGGGTGTTGCGGAACCAGCGCGGTACAAGCGCCAACAGATGACAGCGCTGGGCTGACCACGGCCAATATTCCGAACGGCAGCGCGCTGAGCCGGTTGCGCATCGCCCAGATGGATTGCCCGACCGAGGAAGCATTGATCCGCAAAAGGCTTGGCAGCATGGCCGAGGTACAGGGTCTGGAATTCAACCTGATGCAGCGGGTACTGACCGTCGTGCACCGCCAAGGCACGCTGCCGGCCATCGAGGCAGCCATTCGCGAACTTGGCATGGAGACCGCGCCGACTGAGGACGCGGCGATCAACCCACTCCCTGCCGAGCAAGCCGGCAAGCCATGGTGGCCATTGGCACTGGCTGGCGTGGCCGCGTTGGGCGCGGAAGTCATGCACTGGATTGGGCTTCCGGAATGGAGTGCCGCTGCGTTGGCGCTCATCGCCATTGCCCTCAGTGGCATCAGTACCTACCAAAAGGGCTGGATCGCCCTGCGCCACGGCAACCTCAACATCAACGCCCTGATGAGCATTGCCGTCACCGGCGCGGTACTGCTTCGGCAATGGCCGGAAGCGGCGATGGTCATGGTTCTGTTCGCTCTCGCCGAGTTGATCGAGGCCAAGTCACTGGATCGAGCGCGCAATGCAATCCACGGCTTGATGAAACTCGCGCCTGAACTGGCGACAGTATGGCAGGCGGATGTCGGTTGGACCGAGGTGCCGGCCAAGGCCGTTGCCATTGGACAAATCGTGCGGGTTAGCCCAGGCGAGCGCATCGCCCTCGATGGCGTGGTGACGGCGGGACAGTCAAGCGTCAACCAAGCCCCCATTACCGGCGAAAGCCTGCCGGTCGAGAAGTCGGCCGGCGACAGCGTGTTCGCCGGCACGATCAACCAATCGGGCTCGTTTGAATATCAGGCCACGGCGGAAGCCACGCACTCGACCCTGGCGCGCATCATTCACGCGGTCGAGGAGGCGCAGGGGGCGCGCGCGCCCACCCAGCGTTTCGTCGATCAGTTTGCCAAGGTATATACGCCGGCGGTGTTCGCCTTCGCGCTGGCGGCGGCCGTGGTTCCGCCCTTACTGCTCGGCGACAGCTGGCACGATTGGGTGTATCGGGCACTGGTTCTGCTGGTCATCGCCTGCCCGTGCGCTCTGGTCATCTCGACTCCGGTCACCATCGTCAGCGGCTTGGCCGCTGCCGCCCGCCACGGCATCCTGGTCAAGGGCGGGGTCTATCTCGAAGAAGGCCACAAGCTCGCGTGGCTGGCGTTCGACAAGACCGGCACCATCACCCACGGCAAGCCGGCCTTGACCGATACCGTCATGCTGGATCAATCAACTGGCTTGGACGCGGTACAGATCGCCACCAGCCTCGCTGCGCGTTCCGATCACCCCGTCTCGCAGGCCATTGCGACAGCTGGCGAGCAGAGGGGCGTCCTCTTGCTTGACGTCACCGATTTTGCCGCCTTACCGGGGCGCGGGGTGCGAGGTGTAGTGGGCGGGGTGCGCTACCAACTCGGCAACCATCGGTTGATCCACGAATTGGACGTATGTTCATCCGGGTTGGAGATGCAACTCGGCGAATTGGAGGAGCAAGGCAAGACGGTCATCCTGCTTACCGACGGGGTGCGTGTGCAGGCCCTATTCGCGGTGGCCGATACGGTCAAGGACGGCAGCCGTGCCGCGATCCGGGCATTGCATGAGTTGGGTATCAAGACCGCAATGCTGACCGGCGACAATCCGCATACCGCGCGCGCCATCGCCGCCCAGGTCCATATAGACGAAGCCCGAGGCGATCAACTTCCGGAAGACAAGCTGAGGGCGATCGAGGGCTATGCTCGAAGCGGCAAGGTTGGGATGGTCGGTGACGGCATCAACGACGCGCCCGCCCTGGCCCGCGCCGACATCGGTTTTGCGATGGGGGCGGCCGGCACTGACACCGCGATCGAAACCGCCGACGTCGCGCTGATGGACGACGACCTGAACAAGATCGCACGCTTCGTTCGCCTGTCGCGCACGACCCGCACGGTGCTGATACAGAACATCGCACTGGCATTGGGCATCAAGGCCGTTTTTTTGGTGCTCACGCTGCTGGGCATGGGTACGATGTGGATGGCGGTATTCGCAGATATGGGCGCGAGTCTGCTGGTGGTTAGCAACGGTCTACGGCTGCTGCGTGAGTGACACGCGACCATCGAATGCCAATCGGGGCAGGCGCTCCGGCCGGCCGCCCCAGCCCGGTTTGCAACCGGAATCCCATGAAGGTTTGATCGCTGGTAGCATTAGGCTCCCTCAACCAACCAAGGGATAGTGATGAACAAGTCCGAATTGATCGACATCGCTGCAACCGAATCAGACATCAGTAAGGCCGCCGCTGGAAGAGCCCTTGATGCCATCCTCGACGCTGTCGTCAAAGCCGTGGCAAAAGGTGATTCCGTGACCCTCGTCGGGTTCGGCACCTTCAAGTCATCCAAGCGTGCAGCACGCACTGGCCGCAACCCGCAGACCGGCGCAGAAATCAAGATTGCCGCTTCCACCGTGCCGCGTTTCACGGCAGGTGCCGGCTTCAAGACTGCCGTCGTAGGCAAGAAGTCTGCAAAGAAGAAGTAATGGCAACCACGGCAGGGGCATGGCTGCGTGGCTCCTGCCGTGTAAAACATCGCTCCTATGGCAGCGAAGATGGTGGTCATTACCGCCAGTGGCGACGTATAGCAGAAAGTCCTTCGACCGATAGCTGCCCAGGCTCCAAACTGAATGCAACACTGCACTAGTAACCATGCTGCCCCGCCTTCAAAGCCTCCGCAACGGGGAACGCGGCGACTGCAGCAAAGGCTAGCAGGGCGGCGGTAACCCAGAACGATTGGCCGATCAACACAGCGAATAACCAGCCGGCGACTGCCGATCCTGCGGCCTGGCCCAGACTCGCTGCTGCAGTCTGCTTGCCGAGCGCTGCGCCTTGCCGTGTCCCAGCGGCGAGTGACACCAGATAAGCAAGCGCCGGAATCAGCACACCCGAGGCCCCCGCGACCAGTCCCACCATGATTATCAACAATGGATAGGCCGGGGCGAACGGCAGCATCGCCATACCGGCGGCCATCGCAAGGAACGCCGGCGCCAGCAGCCTGCTTCTGACGCGCTTGAGCAACGGCGGGAGCACGAAAATCTGCACCAGTATCATGATCAGGCTGCACTCGGCGAACATCCAGCCGATCTCGCGCGGGCGCAGGTTCAACATCTGCTGGCCCTGCAATGCCAAACCTACTTCAAAGCTGCCGATGCCAAACATCACGAGCAGCGACAGAGCCAGCAGGCCGAACAACCCCGGAATATCTGGTTGCGACGTGTCTTCCCGCGCGCGCCGCATCGGGTTCACGGGAAGCCACAGATAAGCCGCGAACCACATCCCGCCGCCTATGGCCGCAGTCGCGTAGAAAGGCAGCGCGAGGGCAGCAATCCCGCCAATGCGCTCGACCGATGCCAGCCATCCGCCCAGCGCCGGGCCGAACAAGAAGCCGAGTGCGCTCGCCGCGCTCAGCCAGGCGAATGCCGCCGCGCGCTCCTGCTCTCTACACGCATCGCCTACCCAGGCCAACACCACCGGCAGCACCGCCGCCGCGAACACGCCGGCGAGCGCACGGGCGGCGTAAACGTATGCCAGTTGGCGCGCCAGCGCGAACCACAACACCGCACCGACGAAGCCGGCGAGCCCGAGCAGTACCACATTGCGCCGTCCGGCATGGTCCGAGATGAAGCCCCAGAGCGGCGCAAACAGGAACAGCGCCAGCATGTACGTGCCCGTCAGCAAGCCGGTATGCCAAGGCACCGAGATACGTCCCGCGCTGGTCGGCAGTCTCTCCAGAAAGCTGGGCAACACCGGTAAAACAATGCCGTATCCCATGGATACCGTAAATACCGACGCCAGCAACACGAAGAAAACGCTGGAATGCAAAAACCGTTTTTGTTCGACACTCACCGCCGCATTCCCGGATTGGTCGCGTCGTCGACAATTGCCTGCGCCGCATCCACGATCCGGCGCAGATGATCCTGTCCGCGAAAGCTCTCCGCATAGATCTTATAAATGTCCTCGGTGCCTGAGGGACGCGCAGCGAACCAGCCGTTCTCGGTTATCACCTTCAAGCCGCCGATGGGCGCGCCATTGCCGGGTGCATGGCTGAGAATGGCCTGGATTCTTTCGCCCGCCAGGTCTGTGGATCGAACCTGCTGCGGCGAGAGTTTCGACAGCCTCTCTTTCTGCGCCGGCGTAGCGGGTGCCTCGACCCGGTCGTAGACAGGCTCGCCGAATTCGCGCGTCAGTTCACGGTATATCTCGCCGGGATCGCGGCCCATCCGTGCAGTGATTTCCGCGGAGAGCAAAGCCGGGGCGATTCCGTCTTTGTCCGTCGTCCAGACGGTGCCGTCAAGGCGCAGGAAGGAGGCGCCCGCGCTCTCTTCCCCACCAAAGCCAAGCGAGCCGTCGAGCAGGCCGTCGACGAACCACTTGAAGCCGACCGGAACCTCATACAGTCTCCGGCCCAGCTTCGCGGTCACGCGGTCGATCATCTGGCTGCTCACGACGGTTTTTCCAACCGCTGCTTCCGTGCGCCACTTTGGTCGATGCTGGAACAGGTAGTGGATGGCGGCTGAAAGATAGTGATTGGGCGGGAGCAGACCCGCGCTCCGAGTAACGATCCCGTGCCGGTCGTGGTCGGTGTCGCAGGCGAAGGCAATGTCGAAACGATCTTTCAGGCCGATCAGGTTCTGCATGGCAAGAGGCGAGGACGGGTCCATGCGAATACGGCCATCCCAGTCGACAGGCATGAAACGGAATGCCGGGTCGACGGCATCGTTGACGACTGTGAGGCTCAGTCCGTAGCGCTCGGCAATTGCAGCCCAGTAGTGGACGCCTGCGCCGCCGAGCGGATCGACGCCCATACGAATGTTGGCGCCGCGAACCGCTTCCATGTCGATTACATTGTCGAGATCGTCCACATAAGCATTGAGGTAGTCGTGCCGGTGCGTCGTGGCGGCGCGCAGTGCCTGTTCGAAAGGGATTCTTTTCACGCCCTGGAGGCCATCTTGCAGAAACGCGTTGGCCTTGGCTTCGATCCAGCCGGTGACGCCCGTATCCGCCGGCCCGCCGTTGGGTGGGTTGTACTTGAACCCGCCATTGTCGGGCGGATTGTGCGACGGCGTGATGACGATGCCGTCCGCCAGTCCTGTGTCGCGTCCGCGGTTGTAAGCGAGTATTGCGTGCGAAACTGCGGGGGTGGGCGTGTATTCGTCTTTCTCGGCAAGCATGACTTCCACGCCGTTGCCCGCCAGCACTTCGAGCGCACTGGCAAAGGCAGGCTCGGACAGCGCGTGCGTATCGACGCCGAGGAACAGCGGGCCATCGATGCCCTGCTGTGTACGGTACAGGCATATGGCCTGACTAATGGCTAGCACATGCCCTTCGTTGAAGGTTTTCTCGAACGGGGAACCGCGATGCCCCGAAGTGCCGAAGGCGACCCGTTGCGCAGGCGCCGAGAAGTCAGGGATGCCGGTATAGTAGGCCGTCACCAGTTTGGGGATATTGACCAGCATCGCCGGTGGAGCGGGTTTCCCTGCCAAAGGATTCGCTTTCATTGCACTCAGCCTCCCCCCTTGTCGCGCAGCAGCACGACGATGGCCCTGGCCGGCACTCGATAATGCAACGACTGCAAGGGGCTCTCGTTGCCCGGTTCAAGAATGTCGAACGGGCTTTCGAGGCTGGTATCGACCACTCGCCGCCACGCATTCGCTGTGCCCTCCTGTATCTGGAAAGCCAGTTCCTCCCAATAAGCGTTGATCATCACGTAGAGGTCGACGTCCTGCTGCGATTCGCCGTGCAGGGCTAAGGCGAGACTGCGTGAATCGTCTGCCAGGTCGGTATCCTTGCCCACCCCATACCAACGGACATCCTCGCGCCAGAATCGGCTTCTCGCCAATGAGGGGTGCGCCTTGCGAAATGCGATCATAAGCCTGAAGAAGCGGAACATGTCCGGGTTGGTGTGCAGCCGGTCCCAATCGATCCAGCCCGCTTCGTTGTCCTGATTGTAAGGATTGTTGTTCCCTGCCTGCGTGTGCATGAACTCGTCCCCGGCGCGGAACATGGGCGTGCCGTTCGACAGGAACAGCAGGCAACAGAAATTCTTGATCTGTTGCTTGCGCAGTTTCAGCACCTCCGGCGGTGCGCCCGCGTCCCCCTCCCAGCCGCAGTTCCAACTGTGGTTCTCCGCCATGCCGTCCGTATTGCCGTGGCCGTTTTCCCAGTTCCGCTTCCAGTTGTAGGCAACCAGATCGTAAAGGCTGAATCCATCGTGAGAAGCGATGTAGTTGATGCTCTGATGGGGGTGATAGGCGTTCATCCAGTCGTCGGGGAACAGATCATCGCTGCCATACAGGCGGCGCATCAGGGTCGGTACCATGCCGGGATCGCCCTTGACGAAGCGTCGGAGATCATCTCGGTATCTGTCGTTCCACTGGCAAGCCATGATCCCCGGAAACGCCCGGCCCAGTTGATACACTCCGGCGGCATCCCAGGGTTCGGCAATCAGGCGCAGCTGCGCCAGATCCGGATCGGAGGCCATGTCGCTGAGCAACGGCACGTCGTTTGCATTGACCGAGCCGTCCGCTTTGCGGGTAAAGAGTGAAGCGAGGTCGAAGCGGAATCCATCGACATGCATCTCCTTTGCCCAATGGCGAGCGCTGTCCATGATCATCTTGCGGACATAGCGGTTCGCCGTATTGAGCGTGTTGCCGGTACCGGAGAAGTTTTCGTATGGCGCATCCGGCCGGCCCGCCATCAGATAGTAGGTGCTGTTGTCGATCCCCTTGTAGCTATAGACCGGGCCCGTGTGATCACCCTCACCAGTGTGATTGTAGACAACGTCGATGATCACCTCGATATCCGCCTGGTGCAGCGCCTTGATCATTTCGCGACACTCGTTGTGTCGCGAAATGATCCTGTGGTCGCTGAGATAGCCGTGGTGGGGGGAGAAGAAGGTCAGCGGCATGTAGCCCCAATAGTTGCCGTCGGAAGGGTCGTACTGAAACACCGGCATCAACTCCACCACGGTGACGCCAAGCCCCTTCAGGTACGGGATTTTCTCGACCAGGCCCGCAAACGTTCCGCGCGCTTTGTCCCTGACACCGGAGTTGGGATTCCGGGTGAATCCTCCCACATGCAGCTCGTAAATGATGGTATCGGCCTCGTGCCGGGGGCGATGCTCGCCTTGCCAGTCGAAACCCTCGCTGTCGCCCGCAAGGACACCCAGGGGCGCCTTGCCCGCGTTCGAGCCAGGCCGGGCGGCGGCGAGCCGGTCGAAAGCTGGTGGAAAGAACACGGACTTTGCGTAGGGGTCGAGCAGGATTTTGTTGCGATCGAACGCGTGCCATTCGAACCGGCCATTGGGCACGGGTCCATCGACACAGTACGCATAGTAAGACGCGCCCTGTATCGACACGGACGGGATGCGGCAATGCCAGACCCGGCCTGTTTTGTTCTTGAGGTAATCGAATTGATAGGTCCATACCGGATTGACGAGGTCGCGCTCGGTATAGAGCAACAGCGTGACGCTTTGCGCATGCTTCGAGTAAAGCGCGAAGTTGTAGGCGCCCGCTTCTTCTATTCTGGTCGCGCCCAGGGGGAACGGAAGTCCTTCCGCAGCCGCCCATCGGGATGATGGTGTCTCTGGTAAAGCCATGTTTGCTCCTATGGCAATTTCTCCTACCCGTCCTCCGAGGCGTTCTTGATACTGCCCCTTGCAACTCGGCAGTCGCTAAGCCCCTGTCAGCGCCTCGAAGCCAGAAACAACGTCGAACAATTCCTCGTCGATGCCGCTCTGACGCAAGCGGTGAAACGTCCTGTTCAGCTCCTCTAGCAACTCGTCGATATTTTTTTCAGCGCGTTGCATCGCAGCCAGGCGGCTGGCGTTCTCGCTTGCCAGGGATTCGGCGCAGGCCCTGAAAAGCGAGACGAAAAGATACTCGCGAACGAAGGCCAGCAGCGTGCGCTCCCCGCCACCCATGACCTCGGGCAAATTCCCAGTCGGCCAGCGGAGGGTAGCCAGATCGCGCCGCCATACGTCGTCCAGCGGCAGCAGTCGTTGGCTCGCGGGGGTATAAATCGCTCCCGACCGGGGCCGGTTATGGAAAAGGTAGACCTGCGCGATCCCGCCCTTCTCCCGCTGCGTTTCCATCTCGATGAGAATCTGCCTCACCAGCGGCGTAATCGCGCTAATGGAATTCGGCAGGATGAAGCTTGCGCCCGGCACCAGACCGGTGTCCGCGAGGCGCGACTGAATGCGCTCGCCTACCGCCCAGACCGTCTTTTTACCCGGCAGATTTGCCAGCGCATTCACGACAAACTCCGCCATCACCTCATTGAATTGGCCAACCAGTCCCTGGTCGGAACCAAACACAACCGCGCCAATCGTCCCGGTTTCCTTCCGCGCCGCTGGCATCGCAGAATTCCGGGGTTCGTCCTGCCGGAAACACGCGACCAGGCCCAGTTGCACCGTCCGATAATAATCATCCAGGGAGCGCACCGCATTCTCGTATTGCCCGATGCTGGCCGCGGCCATGGCCTTCATCGTGCGCACCACGGATTCGAGTTCTCCGGCGCTGGCAATCTTGCGGTGCAGACTCGCAGCAGTGTCACTCATGATTCCCCCCTGATTCAGGCGTCGACTGGAAGCGAGCGAGCGCATTGCGGGTGATTTGGGTAATCGTCGCCCGATCTGCGCCGCTCAATTCCTCGGCAGTACCGAATCGCATGCACAGCTCGGCCGGGATGTCCGCCGCCGCCTCGCGTACGGCGTGTTCGGCATCGGTCATTCGCTCAAGCGGCACGCCGTCGAAGTGTCCTGCACTCAACGCCAGCAGCACGGCGATTTGCACGGGCATGGAAACCGGTGCGAATTCCTGCTGCTTGAGGCAGGCACGGATGCGCCGTCCGTGCTCGATAATCTTGCGGGTGTCTTTATCCAGGCGGGCACCGAACCGGGAAAAGGTTTCGAGTTCCTCAAACTGAGCATAGGCGAGCTTGAGGTCGCCCGCCACGGCACGGTAGGCCGCGCGTTGCGCCTTGCCACCGACGCGGGATACGGATTTGCCGACGTCGACCGCGGGCAGCACGCCCAATTCAAATAGCGTGGGCGAAAGGTAAATCTGCCCATCGGTGATGGAAATCAGGTTGGTCGGAATGTAGGCGGAAATGTCCTGAGCTTCGGTTTCGATAATCGGCAGCGCTGTCAGCGATCCGCTACCGAGCTCCGGGCGCAGGTGCGTTGCGCGCTCCAGCAGCCGCGAGTGGATGTAAAAGATGTCGCCTGGAAAGGCTTCCCGGCCGGGCGGGCGGCGCAGCAGCAGTGACAACTCGCGATAGGCACGCGCATGATGCGTGAGGTCGTCGTAAACCACCAGCACGTCGCGGCCTTGCTCCATGAAATGCTCGGCGATGCTGGTCGCGGCGTAGGGCGCGATGTAGGCGAGGCCGGGCGGATCGTTGCCTTCGGTGACGACTACGATGGTGTAGTCCATCGCGCCTTTTTCGCGCAGGGCAGCGACCACTTTGGCCACGTCGGACGCGCGCTGGCCAATGGCACAATAAACGCACAGTACATTCTGGTCGCGTTGATTGAGTATCGTGTCGAGCGCGATCGCGGTCTTGCCTGTCTGCCGGTCGCCGACGATCAGTTCGCGCTGGCCGCGCCCGATGGGGATGAGCGCATCGATGACCTTGATACCGGTTTGCAAGGGTTCGGTGACCGGCGCGCGGTCCATGATGTGCGGCGCCGTGCGTTCGATGGGCAGGCGCGCGCTGGAAGCCACCTGACCCATGCCGTCCAGCGGCCGGCCCAATGGATTAACGATGCGCCCGATCAAATGGTCGCCCACCGGCACGTCCATCACGTGCCCCCTGCGTTCGACTTCATCGCCCGCATGCAACTGCCAGTAGTCACCCAGCAGAACGACGCCGATTTCATCTTCATCGACGTTGAATGCGATGCCATACAAATCGCCTGGAAACTTCAGCACCTCCTCGAAGCCCACGCCGGGGAGACCGGAAACTTTTGCGATGCCCGTAGCGATGCTGGTGATCGTGCCCACTTCCCGTGGCGTCAGGCGCGGTGCAAAGGCTTCCCGCGCCTGGCGCATTCCAGCGAAGGCGCTGTCGAACACCTGCTGCAGGCTTTCAGGCTCCCTGTTCATTGGCGCCTTGCCCGGTCTTGACTTCAGCTTCGGGTTGCGCTTTCAGCAGTGCGTCGACACCCTTTCCCAGCGACGCGAGATAATCCGCGATGCTCCACGCCACCTTGTGTCCATTGGCACTGACCTCAATGCCGCTGACCAGATCCGGCGCGGTCTCGAACTGCACTTGCATTTCCCTGCCCAGGATTCCCTTGAGCGCAGTTTCAATGGCGGCGCGATGTGGCGGTGCCAGGGTGAAGGCAGTACGTACGAGCAGCGGGCGGGACGACGCCTTGAAGGCCGACTTCATCTCGGCCATTGCCGCATCGTCCAGCTCACGCAAACGGCCCAGGAACACGTCAACCATGCGCGCTTCCAAAGTTTCCACGGCAAGATCGGCCAGCGCCTTGCGTGCAATGGCAAACACCTCCTCTTGGGCGCGACGGGCAAGCGCTTCGCGCAGGCTCTGCTGTTCGCTTTTCAGCGCTTCATGCCGCTTGGCGCGCAGGCCGTCGGACTCCTGCCGCGCCGCATCGAGCAGCCGCAGACGCTCGGCTTTCGCCTCGTCTGTCGCCTGACTCAACAGCGTTGCACGCTGCTGGTCGAATTCCTCGTTCTTGTGCTGAAACGCATCGCGTTCCTTTTCGGCTTCGGTTTTTTTCGCGTCAGCATCTGCCAGGGCCAAAGCGATCCGCTTCTCGCGCGCGTCGATCGCGTCGAGAATGGGCCGGTACAGAAAGCGCTTCAACAACCACACCAGGATGAGGAAGTTGACGGCTTGCGCGATGACGGTAAACCAGTCGATCAGCATGTTTACCTCCCTGCAGCTTGGGCGATGGCATGGCTCCAGAACGGGTTGGCAAAAATGAGAATCATCGACACCACGAAGCAGTAGATCGCGATCGACTCGATCATTGCCAGGCCCACAAACAGGGTGCGGGTGATCGTCGTTGCCGCATCGGGCTGCTGCGCCAGCGAACTCAACGCCGTGGCGACCACACGCCCCTCGCCGAGCGCAGGTCCGATACTCCCCAGGGCGATGGTCAGGCCGGAGGCGACGATTGAAGCGATTGCGATCAGCGTCATGCTATCCATGGTGCGTCCTTTCGTGATGGGCGTAGCGTTTTTTCAACCTGGCGCTGGCTTGCGCGCGCGCGTGGCAGCCGCGATGTAAACCGTGGCCAGGATACTGAAGATGTAGGCTTGTACCATGCCGGTCAGCAGTCCGAGCGCACTCATGGCGATAGGGAAGATGAAGGGCGTGATGGTCAGCAGAATGGCAAGTATCAACGTCCCGCTCATCATGTTGCCGAACAGGCGAACGGCCAGGGCCAGGGTGCGCGAGAGTTCGCTGATGATGTTGAACGGCAGCATGATGACCGTCGGCTTAAGGTAATCCCTGAGATATCCGCCCAGCCCCTGCTCCTCGATGCCGAACAGCGGCACGGCCACAAACACACAGATTGCCAGCGCCGTGGTGGTCGAGAGCGAACCGGTCGGTGGCTCATAGCCGGGAACGATGGTGAACAGGCTCGCCATCGCGACAAACAGAAACAGGCTACCCAGAAAGCCGAGATATTTCTGCGGCCGCCGCAGGCCGACCTCTGCGATTTGCTGATTGATGCCGGTGACGATGATTTCCAGCAGATTCTGCCAGCGGGAACGCTGCAGCCCCGTGGAAAGCTTGCGTGTGACAAGTTTTGAACCGAGCGCCAGCACAAACATCAGCCCCCACGTGTAAGCGATCGTGGCGTTGAGTTTGAGAAACCCGTGTTGCCAGTAAATGATCTCGTCCGGGCTAAGGCGCATGACCGGCCCTCTGTGCCAATTGGCCTGGCTGTTGCGCTGCCCGGGTGAGCCGCGTCACGACAAGGCGCGCGATGATGAAACCGGGCAGGCTCGCCAGCAACCGCTTCCAGTCGCCCCCCGAGACAAAATAGAACCCGGACAGCACAATTCCCGTCCGCAGCAGCATGCTGCCAAGGAACCAAAGCGCCGGCTGTTTTGACGAAATGGCCCGAACAACCGTCCACCAAAGGCCGCCGAAAAAAATCGCTCCGAGCAACACGCCCGCCAGCAAAGAGAACGCCAGAATCAACAGTTCATTCATGGTTATTCTGCTCCTGCTCGCGTATTTCCCGACCTTCCTTGGCCACCCAATGCCACGCATTCAAGCAACCGAGACCCAGGCCGATGGCCAGCAGCGTGAGCGCCCAGGAATGGCTCCCGGGATAGCGCTTGTCCAACCAGACGCCAAGCGCCGCGCCGAGCAGCGTGGGCACTGCAACCGACCAGCCGACCAGGCCCATCATGCCCAGGCCGGACCAGACGGTCTGCGTGGCATGACGTTGCGCCTTGAGCTTGCGCGCCGCCTTCTCGCCCACCTGATGGCTGAATTCGGTCTTGCCCGCCGCGGATTTGGCTTCCGGTTCTTCACTCATGATGAAATGCCGCGAAGCGACGAATAAATCCGCTTTCCAGTTTCGCCAGCACCGAACGCACGCGCTTCTCCTGCTCATCCAGATTCAGAAATTCCTGCTCAACTGCCGCACGCAGTTTACCGAGGTCCGTTCCCCCGATCGCGTTGCGCACAGAGACCAGCACATCGGCGCCAGTCTTGACCAGGACCCCCTCATCGACAGCGATGCAAACCTCCCCTTCCGCTTCGGTCTCGAAAACCAGTATGCCCGGCGCGAGCTCCGCCACGCAGTCAAGCCGGTGAGGCAAGAGCCCAAACGATCCTGCGCGCGACTCCGCGACGATGCGCAATACACCGGCCTTCTCGGCGAATATTTTGAATGGCAGGAGAATCTTAAGATTCATGCACGCTGGCTGCATGTTCCACCTCGGTTTGAGGTTCAGGTTCGCGTTTGGCTTTTGCTTCGGCTATCGCCCCGATCATGTAAAGCGCGCTCTCCGGGATGTCCTTGAGCTCGTCACGCAAGATGCGCTCACAGCCATCCAGCGCGTCATTGAGGCTGACGAGCTTGCCTTGCAGGCCGCTAAACTGCTCAGTCGTGAAAAACGGCTGGGTGAGGAAATGCTCCAGCCGCCGGGCACGGGCAACCAGGTTGCGGTCCTCCGGCGAGAGTTGTTCCAGGCCCAGCATCGCGATGATGTCTTTCAGGTCCGCATATTGCGCGAGCGTGCGCCGGATTTCCTGCGCGAGGGCATAATGCCGTTCGCCGATGACGCCGGGCGTGGCCATTTTGGAACTGGACTGCAACGGGTCGATGGCCGGATACAGCCCCTCGCTCGCCCGTTTGCGCGACAGCACGATGGACGCGGAAAGATGCGAGAAGGTGTGCACCGCCGCCGGATCGGTGAAATCGTCCGCCGGCACATAAACCGCCTGGATCGAGGTGATGGCGCCGCTATCGGTATTGGCGATGCGCTCCTCCAGTTGCGACAGCTCGGTACCCATGGTCGGCTGATAACCCAGCCGCGACGGCATCTGCCCCATCAGGCCGGACACCTCCATGCCCGCCTGGATGAAACGAAAAATATTGTCGATCAGCAGCAGCACATCGCGATGCTCGTCGTCGCGAAAATACTCGGCCATCGTCAGCGCGGCATGGCCGACGCGGAAACGGGCGCCGGGGGGTTCGTTCATCTGGCCGAATACCATCACCATGTTCGGCAGCACACCCGCCGCATTCATGTCGCGGTAGAGTTCCTCACCTTCGCGGCAGCGTTCGCCGATGCCGCAAAAAATGCTCACGCCTTCGTGTTGCCCGACCATGTTGTGAATCATCTCGGTGAGCAGAACCGTCTTACCCACACCCGCGCCGCCAAACAAGCCCGCCTTGCCGCCGCGCTCCAGCGGCATCAGAACATCGATGACCTTGATGCCCGTTTCAAAGATTTCAGACTTGGTCGAACGCCGTGCCAGCGGCGGCGGTGCCCGATGCACGGAACGCCATTGGACATCCAGCGGCACCGGCTGGCGGTCAATGGCGTTTCCGAAAACATCGAACATGCGCGAAAGAATTTCCTTGCCAACCGGCGTCTGCAACGGCCCACCCGTATCTTCCACCGGCATGCCACGCACGAGACCTTGGGTGGGGGTCAGCGCAATCCCGCGTACGCGATGCGCATCGAGCTGGGACAGCACCTCAATAGCGATTTGACCCTCCGTCCCCGCGCGCAGCAGGGAGTAAATGGACGGCAAACACTCATCGAAGCGTATATCCACGACGCTGCCGCGCACCGCGACGACTACGCCAAAATTCGCTGGCGCACTTTCGGCTTCTGACTGCATCTGTTGGCGGGCCTGGTCGGGTATGGTCATGGGCAACCGCGTATCTTTACCCTTTAATACCGAAACCACCAAAGTATTGGCGTCCAGCTTGGAGTAATGGCCACGCTACTTGTGCAGTCGAGTATTGCGTTCGAGCTTTGTCTTGCATTCTTCGTACTCCTTGTCCGATATCTCGCCCGCGGCGTAGCGGCACTGCAATACTTCGAGGTGACACGCGCCGCCGACCAGGCGGCACCGGTTCAACCAGCGCGAAGAACACCACGATCATCGTGATCAGAACAGTCATCACAGCGCGTGCATTCCAATAAAACCATCCAACGTTCATGCACCTGCGCCCGCCGCCGATTCATGCGCACGAATGCCTTCGAGCCGGGTACGCTTGAGTAGCAGCGCGTTGACAGCCACCAGCGCCGAACTACCCGACATGGCGAGCGCTGCGACCTCCGGACTGATGGTGTAAGGATAGAACACCCCTGCCGCCACCGGGAAAGCGACGACGTTGTAAGCCACGGCCCACCATAGATTCTGGTGCATCTTGGTGAGCGTGGCACGCGACAGCACGATCGCGCCGACCACATCAAACGGATCACTCTTCATCAGTACAACATCGGCGCTCTCCATGGCGACGTCGGTACCAGCGCCGATGGCGAAGCCCACATCCGCCTGGGTCAGCGCCGGCGCGTCGTTGATGCCGTCGCCGACCATGCCAACCTTCTTGCCCTGCGCTTGGAGTTCCTTCACCTTGTCGGCCTTCTGCCCGGGCAGCACGTCGGCGAGAACGATGTCGATGCCCAGCCCTGCCGCGATGCGTTCGGCCGTCGCCTGGTTGTCGCCCGTGAGCATCGCCACCTGGACACCGCGTTCGCGCAGTTTCCGCACCGTCGCCGCCGAGGTGGCGCGCGGCGCATCGGCAATGGCGATGAGCCCAACCAACTTGCCCCCATGCGCGACGTGCACCACCGTCCGCCCTGCCCCCTGCATTTCATCGGCCTTGGGGGTGAGTCCGCCCATGTCGACTTTCTCGGCCTGCATCAGCTTGCGATTGCCCAGCAACACCGTGCGCCCCTCGATCTCCCCCCTCGCGCCCATGCCGTCGATGTTGGTGAAGCCTGTTACAGGCTGCATTGCCAGGCTTCCGGCGCGCTTGAGGATCGCCTGCGCCAAAGGATGCTCGGAGCCATGCTCTACAGCGGCGGCGAGCGCGAGCACCGTATCTTCGCCGACATCCGGCGCAGCCGTCACGTCCACCACCTCGGGCTGGCCAAGGGTGAGCGTGCCGGTCTTGTCGAAGATCACGATGTCGAGCCGGGTTGCATCTTCAAGCGCCGCGGCGTTCTTGAACAGGATGCCGTTCATCGCGCCCAGGCCGGTGCCGACCATCACCGCCATCGGCGTGGCGAGCCCGAGCGCGTCCGGACAGGCGATGACGAATACCGTGATCGTCAGGGTTAGCGCGACAAGCAACGGCTGCCCAATCCACCAGAACCAGGCCGCGAAGGTCGCCAGGCCGATGACCACCGCGATCAGCACCAGCCACTGCGAGGCGCGGTCGGCCAGGAGCTGAGCCGGCGCCTTCGAGTTCTGCGCCTCCTGCACCAGCTTCACGATCTGCGCCAGCGCGGTGTCGGCGCCGACCTTGGTGGCGCGATAGCGGAACGTGCCGCTCTTGTTGATGGTCGCGCCGATCACCACATCGCCGGGTTTCTTGCCGACCGGCATGGACTCGCCGGTGAGCATGGATTCGTCCACTTGCGATTCGCCTTCAGTCACTTCGCCATCCACCGGAATCTTGTTGCCCGGACGAATGACGACCATGTCGCCCGCCATCACCTCGGCGGTAGGCAGTTCGACTTCGCGCCCGTCACGCAGCACCGTGGCCATCGGCGGAGCGAGATCGAGCAGCGCGCGGATCGCCTCGGACGCGCCGGCCCGCGCCCGCATCTCCAGCCAATGGCCGAGCAGGATGAACACCAGCAGCACCGCCACCGCCTCGTAGAACTGCACCCCCGTGAAGAAGAAGGTCGCGCCGACGCTGAACAGATAGCCGGTGCCGACCGACAGCACCACCAGCACCGCCATGTTGAGCACGCCGTTCTTGAGCGCGCGCCAGGCCGCGACCACGAAAGGCCAGACCGGATAGATCACCGCGATGCTGGCAAGCAGGAACAGCCAAAGGTTGAGCGCCAGGCCAAAAGGTGGTGCCGGCGGCACGAACATGCCGCCCATGGGCGAATAGACAAAAATGGGCACGGTGAATATGAGTGCAATCCAGAAGCGGTTGCGCATGTCGCGCGCCATGGCGCGCATGTCCATGCCCGCGCCGTGGCCCATCTCGTGCGCCATCTCGTCCCGGGCCCCGCCTTGGCCGGGCGGGGCCGCGTGTTCTGCATGCGCAGCATGGGCGGCGTGGTCGTGAGCGGCATGCGGGGCCGGCGCCGCGACCGCCGCCGCGGCGGGAGGATCCTCGGGCACGCAGACATGCTTGGGCAACGACTCGCCGGCGCAGTGATAACCGCACTCGCGCACCCTGGCCTTGATGGCCTTGAGTTCGGTAACGGTCTCGTCGTAGACCACGGTGGCGCTGCCGGCGACGTAGTTGACCTCGGCCTTGTGCACACCGGGGAGCTTCGCGAGTTGCTTCTCCACGCCGAGCGCGCTCAACGCCGACAGCAGATTGCCGACTTCGATGGTGACGGTCTTCATGCTTTAGCCTCCATGTGTAGAACCTGCCTTCCATCCAGTACTGGCTGGCCGGCGCGAAGCAAGCTTACGTGGGGTCTTGCTCACGAAACGGGAAAAATCGTGCGCCAAGGCCAGATATAACAACCTGAATAGACGGTAGTTGCGCGAATATGGATCGTGACACTGGATCAGCGTCCCGCAAAGACCGCCACAGGTTGCAGCTTCAATACCGGACGTGCGCTGAGCGCGGCGGCCACAACGCTGACTATCATGACCATCACGCCACCGAGCAACGGGGTGAACCACATTATCCGGAACGGATACCCTGCCATCTTGGCAAGTTCGCCGATAACGCCGGAAAGGCCAATGCCCAGTCCGGTGCCGAGCAAGGCACACAGCCCCGCCTGTGCAAAGATCATGGACAGCAACACCCGCGGAGTCGTGCCCATCGCGCTGAGCACCGCATACTGTCGCAGGTTCTCCTGGGTAAACATGTAGAGCATGACGCCGGTCACCCCGAATCCCACCGACATGGCCAGGGTGAGCATCGCCGCGATGTCGCCCACATCCTCCGAACTGGTCAGAATCCAGCGAACGGTGTCCTCCGTGAAGTCCGCCGAGGATCGCGCCCGCAAGCCCGTCCTTGCCTCGATGCGTGTTGCGAGTTCGCGTGGAGACATGCCGGGCGCGGCGGTAGCAAGGACGAATGTGAGTCGACGCCGCTCAGGCAACAGGATGCGGGTTGCGTTACTCAGGGTGGTATATAGAAGCGGTCGTGGCGGGAACCGCGGCAGTGCCTCCGACCGTCCCACTACAAGGACCCGGTGATCATTGACGAGTAGCTCGTCGCCTGGTGCCAGCTCCCGGGCTGGCACATCGAGAAGTGGGGGGCCGTGCGGCCACTGGTCGGAAGCGCGAATGGGGGTATCGAGTTTGCCGCTCGTGCCACCAGGATCGACGACCACGGCATCCGGCATGCGCAGCGTCATGGGGGAAGTGCCGCTTCGTAGTAAAGGCAGGCCAGAGAGGCTGGCATCGTCCACGCCGATGACCTGGAAAGGCTGAAACCGCCCGTTCGGAAAGCGCGCCTCCGCCGTGCCCAAGACCAACGGCACCGCGGACTGCACCCCCGTGACGCTGCGGACGCGGTCCAGCGCCGACCAAGGCAGGTTGGTCGTCTGTTCCACCGAACTCACCGCCGGGTCCATGACCCATACGTCGGTTGTGCCGTTTTCCGTGATGAGCGCGAATCCTCGCGTCATGAAGCCGGTGAAGTAAGATGCCGCGAAGGTGACGAGGAATGACGTGAAGGTGATGCCGAAGATCAGTCCGGCATACTTGGCTCGGTCACCCAGGAGCATTTTGAGGGCCACATAGATCACTTCGCTTCTCCTTCACCGTCGGGAAGACGCGGCGGTTCCTGATCCGCCCGCGTGACCGCGCTCCAGCCGCCGCCCAGCGCCTTGTACAGCGCTATCAGGTCAAGCGAGACGGCCCCGTTGCGCTGAGCCAGTTCGCTCTGCGCCTGAAAGAGGCTGCGTTGCGCATCGAGAACATCGCGGAAGTCGGTAAGGCCACCGACATAACGTTCACGGGCGAAATCGACGGCCCGTTGCTCCGAGTCAACGGCTTTGACAAGGGCTACCCGCCGGACCTGCTCACGCCGGTAACCGGCAATGGCGTTTTCAACGTCCTCGATGCCGTTCAGGATCGCCTGCCGGTATCCGATCAAGGCCTGTTGCTGCTGGGAATCGCGCACTTTGATCGTAGCCACGATCCGCCCACCCTGAAAGATCGGCCAGGTCATGGACGGGCCGACCGACCAGAGTGTGCTCGCGCCGTTGAAGAAGTCGCCGGCTGCCACGCTCGCGAGTCCCACGGTGCCGAGCAGGGAGAACTTGGGATAAAGGTCCGCCGTTGCGGCTCCCCGCCGCGCCGATGCGGCGGCGAGGCGACGTTCGGCGCTCCGTATGTCGGGTCGCTGACGCAGCAGATCCGAGGGCAGTCCCAAAGGGGGCTGGACCGAGGGGACAGGGATCGGCCGCACCGACTGCAGTTCGTCCGCAAAAGCGCCAGGCGGCTGCCCGAGGAGCACGCCAAGGCGATGAACCGCTTTCCTGTAGGCGGTGTCGAGCGAGGGAAGCAGAGCGGCCGTCTGCTGAACTTGTGCCTCGGCACGCGCGACATCGAGGTCCGTTGCCATCCCGGCTACATAGCGCGCCCTGACCAGGGTCAGCATATCTTGCTGGGCAGCCAGGCTTTCGCGTGCGATGCGGATTTGCTCCTGGACTCCTCGCAGTTCGATGTAGTTTCTGGACACTTCTGCAACCAGCGTCAGGAGGGCGGCATCCCGGTCGTACACAGCCGACTCGACGTCGGCCTGTGCTGCCTCGATGGATCGACGGGTGCCGCCGAACAGGTCGAGTTCCCATGCCGCGTCGAACCCGGCCTGGAAGAGGTTCTCCGATTGCCCGGGGGATTCGACCTGTCCGTCAGGTCGCACGAGCACCGGGTTGGGCGCGTTCTTGCTTTCCCGTTCACGGGCAACGGATGCCCTTGCATCGACCGACGGCCACTGGGACGCGGCGGTGGCACCGCGCCGCGCACGCGCCTCGCGCACTCGCGCCTCGGCCAAGCCAAGGTCCAGGTTGGCCAGCAGAGCACGCTCGATGAGGGAATCGAGTTCGGGGTCATCAAATGTCATCCACCAGGGCGAATCCGCCGATGTGGCTGACGCGCTGCTTTCGGGTGCCTCGCTCCACCGCGCCGGAACGTCGGGTGTCGGCGGATGGTAGTCAGGCGTAACCGCGCAGCTCGCCAAAGCGATGCACAGCCCGCCTGGGACGATGCAACGGCGCCATGCGATCACGGCGAGCCCTCCGTTGGCCGTCCCGCGTCAGACCCGGCGGCATGCGCCGATACGGATGGCGGCGCTTGGATGAACACGTCCATCTGCTGACCGACATAGGTGCCCGGCAGCGTGGCGGGATCGAAGCTGTAGATGACTTGCAAGACGCGGGTGTCGGTCCGCTCCGTGCTGCTGCCGGTCAGCGAGGTCTTCGGGACGACGTAGGGGTCGATGCGCTCGAAGCGCAACGGCGCGTGCAAGTCAGGATTACCACGGACGAAGGCCACCGCGGGCGCCTTCGTCCGCACCCGCCAGGCGTCGTACTCGTCGATATCGACACGCAGGTAGAGCCGGGTATCGTTGCCGAGCACCATGAGGGGCGTCGCCAGCGCCCCGCTTTGCGCGAATTCGCCGGGCCGAACCTTGACCTGGAGGATTTGACCGGGCACCAGCGCCCGGATCGTGCGGCGCTCGATCTCAAGCCTGAGCTGTTCGATCTGGGCCTTGGACGCTGCCAGAGCGGCCGTGTCGATCGCTACCGCAGCCCGGCGATTGTTGAGTTCCTCGACGCTGATGGCGCGCTTGTCGGGTACGCTCTCTCCGATCTTGAGCTGGCCCTTGGCCTGTTCAAGCCGGGCCTCGGACTCCTTGACCTTGGCGAGCGCCGGAATAAGTTGGGCTTGCAGATCACGGTCATCGACCTTGAACAACCGGTCGCCGACTGTCACATGGTCGCCCCATTTGACGTAGATGGCGGTGACGATGCCGGGCACCGGCGTGCCGACAGCGATGTTTCCGCTGCTGGCTTCGATGATTCCGGTGCCCGCAAGGTAAGACGCGAACGGCGCCTTGGGCGGCTGGATTGCGGGGCGCGCGGCAGGCACGGGCCGGTTGTCGATGATGACCGCGACGATCGCAACCAAGACACCGACGACAGCGAGCAGAGGGAGCAGATATTTGCGAATCATTGTGGCGTCTCCTGTGCTGTTCCACTGCTTACCTCGACGATCCTCCCGTCGTCCATATGCGCGATGCGGTCGGCGAATTCGAAGATGCGTGCGTCGTGCGTCACGACAACCAGCGCCCGGTCCGGCGCCTGGGCCTCGCGCCGCAGCATCTCCATCGCGTGGTGCCCCGTCGCATGGTCGAGGTTGCTTGTCGGTTCATCGCACACGATCAGTTTCGGTTCATGGACAAGCGCCCGCGCAATGGCGACTCGTTGCTGCTGGCCCCCACTGAGCTGCGCCGGCAGTGCTTCCGCACGTCCGCCCAGACCGAAAGAGTCCAGCAGCCCCCGCGCTCGCGCAGCGGCCTCCTTGCGCGGCATGCCATTGATCAACAGCGGCACGGCGACATTCTCCGCTACCGTAAGCGACGGCAGCAGGTTGAACGTCTGGAACACGAATCCGACGGAGAGCCCGCGGACGCGCGCCCGGTCGGTCGCATTCATATGCTTGAAGTCGTGATCAAGCACGAGGCATTGCCCCGCATCCTGATCCAGGATTCCCGCAATGATCGACAGCAAGGTTGTCTTGCCGCTGCCGGAAGGGCCGACCAGCATGAGCAATTCCCCGTATCGGATATCGAGATCGACGCCTCTCAGCGCCAACGTCTGCGCGTCGCCCGTGCCGTAAGACTTCATCAGGCCCCGACAGGAGATGGCGATACGATTCGACTCCACTGAATTCCGTCCGGTTAATTTCATCGGAGTGACGTATACCCATACTTGAAAAAGGATGACTGATCATGTCCCATGGCAGCCTGTTGACGCCCGCCGAGAGAGATGGCCTGCCGCCCTTTCCCACTACTGACGATTTCGACCAGCGGTCCGAGCCGTTCCACGAAAAGCTTTCCCATCCGATTTCCCTCTCAGGAATTACAGTTTCCCCGAACGCGAGATTCCCCGCGCCAGCCGCCAAGTAAACCACAACGCGAGCGCATAGCCCGCCGCCGCCAGCAGCGGCATCTCGCCTAAGCGCGGCCCGATCGAATGCTGCATCAAGAGCGAGGCGGCAATGTAGAGACCCAGCGTCACCAGCGCCAGCGCCACGCGGCTGCTGCCGCGGGCGATGGTTTGCTCCAGTTCTTCCATGCCATGGTGCTGCACCTGCATCTCCACGCCCTGGGCGCGTAGCCGGTGGATCCAGGCGCCAAGCTCGGCCGGCAGTTCGCGCACCCCGGCGGCGGCCTCGAAGCGCAGCCGGCTCAGCCCCGTTTCCGCCCCGGCGCCGGCTGACGGGCTGAATGTCTCTTCGGCCTTGCCGAGCAGGCTCTGGAGCAAATTGAACTCAGGGTCGAGATCGCGCACGGCGTTTTCCATCAGATACAGCATGCGCATCAGCACCAGCAGATTATGCGGAATGCGGATGTTGCGCCCGCGGCCGAGACGTGCCACGCGCATGAAGGCTTCGGCCAGCGACCAGTCCTTGAGCGGCAGGCCGGCGTAGTCCTGGATGAGTTCCTGCATTCCCTGGCGGAACTCTGATCGATCCATCACTCCTGCGAGCAGGCCCAGATCCAGCGCCGCATCCAGCATCCATTCGCTGTCCTGATGCACGAAGGCGAGCAGGAACGCCGCCAGGTTGCGGCGCGTGGACGGATCAAGCGTGCCGACGATGCCAAAGTCGTGGAAGCAGATATGCCCGCTGTCCATGATGAACAGGTTGCCTGGATGGGGGTCGCCATGGAACACGCCCATGACGAACAGCTGCTGCAGATAGGCCTCGACCAGGGCCTGCGCGAGTTGCGGCCCGTGCGCGCGCACCGCCGGATCGTCCACGCGGCGCCCGCCGCTCATCTCCTGCACCAGCACCGACTCCGTGTACAGCCCGTCGATCACCACGGGAACGTGCACGGTCGCCGAACCCCGGAAGGCCTCGACGAAGCGCAGGGTGTTCTGCGCCTCGCGGCGGAAGTCGGTCTCCTTGCGCAGGTTGCTCCAGATTTCGTCGACGATGGCGAGCGGATCAAAGCGCTGCAGCCACGGCAACAGCGCGAGCAGCGCACGCAGCACGCCGCGCAGCAGGCGCATGTCGCGGTCGATCTGGGCCTTGATGCTGGGCCTGCGGATCTTCACTACCACCTGCCGTCCATCGTGCAGGCGCGCCTGGTGCACCTGCGCGATGGATGCCGCCGCCATCGGATGTGCCTCGAATTCGGCGAACAATTCGGCGATGGGCTTCCCCAACGCCTGTTCCACCTCGCGCCGCGCGACCGCGTCCGGAAACGGCGCGACGTGGTCCTGCAAGCTCTGCAGCGCACGGATGTACTCGTCCGGCAGCAGGTCGCGGTGCAGGCTCAGACCTTGGCCGAGCTTCACGAACGTCGTCCCCAGCCGCTGGACCGTGCGGCACAGCCGCTGCGCCGGCGTCACCGCCGGTCGCCACAGATGCAGGCGGATCAGCAGCCACCCCAGCAGGTAAGCCCAGACCGCGAAGCCGATCTGGAACAGTCTTCTCAGGCCGGACACCATGTCTCCTTATCCAGGCGCTCGCTGCCCGCAGTCGAGCGTCACCCGGTTCATGGATTGGAACAGTCGGGCCGCTCGGCTTCATCGAGTGCCAACGCGTTCATCTCGACCAGCATGCGCACCTGCTCGCCGAGAAGCCTGATCCGGTGCCGCAGGTCGCTGTCGCTCACCATCTGGCCACCGTTGAGGTCCTGCTGCATCTGTTCTTCCATCGCGAGTGCCCGCTCCATGTTGTCACGCACGCGTTCCAGATGCGGCTTTAGGGCGGCCTGCCGCTCGCGACGACAAAGCTCGCGAAAGCGATTCATCGCCTCGTGCAGAGCGGCGAGGTCTGCACGAAAGCGGTCCATTTCGTGCTCCATCGCGCTGTGCGATTGCAATCTTGGCTTGTGGTCGACCGCTTGCGGCCATGCCGGCAGATTGAGCGAAATGCCGGCGACGGCAAGCGCGATGCCCACCGCCGTCCGCAAGCCTGCGAGCGGCCGCCTCATCTGGCCTCCGGACTGCGCGGAAGACGGGCGCCAAGCGTCGCTACCCGCGGCAGCATGGCGAAACTTCGTCCAGCGGCGTGAGCACCATGCGCCGGACTGTCTGCCTGACGTGATCTCGTTGCGCTGTTCCATAGCCGTCCCCTCCTGAAACCTCTGCCGATACCACCGCCGGCACGGTGCATCGCATGGTTGAGCTATAGCACCACCGGTTTGTCCGGCAACTCATTCCGAGTGGCGCCGACAGCGGGAAAATGTTCCGCCAGATGCCGCGTCACCGCCTGAATGCCGCTGACCACGCCCCCTTCATAACTCCCCTGTTTAAAGGCAGTTTCCATCTTGCGGCACGTCTTCTCCCATCCCTGCGCGCCCACCTTCGCGTGGATTCCGCGATCGGCGACAATCTCGACGTCGCGGTCGGCGAGCAACAGATAAATCAGTACGCCGTTGTTGTGTTCGGTATCCCACACCCGCAGTTGCGAAAACAGGTCGATCGCACGTTCTCGCGCGGATTGCCCCTTGAAGAGCGGCGCGACGTCCAGTGCGCCTTCGACCGCGAAGCGGATTTCTCCGACGTGTGCGGTCTCGCTCGCCTTGATTGCTTGTTCGATCGCGATCAGGGTTTGGCGGGGGAAAGCCCGGTTGACCTGCCAGTGGGTCACCATCAGATGCTTCGCTATGCGTTTGATGTTCATCCTTACCACCTCCCCGACGCGCCGCCGCCGCCAAACCCGCCTCCACCGAATCCCCCATGACGACCGCCGATGCCGTATCCGCCCATGCCGCCCCCCAGCAACGTGAAAAACAGCGCGATCACGCCCGCGACCAACGCAACGGATACCGCGCCGACCAACAACCAGGCTACAAACGCCACGGCCCCGCCGGTCACGAGCGCGCCGGGGAATCTTCCCAGCACGGCGCGCAGCACTCCGCCCACCACGAGCGCAAGAATAAATATGACGGGAACATACTGCTGAATATCTGCGGTGTCGCCGGGGAGCTTTCCTTTTGGTTCCGGCAACGGTTCGCCATCGATAACGCGGATGATCCGGTCGACCCCGGCACTAATCCCGCCATAGAAATCCCCTTGCTTGAAGCGCGGCGTAATGATCTCGCTGATGATGCGCTTGCTGGTGGCGTCATTGAGCGCCCCTTCCAGACCGTACCCCACCTCGATGCGCAGCGCGCGGTCGTTCTTGGCGATGACCAGGACTGCGCCATCATCGACTTTCTTCCGCCCCAGTTTCCATTGTTCCGCAACGCGCAAGGCATATTGCTCGATCGCTTCCGGCGCGGTGGTGGGAACGATAAGGATCGCGAGCTGACTGCCTTTCCTGGCTTCAAACGCCCGCAGGGTCTGTTCCAGGGTGGCGCTCTGCTCTGCGGTGAGCGTGGCGGTCTGGTCAGTGACGCGCCCGCTCAAGGGCGGGACCGCGACCTGCGCTCCGGCCACGAGAGACCAGCAAAGCGCGTATGCAAGCAATAACGCTCTTGCCATGTTCATGGCCATCACTGGGCGGCTCCCTGAGCTTTGCTTTGGGGCGTGGCCGGCGCTGTCCCGAAGTCCACTGTGGGCGGCCTGGAGATTTCCTTTTCGTTTTCTACCGCGAAGTTGGCCTTCGTTTTGTATCCGAACGCCATCGCCGTCAGATTGGAGGGGAAGGAGCGCACCGTCACGTTGAATTCCTGCACCGCCTTGATGTAGCGGTTGCGCGCGACCGTAATGCGGTTCTCGGTGCCTTCCAGCTGCGCCTGCAGGTCGCGGAAGTTGGCGTCCGACTTCAACTGCGGATAGTTCTCGGACACCACCAGCAGCCTGGAAAGGGCACCCGACAGCTCTCCCTGGGCGGCCTGAAATTTGGCAAACGCCTCAGGGTTGTTGATGAGTTCCGGGGTCGCCTGGATGCTGCCGACCTTGGCGCGGGCGTTGGTGACGCCCAGCAGCACCGACTTTTCCTGGGCGGCGTAACCCTTGACGGTGTTCACCAGGTTGGGAACCAGATCCGCACGGCGCTGGTACTGGTTCACGACCTCGGACCAACTCGCCTTGATCTGTTCGTCGTTGCTCTGCAATGTGTTGTAGCCGCAGCCGGTCAGGCTCAACACAATCAAGGCTGCCAGAAATGTCCGGAATTTACGCATGTCGTTTCTCCAAAGTTAATTACATTATTCGGTGTATACGAACACCGAACCTGGATGCGCCCCGCACCTGATAGATCGCGTCCGTCAAGCTGCATTGGACATCGTCTCCATGATCGCGGCGCGGTTTCATCGCTGCGCATGGTTTTCCTTCACCGGCCATACGTGAAAATGTGCCTGGCTTTTCTGCCCGACCCCTACCGCGCCCTTGTCCAGATAGAGCGCCCAGGCCCAGTCTGGCTCGTACAGGCTGGTGGTGGACGACCAATACACATCACGTACCTGTGCAAATGGATGGTCCGGCGACAGGGCCGGGTTGGCGGCGGCGCAGTCCACCAGCGATTCCAGTTCGTTGATGCTGGGCAGCCTCCAGCCCCTGCCCCCTTCGTCCAGGTTCAGGCGCGCCACCGCCGCCAGCGCTTCCTGCCAGATCACCCCCTCCGGCACGAGATTCGCGGCGCGCCGCCAGACGAGTCCGGTGAGCCGGTCGATCACCGTCTCATCACGAGCGGAAAAGCGCGGCACGGGCCAAGGGAGACCGGCGCGGAATTCGCCGTCCTGTCCCGTTCCCGCGCAGGGGATGACCGCGCCCCGGTCGTCGTAGCACAGCGTCTGGCCGGTGGCCGGCAGCACCTGGCTTTCACCCCGTACCGGCCAGACCAAAAAGGACTGATCCTTGCCGCCGTAGAACATGCGCCCGCCGTCCATGTCCACGTACCAGGCATGGGCGGGGACGCCGGCGGCGCTGGTGGCGCTCCAGTACCAGCCGGCAAACACGTTGGCGAAAGGGTGTCCCTCGGGTAGCGCGGGACGGCGGGTCTGGTGGCCCACCAGGCTGCGCAGTTCGCGCCGGTTGGGCAGCCGCCAGCCGGAAAACCCCAGCGCCCGTTCGCGGTTCATTGCGGCAACGAATGCCAGCGCCTCCGGCCAGGTCATGGGCAATTCGCCGGGCGTGGCGTTGCGCGTCCAGAAGAGTCCGGTGAGGCGATCGAGGATAACTTCGCCATGGCCTTCGAAGCGCGGCCCGGGCCAGGGGATGCCACGGCGGAATTCGCCGTCCTGGCCGCTGCCGGCGCAGGGAATCGCTGCGCCGCCTGAGTCGTGACAGGTCGTTTGGCCGGTTTGCAGATAGCCATGGACGGTCTGGTTCATTCATCGCCTTTCGGATAGATATCCCGCCGCGTCAAGGGAACCGGGTTCATCCCCCTGGCCCTTTTACCGGCCAGAATCTGATAGACACCGGCGTCACCCGCCTCGAAGGCCAGGGCGCAGGCCGCCATGTACAGGCGCCAGACCCGGTAGCTCGGTTCGGAGACATGCCGCAATGCTTCTTCCCGGCCAGCTTCCAGACGCCGCACCCAATGCCGCAGGGTCAGGGCGTAGTGGGGCCGCAACGCCTCCACGTCGAGGATCTCGAAGCCGGAGCGCTCCATGGCGCGCTGCGCGTTGCTCACCGTGTCCAGCTCGCCGTCGGGGAAGACGTAGCGGTTGATGAACTGGGTCGAAACGCTTTTGCGCCAACCCTCGCTGTCGTGGGTGATGCCGTGGTTCAGGAACAGCCCGCCCGGTTTCAGCAGGCGCCGGGCCGTGCCGAAGTAAAGGGGGAGATTCCTGATACCGACGTGCTCGAACATGCCGACGCTGACGATCTTGTCGAACTGGGCATCGCCTGCCACGTCGCGGTAATCCCTGAGTTCCACGCCGACCCGGCCCTGCAGTCCCCGTTCGGCGATCTGGCGCAGGCAGTATTCATACTGGTTGCGGCTGAGGGTGATGCCGTGGGCGGTTACGCCGTAATGCACGGCCGCCCAGCGGATCAGCGCGCCCCAGCCGCAGCCGATGTCGAGCAGGCGTTCGCCGGGCTTGAGCCGCAGCTTGCGGCAGAGGTGATCGAGCTTGTTGCGCTGCGCCAGGTCGATGTCTTCGTCCGCCTTCTCGAAGTAGGCGCAGGAATAGACCATCCGCTCGTCCAGCCAGAGCCGGTAGAAATCGTCGGATACATCGTAGTGGAAGGCGATGGCCTGGCGGTCGCGCGTCCGGGAATGCCTGCCCGCCAGGCGGGATGCGCGCCAGCCGGGCGCAGCGCCGCCGACGCGCTCTTCCGCGGAGCCGCCCGGCAAAAGCGCTGCGGACAGGAAGGCCGCCTTCTCGAAGGCGGACAGACGCAGGGATTGCAGATGATCCTTGAGTCGCAGGGCGGCGTAGAGATCGCCTTCCACGTCCACCTTCCCCAGAAAATAGGCTTCGGCCAGGCGCAGGGGATCGCGGGTCAGGATCAGGTCGCGGAAAGCGCGGGGCTCGCGAAAGACGAGGGTGAATTCGGGCACGCCGCCACCGAAGGCGAGCGTCTGGCCGTCCCACAGACGCACCGCCATGCTGCCGGAATAATCGCGGAACACGCGCGCCACGATGCGTTCCGCTCGTCTCGCTCCGACGTTTGCCGGTAAGGATAAGTCCACGCGACCTCCTTTCGAGTCCATCCTGCTTCATCCTTTTGTCGCGCTCACAGCAGGAACCAAACGAGCAGAAAGACGCTGTTGTTGTCCTTCGCGTCGCGGCCAAAGCCGTCGTAGTTGCTACCCGCCCCGTTGAACTCCGTATAGGCGGTATAGCGCAGCGCGAACTTCGCGTGCTGAACGACAGGCATCCAATCCACGTCGGCGAGGTAGTCCAGCTCCGCGATCCAGCCGCGGCTGTCGGGACGGCCGTTGACGCTGCCCATGACCGGCATGCCGGTGTTGTAGCGCAGCTCGTCGGCGTCGCCCCGGGTGTCGAAGACTTGCAGGATGCCGGCATAGGTCCCGCGGTACACGTAGTGGACATCCGCCCGGAAAGTCTTGAGGACCGTCGAGGGATTCGAGACGAGTCCCTGGCCGAAGCTTGCGTCCCGGTCCTGCTTCTCGCGTATCCATGTCGCGCTCGTCGAGAAGGCGTGGTTGCCACTGAGGTACTGGTATTGCGCGTCCAGCGCCACGTCGCGGAAACGGTCGGCGCCGAGTTCCGGCTGCTCGGGGTCGACGTCGATCCTGGCCGCCAGCCCGTAGGTGCCTACCGAAAAGCTGTGCGACCCCGTCTCGCGCTGCAAGGCCAGGCGCCAGTAGGGCGCCGTCCGGTTCACCACGTTCTCGACCGCGACGCCAGCCGCCAGCGGGCGGAAGATGCCGCTGTCCGCGCTACGGTAGAGGGCGAACTCGGCATAGAGGAGATCGTTCCACAAACCGTATGCGCCGACGCCCCCCACCTGGCTCATCAGGCCCATGTCGACGAGCGGGCTTGCATTGGGCATCACGGATACCGAGGCGGTATGCGGGAAGGCCCACACCGGGGTACTGTTGTAGATGTCGGAGAGCGTTGGCGCGTTGTTCAGGGTAAACCCCCAGAGCAGCTCCCTGCCGCCGAGCGTCGTGCTGTCGGCATAGCGGGCGTCGAACATCTCCATCGCCCATTTGCGCTCGACGCCGTCGTAGCTGTATTGCGCCAGAGCGCCCGAGCGGTCGGTGATCCTGCCGGCGTAATAGAGACCGGCGGCCTGGATGAAGGTGTCGCGGTCGCGCGGGAAGTCCGCGCCGGTGGCGCCGGGGGTATCGGTGTTCTTCGTTGCCGTGCGCGAAACCTGGAGCAGCGCCGAAAGGGGCACCTTGTCGAAGAACGGGGCGTCGGCCGGCTTGGGGGCGCCCATGGCGTAGCCGCCGAGCTTGAAGCGCCGGCCGAACGGCGTGAGTTGCGGGTAGACGGTATGGCAGACTTCGCACTCCACCCCCATCTGACGCCCGAAGCTGGGCACCGCGTGGGCAAGGTTCGGGAAGAGAAGCGCCAGCAGCGGCAGCGCAAGCAACGCCGCGATCCGTGCGGACAGGGATATGAGTCTCGCATTCATTTGATTACCTCCTTTTCCGTGGATTCGATAAACCGGGGCCTCGACAGACTCGGCAATGCGTTGCGATCGAGAGATCATCTTTGCTTGGGTGGCGCGGGCGGAAAGCGCCGCTCCAAAGCGTCGTAATCCGCGGGCGTCATCCGGGGCAGCGTCCTCATGAATGCCACCACGTCCCATATCTGGGTGTCGCTCAGCGACGCCTCCCAGGCGGGCATGCCGGTGAACCGGATACCGTTCCTGGTCACCCAGAACAGCTCCGCAGGGCTCATCTCCTCTACCTCCTCCACCATGGCTGGCGCTTCCGGGTTCAGCCCCTTCGCCATCGGCGGCACCGGCCGCCCGGGCGGCGCGTGGCACATGACGCACCACTCCCGGTAGATGCGAAACCCCCTTTCCATCTGCCCGGCTCCGCCGAGCGGCGGCGTCTGGATGTCGCGCGCATGGCGCCATATGGACGCCTCGCGCGTGGCGACCAGCACCGAGCGCAGCGGCGGCGCGTCCTCGACCGTCGCCGCCACGTTGAAGACGCCCGAGTAGATCACGGCGAACGCGGCGAGCGCGGCGAGCAGCGCGCCGACGCCCAATGTTGCGAGAACGGTTTTCGTGGTCCTGTTCATGGTCCTGGCCCTCCTGTGCTTTGGGTGTGAGAACTCCCTGCGGGCAGGCGCTCCGATCCGGTTTCGCGCGCACAATACTGTTCCGAGACAGCTTCGGGGACATCGCATGATTCCGGAACAGTACGTATGGCTGGTGTGGTCCTGCGCATTCCTGATCCCTTGGGCGCTGCTGTATGCGGCGTTCCCCGCCCATCGCCGGGCGATGCTTTGGGCCGCCGCGTTCACCGCGCCCTTCGGCCTCACCGAGCCGCTCTTCGTGCCGGCGTACTGGGACCCGCCCAGCCTGTTCGATCTGGCGCACCGGACGGGCTTCGACATCGAGAGCCCCATTTTCTCTTTCGGGATCGGCGGCATCGCGGCCGTGCTCTACAACATCGCAACCGGGCGCGCGGCGCGCCCCATGGACAGCGGGGAAATGTCCGCCCCAAGACATCGCTACCATCGGTGGGCGATCGCCGCGCCGCTCCTGGCCTTTCCACCGCTCTATCTTTTCGGCTGGAACCCGATCTATCCGGCCATCGCCGCGATGGCCGTCGGCGCCGTCGCCAGCGTCGCCTGCCGGCCCGACCTCACGGCCAAGACGGGGATCGGCGGACTTCTCTTCCTGGTCTACTACGCCCTCTTTCTCTGGGGGCTGGAGGGACTCTCGCCGGGCTACATCGACCGGGTCTGGAACCTGGGGGCGATTTCCGGCGTGAAACTTCTCGGTCTGCCCGCGGAGGAGCTGCTGTTTGCGTTCGCTTTCGGCGCGTACTGGTCGGGCGTGTACGAGCACTTCACCTGGAAGCGCCTCGCTGCGCACCAATGATCGGAAGCGGCTAGACGACATAGCGGTCCCAGCCTGCGTACGAATCCTTGACCGGCCCGCGCGGGATCGCGAGCGCGATCAGGAGCGCCCCGCCGACGACGCCGTTCCAGGCCGCGAGCGGCGAGCCCGCGCCGTCGAGCAGCCAGGGCGCCGCGATCAGCCAGGCGCCGAACGCGACGTTGATGAAGCGCACCGCGCGCGCGACCTCGGCGAGCGCCATGATCGAGAACACCACCACCAGCGAGCCGACCAGGTGGTCGCTGTCGGCCATGGTCCCGGCGTTGTCGAATGTGAGCCGCGTGAACATGAACCAGACGCCGATCGCGACGCTCGCCAGCAGCATCCAGGGCAGGCTGATGCCGCGCCCGGCTTCCGCGGTCATCTCGCGCAACGTTCCGAGCAGCCCCTTCGACGTGTCCTCGGTGCCGCCCTCCATCGCGTCGCCCATCCAGAAGGTGCGCCAGAACGGCTTGCCCTGGCGGCGTGCCCACAGCAGGAACTGCCCCATCGCCACGAACTCGTCGAGCTGGTACGGGATCATCACCGTCATCGCGAGCGCGGCGACCAGGCACAGCGTGCACCAGGTGCCGAGCAGGATCGGCTGGATGATGATGAAGTAGATGTTCACCACGCCGAGCGGCACGATCAGCACGGTGATCCCGAGCACCATCCACGGCATGGTGCGCCAGCGGTCCTTGCCGCCCATCCAGGTCATCGCGAGCTCCCCCATGTAGACGATGGCGCCGAGCGCCCCGTCGGGGATCGGCCAGGCCTTGGAGACATAGGAAGTGATGATGGTCTCGGTGCCGTTCATCACGCCCTTCATCTCGCCGCTGCCGGCGAAGAACGGCTCCCACACCGTATCGACATGGCCGAGCTGATAGGCCCCGAGGACGCGCGCGATGAGAAAGCCGAGCACCGCCAGCATCGCGATCGGCACGCGCTGCAGCCAACTCGCCGGCGTGTACGCCCAGCCCGGCGGGATGTCGGGCTTGCCCATCATGCCTTCCATGCTCATGCCGGGCATCATCGGCACCAGCACGGAGAACGCGATCACCAGCGAGCCGATCAGCGTGTCGTTGGCGTAGGCCTCGGGCAGCGGCGTCCAGAACACCAGCGGCGCGAACAGCAGCCAGAAGCCGACGAAGGCGTTGGCCCACTGCGCCCACGGGTAGCGGCGCGACCAATTGGCAGACAGCCAGCTGAAGACGATCACCAGCGCACCGCTCACGATGTCGCTCCAGGTCATCGCCAGGTTGCGCAACCCGAACGATGGCAGCCCGCGCTCGGCCATCACCCGCAACTGGTTGGCGTCGGGGACGAAGTCGCTCAGGTAGCCCAGCGTGAACGGGCTGGTCAGCAGCCAGAAGCCGAGCATCAGGTTGAGGTAGTGCGGCCACAGCAGCTTGCGATGATCCTCGACCATCATGTCGCCCGCGTGCTCCGTCGCCGCGCCGCGCGGCACCAGCGTCATGCCGCACTTGGGGCAGTTGCCCGGCTCGCGGCTTACGACCTCCGGGTGCATCGGGCAGGTGTATTCGGCCGCCTGCGGCGACGACGGCGCGGCGGGCTCCAGGGTCGTGCCGCACCGCGGACAGTTGCCCGGCGAAGACTGGCAGACTTCCGGGTGCATCGGGCAGGCATGCATCAGGCAGCCGTGCGCGGGAGCCGGTTCTACAGGAAGGGGGCCCCCGCCGTGCGCGTGTTCGTGTCCTGGCGCCGAGGCCGGCGCGTGCTCGGGCTGCCCGGGCGCCTGCGGCACGGCTCGCTCCGCCTTCTTCGTCAAGGACGCGGGCGGCTCCAGGCCGTGCTCGCGGTACCAGCCAAACGGGTCGGCCTGCATTGCCGCCACCATCTTGGGCAGGGTCTGGCGCAGCGAACGCCGCGGCGCCCAGTCGAGCAGGGTGCGGGCGCGCGCGATGTCGAGGGCGTAATGATCGTTGGCCCGGTCGATCATCCACGGCTTGATGAATTGCTCCGGGCCGGGCATGTGGTCCTGAACCCATGCGCCCGCCTTTGCCATCGGCCCGGGGACAGCGTGCGTCTCCCACGACTCGCCGCGAATCAGCCGCGAAAACGTATGCTGCAGCTCGTCGTAGCTCAGCGTCTCCGGCTCGCCGATCAGGATCGCCGTCTCCGGCGGCAGCTGCGCGCGCCGCTCGATGGCGCGCTCGATCACGTCGACCACATCGTCCAGGTGGACAAAGGCCTGGCCGTGCGAGGTCTCGCCGGAATAAAGATGGCCGGCGAGCTGTCCCTCGTAGATGCGCTGCATCTGGTGTGCCAGCGGCGGCGAGTGGCAGACGTCGTCGTAGACGCCGGCCAGACGCAGAATCACGGTGGGAATCGCGCCGCGCTCCGCCCGGATGACCGCCTCGGTGCGGACCTTCGACTCCGGGTAGGCCCAGGTCGGCCCGATCGGCCAGTCCTCGGTGATGAACTGGCCCGGCTCGCCGGGCGCATGCACGAGCATGGTGCTGGCGAAAATGAACTGCTCGACGTCGAAGCCCTCGTGCAGCCCGCGCAGCATGCGTCCCGTGCCCTCGCGCAGTCCGCGCAGCAGGCGCCGTGTGCCTTCGACCGTGATGGCGTCGTATTTCGGGCTCGGCTTGCCGAGGAAATCGTAATAGGCGGCCAGATGGACCACGGCGGCGATGCGGGTGCCGTGGTGCTCCCGCAGGATGCGCAGTCCCTCGCGCACGCTGTCGTCGGAAGCGATATCGACCGGTATGCGCACGCAGTTGGGCGGCGGCGGCGCGGGCGCGTTGCGGTCGAAGCCCACGACATCGCTGAAATGCCCGGTCAGCCGCTCCATCACCACGCTGCCGATGCGTCCGTTACAGCCGGTGATCAGGACGATTCTTTTTGGCTTCATTGTCGCAACTCCTTCAATGATCGACCGTTACGTACGCCGCGGTGCGCGGGTGGCCGCTCCACGGCTCAACTCCAGGTTCATGAAATAGACGACCACCGCGCGGATCACCACGATGCCGCCGAGGATTGCTCGCTGTTCTGCCCGGCACGACCGCTACCGATGGCCGTGTTGGTGCGAGCTATGAGGCGGCGGCGCGGCGCCGGCATACTTCTGCGGCGCCTCGGTAAACGCCTTGTGACAGGACTCGGAGCAGAAGTAGTACAACTGCCCGTTGTAGTCGACTTTCGCCGCTGCCTTCGCGGGCTCCACGTTCATCTTGCAGACCGGATCGGTTGCCATGTTTCACCTCCATGCGCTGTCAATTGGTTGCACGTATCCCAGGTCTGCCGGTTCCGCTGCAACCCTCCGTAACCGGCAGCAGGCGCCGCCACGCGCCCGTCTCGTACTCGATCCCCTAAGCCACCCGTGCGCGGGGTTGGCCCACCCCGGTCGCCCGATCCTCACGCCGCAACAGAACGAGGCTGCGGCCCTCGACAGTCACGGTTTCGCCGGCCGTGAACCAGCGATCCCCGTGCTCGCGCCGTGGTTCCACCGTGTCGAGCACGCTCGACCAGCGTTCTCCCCACGCCGGCGGTGGGAGCGTGAAGTCGACCGCCGCCTCGTGCGCGTTGAGCAGGAGATAGAAACTGTCGTCGACGACCGGCTCGCCGCGCCGGTCCATGCCGGGTATGGCGCGGCCGTTCAGGAACACCGCCAGCCGCAGGTCTTGCAGCTGGCGCATGTCGAGCATGTTGCCGCAACCGCTGAAGTCTTCGTAGTAGCGCGGGTCGCCGGCACGCAGCCGGTAATAGGCGGCGTTGTCGAGGCCGCGGAACGCCAGCGTCGGCCCGAGCTGATTGCCCTCGGCAGTGTGGTTGTAGACGACGTCGAGGATCACTTCGATGCCGGCCGCATGCAGCGCCTTCACCATCGCCTTGAATTCGCCCACCTGCCCGCCGAGGGCGGTGGTGCTGGCATAACGCAAATCCGGGGCGAAGTAGCCGATGGGGTTGTAGCCCCAGTAGTTCGTCAGTCCGCGTTCGACGAGGCTGCGCTCGTCGACATGCTGCTGGATGGGCAGCAGCTCGACCGCGGTCACGCCCAGGTCACGCAGATAGCCTGTTACCGCCGGATGGGCCATCCCGGCATAAGACCCGCGGAGTTCCGACGGGACGTCCGGGTGGCGCGCGGTGAAGCCCTTGATGTGGATTTCGTAGAGCACGCTGTCGTGCCAGGGCGTGCGCAGGGGCCGGTCATCCCCCCAGTCGAACGCCGGATCGATGACCACGCTCTTGGGAACCAATGGCGCGCTATCGCGCTCATCGAGGCTGAGGTCGGTCTCGGCATGTTGGCCGGGTTGAATCGCTGGCCGCGCGCCGGCTCGTACGGCCCGTGCACGCGAAAGCCGTAGCGCTGGCCGGGCCGCAGCCCCGGCAGGTAAACATGCCAGACCTGGTAGGTCTGCTCGGTCAGCACGATCCACCTCAGTATTGCCATCGGCCCCATCGAACAGGCATAGCTCGACGCCAGTGGCATTCCCGGAAAACAGCGCGAAGTTCACCCCCGCGCCGTCCCAGGTGGCGCCCAGCGGATACGAGGCGCCCGGTAGCGGCGTCATCGACTGCTCGCCCAGGCCAACCGCGGCGCGCGAATCCGGGGCGCGGTGCATCGCATTACCCCTCCGCCCAGCGGCGCTTGAGCGTGTTGTAGATCGGCACATACACCATCCCCGCGTACACGCCGTAGAGAAAGCTTTCGGCCAGCCCCAGCAAGAAGCCCCACCAGGTGAGCCATTTGAACGCCGGCAGGATCTGTTCGAGAAACTCGTGCATGTGCAGGCTCTGCGGCGTGACCAGGCCGTAGATCACGCACACGATGAAGGTGACCGCGCCCCATAGCCCGAGCGCCCAGGAAACGAGCTTGATGTTCAGCATGACGATCTCCTCAATGTTGATGGCCTTGCGGTTTGTCCCGGCCCGGCCGCTCTCCGCCTGCGGGCGGCTGCTCGTCTCCACCGCCGCCGCCACCACAACCACCGTGGCCTCCATGGCCCCCATGCCCGCCGTGGCCGAACAGGTGCATACCGATGAACAGGACGAAAAACACCACCCAAATCCAGTTCTGCGTTAACCAGTCCATGATCTGTCTCCTCGCTTGTCGCCATCAAAAATCACCCCTTGGGGTGGGCGTCGCTTCGGGTCGGGCCTCGCGTTCTCATTCGCCGCGCCCAGGATTGGGCATTCAAATTTCTGAACGCGATTTCAATGTCCATGCCCATGATGCGGATGCACTTCCAGGTTTCCCACCTCGGTTTCCTCCATGTAATGCACGAAACCGCGGCGCAATCGCTCCGCCCAGCCTGCGCCGAGCTTCGCGCCCACCTCCGCCATCTTCGCTTCGAGCTGTTCCGCCGTTGCCTGGATCAGGTCGTAGGTGAGGGTCACCGTGTTGCCATCCTCGATCTCGACGGTCTTCACCCCCATCATTGCGCCCAATGCCTCGGTCAGAACGGCGGCGTCCGGCGCGTCGAGCGGCGCGTCGAGTTGGAAGCGCCTGCGCTTGAACAGCTCCACGCCTTTCTGCCCGGGCGCCTTCTCGCCCGGCACCCCGACATAGAGGTGGGGATTGGCGGCGAAGCGCTGCCGGCATTGCTCCGAGCAAAAGGCATAGTGCAATCCCTCGTATGTCGTTTCGAACTGCGCCGGGGCGACGTCCATTCCGCAGACCGGATCCTTGACCGTGGCACTCATGGTTTCTCCTTGGCGAACGCGTTCGCCTTATCCCAGTACGTTTTGATAACGCACGCCGGTATTCAGATTCAGGTCCGCCCGGATCTGCTTCGAAGGCTGCGTCGCCAGGCGCTTGCTGATCTCGCTGTCAGGGTCTTTCAGGTCGCCGAACAGGATGGCCTGGTGCCCGGCCCGCAGGCAGGCCTCGGCGCAGGCGGTGATGCCGTCGCCGCGATCCACCTTGTGCACGCACAGGGTGCAGGACTCGACCGTGCCGATGCCGCGTGGCGCGTAGGCTTTCTGGTTGTGGGTCTCCTCGTGAATGAACGAGCGCGCCTTGTAGGGACAGGCCATCATGCAGTAGCGGCAGCCGATGCAGGTGTGCTTGTTCACCAGCACGATGCCGTCGTCGCGCCGGAAGGACGCCCCGGTGGGACACACGTCCACGCAGGGCGGAAACTCGCAGTGCTGGCACATGACGGGGAAGGCCTGCGTGTGCCCGTTCTGCTCGTCGGTGACGGTCAGTTTGCGGATCCATTGCGCATCGGTCCTGGGCCGTCCGTGGCCCCACACGCCGTTCTCGGTAAAGCAGGCGTCGACGCAGGCGGTGCAGCCGTCGGCGCACTGATCAGCATCGATCAGCAAGCCCCAGCGCTGCAGGCTGGAGGCCGCCTCCTCGGGAGAACGCGCCCGGGCAAGTTCGATCAGATGCAAACCGGGGCCCAGGGCGGCGGCAGCAGCAGCGACGCCGGCCAGACTCAGAAAATCACGTCGGTTCAGGCTCATGGCATGGACTCCTCATCGGATGTACGCCTCCGTCGCATACCGGCGCATCATGCGGTGGCTGTTGAAGTACGACGCGTTCTTGCTGATCGCGCCCTTCATGACCCTGACCCAGCCGGCGGGGTCGTCCTGGCCGTCGTAGTAGAGCGGCAGCACCACCTGTTCGAGCTTGTCGTAGAGGGCGCGCGCGTCGCCGTCGTCCGCGCCCGCGGCATTGCCGATCGCCCAGCCGGTCACGCCTTCGATGCAGCCCTCGATCCACCACCCATCCAGCACCGACAGGCTCGGCACGCCGTTGAACGCCGCCTTCATGCCGCTGGTGCCGGATGCCTCGAACGGACGCAACGGCGTGTTGAGCCAGACGTCGACCCCGGCCACCAGCGCCTGGGCGATCTCCATGTCGTAGCCGGGCAGATAGACAACCGGCACGATGCCTTCGAGTGCGCTCGCGTGGGCGTGGAGCTGCTCGATCAGCCGTTTGCCGCCTTCGTCTCGCGGATGCGCCTTGCCGGCGAGCACGACCTGGAACGGGCGCTGCCGGGCGATGGCCTGCAGGCGATCGAGGTCGGTGAACAGCAGGTCGGGACGCTTGTAGGCGGTCATGCGGCGCGCGAAGCCGAGGATCGGCGCCGTCGGGTTCAGGGCGACGCCGGTGCGCCCGCGCACCTGCTCGATCAGCGCCTGCCTGGCCTGCCCATGCGCGTCCCGGATGGCGCCGTCGGGGATGCAGCAGTCGACGCGCACGAGCTGCTCGGGCTCGTGGCACCAGCTCGGCAGGTAACGGTCGTAGAGCTTGCGGAAGGGTTCGCTGGTCCAGATGAAGGGATGCACGCCATTGGTGACGGCATGCACCCGGTAGCCCGGGAACATCGTATTCGAGATTTCGGCGTGGCGCTTGGCCACGCCGTTCACGTATTCGCTCAGGTTGAGCGCGAGCCGCGTCATGTTGAGGCTGTCCTCGCCCGCGAGATGCTTCAAGGTCGCGGGATCGACGAAATTGCCGAGCACACGCTCTACCTGCGCGTAGGAAAACCGGTCGTGGCCGGCCTCGACCGGCGTGTGCGTGGTAAAGCTGCACAGGTCGCGCACGCGCGGGATGTCGTAAGGCAAATCGCCGGGCCGCAGGTCCTCGGGCGGATATTCGTAGCGGCGCAGCAGTTCGAGCCCGAGCAGCGCGGACTGCCCTTCGTTCTTGTGGAAGTGACGCACTTCGAAACCGAGCGCCTGCAGCCGGCGCACGCCGCCGATACCAAGCACGATCTCCTGCTTGAGCCGGTAGGTTTCGTCGCCGCCGTACAGGTAATGGGTGATCTCGCGGTCGTCCGGCCGATTCTCGTCCAGATCGGTGTCGAACAGCAGCACCGGCTGGCGTCCGCCCATGTGGCTTTCGAGCACATACAGCCATGCGCCGATCCATACCACCCGGCCTTCGATCGATACGGCAATCTTGGCATCCAGGGGTTGCGCCCACTCGCGCGGCTCCCACAATGCCGGCTGTTCCACCTGCCGGCCCTGGGCGTCGATCGCCTGGCGGAAATAGCCGGCGCGGCTCGCCAGGGTCACCGCCACCAGCGGCAACTCCAGATCGGCGGCCGAGCGCACGGTGTCGCCGGCCAGCACGCCCAACCCGCCGGAATAGGTCGGGATCTCGTTGCGCAGCGCGATCTCCATGGAGAAGTAGGCGACGCGCTGTTGGTGGATGAAATCGTCGAGCATGGTCAGCCTCCTGCACTCCAGGCTTCCGCACCTGACGCGGGCCACTTCCATTCGAGTATCTCCGGCATGTCCCGGCCGAACTTGTTGATGTATTGTTTGTGCTCGATCAGCTTGTCCTTGAGCTGCTGCTTCAGGTAGATGCCCTGGTCCCCGGTCTGCGGCAGGCGGTCGATGGTGTCCATCACGAGATGGAAGCGGTCCAGATCGTTCAGCACCGTCATGTCGAAGGGCGTGGTGATGGTGCCCTCCTCCTTGTAGCCGCGCACATGCAGGTTACTGTGATTGGTGCGGCGATATGTCAGCCGGTGGATCAGCCACGGGTAGCCGTGGAAGGCGAAGATGACCGGCTTGTCCCTGGTGAAAAGCTCGTCGAAATCCACGTCGCTCAAGCCGTGCGGGTGCTCGGCTTGCGGCTGCAACTTCATGAGATCGACCACGTTGACCACACGTATTTTCAGCAGGGGCAGACGCTCGCGCAGGATGGAGACGGCGGCGAGCGTCTCCAGCGTCGGCACGTCGCCACAGCAGGCCATGACCACATCGGGCGCAACGCCCTGATCGTTGCTGGCCCACTGCCAGATGCCGATGCCCTCGGTGCAGTGCTTGACGGCGGCGTCCATCGTCAGCCACTGCGGCGCCGGGTGTTTGCCAGCGATCACCACGTTGACGTAATGGCGACCGCGCAGGCAGTGGTCCATCACCGACAGCAGGCAGTTGGCATCCGGCGGAAGGTAAACACGCACGACCTCGGCCTTCTTGTTCACGACGTGGTCGATGAAACCAGGGTCCTGGTGGGTGAAGCCGTTGTGATCCTGGCGCCAGACATGCGAGGCCAGCAGGTAGTTCAGCGAGGCGATTTTTCGCCGCCACGGCAGGTGCGATGTGACCTTCAGCCACTTGGCGTGCTGGTTGAACATCGAATCGACGATGTGGATGAACGCCTCGTAGCAGTTGAAAAGCCCGTGCCGCCCGGTGAGCAGGTAGCCCTCGAGCCAGCCCTCGCATTGGTGTTCGCTCAGCATTTCCAGGACGCGCCCCGTGGGCGCGAGAAATTCGTCGTTCGGCACGGTCGCGGCGTTCCATTGGCGTTTGGTCACTTCAAAGAGGGCTTCCAGGCCGTTGGAGAGCGTCTCGTCCGGGCCAAAGACCCGGAAATTCCGCTGCTCACCATTCAGCTTCGCCACATCGCGCAGGAAACGCCCGAGCACATGCGTGTCGCCGATGCCGCGCACCCCCGGCGCGGGCACATCGACTCCGTAGTCGCGGAAATCCGGCATCCGCAGGTCGCGCAGCAGCATGCCGCCGTTGGCGTGGAGATTCGCGCCCATGCGGCGTTCGCCCTTGGGCGCCAGTTCGGCCAGTTCCGCTTTCAGGCGGCCCTGCTCATCGAAGAGTTCCTCCGGGCGGTAGCTCCGCAGCCAGTCCTCCAACAACTTGAGGTGTTCGGGATGGGTGGCCGGGTCGGAGAGCGGCACCTGGTGCGCACGGAAGGTGCCTTCCACCTGCAGGCCACCGACCCGCTTCGGCCCCGTCCAGCCCTTGGGTGAATTGAAGACGATCATCGGCCAGCGCGGACGTGTACTGTCGTTATTGTTCCGTGCATTGCTTTGGATGCGCCGAATATCCTCAATGGCCTTGTCCAGAGTGCCGGCCATGAGTTGATGCATCTCCTCCGGCTCATCGCCTTCCACGAAGTGGGGCATCCAGCCGCAGCCGCGGAGAAACTGTTCCAATTCGTCGCGGGTGATGCGGGCGAGGACGGTCGGATTGCTGATCTTGTAGCCGTTGAGATGCAGGATCGGCAGCACCGCGCCGTCGGTGGCCGGATCAAGGAACTTGTTCGAATGCCACGCCGTGGCAAGCGGTCCGGTTTCGGCTTCACCGTCGCCAACGACGCAGGCGACGATCAGATCGGGATTGTCGAACGCCGCCCCGAACGAATGGCTGAGCGAGTAGCCCAGCTCTCCACCCTCGTGGATCGAGCCCGGACATTCCGGCGAGGCGTGGCTGGGTATGCCTCCGGGAAACGAAAACTGCATAAAGAGCTTGCGCAGCCCCGCCTCGTCCCGGCTGACGTCGGGATAGATCTCGCTGTACGTGCCCTCGAGATACGTGTTGCCGACGACGGCCGGGCCGCCGTGCCCGGGGCCGGAGACGTAAATCATGTCGAGGTCGTATTTCTTGATGACCCGGTTCAAGTGCACGTAGATGAAGTTCTGCCCCGGGGTCGTGCCCCAGTGTCCCAGCAGCATGTGCTTCACATCCGCGAGTTCCAGCGGCCGTTTCAGCAGCGGATTGTCGTAGAGGTAAATCTGCCCGACCGCAAGGTAGTTCGCCGCGCGCCACCATGCATCCATCCGCTGCAGTTCCTCAATAGGGAGCGGGCCTTTTACGGCCTGGGATTGAACCGCGGTTTCGTTCATGATCCTTCCTCCTGAATATTGACTGCTTCATGGGTCGCCATCACGTCCAAGGCCGCCTGCGCCAGAATCGCGGCCTCGTCCACAGGAATGACCCGCACTTCGATTGCGCTGCCGTGGGTGCTGATGCGCATCTCGGCCCCGATGGCGGCCTGATTGGCGTCCGCATCCAGTGCGATACCGAGCCCTTCCAATCCATTGAGAATCCGCGCACGCACCTCGGGTGCCTGCTCGCCCACCCCGCCGCCGAACAGGATCGCGTCGGCGCCGCCGAGGACGGCAAGATACGCGCCGATATATTTGCGCGCGCGGTAGCAGTAGACATCGACTGCCAGCTGCGCGTCCGGGTCGTCCGCATCGAGCAGCGCGCGCATGTCGCTGCTCGTGCCCGACACGCCCAAGAGACCGGATTCCTCGTTGAGAAGGCGTTCCATGCGCGCCGGCGCCAGCCCTTCGGCTCGTTGCAGGAACAACAGCACGCCAGGATCGACATCGCCGCTGCGGATCGCCATCACCAGCCCTTCCAGCGGCGAGAAGCCCATCGACGTATCCACAGCCTGCCCGTCTCGAACGGCGGCGATCGAGCAGCCGGCGCCGAGCTGCAGCGAGATCACGCGCCCGCCCTCGGGCAGCTCGGGCCTGAGCTCGCGCCAGCGCCGCCACATCGCCTGATGGGCGATGCCATGGAAGCCGTAGCGGCGAATGCCGTGGCGCGCGCAGAGCGCGCGGGGTAGCGCATAGGTCGCGGCGGCTTCCGGCAGCGCGGCGTAAAACGCCGTGTCGAACACCGCCACCTGCGTGGCTTCCGCCCCGGCCAGCACGCGGCTGGCGCGTATCCATTCGAGCGCGCGCGGATTATGCAGCGGCGCGAGCGGCACCAGTCGCCCGATCTCGGCCTCCACTTCGGCGTCGATGCGGCACGGCGCCGTGAGGCGCGCACCGCCATGGACGATGCGGTGCGCGACGGCCGTAACCGCCTCGATGCCATGGCCCGTGAGAAAGGCGTGCAGCATAGCCGCGGGGTTGCTCCACTCGCCGGGAAAATGCCCACTCGCCAGCAGCGACAGCGAACCACCTTCCGGCGCAAACGCTGCCAGCCGGACGGAAGAACTCCCCGTGTTGACGGTCAGCACCACCGGCTTCATGGTTCGGCCTCCACGCGCACGATTCCCGGCGAGTCCGGCACCAGCGGGTGCGACAGGGCCACCGCACCGCCTGCGCGCGCTCCGGGGCGCCGCGCGTGGTGCGGCACCCAAGGTGCGCTATCGCTCATAAGTACCGTCCGCGCTTGCGTCATGGCTCATGTACTCCGCTCATGAAATCGAAAGCGCGCCTATTTCCCGTAATACCGATCGAGATACTCCACGATCTTCGGCACATCCTCTTTCGGGACGGGCGCCCCCATCGCGTTCACCATTTTGCTCAGGGTGGCCTCCCACCCCTTTCTGTCCAGAAATGGCGAATTCGTCTGGATGTAGTCGAGGCTATGGCAGGTCGCGCAATTGGCCTCCACCAGATCCTTGCCCAAACCGTCCTTCAACCGTATCTGCTCCTCGCCGGCAGCAAACGTCGCCGCGGGCAGCAACAGGACTAGCCATACGAGTTGTTTTTTCATGTTCGTCTCCTTTGCGTCACATCACCTGGATGGTCGCTTTCTGGATCAGGTTGTGGTGGTAGCCGGCGGGGTTCAGGATCAACTCGGCGGTCTGAGTCTGGCCGATGCGGTTGGACGCCTTGGCCATCACCGTCAGCTTGCCGCGCCGCGCCGGCTTGAAGCGGTACGACCATAGTCGCCACGAGAAACGGCCGAGGTCCTGGCCCAGCGTCGCCGGCCGCCAGGACTGCCCTTCGTCGAGGGAAACCTCCACCGTGCGGATGCCATAGCCGCCGTCCCAGGCCACGCCTTTCACGTCCACCGACTGGCCGGGCCGGACGCGCTGGCCCTCCTCGATATTGGTGATGAGCGAGTTGACCACCATGTCGGTGATCGGCGTGTTGACCGCCGTTTCCTGCGTGATGAAGCGATCCACGTTGGGAAACTTGCCGAGCGGGATGCGGTAGGCGGGCTTCATCCAGAAGCCCTCGAACGGCTTGGCGATCACCTCGATGCTCATGAGATTCTTGACCCAATAGGTACCCACCCAGCCGGGCACCACCAGCCGCGCCGGAAAACCGTTCCAGTGCGGCAAGGCTGCGCCGTTCATCTCGAAGGCGATCAGCGTGTTCTCGTCGAACGCCTTCCACATCGGCAGGCTCTTCACGAAATCCGGCGTCTTGTAAGCGGCGATGCCGGAATCCGCGCCGTCGAACACCATCTCCAACGCCTCTTTCCTGACACCGGCTTTGTTGAGCACATCGCGCAACCGCACCCCGACCCAGCGCGCATTGCCCATGGCGCCGTTGCCCCACTGGACGCCGGGCACATGCGGCTGGAATAGCCCGCGCCGGTTGCCGGCGCACATGCACAGCGCCGGCAGCTCCACTCGCTCGAAACCGCGCTTGAGCTCGTCCAGGGTGAGTTCAACGGGATTTTGCAAGGCCTCGCCGCCGATCCTGAGCTTCCACGACTCTGCCGCGACTTCGGGAATATTGGAGACGTGGTAGCGCACGAAGAAGGCGTCGTTGGGTGTGTACAGATCGTTGAGGTACGCCACCGGCGTTTCGTAATTGGGCGCGCGGAAAGTGCGCCTGATGAGGGGCCGCTTGCCGGGCAGCGCGTCCAGGAGCGAGGCATCGAGGGTCCCGGCCGGCAACCCCGCCGGGCCCATCGACACCGGCATGGCCAGGGCCATGCGCGGCAACGCCAGACCGGCGCCGCCAAGAACCAGCCCGCCGGAAACGCCTTTCAGGAAATTTCTTCGATTCATGATGGAACCCTCCAGATGAAAACGTCGAAAAAATGAAGCGCACGACCACTACGACTCGGTTAGCCCTTGGTACTTCGATCCTGGAAGCCTGGCCTTGGAAAGAACGCCGGCACGCGCGCCGCATAGCGCAGGTACGCCTCGCCGAACTCGGCCGCCACCTCGCGCTCCTCGCGCCGCGCCAGACGCACGTACATGAACACCAGCACCGGGAACATGGCGAGCGTCAGGATCGTCGGCCACTGCACCAGGAAGCCCAGCATGATGAGCACGAACCCCGCGTACTGCGGGTGGCGGATATAGGCATACGGCCCGCTCACCGCCAGAGCGTGGCTGGTTTGCGCCGCGAACAGCACCCTCCAGGCCGAGGCCAACAGCCAGAAACCGCCGCCAATGAAAACGAAGCTCAGCAGGTGAAACGGACCGAAGTGCGGGTTGGCGCGCCAGCCGAACAGGGTTTCCAGAAGATGGCCGGCGTCGTGCGACATGAAATCCACGCCCGGATAGCGGCTCTGCAACCAGCCGGAAAGCAGATAAATCGTCAGCGGAAAACCGTACATCTCGGTGAACAGCGCGACCATGAACGCCGAGAATGCCCCGAAGGAGCGCCAGTCGCGTGCCGTTTTCGGCCTGGTAAAACTGAACGCAAAGAGGATGAATACGGCAGAATTGATCAGTACCAACAGCCATAGGCCATAGGCAGGCGCAGCGTCGTTCATGTCTTGTCCCCTTCCTTGTCATGAGGAGCTTGATGCCAGCCCTTGCCGCCGTGCCCCCGATGCATGAAAAAATGCAGTGGCAGACAGATCAGCAACAACAGGAAGAGCAGTGGGCCGAACCGGTGGGCGCGGTGCTCGGTCAGCAGAAGAAATGCCGCGATGGCGAAAAAAGCCAGCACGGCCAGATTGACCTGGATGGTGCCCGCGTGCCGATGTGGGACGGAATAAAGGCGTTTCATGGCGTCACTTTCGCGCGTAGAGATCAATCGCTCACATGCCGGTAGTCGAATTGCGCTTCGATCACGTCTGCCACCCCGGGCAACTCGACCCGCACGTTGATACGGTAGGGATTGTTGGTGACCGGCATGTTGAAGTAATTGCCGTAGCTGACCGTGCCCGCAATCAGCATGGGTTCGAGTTTTTTCTGCACCCCGGACAAACCGATTTCGGCCACATCCGCATTGACCTTGGCAGCGGTGATGCGCTTGCCCGTGGCGTTGTTGAACAGCGCCACCACGAGATGCTGCTGATTCTGCCAGGCCGGCACGCCGCCGTGCATTTTCGCCTCAGTGTGCGCTCTGGGATGCCCCAGGATCATCTCGGCCGGTAACACGCCGAGATAGATCGCTACCCCGTGCACCACTTTATATTGGCTGGAATCGGCCGCGAATGCGGCGCTCAGGAGCAAGGCCGAGATGCCGGCCAGGGCCGCGCGCAAAAAAGTTTTGGGATGGGAATTTGGCATGATGCTGTCCTCCTAAGGTTTGATCGCGCGCCGAATTGAACGCAAGCCCGACCCGAAAGAGCGCTACCGGTATTGGGCCACGAGGGCGACGATGCCGGTTGCGTCAACTTTTAAAGCGACACGCGCCGCAAGCGCAGCGCATTGCTGATCACCGACACCGAACTGAAGCTCATGGCCGCTGCGGCGATGATCGGCGATAGCAGCAGGCCGAAGAAGGGATACAGCGCCCCGGCCGCCACTGGCACGCCCAGCGCGTTGTAGATGAAGGCGAAGAACAGGTTCTGGCGGATGTTGCGCATGGTGGCGTGGGACAGGCGCCGGGCGCGTGCGATGCCGCGCAGGTCCCCCTTGACCAGGGTGACGCCGGCGCTCTCCATGGCCACGTCGGTGCCGGTGCCCATGGCGATGCCCACCTGGGCCTGGGCCAGGGCCGGCGCATCGTTGATGCCGTCCCCGGCCATCGCCACCATGCGGCCTTCGGCCTGGAGCTGCTTGACCACGGCGGCCTTCTGGTCCGGTAGCACCTCGGCCTGCACCCGGTCGATCCCGAGCCTGGCCGCCACCGCCTCGGCGGTCTTGCGGCTGTCGCCGGTCAGCATGACGATGTCGATGCCCTCGTCATGCAGGACGCGGATCGCTTCGGCGGTCGTGTCCTTGATCGGGTCGGCCACGCCGATGAGCCCGGCGGCGCGGCCGTCCACACCCAGGAACATTACCGTCTGGCCCTCGTGGCGCAGGGCGTCGGCCCGCGCGGCCAGGCTGGCTGTTTCGATGCCCAGGTCCTGACACAGCTTGAGATTCCCCAGGGCAATCCGGCGCCTGTCCACCATGCCGGTCACGCCCTTGCCGGTGACCGACTGGAAGTCTTCCGCCGCCGGCAACTGCACGCCGCGCTGCTCGGCGCCGCGCACGATGGCGGCGCCCAGGGGGTGCTCGCTGGCGCGCTCGACGCTGGCTGCGAGGCGCACGATCTCCGTCTCGTCAAAACCGTCGGCCGGGATCGCCGCCACCAGTTCTGGATGGCCTGCGGTGAGGGTGCCGGTTTTGTCCACCACCAGGGTGTCCACCTTGCGCATCACCTCCAGCGCCTCGGCGTTCTTGAACAACACGCCCATCAGGGCGCCGCGGCCAGTGCCGACCATGATGGCCATGGGCGTCGCCAGGCCCAGGGCGCAGGGACAGGCGATGATCAGCACCGCCACCGCGTTGATGATCGCGTGGGCCAGGCGCGGCTGCGGTCCCCACAGGCCCCAGACGATAAAGGTGACCACGGCGACGATTACCACCGCCGGCACGAAGTAGCCGGAGACGATGTCCACCAGCTTCTGGATGGGCGCGCGCGAGCGCTGCGCCTCGGCCACCATGTGGACGATCTGGGCCAGCAGGGTGTCGGCGCCGACCTTCTCTGCCGTCATCAGCAGGCTGCCGGTGCCGTTCACCGTGGCGCCGATGACCTTGGTGCCAGCCCGCTTTTCCAAGGGGGTCGGCTCGCCGGTGACCATGGATTCGTCAACGAAGCTGGCGCCGTCGGTCACCGTGCCGTCCACCGGCACCTTCTCGCCCGGGCGGATGCGCAGGCGGTCGCCGGGCTGGACCTGCTCCAGCGGGATGTCCTCTTCGGTACCGTCGTCACGGACGATGCGCGCCGTCTTCGGTGCGAGCCCCAGCAGCAGCCGGATGGCGGCGTTGGTGCGGCTGCGCGCGCGCAGCTCCAGCACCTGGCCGAGCAGCACCAGGGCGGTGATCACCGCTGCCGCCTCGAAGTACACTGGCACCACGCCCATTGCATTGAACACCGAGCGGGGGAAGAGTCCCGGCGCCACCGCGGCGACCACGCTATAGCCCCAGGCCACCGCCACGCCCAGGCCGATCAGGGTGAACATGTTGAGACTGCGGTTGATCACCGACTGCACGGCTCGCACATAGAAAATCCAGCCGCCCCACACCACCGCCGGCGTCGCCACGATCATCTCGATCCACTGGCGCCAGCGCGGGTCGATGATCTCCGCCATCCGCTCGGGCCAGAATTCCGCCGCCATGGCGCTGAGAAAGACCGGGATGGCCAGCGCGGTGCTGACCCAGAAGCGCCGGTTCATGTCGCGCAGCTCGGCGCTCTCTTCCTCCTCCACGGCGGCGGTGCGCCGCTCCAAGGCCATGCCGCAGATCGGGCAGTTACCCGGCTCAGAACGGACAATCTCCGGGTGCATGGGACAGACATATTCTGTTTTCGACGCGACCATGGCAGGAGGGGCCGCAAGCTCCAGGGCCATGCCGCACTTGGGGCAGGTTCCTGGCTTGTCGCTGCGGACCTTGGGATGCATCGGGCAGGTGTAGGTCGCATTCGACGTTGGGGCGGCAGTTGGCGCAGGAGCAGGCCGGGGTTGGGCATAATCCTGCGGCGTGGCCTGGAACTTGTGCTGGCAGTGGGGCGAGCAGAAATAATAGGTTTGACCCGCAAGCGTGGCGCTGCCCGCCGCCGCGTGCTCGTCCACTGTCATTCCGCATACCGGATCAGTTGCCACGATCGTTCCCTCGCCTTTCGTGCGAAAAAACATTTCTCTCCATCTTGCCTGCGTCGCCGCTTATACCCGACCCCAAAGGCGGGCGGTTGCAGCATGCCCCACCTTGGGAAATGGCGTTGGCGTGGGCGTTCTCATCCAGAAAGCGGTACCACGCCGACTTCAGCCGCCACCAGGCACCGGTTGTACGCGCAATGCCGGCACTATCGAGCAATGCCTCGATATCCTGAATACTGACGCTGGCAGCGTCATACACAATACGCAACTGGCCTTGCCGGTCGACGTGCGCATCAAAAATCGAGTCGACGGCGGTAAGCTCCAGAACTGTATCCTGCAGCTTCTCTGCGGCAGCTGGCGCGAGCGGAATTTTCCTAGTGACCTCGAATGGCCCTTTGTCCATCTTTTCTTTTTTCCGAGTGTCACTCATGGGTTCTCGACATGCCCCCAAACAGGGATGTCCCGGTAGACGAAGGAAGCGCCGGCATTCCGGTTATCCAGAGAATCACGTTAATTCGCCCCCATCGATCCATAGCCGCGCCAGACACGCGCCATTTCCTGGCGCTGGCTATCGGTCAGCAGGCCATCGATTTTCTGCTGCATGTCGATCATCGCGTCCATTTGCTGGCGCTGCAGGTCAAACAAGGCCCGCGAAGCGGTGCGGATCGCATTCCAGTCCCGCTTGTCCGCTGTATAGAGTCCATTGAGACGAGCCTGCGCTTCCCAACCCTCCTGCATGAGGCCGCGATTGCGTGCCTCCGACTCGGTCTGCAGTTGGCCAATCTTCTGCACTTGTTCAGACGTCAGGTCAGGAGGAGCCCAAGGCATCATGGTGTAAGCCCCAAGCCCCATACCCGAGCCCATCCCTGGCATGCCTCCGCCATACCGGCCCATCATCCATGGTCCGTATGCGCCACCTGCCCCTGGCTGCATTCCATACCCCGATCCACCCATCATTCCGGGCCCCATGCCATACCAACCCTGCGCGCCGTCTGCACGATAAGCATCGCCCCATGCGCCCATACGGCCCCAGCCATGCCACGGCCCGTAGCCCATGCCGCCGGGGCTATAGCCAAATGCGAAGAATCCCGTAACGACGACGAGAATCACCCACAAGGCGATCCAGAATCCATTTTTACGATTCATTCCTTTACTCTCTCCAAACACGTTTTACAGCCGTAGCATTCATGCCCCCGGGCTTCCTCGCTACTGAGTCAAGTCGCGCTTCCTCTTCTGAAACTCCTGTTCGTCGATCTCTCCACGCGCATAGCGTTCCTTGAGGAGATCCAGCGCTTTGCTCTCACCACCGCTCCGGCCACCCGTCCCGAAGGATGTGGCCAACCATTTCACCAGCACGACAATGCCGGCGATGATGAGTACCCACCACAGGATCATGAAAATCCCGCCGAATCCGAAACCGCCGGTCATGCCATAACCGCCCATCATTTCTTTTCTCCAGAATAAACATCTACTTGTCAGACGCTTTGCCACCATTTAATTAATGGCGGCAATCCGATTTCAGTTGCGTTTGCAATAAGGGGCCATGGAGTTACTTCGCTCGGACGTGACGGCGGGGATGAGTTGTCGTCATCACGCCAGAGTGAGATACACAGACGACATCCAGCGGACATGACGCTCCCCAGCCCCTATCAATCACTTCGTCGTGGGCGAACCGCCGTGCATCATTCCATCCATTTGCATACGCATCTGATTCATGCGTTTTTGGGTATCGGCATTCATCATCATGCCCTGACCCATCATGCCGGACATCTCACCCATCATGGTTCCCATCGTGCGCATGCGCTCGCTCATCAGCTTTTGCTGCGCTGCACTCATGTTGCCTTTGGCCATTTCTCCGGCCATACCCATCATCTGATTCGCCATATCGTGCTGCAAACTGGACATCTGCTGGGCGCCCGAGCCAGGCGTGGTATTACCCATCATTCCCTGCCCCATTTGTTGGGCGTTGACTGGAAGCGCCAATGCGAAAATGCTGGCTACAAACAGGGAGGACAACAACGTGGTTGTCTTGAAATGCTGTTTCATGTTTTTTCCTTTCAGTTTAAGAAAAATAACCAACCCTACGCTCCTAAGGGGAGCCTTACTTCAGCAAAACCCGAAAGTTCCTTCAACCCCTTCGGGGCTCCGCCAACTACTTCGCCAGCGCCTTGTCGACACATTCGATACACGGCAATTCCAATTCATGGTGGAAACGGATACGTTCTCCTGCTCACATTCGCCTCTTAATTTTCACCTCGGAGCCGCAATTGCCGGCCATTGCTCCACCTGTCGAGTTCTCTATGGAACCACTGCAATCTGATGGCCCTCTCCTGCCGGGAGTTGAATCGTGCCGGCCACCGTAAATGTCTTCTGGTCCACCACCCAGATGATTGGCGCCTTGCCGCTGGAGACATACACTTTTCCGGTTCCCGGAATCTTGTCGAGATGGTAGGGCTCCGGAGAAAGCGTCAGGACGCGCTGTTCGCCGGTTTGGGTGTCGAGCGCCACCAGCTTGTCATCCGAGCGGCTGCTGATAAAAAGCGTTTTTCCGTCGTCACCGATGTCCAAACCGTGTACTCGCTTCCCGATCTTGTAGGTCGTCTCGACTTTGCCTTGCTCGACCGATACAACGGAAACCGTACCGGCTCGATCGTTGGACACGTAGATCGTTTTTTCGTCGGGGGAAAAGACCAGGTGCTCCGGCGTCGGCCCGGCTTCAAGTGAACGAGTCACCTCCCACTTGCTGAGGTCGATCTCGCTGAGCGTTCCGTTGCCGCTGTTGCTCACATAGGCGCGTTTTCCGTCCTTCGTCACCAGCGTGTAATTCGGTGAGGGGCCGGTTTTGATTGTCTTGTAAACCTTGTTGTTGATCACGTCGACGACGCTGATTCCACCGCGCGTCGGATGCGTGGAAATCACATATTTGCCGTCAGGCGTCACGGCTTCATGATGCGTCCAGCCAGGCACCGGAATCTCGGCCATGACATGGCCGTGCTCGGG
>JBDRCF010000058.1:0-3206 GCA_043821985.1 Pseudomonadota bacterium
CACGCCCGGTTTGATAAGACGGTTGTCGGTCTGGGCAAGGTAGAGCATGTCGCCGACCATCTGGGCCATGCGTTCATATTCCTCCAGACTGGAATAAAGAATCTCCTTGTACTCGTCCTTGTTGCGTGCGCTGGAGAGTGCCACTTGGGTTTGGGTCATCAGATTGGAAATAGGGGTGCGCAGTTCATGCGCGATGTTGGAAGAGAATTCGGAGAGTCGCCGGAAGGAATCGTCCAGGCGACCCAGCATGGCATTAAAGGCGGCCGCGAGAGGCATGAGTTCGGCAGGCAAGCCTGTAGCCGGCAGGCGATCTGACAGGCGTTCGGCGGAAATGCTGGCCACCGTGCCGGTGACCCGGCGCAAGGGGAAAAGGCCCCATCGGGTAACGATCCAGCCCAGGCCGGCTGTGGCGAAAGCGGCCAGGGTAATGGCAATGGCCAAGACTGTCCGGAACTTGCTCAGGAAGAGCTCATGGCTCTGGATATCCTGTGCCACGATCACGGTATAGGGCTTGTCACCGCCAGCGGTTATCGATACGGCCATGCTCCGGTAACTTATCCCGGCCTGCTTCCACTGCTGCAGGGTACCGGGCGCACACCCTTGTGACTGAGTTTGGCAGCCCTGCAGCAGCGTGCGCGGGAAATCGGCACCTGTCGTAGCGAACCAGATACCCCCAGCCGCATCCGTCACCACCACCGCAAGACCAGGGTGCCCGACCAAGGCGTCATCCAGTTGCTGGGACAGGAGATCCAACTGTTTTTGACTAGAGGCGTGCCTGAATAAATTCTGGATTAGCTCCAGCTTGCCACTGAGTTCGTAGCGATCTCCTTCCTCAAAATGAGCCTCCACTACTTGCGTCAGGAAATAACCTGTCGTCAGCAGGACCAAGGAAGCCGCCGCTGCGAAAAGCAGGCTGATCCGGGCAGTCAGCGACAGGGTTTTCATGGTTCTGCGTCTTCCGGGGAGGTTTCCAGAACGTATCCCATCCCCCGCACGGTGTGGATGAGCTTGGCTTCAAAGCCCTCGTCGATCTTGACCCGCAGCCGGCGTACCGCCACGTCGATGACATTGGTATCGGAGTCGAAATTCATGTCCCATACCTGCGAGGCGATCAGGCTGCGAGGCAGCACTTCCCCTTTCCGGCGCAGAAACAGTTCCAGCAGGGCGAATTCCTTGGCGGTGAGGTCGATCTTGCGTCCCGCCCGCATGGCGCGTCGCCGCAGCAGATCTAATTCCAGATCGGCAGCCGTGAGGACAGCGGATTCCAGACCGGTGTGTCCGCGGCGCACCAGGCTGTGCACACGGGCAAGCAGTTCGGCGAAGGCGAAAGGTTTCACCAGATAATCGTCGGCGCCCAATTCCAGCCCCTTGACCCGGTCTTCCACCCGATCGCGCGCGGTCAGGAATAGCACTGGCATTTTGATGCCGGCCCGGCGCACGCCTTCGAGCACCTGCCAGCCATTGAGGCCGGGCAGCATTACATCCAAGATCATCAGGTCGTAGTGCCCCTCTTTTGCGAGTTCCAACCCATCCCAGCCCTCGCGGGCCAGGTCCGTGACAAAACCGGCCTCAGTGAGGCCCTGTTTCAGGTAATCGCCCGTCTTGGGCTCGTCCTCGACGATCAGGATTTTCATGTTCGGAACCCCGGTTGGATGGAGGCATCCTGCCACAGCTCGCGCCTGTGGAGGGCACATTACAGATTTGTAATTCACCCGTCAGATTCATGTTGGGTGCGCCCCTTCAGGATGCAGTCAAAGCTAAATCGGAGGGCCGCCCCGCATGAAATTTTATTCGACGCCTGATTCTTCACTTTCTCCGGTGGTGCCGGATCTGCCGCGCCGTCGATTCGTTCAGGGGCTTGCGGCAGGTGGCCTTCTGCTTGGCCTGCCGTCAATCCTTACGCCAGCCTGGGCGCGCGCCGCCGGCACCACGACGGGAAATGCCCCGGTGCTGCAGGGAACGGAATTCGACCTCGTGATCGCGGAAACGCCGGTCAACTTTACCGGGACGCCGCGCATGGCCACGACCATCAACGGTTCGATACCCGGGCCGACGCTGCGCTGGCGCGAAGGCGACACCGTGACCATTCGCGTCACCAATCGCCTGGCCGAGGACACCTCGATCCATTGGCACGGCATCCTCCTGCTGTTCCAGATGGACGGCGTGCCGGGCATCAGCTTCAAGGGCATCCCGCCGGGAGAAACCTTCACCTACCGCTTCAAGGTGGCGCAGACCGGAACCTACTGGTACCACTCGCACTCCGGCATGCAGGAGCAGACCGGCATGTACGGCGCCATCGTCATCGAAGCGACGGAAGGCGAGACGATACGCGCGGACCGCGACTACGTCATCCAGCTGTCGGACTGGACCGACGAGGACCCGATGCGGGTCATGCACAAGCTCAAGATGCAAAGCGATTACTACAATTTCAACCAGCCCACGGCGGTCGATTTTTTCCGCGACGCAGCCAGGGACGGGCTCCGTGCCGCGCTCGACGACCGCAAGATGTGGAACGAGATGCGCATGAACCCGACCGACCTCGCGGACATTTCCGCGTATACCTACACCTACCTCCTGAACGGCAGCACGCCGGCCGGCAACTGGACCGGGCTGTTCCGTCCGGGCGAGAAGGTCCGGCTGCGCTTCATCAACTCCGGCGCGATGACGTTCTTCGACGTGCGCATCCCCGGACTGAAGATGACCGTGGTGCAGGCCGACGGCCAGGACGTCGAGCCGGTCACGGTGGACGAGATCCGCATCGGCGTGGCCGAAACCTATGACGTGATCGTCACGCCCAGGGAGGATGCCTACACGATCTTTGCGCAGTCGATGGATCGCACCGGCTATGCACGCGGCACGCTTGCCCCGCGCGCGGGCATGGCGGCGGCAGTTCCCGCGCCGGACAAACCCGAACCCCTCGACATGAGCGACATGATGGGTGACATGAGCGAGGCCGTGCGCGTGCGTCACGCCAGAACCGAGTACGGCCCGGGCACGGACATGCGCGTCGACACGCCGCGCATCAACCTCGACGATCCCGGCGTCGGCCTGCGCGACAACGGCCGCCGCGTTCTCACCTACGCCGATCTGCACACGATAGGCGGGCCGATCGACCCGCGCGGCCCCGGGCGCGAGATCGAGCTGCATCTCACCGGCAACATGGAACGCTACACCTGGTCGATCGACGGACTGGCGTTCGGCCAGTC
>JBDRCF010000059.1:0-41880 GCA_043821985.1 Pseudomonadota bacterium
CGAGATGGTGATGCCTGGCGACAACGTCAGCATCAAAGTCTCGCTGATTCAGCCGATCGCCATGGACGAAGGTCTGCGTTTCGCCATCCGCGAAGGCGGTCGTACCGTCGGTGCGGGTGTCGTGGCCAAGATCGAAGAGTAAGGCTCAATAATGCAAAACCAGAAAATCCGCATCCGCCTGAAGGCGTTTGACTACAAACTGATCGACCAGTCCGCGCTCGAAATCGTGGAGACGGCCAAGCGTACCGGCGCCGTGGTCAAGGGCCCGGTCCCGTTACCGACCTCGATCGAGCGTTTTGATGTGTTGCGTTCCCCGCACGTCAACAAGACGTCGCGCGACCAGTTCGAGATCCGCACCCATCGCCGTCTGATGGACATCATGGACCCGACCGACAAGACGGTCGATGCCCTGATGAAGCTGGACCTGCCGGCTGGCGTCGACGTCGAAATCAAGTTGTAAAAAGCGGGCGGCTTGGGTATACTGCCGCCCCTTCAGTTGTACCAATAGTCGCCGGTCAATTGTAATCGGCACCTAAAACCCTTGTCCGTGGCTTCGGCTGCCGGCTTGAGATAGGAAATACAAAGATGAGTATCGGGCTCGTTGGCCGCAAGGTCGGCATGACCCGCATTTTTACCGAGAACGGTGCGTCCGTTCCGGTGACGGTGCTGGAAATGTCAAACAATCGTGTGACGCAAGTGCGCACGCCAGAAAACGACGGTTATTCCGCTGTGCAGGTTGCCTATGGCAGCCGCCGCAATAGCCGTGTCAATAAATCGGAAGCCGGACATTACGCCAAGGCGGGTGTGGACGCGGGCGAACTGCTGCGCGAGTTTCGCGTGCCTGCAGACGTTGCTGCCCAGTACCAGGCCGGTGCCGCGGTTTCTGTAGCGGTGCTGCAGGCGGGGCAGAAGGTGGATGTTACCGGTGTGACGCAGGGCAAGGGCTTTGCGGGCACCATCAAGCGCCACAACTTCAAGTCGCAGCGTGCTACGCACGGTAACTCGCGTTCGCACAATGTGCCGGGCTCCATCGGTATGGCGCAGGATCCGGGTCGCGTGTTCCCGGGCAAGCGCATGTCCGGCCATATGGGGGCAGTGACCTGTACCAAGCAGAACCTTGAGGTTGTGCGTGTCGATGCGGAGCGTGGACTGGTGCTGTTGAAGGGTGCCGTTCCGGGTTCCAAGGGTGGTCATGTCGTGGTGCGCCCGGCAGTGAAAGGGGGTGCCTAATGGATTTGACCGTCATTAATGACCTGGGTCAGCAAGTGACCAGTGTGGCCGCTTCCGACGAAACCTTTGGTCGCGACTACAACGAGGCGCTGGTGCATCAGGTGGTGACCGCATTCCAGGCCAATGCGCGCAGCGGAAATCGCGCGCAGCAGACGCGTGCCGAAGTGACGGCCTCCACGCACAAGCCGTGGCGTCAAAAGGGTACCGGTCGTGCGCGCTCCGGCCGTACCTCAAGTCCGATCTGGCGCGGCGGTGGCGTGACCTTCCCGAACAAGCCGAACGAGAACTTCTCCCACAAGGTGAACCGCAAGATGTATCGCGCGGGCCTCGCGACCATCCTGTCGCAGCTTGCGCGCGATGGCAAGCTCAAGGTCGTCGAGAGCCTGGGGATCGATTCGCCCAAAACCAAGTTGCTTGCCAACAAGCTCAAGTCCATGGGCTATGGCAAGGTGATGATCATTGCGGACAGCGTGGATGACAATCTGTGGTTGTCTTCGCGCAATCTGCCGAACGTCTACGTGGTCGAGCCGCATCAGGCTGATCCGTGGAGTCTGGTCAAATTTGGCAACGTGCTGATCACCAAGGCGGCGGTCAAGCAGTTTGAGGAGATGGTGTGATGAATGCGATCAGTCAGGAGCGTCTGCTCAAAGTCATTCTCGCGCCGGTGATCTCCGAAAAGAGCACGCGCGTGGCCGACAAGCTGAACCAGGTTGTTTTTCGTGTGTTGCCCGGCGCAACCAAGCAGGAAATTGGCGCAGCCGTTGCCAGCCTGTTCAAGGTTGAAGTGACGGGTGTGCAGGTGCTGAACGTCAAGGGCAAGGTCAAACGCTCCGGTCGTGTCACGGGTCGCCGTGACAACTGGAAGAAAGCGTATGTCACCCTGAAGCCGGGTCAGGACATCGACTTCGCGTCCGGCCAGTAAGGGAGAAAATCATGGCACTGATTAAAGTCAAACCCACCTCTGCCGGCCGCCGTGCGGTCGTCAAGGTCGTTACGCCGGGCCTGCACAAAGGCAAGCCGGTCGCCGCCCTGCTCGAACCGAAAAAACGCGGATCGGGCCGCAACAATAACGGTCATATCACGGTTCGTCACAAGGGTGGCGGTCACAAGCAGCATTACCGCGTGGTCGATTTCCGTCGCAACAAGGACGGCATTCCCGCGAAGGTCGAGCGCCTGGAATATGACCCCAACCGTTCCGCCCATCTGGCCCTGTTGTGTTATGCCGATGGCGAGCGCCGTTACATCATTGCGCCCCGCGGCATCGCGGTGGGCGCGCAGCTGTTGAACGGCGCTGAAGCGCCGATCAAGGCCGGCAATTGTCTGCCGCTGCGCAGCATTCCGGTTGGTAGCACGGTTCACTGCGTCGAGATGATGCCGGGCAAGGGCGCGCAGATTGCACGCTCGGCCGGCACCTCGGTCCAGTTGCTGGCACGCGAAGGCAGTTATGCCCAGTTGCGTCTGCGTTCGGGGGAAATCCGCAAGGTGCACGTTGATTGCCGCGCCACGCTGGGCGAGGCGGGCAACGAAGAGCACAGCCTGCGTTCGATCGGCAAGGCCGGTGCGATGCGTTGGCGGGGTGTGCGTCCGACGGTCCGCGGCGTGGTAATGAACCCGGTCGATCACCCGCATGGTGGTGGTGAAGGCCGTACTGCTGCGGGCCGGCATCCGGTCAGCCCGTGGGGTACCCCGACCAAGGGTTATCGCACCCGCAGCAACAAGCGCACCTCCAATATGATCGTCCGCCGCCGTCATGCGCGCTGATTGAGGTAGAAAGATATGGCACGTTCAATTAAAAAAGGCCCGTTCGTTGACGGGCACCTGCTGAAAAAAATCGAAGCTGTGCGTGGCTCGAACGACAAGCGTCCAATCAAGACCTGGTCGCGTCGTTCCACCGTGCTGCCCGATTTCATCGGTCTGACGATTGCTGTGCATAACGGTCGTCAGCATGTGCCGGTGTTTGTGACCGAAAACATGGTTGGTCACAAGCTGGGTGAGTTCTCCCTGACGCGCACCTTCAAAGGTCACGTTGCGGACAAAAAGGCGAAGAAATAAGGAGCGCATGATGGAAGTTTCTGCAATTTTGCGTGGTACCCGCCTGTCCGCACAGAAAGGGCGTCTGGTCGCTGACCAGATCCGCGGTCTGCGCGTGGAAAAGGCGCTGAACATTCTGGCCTTCAGCCCCAAAAAGGGCGCGGGCATCATCAAGAAAGTGCTCGAGTCGGCAATTGCCAACGCCGAGCACAACGAAGGTGCCGACATCGACGCCCTGAAGGTCAAGACGATCTATGTCGACCAGGGTTCTGTGCTGAAGCGCTTTACTGCCCGCGCCAAAGGCCGTGGCAACCGTATTAGCAAACCGACCTGTCACATCACCGTGACGGTTGGCGATTAAGGAAGCGCCATGGGACAAAAAATACATCCGATCGGGTTCCGCCTAGGTGTTCAACGTATCTGGACGGCCAAGTGGTACGGCTCCAACCGCAATTTCTCCAGCACGCTGCTGGAAGACATCAAGGTTCGCGACTATCTGAAAAAGAAGCTTGCCCATGCGTCGGTCTCCAAGGTGCTGATCGAGCGCCCGGCGAAGAATGCACGCATCACGATTTTCAGCGGCCGCCCCGGTGTGGTGATCGGCAAGAAAGGCGAAGACATCGAAGTGCTGCGCGGCGAACTGGCACGTCTGATGTCGGTGCCCGTGCATGTCAACATCGAAGAAGTCCGCAAGCCGGAAACCGATGCGCAAATCATCGCCGACGGCATTGCCCAGCAGCTTGAAAAGCGCGTGATGTTCCGCCGCGCCATGAAGCGTGCCATGCAGAACGCCATGCGCCTTGGCGCTCAGGGCATCAAAATCATGAGCTCCGGACGTCTGAATGGTGCTGAGATCGCGCGTACCGAGTGGTACCGCGAAGGCCGTGTGCCGCTCCATACCCTGCGCGCTGAGATCGATTATGGTTTTGCCGAAGCGAAGACGACCTACGGCATCATCGGTATCAAGGTGTGGGTCTACAAGGGCGATGCGCTGAATCGCGGCGAACAGCCTGTGGCCGCAGAACAGGAAAAGCGCGGCAAGAAATCAGGAGTGAAACATGCTGCAGCCAGCTAGAAGAAAATACCGCAAGGAACAGAAGGGCCGTAACACCGGCCTCGCAACGCGCGGAGCCGATGTGAGTTTTGGTGATTTCGGCCTCAAGGCCGTCGGCCGTGGCCGTTTGACTGCGCGCCAGATCGAAGCTGCGCGTCGTGCGATGACCCGTCACATCAAGCGTGGCGGCCGTATCTGGATCCGTATCTTCCCGGACAAGCCGATTTCGCGTAAGCCGGCCGAGGTACGGATGGGTAATGGTAAGGGTGCGCCGGAATACTATGTCGCCGAAATCCAGCCGGGTAAGGTGTTGTACGAGATGGACGGCGTGAATGAGACGCTGGCGCGCGAGGCGTTCCGCTTGGCAGCGGCCAAGCTGCCGATCGCGACCACCTTCGTAACCCGCATGATCGGGAGCTGAGTGATGAATACGAAAGAAATGCGCGGCAAGAATGCCGCAGAGTTGAAGCAGGAACTGGAATCGTTGTTGCGTGCCCACTTTGCATTGCGTATGCAGGTGGCGACCCAGCAGTCGAGCAAGACTGCCGATCTGGGCAAGCTGCGCCGCGATATTGCCCGGGTCAAGACCATTATGCGCGAGAAGGCGGGTCAAGCATGACTGAAGTCAAGAAGATGGTGCGCACGCTGACTGGGCGTGTGGTGAGCGACAAGATGAACAAGACGGTCACGGTCCTGGTTGAGCGCCGGGTCAAGCATCCGGTCATCGGCAAGGTGATCCGTTTGTCGAAAAAGTATCACGCCCACGATGAAAACAACGAGTTTCACGAGGGCGACATGGTGCAGATCGAGGAATCGCGCAAATTGTCGCGTACCAAGGCCTGGACCGTCAGCAAGTTGATCGAGCGTGCCCGCGTTTAAAGCTTGCGTGAGGCAATCAAACCCGGTATAGTGCCGGGTTTTCCGGTTGGTGCGCCGGTTTTGAACCCGGTTCGCTGACTCAAGCAATCCCGCCATGGGCGGGAGTTCTCCCGAACGGGTTCCAAAACTGGCCGCCGCTGTGGTGGATAAAGTTGGAGGCAATTAAATGATTCAGATGCAGTCCGTATTGGACGTGGCAGACAACACCGGTGCACGCTCGGTTATGTGTATCAAGGTGCTGGGCGGCAGTCATCGGCGTTATGCAGGTGTGGGCGACATCATCAAGGTCAGCATCAAGGATGCTGCGCCGCGTGGCCGCGTGAAAAAGGGCGACATCTACAATGCCGTGGTGGTTCGTACCGCCAAGGGCGTGCGTCGTCCGGATGGCTCGCTGGTGCGCTTTGACGGCAACGCTGCGGTGTTGCTGAACAATAAATTAGAGCCGATCGGCACCCGTATCTTCGGGCCGGTTACCCGTGAGTTGCGTACCGAGAAGTTCATGAAGATCGTCTCGCTTGCGCCCGAGGTTCTGTGAGAGGGAATCATGGCACGAATTCGTAAAAGCGATCAGGTGATCGTCCTGGCCGGAAAAGACAAGGGCAAACGCGGCGTCGTGCTGCGTGTGCTGGATGACGGTCATGTGGTGGTTGAGGGTGTGAATCGGGTCAGGAAGCATCAGAAGCCGAATCCCATGCGCAACATCCAGGGCGGGATCGTCGAGAAAGAGATGCCGATCCAGGCTTCGAACGTCGCATTGTTCAATGTCGGCACGCAGAAGGCGGATCGCGTGGGTTACAAGATGCTGGAGGACGGCCGCAAGGTGCGGGTATACAAGTCCAATGGCGAAATGGTTGACGCTCAGGGGTGATCATGGCGCGTTTTCAAGAATTGTATCGTGAGACGGTGGTGCCCAAGCTGGTCGAGCAGTTTGGCTATAAATCCATCATGGAAGTGCCGCGCATCCAGAAGATCACCCTGAACATGGGGGTTGGTGAGGCGGTGGCTGACAAGAAGGTAATGGACCACGCGGTGGCTGACATGCAGAAGATCGCTGGCCAGAAGCCGGTTGTCACCAAGTCCAAGAAGTCGATTGCCGGCTTCAAGATCCGTGAGAACTATCCGGTCGGCTGCATGGTGACCCTGCGCCGCGCCCAGATGTACGAGTTCCTGGATCGTCTGGTTACGGTGGCCATGCCGCGTATCCGCGACTTCCGTGGCATTTCGGGCAAGTCCTTCGATGGCCGTGGCAACTACAACATGGGCGTCAAGGAACAGATCATTTTCCCCGAGATCGAGTACGACAAGATCGATGCGTTGCGTGGCATGAACATCACGATCACCACCACCGCCAAGACTGATGATGAAGCGCGAGCCCTGCTTGCCGCCTTCAGTTTCCCGTTCAAGAATTGAGGTAGGCATGGCCAAGTTATCCTTGATCAATCGTGAAGAAAAGCGCGCGCGCATGGTGAAGAAATATGCTGCCAAGCGTGCCGAGCTCAAGGCCGTCATCGCCAATGTGGCGACCAGCGACGAAGATCGCATGGCGGCGTACAAGACGTTGCAGGAACTGCCGCGTAATTCCAGCCCTGTGAGGCAGCGTAACCGCTGTCAATTGACGGGCCGTCCGCGTGGCGTGTTCAGCAAGTTTGGCCTGGCACGCGGGAAGCTGCGTGAGTATGCGATGCGGGGCGAGATCCCGGGCATCGTCAAGGCTAGCTGGTAAGGGGTAGACGATATGAGTATGAGTGATCCCATCGCGGACATGCTGACCCGCATCCGCAATGCGCAGGCGGTTGAAAAAGCGGCTGTCACGATGCCCTCCTCCAAGGTCAAAGTGGCGATAGCCAAGGTGCTGAAAGACGAAGGCTACATCGAGGATTTCGCTGTTCGTGGCGAAGCTGGCAAGCCCGAGCTCGAGTTGCAGTTGAAATATTACGCGGGCCGTCCGGTCATCGAACGCATCGAGCGCGTCAGCAAGCCCGGCTTGCGCATCTATAAAGGTGCCGAAGACCTGCCGCGCGTCATGAACGGCTTGGGCGTGGCAATCGTCTCGACCTCGAGCGGCGTGATGACCGACCGCCATGCGCGCGCCAAAGGCGTGGGTGGCGAAGTTCTGTGCGTGGTTGCGTAAAAGGGAGCGGATATGTCACGTGTAGCCAATAATCCTATTACGTTGCCAAAGGGTGTCGAAGTGACCTTGGGTGGCGCCATCTCCGTCAAGGGCCCGCTGGGCGGCATGAGTCGGGCAATGTCGTCCGATGTGACGGTTGCGCTCAATGATGGTGTGCTGACCTTTGCGCCTGTCGGTGCAGGCATTCAGGCGAACGCCATGGCAGGAACCCTGCGTGCGCTGGTCAACAACATGGTGCAAGGCGTTTCCAGGGGGTTCGAGAAGAAGCTGACGCTGGTTGGGGTCGGTTATCGTGCTCAGGCTCAGGGCGACGCACTCAATTTGACGCTTGGTTTCTCGCATCCGGTCGTGCACAAGATGCCGGCTGGCATCAAGGTTGAGACCCCGACGCAGACTGAAATTGTGATCAAGGGTATCGATCGCCAGGCTGTTGGGCAGGTGGCCGCCGACGTGCGCGCATACCGTCCGCCGGAGCCCTACAAGGGCAAGGGCGTTCGCTATAGCGACGAAGTGGTCATCAAGAAAGAGACCAAGAAGAAGTAAGGCTTAAGGACAGATAATGAACACCAAGCAATCACGGATTCGCAGAGCGCGCAAAACCCGCGCCAAAATCGCGGCCGTCAAGGCGATTCGCCTGGCAATTCACCGCACCAACAGCCACATCTACGCCCAGATTATCTCGGCGGATGGCGGAACGGTCATGACCAGCGCGTCCTCGAACGACAAGGAACTGCGCGGCCAGCTGGCCAATGGCGGGAATGTGGCCGCCGCTGCGGCTGTGGGCAAGCGTCTGGCTGAAAAAGCCAAGGGCTTGGGCATTGAAAAAGTGGCTTTCGACCGAGCCGGCTTCAAGTTTCATGGGCGTGTGAAAGCCCTGGCTGAAGCGGCCCGCGAAGGCGGTTTGGCATTTTAACGAGGCAGAATCAAGATGGCCCGTACAGCACCTACGAGTAACGAAGAGCGCGGCGACGGCTTGCGCGAAAAGATGATTTCGGTCAACCGCGTCACCAAAGTGGTGAAGGGCGGCCGGATCATGGGTTTTGCAGCGCTGACCGTGGTTGGCGATGGCGATGGCGGCATCGGCATGGGCAAGGGCAAGTCCCGCGAAGTGCCGGTGGCCGTACAGAAGGCCATGGAAGAAGCGCGTCGCAAGCTGGTCAAGATCAGCCTGAAGAACGGCACTTTCCATCACACCGTGGTGGGCCAGCATGGCGCTTCGCGCGTGCTGATCCAGCCGGCATCCGAAGGTACGGGCATCATCGCCGGCGGTGCGATGCGCGCCGTGTTCGAGGTCATGGGCGTGCAGAACGTGCTGGCCAAGTGCCTCGGTTCGACCAATCCCTATAACGTCGTGCGTGCCACGATCGACGGCCTGATGAAGATGTCCACGCCGTCCGAGATCGCGGCCAAGCGCGGCAAGTCTGTCGAAGACATTGCGGGGTAAGTCATGAGCGAGCAGAAGAAAATCAAGGTGACGCTGATCAAGAGCCTGATTGGCACCAAGGCGCCGCACCGCGCCTGTGTGCGAGGTCTGGGCCTGCGTCGGATGAACCATACCGTTGAAGTGCTGGATACGCCGGAAAACCGCGGGATGATTACCAAGGTTGCCTATCTGGTGAAGTGCGAGGCTTAAATGGAACTGAACAACATTAAACCGGCAGACGGTGCCAAGAAGGACAAGCGCCGTGTGGGTCGCGGCATCGGCTCGGGCCTGGGAAAAACCGCGGGTCGTGGCCATAAAGGTCAGAAATCCCGTGCAGGCGGTTTCCACAAGGTTGGCTTTGAAGGCGGCCAGATGCCGATGCATCGCCGCTTGCCGAAGCGCGGCTTCGTCTCGCTGACCAAAGCGGATACGGCTCGCGTGCGCTTGTATGAACTGGCCGCAGTGGGCGTGGATGAGATTGATTTGCTGGTGCTGAAGCAGGCGGGTATCGTCAGCGCCGGCGCCAAGTCAGCCCGGATTTATCTGGCCGGCGAAATCGGCAAGGCGATCAAGCTGAGCGGTATCGCGGTGACCAAGGGTGCGCGCGCTGCGATCGAAGCAGCCGGCGGCAGCGTCGCCGAATAAGTCAGCGAGGACTCCGCTTTGGCCACGCCCAAAACCGGCTTGAACAAATACGGCGACCTCAAGCGTCGCTTGCTGTTTCTGCTTGGCGCCCTGATCGTTTACCGGATCGGCACCTTTATCCCGGTGCCGGGCATCGATCCGCTCGTGCTCGATCAGGTGTTCAAGTCGCAGCAGGGCGGCATCCTGGGCATGTTCAACATGTTTTCGGGCGGTGCCTTGTCGCGTTTCAGCGTATTCGCGCTAGGAATCATGCCGTATATTTCGGCGTCGATCATCGTGCAAATGATGACCAGCGTGTCGCCTCAACTGGAGGCCCTGAAAAAAGAGGGTGAGGCCGGCCGTCGCAAGATTACGCAGTACACCCGCTACGGAACCTTGTTCCTGGCCGTGTTTCAGGCCTTGGGGATAGCCATCGCGCTGGAATCGCAGGCAGGTCTCGTGCTGGATCCGGGCCTGGCATTTCGTGCGATTACCGTGGTCACGCTGACCGCTGGCACGATGTTCCTGATGTGGCTGGGCGAACAGGTGACCGAACGAGGCCTGGGCAACGGCATCTCGATCATCATTTTTGCAGGGATCGCCGCGGGTTTGCCGCACGCGATCGGCGGTACGCTGGAGTTGACGCGCACGGGTGCGTATTCGATCCCGCTCGTGCTGATGCTGTTTGTCGCCGTATTGCTGGTGACCGCGCTGGTTGTCTTTGTCGAGCGTGGCCAACGCAAGATTCTGGTCAACTATGCCAAACGCCAGGTTGGAAAAATGGTGGTGGGTGGCCAGAGTTCGCACTTACCGCTGAAGCTGAATATGGCCGGGGTGATCCCGCCGATTTTTGCCTCCAGCATCATTCTGTTCCCGGCCACGCTGGCGGGCTGGTTCGGGAGCGGTGAGAGCATGAGTTGGCTGAAGGACATCGGGGCAACCCTGTCGCCCGGCCAGCCGGTATACGTGCTGTTGTATGCAATTGCGATCATATTCTTCTGTTTTTTCTACACGGCCCTTGTGTTCAATTCCAAGGAAACCGCAGATAACCTGAAGAAGAGCGGCGCGTTTGTGCCGGGCATCCGCCCGGGTGAGCAGACGGCACGTTATATCGACAAGATACTGACCCGGCTGACGCTAGTGGGTGCGATTTACATCACCTTGGTGTGTTTGCTGCCCGAGTTTCTGATTTTGAAATGGAATGTTCCGTTCCACTTTGGCGGAACGTCCCTGCTGATTATTGTGGTGGTGACCATGGATTTCATGGCGCAGGTTCAGGCATATGTGATGTCGCACCAGTATGAAGGCTTACTTAAGAAGGCCAATTTCAAGAACAGCTTGGCGGGGCGCTGATGTCTAAGGAAGATGTCATTCAGATGCAGGGTGAAGTGATCGAGAACCTGCCGAACGCCACCTTTCGAGTCAAGCTGGAAAACGGTCATGTGTTGTTGGGTCATATCTCCGGGAAAATGCGCATGCATTACATACGCATTCTTCCGGGCGACAAGGTGACGGTGGAATTGACGCCGTACGATTTGACCAAGGGCCGGATTGTTTTCCGGGCCAAATGATTTTTAACCGGCAGACTCTGCCGGTGGATGAATGGAGAAAACCATGAGAGTGCAGGCTTCAGTCAAGAAAATGTGCCGTAAATGCAAGGTTGTGCGCCGCAAAGGCGTCGTGCGCGTGATCTGTGACGATCCGCGCCACAAGCAGCGCCAGGGCTAAACTGGCAAGTTTGTATTCGAGTCAACCCAAAGCTGGGTTGACGTGTTATAATTTTTTGTTTTGCGTTCGGAGCTCTGCGAATGGCTCGTATTGCTGGGGTTAATATCCCGAATCATCAACACGCGGTTATTGCGTTGACCGCCATTTACGGCATCGGCCGGACTACGTCCGGCAAGATTTGCGACGCGACGGGGGTTGCCCGTACGTCCAAAATCAAGGATCTGTCCGAGGCCGAAATGGAGCGCTTGCGTGAGGGCGTGGCCAAGTTCACGGTCGAGGGCGACCTGCGCCGTGAAATCACCATGAACATCAAGCGCCTGATGGATCTTGGCTGCTACCGTGGCTTCCGTCATCGCAAGGGCCTGCCGGTTCGCGGTCAGCGCACTCGTACCAATGCGCGTACCCGCAAGGGCCCGCGCAAGGCCATCAAAAAGTAAAGGTTAATCATGGCTACTAAAACAGCAGCGCGTGTACGCAAAAAGGTCAAGAAGAATGTCGCGGAAGGTATTGCGCATATTCACGCCTCGTTCAACAACACCATCGTGACCATCACCGACCGCCAGGGCAATGCCTTGTCGTGGGCGACGGCTGGCGGTGCGGGCTTCAAAGGGTCGCGCAAATCGACGCCGTTTGCGGCGCAGGTTGCGGCCGAAAACGCCGGCAAGATGGCGCAGGAATACGGCGTCAAGAACCTGGAGGTGCGGATCAAGGGCCCTGGCCCGGGTCGCGAGTCCACCGTGCGTGCGCTGAATGCGCTGGGTTTCAAGATCGTCGCGATCTCGGACGTGACCCCGATTCCGCATAACGGTTGCCGTCCCTCCAAAAAGCGTCGTATCTAATTTCCAGGGAAAATCATGGCTCGTAATCTTGATCCCAAATGCCGTCAGTGCCGTCGTGAGGGCGAAAAGCTCTTTCTGAAAGGCGAGAAGTGCTTTACCGACAAATGCGCGATTGAACGTCGTGCGTATGCACCTGGCCAGCATGGCCAGAAGAGCGGTGCGCGTCTGTCCGGTTATGGCGTGCAACTGCGTGAAAAGCAAAAAATCCGCCGCATCTACGGCGTTCTCGAAGGCCAGTTCCGTCTGACCTACAAGCGTGCGGAAAGCCGCAAGGGCGTGACCGGTGAGAACCTGTTGTCGATGCTCGAGTCGCGTCTGGATTCTGTGTGTTACCGCATGGGTTTTGGTGCGTCGCGCACCGAAGCGCGCCAGGTGGTTCGCCACAACGGCATCACCGTGAATGGCCGCCGGGTCAACATCCCGTCGTATCAGGTTCGTGCGGGCGATGTGGTCGAGGTGGTGGATAAGGCGAAAGCCCATCTGCGCATCAAGGCGGCTGCCGAAGCGACTGCGGCGCGCGGTTATCCTGAGTGGGTCGAGGTCGATGCGAAGGCGCTCAAAGGCACTTACAAAGCAGCCCCGCAACGTTCGGAACTGCCGTCGACCATCAATGAGTCGCTGGTGGTCGAGTTGTACTCCAAATAAGCTGAGACGGTCTTAAGGAAACGCACTTTATGCAAAGCGCTACGGAATTTCTCAAGCCGCGTATTGTGGAGGTGGATCGCGCCTCCCCGCTGCACGCCAAGGTCATCATGGAACCCTTCGAGCGCGGTTACGGCCACACGCTCGGCAACGCGCTGCGTCGTATCCTGTTGTCTTCCATGGTCGGTTATGCGCCGACCGAAGTGGCGATCAGCGGTGTCGTTCATGAGTACTCGACCATCGAGGGGGTACAGGAGGATGTCGTCGACATTCTGCTGAACCTCAAGGGTATCGCGTTCAAGATGCATGGCAAGGCCGAGGCGATCCTGAAGGTGTCCAAATCTGGCGAAGGCGTCGTCACGGCGGGTGATATTGAAATTGGCCACGATATCGAGGTGCTGAACCCCGATCACGTGATTGCCCACCTGACCAAGGGCGGCAAGCTCGACATGGAAATCAAGATCGAGGCGGGCCGCGGCTATCAGCCGGCGACCTCGCGCAAGGTTTCGGAAGAAACCCGCGCCGTCGGCTCGATCCTGGTCGATGCCTCGTTCAGCCCGGTGCGTCGTGTGGCCTACTCGGTCGAAAGCGCGCGCGTCGAGCAGCGCACCGACCTCGATCGTCTGGTGATCGACATCGAGACCAATGGCGTCGTCGAGCCGGAAGAGGCCGTCCGTACTGCCGCGCGCATCCTGGTGAACCAGCTGTCCGTTTTTGCCGATCTGGAAGGCACGCCGGCCGAATCCGAGTCGCCGCGCTCGCCGCAGGTCGATCCGCTGCTGCTGCGTCCGGTTGATGATCTTGAGCTGACTGTGCGTTCGGCCAACTGTCTGAAAGCCGAAAACATCTATTTCATCGGCGATCTGATCCAGCGTTCCGAGACCGAACTGCTGCGCACCCCTAACCTGGGCCGCAAGTCGCTGAACGAGATCAAGGATGTGTTGGCCTCCAAGGGCCTGTCCTTGGGCATGAAACTTGAAAACTGGCCGCCCGCTGGGCTTGAGCGCCCCTGATTTACTGAATCGAAATCAAAATAAAGTGCGGGTCGCCGTGGCTGGTGGCCTAGCCCAAGAATACTGTCTGAAAGGAATAAGCCATGCGTCATCGTCAATCCAACCGTAAACTGAACCGTACCACCAGCCATCGCCTGGCCATGTTCCGCAACATGAGCGTGTCGCTGCTGAAGCACGAAGTCATCAAGACCACGCTGCCGAAAGCCAAGGAACTGCGCCGCTTTGTCGAGCCGCTGATCACGCTGGGCAAGGAGCCCAGCCTGTCGAATCACCGCCTGGCATTCGACCGCCTGCGCGACCGCGACATGGTCGTCAAGCTGTTTGGCGAACTGGGTCCGCGTTACAAGACGCGCCCTGGCGGTTACCTGCGCATTCTGAAATATGGTTTCCGGAATGGCGATAACGCGCCGATGGCGCTGGTCGAACTGGTCGATCGCCCCGACACCGATACGGTGGCGGTTGACGTCGAGTAAGGCGTCGTCGATATCTCGATATAAAAAGCCGGGCTATCCCGGCTTTTTTCATGCCCGGACCGGTTGCAACAGACCGGAGTCGGGATCTTCCGAGTAGCTTGCCGCCAGTTCGGTTCGTCAGGCATAGTCTTCCTCTCCCTGTCGAATTGGAAAGCACGTGATCGTTCTCTTCACCGATTTTGGAACCCGGGATCCCTACGTGGGGCAGGTCAAGGCGCGTCTGGCCGAACATGCGGCCACCCAGCAGGTGGTGGATCTGCTGCATGAAGCGCCAGATTTTAACCCCCATGCGGGCGCCCATCTGCTTGCCGCGTTCGCGCCTGTTTTTCCGCCGGGATGCACGTTCCTGGCGGTGGTGGACCCGGGGGTGGGCACGCCACGCCATGCCGTGGTGGTACTGGCGGGCGGACGCTGGTTTGTCGGACCTGACAACGGACTGTTGTCCGTCATCGCTGCGCGTCATGCCGATGCCCGGTTGTGGCGCATTATCTGGAAACCCGAGGGTGTGTCTCCGACCTTTCATGGGCGCGACCTGTTTGCGCCGATCGCGGCCGAGATTGCGCGCGGCGACTTCCCGGCCGCTAAACTGACACCGATCGATGCGCTCGACGTGGAATTCGACGCAGGGGATCTGGCGCGTGTCATCTACATCGATCATTACGGCAACGCCTGGACCGGCGTGCGCGGGGTGCCGCAGAATGCGCATGTCAGCGTGGCAGGTGAACGGTTCCAGCACGGCGAGAGTTTCGGGCTGGTCGGCAAGGGCGAAGGATTCTGGTTCATCAATAGCGTGGGGCTGCTCGAACTGGCAGTCAATCGCGGAAGTGCCGCCACGACGTATGGCTTGGCGGTCGGCGACCCGGTCCAGGTGCAACGTCTGAACTAAATCGTGTTTTACATGCCGTCAATCCAGACCAATTACGAGCGCACGGTAATCGTTGACATTGGTGCGGGTGGGGCCGGTGACGACGAGATCGCCCAAGGCGGAAAAGAAACCGTGACTGTCGTGCGTGGTGAGTCGTCCCGCGGCATCGAGTTCCTGCGCGCGTGCACGTACCAGGGTGTCCGGTGTGAGCTGGGCACCTGCATTGTCTTCGCTGCCATCGATTCCGTCCGTGTCGCAGGCGATCGCCCAGGCAGGCGTCTCGCTCAGGGCGAGCGCCAGGGCCAGCAGATATTCGCTATTGCGGCCGCCCCGACCGTGCTTGGGCTGCAGGGCAACGGTGGTTTCACCGCCAGAGATGAGGGCGAGCGCCTGTCGGCGTGTTAGCGCATGCACCAGCGCGGCGTGCTGACGTGCCACGCTTTGCGCGTCGCCCCCGACCTTGTCCGAAAGCAGCAAAGCGGGGACCCCGTGCTGTTCGAAATATCGGACTGCTGCCATCAGGCTGCCGTGTGCGCTTGCGATCACACGGTTTTCCATTCTGGCGAAGCAGGGGGCTCCAGGCTTGGGCGTATCCGGTAAGCGCCCTGCGGCACAGGCTTCAAGATGGTGCCGGACGCTTTCCGGCGGGGTGATCCGCAACCGCTGCAATTGTTCGAGGGCATCGACGCAGGAACTGGCGTCGGGCGCGCAGGGGCCGGAAGCGATGGAACCTGGGTCGTCGCCGACGACATCGGAAATGATCAGTGCCAGTCCGTGGGTAGCCTGAGCCGCTTGAGCCAACTGGCCGCCCGACAGGCGGGTGAGATGCTTGCGCACGGTGTTGATGTCGTGAATGCTTGCGCCGGCCTGTAGAAGGGCCTTGGTCACCTGGCGCAATTCCTTCAGGGTCACGCCTTCGACTGGCGCGGCGAGCAGGCTGGAGCCGCCGCCCGAAATCAACGCCAGCAGGAGGTCGTCCGGACCCAGTTGACGACTCATGTCCAGCATGCGCAGGGCGGCCGCCTCGCCGCGTCCGTCGGGCAGCGGGTGACTGGCTTCGACAACCTCGATGCGGCGCGTGGGCAGGCCGTGCAGATAGCGGGTGACGACCAGTCCGGACAGCGGCGCGTCAGCGGGCCAGTGGGCCTCGACGGCAGCCGCCATGCTGGCAGCGGCTTTGCCGCCACCGACCACCAGCGTGCGGCCGCGCGGTGGCGAAGGCAGATGCGATGGCAGGATATATCCGGGGTCGGCCGCGGCGACCGCGGCCTGGAACGAGCCCAGCAGCAGCGAGCGTGGATCCATGTGGCGAAATCGAAAAGGCGAGACTGAATTGTAGGGGCTGCATTTTGAGATGAGGCCCGCCAGATTTCAAAATAAAAACGGCCAGGAAGCCCTGACCGTTGAGCGCCTGGATTATTCCTTGGCTGCGTCCTTGGCCTTGTCGGCCATTTCCTGCGCCTTGTCCGCACCTGCAGATGCAGCGTCGGCAGCACTCTGGGCGGCCGTGGCGGCTGCGTCTTTGGCTGACTCGGCCGCTGACGAGGCTGCCTCCCCTGCGGCATCGGCCGTGGACTTGGCCGCTTCCATAGCTGAATCTGCTGCGGCGCCTGTAGCTTCCTTGGCCTGATCCATGGCAGGGGCGGCAGCCTCTTGCGCTTTTTGGCAGGCCGTTAGGGTAAGCGCGGCGAGAAGCGCGACGAGAAGGGTGGATCGCATGAAAAATCTCCCTAGAGTGCGTGGAAAAATGCAGAATTAATTTTCTGAAAATCTATTTCCAGTGCAAATGGGCTGACGAAACAAGCTTGGGTGCCGCTACGGGGTCTGCTTGACGATGCCCCCTTCAGAACGACTCGTCGTCGCGCAGGTAGCGCCATTGTCCAGGCGGAAGCTCTCCCAGCCGTACCCGGCCAATGCGCACCCGCTTGAGCCCGACGACTTTCAAGCCGACCAGTTCGCACATGCGGCGGATCTGGCGTTTACGGCCTTCCTCCAGGATAAAGCGCAACTGGTCGGCATTCTGCCAGCTGACTTTGGCCGGGCGTAATTGACGGCCGTCGAGCGACAGACCGTGGTTCAGTTGCGCGAGCCCCATGTCATCCAGATGCCCGGACACCCGAACGAGGTACTCCTTCTCGATCCCGGAATCCTCGCCGATCAGCTGTCTGGCGATGCGCCCATCCTGCGTGAGCACCAGCAGGCCAGTGGAATCGATGTCGAGCCGACCGGCAGGCGCCAGGCCTTTCAGGTGAGTCGGGTGGAATGCCTGTGAGGCGCGCCCGTCCTGCCATTGCGTGTCCGGGCGGATCAGGGTCACGGCCGGCTGGTAGCCTGGCTCGGGCTGGCCCGACACATAGCCGACGGGCTTGTGCAGCAGAATAGTGACACGTTGTTGCTGTTGCGCTTGGGCGGCATTGTCCAGGCGTATCGCGCAACCCGGGTCGACCTTGGTGCCGAGTTCGCTCACTCGCTTGCTGTCGACGAACACCAACCCGCGCTCGATGTAGCTGTCGGCTTCGCGGCGCGAACACAGCCCGCGCTCGGACATCAGTTTGGACAGGCGGACTGGTTCGGTCATAAGGAGTCCATTTCAGTCAAATCATGCCCCGCGCCGGCTGACTGTGGGTGCAGTGCAAGGCGCGGGGGGCGAAGTGTAGTCATTCTCCACGAGACACCCGCAACGCCGCAATGCGCCCACAGTCAGCCGGCCCTCCGGGTTGAGATCAGGGTCGGCGTCTGCTGCGTTGCAGCACTTGGCAATGGATGGCCATTGCCTGCGCGCTGCGCCTTGCATCCATCCGATCCTGATCTCAACGCGGGGCATGATTTGACTGAAATGGACTCCTAGTGTTTGGACAGCACTGGCTGTAGGTATTGGCCGGTGTGGCTGGCCGGGTTGTCGGCCACGGCCTCCGGCGTGCCCTCGGCGATGATCAGACCGCCCCCGGCGCCGCCTTCCGGGCCGAGGTCGATCAGCCAGTCGGCGGTCTTGATGACGTCGAGGTTGTGCTCGATAACGACCACACTGTTGCCGGCATCGGAGAGGCGCTGCAACACCTTCAGCAACAGGTCGATATCGGCAAAATGCAGGCCCGTGGTGGGCTCGTCGAGGATGTAGAGCGTGCGTCCGGTGTCGCGCTTGGACAGTTCGAGTGCGAGCTTGACGCGCTGCGCCTCGCCGCCCGACAGCGTGGTGGCCGATTGCCCGAGACGGATGTAGCCGAGGCCGACGTCGAGCAGGGTCTGGAGTTTTCGTTTGACTACGGGCACTGCAGCGAAGAATTCGTGCGCCTGCTCGATGGTCATTTCGAGCACGTCGCGGATGGTCTTGCCCTTGTACTGCACTTCCAGTGTCTCGCGGTTGTAGCGTGCGCCATGGCAGACGTCGCAGGGCACGTAGATGTCGGGCAGGAAGTGCATCTCCACCTTGATCACGCCGTCGCCCTGGCAGGCTTCGCAGCGCCCGCCCTTGACGTTGAAACTGAAGCGACCGGGTCCGTAGCCGCGCGCACGCGCCTCGGGTACGCCAGCGAACAGTTCGCGGATCGGCGTGAACAGGCCGGTGTAGGTCGCCGGGTTGGAACGCGGGGTGCGGCCGATCGGACTCTGGTCGACGTTGATCACCTTGTCGAAGAATTCCAGGCCGTGGATCTCGCCGTGCGGCGCAGGTTCGGTGCTGGAGCCATAGAGATGGCGCGCAACCGCGGCATAGAGCGTGTCGTTGATCAGCGTCGACTTGCCCGATCCCGACACGCCGGTGACGCAGACGAACAGGCCGACCGGCAGATTCAGCGTGACATTTTTCAGGTTGTTGCCGCTGGCGTTCGTCACCATCAGCTGCCGTTCGGGGTCGGGCTGGCGGCGTTTCTTCGGGATGGCGATGCGCCGGCGTCCGGACAGATACTGTCCGGTGAGGGAGTTTTCGCTCAGGCGGATCTCCTCGGGCGAGCCTTCGGCGACGACCTCGCCACCGTGCACGCCAGCACCGGGGCCCATGTCGACCACATAGTCGGCAGCGCGGATGGCATCCTCGTCGTGTTCGACCACCAGCACCGAGTTGCCGATGTCGCGCAGATGCTTGAGCGTCGCCAGCAGACGGTCGTTGTCGCGCTGGTGCAGGCCGATCGACGGTTCGTCCAGTACGTACATCACGCCGGTGAGACCGGAGCCGATCTGCGACGCCAGACGAATACGCTGCGACTCGCCGCCCGACAGCGTGTCGGCGGAACGGTCGAGCGACAGGTAGTCGAGTCCCACGTTGTTCAGGAAGCCGACGCGGGCGATGATTTCCTTGACGATCTTGTCGGCGATCTGGGCACGGTGACCTTCGAGTGCCAGATTCTCGAAAAACGCCAATACCTGTTTGAGCGGCATTGCGCTGACCTGATAGATCGGCACGCCGCCGACCATCACGTGGCGCGCTTCCTCGCGCAGTCGCGTGCCCTGGCAGGACGGGCAGGGCTTGTTGTTCTGGTACTTGGCGAGCTCTTCGCGTACGGCCATCGAATCGGATTCGTGATAGCGCCGCTCCATGTTGGCGAGCACGCCTTCGAACGGATAGCTTTTCGTCGTGTAGCCGCCGCGCGGTGCCAGCGTCTGGAAAGCGATCGCTTCCTTGCCGCTGCCGTTGAGGATGACGTCCTGGATGCGTGCCGGAAGCGATTCCCATGGTGTGTCGAGATCGAAGCCGTAGTGCATCGCCAGGCTTTGCAGCATCATGTAGAAGAACTGGTTGCGCTTGTCCCAGCCCTTGATCGCGCCGGATGCCAGCGACAGGTGCGGGAAGGCGACTACGCGCGCCGGGTCGAAGAAGGTGATCTGGCCGAGTCCGTCGCAGGTGTTACAGGCGCCCATCGGGTTGTTGAACGAGAACAGGCGCGGCTCCAGTTCGGGCAGCGCGTAGCTGCAGATCGGGCAGGCGAACTTGGCGGAGAACAGGTGTTCCTTGGCGGAATCCATCTCCACTGCCAGCGCGCGGCCGTCAGCATGGCGCAGCGCGGTCTCGAAGCTCTCGGCCAGGCGCTGCTTGGCATCCGCCCGCACCTTCAGGCGGTCCACGACCACCTCGATGGTGTGCTTCTTGTTCTTGTCGAGCTTGGGCACCGCGTCGATCTCGTGCACCTTGCCGTCGACCCGCACCCGCACGAAGCCCTGTGCGCGCAGTTCGGCGAAGAGTTCGAGGTTTTCGCCCTTGCGTCCTACCACCAGCGGCGCCAGGATCATCAGCTTGGTGTCTTCCGGCAGCGCGAGTACCGCGTCGACCATCTGCGATACCGTCTGTGCTGCCAGCGTGATGCCGTGCTCGGGGCATTGTGGGTCGCCGACGCGGGCATACAGCAGGCGCAGATAGTCGTGGATCTCGGTCACCGTGCCGACAGTCGAGCGCGGATTGTGGCTGGTCGCCTTCTGCTCGATCGAGATCGCTGGCGACAGGCCCTCGATGAGATCGACGTCCGGCTTTTCCATCAATTGCAGGAATTGCCGCGCATAGGCCGACAGCGACTCGACGTAGCGCCGTTGCCCCTCGGCATACAGCGTGTCGAAGGCGAGCGAGGACTTCCCTGAGCCCGACAGCCCCGTGATCACCACCAGCTTGTTGCGCGGCAGATCGAGGTTGACGTTCTTCAGATTGTGGGTGCGGGCACCACGGATGCGGATGTATTCCATGAGTCAGGGTGCGTGAGGCGTAATTCGCAACCTGCTAATATAACGGACTTCACGAATTCGCCGAATCCCGACGTGGCTCAAATCGACCTTTCTGAAAGCATGACCCGCGCTGAAAAGCGCGCAACATCGGGTCTGGCAGCAATTTTCGGTCTGCGCATGCTGGGCATGTTCCTCATCCTGCCAGTGTTCGCGCTGTATGCCGAACATCTGCCGGGCGGCGACAACCACACCCTGGTCGGGCTGACGCTCGGCATGTACGGCCTGACCCAGGCATTGCTGATGATCCCCTTCGGCATGGCGTCCGACCGCATTGGCCGCAAGAAAGTGATCATTTTCGGCCTGATCCTGTTTGCGATCGGCAGCTTCGTCGCCGCCTCGGCGTCCGATATCTACTGGACGATTTTCGGCCGTGCCATCCAGGGCGCCGGCGCGATTTCCGCCGCCATCACCGCCATGCTGGCCGACCTCACCCGCGAGGAACACCGCACCAAGGCGATGGCGATGATCGGCTCGACCATCGGCCTCGTATTTGCCGCGTCGATGGTGGCGGGGCCGGCGCTCAATCACCTCATCGGCGTGCCGGGGATTTTTGCGCTGACCGGCGTGCTGGCGCTGGCTGCCATCTGGGTGGTGAAGGTCTGGGTGCCCGATCCCCTGATCAGCCATTTTCATGCCGACGCCCAGGCCAACCCGGCACGGCTGAAAGACGTGTTGCATGACGCCCAGCTGCTGCGCCTCGACTTCGGCATTTTTGCCTTGCATGCGGCGCAAATGGCGATGTTCGTGGTGGTGCCGGTGGCCCTCAAGAACAGCGGCTTGCCGCCGGCCCACCACTGGATGGTCTACCTGCCGGTGCTGCTGGGCTCGTTCCTGCTGATCGTGCCGGCCATCATCTATGGCGAAAAGCACGGCAAACTGAAACCGGTATTCATCGGCGCGGTGGCGCTGATGCTGCTGGCCCAGCTGGGGCTCGCGTTCGGCATCGGTCATTTCTGGGGCATCGTGGGAGCGTTGTTCTTTTATTTCGCCGCCTTCAACCTGCTCGAGGCCAGCCTGCCGTCCTTGATCTCCAAGCTTGCCCCCGTGTCGGCCAAAGGCACCGCGATGGGCGTGTACAACACCGCGCAGGCGCTGGGGCTGTTCTTCGGGGGCGTTTTCGGCGGCTGGCTGGCGCAGCATGTCGGGTTTTACGCCGTGTTCCTGTTTTGTGTGGTCCTGATGGCAGTCTGGCTGGCGCTGAGCTTGTCGATGACCGCGCCGCCCGCGATCAAGACCCGCATGTTCCGCGTCGGGACGATGCCTGCGGAGCAGGCCGCGCTGCTGAAAACGAAACTGGCGGCGGTGGCCGGCGTGGTGGAAGCCGTGGTGCTGGCCGAGGAGGGCGTGGCCATGCTCAAGGTCAGCCTGCAGGGCTGGGATGAAGCCGCCGCCCGCATCCTGCTGGAAGCCACGGGCGCCTGACAGGCTGGCCTGATAGAATCTGCAACACGACAACGCTTACATCCAGGGGAAAACATGGCATCCGTCAACAAAGTGATTCTCGTCGGCAACCTCGGGCACGATCCCGAAATGCGCTACCTGCCGAGCGGAGAGGCCGTCGCCAACCTTGCCATCGCCACCACCGACAAATACAAGGACAAAACCGGTCAGATGGTCGAGCAGACCGAATGGCACCGGGTCAGCTTCTTTGGGCGTACCGCCGAAGTATGCGGGCAATATCTGAAGAAGGGCAGCCAGGTCTACGTCGAAGGTTCGATCCGCACGCGCAAGTACACCGACAAGGAAGGCATCGAAAAATACGCCACCGAAATCCGCGGCGACCGCATGCAGATGCTGGGCGGGCGCAGCGGCGGCGGCATGGCCGACATGGACGACGGTTCCTTCAACCAGGCAGCACCCGCAAGCGCCCCGCGCAGCCAGCCGCGCAGCAGTGCGCCGGCCGCCGCGCAGCGTCCGGCCAGCAGCGGCTTTGACGACATGGACGACGATATTCCGTTCTGATTTAGGCATGTAGGATGGCCAGCCGTTAGCCCTGGAATACATAAATAAACAGGGTGGATAGGGAGACGGTGCGCGAGCGCACCGGTATGCGGTGATCAGCAGACCACACACGACATTCAGGGGATGGACGGGCGCACTATTGATGGGCGCCGTTTTGGCGGGCGCCCAGCAGGCGGGGGCGGCAGTGACCGAGTCCGACTTTCTCGACGATTTGCCGGTGGTGCTGTCGGCGTCGCGCTTGTCCCAGCCGGTGAGTGAGGCGCCCGTTGCCGTGACCGTCATCGATCAGGAGATGATTCACGCATCGGGGTTTCGCGATATCCCCGATCTGCTGCGTCTCGTGCCGGGCTTCTCGGTCGCCTATACGCGCGACAACACATGGGCCGCCGGTTATCACGGCCTGGGCGACGCGTTCTCGCGGCGTTTCCAGGTATTGGTCGATGGGCGTTCGATATACAGCCCTCATTATGGTGCGGTGAACTGGACCGATCTTCCGCTTTCCATCGACGATATCGAACGCATTGAAGTGGTACGCGGGCCGGATGCCGCGATCTATGGCGCCAATGCTTTCGCGGCGGTCATCAACATCATCACCAAGACAGCGGCGCAGGTGCCGGGTGAATTCGTTTCCTTGCAGGTTGGCGAGCAGGGCATGCGCGGCGCGACGGTTCGTCATGGCGGGGGCGACGGCGCATTGCGCTATCGCCTGACCGCCTCGACCCAGCAACGCGATCGCTTCGAGCGTGACATCACCAACAAGATAGCTGACGGGGCCGGCGACAATGGACAGTACTACGAGTCCAGCAAGACCTCTTTCCTCAACGGGCGCATGGACTGGCAACTATCCGCGAATTCCGATGCGATGGCGCAGTTCGGCCTGTCCCAGGGCAACTGGAACGCCGGTCGGAGCGTTGTCAGTCCGACCGCCATCCTGGAGCCCCAGCAGCAGGACGCACGGGCGATGTATCTGCAACTGGCCTATCACAAAGTGGAATCCGCGCGCCGCGAGTGGCGGTTGCAGGCCTACTACGCCCAGAACCGTTTCGATGCCAACGCGCAGGCGGATTTGACCGCTCTGGGCATCGGCGCGGTGAATGTCGACCAGTACCTGTTGCAGACGCGCAGCAACATCGAGCTGCAGGTGAACGAGCAATGGCGCCCCAATCTGCGTGGGGTGTGGGGTGGTGAAGTACGCCAGGAAACCGTCACCAGTCCGCAGAATTACAATTCCGGCAGGCAATGGAGCGGCAACCTTGCACGCGTGTTCGGCAATCTGGAGTGGCGCCCGCATGAGCGGGTACTGCTGCAAGGCGGAGCCATGCTGGAACACCATTACTTTACGGGGATCGATATTTCTCCGCGTGTCGCAGCCAATTTCACCCTGACGCCCGGGCACGTCATCCGCCTGGGGATTTCGCGTGCCTATCGTTCGCCCACGTTTTTCGAGGAGCAGGGCAACCAGGTTTATGTGTTGCAATCCGGTACCGTGGCCGATGTGGTGACGGTGCCGTCTGACGGCCTTGCGCCCGAACGTGTCCTGTCGCGCGAGATTGCCTATGTGGGATTCTGGCGTCCGGCCCGGCTCGAAATGGATGTGCGGCTGTTCCAGGACAAGATCGACGACTTCATCGGCCAGGACAAGTACGACTTCGACCCCTCGGATGATGGCGGAATCCGGCCCAACGAATTCAAGTATGCCAATATCGGCAGCGCCAGATCCCACGGCGGCGAACTCCAGCTGCGTTGGCGGCCCGTGCATGCGCTCGATCTGAGCGCGCACTATTCACGCGTGTTCCTGGAGGCGCATTTTGGGGGAGCTGGCATCCACAACGTCATCAATTTCAACAAGGACGTCCCCGTTTCCGCGCCGCGCAACACCTGGGGCCTGCTTGCCAGCTATCGTCTGGATCAAGGCTGGGAAGCGAGTATGGGCGTGTGGCGTAGCGATGCCATGAAATGGCTGTCCGAAGGCGACCTCACCGCCGCCTACAATCGCATGGACCTGCGTGTGGCGCGGCGTTGGAAATGGCAGGGACGCGACATCGAGGCATCGGTGGTCGGGCAGAGCCTGCTCGGCAATTACCAGGAGTTTCGCGATACCAATATTTTCAGCCGCCGCGTCTTTGGCAGCCTCAGTCTGGGCTGGTGACAGGCTGTTCCGGCGGCCTGGCCGGATGGATGGGCCCGACGGGGAATTGGCCCTCACTGTTTGGGGACTTGTGCCCATCTGGGTATAATTCCGCAACTTCTTGATTGTCGGAGAATTTTTATGCCGATTTATGCCTACAAATGTGCTTCCTGCGGTTTCGCCCAGGATGAAATGCAGAAAGTGTCCGATGCGCCGCTGACGGTGTGTCCCTCCTGCGGCCAGGCCGCGTATGCCAAGCAGGTGACGGCAGCCGGTTTCGCACTGAAGGGGACTGGCTGGTACGCCACCGATTTCAAAGGCGGCGGCAGCAAGCCTGCGGAAACGAAGTCCGAGGCGCCTTCGCCCGCCTGCGGCACAGGCGCGTGTCCGGCGTGTAACTGACGAGGCTGGAAACCGGGAAGCGGACGGTGCGAGCCGTCCGCTTCTTCGTTTTTGATTGAATTGCACGTATGAAGCGTTATTTCATTACCGGCCTGCTGATCTGGGTGCCGCTGGGGATCACCCTGTGGGTGCTCGATCTGTTGATCGGCACCATGGATCAGAGCCTGCTGGTGCTGCCGGCCACATGGCAGCCCGAGGCCTGGCTGGGGATGCGGATTCCTGGCCTGGGCGTGATCCTGACGTTGCTGATCATTATGCTGACCGGCGTGTTCGGCGCCAATTTCTTCGGCCAGAAGATCATCGACTTCTGGGAGCGGCAATTGACCCGCATCCCGGTGGTGAAAACCATCTACGGCAGCGTCAAACAGGTGTCCGACACGCTTTTGTCGGGCAGCGGGCACGCCTTCCGCAAGGTGCTGCTGGTGCGTTACCCGCATCCTCAGGCGTGGTCGCTGGCGTTCCAGACCAATCTGCCGGACGAAGTGGCGCGCATGCTGCCGGAGGAACACGTCGCGGTGTTCATCCCCACCACGCCGAGCCCGGTCAACGGATTCTATTTTTATGTGAAAAAGAGCGAGGTCGTCGAACTGGATATGCCGGTCGACCGCGCATTGAAATACATCGTCTCGATGGGCGTCGCCTCCAGCGAGTCGGGGCGGGGCAGCTACTAGGAAAACCACTATGCGTACACATTACTGCGGCGCCGTCACGGCCGCCGACATCGGCAACACCGTCATCCTGTGCGGCTGGGCGCATCGCCGGCGCGACCACGGCGGCGTCATCTTCATCGACCTGCGCGACCGCGAAGGCATGATGCAGGTGGTGATCGATCCCGATACCCCGGAGGCCTTCAAGCTGGCCGAAGACGTACGTTCCGAGTTCGTGCTGAAGATCGAGGGCCTGGTGCGGCCGCGTCCCGCCGGCACCGAAAACTCCAACATGACGACCGGCATGGTCGAGTTGCTGACCAAAAAACTGGATGTGCTGAACGCCTCGCTGACGCCGCCGTTCCAGATCGACGACGACACCATCAACGAGAACATCCGCCTGCAGTACCGCTACCTTGACCTGCGCCGCGAGCCGATGCAGAAGAATCTCAAGCTGCGCTACCGCGTCTCCAAGATCATGCGCGACTACCTCGACGTGCACGGCTTCATGGAAGTCGAAACGCCGATGCTGACGCGCTCCACCCCGGAAGGCGCACGCGACTATCTGGTGCCGAGCCGCGTGCACGACGGCATGTTCTACGCGCTGCCGCAATCGCCGCAACTCTTCAAGCAGCTCCTGATGGTGGCCGGCGTCGACCGCTACTTCCAGATCACCAAATGCTTCCGCGACGAAGACCTGCGCGCCGACCGCCAGCCCGAGTTCACACAGGTCGACCTGGAGACCTCGTTCATGGGCGAAGAGGAGATCATGGGGCTGGTCGAAGGCATGATCCGCGACATGATGAAGAAGGCGCAGGACATCGACCTGCCGGCCGCCTTCCCGCGCATGACCTATGCCGAGGCGATGCACCGCTACGGCTCCGACAAGCCCGACATGCGGGTGACGCTGGAAATCGTCGACGTCGGCGATGCGATGCAGGACGTCGCCTTCAAGGTATTCTCCGGCCCGGCCAACGATCCGAAAGGCCGCGTCGCCGCCCTGCGCATTCCCGGCGGTGCCGCGCTGAGCCGCAGCGAAATCGACGGCTACACCGAGTTCGTCAAGATCTACGGCGCCAAGGGCTTGGCCTACATCAAGGTCAATGACGTCAGCCAGTTGAACGAAGCCGGCCTGCAGTCGCCCATCGTCAAGAACCTATCCGAAGCCTCGCTCTCCGCGGTGATTCAGCGCACCGGCGCGCAGAACGGCGACCTCATCTTCTTCGGCGCCGACCGCGCCAAGGTGGTGAACGACGCCCTCGGCGCACTGCGCCTCAAGCTCGGCCACGAGAAGGGCCACGTCGACGGCCGCGCCTGGGCACCGTTGTGGGTGGTCGATTTCCCCATGTTCGAATACAACGAGGACGAAAACCGCTGGGACGCGCTGCATCATCCCTTCACCGCGCCGAAGGACGGCCACGAGGACTGGCTCGCCACTGATCCGGGCCGCTGCCTGTCCAAGGCCTACGACATGGTGTTGAACGGCTGGGAGGTCGGCGGTGGCTCGGTGCGTATCCACCAGCAGAATGTGCAGGAAAAGGTGTTCGCCGCGCTGAACATCGGCGAGGAAGAACGCCGCGAGAAATTCGGCTTCCTGCTCGACGCCCTGCAATACGGCGCACCGCCGCACGGCGGCTTGGCGTTCGGGCTGGATCGATTGGTCACGCTGATGACCGGCGCCGAGTCGATCCGCGACGTCATCGCCTTCCCCAAGACCCAGCGCGCCTCCTGCCTGATGACCAACGCGCCCAACGTGGTCGACGAAAAACAGCTGCGCGAACTACACATCCGGCTGCGCAACACCGCGCCCACGGAGAAGGCGGCGGGATGAAATTCGCCGACACCCTGAAAACCCTGCCCGAGTTCTCGGGCGAGACACTGGTATTGAGCGACTCCGCCGGCGCCGAGGTCGCGACGATCGCCAACGCGCCCGGCACCGCCGGGTCGTTCAGGGTGTATGCCTACCTTCTGCAGCAATACGGCATGATCAATGCCGAGGCCGCGGCAGAAGCCCTGGCGATTTTCGCCGAACACACCGAGGACGCCAGCCGCCATCCCGGCAAGCACCCCAATATCGACCGTTTGATTGCCATTCTGGCGACCGGCATTCCGCTCAACGCCCGCATCGTTTGATCGTGCATAAAATCCCCGTCTCGGTGCTGGTCGTCATCTACACGCGGGACGGCCAGGTACTGCTGATGGAGCGCGCCGATGCGCCGGGCTTTTGGCAATCGGTGACGGGCTCGCAGGATGAAGGCGAGACCCTGGAGCAGACCGCGATCCGCGAGGTGCGCGAGGAAACCGGGCTCGACGCCAGCCAGTTCGAATTGACTCCCTGGGACATCGAAACCCGCTACGAGATTTACGAGCGCTGGCGCCATCGCTATGCGCCTGGCGTGACGCACAATACCGAGCATGTGTTCGGCCTCCGTCTACCCAGGCCGTTGCCGGTCGTGCTGGCGCCACGCGAGCATCTGCGCTATGTGTGGCTGCCATGGGACGCGGCGGCTGAACGCTGTTTCTCATCCAGCAATGCAGCGGCGGTTCGTCTGCTGGCCACGCGCCTATAATGAATTCATGGTTTCTCCGCTGCATATTGCCAGTTACAACATCCATAAGGGCCTGTCGCAATTCAACCGGCGACTGACGGTGCATGAACTGCGTGACCGTCTCGGCACGCTGGGGACCGACATCGTGTTTTTGCAGGAGGTGCAGGGCAGTCATGGATTGCGCGCCAGCCGTTTCCAGCACTGGCCCAACCGGCCCCAGCATGAGTTTCTGGCCGGCCAGGTCTATACCGATTTCGCCTATGGCAAGAACTGTATCTACGACACCGGCCACCACGGCAATGCCATCCTGTCGCGCTACAAGATTCTCACCTGGGAGAACGAGGACATCTCCGCCCATGCGTTCGAGAGCCGCGGCATGCTGCATTGCGAGGTCGAAGTGCCGGGCATTGACGTGCCGGTGCACTGTATCAACGTGCATCTCGGCCTGACCGAACGCGGGCGCAAGCGCCAACTGGCGATGATCGTCGCGCGCGTGCGGGCCATGGTGCCGGACAATGCGCCTTTGATCCTGGCAGGCGATTTCAACGACTGGCTGGTGCGTACGGGACGGTTTTTCGAGGACGAACTGGGTTTGGTCGAGGTGTTCGAGACCCATCACGGCAAGTCGGCGCGCAGTTACCCTTCCATCCTGCCCATGTTCCAGCTTGACCGCATCTATGTGCGGCGCTTCAGCATCCAGGCGGCGCAGGTTCATACTGGCAACGCCTGGCATCGCATTTCCGACCACGCCGCCCTGACCGCCTCGCTCAGCCCGGCCTGATGACCGCGCGCAGCCATTTAAACCCCTCCTTCTTTCATGGCGTCGAGCCGGTTTCCGGTAACCAGCTGCGCTTGCTGCAAAGCGGCGCCGAATTCTTTCCGGCATTGATCGCCGCGATCGAAGCCGCACGCGACGAGATCCACCTCGAAACCTACATTTTCAACGCGGATTCCAGTACCGCTGCTGTGCGCGATGCCCTGATCGGCGCGGCGCGGCGCGGCGTGCAAGTGCGTGTGCTGATCGATGGCGTGGGCTCGCGCGACCTGCCGGCCGACTGGCTCGACGCACTGAAAACGGCCGGCGTCAGTGTGCGGGACTATCGTCCCCTGGTAGGCAGCGGCTGGCGTTCCAATCCCAGGAGCCTGCGGCGGCTGCATCGCAAGCTGGCGGTGATCGATGCCCGCATTGCCTTCATCGGCGGTATGAATCTCATCGACGATTTCGAGCCGGAACATCTCGCGGCGCCGCGGCTCGACTACAGCGTGGAAGTGCGCGGGCCGTTGCTGGTCCCCATCCACCGGAGCGTCCACCATCTATGGCGGCTGGTGGCCTTCACGCAGTTGCAGGGACGCGGACGCACGGCCGCCATCGAAGCTTCCTGGCCGACCGATGGCCATGTGCGTGCCGCCTTCGTGGTGCGCGACAATTTCGCCCACCGCCGCGACATCGAGCGTGTCTATCTTGCCGCGCTGGCGCTGGCGCGCGATGAAATCGTCATCGCCAATGCCTACTTCCTGCCGGGACGCCGATTCAGGAAGCTGCTTAAAAAGGCCGCCGCGCGCGGCGTGCCGGTTCACCTGCTGGTGCAGGGACATACCGACCATCCTTTTTTTCAAACCGCCGCACGCGCGCTCTACCGCGACCTGCTCGCCGCCGGCGTGAACCTGTACGAATACCAGACGAGCGAACTGCATGCCAAGGTGGCCGTGGTTGACGGCCATTGGGCGACCGTGGGCTCCAGCAATATCGATCCGTTCAGCTTGTTGCTGGCGCGCGAGGCGAATCTCGTCGTCGACGACGCGGGATTTGCGCGCGACCTGCGGCAGCGCCTGCAGCAGGCGCTCGACCGGTCCGTCGCGCTCGATCCGGCCGACTGGCAGCGCCGTTCCTGGCCGCGGCGCATGATGTCCTGGCTGGCATACGGCGGCGTGCGGCTGATGGTGGGGCTGGCCGGCGCAGGGCGGCTCATTTGACGCACCGCCGCGCCAGAAAGCGGTCGAGTTGCCGGGCAAACGCCTGCCGGTCCGCCGGCGACAGCGCAGCCGGCCCGCCAATGTCCGCTCCGGCGCCGCGCAGGCCTTCCATGAAATCGCGCAGGCCCAGCCGTTCACGGATGTTTTCGGCGCTATGGCACTCGCCCCGCGGCGACAGGACGAACGCTCCTTTCTCGATCAGCGCGGCCGCCAGCGGAATGTCCGCGGTGATCACCAGATCGCCTTCCGCGACCTCTTCCACGATGTGGCGGTCGGCCACGTCGAAACCCATCGGCACCTGCCGCGCGCGTATATACGGTGAAGGCGGGACCCGCAGCAGACGGTTGGCCACCAGTGTCAGCGGTACCTGCATCCGTTCTGCCGCGCGGAACAGGATGTCCTTGATCACGGCCGGACAGGCGTCGGCATCCACCCAGATGTGCATGGTTCGTTCGGCTTACAGCCGGGTCGCCTGGAAGGTGTCGCACTGCCCCGGATTGCCGCCCTGCATGCCGCGGCTGAACCAGCGCATCCGCTGGGCCGACGAACCGTGGGTGAAGGATTCCGGTACCACGTAGCCGCGCGCCTGCTGTTGCAGGCGGTCGTCGCCCACCCCGGCTGCGGCGGCGAGCGCCTCCTCGATGTCGCCCGGCTCCAGAACATGCCGCGCCTGGTTGGCGTGGTAGGCCCACACGCCGGCAAAGCAGTCGGCCTGCAGTTCCATCCGTACCTGCAGCGCGTTGCCGGCGGCTTCGCTTGCGCGGTGTCGCGCTGCGTTGACCTTGTCCGCGATGCCCAGCAAGGCCTGCACGTGGTGACCGACTTCGTGCGCCACCACATAGGCCTGCGCGAAATCGCCGGGCGCATCGTGGCGTTTGGCCAGGTCGTTGAAGAAACGCATGTCCAGATACAGCTTGTGATCGCCCGGGCAGTAGAACGGCCCCATCGCCGCTTCGGCGAACCCGCATGCCGACTGCACCGCGCCGGAATACAGCACCAGTGTGGGCGGCGGGTAGGGCTTGCCTGACGCCTTGAACAACGCGCCCCACACGTCTTCCGTATCGGCCAGGACCACCGACACGAAATCCTTCAGCTTGTCCTCCTCCGGGCTGGACGGGGCAGGCTGGTGCGTTTCCTGTGGCGGCGCCAGGCTGCCCGTCTGATTCAGGACCACCGACGGATCCACGCCGAAATACATCGCCACCAAAACCAGGATGATCGCCCCGATGCCACCGCCGGCCAGCCCGCGGCCATTCACGCGCATGCCGCGCCGGTCTTCGATGTTGTCGCTACGGCGTCCGTTTTCCCAGCGCATGGGTTTCTCCGGTGAGGTGGGTGGATTGGCTTATTGTAGCCATGGGGGCTTCGCCACGACTGCGCCAATATACACAGGCCTTGCGCCACGCTATCCGTTGCGCTGATGCAACAAAACAACACTTTGATGTATGCGTGATGGAAAAAACAACAACTTTTCTTGCTGACCGGAAGGGAGTCTGGATAATCGACTGCGTCCACCAAGCACACGTCCGTGCAGGACAGCTCTGCAGAGCTTTCAAAAATTCTGTAATAAGGAGATTTGCAATGCAAAAGAAACTGATCGCGCTGGCACTGGCTTCCGCCTTTGCCGCTCCCGCCTTCGCTGCGACGTCCAACGTCGACATCAGCGGCCAGCTGAACCTGTCGGTCGACTATCTGGATTCCGACAACGCAGCCAACGGCGGCAACGTTGGCGTTTCCAGCAACGCGTCGAACATCATCTTCAAGGGTAGCGAAGACCTGGGCGGCGGCCTGAAGGCCCTCTGGCAGATCCAGACCTACTTCAGCACCGGCGGCACGGGCAACACCGATTCCTCCAACGGCGGCGCCGCTGACGGCGTCAGCTCCGGCAACACCTTCGTCGGCCTGGGTGGCGGTTTCGGTACCGTGATCCTCGGCAAGAACGAATCCCCGGTCAAACTGCTGAGCCGCAAGACGGACTTCTTCGGCAACCAGATCGGCGACTCGCGTAACCTCACCTCTGTGGGCGGTACTAATAGCGCGGGCTTCGACACCCGTCCCAACAACCAGGTTGCCTACACCACGCCGAGCATGAGCGGTTTGTCTGGCACGGTGGCTTATTTTAGCAACATGAATACTACTGCCGCTGTATCTGGCACCGCGTCGCCCGACGCGACCGACGCTAGCGTCGATGGTTGGGCAGCTGCCGGTAACTACGAGAATGGCCCCCTGATGCTGGGTCTGGGGTATGAGACGCACAACCTCAGCAACGCGAACGCTGCGCTGAGCGACGAGAAAGTCTGGCGCTTGGCGGCTGGTTATGCCATCGGCAACTTCAAGTTCACCGGCCTGTATCAGAAAGCTGACGACATTGCTGGCATGAACGGCGCCGACCGCGAGGTCTGGGGTCTGGGTGCCGGCTACAACATGGGCAACATCCTGCTCAAGGCCCAGTACTATGACGCAGGCGACCTGAACAGCGCCAGCAACACCGGCGCCCAAATGTACGCCATTGGCGCGGACTACAGCCTGTCCAAGCGTACCAAGCTGCAGTTTGCCTATGCTTCGACCGACAACGACAGCGGCGCCGCTTTCTCCGCCTTCGGCGGTGGTCATGGCGACAACCCGGGCACGTCCGCTGGTGGCAACCCCGCCGGCTTCTCGATGGGTGTGGTCCACAACTTCTAATCTGGCTCAAGCCAATTAGTCGTACTGAACGGGCGCCTTCGGGCGCCCGTTTTTTTTGGAATTAGCCTTCCACCACCTCGAAATCGTGCGTGATCTCGGCCACCTTGCCGAGCATGATCGAAGCCGAGTAGTATTTTTCGGCGGAGAGTTTCACGGCCCGTTCGGCGGACAGGTCGGCGACGCAATCGGTGACTGCTTGTCGGCTTTTGCGCAGGATGTGGACGACGTCGAACGCGGAGCAGCCCCCAACCCGAGCAGCAGCATTTCCATCGGCCGCGCAATGCACTTGTTAAGGCATTGGGGCGACGGTCTTCCCGCTTATTTGCTACACTGTCCGCGTGAAATTTACCCAGTATTTCTTGTCCATGCGACATCGCCCCGATCGGGCTTCAATCAAGCTGGAATGGATTCAGGATGTGATTGATCACCCGGAACAGGAAGCGGTCCAGGCCGATGGTCGGATTCGCCGCTGGGCCGCCGTTTCAGAAGCTGAGGGTAAGTTTTTGCGTGTGATCCTGTTGCCGGACAGAGAAACCGTGCACAACGCATTTTTTGATCGGAGGTTTGTGCCATGAAGATTAAGTACTTTCAGGACACCGATACGCTTTACATCGAATTCAAGGCAGCGGCTGTGAGCGAGAGCCGGGATCTGGATGAAAACACCCTGCTGGATTTGGATGCGGAGGGGAATGTTTGCGGCATCACCGTCGAGCATGCGCGGGATCGTGCGGATATTCCGCAATTCTCTTTTGAACAAATCGCGGCCTGAAGCATTTCTTTAGCATAAAACGGGCGCCTGGGGCGCCCGTTTGCATTTGTTCAGCCTTCCACCACCTCGAAATCGTGCGTGATCTCGGCCACTTTGCCGAGCATGATCGAGGCCGAGCAGTATTTTTCGGCGGAGAGTTTTACGGCCTGTTCGACGCGCTTGGGATCGAGCGCCTTGCCCGTGACGGTGAAATGGACGTGGATTTTGGTGAAGACCTTGGGGTCGGTGTCGGCCCGTTCGGCTGACAGATCGGCGACGCAGTCGATGACCTGCTGTCGGCTTTTGCGCAGGATGTGGACGACGTCGAACGCGGAGCAGCCGCCCAGCCCGAGCAGCAGCATTTCCATTGGCCGCACGCCGAGGTTCTTGCCGCCCGAATCGGGTGGGCCGTCCATGACGACGCTGTGGCCGGATTCGCTCTGGCCGACGAAACTGACGCCTTCGATGAGTTTGACGCGGGCTTTCATTGGGTTCCTTCAATTAAGGACCGTTGCCCTTCGACAGGCTCAGGGCGAACGGGGTTTGTTAGAAATTGGCCCGGAGTTTGTACCATAAAATGCCGAGCCATTCGTGCAGGGCGAAGGTGCTGTCACGCAGGCCGGCAGGCGTGGGCAGGGCATCGAGAATGGAGTCGAGTCGCGTGCTGGAAAACTGGATGCCGGCAGGAATGACGCTGAGTCCCTGGGCTTCGAACAACGGGACGGCGCGCCGCAGATGCCAGGCATGGGTGACCAGAACGATATGTCGAACGCCGGCACTGCGCAGCAGCTGGGCTGACAGGCGGGCGTTGTCCCAGGTTGTGAGCGCGGCGTCTTCGACCCATTGAGGCGAGGTGCCGTACTCGTTTTGCAGGATGTGCTGCATGATGCGGCCTTCGGATAAGGTGCCGCCGCCGGGTTTGCCCCCGGTGACCAGGATGGGCAGGTGGCTGCCACGGTGGAGAAAGGCGGCGTAGCGCAGGCGTTCCAGGCTGAGGCCGTTGAGCGTGTCGCTGCCATACTCGGCTGCATCGTGCCGACGCCCGCCGCCGAGGACGACAATCGCCTCGGCCGCCTGCAGTTGGCTCGGGATGATTGGGGTGCTGATTTCCAGGCTTTTTTGCAACAGGCCACCCACCCAGGGGGTGGACAGGGCATAGAGTGCAGTGGTGGACAGCAATATCAGAGGCATGGCCAGGCGGGGGCGACGACGATGGACAATAAGCCCGACGACCAGCAGGATCACCAGCGACAATGGAGGCAGCAAGGCCAGGGCGATCAGGTTGGTGGCAAGCCAGGCGGTCATGGCGGGGATTGTATGCCAGTCCGGCGGGCTGTTTGCAGACAGTGTTTGACTTTGTTCCGGGTGGGCAGTTAAAATGCCCGGCTTTCCGAGATTGTCCTCTGTGCAGAGGTTGGGTCATGAAAACCTTTTCCGCTAAAACGCATGAAGTCAAACGCGACTGGTTCGTGGTTGACGCCGATAACAAAGTGCTGGGTCGCCTGGCATCCGAGATTGCCCGCCGTCTGCGCGGCAAGCACAAGCCCGAATTCACGCCCCACGTCGACACGGGCGACTACATCGTGGTCGTCAACGCCAGCAAGATGGTCGTGACCGGCAACAAGGGCCTCGACAAGAAATACTATCGCCACTCCGGTTACCCCGGTGGCATCTACGAGACGAACTTCGATAAGATGCAGGAGCGTTTCCCCGGCCGTGCGCTGGAAAAGGCGGTCAAGGGCATGCTGCCCAAAGGCCCGCTCGGCTACGCCATGATCAAGAAAATGAAGATTTACGCGGGCGCGGACCATCCGCACGAAGCCCAACAGCCCCAGCCCCTCGACCTCAACGTTAAGGCCGCATCATGATCGGTAATTACAACTACGGTACGGGACGTCGTAAATCGTCGGTTGCCCGTGTGTTCATCAAGGCCGGTAGCGGCAAGATCGTCGTCAATGACAAGCCGGTGGACGAGTATTTCTCGCGCGAAACCGGTCGCATGATCGTACGCCAGCCGCTGGTGCTGACCGACAACCTGAACCGCTTCGACATCATGGTCAACGTGGCAGGCGGTGGTGAGTCGGGCCAGGCCGGTGCGGTTCGCCATGGCATCACCCGTGCGCTGATCGATCTGGACGCCGAAATGAAGCCCACGCTGAAGGCCGCCGGTCTGGTGACCCGCGATGCACGCGAAGTCGAGCGCAAGAAGGTCGGTTTCCACAAGGCGCGTCGCCGCAAGCAGTTCTCCAAGCGCTGATCGATTCAAAACAGCCGCTTCGACTGTTTGGCAAGAAAGCCGCCTTTTCCGGGCGGCTTTTTTTATGTCTGTCAGCGCGTGTGTCTTACAATTAAGTCATTCTTCGCCTCCTTAATCGGGCGCATTCTTCGCAAGGAAAAACACCATGATCAAAGTCGGTATCGTCGGCGGAACGGGTTACACCGGGGTCGAGCTGCTGCGCCTGCTGGCGCGCCATCCACAGGTGGAACTGAAGGCGATCACGTCCCGCAAGGAAGCCGGCATGCCGGTGGCCGACATGTTCCCCAACCTGCGCGGCCGGGTGAAGCTGGCGTTTTCCACGCCGGAAGAAGCCGGGCTGGAAAACTGCGACGTGGTGTTCTTCGCGACTCCCAACGGCGTGGCGATGCAGCAGACGCGCACGCTGCTCGATGCCGGCGTCAAGGTGATCGACCTGGCGGCCGATTTCCGCATCAAGGACATCGCGGTGTGGGAGAAGTGGTACAAGATGGAGCATGCCTGCCCGGATCTGGTGGCTGAGGCGGTGTACGGCCTGCCCGAGATCAATCGCGACAAGATCAAGGGTGCGCGGCTGATCGCCAACCCGGGCTGCTATCCGACGGCGGTGCAACTGGGCTTCCTGCCGCTGCTGGAGGCCGGCGCGGTCGACACCGGCTTCCTGGTGGCAGACGCCAAGTCGGGTGTGTCGGGGGCCGGGCGCAAGCCGGAAACCCACATCCTGTTCGCCGAAGCGGCAGACAACTTCAAGGCCTACGCCGTCGGCGGCCATCGCCACTGGCCGGAAATCAAGCAGGGACTGGACAGCTTCGCCGGCAAGCCGGTGGACTTCACCTTCGTGCCGCACCTGACGCCGCTGATCCGCGGCATCCATGCCACCCTCTACGCCCGCATCAGCGGCAACATCGACCTGCAAGCGCTCTACGAGAAGCGCTATGCCGGCGAGGCCTTTGTCGACGTGATGCCGGCCGGCGCGCATCCGGAAACCCGCTCGGTGCGCGGTGCCAACGTCTGTCGCATTGCGGTGCATCGGCCGCAGGGCGGCGACACCGTGGTGGTGCTGTCGGTGATCGACAATCTGGTCAAAGGCGCGGCGGGACAGGCGGTGCAGAACATGAACATCCTGTTCGATTTGCCTGAAGAGACGGCGCTGGGCGATGTAGGCATGCTGCCCTAGCTGGCGGAACTCCGCGGCCCCAGCAGGGTCTTTGCTTGACGCAAGCCGGGTGATGCGGATAATCACCTCACACGTTTTCAAGGAGCATCATCATGAATGCAGCAACCGAAATGGAAGTCCCGCTGATCTTCACCGATAGCGCGGCCAGCAAAGTCAAAAACCTGATCGACGAGGAAGGCAACCCCGATCTGAAACTGCGTGTGTTCGTGTCGGGTGGCGGCTGTTCGGGCTTCCAGTACGGCTTTACCTTCGATGAAGCGCAGAATGCCGATGACACCGTGATGGTGAAAAACGGCGTCACCCTGCTGGTCGATTCGATGAGCTTCCAGTATCTGGTGGGCGCTGAAATCGATTATTCGGAAGGTCTGGAAGGCGCGCAGTTCGTGATCAAGAACCCGAACGCGACTACCACCTGCGGTTGCGGCTCGTCGTTCTCGGCCTAAGTTCTGCCGAAGCAACAAAAAAAGCGGCCTTGGCCGCTTTTTTCATTAGGACATCGCGGCCTTGGCCGCTTTTTTTCCGGTACGGGTTTCAGGCCGGGTAAATCGCCCCCAGGACACGCTCCCCGCGCGCGCCGGTGACCGCAGGCAGATTGCCTGGCGCATGATGCAGCGCCTGCCTTGCCAGCCAGGCGAAAGCGAGCGCTTCAACCCAGTCTGGGTCGAAGCCCAGCGTGGCGGTGGTTGCCACCCGGATGCCTGGCAGGTGGGCGCTGATGCGTTGCATCAGCGCCCTGTTATGTGCCCCGCCGCCGCAGACATAGAGTTCCTGCGCGCCTGTGCATTCGCGGTTGACTGCGTCAGCGAGGCTCATGGCGGTGAATTCGAGCAGGGTGGCCTGCACGTCGGGTGGCGCGAGCGCTTCATCCAGACTGCTTAGGCTGGCATCCAGCCAGTCCAGATTGAACTGTTCGCGTCCTGCGCTCTTGGGTGGAGGGCGTTGCAGGTAGGCGTGCCTCATCAATGTTGCCAGCAGGCCAGGGTGAACGTTTCCGCTGGCGGCCCAAGCACCATAGCGGTCGTAATGGGCGCCGCTGTGGCGCTTGATCCAGGCATCCAGCAGCATGTTGCCGGGGCCGGTGTCCCAGCCACGCACGGAACCGTTCACCGGCAAGTCGGTGATGTTGGCGATGCCGCCGATATTCGCGATGACCCGGTGGGCCCCCGGGTGTCTCAGGACCTGGGCGTGAAAGGCAGGAACCAGCGGCGCCCCCTGGCCACCCGCCGCAATATCGCGGCTGCGGAAGTCGGCAACCACCGCGATCCCGGTGAGCTCCGCCAACATGGCCGCGTTGCCAATCTGCAGCGTGTAACCGTCCGCTGGGCGGTGGCGCAGGGTCTGGCCGTGGCAGCCGATTGCTCGCACCCTGCCGGCGGTGAAGCCATCAAGGAGCGACTTGACCGTGTCCGCGTACAGGCGCGCCAATTCATTGGCGGCGATGGCAGCGAGGTGGATCTCGTCGGGTTGCGGCGTATGCAGTGCCAATAGCCGTGTGCGCAGGGCATCCGGGTAAGGCAGGTAATGGGAGTGAAGGAGCCGGACTTGGCCGGCGGGCCCTATTTCGGCGAGAACTGCGTCGACACCATCCAGGCTGGTGCCGGACATGAGACCGACATAGTGTTCGGCCTCATGCGTATGCCCTGGGTTCAATCGAGTGCGGCAAGATTGGTGCCGCGCAGAAGCCCGAGTTTGTCAGACCAGTTTGCAGTCTGCTGCAGGAAGCGGGCACGCTGTGCAGCAGCCAGCGGGGGGGACCCCGGCAGTTTGACAGTCAGGGGATTGTAGGGTTTGCCTGCAATCCGGACCTCGTAATGCAGGTGCGGACCGGTCGCGACGCCGGTGGCGCCGACATAGGCGATGACGTCGCCCTGGTTGACGGCGCGACCGCGGCGAATCCCGGGCGCGAAGGCGCTCAGGTGGGCATAATAGGTTTCATAGCCATTCTGATGGTGCAGGATGACGAGATTGCCGTAGCCGCCTCTGCGTCCGGCAAATTCAACCGTGGCGTCGCCAGTGGCCTTGACGCGGGTGCCGGTCGGTGCGCCGAAGTCGACGCCGGTATGGGCGCGGGTGTAACCCAGCACAGGGTGCATGCGGGAACTGCTGAAGTTGGAGGTGACGCGGGAGAACTCGAGCGGCGAACGCAGGAAGCCTTTCTTCAAGGACTCGCCCTCGGGCGTGTAATAGCTTTCATGCCCAGATGCGTCACGGAACAGTACAACGCGGTAAGCCTTGCCGGCATTGACGAACTCCGCCGCCAGCAGATTCCCTGTGGAGATGGGTTCGCCGTTGCGGTAATTGACCGTGTAGATGACCGAGAACGTGTCGCCGCGACGCAGGTCCTCGCGGAAATCGATATTGGTCGAGAAGGTTTCGGCCATTTTGTCGGCGATCTTGTCGGGAATGCCTGCGCTGTCGGTCGCGCCGTAGAGCGACGACACGATATGGCCGGAGCGCATGACCACACGGGTTTCGATCTGGTCGCTGCTGTCCTGCGCGATATAGCTGTCGCCCTGATGGAGGACGGTCAAGGCGGGACCGTCGTGGCGTTCAAACCGGATGCTCAGCAACTGGCCATCAGGTGTGGTGGTTGCCTGAATATGCTTGCCGGCCCGTATATTGGCCGCCAGTTGACGGACTGCATCGGTAGCCAGCAGGCGCTGGATTTCCAGGTCGTCGATTTTTAACCGGGCCAGCGCGCTGGCGATCGTATCGCCCGACTGGATCACGGTTTCCCGTTCAAACGTACCGCTGTTGGCCGCGCCGGCCAAAGTGGGAAGGGCGATCGCTTCGGTGATTGTTTCGGGAGTGATATTCGTGGTGGTGGTGTCGGGTGCCAGGCCAAAGGCGGCAACAACGCCAAAAAGCGGCAAGCTGGAGAGAGCAACCAAGGTCCGCAGGCTGAAGCGGCGTTCCGCTCCCGTCATGCGATAGGTTAAGATTCTCAGTTTGGTGAGCGGCATGGACCGTTTCCCTTCCGTAATCGATCCGGGAGTCTACCACAAATGACCCCGATGGGATTTGTTCAATCTAAACAGTGGCTTGCGTGCGCAGCGCACCGCGTTGAACGCAATGGTATTCATGTTTTACGGTCAGGTCCGGACAAACTTGACCTGTACTGGAAAGGTATTTGATGCAGGATGCGTTGCTGGAAATCAAGCGTGGGGCCGACGAACTGCTGGTCGAGGCGGAGCTGGTCGACAAGCTGAAAACGGGCCGGCCGTTGCGGATCAAGGCGGGATTCGACCCCACGGCGCCGGATTTGCATCTGGGGCACACGGTGTTGCTGAACAAGTTGCGCCAGTTTCAGATGCTGGGGCACAAAATCATTTTCCTGATAGGGGATTTCACCGGCATGATCGGCGACCCTACGGGCAAAAACGCCACGCGCCCGCCTCTGATTCGCGAAGCGGTGGCTGAAAATGCCAAGACCTACCAGGAGCAGGTGTTCAAGATACTCGACCCGGCCTTGACCGAGGTGCGTTTCAATTCGGAATGGATGGAAAAACTGGGCTCGGTCGGCATGATCCGGCTGGCCGCAACCCATACCGTGGCACGCATGCTGGAGCGTGACGACTTCCATAAGCGCTATAGCAGCCAGCAGCCGATCGCGATCCACGAGTTTCTGTATCCCCTGATCCAGGGCTACGACTCGGTGGAACTCAAGGCGGACGTGGAATTGGGCGGCACTGACCAGAAATTCAACCTGCTGATGGGACGCGAGTTGCAAAAGCATCACGGACAAGCCCCGCAGTGCATCCTGACCATGCCGCTGCTGGAGGGTACGGATGGCATCAACAAGATGTCGAAGTCGCTCGGCAATTACATTGGGATCAACGAGCCGCCACAGGAGATTTTCGGCAAGCTGATGTCGGTTTCCGACGATTTGATGTGGCGCTATATCCAGTTGCTGTCGTTCGAGCCGCTTGCGACGATCGAGACCTGGAAACGGCAGGTGGCCGATGGCGCCAATCCGCGTGACATCAAGGTGCGGTTTGCACAGGAAATCGTGGCGCGCTTTCACAATCAGGCGGCGGCGATTCAGGCGCTGGCCGAATTCGAGGCGCGTTTTCAAAAGGGTGTGCTGCCTGACGAGATGCCTGAAATCAGTTTGCCCGGGGTCGATGGCGTTCTGCTGGTGCCGCAACTGTTGAAGCAGGCCGGACTGGTGTCGAGTACTTCGGACGCCATCCGTCAGATTGCAGGCGGTGGCGTGCGGCTGGACGGCGAACGCGTGGCAGATAAAGGCGCGGCGGTGCCGGTGGGGGCGACGGTTGTGGCGCAGGTCGGCAAGCGAAAATTCGCCCGCGTCACAATTATTTAAAATTAATTTGCCGAAACTGTTGACGGATGGTTTTAGCTCTGTAGAATGCGCACCTTCTCGAAACGCAGCGAGAAACGCGAAAAGCGAGACCTGCTGCTAATCGATTGATCTTTAACAATTTACAGCCGATAGGTGTGGGTGTTGTTGCGGTAGTTTGGCCTGGTTCGCTGGGTCTGACAACTAGCATAAATGCTCACACTTGAATGAAGCGTCGTTATTAATTTAGCGTCGCGAGTTTGAGTTGAGCGACAGAAGTATTAGTAGTAATTGCAGAGATTGAACTGAAGAGTTTGATCCTGGCTCAGATTGAACGCTGGCGGAATGCTTTACACATGCAAGTCGAACGGCAGCACGGGAGCTTGCTCCTGGTGGCGAGTGGCGAACGGGTGAGT
>JBDRCF010000060.1:0-7640 GCA_043821985.1 Pseudomonadota bacterium
GCGGTCAGCGACAGGGTTTTCATGGTTCTGCGTCTTCCGGGGAGGTTTCCAGAACGTATCCCATCCCTCGCACGGTGTGGATGAGCTTGGTTTCAAAGCCCTCGTCGATCTTGACCCGCAGCCGGCGCACCGCCACGTCGATGACATTGGTATCGGAGTCGAAATTCATGTCCCATACCTGCGAGGCGATCAGGCTGCGGGGCAGCACTTCCCCTTTCCGGCGCAGAAACAGTTCCAGCAAGGCGAATTCCTTGGCGGTGAGGTCGATCTTGCGTCCCGCCCGCATGGCGCGTCGCCGCAGCAGATCCAGTTCCAGATCGGCAGCCTTGAGAACAGCGGATTCCAAACCGGTGTGTCCGCGGCGCACCAGGCTGTGCACACGGGCCAGCAGTTCGGCGAAGGCGAAAGGTTTCACCAGATAATCGTCGGCACCCAATTCCAGCCCCTTGACCCGGTCTTCCACCCGATCGCGCGCGGTCAGGAATAGCACCGGCATTTTGATGCCGGCCCGGCGCACGCCTTCGAGCACCTGCCATCCATTGAGGCCGGGCAGCATAACATCCAGGATCATCAGGTCGTAGTGCCCCTCTTTTGCGAGTTCCAGCCCATCCCAGCCCTCGCGGGCCAGGTCCGTGACAAAACCGGCCTCAGTGAGGCCTTGCTTCAGGTAAGCGCCCGTCTTGGGCTCGTCTTCGACGATCAGGATTTTCATGTCGGAACACCAGGATGGATGGACGCATCCTGCCACAGCTCATCCCTGCGGAGGCGTGCATTACAGATTTGTAATTCACCCGTCAGATTCATGTTGGGTGCGCCCCTTCAGGATGCAGTCAAAGGCACCGTGGCCAAGGAGTGGATCGGCGGCGCGGTGCGGAGCTTGAAGTGCAAATCGGATGTTCAGGATATTGACCGAATCATGGAACAAGGAGCAGACATGAAAATCACAAGCGCAGCGCCGAGGGGGCTGCTGGCGTCGGGCAGCCCCCGCGATCACGTCCGATCGGAGGGCCGTCCCGCATGAAACGTTATTCGATGTCTCATTCTTCGCTTTCCTTGGCGGTGCCGGATTTGCCGCGCCGTCGATTCGTTCAGGGGCTTGCGGCGGGTGGCCTCCTGCTCGGTTTGCCGACGCTTGCCTCGCGGGCTTGGGCGGACGTCGCCGCTACCCGGACGGGTAGCGCCCCGGTCCTCCAGGGCACGGAATTCGACCTCACGATCGCGGAAACGCCGGTCAACTTCACCGGCCGCCCGCGCATGGCCACCACGATCAACGGTTCGATACCCGGGCCGACGCTGCGCTGGCGGGAAGGCGATACCGTCACCCTGCGCGTCACCAACCGGCTCGCCGAGGACACCTCGATCCATTGGCACGGCATCCTCCTGCCGTTCCAGATGGACGGCGTGCCGGGGATCAGCTTCAAGGGCATTCCGCCGGGGGAAACCTTCACCTACCGCTTCAAGGTGGCGCAGACAGGCACCTACTGGTACCACTCGCACTCCGGCATGCAGGAGCAGACCGGCATGTACGGCGCCATCGTCATCGAAGCGGCGGAAGGCGAGACGATACGCGCGGACCGCGACTACGTCATCCAGCTGTCGGACTGGACCGACGAAGACCCGATGCGGGTGATGCACAAGCTCAAGATGCAAAGCGATTACTACAATTTCAACAAGCCCACGGCGGTCGACTTCCTCCGCGACGCAGCCAGGGACGGGCTCAGAGCCGCCGTCGACGACCGCAAAATGTGGCAGCAGATGCGCATGAACCCGACCGACCTGGCGGACATTTCCGCATACACGTACACCTATCTCATGAACGGCAGCACGCCGGCCGGGAACTGGACCGGGGTGTTCCGTCCGGGCGAGAAGGTTCGGCTGCGCTTCATCAACTCCGGCGCGATGACGTTCTTCGATGTGCGCATACCCGGACTCAAGATGACCGTGGTCGCAGCCGATGGCCAGGACGTCGAGCCGGTCACGGTGGACGAGATCCGCATCGGCGTGGCCGAGACCTACGACGTGATCGTCACGCCCAGGGAGGAGGCCTACACGATCTTTGCGCAGTCGATGGATCGCACCGGCTATGCACGCGGCACGCTTGCCCCGCGCGCCGGCATGGCGGCGGCAGTTCCCGCGCTGGACAAACCCGAACCGCTCGACATGAGCGACATGATGGGCGACATGAGCGAGGCCGTGCGTGTGCGTCACGCCGGAACCGAGTACGGCCCGGGCACTGACATGCGCGTCGACACGCCGCGCATCAACCTCGACGATCCCGGCGTCGGCCTGCGCGACAACGGTCGCCGTGTGCTCACCTACGCCGATCTGCACACGATAGGCGGGCCAATCGATCCGCGCGGCCCCGAGCGCGAGATCGAGCTGCATCTCACCGGCAACATGGAACGCTACACCTGGTCGATCGACGGAGTGGCGTTTGGCCGATCCACGCCCGTGCATTTCCGCGCCAACGAGCGGCTGCGCGTGGTTTTCGTCAACGACACCATGATGACCCATCCCATGCACCTGCATGGCATGTGGAGCGAACTGGAAAGCCCCGACGGGCGCTTTCAGGTGCGCAAGCACACCATCAGCGTACAGCCGGCGCAGCGCGTCAGTTTCCTCGTCAGCGCCGACGCCCTCGGCCGTTGGGCCTGGCACTGCCACCTCCTCATGCATATGGATGCGGGCATGTTCCGCGAAGTGGTGGTGGCATGACGCGGCCCGAACGAACAACGGAGAACGAAACCATGACGAACAAACGGGTGGTCTGGCTTGCCGCCGCGGTGCTGGCGCTCGGGCTGGCTCCCGCCTGGGCGCAGGAGCCGGCCGGGGCGATGAAGTCGATGCCGGGCATGGATCAGGGCGGCCAGGCCGGTAGGGCGCAAGACACCGGGCAGGATATGAGCAACATGAATCAGGGTGGCGGCATGAACATGGGTTCCATGGACATGCAGGGCGGCTCCGCCCCGCCGGATGCGCGCGACCCGCATGCCTATTCGGGGGGCTATACGCTCGACTCGGGGGCCTACGCGCTTCCCGGGCCGCGCCAACTGCGCATGGCCGACGAACAAACCTTCGGCTCGCTGCTCGTCGATCGACTGGAGAGGCAGTACGCCAGCGAGGGCAACGCCACGGCTTACGACGCGCAGGCCTGGTTCGGCCGCGATTTCGATCGCCTGGTGGTCAAGGCCGAGGGCGACGTCGCCCAAGGCAAACTGCAGGATGCCCGAACCGAACTGCTGTGGGGGCATGCCATTGCCACCTACTGGGACACACAACTGGGCGCGCGTTACGACAGCGGCGTGGGGCCGGACCGCGGATGGCTGGCCTTCGGCGTACAGGGCCTTGCGCCCTACTGGTTCGAAGTCGACGCGGCCGCCTATGTGGGAAATGAGGGTAGAACCGCGCTGCGCCTGGGCGCGGAATACGAGTTGCTGTTTACGCAGAAACTCATCCTGCAACCCCGTATCGAAGCCAACCTGTACGGGAAAAGCGATGAGGCGCGGGGCATTGGCTCCGGGTTATCGGAAGTGCAAGCAGGTTTGCGCCTGCGGTATGAGTTCACGCGTCAATTCGCACCGTATGTCGGCGTTGAACGAGCCAGCAAGTTCGGCAAGACCGCCGATCTGGCTCGTTCCGAAGGTGAGGATGCCGGCGTGACGCGGTGGGTTGCCGGCGTGCGTTTCTGGTTCTGAGGTATCCCCGTGCCCTGGTGCAACGGGCTTTTTGATTGTCCTTAACCTTACTGGAGAAACTTGTATGAAAAAGACCCTTTCAATCCTGATGCTTGGTGCGCTGCCGGCTATTGCGTGGGCGACGGGAGACCACGCCGGCGGCCATGGCATGCAGGGCCAGCAGATGAGGATGCAAGGCCATGACATGTCCGGCATGCAGGATGACGCGCATGCGTCACTGGCGGGCAAGCCCGGCGACCCGGCCAAGGTAAGCCGCACCGTCAAAGTCACCATGGATGACTCGATGCGGTATTCCCCGAACAAGATCGATGTCAAGGCCGGTGAGACCATCCGATTCCTGGTCAAGAACACCGGCAAGATCCAGCACGAAATGGTGATCGCCTCCATGGATGAACTCAAGGAGCACGCCGAATTGATGCGCAAGATGCCCGGCATGGAGCATGCCGAGCCGAACATGATCACGCTGAAGTCCGGCCAGAGTGGCGACATCGTCTGGCAGTTCGACAAGCCGGGGACCGTTGATTTTGCCTGTCTGATGCCCGGCCATATGGAGGCTGGCATGGTAGGTAAAGTGATGGTCGAGTGACGGCGGCATCATCCTTCGGCGCCGCGTCTCACATTTCCCCGCTGTGTCGGCTGGGCGATATCGTCGAGCACCTCAACGGGGCCGGCGCGTTCGATTTCGCCCGCATGATTTTAGGGCGCGGCGAAGCCGGGATGGTGGGGTGGATAGGGGGCAAGCCATGAACATCAGGGAGTCCAAACAACTTAACCCGGCCAATGCTTCTTCGGCGGGTAGTGCACGCAGCCGAAGCAAAGCTCTTCAGGATCAACATTGTTATCAAACATGGAACGTCTTGTTTTCATTGATTGAGATGAGCTCGATTGCTTTTTTTCAACCCACGACAGGGGCTTTTACGGGGGTGGCAAGGCCGCTGGCAATGATCTCTGCGCCCTCCCAACGGCCGTGGTTCTCCACGGAACACGCCAATTACCGGACGAAGATGACGCAAATGTAATCCATCTGTCAGGTTGGTGTGACAAACCCCGTTCCATACTGACCCCATTCCTGGACAAAGGCCCCGTATGAAAAATCTTATTGCCAGTTTTCTTATTGGCAGTCTTGCCCAAACGTCCTGGGCTGCTCCGGCAACTCCGGTGATGGATGTCTACAAAAGCCCGACTTGCGGGTGCTGCAATAAGTGGATCGATCACCTCAAGGCGAATGGATTCACCGTCAGAAGCCACGACACAGACAACGTGGCGCAGCACAAGATTCGCCTCGGCGTGCCGTCCGGTTACGGTTCCTGCCATACCGCTGAGATTGGCGGGTACGTGATCGAGGGCCACGTCCCGGCCAAGGAGATCAAGCGGCTGCTCAAGGAACCCCCCCGTGCCCGCGGGCTGGTGGTGCCGGCCATGCCAGTCGGTTCGCCCGGCATGGAAGCCGGTGGCGGCAAGGATTCCTACAAAGTTTTTCTCGTAAACCAGAGCGGGTCCGTCCGGACCTACGCCCAATACTGAAAGGAGTGCTCATGAATCCCATTCTGAACAGCCTGATTCTTGGCTTGAGCTTGACCCTTGGACTGCCGGCATGGGCCGATTCGCTGCAAACGGAGCACGTCATAGCGGCAGGCCCCACAACCGCGCTTTCCGAAGGCGTGGTGAAGAAAGTGGACAAGGCCCAAGGCAAGCTCACCATCAAACATGGCCCCCTGGAAAACCTGGGAATGCCAGGCATGACCATGGTTTTTCGCGTTCGGGATGCCGCCTGGCTCGATCAGCTTAAACCGGGCGACAACATCCGCTTTCTCGCCGAGCAGGTGAACGGCATGCTCACCGTGACCACCCTCGAAGTCGTCAAACCGTAATGCTCAATTTTCCCCACGCAAAGGAGCCACCATGAAACGCCGCGCACTGTTTGCCACCCTGATGCTTTCCGCCCTGGCCATGCAGCCTGTTTTTGCGGATGACGCGCACCACCCCGATCAAAAAGCCGGTGCGGCAGCGCCCACCGCCGATCAGACGATCCAGAAGATGCAGGCCAACACCCAACGAATGCAGAGTCAGCTGGAACAGATGGCCAAGTCAAAAGACCCGAATCAGCGTCAGAAACTGCTGCAGGAGAATATGCAGACCATGCAGGAAAACATGATGGCGGGGAGAAGCATGATGGGCGGCATGATGGACTGTCCGATGATGAAGGGCGGCATGATGGGCGGTGGCATGGGCATGATGGGGGGCAAAGGCGGAATGATGGGCCAGGGCATGCAGGGCGGCGTGGCAGCGCAGGATGACATGATGGCCAGGCGTATGGACATGATGGAGAAGCGCATGGACATGATGCAGATGATGATCCAATCGAACAGGGGCATGTCTCAGGGCGGCCCCGAGGAACCGGCCAAATAATGGCCGTTCGCGACGGGAATAGCCGTCGTGTTTACTTAGCTGAAGTGAAGGAGCAAATCATGAAAGCTGCTATTGCATTCACTACCCTGGCCCTGCTGGCTGCCCCGGCATGGGCCTATCACCAAGACAGTGACCCCGACCTGAAACAGAGCATTACCAACGTGCATGACAGTCATTTCCCCCACGTTGACGGGGATAGCCATGATCCGGCAAGGGGGAGCGGCGATACGTATGGTTCGATCCTGCTTGATGTTCAGGCGGGTGAGCAACATGTGCCACACAAGCCTGGCGATAGCCATGCCCCCGGGAAAGGGAGTGGCGATACCTATCTCGACAACTGATAAACAGCCAACAGGACGCCCCGGCGGTGCAAGCCGTCGGGGTCTGAGGGGGTGCGCGTTGCCATTGCCAATCGGAATAAGGGTCGGAAATGTGGGGCTTTGAACACTATGGTAAGCGTTACGGTGCACATGGAATAGTCGCAATTGCATCTCAACCAACCGAAGGAGGATGACAATGAAATCTATCCTAAATGTACTGCTGGCACTGACCATGGTCGCGGCAACCGCTTCCCTGGCTGGGCAGTTATCCATGCCCCCGAGCTTTACCGAGCAGGTGGAGCCCGAGACAGTGTTGCGCGCCTATCCCCTCGGCGTCATCACCAAACAAGCCGCCTTCAGTCACCACGGCAAAGCCGTCCGTAGCCTGATCCTGCCAAACGGCAAGGTAGGCTGGGTATACGAGGTGGGCGGCAAGCAAGCCAAAACCTACCAGCATCCCACAAAGGAAAAGCAAAAGCACACCGTCTATGAGACCGAGCCGGGGAACGGCGTGCGTACTTATACGCTGGAGTTCGACGATAAAGGTGTCGTCATCGACGTGCTTTACAACGAGCAAGGGCGACACGACGGTCTCACTGCCCTGCAGGTGCAGCGCAGGTTTCGTGGCGAGGAGCCTGGCAGGCATTGACAGGTTCTTCATTATTGAAGAACCCGGAGCGTGCAGCTCGAATTTTGAGTGGAGCGAGGAGATTTTCATGAACGTCAAGATTGTCGCGACCAAGAGTTGCAGTCACCGCCTGAGTTTGCAGCACGAACTCGATGAGCTGGGTATTCCATTCGAGGTGCTGTTTGTCGAGGAGCACCCCAACGTGGTCGTAACCCACAGCATTCGACATTCGCCGAACCTCCTCGTGAACAACGAGATCATTTTTCGGGGACAACCCACACCACTTGAATTACGGCAATTCTTCAACAGGGTCTGATTTGTTGGTCACGAGGAGGTTCGGCGATGCGATGCCTCAGGAACAAGGTCCGACATTCTGCGCTGGCCGTTTTGGGCCTGGTTGCAGTCACTTCGAATGCTTACGCGGACGGCGAGTATCGGGCCTTGAAGAATGAAGTGCCGATGCCCAGGAAAGACGCGTCCGAGTTGCGTGAGCTTGGCCGCGGTCAGGCGGTCTACAACGGAACGTGCATCGCATGCCATGGCAGCGATGGAACCGGCAGTCTCCCCGGCGTCCCGGACTTGACCGGG
>JBDRCF010000061.1:0-29181 GCA_043821985.1 Pseudomonadota bacterium
CGGGGTGTCTGAGCCCGCCAGGGCGAGTTCCCGCGCCGCCCCGGCTGGCGAGCATCGCAGAGAAGCCGAAGGCCGACACACCAGGGGTGGCTTTTTCTTTGGTTACTTTCTTTTGGCCACGCAAAAGAAAGTAACTCGCCCGCAGGCGAAACGCGAAGCCCCTGCATTAGCACCCAAGAAAGCGAAGGCCAAATCCCCATCAATACACCCTCTCTTTCGGCCGTATCGACTCCACCGTCAGCGGCTTCAGCCGCACCGGCTTGGCGTCCACCTGGTCACCCGCCCGCGAATACAGCGTGTGCTTCAGCCAGTGCTCGTCGTCGCGTTCGGGGAAATCCTCCCGCGTATGCGCACCGCGGCTCTCGGTCCGGCTGATGGCCGATACCAGTGTCGCCCGCGCCACGCCCATCAGGTTCTCCAGCTCCAGTGCCTCGATGCGTGCAGTGTTGAACACCCGGCTGGTGTCCTGCAAACCGGCATGCGCCAGGCGGCCTTCCAGTTCATTCAGTTTTTCCAGCCCCTCGCGCAACACCGCATCCGTCCGGAATACGCCCGCATGCGTCTGCATCAGATGCCGCAGGTCGTCGCTGATCGCCGCCACGCGCTCGCTCCCGACCTGCTCCCAGCGCTGCAGGCGTGCCAGGCTGGCCTCGGCCGCATTCTCGGGCAAGGGGCGCGGATAGGGATTGTCGCGCAGGTATTCCAGCATGTGCTTGCCGGCGGCGCGGCCGAAGACGATGAGATCGAGCAGCGAATTGCCCCCCAGACGGTTGGCGCCATGCACCGACACGCAGGCACACTCGCCGACGGCATACAGGCCCGGTACCGGTTCTTCCGGACCGAAGCGCGCCGGCGCGACGACCTGGCCATGCAGGTTGGTGGGAATGCCACCCATCATGTAGTGCGCAGTCGGCGCGACGGGTATGGGCTTCTCGACCGGGTCGACGCCCGCGAAGCGGATTGCCAGGTCGCGGATGCCGGGCAGTTTCTCGGCAATGGTTTTTTCACCCAGGTGGTCGAGCTTGATGTCGATGTAATCGCCGCGCGGCCCGCAGCCGCGCCCCTCGGCGATTTCGATGGCGATCGCGCGCGCCACCACGTCGCGGCCGGCGAGGTCCTTGGCATGCGGCGCATAGCGCTCCATGAAGCGCTCGCCATTCTTGTTCAGCAGGTAGCCGCCCTCGCCGCGCACGCCTTCGGTAATCAGGCAGCCGACGCCGGCAATCCCGGTGGGGTGGAATTGCCAGAACTCCATGTCCTGCAGCGGCAGGCCGGCGCGCAGCACCATGCCGAGCCCGTCGCCGGTGTTGATCATGGCGTTGCTGCTGTTCCAGAACACCCGCCCTGCCCCGCCGGTGGCGAGCAGGGTCGTGCGCGCCTCGATCAGCAGTGGCTCGCCGGTTTCGATGCTCATGGCGGTGACGCCGAGGCAATAGCCGTCGGCGTCGCGCAGCAGGTCGAGCGCGAAGTACTCGTCGAAGAACTGCGTGCGGTGCTGGATGTTCTGCTGGTACAGCGTATGCAACAGCGCATGGCCGGTACGGTCGGCGGCGGCACAGGTCCGCGTGGCCTGATCGCCGCCGAAATTTTTCGACTGGCCGCCGAAGGGACGCTGATAGATCTTGCCGTTGTCGAGGCGCGAGAACGGCAGGCCCATGTGTTCGAGTTCGTAGACGGCCGTGGCCGCCTCGCGGCACATGAACTCGATCGCATCCTGGTCGCCGAGCCAGTCGCCGCCCTTGACCGTGTCGTACATATGCCATTCCCAGCGGTCGTCGTCGACGTTGGCAAGCGCGGCGGTGATGCCGCCCTGCGCCGACACGGTGTGCGAGCGCGTCGGGAAGACCTTGGACACCACCGCGACCTTGTAGTCCGAGCGCGCCAGTTGCAGCGCCGCACGCAGGCCGGCGCCGCCGCCGCCGACGATGAGGGCATCGAAGCGGCGCGTGTTCATGCCGGCCTCCACAGGACGGCGGCCAGCCAGACGACGCTGCCCGCCAGGGTGACGATCACCACTAGGTACAGCGCCAGCCGCAGGCTGGTGAAATGGATGTAGTCCATGAAAATATCGCGTACGCCCACCCAGGCATGCAGCGCCAGTGCCAGTGCCGTCAGCAGCAGCAGCACGCGCACCCAAAGCGGGGCGAACACGCCCTGCCACCCGGAAAAATCGACCGGCAAGGCCAGGAGGAAATAAGCCATCAAGCCGGGCAACGCCACGGCCAGTAACACCGCCGTGGCACGCTGCACCAGCCAGATACCGGTGCCCGCATGCGCGCCGGTGGCCGGCTTCATGCGAACAGTCTCCAGGCGGCGAACAGCGTCACCAGCCCTGTGGCCAGCATCACCGCGAGGCTGCTTTGCCGCGCGTGCGACAGGTCCGTCCCCCAATGGACATCGAGCGCCAGATGCCGCAAACCGGCAAACAGATGATGCGTGAACGCCCATACCCCAAGCAGCAGCAGCAGTTTGCTCAGCGGATGCGTCACCCACCCGGCCATGTACAGGAAACCGGCCTTGCCCGACAGCGACAGCGACAGGGCCCACACGCCAAGCGGCAGTGCCAGAAACAGCAGCGCGCCCGACACCCGATGCAGGATCGACACCCAGCCGGCCAGCGGCAAATAAATGCGCAACAGGTCCAGGTAAACGGGGCGCGCGATCGGCTTCATCGATTCGGCTCTCGCCAGTTCAGCGGCTCAACGGCGCTTGCCCGGCGCCTTCTTCGCCGCCTTGGCCACGGCCTGGGGGACGCGCTGGGCAAGGCGCGGATCGAACGGTTTCGGCAGGATGTAGTCCGGGCCGAACTTGAGCTTCTTCAGCTTGTAGGCTTTCAACACCGATGCCGGCACCGGTTCGCGCGCCAGTTCGGCCAGCGCGTTCACCGCGGCGATCAGCATGACCTGGGTGATTTCCTTGGCGCGCGCATCGAGCGCACCGCGGAAGATGAACGGGAAGCCCAGCACGTTGTTGACCTGATTGGGGTAGTCGGAGCGCCCGGTCGCCATGACGAGGTCGCTGCGTGCAGCCTTCGCTTTCTCCGGCGCGATCTCGGGGTTGGGGTTGGCGAGCGCGAAGACCACCGGCTTGTCGGCCATACTTTTGACCATCGCCGGACTCACCAGATTGGCGCCCGATACGCCGACGAACACGTCGGCACCCACCATCGCCTCGTCCAGTGTACGCAGTCGGGTCTGACGCGCGTAGGCTTTCTTGAAGCTGTTGAGATCGGCGCGCCCTTTGTGCACCACGCCCTTGGAATCGACCAGCAGGATGTTGCGCTTCTGCGCGCCCATCGCGACCAGCAGGTTCAGCGAGGCGATGCCTGCCGCGCCGGCGCCGAGGCACACGATCCTCGCGGTTTCCAGCGTCTTGCCCTGCACGTGCAGGGCGTTGATGAGGCCCGCGCAGATGATGGTGGCAGTGCCATGCTGGTCGTCGTGGAATACCGGGATGTCGAGCTTCTTCTTCAGCGCCGCTTCGATTTCGAAACAGTGCGGCGCTGCGATATCTTCGAGGTTGATTCCGCCGAAGGTGGGGGCGATCGCCTCCACCACCTTGATGAAATCCTGCGGTGTCTTCGCGTTGACTTCGATGTCGTAGACGTCGATCCCGGCGAATTGCTTGAACAGCACAGCCTTGCCCTCCATCACCGGCTTCGCGGCGAGCGGGCCGCGATTACCCAGGCCGAGGATCGCGGTGCCGTCGGTGATCACCGCGACCAGATTGCCCTTGTTCGTGTAATCGTAGGCTCTGGCGGGGTTTTTTGCGATCTCCAGCACCGGCTGGGCCACGCCCGGCGTATAGGCGAGCGACAGGTCAGCTTGGGTAGCGCAGGGTTTGGACGATTCGACGGAGAGCTTGCCGGGCTTGGGCAGGCGATGGTAATCGAGGGCTTTTTTCTTGGCTGCGTTTTTTGTGAGGGGGGCTTGGCTCATGAGGCAAAGAATACTGGCTGGATAAACAAGCCGTCATTATCGCGGATTTATCCGCGTTCCGTCCCCCGGCGTCAGTCTTTCCAAATCTTGAGTTGGGCACGCAGACGCGCGACCGCCTGCGAATGCAGTTGGCACACACGCGACTCGGACACGCCGAGCACTGCGCCGATTTCCTTCAGATTCATGTCCTGTTCGTAGTACATGCCCATCATGCTGCGCTCGCGTTCCGGCAGATGGTGGATCGCGGCGATCAGGCTGCCGCGGAAACCTTCATCCTCGAGCACCGCCAACGGGTCATTGCTGCCGTCGACCAGATAGCGCTCCAGAAAGCTGGCGCTGTCCTCATCCGAGAAGTCTTCATAGTAGAGCAGCTGGGAACACTTCACGTCGCCCAGCATGGATTGATACTGATCGATCGGCATGCCCAGTTCGGCGGAGATTTCCTGCTCGGACGGCGATTTGCCGTTGCGCTGCTCCAGCCGGTGGATGGCGGCTTCGATCTGCCGGGATTTCTGCCGCACATGACGCGGCAGCCAGTCCGCCTCGCGCAACTCGTCGAGCATGGCGCCGCGGATGCGCTGGGTGGCATAGGATTCGAACTGCGCGCCCTGGGTGCCGTCGAAACGCCCTACCGCATCCATCAGGCCGATCAGTCCGACCTGGATGAGGTCGTCGACTTCGACGCTGGCGGGCAGGCGCGCCATCATGTGATATGCAATGCGCTTGACCAGCGGCGCATACTTGGTGATCTGCTCGTCTTGCGACGATGGTTTACCTGCCATGTTCAGGGTTTCCCTGTCTTTATAACTGCCAAGCCGTCAGGCTCGCTCCTCGTCCGCCATTCTAACGGCTAGCGCGGCAAATGCATCATTCTCGTTTGCCACGTTGAAAATGGCATGCGCAACCGCCTGTCCAAGAAAGTGGCGCCCCGCAGCCAGGACATGATCGCAGGCATGCCGATCGCCCAGCAGGCCAGTCCGGAATGCCACACCCGAACGCGCCAGCGTTTTAAGTACAGCATAGGCTTTCCGCATCGATTCGTCGGTACGGCGTATCTCCATGACGACGGTATGCACCACGTCCGGCGGTAAAGCAAGATCGGCACACTCCCATTCCAAATCGAATACCACGTCGTCATAGCTGCCCATCATGTCCGACAGGGCAGGCTCATCCCCCCGCATACCAGGCGCATACCAAGCTTCACCATAAGCTTGCGGCAGCGTATGCAACTGCCTGCGCTCGAGTTGGTGCTTCCAGTCGAACAGGCTGCGGGGGGAGGATGAGGCAAACAGCCGACCTCGCGTGTCGATCAGGAGCGGTGCCCGGCCCAGTTGATACAACGCATGCGCCAAGCGAACGCCTATGTCGGGAGAGTCTGAAACACTGTGGATATATCGCAACGGCTGACGCGTACCCTGTCCAGCAGGGCATATACGCCGTCGCAACCCGGCAGCCTGGTCAGCCGGCACGTGTGCCCTTCAGGGTATTCATGCCTTGCTGGGGATGGCCATTTTGGCTATGCCGTTCCGCACGTTCGGCCTCGACCCCGGCAAACAGGGGCCAATCCTCGGCCTCGAGTGCATACGGCGTGGCAAGCTGGCCACCTTTCAGTGCGCGGTCGACGAGATAAGTGGCATTGGGTATGTGGAGATCTTCCGGCACTCTCTGCCCGCCCGCAATATAGGCCAGCGGCAGCCGATGACGGATCACACTGTCCAGCGCCGCACCCGGCTGCGGCGTTTCGTCGAGCTTGGTCAGAATGCAGGCGGCCGCCCCCTCGCCAAAACGCAGCATCGCCTGCTCGATCGCCGCCCCCTGCTGATTCGCGGCGATCACGGCAAGACGGCTTATCCCCAGTGCGCCAAGTGCCTGCCCTTCGCGGGTGCGCGGATCGGAAGGCGCAAAACCTGCAGTGTCGATCAGCACCAGTTTCCTGCCGACGAGTTGCGGCAGTAGCTGCGCCAGTCCATCCCGGTCTTCGCACACATGCAGCGATACGCCCAGCAGATCGGCATACACCTTCAATTGCGCCGTTGCGCCGATACGGTAGGCATCCGTCGCCACCAACGCCACCTGATCGACCCCATGGGCATCGACGCCGCGTGCGGCAAGCTTGGCGAGTGTCGTGGTCTTGCCTGCCCCGGTCGAGCCGACCAGCGCATAGCGCCCCCCCGTCGTCGTCAGATCGGCTTCCCGCCCTTGCACCGGCAAATTGCGTATCAAGACCTGGCGCAGCCAGCGCTGGGCGGCCTCGGTATCGAGCCCGCGCGGCAGGCGCGCCGCCAGGGTACGAGCAAGCGAACTGCCGAACCCGGCCGCAAACAGGGTCTGCATCACGGCTACTCGAGGTGGATCGCGCCGTCGTGTCGCCCCCCAGGCAAAACCGGCCAGCTGGTTTTGTAGCAGGCCGCGCAGTCGGGAAAGTTCAGCCAGAATGCGCGAACTGCCGGCCGTGTCGACGGGTTCGCTGACCGCCGGGACCGTCAGGTCGCCGTAGGCGCTGGCCAGCAGTTCGACGCCCCGCGGGTGCGGCCGGGTGGACAGCACCACGGCGTCATCGCCCAGTTCCTTTCGCACGCGCGCCAGACCTTCGCGCGCATTCGCTGCGACAAATACCTGTACGCTCATTCACGCGCTCCAATCGCCAGTTCAGTGCTTACCTGGACCATTTTATCGGCAGGCACCTCGGCATAGGCAATCACCGCAAGTCGCGGCAGGTTGCGCCGCAGCAAACGCGAGAGGATCGCACGCAGGCCGGGCGAGGTCAGCAGCACAGGCGGATAGCCTTCGCGTTCCTGTTCGGCCAGGGCGCGCTCCGCGGCCTCGTTCAATGCATCCAGCGTGGAAGGAGACAACAGCGCTTCGCCTTCGTCGCCCATCTCGTTCAGCAGGCGGGTTTCAGTCGCTGCAGCCAGGCCGATCACGTGCAGCGTGTCGCTGCCTTCGAACAGACGATCGACGATGCTGCGTCCCAACGCGGCACGCACGGTTTCCACCAGTTCGTCGATGGCCTGGTTTTTTGGCGCGCGTGCCGCCAGCGTTTCGAACAGGGTGCGGGTATCGCGGATCGAGACGTTTTCCGCAATCAACTGCTGCAGCACGGCCTGCACGCTGGTCAGCGGCAGATGACGCGGCGTCACGTCCTCGACCAGCCCCGGATGACTGCGCGCCAGCGTATCAAGCAGTTGCTGCACCTCGGTGCGCCCCAACAGTTCTGCGGCATGCTGGCGGAATACGGCCTCGACCTGGCGCGCGATCAGTTCGGCAGGTGCCAGTACGACAAAACCGCGCAACTCGGCCTCCTCGACGCGGCTGGCATCCAGCCATACCCCCGCCAGCCCGGTCAACGGATCCCATCCGGGCGCGCCATCGATGCGTCCGAGCACGTCACCCATGTCGACTGCCAGCACCTGGCCTGGGGACATCTCGCCGTGCGCCACATCGACGCCCTTGAGCGTGATGCGATAGGTGTTCGGCTTGAGATCGAGGTTGTCGCGCACGCGAATGAGCGGCACCACCAGCCCCATGTCGGTGGCGAAACGGCGCCGCGCCTCGGTGATCCTGCTCAGCGCCGCGCCCCCCTGGTTGCGGTCGACCAGCAGGATCAGCCGGTAGCCGACTTCGAGCGCCAGGACGTCGACCGGCGGGATGTCGTCCCAGGTGACGTCGACCGGCGCAGTATCCGCCTCAGCCAGTTCCAGCGGTTCGACGTCGAACGCGGCCGTACGCTGGCGGCGCATCAACCAGAACCCCAGTCCACCCAGTACCGTGGCAATGGTCAGGAATGCCAGATGCGGTGTCCCCGGAATCACCCCCAGCGCACCCAACACGGCGGCGGCCACATACAAGGTCTGCGGGCGACCGAAAATCTGGGTGGAAAACTCGCGCGACAGGTCCTGCTCGCTCGACGCGCGGCTCACCACGATGCCTGCCGCGGTGGAAATGACCAGCGCGGGGATCTGCGTCACCAGCCCGTCGCCCACGGTCAGCAGCGCATAGCGGCCGAGCGCTTCGGAGATACCCAGGTTGTGCTGCAACATGCCCACCGCAATGCCGCCGATCAGGTTGACCACGAGGATGATCATGCCGGCGATGGCGTCTCCGCGCACGAATTTGGAAGCGCCATCCATTGCACCATAGAAGTCGGATTCGCGGCCGATGTCGCTACGGCGCGCACGCGCCTCGGCCTCGTTGATGAAGCCTGCATTCAGATCGGCATCGACTGCCAATTGCTTGCCCGGCATCGAGTCCAGCGTGAAGCGTGCCGCCACCTCGGCAATGCGACCGGCACCCTTGGTGATGACGACGAAGTTGATGATGACAAGGATGATGAACACCACGAAGCCAACCGCAATATTGCCGCCGACCAGGAAATTGCCGAACGACTCGATCACCTTGCCCGCCGCCTCTGGCCCGGTGTGGCCCTGCATCAGGATGATGCGGGTGGATGCCACGTTGAGCGACAGACGCAGCAGCGTGGTCAGCAGCAGCACCGTGGGAAAGACCGAGAAGTCCAGGGGACGCCGTGCGTTCAGGCTCACCAGTAGCACGATCATCGCCAGCGCGATGTTGAGCGTGAACAGCACGTCGAGCATGAAGGTGGGCAACGGCAGCACCATCATCGCCAGAATCAGCATGACCAGCGCCGGCACCGCCAGCCGGTTCGCCGGCAGGCCCATTACCATCACGCCCTGCGCACTCACCCGATCACCTCGTCAACACGCTGGCCGGCCTGCTGCTGACGGCCGCGCATTCGCGCCCGCACTTCGGGGCTGACCTCGGATTCGCGGGCCTCGGCCAATACTTCCTGCCAGGTCATCGCATGGCGACGCAGATAGCGCCACCAGCGCCAGCCGGCATCCACTGCCGCCGCCAACGTCAGCGCCACCGCCAATACCAGTACGCCGCGGCCCACCCAGGCGGCCGTCGCGTCGAGCGCGACGCTCATTTCGCTTCGGGTCAGGCTGTGCAATCCCGACCAGCCGCTCGTCAGCACCCAGCCCACGGCTGCAGCGGCGAGCGCCAGCTTCAACAACGCCAACGATCCGTCGAACAGGGACTCGACGGAAAACAGGCGAGCGAACGGTTTGAAAGGATTGGCGCGCGTGAGATCGGCCTGGGCGGCCTGCGGGGCGAACACCCAGCCTGAGAGCAGGATGGGTGTCACCAAGGCAGCGGCAAATATGACGCCCAGTACCGGCAGCACGGCCCAGAACGCCGCCCAGGCAGCCTGAATGAATACCGGGGAAAGCGGCTGCGCGGCATGAATGAATGCCACTTCGGTCAACACCTGCAAGGCATTGAGCAGGCGCGGCGCCAGCCAGCCCAGCATGCCCAGCGCCGACAACAACACGGCCCACGCCGTGAGTTCGGCGGAACGCGGCACATCGCCCGCGCTACGTGCCCGTTGCAGGCGCCGCGGACTTGCTGGTTCGGTACGGGAAAGGTCTGTCTCCTCGGCCATGCTTGCCTCAACTTTTGGGGCAGTCTAGCACGAAGCGAAGAGGGTTTTTAGGCTGCGGGCCGGATGCCTTTTATACAGGCACGCCGCCCCTCCATCGCTTCACAGCCCTGACGATGATGGAGCACTAGCGGACAAGGCGCGTCGCGATCGGATTGCATCATGAGCCTGCTCCCTCTTACGGAATCGCTTGTGCCGCGTCGACCTCCGGTTGACCTGGCCTGCGGCAGGTTGGCGCTTGCCGGTCAAGCCCTTCACCACGCGATATTCATGGTAGGAAAGTAGGTTATATTTTATAAGTTAGATAACTTACTATTTGAGCCATGAAACAACAGACACGTACCCATGACAAGCGCCAGCATCTGATCGGGACAGCAGCCGACCTGGTCTATCGCAATGGTTTTCTCAAAACCACGCTTGCGGACATCGCCGCCGAGGCCGGTATTCCGCTCGGCAGCATTTACTACTACTTTCAGGCACGCGAAGACATCGCGCGTGCCGTCGTGGAACGCCGCGTAACCGAATTGAATGGCTTTCTGGAGAAACAGGCCGATCAGCCGAATCCCCGGTTACGCCTTGAGGCGCTGGTGCACGTCTGGGTCGACGAGCGGGAAAGCGATACGGAGTTCGGCTGCCCGGTGGGTAGCCTGTGCTACGAACTCGCCAAAGGACGCGGCCCCATGAGCACGGAGGCGGCACGGCCCTTCCAACTCCTGCTCGCCTGGTGTGAGGTCCAATTCCGCCTGATGGGATGCAGCCGCGACGCCAAGACACTGGCACTGCACCTTATTTCAGCCTTGCAGGGAATCAGTCTGATCGCCAACGCACTCGGCGAATCGGAGCAGATTTTGCGTGAAGCGGCGTATCTGAAGCGGTGGCTGCGTGAAGTGGAAAGCCGTACGAAACGGCCAAACGGAGCAAGCTGATCCAAACCTTGCTCAGGATTGTTCAACTAACTACTCAAGGAGACACAACAATGAAGTTCACTCCCAAAATTGCGGCTTTGGCCTTGTTCCTCGCTATACCGGTTTCCCATATGGCGCATGCGGAGGAATTCGCACCGTACGGCACCGCCAAAGTCGACATGCACACGATGCCCGTCACAGACGTGGTATTTGACGTGAACTATGAAGATCCGCAGAAATTGAATATTCTTTACAACTTCATCAAGAATACGCAAAAGATCACCCAGGGCAAAGTCGTGGTGGTTACGCACGGACCGGAGTTACGCGCCTTCGCCAAGGAAAATTACCCGAAATACCAGGGGATCATGGACAAGATGGCGGAACTGGCAAAGGATGGTGTCGAATTCAAGATGTGCAACAACGCGATGAAGGCCGCAGGCTTCAGCGCAGAAGACATGCACGGATTCGTCACGGTTGTTCCGGCAGGCTTCCCGGAACTCGCCTATTACCAAGGCAAGGGATACAAGTACATCAACCCCCTTCCGCTTTCGGTAAAGGATGTACGTTACCTGGATCAGCCGCAGCTTAAAAAATAACACGCTCACTGCGCAGGGGTGAGGCTGTTCTGCTCCTGCGCAAAACCGGTGCAGCCTGCCGGCAGTGATCATGCTACCGGCAGGTCCTCTCCGAATCATGTTCCACATGATCACGCCTGTTCCCGATGCGCTAGAAAACACGGCATCCGGCTATCGCACACCCGCAATTCGCCAGCAAGCTTCCTCCGAACGATCTGGCACGTGGACATCCACGGCACATCCAGTCCGCGCTTCCTGAACGGGAATGCCACGATCAGGCTTCGCATCCTACCAGTTTATGTGCCATGATATTTTGATGAAAGCCATCATGCGGGCATTTGCAATCATCCACGGACTCATGGCCGCCCTTTTTGCCTGCGCAGCCCTCATGCTCGTCGTGGTCGCAGCGCACATGGGGTGGGCCGCGTTCACCTCGGGACTGGATCAGGCTGCAGCCCAGGAAATCATTGAAGCAGTCGGCCTGCTTGCCGCCGCCGTGGTCGCCCTGCAAATCGCTCAGACCATTGCCGAAGAAGAAGTCATTCGCGCCGCTCACATCAGCGCCCCGACCCGCGTCAGGCGTTTCCTATCCCGATTCTTTGTCGTCGTCGTGGTCGCGCTCGCTATCGAAGGATTGGTCGCAACATTCAAGGCCCTGCACGAGGATCCTGCACAGTTGCCTTATGCAGCAAGCATCCTGTTTTCCGTCGGTGTCATTCTGGCTGGCTGGGGAGTCTTCATCCGGCTGAATCGTTCTGCCGAAGAACTAGAGCCCGAAGCCATGGCGGAAGCCAAACGGGAAGACCAGAAACTCCAGTAGTTATCCCATCACGTTTAAGTCAATTCCTGTTGGGAACGGTCGACTACAGCGCACCGACTGGCACACGGGAAACCCACGGCGTGACCATGCAGCTGCTCGGAACGTATGCGTTGAACCCGAGCCTCACCCTGCTCGTCCGTAGCGGCATGAATTTTCTGAAGACCGAAGTCAGTGGCGCTGTTGCCGGCGCCAGCGGCAATGCGGAAGACACTGGCGTCGTTGGTCCCTGGGGCTCGGTGCACAGTACAACTTCACCCAATCGATGGGGCTCTGCATGGAATGGGAGCGCTACTTTGAAGCGGGGAGCCCGGCCTTTAACGGTGGCACAGGTGAAGCCGACGTTGACCTGATTTCCGCCGGGCTGGTCTTCAAGTTCTGATGCCTTTCCGAAACAATCCAGCGCAATGAAAAGGGGGCATCAAGCCCCCTTTTCATTGCACATTTCAGCCGGCCGTCTCTGGCTTCCCTCAACTCACTTCGTCAATCCATGCCATCTGGATCGCTTCGAGGATCTTCTCGCCGGAATGATTGGGGTCGTCGTCGAAATCAGGCAACTCCATCACCCAGTTATGCAGGTCGGTAAAGCGGATGGTGCGCGGGTCGATTTCGGGGTGGGCCTCGGCGAGTTCGATGGCGATGTCGAGGGAGTCCGTCCACTTCATATCAATGTCCTTCTTTCACCATATTGATGGTGTATTTTGGAATTTCGATCACCAGGTCGCTGCCGCTCACGCGTGCCTGGCAGGATAGCCGGGATTGCGGTTCGAGTCCCCAGGCCTTATCAAGCAGATCATCCTCTTCTTCAGTGGAAGTCTCCAGCGAATTGAAGCCTTCGCGCACAATGACGTGGCAGGTAGTGCAGGCGCAGGACTTTTCGCAAGCGTGTTCGATCTCGACACCGTTTGCAAGCAGCGTGTCGCAGATGGTGTCGCCGGGTTTAGCGTCGATCACGGCACCTTCAGGGCAAAGTTCGACGTGAGGCAATACGATGAGTTGGGGCATGGTGGGGTTCTGGGGCTCGGTCAGGCAGCTTTGGAGTGTTGGCTAGGCAGGGCGGCAAGCACGCCGTCCCAAAATTGCAGGCGTGCGGCGACAGCGGCTTCGGCGGCAGCTTCGGCTTCGCGCCATTTGTCGGCATTGCCCTCGCACAGGGCGGCAAGCAGGCGCAGCGACAACGGCGCATGAAAGTCCTCGTCCAGATGGACGTGGCGATTGAGGTAATAATGGAAGCTTGGCGCCTGCGTTTCGGTTACCGCCATCCGCGACAGGAATGCACGGAACATCGAAGGGATGACATGTTCGCGCCCCAGCGCCAGCGCAGCGGCGACGGCATGCGGCTTGCCGCTGTCGATGAAATCGAAGGTGGTACGCGTGAATGCGGCGGATGGTGCAGGCGCAAGGCCGGAAGCGAGGGCGGCATCGATACCCTGTTCACCCGCCCGTTGCACGAAACGGCCAGGTGTCTCGGCGTCGGCGCCGATTTCGCGCATGGCGGCGAGATACAGCATGAAGTGACTGGTAAATCCTTCCTGCCCCGGAAGCGCAATATCGGTTTCCTCTTCCAGCACCAGTTCGTTGATGAAGCGCTGCACGGAGGCGTCGCCACTCGGCGTCCATGGCCAGCGCGCAGGCGCAACCTGATGCTGCAGGTACTTGATCAGCGACATGAAGTCCCACACCGAATAGACGTGATGCTGCATGAATGTACGCAGGTCGTCGAGCGTCTGTACGGCCGCATAGATCGGATGCGCTTCGAGCCTCACCCGCAGGGAATCGATGAAATCTGCATTCAACATAGTTATCTGGCGGTCAGCCGAAGGTTTCCAGTTTCTGCCCGGCCATCGCCCGGCGCACATTCCGATCCATGCGGCGCTGGGCGAATTCTGTGGTGGCCGCATTCAGCGCTTCGATGCCGCGCTTGATAGCCAGATGATCGGGGCCCGCCATCAGCTTTTCAAGGGCAACGATGCCGGTTTCTATTGCCGCGGTCTCGGTTTCGTTCAGCAGCGCGCTGTCTTCCGCCATGGCGGCACGGGTGGCGGCGATCAGGCCCTGCGCATCGACGATCTGCTCGTTCAGCGCGCGCGCGTACATGTCGTCCTTGGCGTGAGTGAACGCGTCCTTCAGCATGCGGGTGATCTCTTCGTCCCCCAGGCCATATGACGGCTTGACTTGCACACTGGCTTCGACGCCGCTGCTCTGCTCGCGTGCCGACACTGACAGGAGACCATCGGCGTCGACCTGGAAGGTGACGCGGATGCGCGCCGCACCGGCCACCATGGGGGGAATGCCGCGCAGTTCGAAACGCGCCAGCGAGCGACAGTCGGACGCCAGTTCGCGCTCGCCTTGCAGCACGTGCACGCTCATCGCTGTCTGGCCGTCCTTGAAGGTGGTGAAATCCTGTGCGCGGGCAGTCGGAATCGTGGTGTTGCGCGGAATGACCTTCTCGGTCAGCCCGCCCATGGTTTCGAGCCCCAACGACAGCGGAATGACGTCGAGCAGCAGCCAGTCGTCGCCGGCACGGTTGCCTGCCAGCACGTCTGCCTGCATGGCGGCGCCCAACGCGACGACCTTGTCGGGATCGAGATTGGTAAGCGGCGTCTGCTTGAAGAAATCGGCCACCGCCTGACGCACGCACGGCGTCCGCGTCGACCCGCCGACCATCACCACACCCTTGACCTCGCTTGCCGTCAGCCCTGCGTCGCGCAGCGCCTTGCGGGTGGGCGTCAGCGTCTTGCTGACGAGGCTGGCCGTCATGGCATTGAACTCGGCCTGGGTCAGCGTCGCGTCCATCATCTCGCCAGTCGACAGCACCGCGGTGACGCGTACCTCGGTGTGTTCGGTCAGTGCTTCCTTGGCGTCACGCGCCTTGGTCAGCAGCAACCGGGCATCACCTGCCGACAGCGGTGAAAAACGACCCTGCTCGAGCATCCAGCAGAACACGCGCTGATCGAAATCGTCGCCGCCAAGCGCCGAGTCGCCATTGGTGGATAGCACCTCGAACACGCCCTTGGAGAGTTTCAGAATCGAGATATCGAAGGTGCCGCCGCCGAGGTCGTACACCGCATAGACACCCTCCGATGCATTGTCGAGGCCATAGGCGATCGCAGCTGCCGTCGGCTCGTTCAACAAACGCAGGACATTGAGTCCCGCCAGCTGCGCGGCATCCTTGGTGGCCTGGCGCTGGGCATCGTCGAAATACGCCGGCACGGTGATCACCGCACCCAAGAGCTCGCCGCCCATGGCGGCTTCGGCACGCTGACGCAACACCTTGAGGATTTCGGCCGACACTTCGACCGGGCTCTTCACACCGGCGACCGTTTTCAACTGCACCATGCCGGGCGCATCGACAAAACGATACGGCAGGCTGGCGATGTCCTCGATGTCGGTGAGGCCGCGCCCCATGAAACGCTTGACCGACACGATCGTATTGTGGGGATCGAGGTTCTGCGCGGACAAAGCAGCATATCCCACGTCCACGCTGCAGTCGGCGTGGTAGCGCACCACCGAAGGCAACAGCGAATGTCCGGCTTCGTCGTCCAGCACGACAGACAGCCCGGAACGCACCGTGGCCACCAGCGAATTGGTCGTGCCCAGATCGATACCGACAGCCAGCCGGTGCTGATGCGGGGCGGTGGACATGCCGGGTTCGGAAATCTGCAAGAGGGCCATGTCTTAACTTTCGAGTTCTTCGTACACGTCGCCGACTTCGGCGATGAGCTTGTCCATGAAACGCAGCTGACGCACGGCTTCGGAAGCACCCGCGTAATCGTGCGCGGCATCGATCAATTCGGCCAGCTGCGCTTCGATGCGGCGATGCGCTGCATGCAGCTCGTCAGACAAGGCATCCAGTGCATCCACGCTTTTCCCGCTACGCGCATCGTCGACCGCTTCGCGCCATTCCATCTGTTGCATCAGGAAAGCCGGCGCCATTTTGGTGTTGGTGGCGTCGAGCGCATCGATACCCTGCAATTTCAGCAGGTACACGCCGCGATTCACCGGGTGCCGGAGCGTCTGGTATGCCTCGTTCACCTGCGTCGCCCACTGCATCGCCACCCGCTGTTCGGCTTCCGGCTGCGAGGCGAACCGGTCCGGGTGCACCGTGTTCTGCAGTTCGCGGTAAGCCGCATCAAGTTTCGCCCGATCCAGCACATACGTTGCTGGCAGGCCGAACAGTTCGAAATGGGTCTGGGTGAAATCCATGACAGGCGAGGCGTTAGGCGTGAGGGGTGAGGCGCAGGGCGTGACGTTCCACCTCACCCTTCACCCTTTACCCCTCACCTACACGTCAAACGTTAAACGATTCGCCGCAGCCGCACTCGTTCTTCACGTTCGGGTTGTTGAACTTGAAGCCTTCGTTCAGGCCTTCACGGGCGTAGTCAAGCTCGGTGCCGTCGATGTAGGCCAGGCTCTTGGGATCGACGAACACGGTCACCCCATGGCTGGAGAACACCTCGTCGCCCTCGGGTACCTCATCGGCGAACTCCAGCTTGTAGGCCATGCCGGAACAGCCGGTGGTGCGCACGCCGAGACGGATGCCGACGCCCTTGCCGCGCTTGGCAAGATAGCTGGTGACGTGTTGCGCTGCGCGCTCGGACAAGGTCACCGCCATGGCTTACTCCAGACCTTTTTTCTGCTTGTAGTCGGCCACGGCGGCCTTGATCGCGTCTTCAGCCAGGATCGAGCAGTGGATCTTGACCGGCGGCAATGCGAGTTCCTCGGCAATAGCCGTATTCTTGATTTCCATCGCCTGGTCGAGCGTCTTGCCCTTGACCCATTCGGTCACCAGCGAGGACGAGGCAATCGCCGAGCCGCAGCCATAGGTCTTGAACTTGGCGTCCTCGATACGGCCATCGGCGCCGACCTTGATCTGCAGCTTCATCACGTCGCCGCAGGCGGGCGCGCCGACCATGCCGGTACCGACACCGTCGTCTTCCTTGCCGAAGGAACCGACATTGCGGGGATTTTCATAGTGGTCGAGTACTTTATCGCTGTAGGACATGGTAGTTCTCCTTTACTTCAAATCAATGTGCAGCCCACTGCACGGAATTCAGGTCGACGCCTTCCTTGAACATCTCCCACAGCGGGGAAAGTTCGCGCAACTTGCCGATCTTCTCGTGCAGGAGCTTGATGGCGTAGTCGACCTCTTCCTCGGTGGTGAAGCGCCCGATGGAGAAACGGATCGAACTGTGCGCCAGTTCGTCGCTACGGCCCAATGCGCGCAGCACGTAGGACGGCTCCAGGCTGGCCGAGGTACAGGCCGAACCGGACGACACCGCCAGATCCTTGATCGCCATGATCAGCGATTCGCCTTCGACGAAGTTGAAGCTGACGTTGAGGTTGTGCGGCACGCGCTGATCCATGTCGCCGTTGAGGTGTACTTCCTCGATGTCCTTGAGGCCGGCGTAGAGGCGGTCGCGCAGCATGCGGATGCGCTCGTTCTCGGTCGCCATTTCTTCGCGGGCGATGCGGAAGGCTTCGCCCATGCCGACGATCTGGTGCGTCGCCAGCGTGCCTGAACGCATGCCGCGCTCGTGGCCGCCGCCGTGCATCTGCGCTTCCAGGCGGATGCGCGGCTTGCGGCGCACGTACAGCGCACCGATGCCCTTGGGGCCGTAAGTTTTATGGGCGGAGAACGACATCAGGTCCACCGGCAGCGTCTTCAGGTCGATCGGCATCTTACCGGTTGCCTGCGCCGCATCGACGTGGAAGACCACACCTTTTTCGCGGCAGATCTTGCCGAGCGCATCGAGATCCTGGATCACGCCGATTTCGTTGTTGACCGCCATCACCGAAGCCAGCACGGTATCCGGGCGGATCGCAGCGCGAAACTCGTCCAGATCGAGCAGGCCGTTTTTCCTTCACGTTCAGGTAGGTGGCCTCGAAGCCCTGGCGTTCCATTTCACGCACTGTGTCGAGCACAGCCTTGTGTTCCGTACGCACGGTGATGATGTGCTTGCCTTTAGTGGCCGAGTAGAAGTGGCCTGCGCCCTTGATGGCAAGGTTGTTCGATTCGGTGGCGCCGGACGTGAACACGATTTCCTTGGGGTCGGCACCGACCAGGGCCGCCACCTGGGCGCGCGCGTCTTCGACCGCCTTCTCTGCTTCCCAGCCAAACGGATGGGAGCGCGATGCCGGATTGCCGAAATGCTCGGTCAGATAGGGGATCATTTTTTCAGCCACACGAGGATCGACCGGGGTGGTGGCGGAGTAATCGAAATACAGTGTCTTCATCGTTTTGCCCTGATTGAATCGTTCAAGCGGCCAGCGTCATCTTCGATGTGCGGCGATCCTGCAATACCTTGTCCTTGCATTCGTCCTGCTTGGCCACCAGCGTGGCCAGCGTCACGTTGTCCAGATAATCGTAAATATGGGCGTTGAGCCCGGTCCACAAGTCGTGCGTCAGACAGCGGTGCTCGTCGTGGCAGTTTTCCTTGCCGCCACACTGGGTTGCGTCGATGGGTTCATCCACCGCGCGAATGATGTCGGCCACGCTGACGTCTTCAAGCGAGCGGGCGAGATAATAGCCGCCGCCCGGCCCGCGAACGCTTTCGACCAGTTCGTGCCGGCGCAGCCGGCTGAAAAGCTGTTCCAGATACGACAGGGATATGTCCTGACGCTCGCTGATGCCGGCCAGCGTCACCGGATTCTTGCCGCCGCGCAAGGCCAGATCCAGCATGGCGGTGACGGCGAAACGGCCCTTGGTGGTCAATCTCATGACTCGTTCTCCTGAAATTTCGCCCGAACTATAAAATTCCCGAGCATTTCAGTCAACTATTCCTTACCTTAGCAATTTAGTCAACTATTTTGTTCAAATAGTTCGGGTCGAAATCGTCGGGCTTGTCCTGCCCCAGCGGCATCTCGGCGCCCAGCTTCTGCAACTGCGCCAGAATGAGCTCGAGCCGGTGATCGATATGGGCCGAATGGTCGATCAGACCATGGATCGCCTTCACCACCGGGTCGTTCATATCGGCGGAAATGGCATAGGCGGAAAACCCGAGTTTCTCGGCCTGCTGATTGCGCTGTTTCTCGGCTGCACTATCCAGAATACGCGCCGGGATACCCACCGCCGTGGCATTGTCCGGTACATCCTTCACCACCACGGCGTTGGAGCCGACCCGTGCATTGGCGCCAATGGTAATCGGGCCGAGGATCTTGGCGCCCGCTCCCACCACCACGCCGGGCATCAGGGTGGGGTGGCGCTTGCCCTTGTTCCATGAGGTGCCGCCGAGCGTCACCCCGTGATACAGCGTGCAGTCGTCACCGATTTCCGCCGTCTCGCCCACCACCACCCCCATGCCGTGGTCGATGAAGACGCGGCGGCCGATGGTGGCGCCCGGGTGGATCTCGATGCCGGTGAGCCAGCGGCCGATATGCGAGGTGAAGCGCGCCAGCCACTTCCATTCCATTCGCCACAGCGTGTGCGCCAGGCGGTGGATCACCATGGCGTGGAAGCCGGGATAGGTCGTGACGACCTCGAAGGTCGTACGCGCCGCGGGGTCCCTGTCGAACACGACGGCAATGTCTTCCTTGAATTGGCTGAACAGATTCATGCGCTTGAGAATGCTTTATCCGAGTAATTTAGTCAACTATTCTGCACCGCGGTTCCGCGTGCCATTTGCCTCCTGCTTGGCTTCCTGCGCCGCCGTCAGGATGCCGCGCAGGATGTTCACTTCTTCCTTCGCCAGCCGGGTCCGCGCAAACAGGCGTCGTAGTTTCAACATCAGCTTGCCGGGCGAACCGGGATTGAGGAATTCCAGTTCGGCCAGTGCGGTTTCCAGATGGCCGTAGAAGCGTTCCATTTCATCACCCGTCGCCGCATCCAACTCCGGTTGGGGCCAGTTCGCATGCCCCAGCCAGGCCTGTCGGATTTCATAGCTCAGCACCTGGACCGCCGCCGCCAGGTTGAGCGAGCTGTATTCCGGGTTGGCCGCGATCGTGACCAGTCCCTGGCACAGGCTCAACTCCTCGTTCGACAGCCCGCTGGTTTCGTTGCCAAACACCAGCGCCACCGGGCCGGTCTGCGCTTCGGTCAACAGGCGGATCGAGGCCTCGGGCGGGGTCAACACCTCGGACACGATGTCGCGCCGGCGTGCCGACACGCCGAGCGCGAGCGTGGAGTCGGCGAGCGCCTCGGCCAGCGTGGCGCATACCCTAGCCTGCGTCAGCAGGTCGGCCGCGCCCGACGCCATGGCGTCGGCCTGGCTATTGGGGAAAACGGCAGGATCGACCAGCACCAGCCGGGACAAACCCATCGTCTTCATCGCCCGGGCCGCCGCACCGATATTGCCGGGATGGCTGGTGCGCGTCAGCACGATACGAATATTGGCGAGAAGTTGAGGATCGGCTGTGGTCATCAAGTAAAATAAGCGGCTCGTTCTTTGAATCCATAGCCAGACATCATGCATCCCATGCTCAATACGGCGGTGAAAGCCGCTCGCAAAGCCGGGGCGATCATCAATCGCGCCTCGCTCGACCTCGACCAGCTCACCGTTCGGAGCAAACAGGACCGCGATTACGTCAGCGAGGTCGACCAGATGGCCGAGCGTGCCATCATCGAAACCCTGCTCGACGCCTACCCAAATCATGGGATTTTAGCAGAGGAGTCCGGCACCGCCGCAGCCAAGAATGGCGAGGACTACGAGTGGATCATCGATCCGCTGGACGGCACCACCAACTTCCTGCATGGCTTGCAGCAATATTCCGTCTCGATTGCCCTCAGGCACAAAGGCCAGATCACCCAGGCCGTGGTCTACGATCCGGCACGCAACGAACTCTTCACCGCCACCCGCGGCCGCGGCGCCATGCTAAACGACCGCCGCATCCGTGCCAGCAAGCGCAGCAAACTCTCCGAATGCCTGATCGGCACCGGCTTCCCCTTCCGCGACTTCAGTTTCTCCGAGGCCTACCTCAACATGTTCCGCGACATGATGAAGGCGACCTCGGGCCTGCGCCGCCCCGGCTCGGCCGCGCTCGACCTGTGCTACGTGGCCTGCGGCCGCTACGACGGCTTCTGGGAAATGCACCTGCAGCCCTGGGATCTCGCCGCCGGCAGCCTGATCGCGCAGGAATCCGGTGCCCTGGTCGGCAATTTCATGGGTGACGAAGGCTTTCTCGAATCCGGCAACATCGTCGCCGCCACCCCGAAAATCTTCGGGCAGATGCTGCAGGTCATCGCGCCGCACCTGCCGCCCGAACTGAAGGTCTGATCCGAACAACAGTCACCCATGTCGATCGCCAAGGAGCCCACTGCCCACACGCCGATTGTGTTTGGGCACCGATCTCCGTTTATCAAAAATAGAAGTTTTTCGTTTTATAAACAACGGTTTACCGAAACTACGCCCGACCATTCCAAACCCTCGGATGGGCATGGATTGGCATTGTTTGGCGATCAAATTGCCCCAAATTTGCCCCACGAAATCGGGCCGCATACTGGGACATAGCCAGTCGTGTGCGAGCGTAGTTTTCAAGAGGCTACGCGGCACCGCGCTGGACTGTGACGATGTGTGATGGATTTCGAAGCAATGAAGGTCAGCAATCTGGGTGGTACTGCCGCTGAGCTCCCGGAATCGGCTGAGTGCTTTTCGGCGATTCTGTTGAAAAACTCGATGTCGCAGTCGGGTCCATCCCCCACCAAGGATGATTTTTTGAAACGCGCTCGTTTCGGGGCTCGCAACCGGGTCTAAATGCTCGGTTTTTTCGTTAATCCTGCTGTTTTTGCATCAAGCGGGCGCACCTATCCCTTCAATCGGCGGTGCTTGTGAGGTTAGCTTCGCCAGACGACGCAGATTCTGAACGGCAGCGGCCAGGGTGAATTCGTCGCTCGCGCCGCTGAATCCGCGTAGCCGCAGCCGATCCATTTTCAATATGCGCTTGAGGTGAGCAAACAGCATCTCGACCTTCTTGCGTTCGCATCGTGAGCGCAGGTATTCAGGCGTCCCGGCGATGCGCCTGGCCACATCGCGTGCCGCTTCATGGATGCTGCGGGTGATCTTGCGAATCGGGGTGTTCGGGCAGCACCGGGGTTTCATCGGGCAGTTCTGGCAGTCGTGATGGCTTGACCGATAGATGATGGTGTCGGCCTTCGTGACATGTAGGCGCGGGTTCCTGAAGGGGCGCCAGTTGCTGCGTAATGAATGTCCTTCGGGGCAGCGGTATTCGTTCGCCTCTTCGTTCCACTCGAAGTCACTGCTTGAGAAAGTGTCGTCCTTGCGCTCGGCCTTGTCCCAAACAGGCGTATGCGGTTCGATGCCTTTCTCGTTGACCATCCAGCCGAGCATTGGCGCTGTCCCGTAAGCGGTATCCCCGATCAGTCGCTGCGGCGTGATGTCGAAGCGCGCTTCCACCCGATCGACCATGACCTTGGTGGATTCGACTTCCGCCGTGCGGTGAGCCGGTGTCGCTTCCACATCGAGGATCACGCCATGGGCAGTGTCGATCAGGTAGTTAGTCGAATAGGCGAAGAAGGCGATGCCGCCGGTGGCGGCAGTCCAGCGTGACTGCGGATCGGACAGCGAGGTCTTCCGCGGCACCACCTCGGCGAAGGCCTCATCATCCAGTGCTTCCAGATACTCGCGCACGGCACGGTTGCCGAGCGTTGGGTTCGTCCAGTCGATCGCCTCACCTGTCTGCACGCTATGCTGGTGACTCGCGTCAGCCGCGATCAGACTGGCATCCACCGCAAAGCCTTCACCCTTGACCAGACCGGCAGCCATGCAACTACGGACGACTTCGTCGAACACCCAGCGGAAGGTCCCGCTGGCACGGAACCGCCCATGGCGATTCTTGGAGAAGGTGGAGTGATCCGGCACGGCATCTTCCAGGCCGAGGCGGCAGAACCAGCGATAGGCCAGGTTGAGATGCACTTCTTCGTACAGGCGCCGCTCGGAACGAATGCCATAACAGTACCCGACGATCAGCATGCGGATCATGAGTTCGGGGTCACATGAGGGACGGCCAGTGTGGCTGTAGTGGTCCGCCAGGTGCTGGCGCAGCTCACTCAGGTCGAGACAGCGGTCGATGCCGCGCAGCAGGTGATTCTGGGGAATATGTTCGTCAAGATTGAAGGAGTAAAACAGCCTGTTCTGAGCACCTGTCCGACATCCCATCATCACTCGGCTCCCCACGTATCAGATGGTAGAAATCATAGCCAAGTCAGCAGCATTATCCAGGCGAGTTTTTCAACAGAATCCGGCCATTGCCGCCGTTGGCGTGCTGCGCCACTTGGGTCAGCTAGGTACCGCAACCGGACATTGACCAGAAACTCCGATGAAGCCATAAGGCGGCCGCAACCCGATCCCAAAGTATCGAGCAAGAGTCCACCGATTCCATTCAACGCGCCCACCGCCATTGATCCATCTGACGCTTAAACGATCGTTCCTCCTCTTCAATCGTATCCTCGGTGGTATCAGGCGGGCACCCTTCGGGTGGAGGGGGGCGATGCTCTCGTGTCGCCACGTTGGGAGGGGATGAACCGTTCCACGCGAAAGGGTTATTGAAAGGCTGTGGCTCCGGCAGGCAGTCTAGCTTATAGCTGGGAGACCACCCCGTCTCGTAGGGCAGGAAGGAGATGGTCTGCTCGAAGATGAGCGGTTTTCCTGTAGGTATTGGCGGCAGTGGTGGCAGATTCTGGATCGCTTTCCTTGCGAGTTTTGAGGCGACCTCCGAGGTCGACCAAAGTTCTTCCACCTTGGCGATCTTCCCGTCAGGCGCGATCTCGATGCGGAACCGAACTGCCCCCTGGCCAGGTCCCTCGACGGCTGTTCCCATCATGCTGCGGACCTGCTGTCCCCAGGCGTAGCGATAACGCTTGCCGTTCCTGGGCGTATAGGTTGAAGCCAATTGCCATTCCTCAGCCGTAGGCGCGGGCGGCGCAGGCATGGATGCCGGTACCTTCTCCGAACTGGGAGGCGGCGGAGACTGAGGTACGGCCTGTAGCTTGGCGGGTTTGGGTGGCCTGGCCATCCGTGGTTTGGGTGGTTTGGGCGGCGGTTTCACCTCAGGCTCAACCCTCAGGCGCACCTGCAAGGGCTCTTCGAGGGTGGGCGGCTTCGGCTTGCCCCACCATGATGGCAACAGACTGGCGTGCAAGGCCAGCGATATGACAAGCGCAATGAGAAAACCGCGCCGGGATCGGAACGTCGTGTCCATCAGCCCCGCCCCAGGAAGTTGGAACTGCATAACACTATGGGCAATGCTGCGACCAAGGCAGCGTCTCCGAGCGCCGACAACGGGCAAACCATGCAGGCACTCTAGCTGGATGAGCGGGTGCACCAAGCATATAGTGCGTCGTACATCACCATGCCTTGGGCAAGCAACTCGTGGTCGTCCTGATAGTTGTGGCTGAGCCCCCAGGACAGCGCGACCAGGCCGGCGGCCTCGGGCGCTAGGTCGTGCGCGTCGGTGTCGGCGCCGCGCACGATGAGAGCCAGCCGCTCCAGAGCTGGGTCGTTGAGGCCATATTTCCTGATGAAGGCGTCGAAGCTGCACAGCGGGCCGTGATGGCCCAGCTCGACGCCGGGTACGTCGAAGGGTATGGCACCCAGGCGCTCGGCCTCTGACATCACCTTGTCCTTCGGGACATAGATGAACTCGGCTTCCTCGTCGATGAAGCGCGCGACCAGCCACGGGCAGGCGATGCGGTCGACTTTGGGGCGTTCGCGGGTGATCCATTTCATGGTCCAACGACCTCGCCACCCGCCGCCTTCCAGCCCTCGATGCCACCTTCGATGAAACGGGCCTTCATGCCCTTGGCCTGAAGGGCGTCGACCACGCTGTTGGAAACCGAGCCACCACGCGCGCAATACAGCACGATGTCCTTATCTATTGGCAGGCTGTCGGCCCATTCGGCAAGCTGCTCCGGGTTTTTCCACTGTGCATCCGGCAGATGTGCAGGCGCCGCATCACGGTCGGCGGCGCGGCGCACGTCGAGAATCAGCCTGCCGGCCAGTTCGTTCTTGAGGATTTCGGGCTTGATGGTGCGATCCATGGTCAGGCTCCCAGTTTGGCGAAGGCGGCCTCGGCAGCCGTCCAGGAAAGGTTTTGCATGAAGGCATCGACATAGGCGCCGGCCTTGGCGCCGAAGTCCATGTGGTAACTGTGTTCATACATGTCGAGTGCGATCAGCGGCGTGGCGCCGGCCAGGTTGTGGGCGTGGTCAGCGGCCCAGGCGTTGACCAGGCGGGCACGGCGGGGGCTCCAGGTCAGCAGAGTCCAGCCGGAGCCACCGCCTTGGGCCTTGCCCATGACGGTGAACTCGGTGTGCCAGGCGTCGAGGGAACCGAAATCCCGTTCGATCGCTGCCTTGAGGGCGCTTCCCGGGTCGCCGCCGGCGCCGCCCAGGGAATCGAAGTAGACCTCGTGCAGGATCATGGAGCCGCTGGCGATCATCTCTTCCCGCTTGAGGCCGTTGATCTCGAACACTGGGGCGCTGGACCACTGGAGTTCGGCCAGCTTCTGCTCGATGGCGTTGAGGCGCTTGACGGCGCCGCCGTAATTGTTTTCCCAATGGCTGACGATGAGTTTCTCAGACAGTCCGTTCAATCCGGCCGGATTGCAGGAAAGGGGTTTCAGTTCATAAGGCATACTTTATCCAATCAAGTGTGTATGTGTAGACCAGACCGACCGCGGCACAGGCACCGATCACTTTCATGATGTCCATCTTGTATTTCCACAGCGCGAGAAAGGCTGCCACGGAGATCAGGGCATAAAACCACTCGAACGTGCCGGAGAACGGCGCCGCCTCGGTGGCATGCGGCCACAGCACATGCCAGCCGAAGAACAGCGCGAGGTTGAGGATCACCCCCACCACGGCGGCGGTGATGCCGGTGAGCGGCGCGGTGAACTTAAGGTCGCCATGGGTCGCCTCCACCAGCGGCGCGCCGGACAGGATGAAGATGAAGCTGGGCAGGAAGGTGAAGAAGGTGGCCACCGAGGCCCCGGCGAATCCGGCCAGGAACAGGGCGTCCGGGCCGAAGATCTCTTTCGTCCAGGCGCCCACGAAGCCGACGAAGGACACCACCATGATCAGCGGCCCTGGCGTGGTCTCGCCCAGGGCCAGGCCGTCGATCATTTGGGTGCCGCTGAGCCACTGGAAATGCTCGACGCCGCCCTGGTAGACGTAAGGCAGCACCGCATAGGCGCCGCCGAAGGTGACCAGAGCGGCCTTGGTGAAGAACTCGCCCATGTCGTGCAGTGTTCCCGTGGGCAGAATCAGCATGGCTGCACCCCAGATGGCCAGCGCTGCCACCAGCAGCAGAGCGAGATAGGTGGGCTTGAATTTCGTATGCGCCGGAGACGGGGTGTCGTCGTCGATCAGGGCCGGGCCGTAGGTCTTGTTGCTGGCGCCATGGCCGCCGCCGACCTTGAATTTGTCCGGCCAGATCTTGCCGCCGAGGAAGCCCAGGATGCCTGCCGTCAGCACGATGTAGGGGAAGGGTATCTTCAGGGCGAAGATGGCGACGAACGAGGCTGCCGCCATGGCCCATAACAATTTGTTCTTTAGCGCCCGCGAGCCGATTCGCCAGGCAGCGAATACGACGATGGCCACCACCGCCGGCTTGATTCCGTTGAAGATGCCCTTGACCAGGGTGATCTCTCCGAAGGCCAGGTAGACGTAGGTCAGTGCTGCCAGGATGAACAGCGATGGCAGCACGAACAGGGTGCCGGCGACGATGCCGCCCCAAGTGCGGTGCAGCATCCAGCCGAAGTAGATGGCCAACTGCTGCGCCTCGGGGCCGGGCAGCACCATGCAGTAGTTCAGCGCATGCAGGAAGCGGCGCTCGCCAATCCAGCGGCGTTTCTCCACCAACTCCTGATGCATGATGGAAATCTGCCCCGCGGGACCGCCAAAGCTGATAAAGCCGAGTTTCAGCCAGTATTTGAAGGCCTCCCAGAAACTGGGATGCACGGGACGTTCGGTCGGGGTGGTCAAGATGGCATCCAGTCAATTCAGGGGTCGGTAAAGACTGCGTATAAATCGTCCAGCATCTGCCCACCTTGCTTTAGCAGGGTGTTGTCATCCTGGATGCGCGCTTTCAGGCCTTTCAGCAGCATCTCGAAGCCCGCTGCCTCGGGCGCATCGCCGCCCACATCCAGCGCGTGGACGATGGCGCCAATACGCATCAAGGCAGCGTCGTTTTCCAGTCCGAAGCTCGCCAGCAGGGTTTCAAAGGTGACGCGATGCCCGATGTGGGTGAAGCGCGCGCCATCAAAATCAAATCCGAGCGCATTCTCCGGGCAGTCCTTGACATGCTTCAGCCAGACGAAACGTGCCTTGCGGTCGATGAAGCGGCGAATCAACCAGGCGGATGCCAGCCGATCCACCCACAAGTCTTGCCGGGTGGCCCAGGTCTTCTTCTGGAAATCGGTGAGGGTGAGACGCTCGGGCTGACCGTCCTGGAAATGCGGTTCATTGGGAGAGAGCCGGGACGCCAGCGTGGCTTCCAAGGTCAGCAGCCGCGCTTCCGCCTCCAGTTTGCTGGCGCCTGGAAAATAGTCCTGTTCGACCAGGATTTCGTAGCGACGCCGCAAGGCCTTCAGGGTTTTATTGGCGGTCGTGACATTCTCGGCAAGCGGATCAAAGTGCGCCATATCCGCCAGCAGCTCGATGTATTCCGCAGCACGGTCAAACATTCCACTGAAGGCGGCTGACTGGGCGTCCTCGGCGTCCAGCCGGAGCAGCCATGCGGTGCCTCCTGCTGCGCGGGTCTCGTCTGCAAGCGTCTCAAGCCCCTGCCGCGTCGCAGCGGTTTCCGGCAACAGCCAGGCGCCATCGCGCAACGCCGCACACCCCAAACCTTTCAGGCCGCGCCAGATGCGCATGCGCGCAGTGGCGTTCTGCGTGGGCAGGGTGAGAACAATCAGTATCCATGTCACAATATCTACATTCATGTAATAACCATTGCACAATTGTTTGTGTTGGTCAATGGCAACTACAAAACAAGAACGCTCAATGTGTTATGTACGATTAAGCGATTTAGGACTAAAAATGAAAGTATTTTCGGGATGCCTGAGATGAGCCTTATGCTGGGCGTTTTGCCACTCTCAAATTGAAAAGATGAATTGGAAGGAAGGGCTCCGCCAGTCTGGCGTACCAGCAGCGCTCGGGGCTGCCTTATTGTTTGGAGCGGGAACACCGCTCGCAAAGTTGCTGCTTGATGCGGTCAATCCGTGGATGCTTGCAGGATTGCTCTACTTGGGTTCCGGGGTCGGGCTGACCCTTTATCGTTTGTTGAGCCATGCCCCTGCTGTTCGGCTTCCCCGGAATGAGGTGCCGTGGTTTGCCGGGGCAATATTGGCGGGCGGGATCATCGGCCCGGTGCTGTTGATGTTCGGGTTGGCTGGCATGCCCGCGTCTGGAGCCTCCCTCCTGCTGAATGCTGAAAGCGTGTTCACCGCGTTGCTGGCGTGGTTTGCATTCAAGGAGAACTTCGACCGGCGCATCGCACTGGGCATGCTCTCCATCGTGGCCGGTGCGGTCGTCTTGAGCGCGCCATCAGGTGCGCGTGTTTCCGGATTGTGGCCGACGCTGGCCATCCTGGGTGCGTGTTTCGCCTGGGGGGTCGACAACAATTTGACCCGCAAGGTGTCGCTTACCGATGCAACCTGGATTGCTTCGGTGAAAGGCTGGGTATCCGGTATCGTCAATCTGTGCCTTGCCTTCTCGCTGGGCGCGTCAATGCCGGCATGGCCAAACCTGGCAGGTGCGATGACGGTTGGCTTGCTTGCTTACGGGGTGAGTTTGGCGCTGTTCGTAGTGGGCCTGCGGCACCTCGGGACTGCACGCACGGGCGCTTATTTTTCGGTCGCGCCGTTCTTCGGTGCCTTGCTCGCAGTACTGATGGGTGAGCCGGTCACAATACCGCTGCTCATGGCCGGTGCATTGATGGCGCTGGGCACGTGGTTGCATCTAACCGAGCGCCATGAGCACAGACATGTGCACGAAGAGATGGAGCACGACCACGAACATTTCCATGACGAACATCACTTACACGCGCATGACTATCCGGTGACGCCCGGCACCAAACATCGCCATCGGCACCGGCACGTACCATTGACCCACACGCACCCCCACTTCCCGGATGCTCACCACCGGCATAGCCATTGAAGACGGGCAGAATTATTCAGTGCAACAACACCTGAAGGTCTGCTTGGCCCAAAAGACTGGCTGTTCCGGGGCGGGATTACGCATTCGCCGAAGTTGAAAGCGGCCGTTCAGCGACATTTCTAGCTAATGGCCGATGTGCCGCGCATAGCCGACCTGGGCGACGCGGTACGCCACCGGCAGCTCAGGCCGGAGGCCGTGTGGAAACGTTGCGATGAATCGTTGCGAGGCGACCGGAGGAATTCAGTCTGTCGCCGAGATATCTAGAAGCACCGAATTTGTTCGACTGGTTTGGAGCGCAAAAAGGCCCTTTCAGGCCCTGATGGCTGCCATCAGGGGTCTCATCCCAACGATCTGTATCACCCGTTTCAGGTTGTA
>JBDRCF010000062.1:0-53727 GCA_043821985.1 Pseudomonadota bacterium
CGGGGTGTCTGAGCCCGCCAGGGCGAGTTCCCGCGCCGCCCCGGCTGGCGAGCATCGCAGAGAAGCCGAAGGCCGACACACCAGGGGTGGCTTTTTCTTTGGTTACTTTCTTTTGGCCACGCAAAAGAAAGTAACTCGCCCACAGGCGAAAAGCGAAGCACCCGCGAGGCGCCCCTAACCATGCCCTTCTTCGACTACCGCGCCATCGATCAGACCGGCCGCAGTGTCAGGGGCACGCTGTCGGCCGTCAACGACGTCGATCTCGAACTGCGCCTGAAGCGCATGGGGCTCGATCTCGTCACCTTGGTCGAACTGTCGCGCCAGTACGCCCCCACCGGCCGAGAACGGGTGACGCGGCGCGATCTGGTGACGTTCTGCATCCATATGCGTTACATCACCCGTGCGGGCATTCCCCTGCTCGAAGGCTTGCGCGATCTGCGCGACACCATGGAGAAGCGCGGATTTCGCGATGTACTGACCGCGGTGCTGGAAGACCTGGAAGGCGGCAAGGTGCTGTCGCAGGCGCTGGCGGCGCATCCGGCGGTTTTCGGCGCCGTGTTCGTGCACAGCGTCAAGGCGGGCGAGCAGACGGGTTTGCTGGATACGGTGTTCGAGCGGCTGGGCGAGTCGCTCAAATGGCAGGAGGAGGTCGCCGCCAAGGCCAAGCGGCTGATGATCTACCCCGCGATGGTGCTGGTCGTCGTCGGCGCGGCCATCCTGTTTCTGCTGATCTATCTGGTGCCGCAGGTGCTGGGGCTGGTCAAGACCATGGGCGTGCCGCTGCCGCTGCCGACGCTGATCCTGATGGCGGTGTCGAATGCGCTACGCTCGTACTGGCTGATCGGCCTGGCACTTGCACTGGCAGTGGGTATCGGGCTGCCTTTATGGGTGCGCAAGAGCGAAGCCGGACGCGAATGGTGGGACCGTACGCAACTGCGATTGCCGATCATCGGACCGATCGTGCAGAAGATCGTGCTGTCGCGCTTCACCAACACGCTGGCAATGATGTACCGCTCGGGCGTCACCGTGCTCGACGCCCTGCGCGCCGGCGAGATGATCGCCGGCAACCGCGTGATTGCCGATGGCATTCGCCGCGCCGCCCAGCAGATTGCCGACGGACGCGGGTTGTCGGAAAGCTTCCAGTCGCTGGCGCTGTTTCCGCCGCTGGTGATCCGCATGCTGCGCGTGGGCGAAAGCACCGGCGCGCTCGACGAGGCCCTGGACAACGTGACGTTTTTCTACAACCGTGAAGTGCTCGACTCGATCGAAAACGGACTTCGGGTTCTGGAGCCGCTGCTCACGGCCATTCTGGGCCTGCTGCTCGGCGGCATCCTGGTGTCGGTGCTGTTGCCGATTTACGACCTGATCGGGCATCTACCGCTGTGATCATGGAAACCACAGTTGAACGCGTTCGATGGTGCGGCTGGGCAAGTGACTGCCGCGAAGCGAAGAGGCAGCAGGCCGTTTCCTGCAACGACGAGCGACAAAGGCAGGCGCATGACCAGTCTTGCCAGCGGATGCGTAGCGGATTCAATTTTCCGGTACACGTCATCGAAGGCAGGGAAATCAATTTCCGTGCGGTACTTCCGACATTTATGAGCGGTCTACTGCGGTTTTCATGATCATGTTCGACCATCGCCTGCTTCTCTTTGCCACACCCCGCCAGATCGGCGTCCTCGACTGGCGCCCGGGACATATGCACTGGCTGGGCGAGTTTTCCGCTGACACGGAAGGCTTGGCCGCATTCCGCAAAATCGTGATCAGGCATGCGCACCTGCCTGTACTGCTGGTGGCCGACACGGTCGACGAGGATTACCGCAGCGAAATTCTGCCGCATGTGCAGGGACGCGCACGCGGCGAACTGCTGGCGCGCAAGCTCAAGCAGGTATTCCGCAACACGCGCTTTACCGGCGCATGGCGGCAGGCACGCGAAACGACCGGACGCCGCGACGACCGCTATCTGCTGGCGGCCCTGCCCGACGCCGAGTGGCTGACCCCCTGGCTCAGCGTGCTGCACCGCGAACACGTGCCGCTGGCGGGCATCACGCCACTGGCGCTGGCCTACCAGCATCTGCTGGAAAAACTGCGGGAACAGTCGGCGCATACCTTGCTGGCGTGCCGTCTCAACAACAGCCTGCGGCTCTCCTACTATCACCATGGCCTGCTGCGTTTTTCACGCCTGATCGGCGGCGACACGCCCACCCAACTGCCCGGTAATGCAGCGGACGAAATCGCGAAGACGCAGCTCTATCTCAGCGGACAGCGCATCCTGCCGCGCGAAGCCCGGCTGCATGTGCTGCTGCTCGATCCCAGCGGCCAGCTCGACAGCGCGCAGGCACAACTGAACGCCGACCCGGCGTTCAGCACGCGGCTGATCGACATGTCCACGCTTGCACGCGCATTGCGCATTCCCGACGACTTTCTGGCCGCCACGCCGGAAGTCGCGCCTCTGGCCGCCATCGCGGGCGAAACGCTGAAACTCAATCTGGCGCCGCCCGAATTGCTGCAGCATCACATCGAATTCCGCTGGCGGCGCGGCCTGCATGCGGCTGCCGGCATCGTCGCGGTGCTGGGCCTGGGTCTCACGGCTGCCTATTGGCTGCATGCCCGGGACCTGGACGATCAGGCACACCAGCTGGCCCAGCAATATCAGCAATTCGATGCCCGCTACCAGGCCATTGCACGCACGTTTCCCACCCAGCTCATGGCCCCCGAGCAACTCGTCCAGACAGTCAACCTGGCGCGCCAGCTCGGCCAGGCGCAGACCGATGCGTCCGCACTCTTCGCAGCGATCGGACAGAGCCTGCTGGCCACGCCCGATGTCGCGCTGGACAGCCTGGGCTGGACCGATGAGCCGCCGACAGCGAACGGCGGGATCCAGGTCAACCTCGATGCCGGATTGAGCCCGTTCGACGGCAATTACCGGGCAGCCATGCGGCGTATCGAAGAATTCATGCAGACGCTGCAGGCGATGCCGGGTGTACACGACGTGACCCTGCGCAGCAGCCCCGTGAATGCCGACTCCAGCAGCACGCTGTCCGGCAAGACACTCAACGCCGATGCGAGCGCCCCGGCAGCGCGTTTCAGCCTCAGCCTTCTTTTCCGCGAGGCCCGGCCATGACCCGCCCGCCCTTCTCCATCCTCAAACTGCCTCTGCTGATGCTGCTGGCCGCGCTGCTGCTGGCAACCGGCGGCATCCTGTGGGGACAACGTCAGGCACACCATGCCGAAGCGGCTTTGCAACAGCAGCACACGGCGCTCAACCAGGCACGCCAGCAGCTCGATCGCAGCCGTCAGCAGCAGCGACTCTTCGCCACCCATCTGGGGGATTACCAGGCGTTGGTGGCACGCGGCTTCGTGGGGACGGAAGACCGCCTGGCCTGGATCGAAGCCGTGCAACTGGCCAACCGCGATGCCGGCCTGTATGGATTGAGTTACCGCCTGATGCCCCGCGCGGCCTCGCCGTCCTCGCTGGCGCAGGGCCTGCCGCTGGGGCAAACCCGCATGACCCTCACCTTCCCGCTGCTGGTGGAAACCGATCTCCCGCGTTTCCTCGACGCGCTCAAGGCGCGCGCGTCCGGGGTGTACCACGTTCAGGGATGCCGCCTGTCGCGCCCGGACAACACGCCATTCGAAGCCGTCAATCGTCCGCACTTGCAGGCCGAATGCGACCTGCTGTGGTTCACTGTGGCAACGACAGCGGAGGCCCGCCATGAATAACCGGCTTCTCCGACCCGGCCATCGCGCGCGCGCAATACACGGGTGGCACATGCTGCCTGGTGTCTGGATGCTGGCGCTGTATCTGGGCGGCACTGGAACCTGCATGGCGGCCCCGACCGATCCGGGCCGCCTGTTTTTCACACCGGCGCAGCGCGCCCAGCTTGAGGCTGCGCGGGCGCGCAACGCCATCCCCTCTGGTCCGGGTCACCCGCTGTCGACCGACAGCGTCCCCGCACCGCTACGCTACGATGGCGTGGTCATCCGCTCCGACGGCAGTACCACGCGCTGGGTCGACGGCAAGGCACAGCGCGACGGCTCGGCCGTATCGGGCCTGAAACCCGGCCAGATCCGCGCCAACGGCAAGGTGTATGAACCCTACCAGGTGCTGCGCCCTACTCCCCCCACTCCGGCCGGCCAGGATATGAAGGACTCCGCACCATGACACGCTCGCGCGGTTTCACCCTGATCGAGATGGCCATCGTGCTGGTCATCATCACCATCCTGATCGGCGGATTGGCGATGCCGCTGTCGGCGCAAATCCAGGCACGGCGGATTGCCGAGTCGGACAAGACGCTGGATGAAGCGCGAGAGGCGATTTTCGGATACGCCATGAGCCATACCACCACATCGAGCTGTTCCTGTATTTATCATCCTATTGTCGATGGAATTGCAGATTCGACAACTTGTCCTGCGACCGTTTCCTGCCCTGTGATGACCATGCCCTCAATTCCGCCGAGCGATACCATACTCACACTAACTATTCCAACACGTCATTACTTACCCTGCCCAGACAAAGATGGGGACGGCGTAGAGGAACCCCGCGTCGGCGGGGCCTGCCCTCAGTCAGAAGGTTACTTGCCCTGGGTCACTTTGGGCACCGGCATTCAAGATGCCTGGGGAAATCACCTGCGTTACGCAGTGACGGATGCATTTTCAAATTCGGCTGGATTTTCCAATACTGACACCGGCGATCTCCAGATATGCAATGCCAGCGCCAACACTGGCGCAAACGACTGCACACCCGGCAATGTGGCTGCCAACGTTCCTGTCGTGCTGGTTTCCCACGGACCGAACGGATGGGGCGCTCGCAATATCAATGGCACCACGCTGGCTAATCCATCCAGCAACGATGAAAAAGAAAATGCCGACACCGTCCCCCCCCCTGACAAGGAGTTCGTCAGCCGTACCCCATCGGATGACTTCGACGACCTCGTAAAATGGATTTCAGCGGATCAGCTCAGGGGGCGGATATGCTCTGCGGGCGGCTGTCCGTAGCCAGCAGCCGGAACGTCACCCGTCCCGCCTGATTGTCGGACAGTTCCACCCGATACCCTGAACGCGCCGCCTGCCGCGCGGCCTGATACAGCCCCACGCCCAATCCGAAATCCGACGCCACTGGACTGAGGAACAAGTTGCGGGCCACGTGCTCGGGGGCAGCACTGCCACTATCGGTCACCGTCAAGCACACCAGCGGATGCAGCGTCAGGCGAACTTCCACCGCCACATTCGCTTGGTTCTGTCGTTTGCGCAAGGCGTTGGTCAGCAGATTGTCGACCACGCTGTCGAACAGATCCTGCGGCAAAGGGGTGTCGTCGACCATCTCGGCGAAAAACTGCACGTCGTCGTGCTCATAGCGTGTCTGCAACGCAGCCCACCACGTGTGTGCAGCCACATGGGCGACATCCATTTCCGCCGGCTGCTTGAGCTTGTCGACAGTTTGCGAGAGACGCGCCGCCAGTTGCGGCAGTTGGCGTTTCATCAGCGCCAGCAGACGTTCGCTGTCTTCCGGGGTGGACGTATCGGCGGCGGCAAGCAGGGTCTTCAACGACTGCAGGATGTTCTTCACGTCATGCGTCAGGCGCGCCCCGGTATCGTGGATGGCTTGGCTGTAGGCCTGCTCGCGCAGGGTCTGCTCGCGCACCTTGGCGGCATAGAAATAGCCCAGCAATTGCGACAGCAGGCGAACATGCAGTGCCAGCGCCGGCGTGAGCGGGCGCGCCGACTGCCAGATCAGGGTCAGGCCGTGAAAGGTATGGCTCACGGCGTGTTCGGCCGGCTCGCCGAAACTGCCTTCGCCGCGCGCCGCCTGCCAGCGGCCGCCCCGTATCCAGGTCAGCTCGTGCAAGTCGGACAGCGCATCGCGCACGAAGGATTCCGGATCGCGCTCGCGCTCGGCCAGGGTGGCGAGCCGCTGCGCCCAGCCCTCGAACGGCAGCCCCACCGACAGCAGATAGCGCGAGGTCACCTGTCCCAGCCCGGCGAAGCCGGCGCGCGGATTCCACAGCCACGACAAGGCCAGCAGCAGCGCCGCCATGCCCAGCAGGGTCTGCACCAGCGCCCAGGCATAGCTCACCTTGGCCACTGCCACCACGGCGAACACACCGAGCGCCATCACCATGATGAGCAATGACAGCATCAGGCCGTAGATGAAATCGAGCGTCGACGAAGTACTGCGCTGACGCGTGGCGGGCAGAAACAGGATCGCAAGCGGCAGCAACGGCAGGCCATAGCGCACCGCGACACGCAATTCATCGGGTAGCGAGGTGCCGCCCAGACTTTGCGGCAACACCCAGCCCAGCAGCAAGGCAAGCAAGTAAGCCAGCGCAAACAGGTAGGCCAGTCGCGGCCCGCGTTCGTTTTGCGAAGTCGCGACCGCCCCCACCAGCCCCGCGAGAATCGCCAGCCACAAGGCCATCACCCAGGTACTGTCGACCAGGACCAGCAATGCGGCCATGGCAAATACGGGGAATGCCAGGCGCGGCTCGATCCGCGCTTCGCTGCGCACCAGCGGTTGCCACAACAAGAACAGGCCGTAATGCGCCAGCAGGAAGGCCCGCGTCACCGTCGCGTCGGCATCGAATACCACGGCCACGTGCAGGGCCAGCAGCATCGACCCGAGCCAGCGTCCCGGCGCCACACGCGTGAAGCGCGTAGCGAGCGAGGTCAGCCAGGCCAGAGGGGATGCAGTTTCAGCGCGTTCGCTCATGAACGGGGAATCGGAGGGGAATGCAGGACGATCAGCATGCCCATGGTATCGGCATTCCGCCCCGGAAATGGAGAGATCCCGATGTTAGGTCATGCACAAAGCCTGACGGAAACCTGGCATCAGCGTTGTATTTTCGTCAAAATCGGGGTGGGCGCGATGCGCTTGATGGCATTTTTTCCTTTTTAATCATGTAATTACGACAACCAACACCATGGCACGCATTTTGCAGATTGGCCCTCAGGAGAAAACCACTGGAGAGCCTCACCATGCCGCATCCTCACATCGCGCGACGCCAGTCGGGCTTCACCCTGATCGAGATCGCCATTGTGCTGGTCATTATCGGGCTGTTGCTTGGCGGCATTCTCAAGGGTCAGGAACTCATCACGCAGGCCCGCATTCGCAACGTTGCCAACGACTTCCAGTCGATGACGGCCGCCATCAATTTGTATCAGGATCGATACCGGGCATTGCCAGGAGATGATCCAGGTGCTGCCACCCGCTGGACAGCAACAGGTAACACAACGACTAGTGGCAACGGCGACGGTGTGATCGGCACCGGCACGGCAGCGTCACCAGTCTACAACTCCAATACAGCAAGTGATGAATCCCGTTTGTTTTGGCAACACTTGCGTCTCGCTGGGCTCGTCGGCGGTGCAACTACCACGGGCACAACCGGTACCGCAAACCCGCCCAATGCTGCGTCAGGTGTGACAGGCGTGCAAAATGGCGCATTCGGCATCAACGGTATTGTCATTTGCTCCAACAATCTGCCCGCCAAAATTGCCCAAGCGATTGATACACAGTTTGATGACGGCAATGCCACAACCGGTACTGTGCGTGGCGCTGATGGCACTACAGCGGGCACGAGCGTTCCGACAGACAATTACGTTGACGATGGCGCCCATTTTTACGTCGTCTGCAAGGCACCCTAACCCTGCAACACCCTAAACTCCGCCGCCGCCAGCCCATCGGCGGCGCCGCGCAGCACCAGCACATCCCCTACCTGGATGCGCGTGTCGGGCTGAGGATCGACGCCCTTGATCCCCTGACGGCGGATTGCCACCACCTCCACGAGTAGTTCGGTCAGCCGCAGTTCCTCCAGGCTATGTCCCGCCGCCACGGCGCCCTGCGTGACCAGCACGGTATGCAGACGGGGCTGGGCATGCTGATCGAGTTCGTCGTCGGCATCGCTGGCGCCGCGAAAGAAACCGCGCATCATGGCGTAGCGCGTTTCGCGCACTTCGCGGATCCGTTTCAGCACCTGGCTCAAGGGCACCCCGAGCAGCATCAGCGCATGCGAAGCCAGCATCAGCGAACCTTCCATCACTTCGGACACCACTTCGGCCGCACCAGCCGCTTTCAAGGCATCGATGTGGGTGTCGTCGATGGTGCGCACCACGACCGGCAGGTCGGGCCGCAATTCGCGGACGTGACGCAGGATGGCCATGCTGGAGTGCAGGTCGGAATACGTCACCACGATGGCCTGCGCACGGCTGAGGCCGGCGGCGACCAGCACTTCGCGCCGGCTGGCATCGCCGTAAACGACGCTGACGCCGGATGCCGCCACCGCACGGATCCGCTCGGGGTCGGCGTCGAGCGCGATGAAGGTGATGCCCTCCACTTCCAGCAGACGGGCCAGGTTCTGTCCGCTGCGGCCGTAGCCGCAGACGATCACGTGCTGGGTCTTGCCGAAGGTCTTGACCGCGATGTCGTGCACTTCCTTGGCGCGGCCGGCCCATTCGCTGCCCGCGATCAGCCGGGTCAGCACGTCCATGCGATTGATCAGGAGCGGGGCGATCAGCATCGACAGCACCATCGCCGCCAGCACCGGCTGGGTGATCGGATCACCCAGCAATCGCAGATCGGCAGCCTGGGCCAGCAATACGAAACCGAATTCGCCTGCCTGCGCCAGTCCCAGCGCCGTCCTCACCGAGGTGGGGCGGGTGTTGCCGAAGGCCAGGGCCAGGCCGCCGACCATCAGCCCCTTGCCGACGACGATCGCCACGACCAGCAGCAATACGTCGCCCCAGTTCAGCATGACCTGCATCAGGTCGAGCCGCATCCCGATCGTGACGAAAAACAATCCCAGCAACACGTCGCGGAAGGGCTTGATGTCGTCTTCCACCTGGTAGCGGTATTCGGTCTCTGAAATCAGCATGCCGGCCAGGAACGCACCGAGCGCCAGCGACAAGCCGGCACTCTCGGTCAGGAACGCCAGCCCCAGCGTGAACAGCAGCAGGTTGAGCGTGAAGAGTTCGGGCGACTTGCGGCCCGCCACCCACTGGAACCACGGGCGCATGATGCGCTGCCCGACGAACAGCAGGAACCCCAGCACCACGACCGCCTTGAATACGGCCAGCCCCAGGGTGATGGCCATGGTGTCGGATTCTTTCGCAAACGCAGGAATCAAAATCAGCAGCGGCACCACCGCCAGATCCTGGAACAGCAAGGCACCGAAAATCTGGCGGCCGTGCGGCGTCTGGATTTCCAGCCGTTCGGCCAGCAGCTTGGATACGATGGCTGTGGACGACATCGACATGATGCCACCCAGCGCCAGCGCTGCAAGCAGCGGCAAATGCAGCAGCCAGGCGATCACCGCGGTCAGCGCGATGGTCAGCCCGACCTGCGCGCCGCCAAAACCGAACACCGTCATGCGCATGGTCATCAGGCGCGCCAGGCTGAACTCCAGGCCGATCGAGAACATCAGGAACACCACGCCGAATTCGGCCAGGTAACGCGCTTCTTCACTGTCTGGAATCCAGCCCAGGGCAAACGGGCCGATGGCAATGCCGGTCACCAGATAACCGAGCAGGGTGGGCAGGCGCAAGGCACGCGCAGCCGCTGCCACCAGCACGGCGACCGCAAGTAGAATCAGGACAAGCTGGAGGCTGCTGTGCATAGGTATTTCATAGGCTTCAGCCCATATTTTCTGTCGGGGTCAACCTGCCGAAACCGCAGTAAAAACGCGGGCGGACAGGCAGGCTTTAGTATACTTGCCGACCATGCGACCCCAACCCATCTCCACCGAACATTTGCTCGCACTTGCGCGTCAGGTGCTCGATATCGAAGCCGATGCCCTGCGCGCCCTGTCGACCCGGCTCGACGCCGGCTTTGCGGATGCCGTGCAGTTGATCCTGGCATGCCGCGGCCGCGTGGTGGTGTCGGGAATGGGCAAGTCCGGCCATGTCGGGAGCAAGATCGCCGCCACCCTGGCCTCCACCGGCACCCCGGCTTTTTTCATGCACCCGGGCGAAGCCAGCCACGGCGACCTCGGCATGATTGCACCCGAAGACGTGGTGCTGGCCCTGTCGAATTCGGGCGAGAGCAACGAGATCGTCAGCATCGTGCCGCTCATCAAGCGGCGCGGCGCCAAGCTCATCGCGATGACCGGCAATCCCGGTTCGACCATGGCACGGGAAGCCGATGTCCACCTCAATGCCGCAGTCGACAAGGAAGCCTGCCCGCTCAACCTGGCCCCCACTGCGAGCACCACTGCGGCACTCGCGCTGGGCGACGCCTTGGCGGTGGCGCTGCTGGATGCACGCGGCTTTTCGGCCGACGACTTTGCGCGCACCCACCCGGGCGGCAGCCTGGGACGGCGATTGCTCGTCCATGTGCGCGACGTCATGCATGCCGGCGAAGATCTGCCGAAGGTCGGCCGCGACGCCTCGCTCAAGGCCGCGCTGTTCGAGATGACCCGAAAAGGACTCGGCATGACCGCAGTGGTCGAGGCGGACGGCAAGGTGGCTGGCCTCTTCACCGACGGCGACCTGCGGCGCGCCCTGGAGCACACGATCGATCTGCAACAGGCCAAGATTGCCGACCTGATGACCCGAAACCCGAAGACGATCCGCGCGGACGAACTCGCCGTGGCGGCAGTGGAAAAAATGGACACACTGAAAATCAATGGCCTGCTGGTGGTCGACACCGACCATATCCTGGTCGGGGCGCTCAACATGCACGACCTGCTGAAAGCGGGGGTGGTGTGATGACGACCGACCTGATCGCGCGCGCGCAGAAAATCAAACTGGTCGCATTCGACGTCGACGGCGTGATGACCGACGGCACCCTGTTCCTGGCGGACGATGGCCAGGAATACAAGGGCTTCAACTCGCTCGACGGGCATGGCCTGAAAATGCTCAAAGGCAGCGGGGTCGAACTGGCCATCATCACCGGACGCGATTCACGGGTGGTGGAACATCGGGCACGAAACCTCGGCATCGAGATCGTGCATCAGGGCGCGCACGACAAGCTGGTCGTGTACGAAGCCTTGTGCCGCGAGTTGAACCTCGATTGCGAAGCCACCGCCTACATGGGTGACGACGTGGTCGACCTGCCCGTGATGCGGCGTGCCGGCCTGGCCATCACCGTGCCGGCCGCCCCCGAACTGGTGAAAGCCTACAGCCATTACACCACCACGCGCGAAGCGGGCCACGGCGCAGTGCGCGAGGCCTGCGAGTTCCTGATGCGCGCGCAGGGCATGCTGGACGCGGCGCTGGCGCCGTATCTGAGATGACAGGCTGCATACGCTGCGCCCTGTACGCCGTCCGTCCGGGGACGGCATGATTTCACGCGGATCATTGTGGCTGCCGCTGGCCATCCTGCTGCTGCTGGCTGCGCTCAGCTTCTGGATCGAACGCATGGTGGATATCCCGGCCAACGGCGGCGCGTCGCCTACCCGCACCGATCCCGAAGGCATCATGGAGAACTTCAATGCGATGCGCACCGACCTGGATGGCAAACCGCAGTACCGGCTGTCCGCCAAGAAACTAAAGCATTACTCGGACAGCAAGTTCACCGAGTTGGAACTACCCCACTTCACCCAGCTGGACGAACAATCAGGCGACGTGAGCGCAGTGTCGAAACAGGCGACCGTGTCTCCCGACGGCCATGAGGTCGACCTGCGCGACGACGTTCTCGTGGAACGTGCCGCACATGCAGGACAATCGCTCATGACCATGCGTTCGGCGCGACTGCTGGTTTTTCCAGAACGCAACCAGATGCGCTCCCCCGGCCCGGTGGTGATCCATGACGCCACCCTGGATCTGCGCGCGGACGCGATGGAGTACGACGCCAAGCAACGTATTCTCAAACTGACAGGACGGGTGCATGCCCGTTATATTTCCGGAAAAGGCTAGCGCCATGAATCAATTGAATACCAAGCTTTACGCGGTGCTGTGCGCCGCCTTGCTGGCCACCTCCGCCCATGCGGAAAAGGCCGACCGCGATAAACCGGTCAACCTCGAAGCGGACACCGTCACCCTCGACGACATCAAGAAAATCAGCGTCTACCAGGGCAATGTCGTATTGAGCCAAGGCACGCTGATGCTGCGCGCCGATCGCGTGCAGGTGACCCAGAATGCGGACGGACTCGACAAGGTCAGTGCGATCGGCCGCCCCGTGGCGTTCCGCCAGAAAACCGACAGCGGCGATGAATTCATCGAGGGCTTTGCCGATCGCATCGAATATGACGGCGTCACCAGCCAGCTCGAACTGATCGGCCAGGCACGACTGCGGCGCGGCAGCGACGAACTGCACGGCGCGCAAATTTCCTACAACGCCAACACCGGGTTCTATAAGGTCGTCGGCCAGCCCAACGCCCAGACCCCGAGCGGGCGCGTGCGCGCCGTCATCCGCCCGAAACCGCGCACCTCCGAACAACCCGCAGCCAAACCATGAGCCAGATTACCGTCCAGGGCCTGCGCAAGACGTATGGCAAGCGCACCGTGGTGCACGACGTCTCCTTCGAGGTCGAAAGCGGCGAAGTCGTCGGCCTGCTCGGCCCCAATGGTGCCGGCAAGACCACCTGCTTTTACATGGTGGTGGGCCTGGTCGCGGCCGACGGCGGCAGCGTGCAGATGGATACGCACGACCTCACCCATATGGCGATCCACCGGCGCGCACGTCTGGGCCTGTCCTACCTGCCGCAGGAACCCTCGATCTTCCGCAAGATGACCGTGGAAGACAATATCCGCGCCATTCTCGAGCTCAAGTCCTACGACAAGGCCGAGCGTGAGGAACACCTCAACAATCTGTTGGAAGACCTGCACATCGCCCACCTGCGCGAAGCGTCCGCCGTTAGCCTGTCCGGCGGCGAGCGCCGCCGTGTGGAAATAGCGCGGGCACTGGCGATCAACCCGCGCTTCATCCTGCTCGACGAACCTTTTGCCGGGGTTGATCCCATTGCGGTGATCGACATCCAGAAGCTGGTGCATTTCCTCATCGAGCGCGACATCGGCGTCTTGATCACCGACCACAATGTGCGCGAAACCCTGGGCATCTGCGATCGCGCCTACATCATCAACGAAGGGCGCGTGCTGATTGCCGGCACCCCCGACCTCATCATTCAGGACGACAACGCCCGCAAAGTCTATCTCGGCGAAAATTTCCGTCTGTAACAACCGCCATCCCCCGGCGAATCGCGTTAAACTGGTCTCAAGCCGGCACGCTTTTTGCCGTAGTCAAGATTCATGAAACACAGCCTTCAACTCAAGCTCGGTCAACACCTCACGCTGACACCCCAACTGCAACAGTCGATCCGACTGCTGCAGCTGTCGACGCTGGAATTGAATCAGGAACTGGAGCAGATGCTGCAGGACAATCCCCTGCTGGAGCGCGAGGAAGAGGACGAAGCCAGCTATGCGGCAGCGGAGGCGCCGGCGCATACAGCCGAGGCCGAGGCACAAAGCACGGAAACAGTGTTGCCCGACCATGCCGAGTCGGAACCTGTCACCGCGCTGGATGACTCCGACTGGAACGACTACAGCGTGGCCAGCGGCGATGACGAGGACAACGATTACACCCAGGGCTCGATATCGGGTGCGACCCTGCGCGAACATCTGCTGAACCAGTTGATCGTCAGTCCGCTGACCTTGCGCGACCGCACCCTGGTCGCCGCACTGATCGACGACCTGGACGATTCGGGTTTCCTCACCCAGCCGCTGGAAGACATTACCGCCAGTTTGCAAACCGAACTCGAGGAGCTCGAGCCCGAGGAACTGGACACCGCGCTCAAGCATCTGCAAAACATGGATCCAACCGGGGTCGGCGCACGCAACCTGGCGGAATGCCTGACCCTGCAACTGCGCGTGCTGCCTCCGGACACCCCCGCGCGCGACGCCGCCATGCGGCTCACCACGCATTATCTGGATCTGCTCGCCGCACGCGATGTCGGCAAGCTGAAGAAAATGCTCGGCATCGACGATGCCGCGCTGCGTACCGCGCGTGCCCTGATCCTGTCCCTGAACCCGCGTCCGGGTGCGGCCTTCGGGGCGGACGACACCCACTACGTGATTCCCGACGTCTATGTGCGCAAGGTCAAGGGCATGTGGATTGCCAGCCTCAACGCCGATGCCATGCCCAAGCTGCGCGTCAACCGCGTCTATGCCGACATCCTGGCGCGCCACCGCGAAAGCGGCGGCAGCCAACTCGCCAGCCAGCTGCAGGAAGCCCGCTGGCTGATCAAGAACGTGCAGCAGCGCTTCGATACCATCCTGCGCGTCTCGCAGGCCATCGTCGACCGCCAGAAACAGTTCTTCGAACATGGCGAGGTGGCGATGCGTCCGTTGGTACTGCGCGAAATCGCCGATGCCGTGGAACTGCACGAATCGACCATTTCGCGCGTGACCACGCAAAAATACATGATGACGCCGCGCGGCTTGTACGAACTGAAGTATTTCTTCGGCAGCCACGTCTCGACCGACAGCGGCGGCGCCTGTTCCTCGACCGCCATTCGTGCTCTCATCAAACAGCTGGTTGCCGCCGAAAGCACCAAAAAACCGCTGTCGGATGGCCAATTGGCGGAAGTCCTGGGCCAGCAGGGTATCGTGGTGGCCCGCCGCACAGTCGCCAAATATCGCGAATCATTGCAAATCCCACCCGCCAACATGCGCCGCGCGCTTTGATCGCAAAGGCTTTTCCTGCGCAGCCCGCCTGGTAATCCGTGCCGCGCTTGAATGTACCGGGCTTTCGTCCCACAATGAAATCGAGCACAACAGATCGCTCCTGGAAGGTCGGCAGCATGCCGGCTTCCAGTTATGTTCAGCAGACTTAGGAGGCTCTATGAATTTGACGATTTCCGGTCATCACCTGGAAGTGACCCCAGCCATCCGCGACTACGTTTCCGAGAAACTCGACCGCGTCAAACGCCATTTCGATCACGTCATCAACGTGACGGTCATCATGCAGGTGGAAAAACTGGTGCACAAGGTGGAAGCCACGCTGCATGTGAAAGGCCATGATTTCCACGCCCACAGCGAGGACGGCAACATGTATGCCGCAATCGACCTTCTGGCGGACAAACTGGACCGCCAGATCGTCAAGCACAAGGAAAAAACCTCGGACGTCCATCAAGGCGGGGGCGGACTGAAGCACCAACCGACTGAAAGCCCTGCCTGACACTGCACCGCCCCGCCCGGAGGCCTCAAACAGCCTTCGGGCGTATAATCTGCAGAAGCCGGACAACCTCTTTCCCCGGCTGTGCAAAGGCATGAACCTAATCGCCCCCCTCATCACCCCTGACACCACCTTGCTGGACATCAGCTTCACCAGCAAGAAAAAACTGTTCGAACATGCAGCCGACCTGTTCGCTCAGACCCGCGGTCTCAAAGCCTCCGACATCTTCACCAGTCTGTTCGAACGCGAACGCCTGGGCTCGACCGCGCTCGGCCATGGGATCGCCATCCCGCACGGGCGCATCAAGGGACTGAAGGATGCGTGCGGCGCATTCTATCGCCTGAAGAGTCCGCTCGAATTCGATGCGCCGGACAACCTGCCGGTGACGCTGTGCTTCATTTTGCTGGTTCCCAAGGACGCCAACGAACGGCATCTGCAGATCCTGGGCGAGCTTGCACAACTGTTCGGCGACGAGACCATGCGCACGGAGATGCTGGATGCCGCCACCCCGTCCGATTTGATGGGACGGCTCGAGTCATGGTCAAGCTGAGTGCGCAGGCCGGCGCATGGATGGCGAACTAAGCCACGTTTCGGTTGAAACCCTGTTCCGCGACCTGGCGGAACAGCTCGGCCTGCAATGGGTAGCCGGACGCACCGGCGGCGATCGCACCCTATCCTCCGAAACCATCCAGAAACCGACCCTGGCGCTCATTGGACATCTGAATTTCGTCCATCCCAACCGGGTACAAGTCCTGGGCTGCGCCGAAATGGACTATCTGCGCGGTTTGTCCCCGTCCAGTCTGCAGGAGGCGATCGACCACCTGTTTTCGAACGAGCTCGCGGCCATCGTCATTTCCAATGGGGAAGCCGTCCCGCCGGTCCTGCGCGAGACCGCCGAGCGCACCGGCACGCCCTTGTTCTCCTCGACGCTGGCCAGCCCGATCCTGATGTCCTATCTGGGCCATTACCTGACGCAAAGCCTGGCCGAAATGACCTCGCAGCACGGCGTGTTCCTCGAAGTACTGGGCATGGGCGTCCTCATCAAGGGCGATGCCGGCGTCGGCAAAAGCGAGCTGGCGCTGGAGTTGGTCACGCGCGGTCACCGGCTGGTGGCCGACGACGTCGTCGAACTCAAGCACGTCGCCCCGGAAACCCTCGAGGGCAACTGCCCCGCGTTGATCCGCGACTTTCTCGAAGTACGCGGTCTCGGCATCCTCAACATCCGCTTCCTGTTCGGCGAGACCGCGGTCAAGCTGCAAAAGAACCTCAGGCTGATCGTCGAACTGGTTCATCCGGAGGAAATCGGCGAAGTCGGGCTCAATCGGCTCGACATGGTCGCCTCGACCGAGAGCATCCTCGGCGTCGCCATTCCCAAGGTGCGCATTCCGGTCGCCGCCGGCCGCAACCTTGCGGTGCTGGTCGAGGTGGCCGTACGCAACCACATCCTCAAGAGCCGCGGCATCAATCCGGTCGAACAGTTCATCAAGCGCCAGCAGGCCGCCATCGACGGAGACGATTGAATGCAAGTCGTACTGGTATCGGGATTATCGGGCTCGGGAAAAAGCATCGCCATCGCGGTACTGGAGGACGTCGGCTATTACTGCGTCGACAACCTGCCCCTGGCGATGCTGCAGCCCCTGGTCGACTATCTGAAGCACGAGGGGCATGAACGCATCGCCATCGCCATCGACGCTCGCAGCAGCGCAAGCTTTACGCAACTGCCGCAGATCGCGGACGCGCTGCGCAATCAGGGTGCCGACCTGCGGGTCATCTTTCTCGAGGCCAAGACCCTGACGCTGGTCCAGCGCTTTTCCGAAACGCGACGCCGCCACCCGCTCTCCAGCGACACGGTCTCGCTGCAGGAAGCCATCCAGCTCGAACGCGAGATGCTGGCCGACATCGCGCCGCTGGCGCACCGCATCGACACCAGCGACCTCTCCGCCGCCGCCTTGCGCCTGTGGATCAAGGATCTGGTCGGACAGGACCGTTCGCGCATCACGCTGCTGTTCGAATCCTTCGGCTTCAAGCACGGCATCCCGCTCGACGCCGACCTGGTGTTCGACGTGCGCTGCCTACCCAATCCGCACTACGTGGCGGAGCTGCGCCCGCTCACCGGGCGCGACCAGCCGGTCAAGGATTTTCTCGAGGACAGCCCCAACGCCATGGCGCTGCTGGCCGATATCCGTGGCTTCGTGGAGAACTGGCTGCCGTGTTTCATTCGCGACCACCGTGCCTATCTGACGGTCGCCATCGGCTGCACCGGCGGCCAGCACCGCAGCGTGTATTTCGCGGAAACGCTGGCCGCCGCCTTCCGCGAACGCGAGCAGGTGCTGGTGCGGCACCGCGAACTCAGTTGATGACGGCGCTGCGCGCCGGCGATCTGGGCGTGCTGCTGACAAGCGGCGGCCTCGTCGTCGCGTTGACGATATGGGCATGGGGCGGCGACCGCGGCGACACGGTCGTCATCCGCGCTGCCGGTCAGGTGGTGGAAACCGCTTCACTCGCACAAGCCCGGACCTTTGCCGTCGCCGGGCCGCTCGGCACCACACATATCGAGATCGAACCCGGCCGCGCGCGCATTGCGCGCGATCCGTCGCCGCGCCAGCTATGCGTCAAGCAAGGCTGGCTGACACAATCCGGACAGGCGGCGCTGTGCCTTCCCAATCAGGTCAGCCTCGAAATCCGCGGCCGGACCACGGCCTATGACACGCTCGGTTATTGAACTGCCGGTCCATGCGGACGACCGCCGCATCGCGCGGCTGGCGGCGCTGGCAATCGGCCTCACGCTCGCGGAGGCCGCACTGCCGAGCCCGGTGCCCGGCGTGAAGCCGGGACTCGCCAACATCGTCATCCTGCTGGTGCTGCTGCAATACGGCTGGCGTGCGGCCGCCTGGGTGTCGGGTCTGCGCGTACTGGCCGGCAGCCTGCTGCTGGGCAGCCTGTTTGCACCCGGTTTCTGGCTGTCGGCCGCCGGCGCACTCGTCAGCCTGTCGGTGCTGGCGCTGGCACGTTATCTTCCCAGCCGCCATTTCGGCCCGGTCAGCCTGTCGGTGCTGGCGGCATTCGGCCACATTGGCGGACAGCTCGCACTGGTGGGCATCTGGTTGCTGCCGGCCGCTGCGCTGATCAAGCTGCTGCCCGTGTTCGCCACCGCCGCGCTGGTTTTTGGCACGGTTAACGGGCTGATCGTGATGCGCATGCTTGCCACCTCGACACCTGAACCGGACATGTCGCCCGATATTCTGGCAGGCACTCGCAAGGGATAGGCCGAACTGAGCGGACGATGTCGAGAGCGGGTATTCCGTCCGTCCTGCGGACAATTTCGCGCGCCGCCCGAGTGCCAATCGCAGTCGCATAGTGGATTATTGGCGGCATCCGGGCGACAATTCGCGCCATGCACCCTACCCTGAATACCGTTACCCTTGCGCTCTCCGGCGCCTCCGGCATGGCCTACGGCCTGCGTCTGCTCGAATGTCTCCTGGCCGCCGACCTGCAGGTCTATCTGCTGGTGTCGCAGGCGGCGCACATCGTCGCCAAGCAGGAACTCGGCGTGGCGCTGCCTGCACGCGCCGGCGATCTTGAGCGGCAGTTGTCGGAAAGCCTGAACACACGCGATGGCCAGCTGCGCGTGTTCGGCCGCGAGGACTGGAATGCGCCGGTCGCATCCGGTTCCAATCCGGCCGATGCGATGGTGGTCTGCCCGTGTTCGATGGGCACGCTCGCCGCCATCGCCCACGGCCTGTCCGACAACCTGATCGAACGCGCCGCCGACGTGATGCTGAAAGAACAGCGGAAGCTCATCCTCGTTCCCCGCGAGGCGCCGTTTTCCACCCTGCACCTGGAAAACATGCTGACGCTGTCGCGGATGAACGCGGTCATCCTGCCGGCCAATCCCGGCTTCTATCATCAGCCGCAGTCGGTTGCCGACATCGTCGATTTCGTCGTCGCGCGTATTCTCGACCAGCTCGGCGTCCAGCACGAACTCATGGCACGCTGGGGCGACAGCCGGTGAACGCCGCCGCAAAACTGAGCAGCCTGCCGCTGTTTCCACTGAACACCGTGGTGTTTCCCGGCGGCCGGATGCCGTTGCGGATTTTCGAACAGCGCTATATCGACATGGTGAAGCAGGCGATCGCCGACGACAGTCCGTTCGGCATCTGTGCCATCCGGGAAGGGCAGGAAACCGGCACGCCCGCCGTGCCTTATTCGATTGGCACAAGAGTCCGCATCACCGACTGGGACATGCCCGAAACCGGCATCCTGCACATCGATACCCAGGCCGACACACGGTTTGTCATCCGCCACACCCAGGTCGAGCCCAGCGGGCTGCTTATCGGTACGGTTGACGAAGTCAGTGCCGAACCGGCCAGCGCGATCCCTCACGAACTCGAACTGGCCGTGGAAATCCTGCGCCACATCATCGACGAATACGGTCACGCGCACTTCCTGGCCCCGCATGCATTCGACGATGCCGTATGGGTCGGTTACCGGCTGTCCGAAGTGCTGCCGCTGAAGCTCAGCGTCAAGCAGAACCTGCTGGAGATGAACGACAGCGTGACGCGCATGCGCATCCTTACCGAATTCCTCAAACGGCAGATCAACTGATGGCGCGCTTCTATCCTGCCCTCGAAGAAAAACACCGCGCCTTCATCGCCGCGCAGCAGATGTTTTTTACTGCCACCGGCACCGCCACGAGCCGTCTCAACCTGTCGCCCAAGGGCATGGACAGCCTGCGTGTATTGTCCGACACCCGCGTCGCCTACCTCGATCTCACCGGCAGTGGCAATGAAACCGCGGCCCATCTCGCCCATGATGGCCGCATGACGCTGATGTGGTGCAGTTTCGATGCCGATCCACTGATCCTGCGCCTGTACGGACGTGGACGCATCGTGCGCAGGCAGGACCCGGAGTGGGGCGAACTCCGTCCCCATTTCCCCGCCCTTCCCGGCGAACGCCAGATCATCGTGCTCGACCTCGAATCGGTGCAGACCTCGTGCGGCTACGCCGTGCCGCGCTACACCTATGCGGGTGAGCGCGACACCCTGGCGCGCTGGGCCGAGAAAAAAGGGCCGGTCGGCCTGCTCGATTACTGGCGCGAGAAAAACCAGATCAGCATCGACGGTCTGCCCACCGGATTATTGGAGGATGCGAAATGAAAGGACTCCTGATCCCGCTTGTACTGCTCCTGTGCGCCTGCAATCCGACGCCGCCCCCGCAACCTAAAACCGAAGTCAAGCCCAACCCGGTCTTCGACACGCAGATCCAGTCCGTCAGAAAAGCCCAGGCCGTGGAAGCTCAGGTCATGGATGCCGCCGCTGCGCAGCGCAAGCAGATCGACGACGCGACGCAGCAATAAGCCCGCACAACCGGACGGTACGCGGTCGCGTCAGGATTCGATCAGGCGCTGCACCACCGCGCCCGCCAGCATCAGGCCGAACAACGGCGGCATGTAGCTGATGGTGCCGTTGACCGCACGGTCGCGGCCGCGGCCTTCGACCGGCTGCGGCGGCAAGGGCGGCCGTCCCGCCTCGTCGGAAAACACGGTGAGCACGCCTTTGGGAATGCCGCGTTTCCTGAGCCGCTTGCGCATCACCGAAGCGAGCGGACACATCTCGGTCTTCGAAATATCGGCGATCCGGATTCGGGTGGGGTCGAGCTTGTTGCCGGCCCCCATGCTGGAGGCAACCTTGAGGCCGCGCTCGACGCTGCTGGCAACCAGCGCGACCTTGCAATTGAGCGAGTCGATGCAATCGATGACGAAATCGACGTCGGCAGGCACCATGTCGGCCACGGTTTCGGGGATGAGGAACTCGCGGATCACGGTCAGTTCGCACGTCGGGTTGATGTCGCGGATGCGCGCGGCCATCAATTCGGCTTTCGGCTGCCCCACGGTGGACAGCAAGGCAGGCAGCTGGCGGTTGATGTTCGACACGGCAACCACATCGTGGTCGATCAGCGTCAACCGCCCCACCCCGGCGCGCGCCAGCGCCTCGGCGCAATACGAACCGACGCCACCCAGGCCTGCCACCAGCACGTGTGCCTGCGCAAGTCGCGCCTGTTCGCCGGCATCGAGCAGAATCCGTGTGCGTTCGAATTGCGGCAGGCTTGCGTCCATCGGCTAGAATCCCCTCATGATGAAATGGCTGGTCACACTCGTTCTGGCGTTGTTGGTATTGGGCCTGCTCACCCCCTGGCTCAATCGGCTGGGCCTGGGCCGGCTGCCCGGCGACGTTCAGATCCGGCATAAACGAGGCGTATTCTACTTCCCCTTCGCCAGTGTCATTCTCATGTCGCTGGCGCTCTCGCTGCTCGTCCATCTGTTCGGCCGATGAACACGGTCCCGCCCACAGGATGCTTTCCCCAAAATGAATAAAGCATTCGTCAAGGAAACCGACGCTCCGGATGCGGACGAGGACGAGATCGATGCGCCCACGCTCCCCGCCGGGTCGAAGAACTACATGACGCCCGCGGGCTATGCGCAGCTCGACGCCGAATTCAACCAGCTGTGGAAAGTCGAACGGCCCAAGCTGGTGGAAACCATCTCGTGGGCGGCCAGCAACGGTGACCGCTCCGAAAACGGCGACTACATCTACGGCAAGAAGCGTCTGCGCGAAGTCGATCGGCGCATCCGCTTTTTGTCCAAGCGTCTGGAGCACGCCGATGTCGTCGACCCGGCCACCCGCGAGGACACCGACCAAGTGTTCTTCGGCGCCACCGTCACGATCGCGGATGAAGACGGCAGCGAATCCACCTTCGCCATCGTCGGCATCGACGAAGCCGATGCGGGGCGCGGCCGCATCGCCTGGATTTCGCCGATGGCGCGCGCACTCCTGAAAGCGCGCGAAGGCGACACCGTCAGCGTGCAAACGCCGGAAGGACGACGCGAGGTGGAAATCGTCGAGGTGCGCTACCAGGCGCTCGACTGAGCCGACAGTTCAGTTGAGCGCGCTGGCCAGCAGCCGGCGGTAGCGACTCACGAGTTCGCCGCCGCCCAGCAAGTTGAAGACCGACAGCAAGGTCTTGCGGCCGGCGTCGTCCTCGAAGCCGCGATCGCGGCGGACGATTTCCAGCAGCTGATCCATGCCCGCCTCGTACTGTCCGGCCGCAACCAGCAGGTTGGCAAGCTTCAGCCGCGCCTCCAGATCGTTTTCGTTCGTTGCCACCCGCGCGCGCAAGGCCGTTTCGTCTTCACCGGCCACACCCATGAATTGCAGGCGTGCCTTCAAGGCAGGCACGCGCGGATCGGCGTCATCCGGCATGCTTCCGATCAGGCGGCGGGCCTCCTCGGCCTCGTTCAGGTCGAGCATGATTTCCGCCGCGTCGAGCCGGACACCGAGATGGGCGGGATCGATTCTCGAGGCATCGGCCAGCAATTGCAGCGCGCCGGGCGCATCGCCCGCATGGCGGGCGTCGGCCGCCTGGCGGCGCAATTCGTCCGCCGGGCCGGGAACGAGCCGGTCGAGAAAGGCCCGTACCTCGCCTTCAGGCAACGCACCGGAAAACTCGTCGACCGGTTCGCCATCGACGAAGGCCTTGACGCTGGGGATACCGCGCACACCGTAGCGTGCCGCGAGCTCCTGGTTCTCGTCCGAATTGATCTTGGCGAGCAGGAACTTGCCGTCGTATTCGGCCGCGAGTTTTTCCAGGATGGGCTTCAGCTGCTTGCACGGGCCGCACCAGGGTGCCCAGAAATCGACCACCACCGGGCGATGCTTCGATTCTTCGAGGACGCGTTGCGAAAAGTCGGCGAGGCCGACGTCGAGAGCATGTTCGGACATGGAACCTCCGCGTGAATCCGTGACGAGGGTCGGCCGGGCCTAAATCTGTCTGGCCAGCTCGGCCGCCATACCGGTATATGACGCCGGCGTCATCGATTTCAAGCGGGTCTTCTCGGCCTCCGGAATCGTCAGCCCGTCGATGAAGGCATGCAGCGTCTCACGCGTCATGCCGGCCTTGCCGCGGGTCAGTTCCTTCAACTGCTCATAGGGATTGGCCACGCCATAGCGGCGCATCACGGTCTGGATCGGTTCGGCCAGCACTTCCCAGTTGGCATCGAGATCCGTAGCCAGGGCGGCCGGGTTGGCCTCGAGCTTGCCCAGCCCGCGCAGGCAGGATTCGTAGGCCAGGAGACTGTAGCCGAAGCCGACGCCCATGTTGCGCAACACAGTCGAATCGGTGAGGTCGCGCTGCCAGCGCGAGACCGGCAATTTTTCTGCGAGATGGCGCAGCACTGCATTGGCCAGCCCCAGGTTGCCTTCGCTGTTTTCGAAGTCGATGGGGTTGACCTTGTGCGGCATGGTGGACGAGCCCACCTCGCCCGCCTTCACTTTCTGCTTGAAATAACCCACCGAGATATAGCCCCAGATGTCGCGGTTGAGGTCGACGAGGATGGTGTTGGTGCGCGCAATGGCGTCGTACAGTTCGGCCATGGCGTCGTGTGGCTCGATCTGGGTGGTGTAGGGGTTGAAGGTGAGTCCCAGGCACATCATGAATTCGCGGGCGAAGTTTTCCCAATCGAGTTCGGGATAGGCCGACAGGTGCGCGTTGTAATTGCCGACCGCGCCATTGATCTTGCCCAGCAGTTCGGTCGCGCCGATGACATCCCAGGCGCGGCGCAGGCGATAGACGACATTGGCAAGCTCCTTGCCGACCGTGGTGGGCGACGCCGGCTGGCCGTGGGTACGCGACAGCATCGGCAGGTCGGCCAATTCGTGCGCCAGTTCGGTCAGGCGCGCGATGACTTTTTCCAGGGCCGGCTGCAGCACGCCATCGCGCGCGCCTTTGAGCATCAGGGCATGCGACAGGTTGTTGATATCTTCCGACGTGCAGGCGAAGTGGATGAACTCGGATACCGCGGCAATTTCGGCGCTGGCCCGGGTCTTCTCTTTGAGGAAATACTCCACTGCCTTGACGTCGTGATTGGTGGTGGCCTCGATCGCCTTGACGCGCTCGGCGTCGGCCACGGAAAACGTGTCGGCGATGCCGTCGAGCAATGCAATGGCCTGGTCGGAAAACGCCGGCACTTCGACGATGGCGGGCTCGGCCGCCAGCGCCTTCAGCCATTCGATCTCGACGATGACGCGGTATTTGATCAGGGCATATTCGCTGAAGAAATCGCGCAGCGGCGCAGTTTTCGAGCCATAGCGGCCATCCAGCGGCGAAAGTGCCGTCAGGGCGTTGAGTTCCATCTTGTCCTCTCCGTTCAAACAGGGCGCCTCGGGGCGCGTGCATCCCGAATTATCCACGAGAACGGGCATCAAGCGGGCGACATGCATGCCATTCGCGCATTCCAACCCGTCATCGTGTCCCACGCGGCGCGCTCTACAATCCATGCATGGATATTGCCACCCTCATCGCACAGTATGGCTATGCAGCTGTCTTCCTCGGTGCCCTGTTCGAAGGCGAATCCGTGCTGTTGCTGGCTGGTTACGCGGCACATCGCGGCTATCTCGATTTCGCCGCGCTCACGGGCGTGGCCGGGATGGGTGCGATAGCGGGCGACCAGTTCTTTTTCTGGCTCGGCCGCCGTCACGGACAAGCGTTGCTGCTGCGCCGCCCGGCCTGGCGCAGCAAAGTCGGGCACGCGCTCGATCTGATCCGGAAACATCCGGTCGGCGTCATTCTGGCGATGCGGTTCATGTGGGGCTTGCGCATCGCGCTGCCTGTCGCGGTCGGGCTCAGCGACGTGCCCCGCTGGCGCTTTTTCTGGCTCAATCTTGCGTCCGCCGCGCTGTGGGCGCCTCTGGTGGGCGGCGCCGGCTATGTGTTCGGCGCACTGTTGAGCACCCATCTGGCCGTGCTGCATCGGGTCGAACACTGGGTTATGCTCGGCCTGGTGGTCGTCCTGCTGGCCTTGCGCGGCTTTCTGCATTCACGTCATTCCCGATCATGAAATTTCTGCTGCCCTATCCGCACCGTGAGCTTCACCCCGTCGCCCGCCTGCGCGCATGGCACCGGCTGTCGCTTGCGCTGACGCTCGGTGGTCTGGGCGCGGCATCAACGTATGCCGACGTATGGGAAACGCGGCTGCTGGCCGGCTGGCTGGCCGGCAGCCTGATGTATCTGGTGCTGGTGTGGTGGGGCGTGGGGCGGCTCGACACCGCCCAAACCCGACTGCGCGCTTCCAGCGAAGACCCCGGCGCCGGCGCACTGTATGGCGTACTGATCGCGGCGTCATGGGTCAGCCTGATCGGCGTGTTCCTGGTCACCGATGCAGCCAGGACGTCGACGGGGATAGTTCGGGGATGGCACATCGTCCTCGCGCTCGGCACGCTGGCATCGACCTGGCTTTTGATCCAGACCCTGTTCGCGCTGCGTTATGCGCGCCACTACTACCGGTCGCATGCGGGAAAGGACACGGGCGGGCTGGCCTTCCCCGGCGCGGCGCCCGGCTACGCCGATTTTGGGTACTTCGCAGCGGTCATCGGCATGACTTCGCAGGTGGCCGACGTCGCGATCACCACGACGGCGATGCGCCGGCTGGTACTGGTGCACGGCCTGGTGTCGTTCAGCTTCAATCTGCTGGTGCTGGCGCTGACGATCAATCTCGTCGCCAGCGCGCTGGGGTAGGTGCGGTCAGACGGTGCGCCTGTCGCGCACGGCCTGCGCCAGCGTGCCGCTGTCCACGTATTCCAGCTCGCCGCCCACCGGCACTCCGCGCGCCAGCCGGCTCACCTTCAAGCCGCGCGCCTTCAGCAGTTCGCCGATGGTGTGTGCGGTAGCCTCGCCTTCCGGCGTGAAGTTGGTCGCCAGGATCACTTCCTCGACCACGCCGTCGAGCGCACGGCTGATCAGGCGGTCGAGATGGATCTCGCGCGGACCGATGCCGTCGAGCGGGGAAAGCCGGCCCATCAGCACGAAATAGAGGCCGCCGTAGCTTTGCGTGGCCTCAACCATGTTGAAGTCGGCCGGCATTTCGACCACCGCCAGCTGCCGCTTGTCGCGGTTCGGGCTGGCGCAGACCTCGCACACTTCCGCCTCGGAAAAATTGTTGCACAGCCGGCAATGATGCAGATGCGTCAGCGCATGGTTGAGCGCCCCCGCCAACGCCTCGGCGCCGCGCCGGTCGCGCTGCAGCAGGTGATAGGCCATGCGCGCCGCCGACTTGGGGCCGACCCCGGGCAGCACGCGCAGCGCGGTGATCAGGTTTTCCAGCGCGGCAGGTTGCATCTCGCTGTTTCCATCCGATCAAAAAGGCAGCTTCATCCCCGGCGGAATCGGCAGGCCGGCGGTCACGCTGCCCATCTTTTCCTGCACCGTGGACTCGACCTTGCGCACCGCATCGTTCACCGCGGCGGCCACCAGGTCTTCGAGCATTTCCTTGTCGTCGCCCATCAGGCTGGGATCGATGGTGACGCGGCGCACGTCGTATTTGCAGGTCATCGTCACCTTGACCATGCCGGCGCCGCTCTGTCCCTCGATTTCGATTTCGGCCAGCTTGGCCTGCATCTTGGCCATGTTTTCCTGCACTTGCTGGACCTGCTTCATCATGTTGCCGATGCCGCCCTTCATCATGTTGTTTCTCCTAGTGCCCTGAGTCGGGAATATGTTGATCGAGTGCTCGCATAGCACGCTGGCCGGATTGATGGAAATGTCGAAATCTTTCGCAGGCAAGGCGCAAACCGCAGCCAGGTTGGACACCTGGCGAGGAATTGCAACGCCGCATGCGGAAGATTCTCGACATTTCCATTCAACATATTTCCAACTCAGGGCACTAGCGGCTGTATGGTCGATGCGTCGATCTGGCCGCCAAACTGGTCGACCAGCTCACGTACGAATGGGTCTGATTCGATAGCCGCCACGGCCTCGGCCTGGCGCGCTTCCCTGATGCGCGTACGCACCTGCTGCGGGGTCTGCTCGGCCGCGGCACCGATCTCGAATGTGATCTGAAGTGCCGCGCCAAACTTGTCTTTCAACGCCGAAACCAGCTTGTCCTGATAGGCACGATCAAGCAGATGTTTGTGCGACTCACCCACGCGCAAGGTCACCGCATCGCCATCCTGCGACACCAGTTCGCAGTGATCGGCCAGCATCTTGGCCATGCCGCCAAGGCGCAGTTCGGCCACCACGGCGAGCCAGTCCCAGGCTCCGCCCGGCCCGGGCTCGCGGGCGGTCAATACGGGTGCGGATGGCGTACCTGCTTCAGTGGGGGCAATGGCCGAGGTGGTTTCACTCGACACGGTATCGCTCGGTGCGGCTTCGACAACCCGCTTAACTGTCGGTGCGGGCGATGGCGGCACGCCGGACTCGGCTTCGCGGCTGGCGGCACGCATCGGCGGTTCGGCTCGCGTCTCGGAAACAGCGACCCGCGTCACAGACTCGGCACGTGCAGCGGGCGCGACGCGCTCCGCTGCGGCCGTTCTGACGGGCGTCGATCCACTACGCACATCAGAACGTGCGGAATCGCGTGAACCCGGGGCAAAGGCCAGCATGCGCAGCAACGTCATGCAGAACCCGGAAAACTCGTCCGGCGCATACGGCAGATCGCGGCGACCGTTCAACGCGATCTGGTAATACAGCTGCACGGTTTCAGCGTCCAGCTGTGCGGCACACGCCTGCATGCGCTCGGCATCCAGACTGCTTTCCACCGCGCCCGGCGCGTGCAGCAGCAGCGCCAGCTGGGTCAGCAGGTTGCCGAGGTCCTGCAAGGTGGCGTCGAAGGCGATGCCGCGCTCGGCCAGTTGCCGCGCCTGGTCCAGTAGCGCATCGCCGTTGCGCGCCGCCAGGGCGTCGAGCAAGTCGAACAGATAATCGCGCCGCACCGTACCGAGCATGGCTTCGACCGCGGCCGCCTCGACCTTGCCGCCGCCGTAGGCAATCGCCTGGTCGGTGAGCGACAAGGCATCGCGCATGCTGCCGGCTGCGGCGCGCGCCAGCAGGTTCAGCGCTGCCGGCTCGGCCGTCACATTCTCCTGTTCCAGCACTTCGCCCAGATGCTGCGCCACCAGCGCGGGCGGCATCGGCTTCAGGTTGAACTGCAGGCAGCGGCTCAAAACCGTCACCGGAATCTTCTGCGGGTCGGTGGTGGCGAGGATGAACTTCACATGCGCGGGCGGCTCTTCCAGCGTCTTCAGCATGGAGTTGAACGCCGGCTTCGACAGCATGTGCACTTCGTCGATGATGTAGACCTTGTAGCGCCCCACCGTCGGCGCGTACTGCGCGTTGTCGAGCACCTCGCGCATGTTGTCGACGCCGGTGTTCGAGGCTGCATCGAGTTCGAGCAGGTCGACGAAGCGTCCGGCGTCGATCTGCGTACAGGCCGAGCACACGCCGCAGGGCGTCGCGGTGACGCCGGTCTCGCAGTTGAGGCACTTGGCGAGAATGCGCGCCAGCGTGGTCTTGCCGACGCCGCGCGTGCCTGTCAGCAGGTAGGCATGATGCAGCCGGCCTTGCGTCAGCGCATTCGACAGGGCCTGCACGACGTGTTCCTGGCCCTTGAGGTCGACAAACACGCGCGGCCGCCACTTGCGCGCCAGCGCAAGTGCGGGGGATGCAGAGTCGCCGAAAAGATCAGTCATTGGGTGCAGGGGCTGGGAAAGAGGGGCTAGGATTTAGGCGCTTCGCGATCCGACGCGCATGAACCAAGCCGGCGATCCGCCAGCCCTGGCCCCTAGATCCCAATTCCTAACCCCGGGAATCTTAAGTGGCGAGCCAGAACCCCGGCACTGGCATCGGTCGCTGTGGCTGCTTCCTTCCGGACCTGACCCGATTCACAACTTAGCCATGCGGGGAGGCCCGCCATGCGCATTTTAACCCGAAGCGCGCCTATTCCTCATCCGCCGGCACGGTCAGCCGGCGTTTTTTCACCGCATCGGCCAGCAGCCGCAGCAGTGGAACGGTGTCGTCCCAGCCGATGCAGGCGTCGGTGATCGACTTGGCGTATTCCAGCGGCTGGCCGGCGACCAGATCCTGGCGTCCCGCGTTCAGGTGGCTTTCAATCATCGCGCCGATGATGCGGTTGTCGCCGCCGGCCACCTGGGCCGCCACGTCGGCCCCGACATCCATCTGGCGCTGGAACTGCTTGCTCGAATTGGCGTGCGAGAAATCGATCATCAACTGCTGGCGCAAGCCCGCCGACGCCAGCTCGCCGCACGCCAGATGGACGCTGGCCGCATCGTAATTGGGCGTCTTGCCGCCGCGCAGGATCACATGCGTATCCTCGTTGCCAGAGGTGCTGAACACGCCGACATGACCCGACTTGGTGATGGAAATGAAATGGTGGCGCGCAGCCGCCGCCTTGATCGCATCGACCGCGATGCGCAGGCTGCCGTCGGTGCCGTTCTTGAAGCCGACCGGGCACGACAGCCCGGATGCCAGCTGGCGGTGCGACTGCGATTCGGTGGTGCGTGCACCGATGGCCCCCCAGCTCACCAGATCGGCGATGTATTGCGGCGAAATCAAGTCGAGGAACTCGGTCGCGCACGGCAGGCCGATCTCGTTGACTTCCAGCAACAGCTTGCGCGCCAGCCGCAGGCCCTCGTTGATGTCGAAGCTCTCGTCCAGGTGCGGATCGTTGATCAGCCCCTTCCAGCCCACGGTAGTACGCGGCTTCTCGAAATACAGCGCATCACGATGATGAGTTCGTGCGCCAGCTCGTCGGCCAGCGGCTTCAGCTTGCGCGCATAATCGAGCGCCGCGGCCGGATCGTGGATGGAACAGGGGCCGACGACGATGAACATGCGGTCGTCCGCCCCCCGCAGCACGTCATGAATGGCACTGCGCGCATGGGCCACGTGGGCCAGCACGGTTTCGTTGGCGCGCAGTTCGCGCATGACCTGCATCGGGGCGAGCAGTTCGCCGCTTTGCTCGATGCGGGTATCGTCGGTTCGGGTGGCAGACATGTTCAGGCTCCGGTTGGTGTGCTTCGATCGCGGCGGCTTAAACAAAAAAACCGCCAGCGGGCTGGCGGTTTCGTCAAGGCGTTGCTGCCCGTCTCAGCGCCTCCCGACCGCCTGCGGCGTGGGATAAAAGCGGCTAAAAAAGAACTTTGCGGCACAATTCATGCATGGGAGTCTACCAAAATCAGGCGGAGTCCGCCAAGTGGCTTCCAGTCCGGCCGGGCTCGCCCTGAACTGGACAGCACGACCGGGCCGTTGTATTGAGCAGGTGGGGAAAAACCAAGGGAAAGTGTGGAAATGATGGCTAACGCGACAGATAACCAACATACCGGCCAGGAATTGCGGCGCGACCGACGCTTCCAAGTCTCACAGGCCGCCATTATCACGCAACCGGGATACACGGAAATCGCCTGCGAGATTCGCGATTTCTGCCAGGGCGGCCTGTTTCTCAAGTTCACCAACCCCGAAGCGGCGATCACCGCGCTGGCCAAGCGCGCCGATGCTGCGGTGGAAATCGTCTTCACCCCGGTGTCGATCAGTACGACCCAGACCTTCCGCGTACCTGCGCAGCTCAAGCGCCTGAGCCCGCTCGGGGTCGGGGTTGCGTTTGCCCGCCAGCCGGTCGATGCGCTGCGTGCACTGCAAAGGCTGCGCATGGCGGGACACCGGCAAAAACTGGCTGCCCTGCCGACCTCCGCTGCACACCCCCATCTGCGCGAAGCCAGTACCACCCTGCTGAGCGAGGCCCTGTTCCAGGTGCACGACCAGATCATGCGTGTACTGGGCGACAAACTGAGCGCCGCAGCCGTGCAGGCATCCGGCATTGCCGAACACAGCGGCCTGCTGAGCGCCGTGCATGAATTCGCCAATCACGGCCCGGCCGTGCAGACCCGCTTTGTGCAAGGCGTGCTTGATGCGCTGAAACAGGCGCGGCCGGTCCAGACCCAGGCCACCCGCGACACGATGGACGGTGGATTGGCGCTGGTCGACGAACTGGATTTCGAAGACTGGCTCGCCACTTCGAGCGAGGCCAACAAGCTGGAAGAACAGTTCCGCGAACAGCTTTCGGACATCGAGCCCCGCATCGGCCAACTGTTCGGCTTCGCCTGCGATCACAACAACAACCCCTTCGGCCCGGCGGTCATCGGTCATGCCTATCGTGGCGCATTGCAGGACGTGCCGGTGCTGGCCAAGGCGCGCCAGGTCGCCTACGTCACGCTGCGCGATGTGCTGACCGAGCTGCTGGCGCCGTTGTATGCCGAACTGCTGGCCCTGTTGCCCGTTTCGCAGGCCGAGGTCGAGCGCCATAAACCTGCCGTCTCGCCACAGCACGCCGCCCCGGCCAGCGACGACGCGTCGGCCCCGGCGCAGCCTGAGGGCCTGGCATCGTCGCCTTCCGCCCAACCGCGCGGCACGCTCAACCGCCTGGCCGGCTCGCTGCTGGACTTTTTCCGCGGCCAGCCGCCTGCGTCTGGCGCCGCAGGCCCTACGGGCGCAACGGGCACCCCCGCCGCAGGCGGCGCCATGCCAGGTTATGCCCCGCAACCGCAGGGAATGCCGGCTGCTGCGGGCACTGGCGGCGGCGCGGCTGGCCAGGCCATGATGCCCGGCGCACCCGGCATCGCCCACTCCCCGGTGCTGCAGCGTCTGGCCGCCGCCGGCGCCCTGCCGCCGGCCGTCACCCATGAAATGCAGCGTTCGGTCGACATGTTCGGCGCACTGTTCGACACCATGCATGCCGAGAAATCGGTCAGCGAAGGCATGCGGCCGTTTTTCCAGCAGTTGGAAACCAGCCTCATCAAGCTGGCGATGGCCGATCCGGAATTCCTCGCCTCGCCTGCCCACCCCGCACACAAGGTACTGAACACCCTCGACCGCATCAGCATGGTGGCCGGCGACGACGGCAAGATCACGGATGCGCGTCTGCTACGGCTGATGAGCCGTTGGACCGATCGCATCAACGCCGAGGCCGACAAGAATCCGGGGGTGTTCGAGGAAGCGCGCACCCAGCTGGAGCGCGTGGTCAAGCCGCTGCTGCATGAGCGTGCCGCGCGCGTGTTCCGCCTGCAGGAAATGTGCGAAGGCCGCCAGCGCGCCGAGGTCGTCAAGCAGCGCATCCTGCGCGATCTGCTGAAGCGGCTGGAGAACGAGCGGGCGGTGCCGAATGCCGTCATCGAACTGTTGAACGGCGGCTGGCGCAATGTGCTGCTGATCGCCGAGATGCGCTACGGCGTCGACAGCGACGAAGCACGCGAGGCCTGGCAGGTGTTGCAGCAGCTGTGTACCTGGCTGGATGCGGACCAGTCCGAGCCGCCCACGACCACCCAGATCCAGGCCCTGCTGCAGCAGATCGACCAGGCCCTGACCCAGGTCTGCGCCGACAAATTCGCCCAGGACCGCATCGTCGATCAACTTGCCGCCGCCCTGCTCGACGAAGGCAAATCGCAACATCAGCGCACCTCGGTCGCCGCCCGCCTTGACGATGTGGCCAGCGAACCCCTCTCCGAGGCGCAGGACAACCTGGCCGAACGCCTGCGCGTCGGCGACTGGCTGCAGTTCAAGTCGCTCGACGCCCCGCTCAACCTGATCTGGATCGGCGACCAGCCGCCGGTGTATGTCTTCGCCAATTACCGAGGCATCAAGAAGCTCGACCTCAAGCGCCAGGACCTGCTGCAGTCCCTGGAAGACGGCGAAGCGCAGTGGACCGAGGATCTGGAACTGCCGCTGATGGATCGTTCCTACAGCGCGATGATCCAGAAAATGCAGCGCGACCTGCTGTGGCAGGCGTCCCACGATCCCGCCACCGGACTCGCCAATCGCAAGAGCTTCTTCCGTTCCATCCGCCGCAACTGGCTGCGCAGCCAGGCTGCCGACAGCGGCTACGCCATCGGCGTGATCCAGTTCGACATCAGCAAGCCCGCGGGCGAAACCGCGGGCGTCGAGATCCGCACGCCCATCCTGCGCGATTACGCCCAGATCATGCCCACGCTATTGCCGCCCAATGCACTGCTTGCACGCTCCGGCGAATCCGGCATCGCATTCTGGATCGAGGCGGCCGGCCAGGCTTCGGCCCAGGCGCAGACCGAAGCCCTGCTGCACGCCCTGACCGCCCACCCCAGGAAATCAACGGCACCCGCTACCGCGTACAGCCTGCGGCCGGCCTGGCCTGGGCGCGCGACTGCATCACTCCCGAGGTCTACTACGACAACGCCAATGCCGCCTGCGCGCGCGCGCGCGAGTCGGACATGTCCGTCGTCCAGTACGACAGCGAAGCCGACGAGAGCGGCGTGCTGGCGCTGGCCGAATGGGCGCATGAGCTGACCGCCATCCTCGCCAGCAACCAGCTCAGCCTCAACTGCCAGCCGGTGGCCGCCGCGGCCGATGCCGCGCGGACCCCGCTGTATTACGAAGTCCTGTTGCATCCCACTGCGGAAGGCGAACGCATCATCGCCACGCGCGACCTGATTGCCGTGGCCGAACGCCTGCAGCGCATCACCGAGATCGACCGCTGGGTGGTGCGCCATGTCCTACAGTGGATGCGTGCGCACAGCGACACGCTCGCCCGGATCGGCGGCCTGTCGATCAACCTGTCCGGACAATCGGTCACCAATCCGCTGTTCCTGAAATACCTACAGGCCGAACTGGCGCGCGGCGACCTCCCCGGCGACAAGCTCATCTTCGAGATCAGCGAAGCCGACGCCGTCGAGGGCCACGCGCAGACCCAGCTGTTCATGCGGCAGCTGCAGCGCCACGGTTGCCGCTTCACGCTCGACGAGTTTGGCGCCGGCAACAGCTCCTACACCAGCCTGAAGAGCATGAAGCTGGATTACCTGAAGATTGATCGCGCGCTGGTGCGCGAAATCGGCACCAGCATGATCGACGAGGCCCTGGTGCGATCCATCCTGGAAACCGGCAGTTTCCTTGAGATCAAGACGGTGGCGGGATTTGTCGAGAACGAAGAGGCGTTGGCCAAGCTGGCGGAGATGGGGGTGGATTGTGTGCAGGGGTATTTGATTGGGGAGCCGAGGGCGCTGGAGAGTTTGGCCTGAGGCTTGGCCGTCCTTGCGAGTACGACGAAGCACTCCAGTCTGCACTCGCGCCGAGACACTGTTCGAACAGCGCGCCACCCCATGCACCGTTCGCCCTGAGCCTGTCGAAGGGCTGTCAACACTAGTGAAGGGTTTCGCTGAACCTCTGACCGTTGGCCGGGGGTAGCCCGGCAGCTAGTTACTTTTCTTGTCTCGCCAAGAAAAGTAACCAAAAGAAGGCGACCCCGACATCCCCGAATTCCCGGAAATCGAACCTGCCGGACGGGCGGCGAAGAACTCGCCCCGCCTTGCTGTTTTTAATTGGTTTTTTGTGGGCGGGGCTCAAACACCTTCGCCGCTGATCCGCCCGGCAGGCTCAATTTCCGGCGGGGCTGTGAGGGGAAGAAAGTCAAAATCAGGATGGTGATGACGGGACGTTTTGCGTGTTTATGTTACGACACGTCATTCAGCGTTTTTTTAACTAACTGCCACCACCCCCACACAACCAACCCTGCAGCACCGGCTACCAAAGGCAGCATGTATCGCCCGCCAGTTAGCCCGAACAACCAAAGAAAGCCAGCGATCAAACCAAGCAGAAGTAATGCAACCAAGGTTGCACCAATTACATCTGGTTCCACTATTGCTTTTATTCTCATCGAGTTTAAGCCGTCCCCCCCACTGTCAACCCATCGATCCGCAGCGTCGGCTGCCCCACGCCGACCGGCACGCTTTGGCCTTCCTTGCCGCAGGTCCCTACGCCCGAATCCATCTCCATGTCGTTGCCGATCATGGAGACGCGCGTCAGCACTTCGGGCCCGTTGCCGATCAGGGTGGCGCCTTTCACCGGGTAGGTGATCTTGCCGTCTTCGATCATGTAGGCCTCGGCGGCGGAGAAGACGAACTTGCCGCTGGTGATGTCGACCTGACCGCCGCCGAAGTTGACGGCGTAGAGACCGTTCTTCACGGAGGCAATGATTTCGTGGGGGTCCTTGTCGCCATTGAGCATCAGGGTGTTGGTCATGCGCGGCATGGTGAGGTGCGCATACGACTCGCGCCGCGCGTTGCCGGTGACCGGCATGCCCATCAATCTCGCGTTCATCATGTCCTGCATGTAGCCAGTGAGGATGCCGTCTTCGATCAGCACGGTGCGCTGGGTCGGGTTGCCTTCGTCGTCGACGTTCAAGGAACCGCGGCGTAGCGGGATGGTGCCGTCGTCGATCACGGTGACGCCAGGTGCGGCCACTCTTTCACCAATGCGACCGGAGAACGCCGAGCTGCCTTTGCGGTTGAAGTCCCCTTCCAACCCATGACCGATCGCTTCGTGCAGCAGGATGCCGGGCCAGCCGGCGCCGAGGACGACGATCATGCTGCCGGCGGGCGCGGGGCGCGCGTCGAGGTTGACCATGGCCTGGTGCACGGCCTGGCGCGCGTATTTTTCGAGGATGTCGTCGGTGAAGTAGCTGTAGTCGAAGCGGCCCCCGCCGCCGCCGGAGCCCTGCTCGCGGCGGCCGTCCTGCTCGGCGATGACCTGCAGCGACAGGCGCACCAGCGGGCGCACGTCGGCGGCCAGATGGCCGTCGGAACGTGCGATGAAGATGACTTCGTATTCGGAGGCGAGGCTCGCCATCACCTGGATGACGCGCGGATCCATCGCGCGGGCTTTTTTCTCCAGCCGCTCCAGCAGCGCGACCTTGTCGGCGTCGGCCAGCGAGACCAGCGGATCGACGGCGTTGTACAGCACGCGGCCTTCGCCGCGCTGCACCATGCCGAAGCTTCGGTTCTGCCCCGCACGCGCAATCGCGCGGGTGGCATCGGCAGCGGCGCCCAGCGCATCGAGGCTGATGTCGTCGGAATAGGCGAAGGCGGTCTTCTCACCCGAGATCGCGCGCACGCCGACGCCCTGGTCGATGTTGAAGCTGCCGGACTTGACCTGGCCTTCTTCCAGGCTCCAGCCTTCGGAACGCGAGTACTGGAAATACAGGTCGGCGTAGTCGACGTCGTGCGTGAGCAGGCGGCCGAACACCGGGGCGAGCTTGTCGGCGTCGAGCCCGTTCGGCGTCAGCAGCGTGGCTTCGGCGGAATGGAACAGTTGCTCGGCGGTCTGGAGGGGTACGAAGGCGTCGGTTGGGTTCATGATGGTGTCCTGAATTATTTGACGGCGGTCTCGCCCCCGGTCGGGGACACGCGCTTGGCCGGCACTCGGCGTTCCACCACATCGACTTCGATTTTCTGACACTGGATGAAGCGGTGCTTGAGCGCGGGCAGGCTCTTGCGCAGACTGGCCTGGTAAGCCGGGTTGAGGTTGGCGATGACGACGCCGGAACCGCGCGGCAGGCGGTCGAGCACCACGCCCCACGGGTCGACGATCATGCTGTCGCCGTGGGTTTCACGGCCCGACAGGTGGTAGCCGCCCTGCGCGGGCGCGATCACGTAGGCGAGGTTCTCGATTGCGCGTGCGCGGATCAGGGTCTCGAAGTGCGCGCGGCCGGTGGTGGCGGTGAATGCCGACGGCACCACGATGATGTCGACGTCCGGCATGGCGCGGTATAGCTCGGGGAAGCGCAGGTCGTAGCAGACCGACAGGCCGATGCGGCCGAACGGGCTGTTGATGACGACGACCTTGTCGCCCGGCTCGATCAGCTTGGCTTCCTGGTAGTGCTCGTTGCCGAGGTCGAGGCCGAACAGGTGGATCTTGTCGTAGCGCGCCACCAGCTTGCCGCGCTCGTCGTACACCAGGCAGCTGTTGCGCACCTTGTTCGCCGTGCTGGCCTCCAGCGGTACCGAACCGCCGACCAGCCAGATATGGTGTTTCTTCGCCGTGCGCGCGAGGAATGCCTGGATCGGGCCGTGGCCTTCGGCCTCGCGCACCTTCACCACATCGGCGTCCTTCATCCCCATGATGCAGAAAAACTCCGGCAGCACGATCATGCGCGCGCCCGCCTCGACGGCCAGCTCGATGAGACGTTCGGCTTCGGCCAGGTTGGCAGACACATTCGGACCCGACGCCATCTGGATGGCCGCCACGCGCACGGTGCCCGCCTGCGGGGCCGGCTTCTTGACTTGCGCCCCACGGGAGCGGGCAACGGTGGTTTTAACGGGTTTTTTTGTTGGCATGGTCGGATTCCACAATCAGGGTTCGGTCACTTGATTATCAGGTTTGGCCTTCGCTTTGGACAGCCGCTGGACATCGGGGGCCTGCCACGCGCCGGTCACCATGTATTCCTTGCTGATGACTTCCTCGATCGGATCGCGCAGCAGTTTCTGCGCGGCCAGCGCCCCCACGCCAGCCAGCGGTCCGCCGAGCAGGGCACCGGCCACGGCCACGCCTTCGGACAGCTTCGGAATCACTTTCACCCGCAACTGCACGGTTTCCTGGTTGAGGTCGGCCAGGCCAGACATGTTGACCTTGGCGGCCGGCCCGCGCATCTTGAAGTTGTCGCTGTAGACCACGCCGCGCGCAATGCGCAGCGTGGCGCCGATATCGTCGAAGGCATAGCCTTCATTGAAGATATCACGGAAATCGAAGTTCAGCCGGCGCGGCAGCGATTGCAGGCTCAGCACGCCGAGCAGTTTCCCGGCGCCGGGATCGATCTTGAGGAACTGCCCGCCCTTGGCCTTGAAGTCGAGCTGGCCGGCCAGCGTGGCCAGCTCGAAATCCGCCGGCGAGCCTTCCCAGGTGGCGCTGCCCTGGATCTCCGCGGTCCCGCGTTTGAGCGTATCGGGATAGCCGAAGCGCGCGAGCATCTTGCCCGCATCGAACACGTTCAGGCTCAGGTCGGCCCGGGTTTCGCCCGGACCGCTGTCGCGCCACAGGCCGCTCATGCGGAACACGCTGTCGGGGTGCGTCAGTTGCAGGTTGTCGATCACCAGCCCTTGCGGCGTACCGTGCGCCATGGCTTCCAGCCGCCCCAGCGCATGGTCCTGCAAACGGAAATCCTCCACCGTCAGGTCCAGCACCGGGAAGTCCGACGCCTTCATGTTGTTGCCGGTTTCCGGCCCGCCAGCCGGCAGCCGGGCCGGAATGCTCAACTGCCTGAACTGCGCCGAGACCCGCGCGGGTTGATTGCCCGCCGGACGATAGGCCAGCACACCGTTCAGGCCGGCGCCGCTCACCTGGGCGCGCAACAACCCGCCGCGACTGCGTCCCTGCAGGCGAACCTCCTGGTAGCGTCGCCCCATCAGGTCGAGCGCGTCGAAACTCAGATCGATCGCCGACAACGACAGGGGTTCGCCGCTTTCGCCGCCGGGCAGCAGATCCATCCAGCCCGTAATATCCAGGCCGCGCCCGCTGCCCGCCAGGCGCAGCCCCGGCTCGCCGGGCATCACGGCACGTCCGCCGAAGCGGATCTCGCCCCGGTCGAATTGTCCTTCGGCGGTGCTGCGCCAGACCGCCCCCACGATCCTGCCGAGCTGCACGTCGCGCAATTGGCCGTTGGCTTGCGGCTGGCTGGTCACCACCAGCGGCAGCGGTTGCGCAGCCGTTTTTTCCAGCGGCGCCGGCAGGCTGCTGCCCAGCCCCGTCAGGTCGGACTCGATGCGAACGCGCTCGCCCGTCGGCTCCAGGTCGATCTGCCCACGCCAGGCTGTCTGCCCCGACACCTGGTCCTTCCAGGCCGTGCCCAGCCACGATGTCAGGCCCGCTGCAGTGGCACGCCCCTGCGCCAGGATCTGGACCTGGCCGGATCGTGTTTGCGTGTCGATGCGCAGCGGGCCGCCGAGAAACTGCGCGATGATGTTCTTGGCGGCCAGGCTGTCTCCGGTGAAATCGATATCGCCGCGCGTCTGGTCGAGCCGCGGCAGGCCTGGCGGCAACAGCGTATCGCCCAGAAACGACAAGCGGCCGACCAGCGTCGTATCGTGGCTGCGGCGCAACGGCACCTGCAGGCTCAGGGCGAGTTTCATCGGTCCGCTGCCGTCCAGTGCGGCCGTGAAACCGTGCAGCCGCCCGCCGACCGGACTGGTATTGGCAAAGCGGATGAAATCCTGGATCGGGCCGTTGGCCTGGCCATCGATATGCAATTGCTCGTCGTGATGCAGCAGGTCCGGGATCACGGCCTTCACCGGCGCCAGGGCCACGCCGTATATCCGCGCCTGACTGGAGGTGACCTCCATCGTCCGGCCCTGAAACAGCAGGCGCCCCTGGATGCCTTCGATACGCGGCCAGCCCGGCACGTAGTCGATCACTGCATCCTTCACCTGTGCGTCGACCCGGAACACGCCATCGCCCAAATCGAAGGGGAAATGCGTCAGGTCGCCTTTCAGGTTCAGCTGCACGTCATCCGAACGCCCGGCCACGACGCCCCGCTTCACCCATTCGACCGTATGGTCGCCGATGTGCTTCGGCAGGTAGCGGTACACCGCCGTACCGTCTGCGCGACTCAGATGCGCCGTCAGGTCGACGAGGCCGCGCTGGCCGGGGATCAGTTCGTAGTAGCCCTTCGCCGTCCCGGCCATGTCCGGATTGGCGAAGGCCATGTCGTCCAGTGTGAGGCGGCGGCCGCGTGGCGTCTTCTGCCACTTGCCGCGCGCATGCACGCTGTCGATCGCGAACGAGGGTTCGCGGAAGAGGTCGGGCAGTCCCAGCGTCATCTGCTGCGAATCGATCTCGAACACGCCTGCGCGCGCATCGCCCTCGATGCGCCCGCTCAGATTGGACAGGCCCGGCTGGTTATCGACCGCGGCCACGCCCAGGCCGCTGAAACGGGCGGCAATGCTGAAATTGTCCAGCCCCGGCTGCGTGCCGGTCCAGCCGAACCGCAACAGGTCGAAGCGGCCTTGCGGCTGCAGGGCTTGCAGGCGCGCACGCAGGGCCGCATCCATCGGCAGGCTCGGCAGCAGTGATTGCCAGCCGCCCAGGCTGAACGCCTGGGCCGTGATTTCGTGCGCCGTGCCGCCCCACGACAGGCCCGCATTGAACGGCGCACCGAGGGCGGCACCCGGGCGCGCCACGCGCAGTTTGTCGAAGGCCACGCGATAGCCGTCAGGACCGTGCTGCCACTGGGCCTGGCCGCGCACCTGCGCCAGCCGCACCGGCGGCAGATCGTCGCCCAGCTTCGCCTCGATGTCATGCAGTTCGAGTCCGGCCGTCACGCCGGCAAGCCTGCCGCGCGCCACCTCGAACTGCATGTTCAGCGCGCCCCGGCCCTGCTGCGGTTGGTACGGCAGCGCCAGCCAGGCGGCAAGGCGCGAAAACGACACGCCCGCCACGTTCGCATCGACGGTACCGTTCCAGCTCTTGAGATCGTCCACCTGGCGCGCGCGCAGTTTCGCCACGATCTGTACCGGCCGCGCCAGACTGGCCGGGGGAATGGCACGCAATTGCAGGCGATGCGCCCAGCGCACATTGGTCAGCGTGAAGTCGACCGCCGTCAGGGTGAGCGGCGGCGCTTCGCGCACTTCGTCGATCCACGTGAGGGTGGCGCCGCCTGCATGCACCTGACCTTGCCGCAGCAGCCAGCTGGAAAAACCGCTGTCCGGCGCGGCCGGGTTGACCGGGATGCCGCCGACGTAGAAATGGCCGTCGCGTGCGCGCCGCACCCCGAGCACCAGGCCCTGCAGTTCGATGCGCGTGAAGCGCGGCTCCAGGAACAGCAGCGAACGCCAGGCAAACGCGGCTTCGAGTTCAGGCAGGTAGAGCGCCGGATGGCCCTGCCGGTCGTACAGGCGCACACCGTGCAGACGGAATTCCGGGCGTGCCTGCTGCCATACGCCCGACACGTCTTCCAGCGTCACCCGCTGCCCCAGCGCACGCGACATGAGGTCGGCGACCGTGTCGCGGTGCGCTGCAATGTTCGGCAACACCCAGAAGAACATCAAGGCCACCACCGTCGCAAAGCCCACGGCGGCCAGCGCCGTCAGCGCTGCCAGCCAGCGCGAAGCGCGGCGCAGGAACAGGGACAAGGCGGGGGAAACGGTCATAAAAATACAGTTCTCGGACCCGCTGATTCTATGCGCTTAGCCCTGTTTTGCGGCGGCAACATCCCGGTAAATTCCGGGTTTCATTCGCCCGTGAAGCGATGAATTTGCCGCCGGTCGCGCTTGGTGGGCCGCCCCTTGATGGCGGCAGCCGGATTGGCCGCCAGCTTGCGGTCGCTGGCCTGCTGCTGGCGGCGCGCCAGGCTGGCGGGGTCCTCCTGGTACAGCGCCTGCGCCACCGGCGCCGACCCGCGCTGCATGGCCAGCGCCCGGACCGTCAGCGTCCAGTCGATCTCGCCGAGATGGATCTCCAGCCGGTCGCCGGGTTTGACCTCGCGCGCGGGCTTGACCCGCTCGCCGTTCAATTTCACCCGCCCGTTGTCGATCGCCTGGATGGCCAGGCTGCGGGTCTTGAAGAAACGCGCGGCCCACAGCCATTTGTCGAGCCGCATCCTGTCGAGCGGCGTCTTCTCAATCGGCATCGATCACTCCCGCAAACACCCCGGGCTTCGCCAGCGCCCGCATGAACCAGTCGAGCGCCCGCCCGGCCTCGCCGCTGCGCCAGGCCAGGTGCAGGATCTCGCGCGGATTGCCGCCGGCCCACTCGCAACGCACCAGGCGGCCGGCCGCCACCTCGCGTTCGGCCAGCCAGCGCGGCAGCGAGCCCACGCCCAGCCCGGCCTGCTGGGCGGCCAGCTTGCCCGGCAGATCGGCCATGGTCAGACGCGACTGCTGCGCCAGCCAGCCCGCGCTGCGTAGCGGCAGGTTGCGCGCGGTGTCGGCGATCACCACCGCGCGATGCGCCGCAACGTCAGTTTGCGTCAACGGTTTTCCGAGGCCCGCGAGCGGATGCTGCGGCGCCACGCAGAACACGAATTCGATGCTGCCCAGCGAACGGCTGCGGATGCCGCTGCCGGCAGGCGCATCGCCGCCTGCGATCGCCAGGTCGGCACAGCCGGATGCAAGCGCATCCCAGCTGCCTGCCAGCACTTCGTGACGCACCCTGATCTCGGTCGACCGGCCCTGGCGATAAAACGCATCCAGCACCGGCAGCAGCGGGGCGACGGGGAGGATGCCCTCCACCGCCAGGGTGAACTGCGGCTCCCAGCCGCCCGCCACCTGCCGTGTCTTGTTCTCCAGTGCATGGGCCGCACCCAGCAGCGCCCGGCCTTCCTCCAGCAAGAGGCGTCCCGCCGGCGTGAAGCGCGCGCGATGGCCGGAACGGTCGAACAGCAGCGCATCGAGTTCGGCCTCGATCTGCTGCACGGCGTAGGTCAGGGAAGACGGCGCCCGTCCCAGTTCCTCGGCCGCGCGTGCGAACGAACCTTTGCGATCGATGGCATCGAGGATGGACAGCGCCTCCAGGGTCAGCGGCATGTTCGAACCATTCGAATGAGTTGATCGAATTGTGCCGGTTTTACTCGCGGAAAACCACGCCTATAGTCACGCCATCGCCTGAACATCAACCCAACCGACAGGAGCGCACATCATGCTGACCGTACGCAAATCATCCGAACGCGGCCACGCCAATCATGGCTGGCTCGACAGCTTTCACACCTTCTCGTTTTCGAACTATCGCGATCCCAACTGGATGGGATTCGGCCCGCTGCGCGTGATCAACGACGACCGCATCGCGCCCGGCGCGGGTTTCCCGACGCACAGCCACCAGGACATGGAAATCGTCACCTGGGTCCTGGCGGGCGCACTTGAACACAAGGACTCGCTCGGCAACGGCGGCGTGATCCGCCCCGGCGAATTGCAGCGCATGCGCGCCGGACACGGCATCGCCCACAGCGAATACAACGCCTCGTCCAGCGAACCGGTGCATCTGCTGCAAATCTGGATCGAGCCCGACGCCTACGGCCTGGAGCCGGGATATGAGCAGATCGCCTTTACCCCCGAAAGCCTGCAGGGCCAGCTCCGCCTGATCGCCTCGAACGATGGCCGCGACGGCTCGGTGACGATCCATCAGGACGCCGCCATTCATGCAGGCCGGCTGGCGACGGGCGATCGCGTCACCCTGAATGTGGCGGCAGGGCGGCGCGCCTGGCTGCATATCGCAACCGGCCGGGTCAAGGTGCAGGGTTATCCGCTGGAAGCCGGGGATGCGGTGGCGATCCGCTTCGAATCCGCGGTCGACATCGAGGCGCTGGAACCCAGCGAGCTGATCAGCTTCGATCTTCCCTGACCCCCTCGGGGCCTCGACCACTTGGCCGGCCCCGATACAATCACTCACTTTTTGATGCAAGGACATGTCATGCCCAAGATTCTCGCTTTTTCCGGCAGCATCCGCCGCGAGTCCTGGAACCGCAAACTCATCCGGGTTGCGGTGGACGCGACCCGTGCCGCAGGCGGCGACGTCACCCTGATCGACCTGGCCGATTATCCGCTGCCGCTCTATAACGGCGACCTCGAGGAACGCGACGGCCTGCCCGACAATGCACAGCGCTTGAAGGCCTTGTTCAAGGAACACGACGCCCTGCTGATCGCCAGCCCGGAATACAACAGTTCGATGCCGCCGCTGCTGAAAAACACGCTCGACTGGGTGTCGCGCGAATGGCAGGGCGAATCGGGCCTGGTGCCCTACCAGAACAAGGTCGCCGCCATCCTGGCTGCCACACCCGGCACCTTCGGCGGCATGCGCATGCTGCCGCACCTGCGCCAGGTCCTCAACACGCTGGGCGTGCTGGTGCTGCCCGGCCAGTTCTCGCTGGCCCACGCCGACACCGCATTCGACCCCGAGAACGGGGCGCTGAAATCGCCTGCGCGACTGCACGCGCTGGTGGTGGAACTGGTGAAGACCACGACGGCGCTCGCGCACACGGCAGACCGGCCATAAAAAAGCGCCCCGAAGGGCGCCGGCTTCTGCAGAGCAAGGCGTATGACCCGCCGTCAGCCTCCGGCGATCGGTCCGGCAGGATGGCCGAGGGCGGGCACGGCGCCGGAAACCCCTGCCTGGAGTGTGTGGGACGGCGCGGCATGGCTGAATCCGACATAGCATGAGAGAGCGGCCATCACAGCCAGGCACAGGACGAATCCCGGTGCACTGCCGGTTCGGTAGCAACGGCGATTGTCGGTGGAGCGGACGGGGAACGGGCATTGATGCGACATAGGGCCTCCTGGTTCAACACTGCACCTGAATCGGGGCAACGACGCAGCCATCAACCTGAAATCTGGCAGCCCCGCTATCTTGACCCGGATGCAACCCGATCAAGACCGGAAGCTTTGCGTCCCCGCCTCGCGACGGGTTTGCCCTTGTACGACTTATCTACAGTAACGACGAAATATCGGCAGACTTTAGGCTGGGCACCTAAAACAATTCCCCTATTTATCAAGCGGTTGAGAAAAACAGTCGCGCACAGCCTGTCCCATGAACTGATGGGGCTCCCTATCGGGGGCCCGACAACGACGCTGCAAACCGTTTCCCGACGGCCTTATTGCGACAGCATCCTGTCCTTGGCCACGAAGTACTTACGGGCAAAGGCCACGAGCTGGCCATCGCCGGGATGATCGACGGTTTCGACTCCCACGACTTTTTGCACGACGTCATGATCGTGCGCATGAATGTGCTTGATGAGTTCGAGCTTGGCGTGCCCCGGTCCGACGATCAGGATTTCCGTGGCGCCGCTCAAGGCCTCCACGACATCGTGGTAGTACTGCTGATCCTCAGGCTGGCGGCTGCCGCTGACCGAGCCGCGCTTGCGCTGCAGGTGGCGCGGCGGGTTGACCGGATGGATCACCGATTTCTCGACATCGTCCGGGCTGACGTGCATGACACGCGCCTCGTTGTGATCGAGCCAGACAACTGCATGGTAATGCGACATGACATTCCTTTCAGGTTAATCGAATGAACAAATCCTTAATTGAAAAATAGGCCAAGGCTGCGCGACTGCAAGCAGCCGGCCCTGCCGACACGGCAAGGCTGGCGCCCGTCTACCTGACGGCTTCCTTCAGCTGATCCAGGATCGCCGGATTCTCCAGGGTGGAGACGTCCTGGGTAATTTCCTCGCCCTTGGCGATCGCACGCAGCAGACGGCGCATGATCTTGCCGGAACGGGTCTTGGGCAGGTTGTCGCCGAAGCGGATTTCATCGGGCTTGGCGATCGGGCCGATTTCCTTGCCCACCCAGTCGCGCAGCTCGGCGGCGATCTTCTTCGCTTCCTCGCCGACCGGCCGCGCGCCCTTCAGCACCACGTAGGCCACCACCGCCTCGCCCTTGATGTCGTGCGGACGTCCGACCACGGCGGCCTCGGCGACGCGCAGGTTGGAGACCAGTGCGGATTCGATTTCCATCGTGCCCAGACGATGCCCGGACACGTTCAGCACGTCGTCGATGCGGCCCATGATCCAGAAATAGCCATTGACGTCGCGGTGCGCCGAATCTCCGGCGAGATAGGTCTTGCCGCCGAGTTCCTCCGGGAAATAGGTTTTGACGAAGCGGTCCGGATCGCCCCACAGGGTGCGCAGTTGCGACGGGAAGGGGCGCTGGATCACGAGATAGCCGCCCTGCCCTTTCCCGACCGGATGGCCGTGTTCGTCGGTGATCGCGGCCATGATGCCGGGCAGCGGCAGGGTGCAGGAACCCGGCTTGGTCGGCACCGCACCGGGCAGCGGCGAAATCATGTTGGCACCGGTCTCGGTCTGCCACCAGGTGTCGACGATGGGGCAGCGGCCGCCGCCGATGACCTGGTGGTACCACATCCAGGCCTCGGGGTTGATCGGCTCGCCCACCGTGCCCAAGAGGCGCAGCGAGGAGAGGTCATACTGCGCCGGCAGTTCGTGGCCGAGCTTGATCAGGCTGCGGATCGCGGTCGGCGCGGTGTAGAAGGTCGTGACCTTGTGCTTGGCGACGGTTTCCCAGAAGCGTCCGGCGTGCGGATAGGTAGGGATGCCTTCGAAGATGACCTCGGTCATGCCCAGCGCCAAGGGGCCATAGGCGACGTAGGTGTGGCCGGTGATCCAGCCGACGTCGGCGGTACACCAGTAGACGTCGGTGTCGGGCTTGGCGTCGAATACCCATAGCATCGACAGGATGCCGCCAAGCAGATAGCCGCCGGTGGAATGCTGCACGCCCTTGGGCTTGCCGGTCGAACCGGAGGTATAGAGGATGAACAGCGGATGCTCGGCGGACACCCACACCGGCTCGCAGGTCTCGGCCTGGGTCTGGGTCAGTTCGTGCCACCACAGGTCGCGCGTGCCCCAGTTCACTGCGCCGCCGGAGCGGCGATACACCACCACGCGCTCGACGCAAGAGGTGTCGCCCATCGCCAGCGCCTCGTCGACCGCGCGCTTCAGCGGCACCGCCTTGCCGCCGCGCAGCGATTCGTCGGCCGTCACGATCAGCTTGGCCTTGGCGTCCTCGATGCGCTCGAACAGGCTCTTGGCGGAGAAGCCGCCGAACACCACCGAATGGATCGCCCCGATGCGCGCGCACGCCTGCATCGCCACCACCGCTTCGATGCTCATCGGCATGTAGACGATGACGCGGTCGCCCTGTTCCACGCCGAGCGATTTCAGGCCGTTGGCGAACTGGCACACGCGGGCATGCAGCTCCGTGTAGGTGACCTTCGTCACGCTGCCGTCGTCGGCCTCGAAAATCAGCGCGGTCTTGCCGCCTCGGGTCGCCAGATGGCGATCAAGGCAGTTGTAGGACACGTTCAGTTCGCCGTCGTCGAACCATTTGTAGAACGGTGCCTTCGATTCGTCGAGCACGTGGGTGAACGGTGTTTTCCAGGCAATGTGCTGGCGCGCCAGATCGGCCCAGAACCCCTCGTAGTCGGTTTCTGCCTGGCGACACAACGCCTCGTAGGCGGCCATGCCAGATACATTCGCCTGCTTGACGAACGCATCCGCTGGCGGGAAAACACGGGTTTCGGTCAAAATCGACTCGATGGCTGCCATACAGTCTCTCCACTGATAAAGTGTTGCGATAACCCCAGATTCTAATCCAAGCCATGAGCCATCCCGCACTTGAACGCGTTGCCCGCTGTTCACGTTATGGTCGTCGCCTGCTGACGGCGCAACCGAACCTGGCAGAAACCGTGGCCGGCCAGCTGGGCCAGGCCTTCGGCCGGGCGGCCATGCAGGCGTTTCTCGTCGAGCCCGCCTGTACCGACGAGGCCGCCCTGTACCAGCGCCTACGGCAATTGCGCCATCGGGTGTGGCTGATCGTCACCGCGCGCGATCTGGTGGGCCAGGCCGATCTCGCCGAGGTGATGGCCACCTACAGCACGCTGGCCGAGGTGTGCATTGCCGCTGCGCTCGATTTCCATCACGCCGAACTGGCCGCGCGCCACGGCGAGCCGCGCGACGAAAACGGTTCGCCGCAGCGTATGGTCGTGGTCGGCATGGGCAAGCTCGGCGGCTTTGAGCTCAACGTGTCGTCCGACATCGACCTCATCTACCTCTATCCCGAGGAAGGCGAGACGGCGGCCGACGATCCGTCCGCCTCGATCCGTCCGCTTTCCAACCACGAATTCTTCATCCGCCTGGGGCGCAAGCTCGCCGCCGCGCTGGGAGAGAACACCGCCGACGGCTACGTCTTCCGCGTCGACCTGCGGCTACGCCCGTGGGGCGAATCCGGCCCGTTCGCGATGGGCTACGCGATGCTGGAAGACTATCTGGTGGCCCAGGGGCGGCCGTGGGAGCGTTACGCCTGGATCAAGGCGCGCCCGCTCACCGGCAGCCGACACGACGAACTGATGCAGATCGTGCGGCCCTTCGTGTTCCGCAAATACCTCGATTTCGGCGCCTTCGCCGCGATCCGCGACCTTCATGTGCAGATCCGCCGCGAGGTCGCGCGTCGCGAGATGGCGCACAACGTCAAGCTGGGGCCGGGCGGCATCCGCGAGATCGAATTCACCGCCCAGGTGTTCCAACTCATCCGCGGCGGCCAGATCGCCGCCCTACAGCAGCAACCGACATTGGTCGTGCTGGACGCGCTGGTGAAGACCGGCCTCATGACTGCCGACGCGCAGCAGGAACTCGCCGCCGCCTACGATTTCCTGCGCCGGCTGGAACACCGCATCCAGTACCTGGACGACGCGCAGACCCAACTCCTGCCGGACGATGCCGAATCGCAGACCATGCTCGCCGAGGCGATGGGCTTCCCCGACTACGCGACCATGTTGACGGCGCTCGACCGCCATCGGAATAAAGTCACGCGCCATTTCGAGCAGGTATTCGCCGCGCCGCAGACCGACCAGAACAGCCATCCGCTGACCGCCGTGTGCTGCGGCACCGCAGACGCCGACGCCACCCAGGCGCTGCTGGAAAACGCCGGCTATGACGACCCGCCGCGCGTACTGGCGACGCTCGACGCCTTGCGCCAGAACACCGCGCGCCTCCCCGAATCGACGCAGCTCCGGCTCAACGCACTGCTGCCGCCTGCGCTCGAAGTCATCGGCGGCCAGACTGACCCGGCGGTCACGCTGGAGCGCTTCGCCGCGCTCATCCAGTCCGTTTCCCGGCGCGCCACCTATCTCGCGCTGCTGGCCGAATATCCCGCAGCGCTGCGCCAACTGGTACGCCTGCTGGCGGCAAGCCCATGGGCCGCGCAGATGATCACACGGCAGCCGCAACTGCTGGACGAACTGATCGCGCCGCAACACCTGATGAGTACGCCCGACTGGACGCAGCTCGCCGCCCAGCTGCACGAGGAACTGGATGCCCACCCTGGCGACACCGAAGCGCAGATGGATGCGCTGCGCCGCTTCAAGCAGGTGCAGACGCTGCACCTGCTCGCACAGGATGTGGCGGGGCGGCTGACGCTGGAAGCGCTGTCCGACCACCTCTCCTATCTTGCCGACACGCTGTTGAACGAAACCCTGGCACGCTGCTGGGCCGGCCTGAAGACTCGCCACCGCGACACGCCGCGCTTCGCCATCGTCGGCTACGGCAAACTCGGCGGCAAGGAACTCGGCTACGCCTCCGACCTCGACCTGGTGTTCCTCTACGACGACGCCGACGAACGCGCGCAGGAAATCTACGCGCGGCTGGCGCAGCGCATCAACACCTGGCTCGGCACGCTCACCTCGACCGGGATGCTGTATGAAACCGACCTGCGCCTGCGTCCGGACGGCGCCTCCGGCCTGCTGGTCAGCTCGACCGAGGCCTTCCGCGACTATCAGTTGCACCACGCCTGGGTATGGGAACACCAGGCGCTGACGCGCGCCCGCTTCGTGTGCGGCAACGCGGCGATCGGCGCACGCTTCGAGGCCCTGCGCCGCGAAGTGCTGAGCGCCCCGCGCGATGCCGCCAAACTGCGCGAGGACGTGCTCTCCATGCGCGAGAAAATGCACGCCGGCCACGTCAACGACACCGACCTGTTCGACCTCAAACACGGCCGTGGCGGCATCGTCGACGTCGAATTCTGCGTGCAGTATCTGGTGCTGCGGCATTGCGCCGGCCACCCCGAGCTCGCCGACAACGTCGGCAATATCGCGTTGCTGCAGCGTGCGGGAACGGCCGGCCTGCTGCCGGCCGACCTTGCCCAGGCCGCCGCCGACGCCTACCGTGAATTGCGCCGCCAACAACATGTGATCAAGCTCAGTGGGGCGGAATATGCCCGCGTGCCGCCCCAGGCACTGGAAAGCGTGCGCAATGCAGTCAATGCCTTATGGACGCAGGTCATGGATACGGCCGCCTGACATTCCTGCCATGATTATCATTTTTCCGTACCCGGAGATCGTATCTTGAACCCCAACGCCCTCGCCGCCAGGGAAGCCCTGCGCCAGTTTCGCGTGATTTTCGGCGCCGTGCGCCAGCATTTCCAGGCGGTTGAAAAAGCCTGCGGCGTCAGCGGGGCGCAGATCTGGGCCATGGCCGCGCTGCACCAGACGCCCGGCATGAAGGTATCCGAACTGGCGCAGGCCTTGTCGATCCATGCTTCTACTGCCAGCAATCTGCTCGACAAGATCGAGAAATCAGGATTGATCCGGCGCGAACGCAATAGTGTGGACCAGCGCGTCGTGCGCCTGTATCTCACCGATGCCGGGGAAAAAGCACTGGGGAAGGCGCCGCAGCCGCTGACTGGCATCCTGACGCACGCCCTGGGACAGTTGCCGGATGAAGCCTTGTCCCGCCTCAACCAGGATCTGGCGACGCTGATCGCGCACATGGGCGAAGTCAACACGCAATACGCGCAAAAGCCCTTGTCGGAACTCTGAGCCCTCGATTACGGGCTGGCGTACAGCCAGCCGCGCCGCGCCAGCGCCTTCTCGATCTCCACCCCGACGAACACCACCGACGACAGGGCCAGGCACGCGGCCAGCTCGCCCAGGCTCAGCGGCTCGGTCTTGAAGATGGGATTGAGCCAGGGCACATAGAGCACGGCCATCTGCAGGGCGAGCGTCAGCAGCAGGGCACCGGTCAGCGCCGCGTTGGACAGGACGCCTTGGGTAAACAGCGATTCGCGCTCGGACCGGATCGCCAGCACGTGGCCCAACTGCGACAGCGTGAGCACGGTGAACACCATGCTCTGCCAGTGCGCCGTGCCGACATGGATCGCCCACGCCTGTGTCAGCAGCGACACACCGCCCATCAGCAGGCCCACCCACAGGATGTGTTGCCACATGCCATGGGCGAAGAGGCTTTCCTTCGGCGGGCGCGGCGGGCGCTGCATGACGTCGCGCTCGGCGCGTTCGTTGGCGAGCGCCAGCCCCGGCAGGCCGTCGGTGACGAGGTTGATCCACAGGATGTGAATCGGCAGCAGCGGAATCGGCAGGCCGAGGAAGGGCGCGAGGAAGATGGTCCAGATCTCGCCCGAGTTGCTCGTCATGGTGTATTTGACGAACTTGCGGATGTTGTCGAAGATGCGGCGGCCTTCGCGCACCGCATGGACGATGGTGGCGAAGTTGTCGTCCAGCAGCGTCATGTGGGCCGCCTCGCGCGCCACGTCGGTACCGCCCTTGCCCATGGCGACGCCGATGTCGGCCTGCTTGAGCGCCGGTGCGTCGTTGACGCCGTCGCCGGTCATGGCGACGAACTCGCCCTTGTCCTGCAACGCCTGCACGATCTTGATCTTCTGTTCCGGATTGATGCGCGCGTAGACCCGCACCGATTCCACCTCGCGCTCGAATTCCGCCAGCGACAACTGCGCCAGCTTGCTGCCGGTGAGCACCTTGCCACCGTCGCCAACGATGCCGAGCCTGCTTGCAATGGCGCGTGCGGTGGCCGGATGGTCGCCGGTGATCATCACCGGGATGATGCCCGCGGCCTTGCAGGCGGCCACCGCATCGGCCGCTTCCGGTCGCGGCGGGTCGATCAGGCCGGCCAGGCCGATGAAAGTGAGATCGGTTTCCAGCGTGGCCGCGTCGAGCGCATCCGGCACGCGCGGCAGCCGTTTCAGGGCGAATGCCAGTACGCGCAGGCCCTGCGCAGCCAGTCGTTCGGCTTCGTCGTGCAGCGCGACCCGATCGATGGCCGTCGTTCCGTGTCCGCCCAGCTGATCGCCGCACAGCGCCAGCACGCGCTCGGGCGCGCCCTTCACCAGCAGCAGGACCGCCTCGTCCTCGCGGTGCAGCGTGCTCATGCGCGCACGATCGGAATCGAAGGGAATCTCGGCCAGGCGCGGCAGCCTTGCCTGCCATTCCTGCTTGCTGAATCCGGCCGCCTGCGCTGCTTCGAGCAGCGCAGTTTCTGTTGGGTCGCCGCTCAGCTTGCCATCGCCACCGGTCACGGCATCGTTGCACAGCGCCATGGCCAGCCCCAATTCATGCCATGGCGCCCGCTCGACGTCATGCAGGCCGGGACGGATTTCGCCAGCAGCCCAGACGCAATCGACCTGCATGCGGTTCTGCGTCAGCGTGCCGGTCTTGTCGGAGCAGATGTAGGTGACCGAACCGAGCGTCTCCACGGCTGGAAGCCGGCGGATCAGCGCGTTCTGCCGGACCATGCGCGCCGCCCCCAGCGCGAGCGAAATGGTGACCACCGCCGGCAGCGCCTCGGGAATGGCGGCAACCGCCAGGCTAACCGCGGTCAGCAGCATCACCAGCGGCGCTTCGCCGCGCAGCCAGCCGGCCACGAAGATGATGGCGCAGATCGCCAGCACCACCCATGCCAGATGCTGACCGAAACGTGCCAGGCGTTTTTGCAGCGGCGTCTTGCCGGATTCGCCAGACAATAACGCGGCGATTTTCCCCAGTTCGGTCTGCATGCCGGTGGCCACCACCAAGCCGCGGGCGCGGCCGTAGGTGGCGATCGTGCCCTTGTACGCCAGATTGAGGCGATCGCCGAGCGGCAGGTCGGATTCATGCAGCCGCGCGAGCCGTTTGTCGACCGGCTGCGACTCGCCGGTGAGCGCGGACTCGTCGACCTTGAACGAGGCCAGTTCGGTCAGGCGCAGGTCGGCAGGCAGGATGTTGCCGGCCTCCAGTTCAACCAGGTCGCCGGGCACCAGTTCGGTCGCGTCAATCAGCGCGGGACGCCCGTCGCGGATCACGCGGGCCTGCGGGCTGGCCATTTTCTTCAGCGCCGCCATGGCACGTTCGGCGCGGTACTCCTGAATGAAACCGATGATGCCATTGAGGAAGACGATGACGACGATGGCGATGGTGTCCTGCGGCTCGCCGATGACGCCGGCGATGACCGCGGCGGCGATCAGCACCAGAATCATGAAATCGGTGAACTGCGACGCCAGCATGGCAAGCGGATGGCGGCGGCCGGTCTCGTGCAGGGTGTTGGGGCCTACCCGGCCAAGCCGCGATGCGGCGGCTTCGGCAGTCAATCCCGCGTCCAGGTCGCTGTCGAGATGTGCAGCGACCGCCTCGCTGTCGAGGCAATGCCAGTGACGGACCGGTTTGCCGCGATCAGTCGCCATGCAAATAAAGGAAAAGCGTGTTCAACAGATAAATGACCAGCAACAGCAGGCTGATCCAGCTGACCGTGCGAAACACGCGCGAAGCGGGCCGCAACACCAGCCCGACCACGGCCAGCCCGCTCATCATCATGGCGGAGAAGGCCGAGGCAGCATGGGTGAGGGACACATCGGCGAGCAGCGGGCCTGGCAGGTAGGCCAGATCGTCGATGGCGAGGATGGCGATATTGAACAGATTGCTGCCGAACAGGTTGCCGATGGCCAGATCGATCGCACCGATGCGCAACGCAGCGACCGTGACCACGACCTCGGGCGTGGACGTGACGGCCGCAACGAACAGCGTCCCCACGAAACTCTGTTCCCAGGCCATGGCCGTAGCCAGGTCCTTCGCGATGAACGGCAGCCAGATGCCTGCTGCCACCACCGCAACCGAGGCCATGGCATAGCCTTGCACGGCCTGCTTCAGGCTCATCTCGGGATGGCGTTCGGCGCGATCTTCGACGTACTCGCTGACCTGCGCCTGTTCATACCGGTAGAGCGAGCGCATGGCCAGCAGGTACAGCAACAGGATGACCGGCGTGTAGAGGCCGACATGGCCGAGAGAAGGGAAGGTTCCGGCGCGGTACAGCAGCAGATTGAACCCGGCGAAACCGATCAGCGCGATGCCGTAGCCGGCGGACAGCACGTTGCCCTGCCGCGCGCGGGTATAGACGGATTCCTTGCGATACAGGAAATCGAGCACCACGATGATGAGCAGGTTGAACACGCAACTGCCCATGATGTCGCCCACGGCGATATCCGGCACCTGGGCGATCGTCACCGAAGACAGGCCGGTCACCAGTTCCGGCAGCGACGTGACCGTGGCCATGAGGATGAGCCCGACCCAGCTGCCGGACAGTCCGGTCCGCTCGGCGATGACGTCGCCGAACCTGGACAGCCAGAAGCCCGCCACGGCGATCACGCCGCCCAGCAGCAGGAACGAGGTCCAGACGACCAGCATGCGGTGTCTCCGAAGGAACGGCCTTGTCCGAC
>JBDRCF010000063.1:0-17152 GCA_043821985.1 Pseudomonadota bacterium
CGTCGCGTCGCGTGGGTTTGCGGTACGCGGCAAAGCCCGTTTCTTGATCGGCGGCCATCGCTAGGGTCTGTTGTTTCATCATGTACCGCAGTTTAGCGGGGACTGATTCACGTAGGGGGACTTGTTCAGCGTTGCCTTAGCGTCTTTAGTGCGTGGTGGTTGCCGACTTGTCGGCTTTACAACCACGGCCTCCCCCTTGCGGGGACAAGCACGGCCTACTCTTTACGGGTAGCGCGCACCCTGATGCGCGGCGGGAACGCCGAATGACAAAGCCGGGCAATGCCCGGCTTTGTCATTCGGCGCGGCAAACGCTATGCCGCCACCCGGCGCAGGCCGGCCCGCATCAACTTGATGCACTCATCCGGGGGGAGCGGCCGACTGAAGAAATAGCCCTGGGCCTGATCGCAATGATGGGTCCGCAGATAAGCCAGTTGCGCGTCGGTCTCGACGCCTTCCGCGACCACGGTCAGGCCGAGGCTGCCGGCCAGCGCGATGATGGTGCGCACGATGGCGGTGTCGTTGTCGTCGCCGGGGATGTCGCGGATGAACGAGCGGTCGATCTTCAGGCAGTGGATGGGAAAGCTCTTCAGGTAGCTGAGCGAGGAATACCCGGTACCGAAATCGTCCACGGCGATACGAAGACCCAGCCGCTCCAGCTCGGTCAGCACGGTAGCGGCGGTCGCCAGATTGTCCATGATCGACGACTCGGTGATTTCCAGTTCCAGGTCGCCCGCCGCCAGCCCGGTGTCGCGCAGGGCGGCGCTGACCTCCTCCGCCAGATCCTTCTGGCGAAACTGGCGAGTCGACAGGTTGACCGCCATGGTGCCGGCCAGCAGGCCCGCGTCCTGCCAGGCGCGCATTTGACGACAGGCCTCGCGCACCACCCAGTCGCCGATCGGCAGGATGAGGCCGGTGTGCTCGGCCACCGGAATGAATTCATCGGGGCTGACCATGCCCAATTCCGCCGACTGCCAGCGCAACAGTGCCTCCCACCCCATCAGGCGGCCTGTCCGGATTTCCAGTTTGGGCTGGTAGTGCAGGGCCAGTTCCTTATGCTCCAGCGCCTGCTTGAGGCGCGCCTCAAGCAGCACACGGCGCTGGATTTCTTCGGACAGATCGTGGCTGAATACCCGGAAGCAATTGCGGCCGGCCGATTTGGCGCGATGCAGAGCCAGATCGGCATAGCGCATCAGGACGCTGGCCGACCCGCCGTCGGCCGGATAACTGACGATACCGATGCTGACGCCGATCCCCAGGCGATCGTTGCCGATATCGAATTCCCGCCCCATGGCGTCCAGCAGGGTCTGCCCCACCTGCTTGGCCTGTTCGGCGGACGTGTTTTCCAGCAGGATCACGAATTCGTCGCCGCTGAAACGGGCCAGGAAAGCGGCAGCAGGCAGGCTCGTCCGGATGCGCCCGGCGACCGCCACCAGCAGCAGGTCGCCGTATTCGTGGCCGAGCGTGTCATTCACGTTCTGGAAATGGTCGAGATCCAGCAGCATCACGGTACAGGGTGCTACCTCATTGCAGGTGAGGACAGACTGGTTGAGCCGTTCGCCGAATGCGGTCCGGTTCGGCAAGCCGGTCAGGTCGTCATGCGTGAGCATATGGCGCATCTGGCGGAACGGGCGGCTCACCGCTTCGGCATAGATCGCGCGATAGAGAAAATAATAGGCAAATACCTTGTAGGTATGCCCCAGCAGGTTGGCCGTGCTGCTCACCTGCACATACACGACGAAGAACAGTTCGGCCGCCGCCATCAGCAGCAGGGCCAGCATCAGGCTCTCGAAATCGCAGTGGGTGATGCGCGTACGACGCAGGTACAGCAGGACGGCAATCGCCAGGTAAAGGCCGAACACCCCCCATTCGAGCGCCACTTTGAGCGGGGTCAATCCCTCGCCCATGACATACATCGCAGGAATGGCGTGGGGCGAGGCCAGCAGCCCGTACGACAGGCTCCCCAGCAGCAGCAGAACGACCATCCAGCCGTAGCGGCTGGCGGGGACACGCGTGGCGGGGGTCTCACATACGCCAGCAGCCCGATCCCGGCCGCCAGGCGACCGCACAGCCAGAACAGGATGGATTTGTGGGGGGAATTCGGACTGACCAGGTCCGGCATGCCGATATAGGACAGGAAATGCAGGGTATCGAACAACGCCACCGCGAGGAACGCGCAGCCCAAAGCCACGGAGCGGATCGAGCGCAAGGTTTCCTGTACGCCGTGGCCCGTGAAGAAAACCAGCGCGGCCACGATGACGGCGAAGATTTCCATCATCGAATGAACCGCCAGGAAAGCCGGGGCCGAGAGCGTCAGTTGATTGGCTGGAAATGCCTGCCACAGCAACAGAGGGATACTTGCGGACAGCAGCAGTATGCCGGCGAGGCGGTGTGTGTCTTGTCCTGACATTAAAGCAGGCGGTCCTCTCTTGACTGGAGGGTTGCACAATTAACCATACTACCGACGCAAGTATTTCGGTTTTACCGGCCGCGGTCAACGCCCGCATGCGCACTGCCGCCCAACCGGGCGCATTTCGATTGTCTTATCGGCATTGCCTACCGGCCCACGGCGAGCGATCGCGGTGGGCCGGCGGCTTTACGGTGTTTCCGGCGGTGTCGAAGCCGGCGACGGATGGTGGGACGGCATATGGACGTTGTCGTAGCGCGTGGCATGCGGATGCGCATCGATCTCTTCCGTCTTGGCTTGCAGCCGCCTGTCGGACACCCAGTGGAAAAAGAGCGGGATGAAGAACACCGCGAGGAACGTGGCGGCCAGCATCCCGCCGACGACGCCCGTGCCGACTGCATGACGTGCACCGGCGCCTGCGCCGGTCGAAATCGCCAGCGGCAGCACGCCGAGGATGAAGGCAAGCGAAGTCATCAGGATGGGGCGGAAGCGCAGGCGGGCGGCTTCGAGCGCAGCGGCCACGCTGGAATAGCCCTCCTGCTTCTTCAACACCGCGAATTCGACGATCAGGATCGCGTTCTTCGCCGCGAGGCCCAAGAGGGTCACCAGACCGATCTGGAAATACACGTCGTTGGACAGTCCGCGCAGCCACACCGCCGCCAGCGCACCGAAGGTGCCGAAGGGCAGCGCCATCAGCACGGCAAACGGCAGCGTCCATTTCTCATACTGCGCCGCCAGGATGAGGAACACCATCAGCACCGCCAGCCCCAGCGCGATGCCCGAGGTTCCGCTCGATCGTTTTTCCTGGAACGAGGCGCTGGTCCATTCGTAACTGAAATCGGGCGGCAGGGTCTTCCGCGCGATCTCGTCGACGATGGCGAGCGCCTGCCCCGAACTGATCCCGGGCACCGCGCTGCCCATGATCTTGACCGCCTGGAGGTTGTTGTAGCGATCGAGCGTTTCCGGACCGGACGAGAAGCTGATTCTGGCCAGCGCCGACATCGGCACCATCTCGCCCGACTGGTTGGGAACGAACAGCGCCGATACGTCCTGCGGCGTCTTGCGCGCGCCCGGCTCGGCCGACATCAGCACCTGCCAGGTGCGGCCGTACTTGTTGAAGTCGTTGACGTAATAGCTGCCGAGGGTGGCCGACAGCGTGCTGAACACATCGTCGATCCTGACGCCGAGCATCTTCGCCTTCTCGCGGTCGACGTCGACATAGAGCTGCGGCACGTGCGGCCGCCACAGCGTCAGCACCTGTGCGAGCCGCTTGTCCTGCCGCGCAGCGGCGAGAAAGGCATCGGCGACCTGCGACAGTTTCTGCGGGCCACCCTCGCCCTTGTTCTGGATGTAGAACTCGAAGCCGCCGGCGTTGCCCAGGCCGAAGATCGGCGGTGGCGCGAAGGCCAGCACCAGTGCCTCGCGGATGCCCGACGTCGCACCCATCATTTCGCCGACCATCTGCTGGATGGTCTTCTTGCGCTCGTCCCAATGGCGCGCAGCGACGAAGATGGTCGCCGCACTGTTGCGGAAGCCGCCGCCGAGAAAGTCGAGCCCGGCGAAGGCAACCACGTGCTGGACGGCCGGGTCCTTGCGCAGGATCGCATCGACCTGCTTGACCACCGCCTCGGTACGCGACAGCGCCGAGCCGTCCGGCAGGTAGACCGCGCTGATGTAGTAGCCCTGGTCTTCGTCCGGCACCAGGCTGCCGGGCGTGAACTTCCACAGGGTGACGGCCGCGGCAATCATCAGGAGGTAAATCGAGAGCGCGACGAGCGAGCGTCGCATGAGGAATTTCACGCCGCCCTGGTAATGCCGGGTCATGCCGGCGAAGCCCCGGTTGAACGCGCAGAAAAAGCGTCCCGGCTCGTGCGGCTTCTCGCCCTTGAGCAGCGCCACGCAGAGCGCCGGCGTGAGGGTCAGCGCGACAAGACCGGAAATCACCACCGAAATCGCGATCGTCGCCGCGAACTGCCGGTACAGCTCGCCGGTCAGGCCGCCGAGAAAGGCGATGGGGACGAACACCGCGCACAGCACCAGCACAATCGCGATCACCGGGCCGGTGACCTCGCGCATCGCCAGCAGCGCCGCTTCGCGTGGGGTCTTCTTGTGCTCGTGGATGATGCGCTCGATGTTTTCCAGCACCACAATGGCATCGTCGACCACGATGCCGATCGCGAGCACCATGCCGAACAGCGTCAGCGTGTTGATCGAATAGCCGAGCAACAGCAGGCCGACGAAGGTACCCAACAACGACACGGGCACGGCGAGGACGGGGATGAGCGTTGCGCGCCAGTTCTGCAGGAAGACGAACACCACCAGCACGACCAGCAGAATGGCCTCGCCCAGGGTTTTCACCACCTCGCGGATCGACACCTCGACAAAGCGCGTGGTGTCATAGGGCACGGCATAGTCGAGGCCGGGCGGGAATTTCTTTTTCAGTTCCTCGACCGTGCGGATCACTTCGTCGCCCACCTCGAGTGCATTGGCGCCAGGCTGCAGGAAGATGCCCACCAGCGTCGCGGGTTTGCCGTTGTAGAGCCCCGCAAAGTCGTAATCCTTGGAACCGAGCTCGACCCGCGCGACATCTTTCAGGTACAGCACCGAGCCGTCGGTATTCGCACGCACGACGATATTCTCGAATTCCTTGGGGTCGGCGAGCCGTCCCTTGGCGGTGAGCGAATACACCAGCGCCTGCCCGTTGTCGACCGGCGGCTGGCCGATCTTGCCGGGTGCGAACTGGGCGTTCTGCTCGTTGATCGCGCGCGTAAGATCGGCCACGGTCACACCCAGCTGGGCCATGCGGTCGGGCTTGAGCCAGATGCGCATGGCGTAGTCCTTGGCGCCGAATATCTGCACGTTGGTCGTGCCGGGAATGCGCTTCAGGCGGTCCAGCACGTTGAGCGTGACGTAGTTACTGGTGTACAGGTCGTCGTAGCGGCCGTCGGGCGACAGGAAAGCGAGCACCTGCAGGAAAGCGGACGAGCCTTTCTCCACTGTCACACCCTGGCGGCGCACTTCTTCCGGCAGCCGTGCCTCGGCCTGCTTGACCCGGTTGTTGACGTTGAGCGCGGCCTTGTCGACATCGGAACCGATCTCGAATGTCACCTGGATTTCCAGGACGCCGTTCGAGGCCGAGGTCGAACTCATGTACATCATGTCCTCGATGCCGTTGATCGCGTTTTCCAGCGGCGCCGCGACGGTCTGTTCCAGAACCGTCGCCGAAGCGCCCGGATAGACCGCGCGCACCGTGACCACCGGCGGCGCGATCTCGGGGTATTGCGCGATCGGCAACACGCGCATCGCCAGCAGCCCGGCGAGCACGATCAGGATGGAGATCACGACCGAAAAGATCGGCCGGTCGATGAAGAAGCGCGAGAACATGAGCGTTCCTTATGGTTTCGTGGCGGCGGGCGGCGCAGCCGCAGCCTTCGGGTCAGCCGCGGCTTCAGAGGGCACGACGGGCATGCCCGGGAAGAAGATCCGCGCCATGCCATCGACCACGACCTTGTCGCCGGACTTCAGGCCGCTTTTGATCACCCAGCGGCCGGCCCCCTTGCCGGGCTCGCCGCCGCCTACCCACGCGCCGACTTCGACCGGGTGGGGCAACGCGACGATCATCCCCTTCTCGCCGGGCGTGGCCACGTAGACGAATTTGCCGGTCGGGCCATCCTGCACCGCGGGTTGAGGCACGGTAATCGCATCGGGCAGCTGCCCGCCTTCGACGACCACCCGCACGAATTGCCCGGGTTTCAAGGCGCCGTCGGCATTGGCAAACTCGGCACGCATGTCGAATGCACCGGTTTGCGGATTCGCCTTGTAGTCGCTGAAGTTGAGCGTGCCGGTGGTGGCGATCCGGGTGCCGTCGGCGAGCACGAGACGAACGTGTTGCCGACCCTGTTCCAGCGTCCCGTCGGCCCGCTGTTTCTCCAGTGCGAGGCGTGCATCCTCGCCGATCGAGAAGCGTGCATAGATGGGGGCGATCTGCGCCAGCGTGGTGAGCGCGAGCCCCGTGGGGCTCACCAGCGCACCTTCGACCTGGAGCGCACGACCCATCACGCCCGTGAGCGGGGCGCGAATGTCGGTGTAGCCGAGGCTGATGCGCGCATCGGCAAGATTCGCCTCAACTGTGCGCACGCCCGCCTCGGCCACTGCGAGCGCAGTTTGTGTGGTATCTAGCTGTGATCTCTCTGTAGGTTGTTCATGGCCGGTATACGGCTCATGGGCGGCTGATGGTTAATGGCCGAGTGAGGTCTATGCCAATTGTAGCGGTGGATGAAGGGCTGCAAAGCCCCGTTCCGGGGCATTTCCCCCCAACGCGTCCCCGCTTACGAAGGTGCTGGTTCAATGAGTTGCTGCGCGAGGCGTCCAGGTTGCGCTGTGTCAGCAGTCGCGGCTGGTCGAAACCTCGAATGCTCAAGCGACGAAATTCACCCTACGCCAGCTATGTTCGCCCCAGACCACGAAGTCAAAGAGGCGACCGCACCCCGACCCTGCTTGATCCGATGCCCTTGTCAAAACGACGGGGCGACGCGAAATCTTGCTAAACGAACAGTATTGAGACCTCGGCTCGCACTTTGCGGCCCGTGCGTGTCGTCTTGCGCTCAGTCAGAATGTTGTCCCTCTCGCGATTGCCAGCGCCGCGCCACGACTTCCAGCGCGTCCAGGGTATCGCCCAATTCATTGCCGTGCGCGGTCAATCCGTAGGTGACTTCCGGCGGGATGGTCGGTTTGTGGTCACGGTAGATCAGCCCTTCGCTCTCGAGCATGCGCAACCGGTCGGTCAGCACCTTCGAGGAAATGCCCTCGAGCTGCCTTTTCAATGCCCCGTAGCGCAGTGGACCCTCCTGACGCAAGGCCCAGAGTATGTACATGGTCCACGGTCCCATGATGACGCGGAACATGGCTTCGACAGGGCAGGCGGGGGGGTGATTGTAGCGACTCATACGTAGTAACTTTTCGGAACCTACTTACAAAAAGCAATCTGATTCGCTTAGGATGCTAGCGCGCTCACGGGTCGTTAGCAATGACTGCAGTCAGAACCTGGCCATGCCTGGCGGGTTTGGCGTAGTGGACATGCCCTGTCCATCGCAACACAACAGAGAGAAAGGAGTGAAGTCTATGAGTCGTTCAGATCGGGATTTGTTCTCACCAGTCACGGTGGCTGGCCATCGTCTGCAAAATCGCATCGTCATGGCCCCGATGACGCGCAACCGTGCCATCGACAACCTGCCCAATGCGTTGATGGCCGAATATTACGCACAGCGCGCCTCGGCGGGTTTGATCATCACTGAAGGGGTGAGCCCTTCGCCCAACGGGCTGGGCTATCCGCGCATCCCCGGCATTTTCTCCGCTGCACAGGTACAGGCCTGGAAGCCCATTACCCAGGCGGTGCACGAGCGCGGGGCGAAAATCTTCGTTCAGCTCATGCACACGGGCCGTATCGGCCATCCGGACAACCTGCCGGAAGGGGCCCGGGTCTTGGCACCCTCGGCGATCACGGCGGCGGGGGAAATCTATACCGATACTGTCGGACTGCAGCCACATCCGGTGCCCCAGGAAATGCGCATCGAGGACATCACCCACACCTGCGAGGAGTTCGTGGCTGCGGCAAAAAATGCGCTCGAGGCCGGCTTCGACGGTATCGAACTGCACGCGGCCAACGGCTACCTGCTGGAGCAATTCATTCGTCCCACATCCAATCAGCGTAACGACATGTATGGCGGTGCGATCGAAAACCGGGCGCGCTTCGTGCTGGAGGTGGCGGCTGCCACAGCCGATGCCATCGGCGCGTCGCGTGTCGGTATTCGTCTCTCCCCGTATGGGGTTTTCAACGATATGCCGATGTACGAGCAGATGGATGCCGACTACGACTATCTGGCCAAGCACTTGGGTCAAATGGGACTGGCCTATATGCACATCGTCGATCATGCGTCGATGGGCGCGCCCGAAGTGCCGCAGCACATCAAGCAGACCATGCGCGAGCGGTTCAAGGGGACCGTCATCCTGTCCGGTGGTTATGATGCCGAACGTGCCCAGGCTGACCTGGATGCCGGAAAGTGCGAGTTGATCGCGGTGGGACGGGCCTTCCTCGCCAACCCGGATCTGCCCGCGCGCTGGCGCATGGGCGCTCCGCTCAATTCGCCCGATTTCGACACTTTTTATACCCCGGGTGAAAAAGGCTACACAGACTATCCCACCAGCGCGGGTGCGTAACTTCAACCGCAACAAGGAGACACTTTCATGAAACTGTATTACGCGCCTGGTGCCTGTTCGCTGTCCGTGCACATCACGCTCCAGGAGGCCGGATTCGCCTTTGCGCTCGAAAAAGTGGACTTGGCCACGAGCAGGACGGAAACCGATGTCGATTACACCACCATCAATCCCAACGGCTACGTGCCTGCGTTGGTACTCGATGATGGCGAGGTGCTGACCGAAGTGCCGGCGATTTTGCTGTACCTGGCTGATCGTGGCGACAAGAATCTGGCGCCGCCCGCCGACAGCATGGCACGCTATCGCCTTTACTCCTGGCTCAATTTCATTGCATCGGAGTTGCACAAATCCTTTGGCGCCCTGTTCAATCCCGACACGCCCGATGAGTGGAAAACACAGCTCAAACAGACACTGGCAAAGCGTTGTGACCATGTCGCGGCACAGCTTGCGGGCAAGCAGTTCCTGCTCGGCGACAGCTACACGGTTGCCGATGCCTATCTATTCACCGTGTTGGGCTGGTCGCGATGGGTGCAGTTCGATCTTGCACCCTGGCCCACGATCAACGAATACCTGGGGCGCATCGCCGCGCGCCCTGCCGTACAGGCGGCGCTCAAAGATGAGGGCTTGCTCGGCTAAGGGAAGGCGATCGTTGGGTTGATCTGCGAAGATGACATAAGCGGGATTGCGGCACCTGCCAGTCGGCAGCCATCGACGAACCTGCCCAGACCAGGGCAAGCAATGTGAACATGCATTTCATGAGGATTTCCTCATTGCCCGGTAGACTTTCCAGGCATGGCCATTTCGTGCGCGGCGGCACGCATCGCCTTTTAGTCGTGTGCATGCCGCGTTGTAGGCACCGACTGCTTCCCACGAAGCGCCAAATCGATTGAAGTTGTTCGCCAGCACCCAGGCCCCCAGCTTGACGCTGGTACAGGCATCGTAGAGGTGTGCCTCGGTGTATCCGAGTGACTTGATTGGGGTTCTCCGCAGACACGTGTTTGCATCATGCCGCAACTCGGGGCTTAAAACTTGACAGATACGCTGAACGCGCCGAAATCGTCGCCGCCATTTTGAGTTTGGAACTCTCGCGTACGAATCACGTGGGTGTAACTCAATCGAATATCGGGCCAATCCATGACAAACCCGAATTGCAGGTCACCGACCAAGGATTTTTTGTCCACGCTGCGGCTGTCTCGGAAGCTGTTGCCGTCCAGGAAAATGTTGCGTGCAACGGCCCGCCCCTCGACGCCGGCGAACAGGTACCAGCCGAAATTTGACACCGGAGCGAACTCCCCCGAGCCCAACAGGCCGGGCTGAATGCGTGGCGGCCCGTAGTCATTCGGTAGCCGTTTGCCGTAGCGCATGGTGACCCCCGCATTGCCGTAGGTGAACACGTTGCCAAGTGCAAACCCCACGAGGGGCGTGAAATCCAGGCTGTTTCCCAAGAAGGTTGTGGTGGCGAGCCCCCGCCAGCTTCGCTGGTAGGTCGCGATGAAGCCTGGCTCATTTCCGAGCTGTGTGTCCCAGCCTTGGGGTTTATCGGAACCCACGACTTTATGGACGAATTTCTGGCTCTGCTCGGCCAGGGAGGCCGGGCCGACCACGCCGAGGGTCAACGCGAACAGATCAAGTTGCTTTCCGGACTCCACACCCAGGCCGATCAAACCATACAGCCATCCGGCATAGGGCCGATCCCGCAATGAAGGATCCGCGATAGTAATATCGCTGGGCGTGAACATGCTTTGGCCGAAGGCGTAACCGTGGCGGGGCTCGCCTTGCTCGGGAAACCACGGCACCAAGCGAGCCAGCTTCACCGCCCACTCCGGCGTGGGTGTGCGTCGATCCGGAACCCAGATGAACCCCACCCCGTTGGTGTAGTGGTTGTCGACGTTATAGAACAAATCATTTTCCAGAATGAAGCTCAGCGTTCCGGTCTTTTCCGGTTCCACCGACCAGGCCATAGTTGGGCTGGCACCCTCGATAACAAGCCACACCATGAGTCCGACTATTCTTTTCATGCCATCGTTGCCAGCGTTTTGAGGGATCGCGCCGGGTGCAGGGAAAACAGGTCTGCCCATGTCATTCGTTGTCTCGATTGCGATGCCCCGCATCCACGGTCAGGAGCCCGATTGCGGCGAGGGCAGCGAAACCGGCACCGGCCAGGAACGTCGCGGCGGGTCCGATGGCGCTCCACAGAACGCCAGCCAGTACGCTGGCGAGCAGCAGCGCACCGCCGCTGACGAGATTGAAGATGCCGAACCCGGTGCCGCGCCATTGCGCCGGCACCGTGTCAGCGACGAGTTTCGACAGCAGGCCCTGGGTAAAGGCCATGTGCAGGCCCCACAGCGCCGCGCCGGCAAAGAGGCCCAGTGAGCCACGGGCCGCGGCCAGCACCATGTCCGCTGCGATGAGCAGCGCGAGTCCGATCAACAACGAGGCGCGCGGGTGGATGCGATCGGCGGCGGCCCCCGCTGGATACGCGGCGCCGGCATAGAAAACGTTCATCACGACCATGACCACCGGCACATAGCCGAGCGCGAGGCCGATGTCCTGTGCCCGCAACACCAGAAAGGCGTCGCTGAAGCGGGCGAGCGTAAAGACCGCCCCCAACAGCACAACCAGCCAGTAGCGCAGCGGCAGGCGCTTGATGTCGGCCAGTGTGAGTGGGGATTTGACGTCGCCGGGCGCATGCGTGCGCTCAGGGTCGTGTACGTAAATCATGAGCAGCGCCACCGCAATGAAGGCAGGCACCGCGGCTATCCACATCACTGCACGGATGTCATTGGCAAGCCATATCATGAAGGCCACCGCCAGCAGCGGACCGAGCAGGGCGCCAACCGAATCAAGCGCCTGGCGCAAACCATAGGCCGCGCCGCGCAATGGTGCTGGCGTGATGTCGGCAATCAGGGCGTCGCGTGGCGCGTCGCGGATGCCTTTGCCGATGCGGTCGACGAAACGCGCCGTGAACACCCAACCTATTGATGTTGCCAGCGGAAAAATGGGCTTGGTGATTGCCGCGAGTCCGTAGCCGAGGATCATCAGGAATTTGCGCTTGCCGAGATAGTCGCTCAGCGCACCCGAGAACACTTTCAAGATGGCTGCCGTAGCCTCTGCAATCCCTTCGATAACGCCGACGGTCACCATGGAGGCGCCCAGTACGGTGACCATGAAGACCGGCAGGAGGCTATGGATCATCTCGGATGAAATGTCCATGAACAGCGAGCCGAATCCGAGTGCCCAGATGCCGGTCGGCAGTGCGCGCCATTTGCCCGGGACGCGCGAACGAGGCGAAGTTTGTTCAGTGCGCGAGCTCATGCCATCGTTGCCAGCGTTTTGCGGAAGCGCGCCAGGGCCAGGGCGAACAGGACCGCGCCGATCGCGGCCAGGCTGAGGAACTGCGGCCAGACCACATCCAGGCCGGCGCCGCGATAAAGGATGGCCTGGGCAAGCATGACGTAATGGGTGTTGGGCGCGCCCAGCATCAACAACTGAACGGCCTCCGGCATGCTCTCGCGCGGCGTGGCGCCGCCGGAGAGCATCTGCAGCGGCATCAGCACCAGCATCAGCAGCAAGCCGAACTGCGGCATGGAGCGGGCCAGGGTGCCCAGGAAGATGCCCATGGAGGTGGTGGCGAACAGGTGCAGTGTGGTGCCGGCCACGAACAGGGCGATCGAGCCCTGCAGCGGCACGGCCAGCACGCCCCCCACCACGAACAGCAGCGAGGCGGTCGCCGCCACCAGCACCACCAGCCCCATCGACCAGACCTTGCTCAGCATGATCTCCAGCGGCGTCACCGGCATCACCAGCAGGTGTTCCACGGTGCCGTGCTCGCGTTCGCGGATCAGCGCCGCGCCGGTGAGCACGATGGAGAGCATCGTCACCTCGCTGATGATCGACATGATCGCCGCAAACCAGGACTTGTCGAGCTCGGGATTGAAACGCGCCCGCAGCGCCAGCGCCACCGGCAACGCAGGAACTTCGCGGTAGCGTTGAACGAAGGCGCGCACCTCGTCATTGACGATGTTCTGCACATAGCCGCTGCCGGTGAAGGCCTGGCTCATGCGCGTGGCATCCACGTTGAGCTGGATGGTCGGCGCCCGCCCGGCCAGCACGTCGCGCTGGAATCCGGGCGGAATGTCGAGGGCGAAGGTATCCAGCCCCGCGTCCATGCGCGCGTCCATCTCCGCCTGGTCGATGAACTTCGGCGACAGGAAATAGGGCGGATAGAAGGCGCCGGCAATCCGCGCGGAGAGCGGCGAGCGGTCTTCATCGACGACGGCGATGGGTGCCTTGTTGAGGGTCTCGGGCATGGCCGTGGCCCGGGTATACACGGAAAAAGTAAATACATAGATGATCAGCACCAGCATGATCGGGTCGCGCCACAGGCTGTAGAATTCCTTGATTCCGAGGTTGCCGACGTTCTTCAGCCGCATGGTCAGCGCTCCTGTTTCCTGAGCAGCAGCACGCCCAAGCCGATGAGTACCGGAGCGGCGATGGCGAGCGACAGGATGGCACCCTGCAAGTCGGCGAAGCCCAGTGCTTTGGAGAAGGTGCCACGGGAGATCGTCAGGAAATGCGTGGTGGGGTAGATCTGGCCGATCACCTTGCCCATCCCTTCCAGCGAGGAGACCGGATCGATCATGCCGGAGTATTCGCTTGCCGGCAGCAGGGTGAGCACGGCAGTGGCGAACAGCGCCGCGATCTGGCTACGCATGAAGGTGGAGATCAACAGCCCCATGGCGGTCGCCGCGCTCACATACAGCAGCGCGCCAGCGACCAGCGCCGCCAGGCTGCCCGTGAAAGGCACGCCAAACAGCGTCACCGCCATCAGCACCAGCAGCAGGAAACTGACCATGGAGAGCACCACATAGGGCGCCTGCTTGCCGAGCAGGAACTCCAGGGACGTGGTGGGCGTGACATAGAAATTGATGATCGAGCCCAGCTCCTTCTCGCGCACCACGCTCAAGGCCGCCAGCATGGCCGGGATCAGCATCAGCAGCAGCGGGATCACCGCCGGCACCATCGCGACCAGGCTTTTGACGTCGGGGTTATAGCGAAAGCGGGTCTCGATGGTCGCCAGCCCCGCCAGCGCCGCGCCCTGCCCGGCCTCCCGCGCCTTGGTCGCCAGCCAGTGGGCGTGCATGCCCTGCACATAGGCGCGGATGGTTTCCGCCCGGGTCGGCATGGCGCCGTCGATCCAGGCGCCGACCTCGACCGGCCGGCCGCGGGCGATATCGCGGGCAAAGCCCGGGGGAATCTCGATGGCGAGCCCCAGCCGGCCCGCGCGCATGCGCCGGTCCAGATCCGCGTAGTCGCTGATGGGCGGCTGCTCGTTGAAATAGCGCGAGCCGGCGATATTGAGCGCATAGTCGCGGCTGGTGGCGGTCTGGTCCCGGTCCAGCACCGCGAACGTCAGGTCTTCCACATCCAGGGTGATGCCGTAGCCCATCACCAGCATCAGGATGGCATTGCCCAGCAGCGCCAGCGTCAGCCGGATCGGATCGCGCATCAGCTCCAGGGTCTCGCGGCGCATGTAGCTGAACATCCGGCGCAGGCTGAAGCCCGCGTAAGGCGGCGTGGCGGTGGCCGTCCCGTTACCCGCCGGCAGGGTGGCATCCGTCTCGTATTCGGCCGCGCCGTCGCCGCCGGCCACCGTTTCCAGATGGCTGATGAAGGCGGTCTCCAACGACTCCGCGCCCCGCTCCGCCATGATCGCGGCGGGCGTGTCGCTGACCAGCACCCGGCCGGCGTGCATCAGCGATATGCGGTCGCAGCGCTCGGCCTCGTTCATGAAGTGGGTGGAGATGAAGATGGTGACCTTGTCCTGCCGCGACAGTCCGATCAGGATGCGCCAGAAGGCGTCGCGCGCGACCGGGTCGACACCCGAGGTCGGCTCGTCCAGGATCAGCATCTCCGGGCCGTGGATCAGGGCGACGGCCAGGGACAGGCGCTGGCGCACGCCTAGGGGCAGGGCCTCGGGCAGGGCGTCCATGGCCTCGGCCAAATCGAACTTTTGCGCCATCTCCTCGACTCGTGGGCCGATGCGCGCCTTCGGCATCTTGAACAGGCGGGCGTGCAGTTCCAGGTTCTGGCGCACGGTCAGTTCGCCGTAGAGCGAGAAAGCCTGCGACATGTAGCCCACCCGCTGCCGCGTCGCGATGTCGCGCGCATCCACTTTGTGGCCGAACAGCCAGGCCTCGCCGGCGCTGGCTTCAAGCAAGCCGGTCAACATCTTCATGGTGGTGGTCTTGCCGCAGCCGTTGGAACCCAGGAAGCCGAATATCTCGCCCCGGCCGATACGGAAGCTGACGTCGTCCACCGCCACGAAGTCACCGAAACGCATGGTCAGGCCGCGCGCCTCGATGGCCGCCGGGCCGTCGCCGTCCGGCTCGCGCGGCTGGATGACCACGGGGCTGTAGCCGGCCCGTTGTGCCTCGGGCAAGAGCGCGATGAAGGCCGCTTCCAGGGTGGCGGTTTGCGTCTTGGCCAGCAGTTCGGCCGGCGCCCCGGTGGCCAGGACGCGGCCGTCGTTCATCGCCACCAGCCAGTCGAAACGCGCCGCCTCCTCCATGTAAGCCGTTGCCACCAGCACGCTCATGCCGGGCCGGCGCGCCCGGATGCGCCCGATCAGTTCCCAGAACTGGCGCCGCGACAGCGGGTCGACCCCGGTGGTCGGCTCGTCCAGGATGAGCAGGTCGGGGTCGTGGATCAGGGCGCAGCACAGGCCCAGCTTCTGCTTCATGCCGCCGGACAGCTTGCCGACCGGACGGTCGGCGAACGGCGCCAGGCCGGTGGCCCGGAGCAGATCGGCGATACGCTGTTCGCGCTCGGCCCGGCCCTGGCCGAACAGGCGGGCGAAGAAGTCGACGTTCTCGAACACCGACAGGGTCGGATACAGGTTCTTGCCCAGGCCCTGGGGCATGTAGGCGACGCGCGGACAGACCGCGCGCCGGTGGCGGGCGTCGGCCATGTCGCCGCCCAGCACCTCGATGCTTCCGGACTGGATGGCCCGCGCCCCGGCCACCAGGGCGAACAGGCTGGACTTGCCGACCCCGTCCGGGCCGATCAGGCCGACCATGCGGCCAGCCGGCAGATCGAGGGCTATGTCCTCCAGCGCCTGCGTCTTGCCGTAGCGCAGGCCGACGCCGTGCAGGCGGACGACGGGCTCGGTCGCGGTCATTGCGGCAGTTTCAGGGCCAGGCGTTCTGGCCAGGGCATGGCGCGGTCAAGGCGCACGTAGGCCATGCCCGGCAGGCCGGTCTTGACCTGGAGGATGTGTTTCCTGAGCAGGTCGGGATCGATCCTGGCCTTGACCCGGAACATCAGCTTTTCCCGCTCGACCGCGGTTTCCACCGTTTTCGGCGTGAACTGCGCGACGTCGGCGACGAAGGACACGCTCGCCGGAATCACATACTGGGGCGCGGCGTCGAGCACGATGCGCACCTCGGTGCCGAGCGCCACGCGCCCCGCCACGGCGGTCGGCAGGAAGAAGGTCATGTAGACGTCGGCGAGATCGACCAGGTTCAGGATGCGTCCACCGGCGCCGACCACCTCCCCCGGCCGGGCGACGATGTACTGCACCCGGCCGTCGCGCGGCGCCTTCAGTGCCGTGTCGTCGATGTCGACCTGGATGCGCTCGATGCTGGCCTGCGCGGCGGCGGCGGAAGACTGGGCGCCCGCCACCTGGGAACGGGCGCTAGCGATCGCCGACTCCATGGCGGCGACCTGTGCCCGCGCCGCAGCAAGGGCGGCGCGGGCGCTTTCGACCCGTGCCCGCTCGTCCTCTACCGCCTGAGGCGAGAGAAAGCCCTTGTCGGCGAGCGCCGTCGAACGCGCCAGATGCGAACTGGCGGCCTTGAGTTCCACCTCGCGCTGCGCCACCACCGCCTGGGCCGCGGCGCGGTCGCTGTGGCGCTGCGCAATCTGGCTGTTTGAGGTGGCCACCGCGCTGATCGCCTGCTGCAGTTGCGCCTCGGCCTGCCGGCGCTGGGCGTCGAGGACATCGGTATCCATTTGCGCCACCGCCTGTCCGGCGGTGACGAATTCGCCTTCGCGCACGCGAATATCCTTAAGGCGACCGGGCGTTTTCGCGGCGACGTCGATCTCGACCGCCTCGATGCGGCCGTTGCCGCTGACCAGTCCGGTTTCGGTTTCCTTGAGTCCATAGTGCTGCCAGGCGAAAAATACCACCACACCGGCGACCAGCACGGCCACCGTTCGGATTAACCATCTCTTTTGCTGTGGGGTCATCGTTGTTTTTACCTTGCGTGGTGTTGTTCGATAAATTCTGGGCCGGTTAATTGCATATGGCCACCGTGGCGAGTGGTCGTTGCCTTCGCTCGTCCACGCTCACGTTTGCGTGAGGAGGTCGCTGACCATGCGCCGGAACACCCTCACCACGCCATCCCGGTCAATGTCGGGATTGCGGATGGCGCGAATACGCAACCCCTCGAACATGGCCGAAATGGCTTCCACCAAACCGGCTAGCGTGGCCGCGTTGTCCTCATGGCCGGCAGCCTGCCTCGTAGCGCGGAT